>CAVVHZ010000053.1:0-34992 GCA_963748025.1 uncultured Gemmataceae bacterium
GAGAGCTTCTGTCCGAAGCCTCGGCCCAGCGTGCGGAGATCGTCTGTTTTCCAGAAGCCTATCTCCCCGGCTTGCGGGGACAGGATTTCGAGGTGTGGCCTTTCGATGAATCGCAGCAGGAGCGGGCGCTCCAAGCTGTCTCAGAGTGGTCGCGAGTGTTCAACGTGGCCACGATTCTCGGCATGGAAAGGCTTACAAAAGCAGGTCGACAAATTGCCGCGTTCGTCATTGACTCCCAAGGCCAGATTCAGGGATACCAGACTAAGAACCAATTGGATCCGAGCGAAGATCTTTTCTATGTGCCAGGAGACACTCGGCGACTTTTCGAGATAAACGGGGTAAAGTTTGGCATCGCGATTTGCCACGAGGGCTGGCGCTATCCCGAGACGGTTCGTTGGGCAGCAGTGCGGGGCGCTAAAATTGTCTTTCATCCCCAGCACACCGGCAGCTAATTGCGAAGGTGTACAGCTAACGAAGTGGGGCGCCGCGGATTCGCCTTACTACGAGCAGGCAATGAGGATGCGCAGTCGGGAAAACACGATCTACTTTGCCAGCGTCAACTACGCGCTCGCGAATCAAGAATCGGCGACCAGTCTCATTGCTCCCTCCGGCGACTGCCAGGCGTACTTGCCTTATGGGCAAGAAGGCCTGCTGGTCCAAGCGATCGAGGTGGAGAAAGCCACCGGCTTGCTGGCCAACCGGTTTGCACCGGAGCGGTATCGAGAATTTGGGTTGGGATAAAGTGCTCAATAAAGCAAGGGGGGACCAGCGATGGCAATGTTTAACAAAGTCGATGAGCTGGAGAAGCAGTTTCGCCGCATAGTCGATCGAACTATTAAGGACTTGAGGGAAGACTCCGAGGCATTCGGGTTGCCGAAGTGATGAGAAATGGTTTGATTTCCCTGTTCTACGCTTTGCTGATTTTCTCGGCTGCCGTGGGCATCGCCTGGGTCACGAGTGACATGCTTCTTGTCGTCCTGGTTTTTTCGGCGACGCTTACCATGCTATTGGCAGCAGCTTTTTACGCAGGCGTGGCGCTGCGGGGGTCTCGATAACATGGCTGGCTGGCCCCTCACGCTCGCTTTGTTTTTCGGTTTGATCGGTTTGACTTCTGCCATCTTCAGTAGGGCCGAGGCTCCAAACCCCTGGCGATGGGTTCCTTTGGCCTTGATCAACCTCGCTCTGCAGCCGGTATTTTGTTGGATAACCGCGGAATCAGGTTACGTTATCGGCATGGCTTCGTTCGGACGCCTTGCCTATGGATTTCGGACCCTATCGGCGGCGGAGTTGGAATCTAATGACCATAAGCGAAAGTGTCGCAAACGGCTGGGCTTGGGCGGCTCTTCGTGTTTTTCTTTTGCGGGAGCCTTTGTGCCAGTTTCCTCTGGCCCCTCCTCCGAACGGTATCCTAAAACAGTGGCTTCGGTTATCCGGGCAATGGTGGCGCAAACGGAATGCGTTCGGCATGCTCGTGCCTTATTTGCCCCGATCCGTCCGTAGGCAATCATGCTCCGCAACGACTTTGAGGTCCAGAAATCCCTAAACTATTGTCAGAAGTTAGCTGCCTATCGTCGGCGGACGCCCTAATTCACGAGGTGCAAATTCAAAATAATTGCCGCGTTGAATCGAGACCAAGCAAACGTCTTGTACCCGCTCGCGGCCTTTTCATTTGATGCAGTCCACCTAGGTCAACGCGAAAGAGGCTCTTGATGACGAATCCTTCGGGCAAGATTATCGGCAGGCCGATGAAGGCCAGGGCATGCGGGCATCAGCAGGAGTTCCAGGAATATTCGGTAGATAAATACCGGGCGCAACGTTTGGCGAAGTTTCAGCAGACGCGCTGTCCGGAATGCGCGCGCCAAGTTCGTCGCCGAGCAGCAGGCCGCTGCCTTGGCCCAGCCGAAAAAAGGCGAAGTGCTAGGCGTTCTTCCAACGGGAACGCAGATATCCATGACCCGAAAGCCGGACGGATCGTGGGCAGGTTCGCTGGCTGCTGGCGGAACCTCCGTCGATTTTGCCGGCATGGCTGGTGCAGGCCCACAATCGATCGTGGTCGCGCTGGCCCGGCTCTGGTTCGCGAAATCGGGCGCCGCGGCAGAAGGCAACGACGCCTGACCAAGTGACGAGGCCCCCTTTGCCGCGTGCGAAGCGTTTCAATCTGAAGCTTGGCACAGCCGAGGACGCGGCGGCGCTGGCCGCCCTGCACACGGCGGTCGCCGAGGAATTGACCCGCCATCATGGCCAGGGAGGGTGGTCGAGCAAAGTTTCGGAGAAGGGCGTCCTTTTCGCGATGCGGACATCGCGCAGTCTTCGTGGCGCAGGGACGGCCCCGAGATTGTAGCCACACTGCGGCTGGCCACCAAAAAACCCTGGGCAATTGACACGAATTATTTCACGCCTTGTTCTAAGCCGCTCTATCTTGTGGGAATGGCGGTGGCTCCCCTTAGGCAACGGCAAGGTCTGGGCAGAAAATGCCTTGACGAAGCTTTGCGAATACGCGGGATTCGTCGGCGGATGCGATTAGGCTCGATGCATTTGACGCCAAAGCCGGGGCCGGCGGCTTCTATGCTGCCTGCGGCTGGTCGGAAGTGGGACGGACTACCTATCGAAACTCGAAGCTAATCTATTACGAGTTTCTTCTCGAGTAATCTGACAGCCCGATGGCAGAAACCGTTCGGTAGACCCCTGCCGGCTCGTCCGGCAGGTGAATCAGTTCGAAAGCTAAGAAACTCGAATTCCTATACTTCTGCGACCCCTGCCGGCTCGTCCGCCAGGTGAAGGAGTTCCCGCGGTTAAATGTGCAGCGACCGAACTTTCTCACCTGCCGGACGAGCCGGCAGGGGCCGCGGAAAAGAACGTTGGCCCAATTAGCTGCCGAACTGATTCACCTGCCGGGCAAGCCGGCAGGGTGTCAGAAACCGGGGCGATCCAGTTTTCACGGTTTAACAGGCAGCTTCTTCACATACTCCGCGGCGGCGTCGGCGAGAAGATCGCGGTGCATGTGCAGGGCGTCATCGAAAAAGTCTGCGCCGATGCGTGTATCCAACAGATTGGTGCCCAGAAGATTCATGGCACGCTTCTCATCGAATACGCTTCCGCGTAGACGATCCGTTTGCCCTCGCCCTTCTCGCCCAGTAAATGAGCGAAATACTGGACAGCCAAATTGCCCTGTCGTGGCAGTGCCGATCCCATCACCACGATGTGTAGCTTCTTCCATTCTTCTGCCGACAGCGTGGCATGCCAGGCGTTTACCTGCTTGTCGATGCCGTCCAATTCAGCCTGGGCGCTGTCGGCAGCATTGGCCAGCAACTTGGGGCCGAGCTCGCGCGTGAATTTGACAAGGTCGTCGTGAATGACCTGCTTCTTGTTGAGCGCAAAGTCGAAAAAGGCGACGGCAGCATGAACGATTTCTTGCTGCCTTAGCAGGAGCTTTTCCGTCAGTCCTCGATCCTTCAAGGAACGCTCGGCTTGCACAACGCGCTCGCGATAAGCTCGCAATGCGTCCAGACATTCCTTGTCGAGCGGAGTATCCTCGAACTGAACCAACATGACATAGACGGCAAGAGGAACATGCGAAACGGCCTTCAGAGTGTGGAAAAGTTCAGGGACTACCCGGACCTCGCTTCTCTGGCCCTTGTGCAATAACACGAGGTTGTCGCTTTCGACAAGCATTACCGGCCCGCTGCGCTCAATCAGCTTCTGGCGACAGCGAGCATACGCCTCGCGGAAAGTATCGTTGAGCGCGGGCAAAGGATCTGCAATCGGCTCCTGTCCGGTGTAAGCGGCGCTGGCCTTGCGGCCGGGTGTGTCGAGAGGTGCGCACAGCAACGCCAGGGCGGTAATCATGATGGCGTTCAAGGCTACCGTCGTTGGTTTCGCCACATAGGCAGCGCTGAGAAAACGCATAGCAGAACCTTTATGATTGGGAAACGGAGAACCGTCTTATGTACTTGTCCGCTTTCTATCCTTGAAGGATACTAGAGTAGCTGGTCGACTTCCCCCCCGAGGATACGTCACGACGTTCTCCAAGCTTGGCGTCGTGGTGTTCATGCCCGCAATGCTGTCTGCGAATTCAGGATGGCTCCTACCATGTGCCTCCGTTTTCCCGAACATCATCCTGATGTCACTGATTTGCACCGCCCGGCTCCGCGCGGACGATTTGACCAAATACGAGTTGCCCCTCAAGCCGGAGCAGCGCCGGCACTGGGCGTTTCAGCCGCTTACCCGGCCCGCGCTCCCCGCCGTTCGGAATGGTTCGTGGGTTCGTTCTCCCATTGATACTTTCATTTTGTCGAAACTCGAAAGCCGCGGCTGGCAGCCCGCCCCGCCGGTTGATAAACGCGCGTTCCTACGCCGGCTTTACCTCGATCTCACGGGACTACCGCCGACTCCGGCGGAAATGGATGCCTTTCTGGCGGATCGGTCCAAAAACGCCGTCGCAACTCAAATCGACGATCTGTTGGCTCGGCCTGGCTATGGCGAACGCTGGGGCAGGCATTGGCTCGATTTGGTTCGTTTTGCCGAATCCAACGGCTACGAACGCGACGGCGTCAAGCCATCGGCATGGCGCTATCGCGATTACGTCATCCGCAGCTTCAATGCCGACAAGCCCTACGATCGCTTCGTTCTCGAGCAACTTGCGGGCGATGAACTGCCTGACGCCGATACGGAATCGATGCTGGGGTTGGGTTTCACCCGGCTGGCGCCTGGGACGACGAGCCCGCGGATCCCATGGAAGATCGATTCGACCAGCTCGACGACATGGTCAGCACCACGGCTCAAGCATTCCTGGGAATGACGCTCGGCTGCGCGCGTTGCCACAATCACAAGTTCGAACCGCTTTCGCAGCTCGATTACTACCGGATGGTGGCGATCTTCGATCCGCTGCAACGGCCTCCTTCCTTTTTGCAGCCGATCTGGACGCTCCAGGTTTGCCGCCTGCAAAGTGGAGAAAACGGAGCGTTTCGGCTGCGGTCGCCATGCTATCCGGCCGCGGAATAGCGCAAGCCGAATTCGCAACCTGGCTGATGGATGTGCCCCGAGCGTATTTTCATCAGGAAAACTTTGGCAAACTTCCCAAAACGCATCTCCTGATCCGAGGCAAGGCCGCCCGGCCTGGGCCTGTGGTGGGGCCAGGGATTCCCCAGGTGCTCTGCGCAACGCAGCCCCATTTCCCGGATGCCGGCCCGTATACTTCGCAACGTCGCCTCACCTTGGCGCGCTGGATCGTCGGCAGTCCCTTGGCGGCGCGGGTGATCGTCAATCGGATTTGGCAATTTCATTTTGGCGAAGGGCTGGTGCGAACTCCCAGCGATTTCGGCGTCAACGGCCAAGCGCCCACGCATCCGGAGCTGCTCGATTGGCTCGCGACCGAGTTCATTCGCCAAGGTTGGTCGATCAAACAATTGCACCGCGTAATTCTTTTGAGCAACACTTATCGGATGAGCAAACGCAGGAATGAAGCGTATGCCCAGGTCGATCCGGACAACCGGTTCTTCTGGCGATTTCCTTATCGCCGGCTCGAAGTCGAGGCGATTCGCGATTCGGTTTTGCTAGCCAGTGGTCAGTTGAATCGGCAGCTTTATGGCCCCAGCATGTTTCCAGCAGTTCCCAAAGAGGCGCTGGCCGCCAATAGCGATCCGGGCAAAATCTGGAAAGCGTCCAACGAAAAAGATGCCTCGCGGCGAACGGTCTACGCCTTCATCAAGCGTTCGATGGTGGTGCCGTTCCTCGAGGTGCTCGATCTCTGCGACACCACGCGCACTTCTGCGCAACGGCTCACCACCACGGTTGCGCCTCAGGCGCTCAGCCTTTTCAATGGCGATTTCATTCAGCGCCAGGCACGGTATCTGGCCGATCGGCTCGAGCGTGAGGCGCCGGGCGACACGGGGCGTGAAATCGAGACGCGCCTTCCAGCTCACGCTCTGCCGGCCGCCAACGGAAGCGGAAAGCTCGACCATGCTACGCTATCTGCAGCAAGGCGACCGGCGGCAAGCTTTGGAACAGGTTTGCCGGGTGCTGTTCAATCTGAACGAGTTCGTCTATCCCGATTGAGGCCGATCATGCAACCAACGCGCCGCGATTTTCTCTGCAACGCCGCCCACGGCTTCGGCGGTTTGGCCCTAATCGACCTGCTGGCCCGCGACGGTTATTTCGGCCCACGGGCTTCGCATTTCCCAACTAAAGCCAAGCACGCCATTTTTCTGTTCATGAACGGCGCTCCCAGTCATGTCGACACCTTCGATCCCAAGCCTGCGCCTCACCAAGTTTGACGGCAAACCTTACAAAGGCGAAACTCCGGTCGGCTCCAATGGTCGGCCGGTAGGCTATCTCATGCGCTCGGCATTCACTTTCGAAAAATACGGCAAGAGCGGTTTGGAGATCAGCAGTCTCTTCCCGCACATGTCGCGGTTCGCCGACGACTTGTGCGTTATTCGATCGATGTACACGGACACTGCTGCCCATGCTTCCGGCTGTTTGCAGATGAACACCGGTAACGTGCAGATCGGCAAACCTTGCCTCGGTTCCTGGCTTAGCTATGGTCTGGGTTCGCTTAACGACAGCCTGCCCAGCTTTGTGGTCATGACCGATCCGCGCGGCGGCCCGATCGGCAGTGCTTCGAACTGGTCGGCCGGCTACATGCCCGCCGCTTATCAGGGAACACTGTTCCGCAGTCAAGGGATGCCCTTGCTCGATCTGGCGACGCCGGCAGGAATCACCAAGCAAACGCAGCGGGGCAGTCTCGATTTGCTGCAACAACTCAACCGAGTACATCAGCAATCGAGGCCAGGCGAATCCGAATTGGATGCACGGATCCGCTCCTATGAACTTGCCTACAAGATGCAGACGACTGCCACCGACATCGTCGATCTCGATCGCGAAGATCGCCGGACCCGAGAGATGTACGGCCTGAACGACAAGCGAACCGCCGACTTCGGCAGGAAGTGTTTGATAGCTCGCCGGCTCATCGAAAAGGGCGTCCGCTTCATTCAGCTCTATTCCGGCGGCGGCCACCTGGAACAGACTTGGGACGGCCACAGCGATTGCATCGCCAATCACCGCTTGCATGCCGGCGAGACGGATCGCCCCATCGCCGCGCTCATGACCGATCTGAAACGCACGGGTTTATGGGATGAAACCTTGCTGATTTGGGGCGGCGAATTCGGCCGCACGCCCACGAGCGAGGGCGTCGGCAAGCCGGGTCGCGATCACAATCCGCACGGCTTCTCGATGTGGCTGGCCGGTGCAGGCGTCAAAGGTGGACAGGCCATCGGCTCGACAGACGAATTAGGGTTCAAGGCGGTTGAAGATCGCTGTCATGTCTCGGATTTTCATGCAACCATTCTGTACCTGATGGGGCTCGAGCACAAACAGCTGACCTATGCCTACCAGGGTCAGGATCAGCGACTGACGGGCGTGCGCGGCGATGTCGTTAGCACCGTGCTCGAGGGCTGAGGCCGTCGTTCATTCAGTCAGAGCCTTTCCGCGATCGCTTATAAGACTTTAACTAGGGGAGATATCGCATGGAATTCCTTTGGTTCCTTTTGATTGGGCTGGTCGCCGGCTGGCTCGCAGGACAAATCATGGACGGTGGAGGCTTCGGCGTTCTCGGCGACCTAATCGTTGGCGTTCTCGGAGCCATCCTCGGCGGTTGGCTATTTGGCTTCCTGGGCATTTTTCCTGGCGGTGGTCTGATAGGAAGCCTGATCGTGGCAACAATCGGTGCGATCATCTTCCTTGCCATTCTGAGAGCCATCAAGCGGAGGAGATAGGAGCCGCTGAGGACTACTACCATCTGGTGCTTCGATGAGCCCATTTTCGTTTAACCCGGAGCCAACGGCGACGGCGGACTTCTAGTCTATCGTGTCAATATGCATGGTTCGGCGTGGGGTGAAGTCAACCGTCGCCGCTGGCTCCGGGTTAAACAAGTAAAGCCATAATCAGCGATGACACGCGCCATGCTCTGAACCTTCGGCCGACATTATTCGTCTCAGGCACAAAAGCTTCTCGCACTCGGCAGTACAAAATCTCAAAAAACTCTTGAACTCACCGGCCCCGAGAGGTAAAAAATAGTTAGATCTGTCTTCGGATGGATCTGGAGCCGCACGTGACTGGGCGACGCGTGCGGCTTTCTTTATGCGCACTTCTTAATTGCCCGCCGATCCCCTTCAAACAGGCCCTTCTCGCAGATTCTCTCGACTTAATTCTTCAAAAGACGCCGCCCCTGCATTGGCCAGGCTGATGTCGATATCGGTAAGCAAGTTCAGCACGACGTCACGCACGCCTTGTTCGCCATTCACGGCCAGGCCATAGCAATAAGGCCGGCCCAGTAGGACAGCCCGAGCTCCCAGGGCAATCGCTTTAAGGACATCTGCCCCTCGACGAATGCCGCTATCGAACAACACCGCGAGCTTGTCGCCCACCGCTTCGATCACTGGCGGCAAAGCATCCAGGGCGGCGATGGCGCCATCCAGCTGCCTGCCGCCATGGTTCGAAACGATGATGCCATCCATGCCATGTTCGACGGCATAGCGGGCATCGTCCGGCGACAAAATCCCTTTGAGAATGATGGGCAGACGGGTCTGCTCGCGAAAAAAGCGAGATCGTTCCAGGTAAACGCCGGGTTGGAATAAACCCGCGAAAACCGCTCCACAGCCTGCCGGAGGTCCTGTTCCGGCGGGACGGTCAACGCCGCCCGGAACACCGGGTCGCTGAAATAGTTTGCCAACCCCATGCCGTAGAGAAACGGCAAATAAGCATGGCGAATATCGCGTTCGCGCCAGGCAAGCGAAAAAGTGTCCAGAGTGACGACCAAGGCGCTGTACCCGGCCTTCTCCGCGCGAGCCAAGAAACTAGCTGTGAGCTCGTCGCTGTTGGGTCGATAGAGTTGGAACCAGTGCGGCGTATCACCCAGAGTAGAAGCCACTTCTTCGAGCGTGAACGAAGAGACCGTGCTCAAAATCATGGGGATGCTAGTGGACTTGGCGGCTCGGGCGACGGCGAGCTCCGCTTCCGCGTGCAGGATGGATTGCACACCGATGGGGGCCAAGAGGAAGGGGGCGGGAAAGCGTTGACCGAAGAGTTCTACGCTCAAATTGCGCCGAGCCACGTCGCGGAGAAATCGTGGCACAATCCGCCAACGACGAAACGCCTCCAGGTTCGCTCGAGCCGTGTCTTCCGAACCGGCGCTGCCGGCCAAATAATCGAAGGCTTCAGGCTTGAGAAGCTCTTGAGCCTGGCGGGCCAAATCCTCGATGGAAACGGGATAGGTTGGCTTATGCCCTTGCGTTCCCTCGAGATAGATTTGCATTTGACGTTGCTGCCCCGGCGACGGAGCTACTTTCGGTTGCGTCATCGCGTGCACTCGTGGAATGGAGGGCGGACGGAAATCGTGAAGCCAACGGAATAGTTGTAGCTTATGGAGGGGGTGGTGAACGACTTGATCTCCCCGCCTCGACGCGTACAATGCCAGCAATCGCTAGGGGTGTCCGTCCATAAGGCGGGCTGAGAACAGACCCTGGGACCTGATCCGGCTCATACCGGCGTGGGAAAGCGACTCGAATCCAGCCTGTCACGTTCTTTTCCCACCGCTTCCGGATTTGGCCTCACACGCGATCTTGCTCAAGGGCCAATGCGTGGATATCTACGGCTTCGCCAGTTGGTGCTTCACGGTGATGGTCCTTGTGACCGTCGCTTGGCCTGTCAATGCTCTGTTCCTGGCCCTGGCAGTGAAGATCAGCAAAGGGCGCAGCCGGCTGGATCTATCGCTCAGCGAGCTTTTTTGGCGTTCGCTCGGTGGCAGCCTCGGCCTTGCGATTGCCAGCCTCGTGGCCATGGGAATTGCCTACTGGCTTGTGGGCACCGCAGAAGTTCCCGCCGGCCTCGTCCATATCGGTCTCTTGTTTATCTTTGTCCTGACTGCCATTGGTTTTCTCGTATGGATTCTGGCCATTGACGATCTTGGCCAGACGTTGAGCATTTTCTTCCTCTATGTCCTGTTGCCGGGCTTGCCGCTCCTGCTGGTCGGCCGATTCACAGGATTGTGGGCGGCTGTACGGCAATCGGCTCCTTGGATGCTGCCTGGCTCTTGAAAGGTTTTTGCGATGACTCAAATCGAAGCTGCCCGCAAATGCGTGCTGACCAACGAAATGGCCTATGTCGCCAAACGCGAGGATCTCGATCCCGAGCTGATCCGCGATGAAGTGGCTCGCGGCCGCATGGTGATTCCCGCCAACGTGGTGCATTTGCAAAAACGCCTGGAGCCAATGGCCATCGGCGTCGCCTCCCTTTGCAAAATCAATGCAAACATCGGCAACTCCGCGGTTACCAGCAAAATCGACGAAGAAGTAGAGAAACTGCACACGGCGGTTCACCTGGGCGCCGACACGGTCATGGATCTTTCCACCGGCGGCGATATCGATGCGATTCGCCGGGCGATCATCGATGCGTCGCCCGTGCCCATCGGCACGGTGCCCATGTATCAGATCATGCAAGACGTGAAGGACATCGTCGATCTGACGCCTCGCATGCTGCTCGACATGGTGGAGCGGCAGGCTCAGCAAGGTGTCGATTACATGACCATCCATGCCGGCGTTCTGCAGGAATATCTGCCGATGACCGCACGGCGCGTGACCGGCATTGTCAGTCGCGGCGGCTCGCTTTTGGGGGCCTGGATGATGGCCCATCATGCGCAAAATCCCTGGTACACGCACTTCGATGAACTGTGCGAAATCATGCATGCCTATGACGTCACCTTCAGCCTGGGCGACGGTTTGCGGCCCGGCTGCCTGGCGGACGCCAACGATGCCGCCCAGTTTGCCGAGTTGAAGACGCTGGGCGAGCTGACGCTCAAGGCTTGGGAGCACAACTGCCAGGTGATGATCGAAGGACCTGGCCACATTCCCATGCACTTGGTGAAGATGAACGTCGAGAAGGAACGCGAGCTGTGCCACGAAGCTCCCTTCTATGTGCTCGGCCCGCTCGTGACCGATATCTCTCCCGGTTATGATCACATTAGTTCGGCGATCGGCGCAGCCATTGCAGCCGAAGCCGGCGCCGCCATGCTTTGCTATGTGACGCCAAAAGAGCACTTGGGCCTACCCAACAAGGACGACGTGCGCCAGGGAGTGATCGCCTACAAGATTGCTGCGCACGCCGGCGATATTGCTCGCGGCCGCAAGAACGTCCGCCGCCGCGACGATGAGCTTTCCAAGGCTCGCTTCGAGTTTGACTGGAATCGGCAGTTCGAGCTCTCGCTCGATCCCGAAACGGCTCGCGCCATGCACGACGAAACTTTGCCGCAAGAAGTCTTCAAGTCGGCCAAGTTCTGCTCGATGTGTGGGCCAAAGTTCTGCTCGATGCGCATCACCCAAGATATTCGCAAAATGGCGGACCAACTCGAAGTAGTGGCTCCTTGAACAGATGGGGAGTGGAACTGCTCATGGTAGGATGGGTTTCAACCTGTCCGATGGAGCGTGGTATGATGGCATGGACGGTTTAGAACACGTCCTACAAGGTTGGTGATGGCACGGTCCTGATCAGATCGTGGAGAGAGAAGGCATGAACGTAGGCGCCGCCGGCCAACTGATCATCTTCTTCTCGCTCATGGTGGCTCAGATCCTTGTCGGGGGACTGATCCTGGCCTACGCCGGCTATTCATTTCTGCACGTGCTCATCAGCACCTCGGCCGGTAACGATGCGGTTAGCTGGCCGGGAGATCCACTTTTCGATTGGCTTTTCAAAGGCTGGTATTTGGCTTGGATGGCGGTGCTGAGCGTGGTGCCGGCGTTCTTGATTGTCACCCTAGCCAAGGTGCGGCCGAGCGATCCCGTTTGGGGGATTGCTTTGTCCGGCTCGGCTTGCTTTCTCTTTCCCATTTTTCTGCTGTCTTCCATGAGCGGCGCTTTGCGCATGTTCCTTCTGCGCGGCGAAATCCTCGGCGGCATGGGGCGACGCTTCGGCCTCGTGCTCGTTTTCTATTTCTTGACCGCGGTGATCCTGGTGGGTTGCACCGCGTTTGTTTGGTACGCGCTGGTGAAGGCAGATTTCTGGGTAGTGCCATTTGCCATGATAAGCCTGGCCGTGGGCATTCTCGTTTATGCCCGAATGCTCGGCCGATTGGGGCATGCCATAACCTATGACCCCACCCCAATCAAATCGGCCAAGGAAAGCCGGCCTCCGCGGAACACGAGGCAAGGCAGCCGAGGACCTCATGGGGAGTGCCCGCCATTCCTTTGCCGCACGATGAGAGTCCCCAACCACGTCCAGTCGCCAAGAAGAAGCGGATCAAGAAGAGTTCGAGCAATGTGGTGGATCCCTGGGCGATTCCAGAACCCGAACCCATCGCCAGGCCCCGCCGAAAAGCGCCGGCCGCAGATGATCCGTTGGGCCCGGCGGAAGGTGGCTACGAACTGAAACCGGCTGAGAGCAAACCAATACCCTTGGCCCGAAAAGACCAACCTGATCTGGTGAATGACGAATCCGAAGCCTTCGGCATGGTTCACGCCGACTTGCCGGCCCCGGTCAAGCCTAGCCCTGCACCTGCGCTTGCTCAGGTTTCGATGTATGAGGAAGCGCTGGCGGCCTCGCGTCACAAGGCAGATCTGCCGGCTAACCCGATGATGAGTGGAGTTTTCAGCTTCCCATTTTACCCGACAAGTCTGGGGCCCCTGCTTACCATAGCGCTGGGCTTAGTCTTCATGGGAATGATTGCACGGGCTCAAATAGCCCTGTTTCCTTCTTAGGCGATCGGCATGAATTGGCTTCCCCAAAGTAGACCTCACGCTCCGCGTGAGGCGTTCCTCACGCGGAGCGTGAGGTCTACTTTTTTCTGCCGCTCGCCTTAACGGTTGTCGTCCATTAGATACCGATCGTACGCCGAGCACTGATTCGCCCAACCCGTGCCTGTCGGTGCCAGGCATGATAGGGGCGTCTGACGTAGTAAGAAATGAATCGCCGGATCACCTTTTGCTGAAGGCAGTTATGTGCCGAGAATTCGTTTCTGTAATTCGTTTCTATTGGAAATAGGTTGAGACGAAGGACGGCTTCGGCGGCTATTTACTAGGCCGAAGATTTAGAAGGCGAGCTTTAGCATGTTGCGCCGAGGTGGCGTTAGTTTTCTGGTCTTTTTTCTCTTGGTCCCCAACCTCCGGCGCAAGAAACCGCCGCTCGCAAAGACGCTCTGGGCGACCCGCTGCCCGCCGGCTCTCTCGTTCGCTATGGCACGAGTCGGCTGCGCCACGAGCAGCCTGTGCAAGCCGTGGCGTTTTCGCCCGACGGTCGTTTCATCGCGAGCAGTGCGGCGTGATTTCAGCGTGCGGATTTGGGATCGAACCACGGGCGCACTGGCCCATTCTTTGCTCAAACCCACCAATCGGTTGGCCTTTGCGGCGCCTGAAGCAAGCACGCCGTGCCTGCGCTATTCTCCTGACGGCAAATATTTGGTTGCGGGACGCGGCGATTCCAATCTTCTGGTTTGGGAAACCTCAGGCTACAAGCTCGTACACCAGCTGACAGGCTCCACCGGCGCCATCCGCGCGCTGGCAATTGCTCCCGACAGCAAGACCTGCGCGAGCGCCGGATTCGGAACACATAGTGCGCCTGTGGAACCTGGTGGAAGGCAAGGAAATCAAACAACTCACGATTCAGGAGCGCGCTCAGCGCCCTTGCCTTTACCCAGAACGGCGACCAACTCATTGCTGGCTGCAATGATGGCACCATACGCCTTTGGCAATTGGATTCGCTGACTCTATCCCGCTCGATCGAAGCCCATGAAAGTCCTGTGCAACACGTGGCACTTGCTCCAGGGGCGCAGACTCTCGCGAGCGTCGGGCTCGACAAACAGATACGTTTTTGGGATGTGCGCCGGGTAGCCAATCCGCAATTGGCCCCTCTGTATTGGACAGCCCTGCCCGGTCCGCGCCTGGCGGTAGGCGCTACCCTGTTCGAGGGCTTGCACTTCTTTGCCCTCAATCGAGAGATCGACAAACTAACCTGCGGTCAGGAACCCATAAGTGGCCTGACCTATCTTCCCAACGGCACGCTGCTAACCAGCGGTCAGGGTGGCATAACGCTCTGGAACGTTCAGGCCCGAAAGCCCGTGCGGCAAATTGCCTCCGGGGCGATCACTTGCTTGGCAATCGATAGTCCGGGCCGGGTCGCCGTCACCGGCGACAACAACGGCGTGGTTCGGCTCTGGAACCTGGAATCCGGACAAGAGCTGATACCTGCGTCCGGACCGATCTGGCCGCCAGGCCAAATTGCCGTGATTCCGGGCAGGGCCAAAATCGCCATCGACTATCGCGCTGGACCGATTCTTCTTTGGGATGCGACCAGCGGCAAAGGCGGCAAACCGCTCGCCGGCGAGAGTCAGCCAGCCAGCGTTGGCGCCATTTCAGCCGATGGGTCCTTGGCGGCAGAACTTTCTCCCGCCGGCATAGCAATTTACGAGCTTGCGTCGAGCAAGAAATGCTCCACGATTGCTACAAGCGACAAAAACATCTCCGTTCTGGCTGTGAATTCGCGAAGCCAACTGTTGGCAGCCGCGGATGAAGATAAGAGCTTGTCGATCTGGTCCCTTACTGACGGCCACATGACACAACGTGTGGAAGGGTTGAGTGCCCCATTGCGCACTCTGCTATTCACACCAGATGGCAAGACCCTAGCTGGCTGCCCCGGCAACGACACACTCATTCTTTGGGATGCCGCGACGGGCAAAGAAGTGCGCCGGCTTTTCGAGAGCGGCGCTGAAATTAATTCCATCGCTTTTTCCCCCGACGGCTCCTTGACAGCCCTAGGCCATCCCGATGGATCCGTCCGTATCTGGCGAACGGGAACAGGTCGATTGATGCACCTCCTGGAAGGACATCCAGGCCCCGTGCGTGCCCTGGCGTTCTCGTCCGACGGCCGTTCGTTGGCGGCAGGATCTTGGTTAACGCTGCGCTTGTGGGAGGTCGTCAGCGGTAAAGAGCGGCTCCGGTTGTTCGATCTGCCCGGTGAGGTGACTGCGGCCGCAATTACTCCAGGCGGGGAAGCCGCGATTGTTGGCATGAGCAGTACTCAGGCGCTGCGCATTCCTCTCGTCCCAAGCGATTTGATGATAAAGGCGTGGAATGCCGCGGAGCTCGATGCGCTTCTGGCGCGACCTGGAAAGCACCGATGCGGCCCGGGCCTATCGGGCGCTGGCCGCTTTGGCGGCTACGCCGAAACTTGCTGTTCCTCTGCTGGTGGAACGATTGCAGCCGCTGGCCCCGCTAGACGAAACACAACGACGTCGACAAGCGCAGGCGCTTCAGAAACTGGATAGCACAGCTTTCGAGGAACGCGAAAAGGCAACGCAGGAATTAGAGGAGCTGGCCGACGCCGCCGAACCGGAATTGCGGCATGCGTTGAGCCAAAACCCCGACAGTGAGTTGCGCTTTCGGCTGCTGGCTATTCTCGACAAACTGCAAACTCCCGAACATCAAAGGCTGCGATTACGCGGCCTCAGGGGTTGCGAGCTTTTGGAACGCAGTGCCACTCCGGAAGCCAAGAAACTGTTGCGAGAGTTGGCGGGAGGAGCACCCGGGACCTGGCTGACCGCCGCTGCGCGGTCGTCGCTGGAGCGGCTGGAGAAGGCGGGTTCGGCGGCACCTGATCGAAATTGAGAATTCTCGGTGGCTGATAGTTTCTCAGACCCCTGCCGGCTTGTCCGGCAGGTGAATAAGTTCTGGAGCTAATAGAGCCTGCCCTTGTTATCCACGGCCCCTGCCGGCTTGTCCGGCAGGTGAGAAAGTTCAGCGGCTACATTAGCTGCAGGAACTCCTTCACCTGCCGGGCGAGCCGGCAGGGGTCGCTGATGAATAGCTTAAACGATCTAGCGGGCGAACTTATTCACCTGCCGGACGAGCCGGCAGGGGTTCAACGTTTCGGGTGCCAAACCAAAATTCAACCTACGGCTTCTCGCCGGTTTGCTCTCGCGTGAGGCCGGCTGACTCGAAACGCAGGATATCAACGCTCGCCTTCTTCCTGAAATCCTCGAAAGAAATCTCCCCTTTGCCCACCTGATCGAGCAGGGCCTTCGAGGCACTGATGATTACTTTGGTGGGAAGCACCGCTACCTTGGCAGTTGAAGTGGTCTTGTTCCCGGGTTTGGCAGCTTCGCCTTGTCCGTCAAAACGTTCGAGCAAGGTCATATAGTTTTTCAACGACTGGACTCCCTGCTCGACTTTATCCTCCTGCTTCAAAGCCATATGGCATTGGATCATTTTGTTTTGCAACTCGAGAATCATCATGATGACTTCGCGACCTTTAGGGTCCAAATACCAATTCCCTTTCGAAGGAAATGCCTTGGCGTACTCCTCTTTGGCCTTGGCATAAGCAGCAAGTGCATCCTCGAAACGGCCTTGTTTGAAATGAAGATCACCCACAAGCACCCGATTGTTGGAACCGTCATTGCCTGGATATGCATATATTTCCGCCAGCTTCTCCGCCAGTGCCCCTGACTGGCCCTGCTGGCCGGCGGGCGCTCCAACGGTTTCCTGGTTGGAGTAGCTGCTTGTCCGCGGGGATTGCCCGTTTCCATGTGCCGAGTCGGCGTTCGAGTATGATGAGGGTGTGTTGGTGAACAGGCGCCTAAGCCCGTAGTAATTAGATGTGCCAGCATTGCCACTGGCCTGGTTCGACGCCACTCCATGGCAGCTCTGGCATTGCTGCATCGAGCCGCCGCGAAACGTCAGAACCGTCGTAACATTTTCTGTTGGCGCCAAGCCGGACAGATGGTGGCCATTTTCCGCCAAAGTATGCAGAACCGTATCCAGAATATAGGGCCTCCGCGGCGGCAGCGGTTTTTCTGATTTATCAAGTTTTTCGCCATGCAGTTCTCGCCGCGCCCGTTCCCATTCAGTCAGCTTTTTTGCCTCGGTTCGAACGTTTTTTTCAGGAACCGGAAGATTCATGGGCAGCTCGGCGGCTAAGACAATTCCACCCGGTGAGAGTAATGCCCCTTCCACACTGAACGATGAAGCCCCGATTCCCGCGTGAGGATCGGTAAGGTTGGAGTAGTAATTGGTTACCGCCACTTTATAGGGATTATTGCCTACCACCGGGTATGCTCGGCCCCCATTGGGATGAGAGGCCTGCGATACATTAACGTGTGACAGGAGCGCCTTGAGAAGTAATCGGCGATAGATTTCGATGTCTTCGTATGCCTGCTTCAAGTCGGCCTTCGGAGCAAGCTGCTCTATTATGGCCGGAGGCAGCGGCTGGTCTGCTTGCTGGGGCTGCTCCCCAGGCGGCAAGCGATCCCAGTACGAGAACCAGGGGAGCTAAAGAATAGGCCAACTTATGCATCTTCAATCTCCTTTTTGAGTAAGAACATACAGTGCTTCCATATCTTTTTGCAGTGACAGCCAACGTTTGAGCGTCTGTTCCTGCAAGCCGCTCACGCGAATGTCCAGGGCGGTACGGTCGCTCTGCTGACGCAGCTCCACCGTTTGCAATTCCTGCAACATGGCCCGCACCATGTCGCCGAGGACTTCCATTTGTTCGTCCCGCTTATCCGTGCGAGAGAGGGACCGTGGCGGCGCGGGTGGCGGATCGATGGGGGAAACTGTCGGGACAAGATTTCCACCCCAGCGCAGAGCCAACTCGTTCCCGTTCAAACGGATTTCAAGCCGGCCTAAAAGAGCGGCAGTTCCACCGATCAGGAGCAGCAGCGACGCCGCGATACCAACCCACCGCCAGCGCCGGCCGGCGCCGCTTCTTGCAGGGCAGCGTGTCGATAAAGCGAAGCCAGGTCCACGACAACCGGCGGCTCGGGGTTGGCTTCCAACAACTGGCCGAGTTGCTCAAATGCAAGCAATTCTTGACGGCAGCTCGGGCAAGTAGCCAAGTGGGCGCGAAGCTCAGGGTCTTCAGCCTGTTCCGCCACTTGTGAAAACAAAAACGGCAGTTGAGCTTTTACATCGGTGCAATTCATGAGGCAGTCTCCTCGGGGCCCCAACCGGTTTTCTGTAAATGTTCGCGCAGCCTGGCCAAAGCTGTAGCGAATGCGCGATTTCACCGTGCTGGCCGGGGAACCGGTAAGTCGGGCAACTTCTTCGAAACTAAGGCGTTCGTAATGGCGCAAGACGAGCACAACGCGAAGCGATTCGGGCAGCAAAGCCAAGGCATCGGCAACGCAGCCAGCCAATTCCTGCCGCTCGCAGAGCATCTCTGCTCCTGGGCCGCTGTCCGCGATTTCCTGGTTGACGAGCGAAAGCGTCGGTCTCCGGCAGCGCCGGCCGGCGTCGCGGGCTGCATTAAGTCGCAATGCGATAGAGCCAACTGGAAAAGGCCCCGGCTTCCCGATACCGTGGCCCCGCCCGATAGAGGCGGAGAAAAACTTCCTGACAGAGGTCGCTGACTCTTTCCTCGTCGCCGACGTATCGATAGAGGAATCGCGCGATCGGTTGTTGCCAGCGGACAACCAATGCTTCGAATGCGGCAGCGTTTCCTTCACGCCAGAGTCGGAATAATTCCGCGTCGCTCATGGCCCTCCTTCGCGTCTGACAGACACTCTATCAAACGCGACAGGTAGCCGATTCGACGACGCCAAATGAAAAAAATCGCGAGCAGGTTGGCTGACCTGCCCGCGACACGTGCTTTCGATTGCGCTATTCCCGGGAAATGATTTCTCCGCCACGCCTTGCGGTGCGATGGTTACGGGCTCTGGCCAACAAATTCTCGGGGGGTATCGGTTTCGGCCGCACCCAGCCGACTGCCACTTCCCCGCGGCGGCCTTGCTCCACGAACTCGAGCGAGTGCGCGGCAGGGAGCCAAGGAATTCCGTCAGCGAAACGCCAGCCTTGATGAAGGCCAGGGTTCGCGGTTCCGCTTTCAAATCCGCGAACAGCCGGCTGCGTTGCTCACGCGTATAGACCCGGACGTCGTCTGTGCGCCAGATAAAAGCTGACCGAATCCCAACAACGCGGGTAACAGATAACCGGGACGCTTGGGTCCGTGCCCGCGATCAATTGACCACGGATCTGATTTCGCATGGCGTAGCGCTTGGCGTAAGCCGGCAAAATTAGCTGGGCACTGGCGAGCAAGAGCAGAAGCATCGTCAGGCCGCTCGCTGCCCAGCTACCGGCGGGCGTCAATTTGCGAAGCATTCCCTGCCCGCAAGCCATTGCAAATAAAGCGATGAGCAGAAGCATGAGTCCAGGGACTAGCGCCATAAGTTCCATTTTGACGGCAGCGACGCCACAGCAGCCTGCTGCCACCCAAAGGGCCTGTGTCAGTTGGCGGCCAAGTTTGCCGCACCGATTCACCACCGGCAAACGGATCGAGCCCAGGAGCAGGTCGAGCGTCACGCCGCACGCCAGCGCCAACAGGGGCAGCAGCGGCAGGATGTAGCCGGCACGCTTTGAACCTGCCAGCGAAAAGAAGGCGAAACACCAGATGGCTGCGAGTAAGACAAAGCCTAATCCAGCGGTGCGCGGCGTGCATCCGGTCCGCTCCTTTGAATTAACAGGGAACAGAGCGGCCCGAGCAAAATTGATCCCGGCAGAAGCCCGAGCAACAGATCGCTGGCGTAATACCACGGCGGTTTCGCATGATCGAAAGAGCGCGCAGGTAACGGACGACGTGGTGTTTCCAAAAGAAATAGGAAACGAAATCCGGATCTTCCAATGACGCAATCACGAACCAAGGCCCGGCGATGAGGCCAATCAGGCCGGCTAACAGCGCCCAATTGCGGAGCCCCGGTCGGGCAACGCGCGGATCCAACCAGGGCCAAATCAGCATAGGGCCTGCAAACAGAACCAGCGCCACCGGGCCTTTGGTCAGCAGACCTAATGCGCAGCAGCAAGCCGCCAAGATCCAACAGCCGCGCCGCAAGCGTCCTTTGGCCACTGCGAAATAGGCGGCTGCCAGGGCGGCGGTCGTCCATAAGGCAAGCAAGCCGTTCATCGTGACCAGGCGCTCGAGATAGACGAATCTTGCCCCTAGGCAAAGAACCAGTGCCGCGATCAGCCCGGTTCGCCGATTGAACGCCCGGGATCCCCAGAAGTAGACAATCAGAGTTGTGCAGAGCCCCGCCAGGCTCATGACCAGCCGGGCAGCCCAATCGTGAACGCCGAAGGTCTTATAGCTGGTCATCACCAGCCAGTAGAGAAGCGGGAGGCTTGTCGTAATAAGGTTGGCCGTGCAAAACCGGCACCGCGAACGATCCGGTCGCCAACATCTGCCGCGGAATCTCGGCGTAGCGCGATTCTTCGGGTTCTTGCAAGGGAAGATGCGATCGACTGAAAAAGACCAAGCAAGCCGTTGCCAGCACGATCCAAAATTCCCATGCCGGCCGGTTCTGTTTTTCGGAACGTGTTTGCTCGGCTCGAGTGGCAGCAGCCGGAAACAACACCTGCGACCACCAAAAAGGGATCAAGGTCGCCAGCGTCCGCGGGATGTCGGCGAGAGAAACTTTGCTGACCCCTTGAAGGCGCGGGCGATGAAGGACGGGGCGTTCTGCCGGTTTGATCTCGAGTTGGCAGGCTCGACTCAACATCTCTGTGTTGACGAAGAATCCGGGCGTCGTCGGCATAAGTTTTTCGAGCACGTCGCGGCGAAAGACTTTCAAAGCACAATCGCAATCGTTTACACCCGTGCCCAACAGAAATCGCACTAGCCGGTTGTAACCCCAGGAGAAAAACCGCCGCCGTGCACAATCCTTGCGGTTCTCCCGGCGACCAACTGCGATACCGCAGTCGCCAGCCAACGTCAGGAGCGGCTCGAGATCGGCCAGGTCGAACTGGCAGTCGGCGTCCGTGAAGGCAATGTATTCGTGCCGAGCAGCCTCGAAGCCGGTGCGGAGCGCGCGCGCCATAGCCCCGATTGCTTTCGTGTCTCAGGAGACGAACGCATCCATGCTGGCGAGCCAACTCCTCCACAATGGCAGCCGTGCCATCGGTGCTGCCGTCGTCCACGACCAGCACTTCGTAGGCATGGGTGAATCGGGCCAGCGCCGCCACTGCTTCGGCAACAGCTCGCGCGATGCCAGCGGCTTCGTTGAAGGCGGGAATGACGAGCGACAAGTTGGCTCGGTCCGGTTGACGTCCATCCATGGAGCAAGAACCTCCGGCCTCGTGAAAAGGCAGAGGAAAATCGCACATCCATGGTGGACTGTCAATCGGAGAATAATCAATGCACGATGCTGACGTCCAGCGTCACGCCAAAAGGAACAAGTTCCGGCATGGCAAGGACTTTAGTCGCCAGGCTCTTCCCCATAATCTCATTCGGCAGAGCCATGGTAATTGCCAGGGACTTTGCGTCGCGAGCCACCACTTGGATGGCACTTTCGTCCATTCCGCACGTGACGGCAATGGCATGGCGCAACTTTCCGGTGTCCACGGCGGCTGTCGCTGAAGTCAACATGATGGGTTCAACGATGGGGCTGGTCGACGCGGCCGCTTATCGTCGTCGATTTTCGGCAGCAGACATTGAGACTATGTCAGGCAGCAAGGCTGGTCGAGCCGCTGTCGGCGTCACGCCGTTCGAGGGTAACGATGCCAGTTCGGGTTTCGGGGCTGCATGCGGCAGCGTATCGCGGACGGGAGCGGCGTGCGCGATCGCCGGAGAGGAATTAACGATTTCTGTTCGCGGTTGCATGATTCCAAGGCGGACCAACAAGCCGTTGTCTTGCGGAAGCGGTTTGGGGACTGCCACATTGAAAGCTGCCTGAGCACCTGTTTTGGTGCGCAACCTGGTTCCTGACGCAATTGCAGCCGGCGACCGACGTCAAGCACATGCTTACTGCCAGCTTGTCTTCCATGGTGGGAACTTCGCCCCGGACAATGACCTCGCCACGGTCGAGCGTTGAAACGGTCAAAGAGCGCGACAGTTGCGGGCACCCATGGTAAAGCGCTTGCACGGAGTCTCGATAGATCATGTTCAGCGAACGCTGCGGGGCAGTGAACGCCGGCGCTTTGGCAGCCTCCATGCGATCGACGATGGTCATGCGGCTGGCTTCGCGAGCCAATTTCATCGCCAGGTTGCGTGCGGCCTCGTTGGAAATGGTGCCGTGGATCTCCAGACAGTCGCCGGCAAGCACTGCCGTCAGGTGCTCGTGAAAAGTAACCGGGTTGCCTAGCCAGGCGATTTGCGTGGAGATCAAGCCGTGGCTCCAAGCCAGCTGTTGTGCCGTGGCCGGAGCTACGGAGATAGTATCATCGGCTAACGCGCGTCCCAGACCGGAGCGTGCGCAATGCAAGCAATCGATCCCCCGATCAATGCCCGAGTTCCAAGGGCTCGCAAGCAGCGCCAACAAGCATTGCTCTTCATCGAAAACTCCCGCGGGTTCAATGAGAAGGAGGACCCAAGGCTGTTGGATGCGTTATGCATCGAGCTGCCCGGGGTCCCCAAAGCGTACGACTGCAAATCTAGGTTCTGTTAGAGGCCGCCCAACTCACGCGTGAAGACTTCCTGCTTAGCCTTGTCGCTGCCGGCAAAGAGGTGCAGGTGATCCTTGTCGATGTAGATGACTTCAACACGCGGCTTAACAGCCCTGAACGGGAAAGGATATCCCGATTCGATGGTCTCTGTGTAATAGATCGTGCATCTCCAATGGCAGTGATGCAATTGCGCTGGGCCGACCACTGGGAAGAATCGCACTGGGTCGATCTTGTCGACCATGCGTTCGGAAGTCACTTCGACCTTGTCGCGGAACTCTTCGCAGACATAGGGCACGCCACGCTTCACGTGGGGCATGGCACGCAACACTTCCGCCTCGCTGGGAGCATCTTCGCACAATGGCGGTGGGAAGCCTTCCTTGATCGGCGGCATGATCGGCGTTCGCTTGTCATTCTCGTAGAGGTACTTTTCTTCCATCCGCTCGGTCACCCAGGGCATGACGGGAACGGGAGTAAAGATTCCCATGGAAAATGGCTGGCAGCCGCTGAGTCCCGTCGCCAGCGCCGAGATGGCCCCGGCAATCAGCACCAAGGTCCTTGCTTTCTGCATCCCGCACTCCCCTTCCATCGATCGCCCCGCGAGTCGAATGCAACCTGGCCAGGATTCGTGGCACCGCAGGGGCCGCTCTGTTGTGCCTGAATTGCCCGGAGGCCCCCAGCCTCCGCCAGCTCCGCTCGGGGTTGGTCCGAACCGGTGCTGAGACATTGGGAAATATCGGACGCCGGCCGAATCGACTTTAACGGTTTGATCGAAGGAAACGAGAAATGCGCTCAAGGTAGTTGTCACAGGTTTGGCGGGACAACACAAAGGGAAGGTCAAGACGGCTTGGCAGATTGGGGCGAAAAGACGACGGAAAACGAGGGCGACGGGGGGCAGATTAGGCGATTCGCAAGGTAGGACGGGTTTTAACCCGTCACCTTGGGTGCGGTAAGGAACGGACGGGTTAGAACCCCGCCCTACATAAGTTGTGCGCTGGTCTCATGACCGCGTACCGCGGTGGCTTAACGCAAGATCAGCGAAGTCCGCGAAGTTAGCCCTGTGTGTGGTCTCCTGACCACCCCACGGCGAGTGCGCGCCTTAATCCTGTATCTCGGCGCAACTCGGCGTCCCAAAGTGCCCGTATAGTGGTCAGGAGACCACGCACGGGATGCGGAATTGCAGAAACTACTCGCACGACGAGACGATTCTGCGGTGCGGGGTCATGAGATCTGCGCACAACGAGATGGCCAGAAAGGCTCTACTTCTTACTCAGTTCCGCCTTCTTCTTCTCCTTCAGTTCCTTCACTTTGGCCAGCGTCTTATCGGGGTTGGCTTCCGCTTCCTTTTTGCAACCCTTGCAGCAAACGAAATACGGGCTCGCCCCTTGATCATGAGCTTTATGGGCATGCCCATTTCGCCGCCCAAGCGATCGTCATTATTGATTACACACCATTCCTGAGCCTCGACCAGCTTGCGATCTTCCGGGCTCAGCTTGGCTCGGTTCGCGAGGATTTCAGCCGCCTCACCTTTGCTTTCATCGGCCGGCGCCTTGGCGGCGGCTGCCGGTTCCTGCTTGGCCTTTTCCTTGGGAGTGACGGCAGCCTGAGAAGATGCCTGCTTGACTGTGTCCTTGGGAGTGACGGCAACCTGAGACGGTTCTTGCTTGAATGAGTCCTTGCTTGTGACGGCAGGCGTAGCCGCCGCTGGTTGTTTGGCTGGCGACTTAACTTCGGTGCAGCCGATCGAGGCACAAACTGTCGCGATTCCAAGCAGGGTCATCCGAGTCGTGAGACGAAGCGTTGCGATCATGATGAGTATCCTTATGCAAGAGTGGACAAAAGCGAGCGAGAAGCTGAATCGGCAGTCGCCTGACGGCGCCTACCCTTTTATATATATGCAGACGTCCAAGACTCCGAGCCTCTTCAGGTCAGTCCATGAACATGTTGGGTTTCACTGATCTTCCAGCAAAGCCATGGCGTTGAGGGGCAGACCGCGAGCAGCTCGGATCTCGTCCACGGCGCTGAGAACGTCGCGCAGCACACCGACATTCTCGCGGAGGCACTGAAATTCGACGCGAAAAGCCCAGAAATTCACCAGCAACGTGCAAGTCGCCAGGCTGAAGTGAACGTACCAAGGCCAAACGCGGACATGGGCGGCAGCCCGGTCGCGCCTGAAGCGATGGCAAACAGCATGGCGTAAAGCGCCGGCGGAAAAACCCGCCGTTTAAGTTCGCGGGTGAGTTTGTGTAGCGGCTCATCGGGCAATTCGTACGCGAGGGTGACTTCCTTCACCCAGCGCCCCGTTCCCAAGAAATAGGTAAAGATCAGGCAGTGCACCAACAGCGTCAGCACGTTGGTCGTTAAGCCAGACAGGAAGTGGTACCAATAAATCCTTGTCTCGGGATTGTTGACGCCATCGCTAAGGCGGGACGTGCAGCCCAAAACATAGCTGGCGATTAGGAAGACGCTGTCGAGTGCGACGAGCACAGCAAAGATGCGCGGCATAGTTGCCTAACTTTTTCTGATGGCGAACCTAAATATCACAAATGGACCGGATGCAACCCCGAAAACGCTCGAGCGTGGGCGGTCCCGTAACGAAGAAATCCCGAAAACGCATGCGTCCCATTGTGCGCCCTTTGTGGAGGACGACTTCTGGAGGATTGACCGGGATCACTCAGTTTTGCGCCTCCTGCGGCGAACCTGCGCTATAATACAGGAGCGAAGCCGATCCGGGCACCGGATTGACGCAGTCCACCGGCTGATGCGGATCACGAAGGGGCCAATGCGTGCTGTTCCACCCGATTGCCATCTTGGCAAAGTTTGCGGATGGGGCAGGGCCCGGCTCCCGGAGCATCGTTTGGCCGCTCGTCATTTTGACGACGGTCATCGGCGTCGGCATCGCGGTAATCGTTTGGGTGGATCGTTGGCGCAAGCGGCCGGAGCAGATGAGTCTTACCCCGGCCCAACAAATGGCCCGCTTTCAGGAATTGTACGACCGCGGCGAATTGAGTCAGCAGGAATTCGACCGCATCAAAGCGCGCCTGAACAAAAGCCTCGGGGTGGAGCCGCCGGTGCCTCCCCAGGCGAATGGATCGCCGAAGGCATAACCGAGACGTCCTAATCTGCACGGTTCACCCGGCCAGCCAAGATTGCTTGCGTGGACAGGCTTAGCACCTTAGAATTCTGAAACGCGCCGCTCTAAGCCTTGAGTTAGGACGATTCGCCGGGGAAGATTCATCACCAGGACCTGCTGAAAACGCCATGGAACGGGCCCTTTCGCTGTGTCATCAAGCTATTCGAACGGACGGGACCCATTCCCGGCGCACTTGCTTGTTAGCCGGGGACGCAAGAGGGACGAGAGCGCATGCCGACTAAAGAATCCGGGGCCGGGGGCGGTAGTCGTCGACCGACGGGCCCTGGGCGGAACCGGAACGCCTACTGCTCGTTTTGCCGCAAAAGCTACCGCGACGTCGGTCCTTTGGTGGAAGGGCCAGGCGACGTGTACATCTGCGGCGATTGCATCGAACTCTGCCAGTCGATCATCGACCAGGAAAAGCGCCGCCGCGGAGTCGCCAAGACGCCGTTCACGCACATTCCTTCCCCGCGCACCATCAAGGAGAAGCTCGACCAATACGTCATCGGGCAGCATCGCGCCAAGAAGTTCCTCTCGGTGGCGGTGCACAACCATTACAAACGGCTCAGCCTGGGCGACCAGGGACACGGCGAAGTCGAGGTGGACAAGAGCAATATCTTGCTGATCGGCCCCACGGGCAGCGGCAAAACGCTGTTGGCCCGGACCCTGGCACGCATTCTCGACGTACCGTTTGCTATCGGTGACGCCACGACTTTGACCGAGGCAGGTTATGTCGGCGAAGACGTCGAGAATCTGCTCCTCAAGCTGCTGCACGCCAGCGATTTCGATATCGAGGCGGCGCAACGCGGCATCGTCTATATCGATGAAGTCGACAAGATCGCCAAAACCAGCCAGAACGTCAGCATCACCCGCGACGTTAGTGGAGAGGGCGTTCAGCAGGCACTTCTCAAAATGCTCGAAGGCACCGTGAGCAACGTGCCTCCGCAGGGCGGGCGCAAACATCCCGAACAGCAATATATCCAGGTCGACACCAGCAACGTGCTGTTCGTTTGCGGCGGCACCTTCGTGGGCCTGGAAAACATCATCGCTCGCCGCGTGGGCCGCAAGACCATCGGTTTCGTCAACAATCCGGAGCACCGCGAACGGGATCTGGGAGAGTTGCTCGCCCAGGTCACCAGCGACGATCTCATCGAATTCGGCATGATTCCGGAGTTCGTGGGCCGTTTGCCGGTGATGGCCCCGCTGCAGCCGCTCGACGAAGAAGTCCTCGTCCGCATTTTGACGGAACCGCGCAATGCGCTGGTGCGCGCAATACCAGAAACTTTTCGAGATGGAAGGCCACGAGCTGGAGTTCGACCCTCAGGCGTTGCACGAAATCGCCAGCCGAGCCAGGCGGCGAGACACCGGGGCTCGGGGCCTGCGCAGCATCGTCGAGGATATCATGACGGATATCATGTTCGAGCTGCCGGATCTCGAAACCAAGAGCAAGTACGTGGTGACCGAGGCGGTGGTGCGCGGCGAAGTCAGCTTGTTCGAGAAGAAAACCGGGACGACTGATAAAAAGAGTGCATAGGGAAGAAAAGGGTTCGCCCGGCCTCTCTTCTTCCGGCTTGGATGAGAGAGGGACCCACGCATGTTACGGCCCGTGGCTTTGCCGTTTTCTTGGTCGCCATTTTCGGCTGCACGACGAAGAGTGGCGAACCCGGCCCGCGCATTGAGACCGCGCAATCGATCAAACCTAAAGAGCCAGATAAGCAAATCGCCAGCGAAGGGCCAACCAAGGCCCCCGCTGGCGATCCGCATTTGGTGCCGGTCGGCAAGAACGTCTGGCTCGAGGTTCGCGACGGCCATCGCCGCGTGCTGGTCGACTGCCTACGTTTGCTTGCGCGTGGGGCAACTCGAAGAGTTCTTGTGCCGTCGCTACACCAAAGAGCACGAATCGATTTTGGCGGCGGACATCGATGCCCGGGATCTTCACAAGGCACTGGTGCTCGCGGGCGCCGAACCTGGCGGTCCCGCCGAATTCGATCCCGTCTACAAGCCCGCGCACGGCTCGCACATCAAGGTATTGGTGCAATATCAAAAGGCCGGCAAGACAGTAACGTTGCCGGCCCAAGAATGGATCCGTGATATCGAAAAGAAAAAGCCGATGGCGGTGGATTGGGTTTTCGCCGGCAGCAAACTGGTCATCAATCCGCTCGAACCCAATAAGCCGCCCATGTACCTGGCCAACGACGGCGACGTCATTTCCATTTCCAATTTCGATTGCTCGCTACTCGACCTCCCCATCCGCAGCACCGCCGAGAACGCCAACTTGAATTACGAGGCCTTCACGGAAAAGATTCCGGCTCAGGAGACAAAGGTAAGGGTGATTTTGGAGCCGGTGGAAGGAGAGAAGGGGAAGAAGAAGTGAGCTTTTTGCCCACTTGACTCTGGCCAACTCTTAACTCTGGCCAACCAACTCTGGCCAACCAACTCTGGCCATCTGGCCAGAGTTGGTTTCGGCATAAGCCAAATTGCGGTAGTTTTTTGCGATTGCTAGATCCAACTGTGGCCGGCCTGGTTCAATGCAAGGCAACACCCATGGCGTGCTGACCGCCAATCGATTCCAAACGCAAGTCTGTCTGGCCTAGGCGGTTAATGGATTGCATTGCGCTCTGCACACACACGACGCCGGGCCAATGTCACAGGGGAAGGGCTTGCCTCTGAACCATGCCCTCTGGCCAAGTGTCGCCGACACATCAACCTTTGGCAATCGTGCAGAATGCATGAATGCCAAACGTTCGACCCGTCGGCCTGACTTCAGATCACGGCAATTTCTTTACCACATTATCGCCGGAGTTGTTCCTGACCAATTCTTCGGCGAAGACCAAGTGCCCGGATTGAGCCCGACACGCAAGTTTTGAAGATGCGCCTTTGATGCTTGGATGAACGATTTCGAGCCGAAAATCTATGTTTACGCCCGAATGGGGCGTCGGATGGTAGCCACGGGTGGGGCGGCGTTGCAGCAAAGCCGCCACCGCGTAACCCGTGGAACGGGTCTCGGATTGTTCCTCGCCTCGCAAGGGGCGACGGAGAAGTAAACACCGCGGGAGGTGTCGCAGAGGAATGAGAATATGCATGGGCGGTATGTTTCCGCCGCCCCATCCGGGGCGGAATCGTCTACTTTTGATCCACGGGTTTCGCTTCGCTCCACCCGTGGCTACATTCCGTGGCCCCATTCGGGGCCAAAAACCATTGTTGGTCGTTGAATCCCAAAAATGCGCAACTTCAAAACGCAAGCGAGGTCGGGATCTTGCCTGACCCAAAGGCGGACCTGATCGGGAGTGGAATGGTGCCCGACCTCGCAATCAGAATCGCGTCATGACCCAATATTGCTGCCGCTAGTGGAAGCCAAGTTGAAGAAGATCACAGTATCGACATCGAAGGTGAAGGTACCCAGCGTGTAGACGCCGCCCCCAATGCCCGCGCCATTGCTGCCGCCTTGGTGGCCATGACCGCCCCGGGCCGCATTGAGGACGATCGTAATATTGGTGACACCGACGTTTGCCCCGCTGGCCACGTAGATGCCGCCGCCCAGGCCATTGCCGCCGTTGCCGCCTGCAAGGCCGTCGCCGCCGAGAGCCTGGTTGGCGCTGAGAGTGGTTTGGTTGACGGTGCCCGTCGCACCAGTTCCGACGAAGAGGCCTCCCCCCGCACCGTTGCCGCCGTCGGCTCCCGAGCCGCCGGTTCCTCCCAGGGCGATATCAAGCAGAAGTGAGCCACCGCTGAGAGACAACGAAGATGTATCGGTCACCGCGATGGCGCCGCCATACCCGCCACCGCCGGCGGCTCCGTTGCCGCCGTTGCCTCCCTGGGCGCTGTTGCCCAGGAACGAGGTGTTCGTGACGGTCGCGGTCGAACCCAACGCCACATCGAGCCCGCCGCCATAGGCGTCGCCGCCGGCAACGCCACTGGAGCCAGCGCCGCCGTTGCGCCTGGTTGGCGTCAACCGCGCAGTTTTTCAGCGACAGCACGCCGTTGGCACTGTAGATTCCGCCGCCCAGGGCGGTACCCGATGCGTTTACCTTGTTGGCACTGATGACGGAATTGGTGATCGTCGCGCTGCCTGCGGTCATGCTGATGGCGCCGCCTGTAGATGCAGACCGGTTCCTTGCTAGATTACTGGAAACGACGGTCAACTCGCCCTTGTCTGAAATGCCCCCGCCGCCGCCGAGGGCGGTGTTGCCGCTGACTGTGCAGTTTGTAAGTGTGGCCGTCGTGTAGATAGGGTAGTTTCCGCCGTTGTACACGCCTCCCCCCCTCCGGGGCCAAATCTTCCTTGGGAGGCGGAGTTGCCGCTGACAGTGCAGTTGGTCATTGTGAGCGCCGTGGGGTAGCCAGGTATGCCGAAATAGCCGCCAAAGTTGTACACGCCCGCCGCCGCCGCCGAGGGCGGAGTTGCCGCTGACGATACAGTTGGTCAACGTAGCCGTGCTAATGTATCGTTGCCACACCGCCGCCGCCGCCGTTGGTGGCGGAATTGCCGCTGATGTCGCAGTTGGTGAGCGTAATCGTGGTCCCTAATTCGTTTAACACGCCGCCTCCGCCGTTAAATGCCCCGCCGCCGCCCCCAAGAGCAGAGTTACCACTGACAGTGCAGTCGGTCAGGGTGGTCTTTTGAAAGGATTTGCCCACTGGAACAAACCGCCGCCACCGGCCCTGGCGGTGTTGCCGCTGACGGTGCACTTGTCCAGAGTAAGATTGCCGAAGTTGTATATGCCACCGCCGTACGAGGCGTAGTTGCCACTGATGGCGCAGTTGGTCAGGTTGGCTGCGATACAATTAGTGAACAAACCGCCGCCGCCACTGGGTGTACTGGTCGCCGTGTTGCCGCTAATAGTGCAATTGGTCAGCGTTAGCGCGTATAGTAGTTACCGCAGTACATGCCGCCCCCTTCGACGGCCTCGTTGTCGCTGACGGTGCAGTTGGTTAGTGTTAGTGGGCCGTAGCTGAACATGCCGCCGCCATCGCCGCCGGCGGTGCTGCCGCTAACGGAGCAGCCGGTCAGCCTAGCTGCCGCTGTTATACACGCCGCCGCCATTGCCGGTGGTCGTGCCCCGGTGATATTCATCCTGAGATGGAAGCCGTGACACCAGCCATCGATCTCGAACACTCGGCTCAACCCGCCGGCGTTGACTGTCACGCCCGCCTTCGGGCCAGTGATCGTCTCCGTCCCTGTCGTGTCACTCAGCTCGAGCTGGCCGGCGGTAAGGTGAATCGTCTTCGGCGTAGCGAAGACGGTCGGGTCGAAGGTGATGGGCGGCATTTCCCGAGGGCGATGTGTTGTTGAAGGCGATGGCTTCACGCAGGCTCAACAGGCCTGCTCCCGGTGCGAGAGAATCGCTTGTCGTGTTCACGACCAGTTTAGTGTAGACCCGGCCAGCGTTCGTCAGGCTGATCGAGGCGGACGAACCCGGGAAGGTGGCGACGACGGTGTAACTACCGAGGACATTGTTGGGAACGGCGGTGTCGGCGGCCTGCCCTCCCGCGATGACGGGCGAGGACGTCGTGAGAATCGCCGTGGCGCCGTTGGCCGCTGGGCTAGCAACGAAGCTGACGCCACCGCCGCCATTGACCGGCTCGATCGCGTTGTTGGCCGTCACGCTCACGGCCAGCGGGATGGCGAACGCCGTGCCGATGTTCGAGGTCTGCGGAGTGCTGCCGGGCACGAACGAGAAGTTGAAGCCCTGGCTCTCGAAGGCGCCGATGTCGACGGCGTTGAACCGGGGCAGGCCGCGCTGGTCGGTGCTCGGGGCGCCGGTGCTGGTGCCGGCGTCGATGGCCGGGCTGCCCGGCAGCAGGGCCATGGTCTGTGTCGGGCCGCCGTAGTTGCCCAGGGGAGCGAGTAGCGGGTTGCCGCCGATCAAATTATTGGTGCCTGTGCGATTCCCTAACGCGTCGAAGACGCCCAGATTGCCCGCGACAATGGTATTGGTCAGCGTGGTCGTGGCGCCAAAAAACTTAGTGTATAGGCCACCGCCTCCCTCAGAACTTGCGGAGTTCCCGCTGACGGTGCAGTTGGTCAACGTGGCCGTACCTATGTTGCAAAGCCCGCCGCCTCTGCCAAACTCGATGTTGGCGGTGTTGCCACTGACGGTGCAGTTGGTGAGAGATAGCGTGCCGTTGCTGTACAAGCCGCCGCCGCCGCCGCCGGAAACTGGAGGCGCGGCGTTGTTGCCGTTGATGGTGCAGTCGGTCACGCAAGAATGCCGGCGTTGTTAACACCTCCACCATTGCCGGAAATATTGCCCCCGGTGATCGTCAGCCCCGAGAAGGCCGCCGACTTGCCCGCGTTAATGGCGAACACCCGGCTGGCGTTGTTGCCGCTGATCGCGACGCCCGCCGCCGGGCCGTTGATCGTGGTGGTGGCCGCGTCGGTCAGCGTAAGTTGGCCGCCGCTTAGGATGATCGTCTGCGGCGTGGCGAACACGCCGCTGTCGAAGTCGATCGTGTCAGCCCCCGGATTTGAGTTCGCCTGGGCGATGCAATACCGCAAATCGCCGACCAAACCGCTGCCTGTACCGAGGTCGCCGGTGCTGTTGACGGTGAACGTGGACGGAACCCAGCGATCTTCCAACGCCTCCAGGCCAGGGAGAAAACGGCGTGGCGCCTTGCGTATCGTGTGCGGCACAGGGCGGGCGAACAACTGGCGAATCCAAGAAGGCTTCATCGTGGCAAACTCCAAGAATTGAGGATGGAAAACTTGTCCGCCCCGCAGGCGGATAGGGTAAATCGCCAAAAATCATTAGGCAAGATCCGGACTGGCAAGAACCATTATCTTCCCCCCTTGGCAAGGGGGGGGTGGGGGTGTCTTCTAAACCTACGCCTCTCGCGGCAATCAGGCTGATTCGGAAGATTGCGGTTCGTGCAATTCGTCAGTGGAACAGCACCTGACGTCTCAGACCCCCCCTGCCCCCCTTCCGGGGGGGGAGAAAACGGACCGAAGCCGCGACCTCACCGAGACACTCGGTGGGGACCACGAAGGAACTCTCCAGCAACTTCTCGTCGTCGTTGATCAAATCGGGGAACCGCCGCGGCAGCACCGCCACGGCGAAAATCTCTTGAACGCCGCTCTCGAACTTGAGCAGGGCGATCGTCTCGCCGCGGCGCAGGTCCACGACACAGACGCCGCAGGTCCGTTCTTCGGGGGCGAGCCGTTCGGTAATGGGGATGCCGCTGAAGACCGCCGACTCGCGAACCTGCGAGAGCCCGACGAAGGCGAGATCGCCCGCGAAGTCGAGCCCGCGCGTGAATCCCGGCACCGCGGCGACCGCCTCATACCTGCCGGTGTTCCTGTCCACGATGCCGAGCGTTCCCGAGCCCGATTCGCAGACCCACAGCCTGCCGCCATACCAGCGTGGCGAGTGCGGCATCGACAGGCCCCGGCAGAGGATCTCGCCGGAGTCCACGTCCATCAGGAGGCCGCCTTTAGCCTTGTTCGGCCGCCAGCCGGCCATGGTCGTTGGTTTCGCCCAGCGCGGTTACGTATTTGGGCTTGCCGTCCACCATTGCCAGGCCGTTGAGGTGGCAGCGATCCGATGGCTCCAACTCCGTGACGAACGGCGGCCGCCAGCGCGGCGTAAAGCTCGACTCGGGGTCGAGCGTGGCCAGGCAGGAGAAGCGGGTGTTGACGAACCAGAGCTCGCCGCCGGAGCCATAGGCCATCTCGTGGATCTGCACATTGCCGGTGACGTGGCTGGAACGCGGCAGGTAGCAGGCGTCGTGCGTGCCGGCGGGCTCGAGGCGGCGGGCGACGTCGGGGACGTCGCGGAACTCCCAGACCTGGCTGGTGGTGCCGATGGCGAGCTTCGCGCCGCCGTCGGCCAGGGCCAGGCCCATCGGGGCCTGAAGGTGCGGTAGTGGGTGTTGAGGTGGTCGCCCTCGTCGCGGACCATCACGAGCTTGCCGGCCTGGTAGGTGGTGACCAGCAGCGAGCGCCCAGCTGCCGCAAGCAGCGCGGGGAAGTTCGGCGTGTGGGCGGCCCGCAGCGGCCCGGGGGCATCCGTCTGGGGAACGGCCGAATTCGGCGACAGGCTGTCGGGGGCGGAGCTCAAGGCCATGCTTCTCTCCACTGCACGCGCACAACGGACGGAGCAGGGAGGGCCTGCTTTGGCGTGCGGAACGGGCCTCAAACCGTCGCCCCTTCAATCAACGCAGCATTGGCTTGGTTAATCGTTGTCGGCGCGTTTAGGGTTAATGGGGTAATGACAAAAAACCCGCCGAACCCGACAGCGAATTCCAATTTTCTTCGCTGGCGGCAGAGCCTTCGCTTCCGCAAAGCGAATGCGAGTCAAGAGATAACGCCGTTCTCCTTTGCGCAAAGTGATGGAATTGCTTGTAACGCCGGCTATCCGCCATTAGACTTGAACGGAAAAGTGGGCAATACGAACTCCTGAGCGGTGGTGCTCCCCATGACGTCCGACGGGTCGGTCACGCAATGGATTCAGTTAGCGCGAAGACGGGCGAGGATTCGGCCACGCGGGCTCTCTGGGAACGGTATTTCCGGCGATTGGTCGGACTGGCAGGCGTGAAATTGCCCGGGGCCGCGCAACGGGGTGCCGACGAGGAAGACGTCGCCCTGAGCGTCATGGATAGCTTCTATCGCGGTCTTGAAGCGGGCCGCTTCCCAACCTGAAGAATCGCGACAGCCTTTGGAATGTGCTGGTGGTGCTAACCGCGCAAATCGTTGCGCCTGCTCCAACGCGAACGTTGCTTGACGAATGGCGGAGGCAACGTCTTGACCGAGGCGGACCTCCCCACAGGCGAAGAGGAACGCGGTTTGCTAAACGAAATCGTGGGTCGGGAGCCCAGCCCCGCCTTCGCTGCCAAGGTGACCGATGAGTGCAACCACCTGCTCGAGACGACTGGGCGACAACACGTTGCGTTCGATCGCGCGTTGGAAGCTGGAGTGCTACACCAACGCCGAGATAGGGTTCAAGCTCGATTGCAAGGAACGCACGGTCGAAGCGCAAATTGCGGCGCATTCGCGATTGTTGGGAGAATGTCGCATGAAGAATATGCCGGCTGCCAGTTCGCCGCCGCCTGCGCTGCCAGGACACCTGGATGACATCTGTGATCGATTCGAGAAGGTGTGGAAACAAGCGGTCGCCGGGGGACAGCGGCCGCGCCTGGAAGAATTTCTCGCCGGCGTCGCTGAGACAGAACTGCCGACGCTGTTACCCGAGCTGCTAGGGCTGGAAATCGACTATAGGCGTGAACTCGGGGAAACCCTTTCGTTCGAGGAGTACCAACACCGTTTCCCCGCGCCTTCCGCCGGAGTGGCTGGCCCGAGAAGTGGGAGAGGGCAAGGAGGCATTGGCGGTGCCCAAACCTGACTGCATGGCAACTAAGAGCATATTTCGCCAAGAAGCTTCCACACCTACTCCGTCCAAAATTCGTTGTCCTCATTGTCACGGTACTCTCCAGATCGCCAAAGAATCTGATAGCAATACATTG
>CAVVHZ010000054.1:0-147533 GCA_963748025.1 uncultured Gemmataceae bacterium
CAGCAGCGTCAGGCAGGAAAGCGAAAGCCGGCACGGCAAGCTCCAAGACAGACGCGGGATAGATGCCGTCTACATCGTGATTTTTTTCACGAAGTACGCCAAAAGCAAGCCTCGACTTGCTGGTCGAGGTCCGCAAAAAGGCTGCAAATTCTACACGGCCTCATCATAGAAGAAGGGAGGGTAGCGTCAAGCAAGGGGGCTCGCAGAAGATCGAGGCTGGCCGGCCCTGGAGGATCAAGAAGAGGCGTTGCCATTGGCAGGCTGGGATGAACTCGGCAAATCGCGCAACTCGGTGACGTGGACCATGGCCACGCGAGTTACCTGTTCGCAACGCTGGGATTGTCGGCCGCAGGCATACCGATCATTAGAAACCGCCGTCCGGTCATAACCAGGTCGGGGTGGTGAACATCATACGCTTCCCCCGTCGTGGTGATGATTCGAACGGGGATGAAAGGTCGGCCGCGCAAGCGTGCCTGAATATCCGCGGCCGTGAACATCACTCAAACTCCGTCAAAAGATCGATACTCCGGCCCCTCTAAGAAAGAGTACCATTTTGGAGAAACTCCATGCACCGTTCCTTCTTGCCAGCCGATCCGATGTAGCCGCGAACTCTTGTGAGCGTGGCCCTCACGGCCCGTGCGACTTCGTGCAGAGCGCGGAAATGAGGCGATGCAGAGGAAGCCTGCGCGCTCGTAAGATCGCGGCTTATAAAACGGCAAGCGAGGTATGGGCTCATTGGCCGGCGGCTACGACTTCTTGATCCAACTCGCGATATCTTCCACAACCTCTTTCGACACATGGCCGGGCTTCTCGTAGTCTCCCGGCTTTCCTTTCTCACCGACAATCATGAACAAGTGGCTCAACCGCGGATACCACTTAAATTCGACATTCTTGCGGTCGCCGATGACGTTCTCCCAGCGATCGTAATCCTTCTTGGTAACTTGGAAATCGCTACCACCCTGCAAAAACAACATGGGCATCTTCAGTTCTTTGGCGATGGCGGCCGGGTCAATCGGCTTTGATGCTTCGCCAGTAGACAATCGGCACGCCCAAGGGCAACTGGTTGGCGGGAACATCCTTCGAGAGATCGCGCCCTTCATCAGCTCTAAGGATTTCGTCCCGCTTCGAGCATTTCTTTTGTTCTTCAGGAGGCGCCGGCGAAACCGCCAGGAGGTAGTTCGTCTGGTCGACGATGACTTCGTCCAAAGGCCGCGAACTGCCGGCCAATGAAATCAGGCCCGCAATGCGCGGATCGCCTTTCCGAATCAACGGCGCCATCATGCCTCCCAGGCTATGCCCCAAGACGAAGATTTTGTCTGGATTGATTCGCTCCATGTGTCTCAATAACTCCACTGCTGCCAGGGCATCGTCGGTCACTTCCTCTTTCACCGTGAGTTTTTCCACGTCCTTGACCATCTTCTGGCCATACTGCTTCTTGCCCTTATAACGGCAAAAACCGCGATGCCCCGCGATGCCAGGCCCAGGGCCAAATCTTTGAAGGGCTTATTGGGGCCTATGGTTTCGTCGCGATCGTGCGATCCCGGAGCCGTGCACCAATACCAAGGCCGGAAAAGGCCCGTCCCCGTTAGGGAGGGTTAATGTCGCCGGCAACTCCCATTCACCCGTTCCCACTTTGGCTTCTTTTTCGCTATAAGTGTCTGCTTTCGCATAGTCGGGCGCTTTCCAGTCGGCGGCGGGGTCTTTGGCAGGAGCAAAATTCAAACCGGAGATTCGTTGCTTGGAATCGAATACGACCCGAGCGTTTAGCTCCATCTTTTCGAACGAACAGGGGACGATGACGATTTCGTATGGCCCCTTCTTTTCCAGGCGCATCGCACCCCGGCTTTTCAAAGGACCGAACTGTTTGACAAGCGACTTCCAGGTCGCTTCCAGTTTGTCCGGTGGAAAGACCTTGGTCATGGTCTCGTCATAGTTCTTGGAGGCCTCGGCGTACTCGCCTTTGATAGTCAGGTCGAGAAACTTGTTCGCCGCATCACGAAGGGCTGGCGGAACCAGAGGCGGCTTCTCCTGAGCAAGGGCCATGCTTGCCAGGAAGAGGAACGGGATTGCCACGACAAAAAGCTTCATTGAAGATCCTCATGGTTCCGGGCCGCAGTCTCATCGACATTTTTAGATGCTTAGGCAACAGTCTAAGCAATATTCCTGAGTGTAGCTCGCGTCAAGATCTAAGGGCTTAGCGTGCCCTTTCCAAGTGCAATATCCTGCGTTCCGGCTCGCCAGTAACCAGCGTGTTCGGAGGCACGCTCTCGGTCACAAACGCGCGCATCGCCACCACGCTGTTTTCGCCCACGGTTACGCCAGACCGAATCGTGGCCTGTCCGCCCACCAAAGCGTTCTTGCCGATATGCACTTTGCCGAGGCGGATATGCGTGTGCGTCACTTCGTGGGTGGCAACGTGCGAGTGCATGCCCAGAATGGCGCCGTCTTCGATCGTGATCAGCTCGGGATATTGAATGTCGAGCTCGACCGTCGCGGCGATGAAAACATCCTTGCCGATTTTGACCCCGATCGAGCGCAGCAACATGTTCTTGTAACGGCCGGAAGCCATGTACCTGGTCATCGCCAAGACAAGCGACTTTTTCAGCAATTGCCAGGGTGTTTGTTCCAAAAAGCTATGCCAGTGCTTGCTGACATCGCAGCGCAATCCTTCGAAGGGAAAGACGATGACACGCTCGTCGCTCTGCATGAAGAGCCGGACTGCATCTTTTCGTTTCTGCTTGTTGGACATGCCAACACTCTACACGGTGGTCGATGGATGGTGAATGGTGGATCGCGAGTCGTGGATCGTTGGTCGTGAAACGTGAATCGTCGATCGTGAAGGTTCGCTTCTGCGATTCCTCGATTAGAAGGCACGAGAATTGCTCATGATTTTTGTTTGTTGGGTGGTGAAGTGCGCGGTTTTTCGGGACCTGAACGCAACGTGAGCATCGGATTTCCGACCTCTTGAAGGAGAGCTAGCCATGCGACCTATCGGAATAATTGGATTGCTTCTGGTTGTCTTGGGCATTATCGCCTTGGCAGTGCCCAGTATCACATTTTTTACCACCCAACGTGTGGCGGACGTTGGCTTTTTCGCCATCGACGTTTCGAAGCCCCACACTATTTTCTTCAATCCGATCGTTGGCGGCATCGTTCTGCTGGGTGGCATTGTCTTGAGTATCGCAGGTATGCGCTCGAGGGCCGTTTGATCGGCGCCAAGACGTTTAATTTGGGTTGATTCGCTGAATGGGCAAGAAACCAATGGAAGGAGAGAATCATGTCGCATCGCCATCAGACTCACGAAGCTTCGGTCCAAACGGGGGCGAACCGAATGGCGACCGCCACCCCTGCGACGAAGACGACGTCAGCCTTCGGCAACGTTGATGGCGCCAAAGGCCGGTCGATGTCGGAGGATGAAATTCGCCTTTGCGCTATCGCAAATGGGAGCGGGCGGGACGCCCGGCCTGCGATGGTGTACAGTTTTGGCTGGAAGCCAAACGAGAATTAGCGCAAGCTACCTAGGCTGGCTTTCTGTCAATCTTGTGCCCGTGCAGGAGAAGGAGCTTTCTCATGCGTCGCTTGTTAGGGTTCGCATTAATCATCTCGGCTGCTCTTCTCCCGCTCGGGTGCAAACGGGACAACCCGGACGTCAACGCCAAAGTCACCCACGCCAAGGAAAAGCTTAAAGAAGCCGGCAAAGCCACCGGTGAGGCTGCCGTAGCACTGCGCGACGAATATGCCAAGGAAATGCACAAGCAGCTGGCCGAGTTGGAGATTAAAACTGCGGAATTGAAAGAGAAGGCTGCCAAAGCCACAGGCGAAACGAAGAAAAAGCTCGAAAAGAAGCTCGAAGACATCAAAGCAAAACATGGCGATGTGGCCAAAAAGCTGGACGAACTTAAGAACGCCAGCGCCGAGGAATGGGGAAAACTCAAATCCGGCCTTGGAACTGCTTTCGACGACTTGAAAAAGATGATAGAATAGTAATTGTCTCGTCAACGACCTGAACTCGGGAAGTCTTCCCAAGTCCTCCCCCCACTAACGTGGGAGGCTCGCTGAACCGACAGACTCGCCTTCACGCGCTGAACACCAGTCAAGGAAATTGGCCATGCTTGAATCGAATCCGGGATCCGGCAACGAGGAATTCGCTTCGTCGCCGGCTTCGGACCCGGAAATTAAATTGGCTCCCGTGGAACATGCTCCGGCCCGGGTATCGCTCGGCATGCAAGCGGTGAACCTCTTGGCAGTCGTTTTACCCTTTCTCGGCCTTTTTGCTGCCGCGTTATTCCTGTGGGGCCGTGGCTTCAGCTGGGTCGATTTGGGTTTACTGCTGGCCATGTATATTGTGACGGCCCTGGGAATTACCGTTGGCTATCATCGGCTTTTCACCCACCGCGCGTTCGAGACCAACCGGGCAGTCCAATTCATCATTGGCGTGTTCGGCTCCATGGCGGTGCAGGGCCCTCTCCTCAAGTGGGTGGCCGTTCACCGCCGCCATCACCAATACAGCGACCGGCCGGACGATCCGCATTCGCCGCATCATCAGGGCAGAGGAATCCTCGGCCTTTTGCGAGGCATCTGGCACTCGCACCTTGGCTGGCTTTTCCAGCCCGATCCTCCGAACCTCTCTCGTTACGTGGGGGACCTGCGTCAGAGCAAAGCCCTCCGCGTCGTCAGCAATCTTTTCCCGCTTTGGGTGATGGCCGGCCTGTTGATTCCGGCCATTTTAGGCGGCCTGTTGACCAGAACCTGGATGGGTGTGCTGAGCGGGTTGATTTGGGGCGGTCTGGTGCGGATTTTCTTCGTCCATCATGTAACCTGGAGCATAAATTCGGTCTGTCACTTGTGGGGACGGCAACCCTACCGTAGCCACGACGAAAGCCGGGATAACTTCATTTTCGGCATCTTGGGCATGGGTGAAGGCTGGCATCATAGCCATCACGCTTTCCCGACCTCGGCTCGCCACGGCTTGCGCTGGTGGCAAATCGACGTCAGCTATTACGTGATTCGAACGCTCTCCTGGCTCGGCCTCGCCTGGAATGTCAAGGTGCCGACCCGGCAAGCTCAGCGGGCTCTGAAAAGCTGAGCCTGCATGCGGCACACTTCTCATATCGAAAAACACTTCACGGCTTCCGAAACCGTGCGCGATATCGTTATCGGCATGTCGGATGGCTTGACGGTTCCTTTTGCGCTGGCGGCCGGGCTTTCTGGCGCGGTGGATTCCACCAGCGTGATTATTACAGCGGGATTAGCCGAAGTGGCTGCGGGCGCCATCGCCATGGGGCTGGGCGGTTACCTGGCAGCGCGAACGGACGCGGAACACTACCATACGGAACGGGCTCGCGAAGAACGCGAAACGATCGAGCTCCCAGAAGTTGAGCACGCGGAAGTTGCCGACGTGTTTCGAGGCTATGGATTGCCCGAAGCAACGGTGAAAACCGTCGTGGATGCGATCTGCGCCGATCGCAAACATTGGGTCGATTTCATGATGAAATTCGAGCTCGGCATGGAAGAGCCGGATCCGCGCCGGGCACGCAATAGCGCCATCACCATTGCCCTCTCTTACATCGTGGGCGGCATGGTGCCCCTGGCGCCTTATTTCATCTTTCGATCGATCCATACCGCGTTGTTGGGGTCGGTCCTGGTCACCTTGCTGGCGTTGTTCGGATTCGGCTTCGTCAAAGGACGCTTCACGACCAATCATCCCCAGCGCACCGCACTTCAAACCGTGCTGGTAGGCGGACTGGCAGCCACGGCGGCTTTCGCGATCGCGAAGATTTTCAGCTAAGCATCAGTGCAAGAATAATTTGGCCATTGACACATGACTGTCACATGGGAACCCGAAGCGTTAGCGAGGCATTTTTGCCCTGACCTCGCTAACGCTTCGGGTTCCCCTTGTCGTCCTGTTTGACCAGCTTATTCCTGTGCGGGTGCTACTAACCTGCTCAGCCCCGTCAAATTCCCCGTACTGTCTCCAAACGCGTCCACCGGCGCCTCCATCCGATCCAGCATTGACACGTACAGATTCGTCAGCGGGGTTTCCTTTGGATAGCGTACGTGGCGACCGGTTTTCAGCGTGCCATTGGCCTTTCCGGCCAGCAGGATCGGCAGATTGTCGTGATTGTGGACATTGCCATCGCTGATGCCGCTGCCGTAGAGGATCATGCTGTGATCCAATAGCGAACCGGTTCCATCCGGAGTCGCCGTCAGTTTTTTCAGCAAATAGGCGAACTCGCGAACGTGGAGTTTGTTGACCTCGCGAACCTTCGCCTGTTTCTGAGCATCGCCCCCGTGATGGGAAAGATCGTGGTGGCCCTCTGGAACGCCGATTTCCCGGTGGCTGCGATTGCTGCCGTCGTTGCCGAAGACAAACGTGGCGATCCGCGTCAGGTCGGCCTGAAAAGCCAGGACCAGCAGATCGCTCAGTAGCCGGGCATGCCCGCCGAATTCGCTGGGAATGCCGGCCGGCCGCCGATAGCGGGACTGTCCCACCTCGACAACCGGGTCGTTGCGGGCCAGGCGTTGTTCCACTTCACGGATGCCTGTCAGATACTCGTCGAGCTTACGCCGGTCGCTTCCGCCCAACCGCGGGCGCAGCCTGGCCGCATCTTCCATCACGAAATCGAGAATGCTGCGCTCGTCTGATGGACGCGAAGTTTGCGCGGGACCGTCTTCTCGTTGAGAACTGCCGCCAAATAATCGTTCGAAAATCAAGCGGGGATCTATTTCCTTGGCCACCGGCGCCTGCTCGCCCCGCCAGGCTGAGGTTCGTTTGATAAGCGCAGCTGTAACCGTGGTCGCAGGCGCCTGCGTCTTGACCTCCTTCGCAGCCGATTTCCAAGGAGGCGAAGCGGGTGGCTTGGCCCAGAGCGCTCGGCGGCGACCTGATCCACGGAGATGCCCGCGCAAATCCGCGCCGTTGGTCTTGCGCGGATGCTTGCCGGTCAGGAATGCCGCCATGGCGCGGGCATGGTCGCCGCCGCCGTCGCCATGGGCTCGCGCTTTGTCGAGCGTCAAGCCGCTCAACACCAGGAGGTCCTTTTTCACCGCCTGCAACGGCTGAAGGATCGGCGGAAGTTGATATTCGCCGCCAGCCGTCGCGGGCGTCCAGTCCGGCATCTGCACTCCGTTGGGCACATAGACAAACGCCATGCGGAGTGGAGGTTTTGTTTCTTCCGTCCCAGCCAACGCCCTGCTGGGAACCATCGCTTCCAGAAGCGGCAACGCCACGGTCGCTCCGAGTCCCCTCAAAATCGTCCGCCGCGATATTCGCAGATTGTTCATGGTTCCCCTTTCTCGACGATGCGCATTCGGAACGCCTCGCTCTGCACGATGGCCTGGACCAGCGCGGAGAATCGGTAGTCACTCTCGCGAAGCTGGCTGACGATCGCATCAATAGTTGGGTAATCACTCGCTTCGACGCCGCGGCCTAAAGCATAAGTGAACATCTTTTCGGTGAGGCAACGGGCAAACTCCGACGAACAATTATGCAAGACGGCGCGAAGTTCTTCCGGGCCGCGGAAATTCCGGCCGCCGGGCAACACACCCGAAGCGTCGATCAGATGCGGACCATCGTGCGTCCGCCAGGCGCCGACAGCGTCAAAGTTTTCCAAGCCGAAGCCCAGCGGATCCATCCGCGCATGGCAGCTTGCGCAAGTGGAATTGCGGCGATGCTGTTCCATCCGCGTGCGCAGGTTTCCCGAAAGAGGGGATACATCGTCCTTCAAGTCCGGCACGTTCGGCGGTGCTGGAGGAGGCGGAGCGCCCAGACAGGTTTTCCAATATCCACTTCCCACGCTTTACGGGCGAGGTCCGCGTCGGATTGGAAGTAATCGTCAAGACGCTAGCCTGAGTCAGAATGCCGCCTCGCGTCATTCCTGAAAGAGAAACACGGCGAAAATGATCGCCATGAACGTCGGGAATGCCATAGTGGTTTGCCAGGCGTTCGTTGACGAAGGTGTAGTCGGCGTCGAGGAATTCGAGCACACTGCGATCCTCGCGGACAATTCCTTGGAAGAAGAGTATCGTCTCCCGCGTCATGGCCGACCGCAGTGCCTCATCAAAACTCGGGAATCGTTGCGGATCGGGATGCGCATTCCTGCAAGCCCCGGATCTGTAGCCACTGAGGTGCGAATTCTTCCGAGAGGGCATCGGCTTTGCTGTCGCCGAAGCATGCGAGCCACTTGGGCTGACAGAATGTTGGCCTTATGCAGGTTGTTTCGCGCGGCGAGATGTTTGAGTTCTTCATCCGGCATGCTGCTCCAGAGGAAATAGGACAAGCGCGCCGCCAACTCGAAATCGTTGAGCGACCGACTGCGGCCGGCGCCCGCCGCGCCATCATCAAGCTCGAAGCGGAAGAGAAAGAAAGGCGAGACGAGAATCGCCTTGAACGCCGACGCGAGCCCCTGTTGCCAGCCTGCATCGCTTTTCTGAGCGGCTTCGACGAAGTGCAACAGGCGGATCAGTTCCTCCTGCTTCGCGGGGCGGCGCCAGGCGTGATCGGCGAAAGAGCGGAGGCAGTCGTATGCTCGATTCAATTCCAATGTCCGCTGATCGGGAGGCGGAGGAGCCGCCTGCGCGCTTTGCGAAACGATTTGCGGGCTTCTTCTCGCACGGGTTCCTGCAATCCTCGGAAGGGGATCAGCGCCGGGTCTTCGGGGGGCGGGTTCAGCAAGCGCTCCGCAACTGTGGCGCCGCCAAGGCGGCGTCCACGACCCGCGTTGCGGCCGCCAAATACTTCTCGATGAGCAAGGGCGGCGTCGACAGAACGTCGCCATTGTTATCGAAACCATAACCGAGATCGTCGGCTGGGAATGCATCGGCGGGACGGAGGTCGACGCCTAACAAGTCACGCATAGTGCGGTTGTATTCCGCCCGGTTGAGCCGGCGGACCGTCACGCGACCGATTTGTTTGCGGTTTGGCTCACCTGGATCCTCTGCTATTACAGTCTGAGCCCAACTTGTCAGAGTCGCCAGTTCCTGTTCGGAGGGTCTCGGTCGGTCGGCAGGCGGCATCATTCCCCGGTGCAGTTGGCCCGCCACACGTTTCCATAGTGCCTCCTGTTTCCGAGCCTGGACTGCGTTGGCCGCATCGAAGACGATGTCGCCGCTTGCCGTAGCACTGTCGTGGCAAATCACACAGTGCGTGGTCAAGAATCGGTTGGATATCGCGAACATAATCGGTTTTTGGGAGGATTTGCCACGGCTGTACCTTTAGAGCGGTCTGCAAAGGCGCGGAGACAATGTGAACGGCCGCCGGCGAGTCCGTGCGTGCCGGCGACTGCCAACGGCTCAAACCGGCCAGCAGAGCCAGGCTGACAATGCAGGCGATAGTGGACCATCGCTTCATTCTGGACTTCTCTCCGAGAGAAGCGAGCCTCCCACGTTGAGAAGCGAGCCTCCCACGTTGAGAAGCGAGCCTCCCACGTTGAGAAGCGAGCCTCCCACGTTAGTGGGGGGAGGTTGCGCGCAACCTCCCCCCACTAACGTGGGAGGCTCGCTCATACGGGACGAGGCTCGCTCATACGGACGAGGCTCGCTCATACGGACGAGGCTCGCTAATTGGTGGCGGCAAGTTGGTAACTTGCCGCCACAAAGAATGGTTGCAAAATCACGCGGGTGGTTAGAAGTTCGGCGTTACTTCGCCACTGGCTCGCGTGACCAGAGAAATCACGATGGCCGCCGTCACCGAGTCTTGTAGGAAATGGACCGAGCCATCGGCATATAAGACATTGGCTCCGCCTGTGTGGAATGCGTAGATCTCGTTGTTGCTAGTGTAGTTGACCATGCAAGGCCCGCCACGAATGCCGCTGTTGTCGCAGTGCGCCCCGGCCAGGGCGGAGTAGGTGAAGATGTCCGCCCAGGCGCCGCCGCCGCTGCTGACTGGTTCGATGCTGCCGTCTACCGACAGGCCGTCGACTTCGGACGTATAAATAGTCCGGCTGCGGTTGTAGCCGACAGGCTTCCCTCCACACTCCGAAACGATCATGGTGTTAGACGTCCCGTCCGTGATCGAGGCGATGCTGATTTTGCCCGTAACCTTCGGATCGGTGAGCACGCCCAGCCACGACGTCCTGGCATCATCCGCGGGGGTGGATGGATTCAAAATACCGTAAGAATCGGCCGAATCCTGCCACTGTGGCGATCAATTCGGCGTGCAACCCGGATATTGGAAAATAATCAGTGCGGCCCCAGATTTGACCGGGCGAAGGAACTAGGTTGGATACACTGCCGTTGCCGGCACCTGCGCCAGGCGTGCAGGTTTGGCCGCCGCCATCACCATACGGCCCCCAACAGGCGTTGTAGTAATCGATCTGATCGGGACCGCTGCTCGACGGGCAGCGGTAGGTCTTGATAACCGATGCGTACACGGCATTCGCGCCCGAGTGAGGCCCATTGGGCGGAATGTTGACCGTGTCAAACATCGACACGCCTGTGTTGATTCGCTGGTAGATGTTGTTCTGTTCGATATAAGGCAGCAACAACGTCAAGTACGAAACCCCGATTGTGGCCCCCGCGAACGTGGCATTGGGGTCGGGATCGGCACTGGCCAACCGGACCTGGACTGGCGGCAAGAAACCGTAGGTGCTCTCATAGTTAAGTGTAGCTAAGCCAATCTGCTTGAGATTGTTGGAGCACGACATGCGTGCCGCCGCCTCGCGCACTTTCTGCACGGCCGGCAACAGCAGGCCAACCAACACAGCGATGATGGCGATTACCACCAAAAGCTCAATCAGGGTGAATGCCCTGCGCATCTTCCTCTTGGATCCAAACATTGGGAGATTTTCCTTTCACTAATGGATCGATACTGCAAACACAACAAACCAGACACCTGATAACTTGTTCCTGAAGTCCGTTCAGGAACGCACTCCTCGAAACTGTGTTGCCTGCTTAGCGACCCGAATCGGTAATCTCAAATGGCGCCAAGAGGTTCTTTTCGGCGTGGACATCTGCGTGCAAGCGGGGCTTCCTGGGGTCCGCATACCTCCCATGGAGCCGATCGAGCGGCCGATTGTCCGGCTTGCGCCCGCGAGGCTTCGTCCGCACCGGAGGCCCGTCGCGCCATTCAATGAACACGTCGTAGGTTCCCGCGCAGCTCCAACCCCAACCTGTTCGGTGGTCAAATTGAATGAACCATCCTTCTGGACGACGGCCTCGGTGCAATGCTCGCCCTGGCTTGCCGAACCGTGATGGACGAAATGGACGGTTACGCCCATAGCAGGTTCGCCCTTGTAAAGCACCTTCCCTTGGACGGGGAATAAACCATCCACTTTTTTGTCACAGCCCACGCCGGACACACAAGCTACAAACAACACAACGGCATACAAAACTCGCGACACATAGGTCTCCATCGAAAACTCACATTCATATATGATCACAACGCACAAGTTTCAGAATCATCGCGAATGGACAAGCTGGCTGAAGTAGTTTAACCCGGAGCCAGCGGCGACGGCGGACTTCTCGCTGTCCATCGTCTCATTGATTCTGCAGCAGCCCAACCCATTCGACCCGAACGGGAGCCTGTCCGCCGTCGCCGCTGGCTCCGGGTTAAACCAGCACGTCGGGCTTACGCGGCGACCGAGATAAAGCAATCGATGTGCCAGATTGGTCGAATGAACCTAACCGCATATGGTGTAAGCAAAAGTGGATTTGACCCAAACTATGAAGCTGGCAGAAATGAATTGCAGTTCGCGCGTTTCAACGTGCATGTTGCACGATTGCCAGTGCTGGATGAAAGCCTCGCTCGGGCCTGGCTGCAGCGATGGAGAATCGACTTTAGTCCACGCGCGTGGGCTGAAGCCCACGCCACGAACTCCTCAATTGATATCTGACAGAGCATGGTGACCGGTTCAAGGCGCCAGGTCGTAACAGAGACAATAATTCCTGATCCCGAATGTAAAGCTTCTTGCCGGAGATCACCGGGTGCGTCCACAAGCACCCACTTGGCTGTCGTAGCTCGGATTCGCGCGGCAACTTGAGTCGGCCCTTTTCGGTCCAACCTTTGGCAGCGGCTTCCACTAACGCCACGATTCCATCTTTCTCGCGCAGCAGTAAAGGCAACCGTCGGCGCTCGTCGCCGATCCCCGGCCGAGTTTGCGCGGCTCAGACCAGAGAAGTTTGCCCGTCTTGAATTCCTGGCAGAACCAACCGGTCCGGTTGTCCGAATGGCCATAAAGATGACCGTCGACGAGGATGACACCGCCGTCGCGGTTGATTATGGACTTGTTGGAATAAATTTTTTCGACGGCTATCCGGCCGTTTTGAGGCAGCAACTTGATTAGATCGCATCCCTGCCCAAACCCTACGGTAGAAAACAGATAATTGTCATGAAACACGGGCATGGCGATGACCGCATCCTCGTAGCCCGGTTCACGACGATAAGACCAAAGCAGCTTGCCGTCACGAGCGGCCACGCCGACGATGCCGGCATTGGTCACTTGCACATATTGCGCGGACGCCTCCCACCTCAACCGCCAACGGCGAGCTATAACAGGCCTGTTCGGGTATCTCTTTGCTTTGCCAAGTCAAAGCGCCGGTGCTCTTGTCGACGCGGCCAGCAGACCGCGCTTGCCGCCGGGGACACAAATTAGCTGATTGCCGTCGATCAGTGGTGAACTGGCATAGCCCCAGCCAAGCGGGGTAGGATTTTCCAGTCCGCCGCCGATGGGATTGACCTCGCCTGCAAGATCGCGCGGCAAGTTCTTGCGCCACTGTTCCTTGCCTGAGGCCGCCTCCACGCAAATCAAATCGCCGAAGCCGCCCAGGGCGTAAACCCGGCTGCCGTCAACCGTCGGAGAAGCATTCGGTCCCTTGTTCCAAGAATTGCCCTTCCACTGAAAGAGCGGGCCTATCTTGGCTGCCCAAACTTCTTTCGGTGATCCGCCGGCAGGATTCTCCAGATCGAAGGCGACCAAGTATTCCGTATCGCCCCGGCCGCAGGAGATAAAGAGTCGATCGCCCACGATAGCCGGACCTGAATAGCCAAGCCCGAGCCTATCGCTGGTCCACAGAAGCGGTGGTCCGCCTTGGGGCCATTCTTTGCGCAGCCCCGTTTCTCGCGAAACGCCATCCCGGTGCGGGCCGCGGAATTGAGGCCAGTCGTCGGCTCGAAGGACCGCTGGAGTTGCGGCCAAAAGAAAAACGGCGGCGACACTCATCCAAAGCTTCATCGCGATTCTCCTCGGTTATTAAGTAGGTGCCGCGAGCCGAGCGGCACTGCGGGCACCTTCGCCAATTCTGTAGGTGCCGCGAGCCGAGCGGCACTGCGGGCACTTCACGCAACCACGTGATAGTACACCCTCGCAAGTTTCACTGCACCGCATTAGCGTGACGCACCCGCTGTCCGGTCTCGGCTCGCCGGACCTACTCGAGGCGCCGATTACCGCTGTCCGGCTCGGCTTGCCGGACCTACTTGATACCGCATTTCCACCCTCCACCCTCCACGCTTCACCCTTTTTTGCAACGAAGATTGGCGTTGTGTCGGCGAATAGATTATTGTCTCGTCTGACTCGTTTGGGCATTTTCCTCAGGGAATGCGGCATGCTGTTTCGTCTCGAAGACGTCACCAAGACTTATGGCGCGGTGACGGCCCTCAATGACCTCTCGGTCTCCGTGCCGATGGGCGCGATCGGTCTTTTCGGGGCCTAACGGCTCAGGCAAGACGACCATGATCCGGACGCTCCTGGGCTGATCACAGTTGATCGCGGTCGAGGCGAAATCCTCGACATGGATTTTCGCCGGCGCCAGCTCGACATTCGCCGGGCGGTAGGGTTCGTCCCCGAGGACGAATGCTTGTTCCCGCAAGTGGAAGGCGTCGAATTCGTGGCCTATGCGGGTGAGCTCGTGGGCATGGCGTCCAAGGACGCTCTCCAGCGATCGCACGAAGTTCTCGACTATGTCGGCTTGGGAGAAGCCCGCTATCGCAAGGCGGAAACCTACTCCACCGGCATGAAACAAAGGCTCAAGCTGGCTTCAGCCATCGTCCACGATCCCACCCTGCTCATCCTTGACGAACCGACCAACGGCATGGACCCGGCAGGCCGCGAAGAACTTCTCGAGCTGGCCCGCGATCTGTCGCGCAAGAAAGGGATGAGCCTACTTTTTTCCAGCCATTTATTGCCCGATGTCGAGGCCGTTTGCGAATATGTGGTCGTGATGGGCGCAGGCAAAGTCTTGAAGCAGGGGACCATCAAGGAGCTCAAACAGCTTCACAACCGTTGTTTCGAGGTGCGGCTGAAGGCCGAATCTGGAACATTCGTAAGTCATTTGAAGGCAGTCGGCTGCATGGTCGCTGTTCGCGATGAACTTATGGTCGTGCAAATGCCGGAAGGCATGACCGAGCAATTATTCTGGCAAGTGGCAGCCGAGCAAGGACAACAGATCCGCCATCTGAGGCCGCAACAAGGCACGCTCGAAGAAGTGTTCCTACATGCCGTGGAGAAAACCTAGTGCCCATCTTCGATCAAGGATACCAGCACTGGTCCGGCACATTGTCCGGGCCTGCCTGGGCGGGTTGGCAATAGCCCGGCACGGCATGCGCGTGGGCAACAAGAACCGCTATGTGCGCATGCTCATTTTGATCTCCTGGTTGCCCGCCTTGGGGCTTGCCGTCGCTCTCTGCCTCTGGGGACTTCTGGAACAAAAGTCCAGTCTCATAATGTCCTGGATAAATGTCTTGAGTGGCTTCATCAATGCCGAAATGCTGCGGGATCCGCGCGGCTATCGAGTCGAATACTGGACGATTTGTTACGATTATTTTTTGCTCATCGAGATGCGCTGTTCTCTGATCCTAGTCTTACTCATCGGGCCTAGCCTGATCAGTCAAGACTTACGTTTCAATGCCCTGCCCTTGTATTTTTCCCGGCCGTTACGCCGCATTGACTATTTTCTGGGCAAACTAGGCGTCATAACTGCCTTTATCGGCATGGTAACGATCGTGCCTTCGCTGATCGCTTACGTGCTCGGCATGCTCTTCAGCCTCGATCTGACGATCATCAGAGACACCTTCGGACTCCTGCTCTGCAGTCTCGCCTATGGGCTGGTGATTGCGGTTTCGTCCGGCATGCTCATGCTGGCGCTTTCTTCGTTGTCGCGCAATTCCCGCTATGTGGGTCTCTTCTGGCTCGGCATCTGGATTATCAGCAGCATGACCGCGGGCATTCTCAATGGCGTCGACCAATCGCAACGCATGCACGAATCGTATGCAGCCCAGAATGCAGCAATGAATCAAGGCGCTGCGCCGGGCCGACCGGGGCCTCCCGGAGCCCGCCCTGGGCCTAGAGTAATGAGGGGATGGAACCCGGAAGAGTTTTTTAGCCGAGAACTCGAAGCCTCGAAAACGAACTGGAGACCGCTCGTTTCTTACACCGAAAACCTTTCGCGGGTAGGGCGGCATCTACTGGGAACCAACGCTTGCTGGGAAAAATTGGGAGAGAAGCAACCTCCAGGCATGCGTGAGATGTTTTTGTATACGTTCATGGGAGCGCAGTATCCCTGGTACTGGTCAGCAGGCGTACTCCTGGGCCTTTTTGGACTTTCCGCATGCATTCTGAACTTTCGGATCAAGTCGTTGGACAGGCTGAAGTGATTCCGATCGTGGAGTTCGACGAAGTTTCCAAGTGGTATGGAAACGTCATCGGGATCAACAAACTGACCATCCGCATCCCCACAGGGGTGACCGGGTTGCTGGGCCCCAATGGCGCGGGCAAATCGACTTTGCTACAGCTGGCAACAGGCCAACTTTACCCCAGTCAGGGAGCGGTGCGCGTTTTGGGCCAAAGGGTCTGGTCCAATGCTGCTTTGAATCGCCAGATCGGGCTTTGCCCCGAACAAGACGCCATGTACGAATGGATGACGGGATGGGATTTCATCTTCACGTCCGCACGCCTGAGCGGCATGAGCCGAACGGAAGCCAAGGAAGCCACCGCGCGGACGCTCGATGCGGTCGGCATGACCAAGCACAAGGGACGGGCCGTCGGCGGTTACTCCAAGGGAATGCGTCAGCGCACCAAGCTCGCCCAGGCCTTCGTGCACGATCCCCAGGTGCTCTTTTTGGACGAACCGATGACCGGCACCGATCCGGTCGCTCGCCGGGATTTAATGGACATCATTCAAAAGCTCGGCAATGAAGGAAAAAGCGTGTTGGTGTCAAGCCATGTGCTGCACGAAGTGCAATCGCTCACGCCCAACATTGTCCTTCTGAACCGCGGCCGGCTCGTGGCCGAGGGCCAGATCCGCGCCATTCGCGATTTGATAGACAAGCACCCACACCACATCGTCTTGATTTGCGACGAATATCGCAAGCTGGCTGGCAAGCTCCTAGCCAGGGAAGATGTGGAAGGAGTTACGGTGATGGGAAAAGAACACGGGATCATGGTGGAGACCCACTCGCCGGATCTGTTTTACAGTTATCTCCCCCAAATGTCGCTCGATAGCGACACGCCCATCAAGGAAGTTTATTCCGACGACGACAACCTCGAAGCCGTCTTCAAATATCTGGTGAACAAATGAATGCCGCCCCGCTTACCCTTACCCCTGAACAGCCCTCCAACAGCGACGCCGCACCCCGCACGGGCGGGTTCAATCTCACGGTGCTCTGGACTCTCTATCTCCTCACGGTTCGGCAGCATCTGCACGGCAAGCGTTGGATGGTCATGGGAGTGTTGTTCTTGCTCCCCGCCGGGTTGGCGATTCTCATCCGGTCGATCGATCCTAATGTGTCCAGCATCCATCTTGAATTCCTCTTTGCATTCATGCTGATTCCCCAAGCATTGTTGCCCCTGCTAGCTTTGCTTTATGCGTCCGGAATGATCCAAGACGAGCAAGAAGAGCAAACGATTACCTACTTGCTTATCCGCCCACTGCCACGATGGGCCCTTTACACTTTCAAATTGTTGGCCACCCTAACCACCGCGGTGGTGCTCACGGCGCTGTTTACGGTCATCACTTATGCGGCCATTTACCTGGGCAAGGACGTTTCTCTGGAAACCGTCCTCCGCCGCTGCTCCATCGCGTCTGGCATTCATTCGTTGGCGGTAGTGACCTATTGCTGTCTGTTCGGTCTCTTGAGCCTGCTCACCAAACGGACCTTGATCGTAGGGATTCTCTACTCCGTGATTTTCGAGGGGCTTCTCGCCAACCTGCCCTTTGGCATCAGGCTTTTGACCGTCATCTACTACTCGCGCTTGATCGCCTATCGGACGCTGCCCTTCATTGAAGAGAACTATGGAAGGTCCAACAACCTCGCCGCGACTGCCTGGCAGTTAAACATTCAGGACGATCCAAAACTGCTCGAGCACCCAAGTCAGTCCACGTGTATCATCGTGCTTCTCGCGACCAGTGCCGTTTGCGCAATTATTGCTGCGGTAATGTGTTCGCGGCGAGAATTCCACGTCAAGACGCCGGAGGGGAATTGACGCTGACCTCTTAGCGAGCCTCCTGCGTTAGCAGGGGGAGGGTGCGGTGGACTCCCCCTGCTAACGCAGGAGGCTCGCTAAGAAGAGGCTCGCAAACGGGGCTCGCTGTATCGCCTTGCGAGCCGTCCCGTTGATCCGCATACTTATGTGAATGATCCCACCACGAAAGCCTCCCGCGATTTGCAACGGCCCACTCCATCGTCGCGAATTCCTGCGTGCCGGATTGGCCGCTTTTGGCAGTCTTTCCCTGCCGGGACTCTTTCATTGGCGGGCCAAAGCCGGCTTGCCGGCCCCCGGTGAACGCACCGCGATCATTGTGGTATGGTTGCGCGGCGGCGCCAGCCATCTCGAAACCTACGACCCCAAACCAGATGCCCCTTCGGAATATCGCGGCCCTTACTCTGCCATCGCCACCAGGACGCCTGGCTTGCGCGTTTCCGAGCTGCTGCCGCGGCACGCTGCGATTTCGGACAAATATGCCATTCTTCGTTCGATGGCTCACACTGGCGGCGGCCATCCGGCTGGCTCTTTGCAATTGCTTTCCGGAGATCCCGCCGCCCAGGATCAACTCAAGCCGAGCTTTCCCGATTTCATGACGGTGGCCAACTACCTCCGCGCTGAACCGACACGTAAGCTGCCCAATTATGTCGGCGTCAATCCCATCGTTCGGTACGACAACTTCACGATTGCCGGGCCAGCATACCTGGGGCCGGCTTATGAACCGTTTGCCGTGACGGGCGACCCCAACGCGCCCGATTTCCACGTGCCCAACATTGGCCTCCCCAAGGGACAAGCCACCGATCAGCTCCATGTGCGCCTGGGCTTGCAAAAACAATTTGACAGTCTGCGTCGCGACCTCGATCAATCGGGATCCATGAAGGCAATGGATCAGTTCGAGGCCCAGGCGCTCGGCTTGCTTACGAGTCAAGAAGCGGTTCGAGCCTTTGACCTGAATCGGGAAAGCCCGCGGCTGCGCGACCGCTATGGCCGCAACCAATGGGGGCAGCAATGCCTGATGGCTCGCCGGCTGGTGGAAGCAGGCATTGAGATCGTCACCACCACGTTCGATGGTCCGCTGTGCGGCGCGTGGGCAACTGGGACGACCATTCCGTCAACCACAATGTTTTCGAGGCCCTGAAGTTTCGACTGCCGGTGTTCGATCAGGCTGTGACCGCTTTGATCGAAGATATTTACGAACGCGGCTTGAACCGGCGCGTGCTCGTTCTGGTGACGGGAGAGTTCGGCCGAACGCCGCGGATCTCCTATGTAGCCAGCAGCGGCGGCGGCGTTGCCAGTGCACCGGCAGGAACGGTCCAGCCGGGCCGAGATCATTGGCCAAGCGCCAATTCCATGCTTTGGGCGGGCGGCGGCATCACCGGCGGACAAGTCATCGGAGCGACAGACCGGCGTGGCGAAGAGGTGCATGAGCGCCGCGTTGGCCCGCACGATTTTCTGGCCACTGTCTATCGCCATTTGGGCATCGACTACGAACGCATTACGCTGCCGAACTTTTCCGGCCGGCCGGTGCACATCGTGAGTAACGGTAAACCGATTCCTGAATTGTTGGGCTCAGCGTGAAGCGCTCGCCAAGCTTTTTCTGACCCGCTGCTTTCCGCCTTCCGCATTTCCGACTACTTCGAAGCCCGCCTTCTGAAACAGCGATTGCGTGCCCGTCCAGGAAAACGAGGCAATATAGCGACCGTCTTCACCCGGCTTCGACGGATAGGCTTCGATTATCTTGACCTTGAGTTTTTTCATCACGCGCAAGGCATGGCTCAGCAACGCAGTCGCGACACCTTGTTCGCGGCAGCTGCGCGCCACATAGAAACACGGGACGGACCAGACCTGATCGGCGTCCGAACACTTGAGCGTGCGGGCACGCTCAAGGCGGGGATACGTCAAGCGTGGGCCGAAGTTGCACCAGCCGACCGGTTTCTCGTCGACAAAAGCCAAAATGCCGCGTGTGGATCCATCGTGGACGCCCGCATGCAGCCGCTGTTTGGCCGTTGCGCCTTTCACGTCGTCCCAGCGTTCTCCTTTCTCGATGCGCCACGATTGGCACCAGCAGCCGCCGCAAGCGCCGTTGCTGCCAAACAAAGCTTCCAGCGCGGGCCATAGTTCAGGGGTTAGCTCTTTCGTCACGGTTTTCATGATGGCGTGGCTCCGTTCTGAGATATCTATTTAGGCCAGTCGACTAATCATTGAGTTCGCCCCGTGTAGCGGGTAACCTCAGCCATGTGAGTCGAGACCCTCGCCTGGTCAAAACATCGGTACTACGGACGTTAACAACTCGGGCCTTTGTACTCGCACCACGCCTGTGCAAGCAGGAATTCTCCATGAGTCACAAGACAAATCGTCGCGGTTTTCTCGGCCAAAGTGCGGCCATCACCACGGGTTTCTGGCTCGGCGCCGGTTCCGCGAGCCGGGCCAGCCGATCTCCCAATGAGAAGCTCAATATCGCATTTATTGCCGCGGGAGGGCGAGCTGAAGCCAACATCATGGGTGCTAGCCGCTCTGCAGCAGAACCTCGTCGCCTTCTGCGATGTCGATGAAGTGCGTGCCAGCAAGGCTTACAAGGCTTACCAAAAAGCGCCAAAATTTCGCGATTTTCGCAAGATGCTCGATACGGTCAAGGGCATCGACGCCGTGGTAATCAGCACGCCTGACCACATGCATGGACCGGCAACCCTAGCAGCCATGAAACTCGGCAAGCATGTCTATTGCGAAAAGCCGCTGGCCCACAGCCTGTATGAAACGAAAGTTTTGCGCGACACGGCAGCCCAAGGCAAGCTGGCCACACAAATGGGTAATCTCGGCACAGGATCTTCGGAATTTCGCAAGGAGTTGAAGTGATTCGCTCCGGCGCAATTGGTCCTGTGCACGCCGTTCATGTGTGGACCGACCGGCCTGGCAAACGCTGGCCTCAAGGCATCGATCTTCCCGCGGATCATCCGACGCCTCCGGCCACGCTCGACTGGGACCTTTGGCTCGGCCCGCCGCGGTCAGGGCTTACCAAGAGCAATGTGTTCCCTTCAAATGGCGCGGCTGGTTTGATTTCGGCTGCGGTGCGCTAGGGGACATGGCATGCCACACCGCCAATTTGCCTTACATGGGGCTGAACCTAGGCATTCCCACAACGATCGTCGCGGAGACCTCGGAACCGAAGCACGATCTTTTTCCCGCCTGGTCGATCATTACCTACGAATTCCCCGCACGAGGCGAGTTGTCACCAGTCAAGTTCGTTTGGTATGACGGGGGTAAAACACCTCCGGCAGAACTTATGCCCGATGGGAAGATGGTTAAGAGCGGCTGTCTTTTGATCGGCACTAAAGGAACGATGTTTTCGCCCGACGACTATGGCACCAGTTACAAATTGTTCCCGAAAAAGGCTTTTGCCAACTTCAAGCCGCCCGCTCCCTCGTTACCGCGCCAGGCGGGGTCGCCTTACTTGGCCCATTACCAAGAATGGGTCGAAGCGTGTAAGACTGGTTCCAAGACGCTGTCCAATTTCGATTATGCATCGCGTCTAACCGATGTCGGGCTGCTCGGCATTCTGGCGATACGAACGAGAAAGAAGATCATCTGGGATGCGACGGCCATGAAGGCCGTCGGCTGTCCGGAAGCCGACGCGTTCATACATCCGGTATTCCGTAAGGGCTGGGAAATGTGAAGTTTTTCGATAGCGCTGGACTCACACAAGACCGGCATCAGAACCAGCGTCTTGCCATGCCCACGATACTCCGTGGGCATGGCGGGCACCGGCCCAATCGAAGGAAACTATCATCGAAACGGACTTCGTTTCCACGCCAATCTTCGTACACTTTGGGTTCAAGCAACCCTCGAAGAAGACGTCCCTCACATGCCCACGGAGTACCGTGGGCATGGCACGTCCCTCTCGCTGATTTGAGGTGGGGAACGGACGGTAAAATGTTACCGCGTCCCTTCCTTGAAGTATTTGCTATTTGCTGTCGATAGCCTCAAGCGTCAAGATCCACAGCGCTTCGATGGCTTTTTCGCCCTCCATTTTCACGACTAGACCTCGCAGTACGACGGTTTCGCCGCGCGTCAGGTTTGTGTTGGTAACCATTTGCTGAACATTGACCATGGCAATTTGATTCGAGCATGGCAGATAGTTGACGCATTGCAGAACATTTCCCGTCTCTTGCTGCCCGGCAATCTTTACCGGGACTTTGGCCAGACCATTGGCTAATCCGGAATGGCTCACCTCAACTTGCATCGCGACGGTTTCGCCGTCGGCGCGGAGTTTGGGCGAAAGCTTGAGCTGATCTCCCACGTTGATGGTCTGCATGGTCGGCTTGTAAAGAGTGGCTCCGTCCTTCGTTACCGCTTCGAGCGCAGTGACCAAGGTTAAAGGATTCTCCGTCAGCATCGTGGAGGATTTGCCATCCACCATCATCAGCCTGGGGCGGCAAACTACCTCGACATCTTTTTCTCTTGCGAACGAGGCTTCCAGCATCCGGACCTCGCGGCTTGTCAGTTTCATGCATAATTGTTCGGATGTATCTTTGTCATTCTCTTTGGCCACCAGTCCAACCCGCGCGTAAAAATCGGTCGGCACACGGACGCACATGGCTTTAACCATCATCGTCGGCTTGCCTACGTCATTGGCCTCCGGATTCGGTCGTGCGGTTGGAGTGGCTGGAACAACGGAAGAAACCGGTGGCTGCACTAGCTGAGGAACGGCGTAGGAAACAGGTGGCTGCACTAACTGAGGCATGGGGCTCACTGCAGGGGACTGCGTCAAAGTACCCGGAGGAAGCACCGACGGTACTGCAGGTTCCTGGCCATAGCCTGCGCGAACGCCCGCCAAACCAATCAGCCCAGCTAGCAACGCTCCAAGAATCCGTCCACTCGACATGGTCTTCCTCCTTGCGAAAGAGAGTGCGGGGAAAGCAAATCTTCTCTTCGGTGAAGCCAGAAAGGTTTTGCACAGGGCAATGTAGCCAGCCTCGTAAATCAGGGCAACGCCAATTGGCCGTGCTGTACGCAAGAATACTACGACCGCGCCCTGAATTATGGCCTAGACTTTGAAAAAGAAAGGCGGCCACTAAATGATTCAGCGCGAAATCTTCGGGATGAATTGGCGCCATACGACGAGCGCGTCGCTGCCTGGCGCTCGGCTTGATCTTCGCCCTCAACGATCGCGCGGCCGCCCTCGATCCGTTACGCGCCGTCTCACAGTACGGCCATAAAACGTGGACCGACCGCACCGGCCTGCCCGGGCAAGCGGTTTACGACATTACCCAAGCTCAAGATGGCTACCTCTACCTGCGCACCGGCAGCAGGCTGGTGCGCTTCGACGGCGCCCGGTTCACCGCCATCGACCTAAGAGTTGGCAATCAATTGATCCACGAGTCGGCCAAAGCCATTCGTAGAGGCAGCGATACGCAGCTGCTGGTCCGGACAACAAACCGGACCCTGCGCTATCAGAACAACGCATTCATTGATGCGCTGGAGCCCTCCGCTGTCCCCGACGGAGCGGCGCGAGCCATTTCTGAAACACGCGACCGCCGGCTCTGGGTGGGAACCGACTGTGCCTTATATTCTTCTCGCGGTGGCTTATTGGAGTTGGCCGCGCGTGATACCGGCTTGATTTACGCGTTTGCACAAAACGTCGATGGCGACTTTTGGGTAGGCGCAGCTTTGGCCTCTTCCAATTCCGTGATGGCACTCTCGTCCATCCGCCTGAGTACTTTGCCGGCATCAAGGACGTTCGCGCCCTGACATTGGACTGGCAGCAGAACCTCTGGATCGGCACGAGCATAGGCTTGTTTCGGTTGCCCAAAGGCCGAACGCTTGAAGCCGTGCATGCGCCGGCAATTGAGGGGCAGGAAATCACTGCGCTCACGGCGGATATGCAAAACAACATGTGGATTGGAACGGGCAAGGCCGGCCTGATGCGCGTAAGAAACCAGGAATGGCAATCGCTTACTGCCGCCGATGGGCTGAGCAGCGACTCGGTTTTAGCGTTGTACGAGGATCGTGAAGGGAGCCTTTGGGTTGGCACCAGCGGCGGCCTCGACCAGTTGCGCAACACCAAGCTCATTACCTATGCCACCCGCGAAGGACTGCCGCACGACAACACCTACGCCGTCGCGGCCGGCAGGGACGGCAGTATCTTCGTATCCACACGAGGCGGCCTGGCCCGCTTGCGCGAGGGAAGGTCACGGTCTATACCACCAAAGACGGTCTGCAAGACGATTTCTGCACCAGTTTGTACGAGAGCCGCAACGGCGTCATGTGGGTTGGCACCGGAGGTGGTTTGTGTCGTCTCGAAAATGGCCGCCTGTTCGCGCTTTCTTCTAACGGAATGAAAGATCGGGGCATCTTTGCGATTGGTGAAGATGAGAAAGGCATCATCGCCACTACGACATCATCGACTTTTCTGCGCGTACAAGGCGACAAAGTAGTCGCGGACAGCGCGGGAACGCCAAGCCCAACCTCAACGCCTTATGTTTTCACCATGTGCGCCAACGCCGACGGCACTCAATGGTACGGGACGAGCGATGGACTTTATTTTTCGCGTGCGGGCGCCCCAGCGGCCTTGATCGAAAGAGCCGGCCATCACTTTTCCGGTAACGTCCATTTTTGACGACGGATTGGGATTCTTGTGGTTAGCCGGACGAACGCCTGGGGTCGTGCGCTTTCGCACCGGAGACCGCCAAATCTTCCCTTACACAACCGCGGAAGGGCTTGGCGATGACGAGATCACCCGGGCACTTTGCGATAGGGACGGCAACCTGTGGGCCAGCACGCCCAACGGCATCTTTCGGGTTAGCCGCAACGATTTGGACGGTGTTGCCGACGGGCAGCTGAAGACGGTTCAGTCTACGAGCTTTGGCACGAGCGATGGCATGCGCACGACTGAGTGCACCATTCAGGAGCAGCAGCCGGCCGGCTGTGTGGCAAAGGATGGAAAGCTCTGGTTCGCGACGCGCAAGGGAGCAGTGGTAATCGACCCTAAGCGCCTGACGAAAAGTGCGCTCGCCCCTGGCGGTGAATATCGAAAGCATCATTGTCGATGGCGAGAAGATGTCGACGGATGGAAATCTCGTGCTGGCGCCTGGCAAGGTTCGTTTGACGATTCGTTACACCTACATGAGCCTGCTGGCGGGAGAAAAGATCCGGTTCAAATATCGCCTGGAAGGGATGGACAACGATTGGGTGGCTGCCGGACCGAATCGAGTGGCGGAATACACCCATCTGCCGCCGGGGACTTATCGTTTTCGCGTCAGCGCCTGCAATGAGGACGGCGTTTGGAACGAAAGGGGCACGGCGATCGGCATCGAGTTGAAGCCTTACTTCTATCAAACCTTTTGGTTTTACGCGGCCTGTGGCCTGATCTTGGTTCTGTGCATCGTCGGCGGCCATTTATTGCGGACGCGTCGTTTACTCTGGCGCGAACAATACCTGGCCCGCTGTGTGAATGAACGCACGCAAGCCCTCCAAGCCGAGATAGCCGAGCATGCTCGAACGGAGGTGGCCTTGCGTCAAGCCAAGGAGGTAGCGGAAGAGGCAGCCCGAGCCAAGAGCACTTTTTTGGCGAACATGAGCCACGAGATCCGCACACCTATGAATGGCGTCTGCGGCATGTCGGAATTGCTTTTGGATACGCCTCTCGATGCTGAACAGCGCGATTATGTGCGGATGATGCGCGAATCGGCCCATGCCTTGCTTCGCGTCATCAACGATATCCTAGACTTCTCCAAAATCGAGGCCGGCCGGCTGGAATTTGAATCGGTCGACTTCGACCTGCAAGATCTGCTCGGCAACATTCTCAGAGAGCAATGTGTCGCGGCAGATCGCAAGCGACTCGAATTGGCTTTGCACATCGCCCCTGAAGTGCCCGATCACTTGGTAGGCGATCCGGTGCGGCTTCGCACAGATTCTTACCAACCTCATCGGCAATGCCATTAAGTTCACCGAGCAGGGCGAAGTGGTGGTAACGGTCAAATCCGAAATCTTGGGGGGAAAATCCGAAACCCGAATCTCAAAATCCGAAATAAATGCAAAGACCGAGACCCGAGGGCCTGTTTCGAACATTGGTGATTCGCATTTGGGAATTCTTTCGGATTGCGGATTTCGAGATTCGGATTTGAGAATGGGAGATGCGGATTTATCTTCAAGTGATTCGGATTTATTCCTGCATTTCTCTGTGCGCGATACCGGCATCGGCATTCCACCGGAGAAACAGGCATTGATCTTCGATGCCTTCACACAAGCCGACAATTCGACCACTAGGCGCTATGGCGGCACCGGCCTCGGTTTGGCGATTGCGTCGCAACTGGTAGGTCTTATGGGCGGGAGTTTGAAACTGGACAGCACCCCAGGCGAAGGGACGCGCTTTTACTTCACAGTGCGGCTTGGTCGAGGGAGCGGCGTAGGATTGTTGCCGGCGCGGCCCATTGATCTGAAACAGTTATCCGTGTTGGTGGTGGACGACAACACGACCAACCGGACGATTTGCATCGATACCCTCAGTCACTGGAAGATGGCGCCATGGGCCGTGGCCAGTGGAAAGGAAGCGCTGACGGAGTTGCACCGAGCGGCGGAGGCCGGAACGCCTTATGCTTTAGTGCTTCTGGACGCGGCCATGCCTGAGATGGATGGTTTCGCCGTGGCTGCAGCCATCCGTGAATGCCCTCAGCTGGTGGGGACGACCGTTCTCATGCTCTCGTCTGCCGATCGCGTCGAGGGAATAGCCCATTGTCGCGAGCTGGGCATCCAATGTTATCTCATCAAGCCAATCAAGCGCTCGGAACTGTTGCAGGCAATCCTCGCCGCTCTAGGATCAACCGGCAAAGCGAACGCTCGCGGGCCGGTTCTGGCGAGCTCGCTCACCCATTCAGGCGACAACCGTGCCGTGCGCATCCTTCTGGCGGAAGACAACAGAATCAACCAACAAGTTGCGCTGCGCCTCCTGAAGAAATGGGGACACACCGTGACCATCTGCGCTAACGGCCGCGACGCCGTCGACGCCTTTGCCGCCGGGACCTTCGATGTGGTGCTCATGGACATGGAGATGCCCATCATGGACGGCCTGACAGCAACCGCCGAGATTCGCGCCCGCGAAGCCAGCTCCGGCGGGCACATTCCAATCGTCGCCTTGACAGCCCATGCGATGGACAGCGACCGCGAGCGCTGCCTGACCGGCGGCATGGATGGCTATATCTCCAAGCCGCTCCGCGCCAAAGATTTGGCCGATGCTTTTGCCGATTTATTCGATGGCCATCCCGCCGGTCAAGAAGCGGGGGCCTGTTAATCAATTGTCGGCCGATCGTTCGAGAACGATTGCAGGGTGAGCGTGTACAACCAAACTAACCGGCGCCGCCCGGACACTTGCACTTCCCGACGATTGCGTTCAAGATTGGAAATTCCAGAATCAACTTGCTTCCGCTCTTGGCCCCCGTTACCATTCCGCCAAGTTGACTTGGCTGCAGCCTCGAACAAAAGAACTCGCGCGGCCTTCAATCCGTACTCGTCCATTCGTTGTCCAAAGCTTGCTTGGCGCGACTCGCCCGTGCGGTTGAACGCCCTAGTGCCGGTTCAACGCTACGTCGCGGGGCGTCGCCGCTTTCCGTGCATCCGGTATCGCGCTGGGAGAAGCCCGATGCGAGTGACGATGATTTCAGACGAAAAAGCGTTGGTTTCCAACGTCGACGAAGTCGTGCGCTTGGCCTGTGAGGGCCAGATCGTCGTCGAGGACTTCGACCCGACGCGCGAGCCCATACGCAATCTGCTGGGGCCGCTGATCTTTTGCGCGTCGTCTTGCTCAGCCTCGAAAAAACGACCTATATCAGCTCGAGCGGCGTCAGTTGGCTGCTCATCTGCCATAAACATTTTAGCCAGTCGAAGGGGCGATTCATCCTGCACACGGTGCCGCCCGTGGTTGCTCAGGTGCTGGATATGCTGCGCATGTCGATGATTCTGACGCTGGCGCGGGACGAGGCTGAGGCCCTGGCTTTGGTCCACGGAGCGAAAAAATGACCGCAGCAATCAACCACGATGAAGCAGCCAAATCGCTCCAGCTCAACGTTGAAGATCTGGATGTGCAGGAAACGGTTGCCAAGATTCTCGACCATTGCGCCACCTTGCAAGTGAGCGACGTGTTCTTTTCCACCGATGAAACGCACGTTTCGGTGCGCGTCCGCCACTGGGGCCTTTTGCGGCTGGTGACCATGCTGCCCGCCGACGACGGCAGGCGTTGCATCACGCACATCAAGGCCATGTCGGGCATGGAGATTTCGGAACGCCGCCGCCCGCTGGACGGCCGCTGGATCTACGAGCGCGATACGGTAACCATCGATCTGCGCGTCAACTCGATCCCCACGCTCTACGGCGAAGATTTGACGATGCGGCTCTTGCCGCGCAATTCCGGGCTGTTGAAGCTCGATTCCATCGGCCTGGTGCGAGGCGATTACAATCAGATGCTTGGCCTGCTCACAAAACCGGGCGGCCTGGTGCTGGTGACCGGACCGACCGGTTCCGGCAAAACCACCACGCTCTACGCTTGCCTCGCGCAGCTGAACAACGGCGAACGCAAAATCAACACGATCGAAGACCCCATCGAATACGCCATGACCAACGTGCGGCAATCGCAGGTCAACCCGCGCATCGATCTGGGTTTTGCCGATCTTCTGGTTAGCGTGATGCGGCAATCTCCCGACATCATCATGATCGGCGAAATTCGCGATCCCGCCACCGCAGACACGGCTGTGCGGGCCGCCAATAGCGGTCACTTGGTGTTGGGCACCTTGCACGCGCCCACGGCTGCCGGCGCCATCCAGAGCATGCTCAGCCTGGGCGTGCATCCGCATTTTTTGGCGAGCAGTTTGCAAGGCGTCATCGGCCAGCGCTTGGTGCGCACCCTCTGTACGAAATGCAAAAGGTCATTCGAGCTGGATGAAGCCTTGCCGACGTTCGACGAGGTGCGCCGCTGGCTCGAACCCGGCGAAGGCAAGCTGCTCTACGGCCCTATGGGCTGCGCGGATTGTCGGATGCAAGGCTACGCCGGCCGCACCGGCGTTTTCGAGGTCATGGTGATGACCCGCGGCATACGCCAAATGATTCTGAACAAGCAGCCGACTGAAGTTCTCCGGCAAAAAGCCGTCGACGAAGGCATGGTCGAGTTCCGTCAAGCAGCTCTTCTCAAGGTCGCTCGGGGCGAAACCAGCATCGAAGAAGTCTTCCGCACGGTGCCTTCGGAATATCTCAGCGCGGTGATTTGAGCCACTTCGGCCCAGGATTTGCTCCCTTAACTAAGTGAGGGAAATGAAGGTCGCGGCTGTACGAAATGTGGCCAAATGTTCGGTTTTGTAGCGCAAGGCGGGTCGCGGTCCCTTAAGATTACCCTGGGGTTCGCAACAATAAGCGACCGTTACTTAATTACAAAGGGAGGTCTCCAATGACTTCCGTCAAGCGCTGCCGATTGAATTTGGGCGTTTTTTCTCTTTCCACGGCTCTTGTGCTCTTTGGGGCCTCTGTCGTGGGGCCCAGGGCTATGCCAGTCCGAGTCCGTTCGGTTATAGTTCTCGTTTGCCAACTTCCGGCTTTCAAAATGTCGGTTTCCGCAATAGCGGCTTTCAAAATACCGGTTTCCGAAATAGTGGCTTCCAGAACGTAGGCTTCCGAAATTCGGCCATCAGCAACTCCGGATATGGCGTCGTCGGCCAGTCGTTTGGGAATTACTACCCTCCCAGCGGCGGTGTAGCCGCTCCCTATGCCCCGGCTGCACCCGATTTGACTAATTCCGGCTACAATGTAACCCAACAACCTTACCCTGCCGGAATTGATCAAAGGACCCTGGGATTGCAAGGTCCCACTTATGCCCCAGATAACACGGCTACCATCACCATCGGCCCGGGAACGAACCTGACTTCGGGCTACAGCATGCCGACGATTTCGCACGGCGCCCGTTTTACGCTGGGGCTTGGCTTCGATTCTCCCGCTGGAACGACAAATCCGCGTTTGAGCGAGGAGCTGCAGCGACAGTTCACCAATTCGCAGCGGTTTGGTTCGGGCAAGACCATCAACGTTGCGGTGGAGAATAACGTAGTCGTATTGCGAGGCACTGTCGCCGACGACCACGACCGCGATCTTGCCGAAGCCCTGGTCCGGTTGTCGCCCGGAGTTTATAGCGTGCGCAATGAACTCCAGCTATCAGGCAATGTCGCCTCGGCGAATCGGTAACTGAATTGCGGAGCGTCTGGCGAGCTCCGCTTCGCGTCGCGGCTAACCAAACGCTTTGCATTAGCTTCATCGATGCAATTCGAGCACAACTTCGTTCTTCCCTTCGACGATCTTGGCCCGTAACGGTGAGGTTGCCGGCCTAGCGTACAGTTCCGGCAAAGCGTTCGGGCCCGGTTTTCCCTCGGGCGTGAAAAGTGGCCGCCGCCAGGTGACGGTTGCGACGTATTCACCAACGGCTACACCGTCATTGGCCGTCGCCGTGCTCAAGCGAAAGCTGCCGTCGGGTTGGACGACGCCATCAGCGCGCACGCCTGCAGGGGCATCTCCCATCGGAAAGAATTCTACCACGGCCCCGGGTATCGGGACGCCATCGAATAAAGCTTTCCCTTCGAACGGCTGCCTGGCGGGGAGTCTGGCATACGAAGTTCCCTTTTCGTTGGTTAACGGCTGCTGGAGGTTGTCGGGCAGCACGCCATCGAGAAGGATATTGGCCAGAACCGGGCCGTCTTTCTTCATCGTCACCCAAACGAAGTGATCGAATTCTCCTTCCTCTACGCCACGCATTTTGCTGCCGCCGCCGGTGGTGGCCAGTTGGTAATAATCGCGTCCCTTGCGGACGAACTTCTGAAAGCGATGAACGTGGCCAACGAAGACCGTGTAAGGACGGTCCGCCAACGCCTTTTCCAAACGGGGTAATCCCGACTTGGCAACATCCGGCGCAGTCCAGAGGGGCTTGTGCATGCTCACGATGGTCCAGCGCACGTTCTTGTTTTGGGCCAACACCTGCTCGGCCCAGGCCAACTCCTCGTCGCCCAAATGGAAGCCGCCTGAATTGGGTGGGTCTTCGGTATTGAGGATCAGAAATAGCACGTTGTGGTAAATGAAGTGATACCAGCGACGGCCGATTTTATCCTGCCAATATTTGTCGCTGCCTTCGACGCCAACGTCGTGGTTGCCGGCTACGTAGAAGAACTTCATCTGCAAGCGGCCGATCATGGCGTTCAAGTCGTCCCATTCCGCCTTGATCTGCCCTTCCGTTTTGCGGCCGCCTTCGATGAGATCGCCTACGGAGAGCACGAATTCGGGCTGCATCAAGTTAAGGCGTTCGACTGCCTGGGCGAAGATATTGGCCCGGTGGCCGCCCGTGCGATCGCTGATGATGGCGAACTGAAACTCTTCGGGATCATTGTTGAGTTTCAGACTCGTCCAGGGATTGCGGCTTTCGCTGGTCACCTGAATGTCACGCTCGGGTGCGGCGGCCCAGGGTCGATTTGCGACCGAATAGGTGGCGGCGGCACAGAGCAGAATCATGGCGAAGAGACCAAGTGCGATGCGACTTCATGGCCCGCCTCCCTTTCATGGCTCGATATTGAAGTTCAGCGTGTTTCTGCCCGTCTTGATGACGCTCTTCAGGCTCGACGTCTTGGCGTCGGCAAAACGGGCGGGCAATTGATTCGGCCCGAACCGGCCGGCATCGTCGTGAAATGGTTTGGGCTGAATAATGGTGACGTCGTACTCGCCCACGGGGATGCCATCGAACGGGCCATAGGTGCTCAACCGGTAGGAGCCGTCCGGTTCGGAGATGGCATCGGCACGGACGCCGTCTTTCTTGCCTCCCGAAGCGGTGAAGACGATGTAGGCGCGGGCAACCGGTTGACCTCCCATGAGGATTTTGCCGCCGGCCGGCTGAACCGGTTTCGTGGGATAGGGAGGAGCCGGAGTTTCGGCGGTCACGGGCCGGCTCATGTCCTCGCGATAGATGCCGTCCAAAAGGACGTTGGCCAAGACCGGGACAGGATCCTTCATCGTTACCCAAGCAATTTCGTCGAATTCGCCGTAATTGACGCCACGCATGCGGCTCGCCCCGCCGGTAGTCGCCAGCTGGTAATAGTTCATGCCGTTCCGCACATATTTCATGTAGGAATGAACGTGTCCGGCAAAGACCGTATAGGATCGGCCCGCAAGCAATTTCTCGAATTCGGGCCAGCCGCTTTTTTCGACACCGGGCGTGGACCAGAGCGGCCGGTGGACGATCACGAATGTCCAACGCACGCGCAGGTTCTCTTCGAGGGCGTGTTTCATGTACTCGGTTTGGGCATGGAGATTTGGCCTTCATCCCTTCCCGGTGGATCGTCGGAATTGACCATGAGAAAGAGCACGTTGCGATAAACAAAGTGATAGTAACGCCGGCCAAACTTGTTCTTCCAAACCTGATCCAGGTAGTCGTTCGCCAGGTCGTGATTGCCGGGCAAATAGAAAAAGGGCATGTGCAGCTTATGCGCGTAGCTCTGGAATTCGCGCCATTCAGAGACAATTTTCTGGGAATCTTCCGTGTAGCCTTCAATTAAATCGCCGACGGAGATTACGAATTCAGGTTGAAGCAGATTCAGTTGTTCCACGGCCTGAGAAAAGATGCGGGCGCGATGGCCGCCCGTGCGATCGCTGACAATGGCGAACTGAAACGTCCCGGCAGAGTTATTGAGGGGAGCGGTGCTTTGAGGCGTTTGCTCATCCTGCTGCAGCTCGGCATCCGAAAACAGGGCGCAATGGCTCGAGAAAGCCGCGGCCCCCGAGAGGAAAACGACGGTCGTAAAGACGAGCGCGAAGCGTCGCATGGCAAGCTTCTCCAACGCTAAAACTCGGGCGATGCGAGAAGAGTATCGCACAGCGCTGCCCATCAACCAAGTGCCTATTTCCGGAACCTGCCAAGCGACTTGATCTCTTCATGATTCGCACCCGAAAAACCCATATGCTTATTGCCGGGTAGCACGCCAGACCGCTGATTCACGATTTCTTATCCACCAACGAGAGTAGTTATGGCTTCGCGATTGAAAGAGCAGCTTCGCCAAAACCACCTGGTGCGCAGTTTTTTGCTTGGGCCAACTTTGTTCGCCCAAGCTAGTGGAAATGATCGCCATGCACGGCGGCTACGATGGCGTCTGGCTCGATCAAGAGCATGGCGGGCTGAGCATCGAACAGCTTGAGAACGCCTCGCGTGCCGCTCGGGGTTGCGGGCTAGACACCTTCGTTCGCTTGACAGCCACCGATTACGCCACCACGATGCGGCCCATGGAAGCCGGAGCCGGCGGCATCATGGCCGCGCAAGTGCGGACTGCTCAAGAAGCCGAGCAGATTGTCCGCTGGTGCAAATTCCATCCGCGCGGTGAACGCGGCATCAACAATACGGGTGTGGAAGGGCGATACGGGCGAACGCCGCTGCTGGAATACATGAAGCAAGCGAACGAGAATTCGTTCATCGCCATTCAGATCGAAAATGCGTCCGCGGTCGAAGAAGTGGAAAAGATTGCCGCCATTGCGGACATCGACATTTTGTTTGTCGGCCCCGCGGACTTAAGTCAGTCGCTGGGCATCCCCGCCGAATGGGAACATCCGCTTCACTGGAAGGCGGTGGAGCGCGTCGCTAACGCGTGCGCCAAGCAGGGCATGAACTGGGCCACGCTCCCGCTCAATAAGGATTACGCCCGCCGCTGCGTGGACCTGGGCTGCACGATGCTGTCTTTGGGCATCGATGTCTGGATCGTCAACAAAGGCCTGAAAGCGTTTCAGGATGAGTACAGCGAGTTTTTTGCGTGAGAGTTTTTTGAGGCACCTACGGCATCTGTTTCGTCTCCACCGGGCTTGTCCCGGTGGAACGACGACTATCTGGCTAGAACAGCCTAATCTTGAATCCCGTCTCCACCGGGCTTGTCCCGGTGGAACGACGACTTTGGGCTAAACTCACTCACACCACACATGCCCAGCCCCCTCTACACCGCTGAAAACATCAACATTGCTTACGGGCTTCGCTGGTCCTTGGCCGTTTTCTGGAGACTCCCTGCTCCCGCATCCACCGCATGGTTGCCCGCTCTTCAAGACGCTACGGAACCTGACGGCGTTCGCATTCTGGAACATCAATTTGCTGGGGAGAATGTCAGCCAATTCCTCATCAGCACCAAACCACATGTTTCGCCCGCAAACTGCGTTCGCTCGGTAAAAGGACGCCTCCAATACTTGGTTCGCAAAGATTTCCCAAAGCCATTTCGTCGCAATTATTCTATCCGCAGTCTCGGCAAGGCGAATCAAGGTGCAATCGAAAAATACGTCGATTCTCAACTGAATCACCACCCTATGGCTGATCCGCGGCTGAATGCGATTCTCGAGCCTTATCAATTCAACGATTGCAACCTAAACCTTGCTTTGCCCCGGCGCAGCGGCCATGGAGAATTCCTTTACAATTTGCATCTTGTGGCCGTTCATCAGGAGCGATTTGCTGAAATCAGCGAAAGTTACCTCCACAAGACCCGAGCAATGCTCGTGGGCATCGCCCGCAAGAAGAATCACTTGCTTTCAAGAATTGGATTACTCGCGGACCATGTGCACTGGACCCTAGGCTGCAACATCAGCGAATCGCCGATTGAGGTCGGGGTGAGTTATCTGAACAATCTTGCTTTTGTTCATGGTATGCGGCCTGTGTTTCAGCACGGATTCCATGTCGGGACGTTTGGATCCTACGATATGAACGCGGTGCGCGAAATCTTTAGCGGTTGAATTGGCGTCTTTTCGAAATGAAAATGGATAACGTCCGTGCGACTAGCTGGTCAGTCGTCGTTCCGCCGGGGCAAGCCCGGCGGAGACGAGGTTTTGTTGTCTCTCCTTGTCTAGCTTGTCAGTCAGCGCTCCACAGGGGCAAGCCCAGTGGGGGCGGTGGGTGGGTGCATTCCTTTTCTAGCTGATTAATCAGCACTTTGCTGGGACAAACGCAGCGAAGGCAAGATCGTGAAAAGCATCTGACAAGTTCTTAGTTCGCCAACCTCCCCAAAAACCCTTCAATCAAATCCGACAGCCTCTTCGCCTGCGCTTTAGCGGTGGTCAGCACCTCCTCGTGATTGATGGGCGAATCGGATAAGCCCGCAGCCTTGTTGGTGATGCACGACAAAGCACCACAGGCCATCCCCAAGTTGCAGCCTTCTTGAATCTCGCGGGCAGTCGACATGCCGACAGCGTCCGCGCCGCAGGCTTTCAGGGCGCGAATCTCGGCCTTGGTCTCGTAGCAAGGTCCCGTCACCGCGGCATAAATTCCTGTCGGAACCTGCATGTCCAGGCTAGCGGCTGCCTGCTGGAGCAAATCGAGAAGTTTGGGGTCGTAAGGGGATGGGCGCTCGCCGCCCAGACCTCCAGGGCCGGGACGTTTCCAGGCAACCGGCCAAGTCCATTCGATGTGATCGCGAATCGCCATCAAGGAGCCGGCGTTGAGTGCATCATGGATGCCGCCGGCCGCATTGGTCAGAACGAGTACAGGCGCAGCCAAGTTGGTGGGCCGACGCACCGGCTGGACCACACTATCCCATGAATGGCCTTCGTAGCGGTGCAGGCGCCCTTCGAAAAAGAGCACGCGCCGGTCAGCCCATTCGCCCAGCGCCAGACTGCCGCGATGGCCAGCGACCGACGTCGCCGTCATTCCCGGAACTTCACTGTAGGCGACGCGCCCGAGAATCCGGCAGCGGCCAGCCAAATCGCTCATGCCTGAGCCGAGGATCAACGCGGCCTGGAGAGGACGGACTGCTACCAGCGCTTTAAAATCGGCATAGCTATGCGCGGTGCCCACCATCGCTCCGCATGGGTTGGAATCGAGCGTGCGTATCCCAATCGACGCTCTCTGGCCGTCAAGGTTGATTTGCGTCAGGCTGTTGCCGAGACGTCAGTTTCGCCCGAGCCGCCTGGACGATCAGATCGGCGCACAGGTCTTCGCCTAGCAAGCTGGAATTGAGGATCAAGTCGAACTGATTCAAGTCGCCTGTTTGACCTCGAAAATAAGTCGCCACGAAGGCATTGCGCCGGCGATCGCGTAGCTCCACTTGCTCGGCCGCCTCCTCAGGAGTCAAGCGCAGCCATTGACTGATATAGGCAATGCGATCGTCCTGGGGTGCGATAATGCGGACGTTCAGCGTCGATTCGCGAGGCAACAGGCAGCCCGCCCCGCGACCTATGAGAACCACTTCCCCCTGAGCGCCCAGCGTCAGAATGATCCGTGCCAGGGCAGCCACCGAGGGCTGCGTGTTCAAGTTGCAATGGCGCACCACTGCCTGCCAGCGTTGTTCCGCCCACTGGGCGGCGGCGGGAGTCAAATCGGCGCCAGCGTCGTGCTCGACGGCGCCATCCTGAGCGATGTATTCCATCACTTCTTGGTTGTAGACTTGCCAGCCCAGCTTGCGGCCCACGCGCTTACCGATGGATCCGCCGCGGGCGCCGGTCTCCCGGCTGATCGCCACGGACAGCGACAGCGGCAGGAGCGGCTTAGCGATTCGCTTCTCGCGATCACCCTGAAAACCATGGAGTGGCGACTCCACAGCGCCGGACACATGCCAGGGCGACTCTCCCAGACCTTCCTGCTCTTGCGGTTGCACCATGCGAGCGCCTCGGTTCAAGCCAGGTCCTGATATTCGGAACGTGAGAACACTACCATGCCTACCAGGAGTAAAGCTACTGTCAAGCTGAGAAGAACGGTCCACGCCACCGGGCCGCTCACCGGCAAATAGATACTCGGTCGATCCGGCTGTAAACCATAAGGCTCGGCAGCATCGAACATCAAGCAGCGCGTGTAAAAGCTGACGCTGACTCGCTTCATATACCCGGGCATGTTGCCGACGATCCATTCCAAGAAAAAGGAATAAACCAGTGCAAGAACCGCAGCCCGGCGGAAGAGGGGGCAGTCAATCAAATGAAACGGCGCAAAAAGCCAACGTGCCGGCCAACACCGCCGGCCAGTAGAGGCGTAAGGCCATGCGGCCCGGCGGACCGCCCAGCAAACAGAGAATGGCGAAGCCGCCCAGGTTCATGCCCAGGCTCCAGGGCAGGATGGCGACGAACTTCGCCAGATAGATCGACCAGCGGGGCAGCGGTCGGGTCAGTAGCCAAATGAGGCTGCGCGTCTCCCGTTCGCCGCCCAGCGCCTCGGTCGCGAAACTAAGGCTCCAAATAGGTAGCAAGAAACCCAGGAAAACGGTGAAGATCACCCAAGTGCTGAAGATATAGAGCGGCGTTTTTTCGATCGTCAGACGATTGGCGGATGCAAAAGCGGTCTCTACGGCTCGCGCCACTGACGGCAAGGGCGAGCCGCCCAATGGCTCGATGGCCAGGCGGCTTGTCGCCAAAGGAAGCACTTCCATGCCACGAGCCATGTCTTCTACCGTGAAAAAGACTACTTGACCCTTGGGACCTCCAAGTGCGCCATCGCGCTCATCGTGCCGCAGATTTTCTATCTCTTGCTTCTTAAGTTCGAGCACCGAACGTTGAACGTTGGCAGCTCCAGGAACGGGACGCGTATATCCAAAGTGCCAATGCTTCACTGTCCAACGGTTACCCATCGTGGCCAATCCGACGACAGTGGCCATCAACACGAGAAGAGCCAGCGCGATCCAAACCATCTGCCGGAGCCGAGCTTGCCGTTCGAGACTGAAACGAACCAGGAACAGCCAGGCCGTCAACTGACTGATGTCGCTCGAGCCAGGCGAGGTGGACTCGAGGGCAGGATCGGGAGTTTGGACGCTGGGGCCTGGCACTGAGAGGGTCTCCTGGATGAATATAGATGGACCGAGCGAGCATAAGAGCTAGCGAGCCATCGTTCTTAGCGAGCCTCCCACGTTAGTGGGGGAGTTTACGGCTGACTCCCCCCACTAACGTGGGAGGCTCGCTTAGAGCAAACGTGGAAGGCTCGCTTCAAACAAACGTGGGAGGCTCGCTCATGCGGATCGCTCCCTCACCCCGCATGCCGTTCGCCGCGTTGCTGGCCTCCCAGCAAGTAACCCAGGATAGCATGGGCCGAGTCGTCGAGCGTTTCCATGCGCTCGATTTCGTAGTTCTCTTCGAGCACCAGGCCGGCGAAGTCCGCATAGAATCGCCGGGGATTGCGCCTGCACGACTATCGAATCCTTCTCGCCCAGCTCGACGGCGACCACGTCCGGCAACCCGAGCAATGCTCCCGCCAATTGCCGGGGTTGAGAACAACCGACCATGATCGACAAGGGATGATCGTCGAGGAGATCGCGTATCTGCGCCAGCGTGCCGACCGCGGCGATGCGCCCTTGAGCCATGACGGCCACGCGATCGGTCAGCTTTTCCAATTCTTCCAATTCATGGCTGCTGACCAAGAGACACTTGCCGCGTTCCGCAAGGTGCATGAACAGGGCCAGAAATTCCTGCCGGCCAATGGGATCGATGCCGCTTAGCGGTTCGTCCAGGATCAAAACCTGCGGATCGTGCATCAGAGCTTGGGCGACCTTGATGCGCTGACGCATTCCCTTGGAGTAGCCCCGCAGCTTGCGATCGGCGCGCGTGCCCATGCCGACGAGATCGAGCACGGCATCCACGCGGCGGCGAACTTCCAGTCGGGAATAACCGCAAAGCCTACCCATGGCCCAAAGGAATTGGCGACCTGAAATATCTTCGTAGAAACTGTCGATATCCGGGCTGTAGCCGACTAGGCGTTTCGCGTGTGGCTGCCAGGCATCTTCTCCCAAAACGCGGACGGAACCTAAATCGGGCTTCAGTTGTCCGGTCGCCAAACGCATGAGCGTCGACTTGCCGGCGCCATTGGAGCCAACCAACCCGGTGATGCCTGGATGCAACTCAAGGGTCACCTGATTGACGCCGATTACAGGTCCATACCACTTGGAAACGCGCTCGAAAAGCAGCAGCGGCTCGGGGCCGGCAGGGGCAGCCAGTTCTACTTGCTGTTCAAGCGGTGCTGGTGCAAGGCTTGGCGCTCGATCAGCGCACGATCTCCACTGCGCGAATCCGCAGATTCAAATAAATCAGGCATATGCAGGATAAGCCTCCTAGAACCAGGGCTGCTTCCAAAACTGAGGGTTGGGTCGCAGGGGCGAAGGGTATCGTGGGACATGCCCAAAAGCGCGTTACCCACGATGTAAGTGTTGTTCCAAAGATCGATGAGCCGCCAGCGCTGCGAATACTTGAACCCGTCCACCATTGCCACCGCCAAGAGCCTGAAGAAGAGAAAAAAGGTCGTCCAGGTCATGATGAGCGGCACCGTCTTGCGAGCCAGGTCGCCGCCGCCACGATCATCAGGCTCAAACACACCGACAGCGTCAAGCCGTAGAGGAAAATGCCGATCAACAAGCGAAAGCTGTCGCTGAAATAAGACCAGGAATCCAGCAGCCCATATTGCACAAAGAGCAATACAGCAGGAAGCGTGGTCAACAGATGCACGAACACAGCGACGGCCAGACATTTACCGCCCAGATAATGCCAGCGGCCCAGCGGCTTGGAGAGATAAAAAGGCAGACTGCCGAATTGAAAATCGTTGCCTACCAAAATCGATCCGGCCAAGGCCAGGGCGATCATGACCATGTAGCCTTGGTACCAGAAGAAATTGCGATAGGTGTAGCCGCTGCCGTTAAGACGCAGCACTTCCTTCAAGAGGCCGATCATCTCTGCTGGCCGCGTGCGCACCAAGCCAACGCGCACAAGTTGTTCGCTCGACTGCGATTCCGCCCAGGCCAGCATGTACTGGCCGAAGAAAAACATGAGGAAGATGAGCAAGGCAAAACCGTAAAGGCACCAAAATACCTTGCGCCGGAACATCATCCAGAGTGAAATGCGCGCGATGGGCCAAACGCTCCAAATGGCCGACTGAAAGTTCCCGCGCAAGGTCGATAATAGAGGAGGCTACCGCCCATTCCGTTCGCTCTCCGCCAGAACCCGGTGAAAGAGATCTTCGAGGTTCTCGTCGTCGCGCTGGAGACCGCGTAAAAGTACGCCGTGGTTATCCGCCAACGCGAAGAACGCTCGCGTCACCCACCCGGGCGGAACTTCCACGCGCACATTGCCTCGCTCATTGTCCTCGAGGACTTGAGCCCCTTCAAGCCGCAACTCCGCCAGGAACGCCTCGATTTTTCCCTGAAGCTGTAAGCGGTAGCGATCTTGCCGCCGCAAACAGAGCTCGCGAACCAGGCCCTGCAATAAGATGTTGCCCTGATGCAAAATGATGACCCGTTCGCAGACCCGTTCCACGTCGCCCAGCAGGTGCGTCGACAAGATGATCGATTTGCCATGATCGCGGCCCAGCGTCGTCAACAAAGCCAGCATGGCTTCCCGGCCAGAAGGATCGAGCCCGCTCGTGGGTTCATCGAGCAACAGCACCGGCGGATCGTGTACAAGCGCCTGGGCCAACTTGATCCGCTGTTTCATGCCGGTGGAGTATTCTTCGAGCCGACGATAGCGAGCCTCCTCCATGCCCAGGTAGGTGAGAACTTCGTGAGCTCGCCGCTGTGCTTGCCGCCGCGGCATGCCGTAAAGCTCGCCGGCCAAAGCGACATATTCGGCGCCGTGCAAGCCGGGAATCAACGCGTCCGCCTCGGGCATGTAGCCGATCGATCGCGCAAACCGCTGTTGGCCGCGAATAGATCCTGCGTGAACTGTTTCAGCCGTCGGCTCACGCCAGCATTGTCTTCGCGGAACAACTCATGACCTAGGACCTGGCCCGAGCCGCTGGACACCGGCAGCAGACCCATCAAGATTTTGAGAAGCGACGACTTGCCGGCGCCGTTGGGCCCGAGAAGGCCGATGCGGCCCGGCTCAAGGTGAAGGTTAACGTTGCAAAGCGCCTGGAAATCGCCGTACCAACGGTTCACGTTTTCGAGGTCGATGAAACCCATACGCGTCCATTCTAGCGATCAAAGGCAAGAGCGGGTCACGGTTCTAATGAGTTTGGGAAAGTCGGGGAAAATGGGAGAAATCACGTACCTGGCGAGCGTCGAGATCAAGTCGTGTAGTCCGCATTCAATCGGACATATTCATAGCCAAGATCGCAGGTCCAGAACTGGCATGACGCCTGCCCCAAGGTGAACTTTAGCCTGACCGTAATGTCTCGGTTCGACTTCAGATAGCCAGAAGCCTCGGCCGCGTTGAAGGGTTGGGGAACGCCCGCTTTGTAGAGCAGCATGTCGCCTAACCAAAGCGACAGGTCCTCCTCTTCGAATTCCACTCCTGCGTAGCCTGCCGCCGAAACGATGCGTCCCCAATTGGGATCCGCGCCGAAAATAGCGGTTTTAACGAGTGCGCTCTCTGCGACGACCTTGGCGATTTGGCGGGCTTCCGACTCCGTTCGCAAACCTTCGACGTACAGAGTCACCAAATGGGTCGCGCCCTCGGCGTCCGCCGCAATGGCACGCGAGAGTTCGCCGCATACATCGGTGGCAGCGGCAACAAAGCGCTCGAGCGCATCGCCATGAAGCTTGGGCCCGCCGCCGTTGGCGAACAGCAGCAGGGTGTCATTGGTGCTGGTGTGCCCTTCCACGCTAATGCAATTGAACGACCGATCAGCGGCGCGATGAGCGGCAATGGCGAGATCTTCAGGACGGACTGCAGCATCGGTGAAGCAAAACGCCAACATCGTTGCCATATTGGGCCCGATCATTGCAGCTCCCTTGGCCAAGCCCGTGAAGCGGACCGCTTCATCAGGCAGTTGCAGCAATTGCGAAGCAGTCTTGATGCGGGTATCCGTGGTCAGAATCGCGCGAGCCACATTTTCTGCCGAAATTCGATCCGCGGCAAGCTTGCCGCCGGCCAGCCGAATGCCGGCTTCTACCTTGTCCATCGGCAAATGACGCCCGATGACACCGGTGGAGCAAACCAGCATCTGCTCTTCCTGGCAACCAACCATCCCGGCAGCGACCTTGGTCATGCGCCGAGCATCTTCGAGTCCCTTGGGACCAGTGCAGGCATTGGCGTTGCCGGAACAGACGACCACGCCGCGGGCATCGCCACGTGGCAAACGTTCTTGGCATACGCGTACAGGAGCGGCTCGAACGCGATTGCGCGTAAACACGCCCGCGGCTGCCGCCGGCCGATCGCTCACCACCAACGCCAGGTCAAGCCGGCCAGTGTCCGGCCGCATGCCCGCATGAACGCCGGCAAAACGATAGCCGTCAGCCAGAATCCATTCGTTCATGCCATTATTCCCCTGAAGTTTCCCTTGCCACTGACCAATTTACCGTCGAAGATCGCATCTGAGCGTACGCATTCTTACGGAAAGTCAACATTCCTACCAAGCTCAGCCTACGCCTCGATTTGCCGCTGATAAGTGGAGGGGTTTCATGATTCGTTTGTCGCTGGTTCTGGTCGCGCTCTTGGGCAGGCTCGGCGGACCTATCGCGCCGGCGTCGGAACCGAATCGCGAGTCCTCCGTTTGGCCGCAATTTCGCGGGCCCAATGGTCGCGCGGTCGGAGCAGAAAGCCCGGCGTATCCGGTGACGTTCGGCAAGAATCAAAACGTCCTTTGGCAAACCAAATTGCCGGCCGGCAACTCGTCCCCCTGCATCTGGGGATCGCGCATTTTTCTCACCGGCTACGACAAGGATAAACATCTCCTCGAAACGCTCTGCCTCGACCGAGGCGATGGCAGCATTTTGTGGAAGAAGACGCTGCCGGCGGCCAAGTTCGAATCGTCGATCCATCCCGCCAACGGCCCGGCCACGCCAACGCCTACCACCGACGGCAAACGCGTTTACGTTTATTTCGGGTCGTTCGGTCTGGCGGCCTACGACTTCGAAGGCAAGGAAGCCTGGCGCCGACCGCTGCCTATGCCGGAACTGATGTTCGCCACAGGCTCGTCCCCTGTACTGGCGAACGATCTCTTGATCCTCGCCTACCCGGGCAAACCGCCTGCCCTGATGGCGATCAACACTAGCACCGGCGCCACGGTTTGGAAGAAAGAGCGGCCGCGTTTCCGCCTCAATTACGCGACACCAATGATTCGAGACAACAACGGCGTTAATGAAATCGTGCTCGTTCAAGCAAGCGGCGTCGTGGCCTACGACCCGAAAGATGGCGCCGAACGCTGGTGGGTCGGCGGACTCATGGGTGCGGGCATCCCCTCGCCGGCCAGCGGCGATGGCCTCATTTTCGTCAATGCCCATTTTCCAGGAGGCGACCCCGACGACCCGATGAAGCTGCCCAACTTTGCGGAGCTCTTGAAGAAATTCGATACGAACATGGACGGCAAACTGAGCGACGTCGAATTGCCCAAGGATTACGTACTCTTCAATCGCGGGAGCACTGTGGCAGTCGACAATATCACCGTCGAAGACTTGTTCTCTTACATCGACAAGAATCGCGATGGCCAACTCGATCAGGCCGAGTGGGAGCAGGCAGCCGTCGCTCTGGCTAAACGCGAAAGCTCATTGGTGGCGATTCGTCCGGTGGGCCAAAAGGACATCGGCAAGGAACAGATTGTCTGGAAAGAGAAGCGCAACCTCCCTGAGGTTCCTTCCCCGCTCTATTATCAGGGTCGCCTTTACCTGGTGAAAGACGGCGGCATGATAAGCTGCCTCGACGCCAAGACCGGCAAGGTGGTCTATCGCAAGCGCCTGGGAGCCCCGGGCATCTATTACTCCTCACCGGTCGCCGGCGGCCAGCGCATTTATGCCGCCTCGCGCGATGGCGTAGTCGTGGTCGTCAAGGCGGACGGCAAGGGCGACGTATTGGCCAAGAACGATTTGGGAGAATCGATAGTCGCCAGTCCAGCTCTCGTGGATGGCAAGCTCTATGTCCGCACCGAAGGGCGGCTGTTTGCCTTTCGATGATATCGAGCCCTCAGGCGTTGTGAAAAATCGGGACTGGCTCCGGCTAATTGTGTCGAATTCTTGAAAAAGTGACGTGTCCGCCGGTGCCTGTCCCGTTTTTTCACAACCTCCAAGTGCTGACCAACTTCTTTCTGGGATCACCAATGATGGAAACTTCTCTAGACCTGAAACAATTCGTCGATGGCGGCGACGGCATATTCACGATTCGCGGCAGCGGCAACTGCCGGAACTGGAACGGCATCCAATATAAGCCAGGAATGTCCGCGAAAAATGTCGGCTCGAAAAAGCTGTCCATGAACGTGGCGACCATTCCGCCGGGCGGCGTCGCTTACGCGCACATTCACGTCGATTTCGAGGTCATGCTTTACATTCTCCAGGGCAAGGTCCGCCACGAATATGGCCCGGGCCTCAAACAACAGGTCGACAATCAGGCGGGCGATTTCATCTACATCGAGCCCGGCGTGCCGCACGAGGTTTTCAATCTGAGCCAGACGGATCCTGTAGTGGCCGTGGTGGCTCGTTCCGACGCTTCGGAGTGGGAGCATATCATTCCTTACGATCGCAAGAATGGGTGATGGATGAGCATCAGCCCCAAAGACATCTGGCAAAAAAATATAGGGCAAAAAGATAAGAAATCGGAAGAGTTGAATCGCGGGACAATACAGTTTCTCATGGCAGACACCTCTTCCACCCTCGTTCCCAAACTCCGTTTGGGAATGCCTTCATCGAAACTCTGTTTCGCGAGCATCCGGCGGCGTGTTGCTACACCGAGGCCACTGGTTTCCGGCCCTGCGGGAGGTAGAACGGGGCCTGGATTCCTTGCGCAAAACGGAGTTTCGGGGAGTTACGTTCCCAAACTTCAGTTTGGGAACGAGAGTTTGATGATCCGGGGGCGCATCTACAGAAGATCGCACCTTAAACTTGTTCCAGCCCCTGCGGTGGGGTATGGTTGCATGAGAGCCTGAATGCCCTGCTACGTTTTACCTGCCTTGGGTGCACTTTGCACCGTCTCGCTTCGCTCCCTGCCCTGTGTACCGGCCGGTTTTTGAGATACCTTTTCGACGGATTTGCTCATGCCTTCGCGCATTGGTTCCGGTCCTACCGGTTGCGCCGGCTTTCGCCAAACTGATGGCCTTACCCGTCGGGCTTGGCTTCAAGCCGGCAGTCTCGGGTTGCTCGGGCTGGGCTTGCCAGACGTGCTGGCCGCCGCTTCTCGTCCCGAGGGCTTAGCTGGCTTCGGTAAGGCAAAAGCGTGCATCTTGCTTTTCATGTGGGGTGGGCCTTCCCAGCTCGATACTTGGGATCCGAAGCCGGATGCTCCGGCCGAAATCCGCGGCGAATTTCGAGCTATCGCCACCACAACTCCCGGGCTGCAAATCAGCGAGCACTTTCCCTTACTGGCCGCCCAGGCTCATCGCTATGCCGTAGTTCGCTCGATGACCCACGACGATCCCGCTCATCTGTCCAGCGTGCATCACATCCTGACCGGCCGCCTGGCGCCGCGTGTCAATTCGGATGCCGACGGTCCCTCGCGCCGCGATTGGCCACACGTCGGTTCGGTGTTGGCAAAGTTGCAGCCAAGTGCGAGCGCTTTGCCGCCCTTCGTTACCATGCCCTGGTTGGTGTCGCATCCAGCAGCGCCTGGCGGCCTGGCGCCGGGACAAAACGCCGGCTGGATGGGAGCTGGCCGGGACCCCTTTGTGCTGACGAGCGATCCGAACAGTCCCGGATTCTCGGTAGCAGGCATTGGCGCCTCGGCCCAGGATAGCTTTGCCAGCCTTCACCGCCGCGAAGCTTTGTTACACCAACTCGACTCCCATGCCTGCGGCATCACCGATTTGTCCCGTTTGCAAGAGAAAGCCTTCTCCTTGCTGACGTCGCCGAAAGCGCAACGAGCATTCGACATCGCCCAGGAGCCGCCGCAAGTTCGCGACCGCTACGGCCGCCATATCCACGGACAATGTTTGTTGCTGGCGCGACGCCTCATCGAAGCCGGCGTTCGCCTGGTCACGGTCAACTGGCATCAGGACCATCACACATTCTGGGACACGCACGGCGACAACTTCAACAGCCTGAAGCGCCGTTTGATGCCGCCCGCCGATCGTGGCTTTTCGGCATTGATCGAAGACCTGGCGGAGCGCGGCTTGCTCGACGAGACGCTACTCGTTTGGGTTGGCGAATTCGGCCGCCGGCCGCAAATCAGCGCGAACAGTGCAGGCCGCGAACATTGGCCGGCCTGTTATTCCGCAGTTTTATCTGGTGGAGGAATTAGGGGCGGAGCCATTTATGGACGATCCGACAAGCGGGCAGCCTATCCAGAAGAAAACCCCGTCCGGCCAGCCGATTTAACAGCCACTATCTACCACGCCTTGGGCGTCAGCGCCCGATCAAATCATCCGCGATCGCGAAGGCCGGCCGGTTCGCCTGACCGAAGGCAATGCGGTCTCTGCATTGTTCTCTTGAGAAGGGCGAGCGTCGAGGCGTCAGCCCGACGAGTCGTGCCTTTTACGGAGATTTGCCGACCACACAGCACGCTTACCTTCTCTCCGAATGCCTCCCATTCGAGTCTTCGCATGAGCATTTGTTAGGTCAGCCATGCGCATGGCCATGCGCGTAAAGTCCCGTCAATTTTGATGATTCTGCCAGCGGGAGCTGCTTTTCGGACTGCTTCTTTGCGGCCTAAGCATTCGATTCGGCAACACAATCCATGACTTTCGTTTCGCCAATACACGGCCCGCGATTCGGCGCGCCTTTTGCGTTTTACCCTTCTTGACCGGAGGTGACTTCAAGGCAACTCAATCAATGAGGTGATGTCATGGGCCTGCTACTCTTGATCGTGCTGATCGTACTCCTGCTGGGAGGACTTCCGACTTGGCCGTATGCCCGAAATTGGGGCTATGGGCCCAGTGGAATTGCGGGGCTGCTCGTGCTCGTGTTGGTCGTACTGCTTATCTTTCAGATTGTGCCAGTCGGCTACCCCATTCGCTAACGAGGCCGAATTGAGAAGAGCCGACTTGCGAATATCAGCCCAACGCGCGAGCGAGAATGAATCGTCGATACTCGTTTGGGCGTCGGGCTAATGTTGCGCTAGTCCTATGGTTTCGCAGGCAAAAGTGCTTTTTCATCGAAGACACTGTGCAGAATCGTTCCACGACGATCTGTCGTGTAGACGACATGGATCTTGTCGTCCCTCGTTTGGATCGCATACGGATAAGCGAAGTCTTTGGGTCCTTCCGCAATGTTGCGCCGATAGGGAAATGTTTTGCCCTGATCGAGCGATAAAGCAACCGTAAGTGGAGTTCGTCGCGAGCTGCTGTCGTTGAACACTAAAATAATATGTCCATTGCGCAGCTTCACGACATCGACTGCAGCGTTTGGATTTGGAAAAGCAGTATCAATTCCTTCACTCCACGTTAACCCGCCATCGTGTGATTCCGAGCGAACGATGAAGCCATCTTTGCGCGGGGCATAGTCGCCACCGCGACGGCAGAAGCATATGAGCTCCTTTTCCGATAATGCCGCCACCGCCGGTTGAAGGTTGCCCAGTCGCGAACCGATCCGGCTGCTTTCGGACCATTTCTTGGCCTTCGGATCATAGCGCAAAAAGAACGACTTGGTATCCGCGCCGACCTTTTCGGGATCGTGACCTGTTTCGCAATAACCGGGAAGCAGGTAATCGCCGCCGGCAAGCAAGATTGGTTTGCCTCGCACCATGGTGCCGGCCTCCGTCGTCAAATAAGCAGGTTCACTCCAGGTGTGCGCACCATCATGCGACGTTCGGGCGACAATACGCGAAGTCGACCAAGTCTCCCCCGGTCGAACGACGCTGAAAAGCCAGACAACATCGTCGGGCGCCTGCCAGACAACAGGGTTTCCCTCCGGTTCCTTCGGGCGCGGCCGGATCGGCGTCGGCGGCGTCCATTTGGTCGATCCCTTGGGCCGGCGGGCGCCGAAATCCTGGGAATCGGGGCTATACTCGCCGGAACCGCCGTAGTAGGCCAGGAAGAGATCGCCGTTGGCCAATTCGGCAAGCGCCGCAGGGTGTTTGTACGGTCCCGGAAGCTCGGCGCCGAACACGCGCTCGGTGACGACATCTCCCTGCCAGGCCGATGGCCCCGTAAGCGCTGCCGTCAAAAGCACCAACGAATAGATCATGGCATCTCGCTGAGAAAGGCTGTGGGTGTGACTCGTTGCTTTCTGGGTTATTCTACTTGCTTTGCCGAGCAACCGCAGAAGCCGATTTTCGTTTAACCCGGAGCCAGCGGCGACGGCTGACTTCCAGGCTTTCGAGCCTAAGTGCATTGTTCAGCAAGGGGCGCAGTCCGCCGTCGCCGTTGGCTCCGGGTTAAACAAAGGAAAGCTTGGTTCGACAAGGGCGTGCTCAACGGGCGCGGATGGTTCTGAGTAGTAAGCGAAGAAAAAAACTCGTTTGCCCAAAGATTTTTGCCTGGGCAGCGAATAAGCTACATGATGTCCTTTCACAACCACATGCGCTGTCGAAGAAGAAATGCCTGGTTCCGGCCCGAGGTGGATGAAATGCGGTACGTTCGTGGTCCCGGCTGCTTCATCCGCAAGGCTTTCTGGCTTGCCGCTTTGGGTTTCGGCGTCATTGTGCTGAGCGGTCCGGTCATTGCCATCGTGTCTATTGTCTTGACGGTCGTGCTCACGATCGCCTCAACGCTTTTTCCTCTAATAATCGTCGGCCTGATCTTCGGTCTACCGATCCGCGCCTCTTCAAGGGCAAACAGGCCTCCTGGTCGGACGTTCACCAGGGAGCGGATAAAGTTTGGCGAGCCGCTTTCGTGGCGCCGGTCCACACGGCGACCGATGTTTGCCGAGGAGCGGTCACGCGGTTCAACGGCGCCGGCGAAAGAATCAAAACCGGGGCCCAGATTCTTGGGGCATTCTTCGTGGAAGTGATTTCAGGCGCCGCGGTCGGCACGCTTTTTGGCCTGATCGCATCGCTGGAACATCCGCGCAGAGATTATCTGCTTTACGCAGGGTCGGCCGGGGCTGTCATGGGGATCGGTGTCGGCCTCTCGCGATTTCGGGCGTGGCATGCACAGGAATTGGTGGAGCGTGGCGGGTGAAGGGTGGAGGGCTAATCCAATCTTGTAGTTTGGGAGGGTCGGGTTTGAATCGATGAACGATGAAGCAATCGAAGTCTTCAGCTAAGATAGTTCTTCGTGGAGCGAAAAACGCTAAACGCGGAGCTATGAATCATGAATCAGCCGGCCAATTTCAGAGAGCATATTCCAGCGACTTCCTCTCCAGCTACCAACAGTCATAGTCTACCGTCATTCTTTACGCTCCACGCACCTCCCGCCACGCTCCACGTTTTTTGGCAGTGCCTTCTTCTCGCCCTCATCTTGCTGACATCCTCCGTCGCGTGTGCAGTTGCTGGGCCTTGGCCGCAGTGGCGTGGTCCGTTTGGAACCGGAGTGAGCGAGGAAACGGGCCTCCCTTTGACGTGGAACGCCAAGACCAACATTGCCTGGAAGGCTTCGATACCAGGCTTCGGGGCCAGCACGCCGGTGGCCTGGAACCAGAATGTCTTTTTGACCACTCAGGATGGCGACAAGCTTCTTCTGCTGGCTCTCGATAAGAAAACGGGCGCCAGCCTTTGGACTCGAGAAGTGGGCCGTGGCTTAGCGAAAACCATGGAGGTGACCCGCGGTCGGCCTGCGGAACTACGCCGCACGCAGAAGTTTCATCGCCTGCACAACCTTGCTAGTCCCTCTCCGGTAACGGATGGCGAAGTCGTCGTCGCCCATTTCGGCAACGGCGATCTGGCTGCTTACGATTTCACCGGCAAAAAACTTTGGTTTCACGACCTGCAGAAGGAGCATGGCGGCTACACGATTTGGTGGGGCCACGCCAATAGCCCCGTTCTTTACGGCGATCTTGTCATCTCTGTTTGCATGCAGGACCCGCTCGACGAAGTTCCCGGACCGCCCGCCGAAAGTTATCTGATTGCCCACGACAAGCGCACGGGCGAACTGCGCTGGAAAACTCCGCGGGCCACTGCGGCGCATGCCGAGCAGGGCGATTCTTACACTACGCCGATCCTTTATAAATCCGACCGCGGGATGCAGCTGATCGTCATGGGCGGCAACCAGATCGACGGCTACGATCCAGCCACCGGCAAACAAATCTGGTTCTTGCCGGGAATCACCGGTGGCCGCACGATTACCGGGCCAACCGTAAGCACCGGCCTCGTCTATGCCACACGAGGAATGCGCGGTCCACTCTTGGCTATCCGATTGGACAAGAGCGGCAAATTAGACCCAGCGGATGTTGCCTGGACACTTACTGAAGGCACTGCAGATTCCTCCTGTCCGGTTGTATGGGGCGGCTTGCTCTTCTTCATCAGCGATAACGGCATTGCCAATTGCCTCGATGCTCAGACGGGCAAATTGCTCTGGAAAGAGCGCCTTAAGGGAGACTTCAAAGCCTCGCCAATCGCGGCGGAGGGGCGCATTTATTTCCTCAATATGGATGGCGTCTGCACGGTGGTAAAAGCTGGGCCGACGTTCGAGGTATTGGCCAGCAACGCTGTTGGCGAGAAGACCATCGCCTCCTTGGCCGTCTCCGATGGCAAGATTTTTCTTCGAGGCGACAAGTCTCTTTTTGCCATTGAGGCGCCGAGCAAATGACCGACGTGCCGGGCCGAATGAGGGAGTGATTCGAAACTTCGATCCCGCCTGGTGTGATGTCCATTGCTCGTTTGTTAGCGGACGCAAACAAACTCTGGACAGAATCGGCCAGCGCGTGTCTACTAAAGACGTAGTGTCGTCTCCCTTTTGGAACCCAGGTGAGAAGTCCATGCACACGTCAGCATTCGATTGCGGTTGTCTGCCGACCCGCGTGGCTGGAATCTGCTTGTCGCTTGCATTGCTGCTAGGCATGGGCGCCACGTTCGCGTCCGCCGGCGACGGGGTAAAGAAAACCAATGTAACCTACGCCAAAGACGTTTCGCGCATCGTGCAAGAGCGTTGCCAAACGTGTCACCACAAGGGCACCGCCGCGCCGTTTTCGCTGCTTACCTACGAGGAAGTGAAACGCAAGGCCAAGGGCATCCGCGATGCGGTGGTGGACAATCGCATGCCCCCCTGGCATGCCGACCCGCACTTCAACAAGTTTTCGAATGACCGCCGTCTGAGCGCCGATCAAAAGCAAAAGCTGTTGGCCTGGATCGATGGAGGCTGCGTTCTGGGCGACGAGAAAGATATGCCCGCGCCGGCGGAATTTGCCGACGGCTGGGTGATCGGCAAGCCCGACGTCATCTTCGAAATGCCCAAAGAACAGACCATCCAGGCGGAAGGGGTCGTCGATTATCAATATTTCGTGACCAAGACCAATTTCAAGGAAGACGTCTGGGTTCAGGCGGCAGAGGCTCGTCCGGGCAACCGGGCGGTGGTCCATCACATCATCGTGTTCTTTCGCGATCCGAAAAAGCCGGGACGCGGTCTGGGCGAAGGCCTCGGCCAGAACATGATCGTCGGCACGGCTCCCGGTGACATGCCCCAGATCTTCAAGCCCGGAGTTGCGCGAAGGATTCCCGCAGGCGCAGAGCTCGTCTGGCAAATGCACTACACGCCGACCGGCAAAGTGGAAAAAGATCGGTCGCAGGTGGGCTTCATTTTTTACAAAGGCAAGGAACCGCCGGCTCACGCCGCCATCACGCAGGGCATCGCCAACATGGACCTGCGCATTCCGGCGGGCGATCCCAATAAGAAATTCGAGTCCAACTGGACCTTGCGCCAGGATGCCGTCATATTCTCGTTCATGCCGCACATGCACGTGCGCGGCAAAGACTTCGAGTACAAGGCGATTTATCCTGACGGTCGAACCGAGGTGCTCTTATCGGTACCGAAATACGACTTCAATTGGCAAACCATGTACCGTCTGGAAACACCGATGAGGTTGCCCAAGGGTACGCGCATCCATTGCACGGCTCACTTCGACAATTCCGCCAAGAACCCGGCCAACCCCGATCCCACACAGGAAGTCTTCTGGGGCGATCAGACCTGGGAGGAAATGCTCATTGGCTGGGTCGATTACTACTTGGAAAATCCTGAAAAGAACAGCGCGGCTGCACCGAAGGCCAATGGACCAAAAGTGTTGAAGAAGTGATGGAAATTGTCGCTGAATGGAAAAGCGAGCCTCCCACGTTAGTGGGGGGAGGTTCTGGCAAAACTCCCATAGGCATCAACTTAAGAGTGAATTGATCTTTTCAAAAAAAGGAAGTCCTTCCACAATCACTGGTTAGTGACAAACAGTGTTTGGAAGAAGGAGCTTCCGATGGGGATTCTAGCCAAGGTCGGCGCCTCGATGCAACGCTTGTTTGGTGAAGTTGCTCGGGAGGCGGCTGACGAAAGCGGCGTGATCAAGCGAACACGGATTTTCACGCCTATCTCGCTGGCCAAGACGTTTGTCTTGGGTTTCCTGCAGAATCCGAGGGCCTCGGATGAGAAGTTGGCTCAGATGGCAGCACAGTGCGGTGCAGCCGTGACGCCCCAAGCGATCGAAAAACGCCATACGCCGCAGATGGTTGCCTTTATGAAGAAGCTGTTTTGCGAAGCAGCCAAAATCATTGTTAAGTCGGATAAGGCCTTGGCGCCGCTCCTCGAACGGTTCGAGGAGGTCTCTTTGTTGGACAGTTCAACAAACACGTTGCCTGACGACATGCAAGGAGAGTTTCGCGGTTGCGGTGGCAGCCATGGCAGTGGGGCAGCGGCCGTGAAGTTCCAGACCGAATTCTGCCTGCGTAGCGGTGCCCTAACGTGCATTGATCTTGAGCAAGGCCGCAGTCCCGACGGTGCTTCGAGCCGGCAGCAGGCCCGAAGCGGCAAAGGATCGCTACGCATCAGCGACTTAGGCTATTTCAATGTGGGCGTTTTCGCCGAGATGGTGACAGCGGGGGAGCATTTTCTCTCGCGTTTGCAGTACGGCACGCATGTGTTGTTGACGAACGGCGAGGCGGTGGATTTGCTGCCCTGGCTGGCGAAGCAACGCGGGCCGTTTGTCGACCAATCGATCTTGCTGGGGGAAGCACAGCGTTTGGGATGTCGCTTGATCGCTTGGCGATTGCCCGAGGAACAAGCCAATCTCCGACGCCAAAAGCTGCGTCGAGACACGAAAGAGAAAAGGGGCAGCGAGCCCTGCGAAGGGCGTCTGGCCTGGTGCGATTGGACGATCCTGGTGACAAGCCTACCTTTGGAAATGTTGACGCCGAAAGAAGCGGTCGTTTTATATCGGGGGCGCTGGCAAGTGGAGTTGCTATTCAAACGTTGGAAATCCCAAGGCTTGACAGCTGAACTGAGTGGCTCGACAGTAACTCGGCAGATGGTACGCGTTTGGGCGAGGATGCTGGCGGTCCTCTTGCAACAATGGATAATCGTCGGAACCATTTGGGGCGATCCGACGAAGAGCCTGTCCAAAGCCTACGAAGCGGTCCGCGACTTTGCCGGCCGCTTGGCGGGCGCGATGAAGGATGCGGCGGAATTGGAGTGCGTGCTCGAATCCATCGCCAAAACGGTTGCAAAGACCTGCCGAAGAGATCCGCGCTTAAGCCCGGGACATTTGAATTAGTTAACGACCCAGAGCTATTGGAGTTCCGCTTAAGTTGATGCCTATGGGAGGATCTGGCAAAACTCCCCCCACTAACGTGGGAGGCTCGCTGCAAACTCGAGTTGAAGCAAGTCCCGGCTCATGAATCGTTGACCCGATGCGCTTGAGCCTTCGCTACCAACTGCTGCTGCCGATGCTCGTTCTCCTGCTCGGAGTGGCGGGCCTTGGAGCCTGGGCGGCAGTCTATTCCGTGCAACAAGCCGTCCGTCAGCAGATCGAAACGCAGCTAAGTCAGGTGGCACGCACCGTTGGCGAAGCCAGCTTTCCGTTTACCGAGCGCGTTCTCAATCAATTGAAGGAACTCACCGGAGCCGAGTTTCTGCTCACTGCCCCCGATGGACGCCGGCAGCAAACCATGCCGGTGCTTGCCGCCGAATCCCTCCTGGCCAATGTGCCGACAGCCGATTGGCACGACATGCGCTTGGGAACCAGCGTTCATTTGGCTGGCCAGAATTACCTCACCGCCAAGATCCTACTACGACGTGCCGATGCTTCCGCACCGGAATTGCTCTACATCTTCTACCCCGAATCGCGCTGGCGGGATGCACTTTGGAATGCTCTCAGGCCGACGATTTTCCTCGGCATTTTCGGCAGTCTGCTGGCGGTCGGCCTGGCCGTCCTGGTAGCGGACTGGCTGACGCGACGCATTCATTTGTTGGATGTACAGACGCGCTCGATCGCCCAGGGCCAATTTCGGCCGCTGCCGTTGCCGGCTTGGAACGACGAGCTGCGCAATTTGGCGGCCTCGGTTAACGCGATGGCCGAACAATTGGCCCGCTGGCAACAGGCCGTGCAAAAGACCGAGCGACTCAGACTGCTGGACCAAGTGAGCGGCGGACTTGCCCATCAGTTACGCAACGGCGTTGCCGGTGCTCGACTGGCAGTTCAGGTTCATGCTCGTTCTTGTCCCGCCGTGGAAGATCGCGACATCCTTGATGTTGCCCTGCGTCAGCTTGCCCTCATGGAAACTCAGGTCCAGCGGCTGCTCCAAGCCGGCCGCGAAGAACCGCCCAGGCTGATGCCTTGTTCGCTCACGCAGATCCTGGACGAGGCAATTTCTCTCATGCGGCCGCAGTGCCAGCATCGCCACATCGAGCTGAGTCAGAAACTGCAACCGGTTGCAGTCGATGTCCTGGGTGATGCAGGCCAATTGGGACACCTTTTCGTAAATCTGCTTGGGAACGCCGCCGAAGCGATCGGCGCCGACGGGCGGATTGAAATTCGCTCTACTCGAGTTTCAGTGACGGAAAATGAGCGCGGGGCTGAGGCGAAGCCCGGCCAGTCCTGGCACTTGGTCGAGGTGGTCGATTCCGGGACCCGGACCGCCTCCCGAAGTTGCCGACCGGCTCTTCGAGGAGTTCGTTACCTCCAAGCCGGAGGGAGTGGGCTTGGGCCTGGCCGTTGTGCGCCAGGTGGCCGCGGCCCATGGCGGCCGCATCGATTGGCGGCGCGAGAACGACTGCACCTGCTTCAGAATCCGGTTGCCGGTGTTGGACCAGGTCGAGTTTGTTATCGAACGTAGCTTCCCCTAGCGAGTGGACAAAACGTTCCAGCAGGGCGCGTATCCGCCAAACCGCTGCCTTGGCGAATCGCTTGCCGCCGCAAGTACTTCAAGACGTTTCGCAGGCCGTTTCCTTCGATGGCCACCTCGAATTCGATTGAGCTTGCCACATTCTTAATGGCGACAAGTCAACCGATCTATCGATTTATTTTCCAAGAAAAACCACCTTCGGCATGTCGTAAAACGCCGAGCGGACGATGCCAGTCCTGTCCTGCGGGCTGTAGCGATCCGTTCTAGAAAAATAGCTGGACGCAAAAGTTCGACGAACCGTTCTGCATTGAGCCATGACCCCTGGGTTTTGGCAGGTTGGGGAAGAGTCGCCCCCTTACAGAAGCCGAGTCTAAGGGTGAATGGCCCATGAGCGTGCTGCCCCGAGCGAAATTCCTGGTCAGGCGTGGCTCGGAAGCCCGGCGACTGTCCGGCTGTACCGATTGTGCGGGTTGCGGCGTTAGCCTTCGAGGGGTGCCGGCAAGGAGCCAGCCCTGCTTGCACGATGAATCATCCACTGGAAGGAAAGGTTCAGCCCCATGAAATGCTTGATGCCGGATTGCAACGCCACCCTCCACCCCGAGGACATCGTCTGTCCCGAGTGTGGCATGACCCAAGCGGACGAAACCGTACTAAACGCCGATCTCGAACCAGCCATTTTGCAGGTCCCGCAGCTCGCCGCCGCTGGCGGCCGTTACTGCGCGGAGATCTCGCGGCAAAACCCCGGTTGCCTGTTGTTTTTGGTCGATCAATCGGGATCGATGGAAGAGCCCATCGCGGGCGGCACGGGCGAGAAGAAAAAACAGGTCGTTGCCGATGCCATCAATCGCCTCCTTTATAACACCGTGCTGCGGTGCGCGAAGGAAGACGGCGTGCGCCCTATTTCGACGTCGGTGTGTGGAGCTACGGCGGTAACGAAGAGGTGAAACCCGCTTTTGGCGTCGATGTGCTCTCGATCAAGGAAATTGCCGACAAACCCAAACGAACCGAGATGGCAAACGCCGCGTTCCTGATGGAGCGGGCGGCGTCTACGAAGAAGAGTTCCAACTCCCCGTTTGGTTCGATCCCATTGCCTACGGCAAAACACCTATGCACCCGGCCTTCTCGGCCGTGCTCGCCACCGTGCAGACTTGGTTGACGCAACATCCAACCAGCTTCCCGCCCATCGTTCTTAACCTGACGGATGGCGCCTACACGGGTGAGAATCCTGCTCCGGTAGCTCAGGAACTGATGCGCCTGAGTCTGGCTGATGGCCACGTCCTGGTCTTCAATTGCCATATTTCTCAGAAACCGGGCCTGACCGTGGCATTTCCTGACGACCCCCAGGCAGCCGGCTTCGAGGGATTGGCCCGGGAGCTGTTCGACATCTCCAGTCCTCTGCCGGAACCGATGCGTCAGCAGGCAGTCGCCAAAGGCTACCAGACCGGCCACGGCGCCCGCGGTTACGCCTTCAATGCGGACCTAGTGACGCTGATCGATTTCCTCGACATCGGCACCCGCGTCATCCAAGACCGCCTGGAAGCGGCGTAAGTCAGTGTGCCTTAAGCGAGCCTCTCCAGCGAGCCTCCCATAGCGAGCCTCCCACGTTAGTGGGGGGAGGAACCCGAAAACTCCCCCCACTAACGTGGGAGGCTCGCTTCTGATTGGTGGGAGGTTCGCTTCTGGTTGGTGGGAGGTTCGCTTCTGGTTGGTGGGAGGCTCACCACTCGCCGCTTTGCATAAGTAGGTCCCGCGAGCCGAGCGGGACAGCGGTTACTTCACGCATCTGCATAATAGTGTTCTCTTCGGCACGTGGTTACTTCATGCTCATGCAAGCGTGTAGATCCCGCTGTCCCGCTCGGCTCGCGGGACCTACGGTACGAGCCCATCGCTCACGTTTTTTTCTGACCCCTGACTCCTGATACCTGACCACGACTCGAGGTACCCAGAACGGTGGATGCAAGCCGGGTCTGGCCGTCGCCAGATGCATACCAGAATGCGGTGCTTTGCCGCGCCGCTTCCTGCGCGATGCGCGCTTACATGCTACCCATGTGGAGTCGCGTTTCTTTCTCGGCAGTCAGCGTCCCAACTTGCGTTCAGGCAATTTTGGCGCTGTCTATCGCTTCAAAGGATCGCAGCGTTCCTTTGCCTTGAAGGTCTTCTACAAGGCAGATGCTGAGCGCCAGCAGCGCTATCAGCTCATCGACCAGCATCTGGCAGGTCAGCCTCCTTCGGCCCATCTCGTTTCCTTTCGTTATGACGAAGATGGCATCCAGGTTCATCGCCGCTGGTATCCCACGCTGGTCATGGACTGGGCCCCCGGCAAAACGCTCGATCTCTATTTGACGGAATGTCGCGGTGAAATTCGCAACGGGCTACTTTGCCAATCGTTTGCCCACATGGTAGGCGAGCTGCAAGAGCGGCGCATGGCCCATGGCGATTTGCAGCACGGCAACATTTTGGTGCAGGCAGGTGGGCAGTCGAAGCTCGTCGATTACGATGGCATGTTCGTGCCGGGCATGAGCCGGCTGGGAATGGAAGCGGCGGAAAGCGGACTTCCCGCCTACCAACATCCCTCGCGTTTCCGCCGGCCCGACTATTTCGACGCCCGCCTCGACGACTTCGCGGCGCTAGTAATCTTGCTGACGCTGGCCAGCATAACACCCGAGCGCTGGCGGTGCCATCACGGCGACGACAATTACCTGCTGGTCAGCAAACAGGCGCTTCATTTTCCTAAACGGGCACCGCTCTTCCACGAGCTGGCGGCAGCGACCGATGCTCCCATCCGCCGGCTGGCCAATCTCTTGAAGATTGCCGCCACGGGGCCAATCGATGCGATCCCTCCGTTTGCTCAATTGTCGCCGATCCGAGCATTCGCGAGATCTTCAATTCGTCCTGGAAGCCCGGAGCGCCAGGTCTTCGCGTGCATGCCAAAGTCTTACGGGGCGGCGCCTGGTGGGAAAAACCGGCGCCTAAACGGCCGGTGGCGCCGCCACCGCCGCCGCGCGTGTTGCCCCTCAAGGCGGCTCCGGTCCCTGCCATTCTTCCTTTGAAGCGCACGCCTGCCCCACCGAACACCGCCAGCAAGCCTCACGCCGCGCTGCCGACCGCGAAGATGCCCCCTCCCCCGACCAAGAAGCCAGCGAGCCGGGGCAGCCGCATGACCCCAGCTGCGCCTCCTCCGGCCTAGTCCAGCGCCCGTGCCGATGCCAGGCCCGCGGCGTACTTGGCGTCGCTGGCTTCTTTTCTGGACCGTTTTGGGACTGATTGGATTCTTCCTAGCTGCCATCGCCTGGCCTCCACGCTTTTCCGGGCAGGCCAATCGGCTCGACCCCGAGCCGGCTCGTGGGGAAAGGAGGCAGCCATGAGACAGGCAGTCTTTAGCCGGGCCTGGACCATTCCCAAAGAAGGCAACTTAACCGAACAAAATGAAGACGCCTGGCGTCTGGAGCCTTTCGTCCACGGTCCCTGGCGCCAGGGCATGCTGATGGCGCTAGCCGACGGCACCACCGAAGCAGTCTATTCGGGTCCGTGGGCTCGAACCCTGGTTGCCGCTGCTGAACCCGATTGGCCGGTGCTCGATCCCGCCGCGTGGGAGCAACGCCTGGATAGCGTCAAACGGCAATTTGCGCCGACTCGATCGCGATACTGCGGCGCCTTGGTACGTGCGCAACAAATATCTGACCCAGGGAAGCCAGGCAACACTTTTGGCTGCTACGTTGTGCCAGGAACCGGGTTTGCCGGGCCGCGTGCTGCGGGCGTTGGCGGTGGGCGATTGTTGCCTCTTTTTGTTGCGACCGAGTGCTCAGGTGTTTGCGTTTCCACTGGTGGAATCGGTCCAGTTTGGCCAAAATCCGGCCTTGATCACCAATCGTGCTCAACCGGCTCTCGATGTGCAGCGCTGCGAAGTGCTCGTGCAGCCAGGCGATTTGCTCGTTGCCTGTTCGGACGCTCTGGCTCGCTGGCTGCTTCAGGCTATCGAGGTGAGCGAGATCGACAAAGTATTCGAGTTGTTGGCAGGTTTGCTTGCCGGCAATCGCACGAGCCTGTGGCCCCGCCAGCCCAAGAGCCAGAATGGCGAAGCTGGAAGCACTGGCTCAAATCGGTGCGAACCTGGCTTCGGCCTGGCGCCGACGAGCCCGCTTCTCCACCAACCCTATTTGCCGCCCCGCCTGGGGAATTTGACGCCTCGATCGCACGCGAACGCGGCGCCGAAAGTCAGCCTCGTCTGCGGAACGACGACACCACGTTAATCGTTTGTCTCCCGCTGGAATCGCCGCCCAACACCCGGCCGGCGACGGTGCCGGAGAAAATTGAGGAGCTACGGCAACAATTCGCAACCGGTCCGGTGACCGTTCGGCCATTACAAGAAGCCGGCATTCCCGAAAGCAGCCGCCGATGGATGTTGCCCTGGGATTTGCACGAGTCGATTGCGTAGGGGCCGAAGTGCTTTTGGCTCAGCGTTTCAGAACTTGCGCTTGCAATTCAGCCGCGAGACGAGTCAATTCTTCTAGCGAGAATGATGCCAAATGCTCTCGTGGAGATTCGGGGCGATTGAGCATGCGCTCACAAAAATGAATGGCGCCTATTTTTTTACCCTTAGCGCTTCCTTCCAGGATTTCCCCCTGCTGCGCATCCATTTTTCGCTGCAGCGCATTTCTCTCCTGGTCCAGCGCATTCCTTTCCTGATTCAGCGCCTTCTTTTCCTGGTCCAGCGCGTTCTTTCCTGTCCAGCGCTTCTTTTCCTGATTCAGCGCATTCTTTTCCTGGTCCAGCGCATTCCTTTCCCGCTGCGCCGCATTCATGAAAGAGTTGTGGTCCAGCTCAGCCTTGCGCCGTGCTTCATAGCGTTCGCGGCTCGATGTCTTGTTTTGTCAACATCTTCAGATCCTCCAGGGCTCGTTTCACCAGGGGTTGCTCCAGTGATACGGGCAAAGCCTCTGCATCCATCTTCTCGGCATGCCGCAAAAAGTAAAGCCAAATGTCAGGCCCGCCCTGGAGCTCTTCAGGCTTTTTCTTGAACTTGGGCAGCTCGAGGATATGGAAAGCCAAGTCCTGACTAAAAGCAAAATGGTGCGTCTTTTCCAGGAGCCCAAAATGCAGGTGGTAATCGGTCACCTCGGGAAACAATACGTGATTCAGAAAGCTGATCGAGATCGTCGGCTGCAGCTCGACATAATCCTGTCCTTCGTGCATTTGCTGCTGATGCAGCTTGCAGGCATAGTAAAGAATCCGCTTATCGTAGGAAGGGAACCCTAGCATCTGCATTTCGATGTTGAATTGCCTGCCCGTTTGATCGTGCCTTGATATCCAGGATCGAGAGTTTGTCGTCGAGAGCTTCCTTGGGATTGAAGGGATTGAGCAACTCCAACTCCCGGATCTCCTCGCCCGGCGGGGGCCGCAATACGCTGTTCAAAACGGCAATGAGAATAGGCCGGCTAGCTTCACGGCCAAAGAGATGCTTGAACGCATAATCGACTTTGGGATCGACACCGAGGATCATGAGGGGCTCTCCACGAACAGCCAAAGCTGATGACGCGGAGGAAAGGTAGCCGAGAGATGGAGATCTAGCAAACTACGTTGCCCTTTTTCGCAAAGCCCCTCCCCCGCCCGCACTTGGACGGTGCGCGCACGAATTCGTAATTTACCACCATCGTTTCGGAAGCGCATCCGGCAGCGCCTGCGCGGGGGAGCGCGATCGGGCAAACAGGAAGGATTTCATGAGCAAGTACGTCTATTTCTTCGGCGGCAGGCAAGGCGGACGGCCGAGCGGACATGAAAGAACCTGCTCGGCGGCAAAGGCGCCAACCTCGCCGAGATGACCAACATCGGCCTGCCCGTGCCGGCCGGCTTCACCTCACCACCGAAGTCTGCACCTACTACTACGACCACAATCATAAGCTATCCCGACCGAGCTGAAGGATCAAGTCGACGAAGCGATGAAAAAGACCGAAGAGGTCATGGGCGCCAAGTTCGGCGACCCCAAGAATCCGCTGCTGGTTTCGTGCCGCTCCGGCGCCCGCGTCAGCATGCCCGGCATGATGGACACCGTGCTCAACATCGGCCTCAACGAATCGACCCTGCGCGGCCTCATCGAGAAGACCGGCAACGAACGCTTCGCCTGGGATAGCTACCGCCGCTTCGTGCAGATGTACGGCGACGTCGTGCTCGGCCTCAAGCCGCAGACGAAGACCGAGATCGATCCGTTCGAGCACATCATGGACGAGCTGAAGCACGCCAAGGGACGTCAAGCTCGACACCGAACTGACCGTCGGCGACTTGCAAGGAGCTGGTCAAGCGATTCAAGAAGGCGGTCAAGGAACGCACCGGCAAGGATTTCCCGGAAGATGCCTACGAGCAGATGTGGGAGGCCATCGGCGCCGTCTTCGGCTCGTGGAACAACGACCGGGCCGTCGTCTATCGCCGGCAGTACGGCTATCCCGCACGACTGGGGCACGGCCGCCAACATCTGCTCGATGGTCTTCGGCAACATGGGCGACGATTGCGGCACCGGCGTCGCCTTCACGCGCGACCCGGCCACCGGCGAGAAGGTCTTTTACGGCGAATACCTCATCAACGCCCAGGGCGAAGACGTCGTCGCCGGCATCCGCACGCCCAAGAAGATCGCCGAACTGCCAGAAGGACATGCCCGAGGTCTACAAGCAGCTCGACGAGCATCCGCAACAAGCTGGAAAAGCACTACCGCGACGTGCAGGACATCGAATTCACCGTCCAGAAGGGCAAGCTCTGGATGCTGCAAACGCGCAACGGCAAGCGCACCGGCTTCGCCGCCGTGCGTTTCGCCGTCGATATGGTGCGACGAAGGGCTGATCACGAAAGAAGAGGCCCTGTCCGTCGAGCCGGTTGCCGCCCGACGATCTGAATCAGCTGCTTGCAGCCGATCTTCGATCCCGACGCCAAGCGCAGAGCCGTGGCGAAGGCAAGTGTGGCCAAGGGCATCAACGCCGGGCCCGGCGCCGCCACCGGCCGTATCAAGTTCTCATGCCGACGACGCCGAGGCCTGGGTCGTCAAGCACGGCAAGGGCGACGGCCGAAGGGCCGGGTCATCCTGGTCCGCCGCGAAACCAGCCCCGAAGACATTCGCGGCATGCAGGCGGCCGACGGCATCCTGACGGCGTTCGGCGGCGCCAGTCAGCCATGCCGCCCTGGTCAGCCGGCAGATGGGCAAGGTCTGCGTCGTCGGCTGCAATGCGCTGCAGATCGACTACGAAAAAGGCGCACGATGACCGTCGGCGGCAAGGTCACTCAAGGAAGGCGACTGGATCAGCATCGACGGCTTCACCGGCGAAGTGATGGCCGGCCAGGTGGCCACCAAGCCGAGCGAAGTGGTGCAGGTGCTGATCGAGCAAGACGCTGAAGCCGGAACAGTCGAAGGTCTATCAGCAGTTCGCCGAAGCTGATGGCCTGGGCCGACGAAGCTCCGCAAGTTGCAAGATCCGCACCAACGCCGACAAGCCCGATCAGGCCGAGCAGGCCATCGCGTTCGGCGCCGAAGGCATCGGCCTGTGCCGCACCGAGCACATGTTCTTCGACCACATCAAGGAGATGCGCGAGATGATTCTGGCCGAGCACGCCGAGGATCGCGCAAGAAGGCGCTGGCGAAGCTGCTGCCGTTCCAGCGGAGCGACTTCGAGGGCATGTTCCGGGCGATGAAGGGCCGGCCGGTCACGATCCGCACGCTCGATCCGCCGCTGCACGAGTTCCTGCCGCACGACGACAAGGGCCAGGCGGAGATGGCCAAGGAGCATGGGCGTCTCGACGGAGAACATCGCCGAACGCGTCAAGGGGCTGCACGAATTCAACCCGATGCTCGGCTTCCGCGGCTGCCGGCTCGGCATCGTCTATCCGGAGATCACCGAGATGCAGTGCCCGGGCGATTTTCGAGGCGGCCTGCAACGTGCAGAAGGCCGGCGATCAAGGTCGAGCCGGAGATCATGATTCCGCTGGTCGGCTTCCTGCACGCGAGCTGAAAGCGCAGGCCAAGATGGTGCACGAAGACGGCCAAGAAAGTCTTCGCGGAGAAGGGCGTCAAGGTGAAATACTTGGTCGGCACGATGATCGAGCTGCCGCGCGCCTGCGTGGTGGCCGATCAGATCGCCAAGGAAGCCGAGTTCTTCAGCTTCGGCACCAACGACCTGACGCAGACCGGCCTGGGCATGAGCCGCGACGATTACGGCAGCTTCATCCGCCACTACCTGGAAAACGACCTGGTGCCGCGCGACCCGTTCCAGACGATCGACTTCGACGGCGTCGGCGGCCTGATGCAGCTCGGCGTCGAGAAGGGCCGGGCGACGCGGCCGGACCTCAAGATCGGCATCTGCGGCGAACACGGCGGCGACCCGGATTCGCGTCAAGTTCTGCCACAAGATCGGGCTGAACTACGTGAGTTGCAGCCCCGTTCCGCGTGCCGATCGCCCGGCTGGCGGCCGCCCAGGCGGCGCTCGGAAAGTAAGGGCCACAGAAACCTGGTATCGTGGTGATCGCGTAAGGGAGTGTGGACTTCAGTCCACACCAGAGTCGGGCCGCCGCGATCAGGACCCGACTGCCTGTAGCCCCAACCAACGATTTTCCCGACCTGCCCTTGCCACAGAGCCCACCTTCAGGCCATAATTCGACCTAACCAACCTTGTCGGGCGGCGCCGTATTTTCCCACCAACGGGCGCCGCCGCCACTGCCCGCCTGCCTCAAGTTGCCCCTGAAGGAGTAACACGATGTTTCAGCTCGACCTTGGCGGCACTTCTCGTTATTGCGATGGCATCGGCCGCCGCAGCTTTTTGAAGCTCGGTGTCGCCGGCATGGCCACGCTCGGCTTGCCGGGCTTGTTGCGGGCACGGGCAGATTCCGAAAAGGCAATGGGAGTCCGCAAGAACACGTCGGTCATTCTGATTTGGCTCGACGGCGGTCCCAGCCACATGGACCTTTACGATCTCAAGCCGGAAGCCCCGGCTGAATATCGCGGCATCTGGAAACCGATTCATACCCGCGTGAGCGGTTTCGACATCAGCGAACTCTTTCCCAAGCAAGCCCAGGTCACCGATAAATTCTCGATCGTCCGATCGTTGCATCACGATAACGGCGATCACTTCAGCGGCGCCCACATGATGCTCACCGCCAAATACATGAACGTGAGCGGCGCCAAAACCGACGGCCAGTTCCCCGGCATCGGCGCCATTGCCAGCCGCGAGCTGGGCTCGCGCCAACATGGCGTGCCGCCTTACGTGGCGATTCCGAGTGCAGCCAGCATTGGCTTGTCGCCCGGTTATTTCGCCGGCAACTTGCTGGGCGTGCAATACAACCCGTTCAACACAGGTGGCGGCCTGACTGCGCCCACCTTCAGCGTGCACAATCTCAATCTGGCCCAGGGCCTGAGCATGGCTCGGCTCGAAGATCGGCGCTCGCTCGTCAGGCATTTCGACCAGGCCCGGCAAGCGCTCGACAAGCTGCCCGAAGTGCAAGCCATGGATCGCTTCTCGCAAGAGGCGTTCGAATTCGTGAGCAGTCCACGACGCGCGAAGCGTTCAATATCCACAAAGAAGATCCGCGTTTGCGCGACCAATATGGTTTCACCGATTGGGGACAAAGCGTCCTATTGGCTAGGCGGCTAGTGGAAGCCGGCTCAACGTTCGTGACGGTGCACATGGGCGGCTGGGACCATCACTGGGATTTGAAGAAGGGGATGGAAAACTATCTGCCTCAAGTCGATGCCGCGGTTGCGACCCTATTCCGCGACTTGGATGACCGCGGCTTGCTGGAATCAACGCTCGTGGTGCTGTGTGGGGAATTCAGCCGCACGCCGCGCATGAATAACGGCGGCAACGGCGGGGCGCCGATGAGCATGGGCACGCCAGGCCGGGATCATTGGGGCAACGCCATGTTCTGCCTGCTGGGCGGCGGCGGCGTTCGCGGCGGTCAGATTGTCGGGTCAACCGATGCCCACGGCGAACGGCCGCATACCCGCCCGCTCAAGCCGACCAATATTCACGCGACGATCTACAAGGTATTGGGGCTCGACCCGCATCTGCAGATTTTCGATCACGCCGGCCTGCTGATTTCCGTGCTCGACGACCCGACGCCGATTGCGGAGTTGATTTGAGCGATCGGTTAGCCGCGACGCGTAGCGGAGGCCTTAGCAGCGCTCCGCTACGCGTCGCGGCTAACCAAAGGCACTCTCTTCATAAGCTTTAATATCCGCCAAACACGCCCCCGTCATATCGGCCCCCGCGCAAACGCCCGAAACCAGCGTGCCGTGCGCGTCACCGCCTCGCGGACGGACCAGCGCGGCCGCCAGCCCAATTCCCAGATAGCCTTATCGATTGCCAGGCGCAGCACGCCGGCCTCGTGGGGTGCTTCGGCAGCGCTCAAATCGCGCAACAGCCGCCGCCCCATTCCCCCAAGAACAGGTCCACGAGATCCCCGACAGGCAACTCTTCTCCAGGAGCAGGGCCGAAATTCCACGCCGAACTAAGATGCGCTTCCGGCGCGTCAAGCATGCGGGCAGCGAGGCTCAGGTAGCCGCTTAGCGGTTCCAGAACATGCTGCCACGGCCGCACGGCCCTGGGATTGCGCACCCCTACCGGCAGACCCTGCTGCAAACAGTGGACGATATCGGTGATGATGCGATCGCGCGACCAGTCGCCGCCGCCGATGACGTTGCCGGCCCGGGCCGAAGCCAGCTGGGACGCCGTGCTGGTCGAGATGGGCAGGCGGGAAAAAGGAGCTACGATAGGAGGCACCCACGATTTCCGATGCCGCCTTGCTGGCGGTAAGGATCGTGTCCGCCCAGCGGATCGCATTCGCGATAACCCCAAATCTGCTCGTTGTTCTGATAACACTTGTCCGATGTCACCATCACAACAGCGCACGGCGCGTCCAGCCCTCGCACCGCTTCCAGCACATGAACGGTCCCCTGCACATTGACGGCAAAAGTTTCCGCTGGCATCCGATAACTTTCGCGAACCAGAGGCTGTGCTGCCAGGTGCAGCACGACTTCCGGCTTGGCGGCCAAAGGCAAGCTTCCAGCTTTGGGAAATCGCGGATGTCGGCTTCGTGATGATCATCCAAACAAGAACGCACCCGGGCGGCTTCGAAACAATTGGGTTGCGTCGCGGGCGGCAAGGCGTAGCCGGTCACGTGCGCACCAGCCGGTTGAGCCAGAGGGTCAGCCAGCTTCCCTTGAAGCCGGTGTGGCCCGTCACGAAGACACGGCGATGGTGCAATGCGTCCGAAAGGAATGGTGGCATACTGATTGGCTCGATTTCTTGATTTCGCGAATCGGCTGAGATCCGGCTAAGAGCAGATTCTAGAGTACCTGAGGTTTTCACGCTATCGGAAGCAATCAGCAGTTTTTCGACGCTAGCGACCCTCCGATGTTAGCGGCCTCACATAGCGACCTCCACGTAAGTGGGGGAGTTCGCCGTAAACTCCCCCCACTTACGTGGGAGGCTCGCTGCACACGTAACGTGGGAGGCTCGCTCCACCCGTATCGTGGGAGGCTCGCACTATCAGCACCACCGCTTGTACGCCTCCGCTCGATTCGATAGCATTGCCGGTTTAGTCAGCTGCAATGGATTCGTTGATTCTGTCCCTGCGCCCCTTCTGCTCCGTTGCGAATCTTATCTCTTGAAGGCTCAACCATGGCTTACGACCTCATAATCGCCAACGGGACTGTTCTTCACGCCCACGGACACGAAAAAGCCGACGTGGCCATTCGCGGAGAACAGATTGCCTCGGTTGCGCGGGATTGGCCCAATCAGTCGACGGCGCCAAGGTTCTGGATGCGACCGGCAAATACGTCATGCCCGGCGGCGTGGACGTTCACGTCCATCTGGAGTTGCCGTTCTGCGGCACCGTTTCCAGCGACGACTGGCGCACCGGCACGCGAGCGGCAGCCCGTGGCGGCGTCACTACGGTGATCGACTTTGCTATTCCCTATGGCGACCAATCGCTCGACGACGCTTATCATGCCTGGCTCGAACCCGCCAAACCCAAAGCCTGCATCGACTATGCCTTTCACATGGCCATCACCAATTGGGACCGTCACGGACCCGAAATGGAGAAAATGGTCCGCAAGGGTTGCCCGACGTTCAAGGAATTCATGATCTACGCCTCGGAAGGTTGGCAAGCCGACGACCGCGCCATCTACAACACGCTCGAACGTGCCCGGGGGCTCGGCGCTATGTTGCTGGTGCACGCTGAATCGAGCCGAGTGCTGGATGAGTTGATCGCGCGCCATCACAACCCCGACGAGATGAAGAAGCTGGGCGCTCGCCTGCACGCCATTACACGGCCCAATTTCATCGAAGCAGAAGCGATTCAACGCGCCATCATGTGGGCCGAGGTTACCAAGGGCCGACTTTATATCGTCCACATGTCGACCGGCGAAGGGACCGAAATCGTCCGCGCCGCCCGCAAGCGCGGCGTCGATGTCTACGCCGAGACTTGCGTGCAATACCTCGTGCTCGAGGATTCGGTCTTTGCTGGGCCTGACGGCCACCTGTTCGCTTGCTGTCCGCAGGTGAAGAAGCCGAAGGATCAGGAACGACTCTGGCAAGGACTGGACGATGACGATGTCAGCGTCATTTCCACCGATACCTGCACGTTCAACCAAGCCCAGAAAGCCCGTTGGGAAGGCGACTGGACCAAAATCCCCATGGGTCTGCCGGGGCTCGAAACGCTGTTGCCGTTGGTGTATACCCACGGCGTGTTGGCCAAGCGTTTCACATTGAGCCAATTCGTCGCCAAATGTTCCACCAACCCCGCCAAGATCATGGGACTCTATCCGCGTAAAGGCGTGTTGGCGGCAGGCAGCGATGCGGATGTCGTGATCATCGACCCGGCCAAGAAGATGACCGTCGATTTCGCCACCATGGAAACCGGCGCGACTGGAATCCCTATCAGGGATGGTCGCTAGCCGGTTTCGCGGAACATACTTTTAGTCGAGGCCGACAAGTGGTCGCGGACTACCGCTGCATCGGCGAAATGGGTTGGGGCAAATGGCTGCCGCGCGAAAAAGCGGGGGCGTTGGCTTAGGTTCTAGCGACTTAGCCACATAAGCGAGCCTCCCACGTTGGCGAGCCTCTCGCATTGGCGAGCCTGTCGCATTGGCGAGCCTCCCACGTTAGTGGGGGGAGTTCACCGCATCCTCCCCCCACTAACGTGGGAGGCTCGCTTCGGACTTCTACGTGGGAGGCTCGCTTCTCCTGGTTCTCAAATTCTGTTTGGGAACGAGCTAGGGTTTCTAGATTGCTGGAAAGGATTACGATGCCCAAGTCCGGCGAGAGGATGAGCTTGGAGGTGTTGAATCGGCGTTTCGCCGATGTGCCGCCGGCTTTGGCATTGGACGAAACGCAGGCCGAAGCTGCCCGCTGTCTTTACTGCTTCGATGCCCCTTGCATGAGGGCCTGTCCTACCCACATCGACGTGCCCCTGTTCATTCGCCAGATTTTGCACAAGGACGACCTTGGAGCTGCACGCACCATTCTGGGCGCGAACATCTTTGGGGGAAGCTGCGCCCGGGCCTGCCCAACGGAAGTGCTATGTGAAGGGGCCTGCGTAGCCAACACCCATCTGAAATCGCCGATCCAGATCGGCAGGCTGCAGCGTCATGCCACTGACACGGCCTCAGCCGAGAACGCCCGGTTCTTCAAGCCCGGCCCGCCGACCGGTAAACGCGTGGCCCTGATCGGCTCCGGCCCGGCCGGCTTGAGCTGCGCCACGAGCTGCGCAAGCTGGGTCACGAAACAGTAGTCTTTGAGGCGCCAATGTTGCGGGCGGGCTCAATACGCTGGGTATCGCCGCCTACAAAATCTCGACCGCATTTGCTCTCACAGAAGTCGACCTGGTTTTGCAGATGGGTGTCGCGCTTCGGTTGGGCCAACGGGTGGAACCGAAAAACTTGGTCGCTATGCTCAAGGAATTCGACGCAGTATTTCTGGGAATCGGCCTTGGCCAAACGCTTCCACTGGGCATCGAAGGAGAAGCGCTTCCTGGCGTCTGGGAAGGGCTCGAGTTCATTCTGCAGACACATACGAAGCCTTTCACCGAATGCGAAATCGGCAAGCGCGTGCTCGTTATCGGTGCCGGCAATACAGCCATCGACGTGGCGACGGCCGCTCACCGGCTGGGCGCAGAAGAAGTGACGATTGCCTATCGCCGCGGACCTGAGGCCATGCCGGCGTTCGCGTATGAATATGGGCTGGCCAAAGCCGACGGGATCCGTTTCGAGTGGTTTGCCCAACCCAAGCGAATTTTGGCAGATGCACAAGGCCGAGCGTGTGGCGTCGAGTTTGTCCGCACGGCATTGACCGAGCCCACCTCGCGACAGAGTCCACTCCGGGAACTTGCTAGCAATCGCTTCCAATTGCCTGCTGACATGGTGGTCAAGGCCCTCGGTCAGGAACCGTTGGTGTCATTTACGAAAGCCCTGCCCAGCCTGAAAGTGGATGGCGGCAAGGTGGCGATCGATTCGGCAACTGGTGCGACAAGCGTGCCCAAGCTCTTTGCCGGCGGCGATTGCATCCGCAACGGCGGCGAAATTGTCGACGCGGTGCAGGATGGCAAAATCGCGGCCCACGGCATCGACCTTCTTTTGAACCAGCGGAGTAAATAGCGTGCCCGATCTGAGCATCGAGTTTTGTGGCGTGCATGCGCCAAACCCCTTCTGGCTCGCATCTGGCCCGTCCCACCAATTCCGAATATCAGGTGCGCCGGGCCTTCGACGCCGGTTGGGGTGGGGTGGTCTGGAAGACGCTAAGCCACGAGCCGATCGTCAACGTAACCTCGCGCTATGGCGGCCTCGACTATGACGGCCGCAAACTTGTGGGTTTCAATAATATCGAGCTGATCACCGATCGCACGCTCGAGGCCAACCTGAAAGAAATCGCCAGCGTCAAGAAGGCCTATCCCAAGCATGCCCTTTTCGTTTCGCTCATGGTCGAGTCGACAAAGCAAGCCTGGCACGACATAACCAGGCAAACGCAAGATGCCGGCGCGGACGGCATCGAACTGAACTTTGGTTGCCCGCACGGCATGAGCGAACGGGGCATGGGCTCGGCGGTCGGGCAAGTTCCCGATTACACCTACATGATTACCGAATGGGTCAAGGAGGCGGCCACCATTCCTGTCATGGTCAAGCTTACCCCCAACGTCGGCGACATTGCCTCCATCGGCGCCGCGGCAGTGCGCGGCGGGGCGGATGCTTTATCGCTCATCAACACCGTCAATTCCATCATGGGTGTCGACCTGGACACCTTGGCGCCCAAGCCAGCCGTTCGCGGCGAGGGCACGCACGGCGGCTATTGCGGTCCCGCGGTGAAGCCCATCGCCTTGCAGATGGTTGCGACTTTGGCTCACAATCGGAATATCAAGGTGCCCATCAGCGGCATCGGCGGCATTCAAACCTGGCAAGACGCGGCCGAGTTCTTCCTCTTCGGCGCAGCTCGGTGCAAGTCTGCACAGCGGCCATGCATTATGGGTTTCGCATCGTGGATACGCTCACAAGCGGGCTTGAGGGCTGGATGCGTTCAAAAGGCTTCGAGCGCTTGAGCGACGTGGTTGGCAAGTCCGTCCCGCGAATAAAATCGTGGGGTGAGCTGGATCTGAATTACAAGATTGTGGCCGAGATCGATCAGCACAAATGCATTCACTGCGGCCTTTGTTACATCGCATGCGAAGATGGCGCACACCAATCCATTCGCTGGGAACGCGTGCCCACGCCAGAGTTCGTGAATGAGAACGCCTGCCAGACACAAGTCGTCCGTTCAGGTAGCTACGAGGTGATGCCCGGTGCTGGCGGCGATGTCGTCAATCGCTTCACGATCAAGCAAGACACTTGCGTCGGCTGCAACCTGTGCAGTCTTGTCTGCCCCGTCTCGGATTGCATCAGCATGAAGGAAGTCGACATCGGCAAACCGATCATGTCGTGGAACGATTATCAGAAAAAGCTGGAAGCAGGCCAGGTCGAGAAGATCGTGCCGCCGGCGCATGTGTAAAAAGAGTGGCGAGTGGCGGGTGGCGAGTGGCGAGCAAAAACGCTAACTGATGGGCAAGGCGGAGCCCGGAAGCTCAAAGGTGCCATGCCCACGGAGTACCGTGGGCATGGCACCGAGTGATATTCATGCATCGAATGCCTGTACCGTTGTGGGCGGGTCTCGGACCTCGCACCGCCGCATCTTCTCGTTTAGGGCGGGTCCCTAGCGCAATCCCGGCCTTGTTTGTGGTCTCCTGACCACCTCTTTTAGTCCATCATCACCCGGGCATTGAAACCGAGTTGACACAATACACGATCGCCGTGAGGATGGTCATGAGACCACGCACGTGACCACTGGTCGTGGACTTCGCCGCTCTTGGATTAAGTCACCGTGGTGCGAGGTCAGGAGACCGCGCACAACTGGTTGGAGCCCGCGCACCGATGAGCAGGTCACGCGGCAATTGGTTTTCACTTCCCGCTCCCCATTCTCCACTCCTCATTCCTCTTCAAGCTGCTGCAACACCTCATCCAAACAATCGGCCAGGAAGTCAGCATCCGTCTTGGTCAGGCACATTGGCGGTTTGATGCGTAAAACATTGCCGAACAGGCCGCCTTTGCCGATTAACAGGCCGCGTTCTTTGCGAGTTCCAGCAAGCGGACTGTTTCTGTGGTGGCCGGTTCCTTGGTCTCGCGGTCGCGCACCAGCTCGACGCCCAGCATCAGGCCCATGCCGCGGACTTCGCCGATCAGCGGCTGGCGCTCCTGCAGTTCGAGCAGCCGATTTTTCAGATGGCCGCCGACGACGCGGGCGTTGTCCTGGATGTCCTCGCGTCGATCACTTCCAGCGTGGCCAACCCTTGCGTCATGGAAATCGGGATTGCCGCCGAAGGTGTTGAAGTGGATGCGGTTCTTCATCATGGCGGCGATTTCGGGCCGCGTGACGCAGCCGCCAAGCGGCACGCCGTTGCCGATGCCTTTGGCCATCGTCACCATATCGGGCGTCACGCCCCAGTTCTCGAAGCCCCAGAAATGCGTGCCCGTGCGGCCGAAGCCGGTTTGCACTTCGTCGGCAATGCACAGGCCGCCGTGTCGGCGGACGATGTCGTAGACGATCTTGAAATATTCCGGCGGCGGCGTGACCACGCCGCCCACGCCTTGGATCGGCTCGCCGATGAAGCAGGCGACATCGCCGGTGGTCTCGTAGCGGATGAGATCCTCCATATCGCTGGCACATTTGACGTCGCATGAAGGATATTCCAGGCCATAGGGGCAGCGGTAGCAGTAGCCGGCGTGCCGTGTTTGACGTTGATGGTCGGGGTTGCTCTTGAATTTCCAGTTCCCGTGCGCGGTCAAGCCCATGGCCGCCTGCGTGCCGCCGTGGTAGCCGTTGCGCAAGCTGATGATTTCGTGGTTGGCCGGTGAATTCCCGTGAAGACAGGATGGCGATTTCGTTGGCCTCGCTGCCCGAGTTCGTGAAATAACGTCAGTAAGTCCGCTGGCGGCGGGCATCTGCTCGGCCAGTTTCTTCCCGAATTGGCCGATGGTGGGATGCAAATAGATGGTGGTCGTGTGTTGCAGTTTGCCGACCTGTCGCGCACCTTGGCGACGATTTTCGGGTGGCAGTGGCCGACGGACACGGTGACGATGCCGGCAAAAGCGTCGAGATATTGCTTGCCGGTCTCGTCCCACACGTATTGCATGTGCCCTTCGACGATCATCAACGGGCTGCTGATAGTAGGTGAGCAGGCCGGGCGTGAGATATTGCTGCCGAAGAGCGAACACCTCCTCGCGCGACGGACCTTGGTAGGGGGCGGGACGATGATCGGTCATGGGTAGCGGCGTGCGGGCTCGGCTGGCGGTTACTTGTGCTGACATGACGGTGTCCTTATAGGTCGGTAATTTGTCCGTAAGTTTCCGGCCGGCGGTCCCGGAAAAACTGCCATGGTTGCGAACCTCGCGGATCATGTCGAGATCCAGGTCGGCGATCACGATGTCGTCGTCGTCGCGCTTGCCGACGGCGAGCATCTGGCCGCGAGGCGTGCAGAAATAGCTCTGGCCGTAGAACTCGCCGATGCGCCAGGGCTCCTCGAACCCGGGCCGATTGATGGCGCCGACGAAATACTGATTGGCCACAGCGTGAGCGGGCTGTTCGAGCTTCCACAGATATTCGGAAAGCCCCGCGACGGTGGCCGACGGATTGAACACGATCTCCGCGCCATTCAGGCCCAGGCAGCGGCGCCTTCGGGGAAGTGGCGATCGTAACAAATATAGACGCCGACTTTGCCGACGTGCGTTTCGAAGACCGGATAGCCGAGATTGCCCGGCCGGAAGTAGAACTTCTCGAAGAAGCCGGGGTCGCATTGCGGAATGTGCATCTTGCGGAATTTGCCGAGATATTTGCCGTCGGCGTCGATGACCGCCGCGGTGTTGTAGTAGACGCCCGGCATGTCCTCTTCGTAAATCGGCACCACGAGCACGATGCCGTGCTTTTTCGCCAGCTCCCTCATCAGCTTGATGGTCGGGCCGTCGGGCACTCGCTCGGTCAGCGTCGTACCACTTGGTCTCCTGTTCGGCGCAGAAATAGGGGCCATAGAACAGCTCCTGCATGCACACGACTTGGCGCCGCCTATCGGCGGCCTCGCGCGATCAGAGCGACATGCTTGTCGATCATCGACTGCTTGATCTTCTCGATCGGCGACGTGACCGGCTCGCAGAGCTTGGCTTGGATCAGCCCCCCTCGAACGATTCGCGGCATAATCGCATTCCTTTCAACCGTCGGCCTCGAATAGAGACGGATACGTAACGGGGTCTAAATGCGTACTCCGCGGTCCCGCCTCGATGGAGTAGAATGCCCAGACCCATTTTTGGAGAATCACTATGACCGACTAGCCGATTGTTCCGTTCATATCGCGGCCGTTGGAGCGAACGTTTCCGCTGAAGAGTTCGCCGAGTGTCATCAATCCATCGACGGCAGGTCATCGCCCGTGTGCCGCTGTGCGGGGCCGAGGTTAGTCGACGCAGGCCGTGCAGGCGGCCGGCAGCGTTGCCCGCTGGTCGGCACGCCCGCGGTGGACCGCGCCCGCGTCATGTTCCGCTATCGCGAACTGCTGGACCGCAATGCCGAGGAATTGGCTCGCCTGGTCACCCGCGAGCACGGCAAGACACTGGCCGAAGCGCGGCCTCGGTGCAGCGCGGCATCGAAATGGTCGAGTTCGCCTGCGGCATTCCCAGCCTGCTCATGGGCCAAACGCTGCCGAATATCGCCACCGACGTCGATTGCGAGACGCATGCGTCATCCCGTCGGCGTTTGCGTCGGCATCACGCCGTTCAATTTTCCCGCCATGGTGCCGCTCTGGATGTTCCCGGTCGCGCTCGCTTGCGGCAACACTTTCATCCTCAAACCATCCGAAAAGGTGCCCGCTGTCGGCCGTTCGGCTCGGCGAACTGCTGGTCGAATGCGGCGTGCCCGCGGGCGTCTTCAACATCGTGCACGGCGGCAAGGAATGCGTGGATGCGCTGCTGACGCATCCGCAGGTGGCCGCGATCTCGTTCGTCGGCTCGACGGCCGTGGCGAAGTATGTCTACGAAACTGGCACGCAAACACGGCAAACGCGTGCAGGCGGCCGGCGGCGCGAAGAACCACCTGATCGTCATGCCCGATGCCGACCTCGAACAAGCGGCCAAGGCGATCCAGGCCGCGGCGTTCGGCTGCGCCGGCGAGCGCTGCATGGCCGGCAGCGTCGCCGTGCCGGTCGGCGGCATAGCCGATCCGCTGGTCGAATCGTCTGGTCGACGAAGCGTCGGCAAAATGACCGTCGGCCCGACCGACGGCGGCGCCGACGGTAGACATGGGCCCGGTCATTACGCCGCGAACATCTCGACAAGGTCGCCGGCTATCTGGAAATCGGCAAGAGCGAAGGGGCGAGCGTGGCGCTCGACGGCCGAAAGGCGTTCGGCGGCGAAGGCTTCCTGGTCGGCCCCAGCGTGCATCGACAAGGTGACGCCAGGCATGCGCGTGGCCCGCGAAGAGATTTTCGGCCCTGTGCTATCCGTGGTGCGAGCTGACACGCTCGAAGAGGCCTTGGCGATCGGCCGCAGTTGTCCTTACGGCAACGGTGCGTCGATTTTCACGCGCAGCGGCTACGCGGCCCGCCAATTCAAGCAGCACTTCAACGCCGGCATGATCGGCATCAACGTCGGTGTCCCCGCGCCCATGGCCTGGTTTCCCTTCACAGGCTGGAACCAATCCTTCTTCGGCGACTTGCACATTCAGGGCATCGAAGGCGTGCAGTTCTACACGCGGCAAAAGATGACCATGACGCGCTGGTTCGCCTCGCGCAAGAGTCGCATCACGATCCGATATGGAAGCAGAAGTAAGTGCGCGGTTCTGGTTAGCCGCGACGCGCAGCGGAGCGTTCCTCCCGCTTGACGTCTCTAACGCTCCGCTGCGCGTCGCGGCTAACCGATCTCGGCGCTTTTCTTCTTGCGCCAAAAAGCAGCATCAACGTTGCATACACCACAAAGGCGATGCCGAAGCTGAGGAACCAGGCGTAGCTGTACATGTCTTTCCAGAAAGATCCGAAATCGTGCACCTTGCAGACGGTCAAGAACCCGGGTACGCAGGGGGCGATGCCGGCCAATAGAGCGATAATCGCCGCGGGATTGAATCCACCTTGGTACCAGTATTCGCCATTCTTGCGGTAGAGCTCCGCCAAATTGAGACGCCGCCTGCGGACCAGGAAATAGTCGGCGATGAGCACGCCGCCTACTGATCCCAGGAGCGCCGAATAAGCGACCAGCCAAGTGAAGATGAATCCTTCCGAGGTTTCGATAAGTTTCCAAGGCATGATGACGATACCGATGATGCCGGTGATTAGGCCACCGGTGCGGAAGCCTATCTTTCGGGGCCATAAATTGGCGAAATCGTTCGCGGGACTGACGACGTTGGCGGCTATGTTCGTTGCCAGAGTAGCCAGGCAAAGCGAGAAAAGGGCGATGATGAGGACGATTCGATTCTCGAATTGGGACAGCAAGTTTACGGGATCCCAGAGTTCCTCTTTGAATGCGTCGGATTTATCGTGATAGATAACCATGGCTGCGGATGTGACGGCCACGCCTATGAACGAATAAAGCGTCATGGTCGTGGGCAGTCCGATAGCTTGGCCTAATACTTGGTCGCGTTGCGAAATGCGCATAGCGGGAAAAATCGGGGATGTTCAGCGATAACGTGGCCCAGAATGCGACATTGGCTGTGAGGGCAGCCGCAAAAAAGGGCCAGAACTGTCCGGCTTTTTCAGCGCCTTCAGCGAATTTGGACGGTTGAGACAACATGGTGCCGAACCCACCGGCGGAAACATAGGCCCAGGCGAGCAACGCCAATCCCAAGATGATGAGCAAAGGCGCCTTGATGTTCAGAAGCAAACGAATGGAATCGATCCCGCGAAAGATGACGAAAATGTTGATAGCCCAGAAAAACAAAAAGCAGCCAAGCTCGGCAACGTTTTTGTCTAGCCCGGGAACAGGCGGCGCATGCTCCAGACCTACGAAGAAAATCTTGAGAATCTTGTAAATGGCCGCTCCGCCGATCCAGGTTTGGATGCCGAACCAACCGCATGCGACAAAGGCGGCGCAGCATCGCCGGCACATTGTGCCGCAGGATGCCAAAGGAAGATCGGCAATAAACGGGGAAAGGGATGCCGTAACGGGTGCCCGCATGAGCGTTCAGCACCATGGGCACCAGCACGATGATATTGGCGAGCAGGATATTCAGGATAGCCTGCCACCAATTCATTCCGCCATTGATGAGCCCCGCGGCCATCATGTAGGTCGGGATGCACGCGGACATGCTTACCCACAGGGCCGCCATGTCCCACATGCTCCACCGGCGTTGGGCTCGCGTGGTGGGAGCCATGTCGCGGTTGTAATAGGGGCTCGCGGAGACGTCGGTGGTCAACTCGACGATTTCACCGTCGGTCGTTTGCGTCAATTCTGCCGATGCCATCTGCAGTTTCTCGTGACAAGGAAGTAGACAGGTCGTAGAGTAGCCGATCGTTATCGGGCCGGCCGATTAGAACAGTCCAAGCGCCGCAATCGCCTTCGCGCAAACGACCTTGGTCCCGGTCAAACCGAGCCGCCGGAAGGAACTCCGTGAAGGACACGAAGGCATCGTCGCCACGGACAGAATGAGGCTGGCCGTTCAAAAAGAATCGAATTTGATCGCGCATGAAAACGCATCGTATAGAGATGAAACTGGGCGGACAAGCCGGAAAAGCCAGGTAGCCTATGCTCGCTAATCCTGGTCTTCTGCCAATTTCTCCACGAGACGTTTTGGCGTATATCTCGCCACGCATCCCTCAAGGCTTCGCGCACGGTCCGCTCGTTGGCCAGTGCCAAATGCACCTCGGTGCAGCCCGCACTTCCCCAGGCGCCGGCGAAAGGTTCAACGATCCGGCTCGTCACGCACAAAATCCGCCTGTGTTCCGGTGCTAGTTTCACCATTCCCCAGTCGCACCCGGGTAGTCCTAGGGTAGAAAGATCTTTTTGCGCACACGAAAATCGGGATGACCCATGTGCTCGTCCTCCATCGCTTCGGGAAGCTCAGGGCAAGAGTCCGAAATTTGGCGGCGGTCATGTCAGTCCTCCAACAGCCGACTAAAGGGGATTGATTCGTAGCCGTATTCGCCAGAATGCGGGAGCAGCACCCCGCATTCTGGCGAATACGGCTACCAGAAAATCATGGCTTAACGCTGCAGCAGTCTCGTCAAATCTAGCACGGATCCCCTTTTCAGTGGTAGAAGAAGGCGATGAGGTGGCGAGGAAGGCCTGCGACCGAGGAACTGCACATGCAGGAAAACATGCCGCGTCGGCAATTTGTCAAGAATTCCCTCGCCGTAGGAGGGGTGCTGAGCGGAGTGACCGCAGCGTCGGCGGCTGACGCTCCGGAGCAAAATGGCCCGGCCCGGCTGCCGTGAATATCATGCATCTCGGAGCGAAGGGCGACGGCAAATCGAATGATGCCAAGCCCATTCAAGCCGCGATCGACGCATGCCACCGCGCCGGCGGCGGGACCGTGCTCATTCCTGCAGGAACGTTTTTTAGCGGTAGTCTCCATCTCAAGACTGGCGTCGAGCTTCATCTTGAACACGGAGCCACGTTGCTTGGGAGTCCAGACAAGGCCGATTACGACGTCTATGAAACGCTCGGCTTCAAGAACGATTCGGATCGCGAAACCAGTTTTTTCCACCATGCCTTGATCTGGGCCGAAGATCAGGAGCATCTGGCCATCACCGGTTCCGGCATCATCAACGGCAACCACAAGAAACGCGGCGGGCCAAGGCGATTGCTCTCAAACGTTGCAAACACGTCAAGATTCGCGACGTCACCATCGTCGATGCTCCCAACTATGCCATCAGCCTGCTCGGCACCGATTATGTGCACATCGATGGCGTCACCATTTTGAACGCCTGGGCCGACGGCATCGATCCGGATGCCTGCCACCATGCGCATTTCGAACTGCCACATCGAATCGCACGACGACGCCATTTGTCCCAAAGCGAGTTTCACCTTGGGCGAGCGCCGCTCGGTGGAAAACCTGGTTGTTACCAATTGCGTGTTGGCGACCGAATGCAACGGCTTCAAATTCGGCACCGAATCAGGCGGCGATTTCAAGAACATCACCGTGACCACCTGCGCCATGTTCAGCCGCCCGAACAAGCGGCCTGCCGATTCGGGCATCTCCCTGCTCTCAGTCGATGGCGCGAACATCGACGGAGTCACCATCAGCAACATCGTGATGGACGGCCCGCGCTGTCCTATTTTCCTGCGCCTGGGCAACCGCGGCCGGGATATGCCGACTCCCGTGCCCGGCAGCCTGAAGAACGTGGTCATCAGCAACATTGTCGCCCGCAACGCCTATGAAGCCTGTACGATTGCAGGCATACCCGGCCATCCGGTCGAGTCGATTACTATCGAAAACATTCGGCTTGTCTACCGAGGAGCAGGCAAGGCAGCTGAGGTCGAAATCGCCGTTCCGGAAAACGCGGCCAAGTATCCCAACTCCGGCATGTTCGGGCCGCTGCCGGCCTACGGCATCTATTGCCGTCATGCCAAGGACATGCGATTGTCACGCGTTAACGTTAGCTGCTTTGCAGCCGATCAGCGTCATGGCGTCTATTGCGAGGACGTCTCCGACATGGTGCTCGATTCGCTTGACGCGATGCAAGCAAAGGGCGCCGTTCCGATTGTTCGGCTACACAAAGTGCGCAATGCCGTCATTTGTGGCTGCCTGCCGAAAAAGGGGACGCGAGAATTCGTGCGGATAACCGGCGCCGACAGCACCGACATTCGGATGATGGGCAACGATTTCAGCAAAGTTGAAAAGCCCGTTAGTCTGGATGCCGATGTCGCTCAGGAGGCCGTTAGCGTCATCGGCAACGCCAAGTGAAAAAAAGGCTCTGCCGGAGAAAGAAGGTCGGGAGATGAAAGTGCGGAGAAAAATCTGATGGACGGGAGTGTGCCTGAAGGTCCCCCCCCTGCCCTGCCTTCGAAAAGCGGGCAGAGGAATGCGGCGCGGCGCGGGCTTCGCTTTCTCTTTCTGGGAGCGCTGTCACTCCTGGGCGTCGCAGTCTTTTGCTGGTTCACTTGGCATCGGACTGTGTCGGAAAAGCGTGATCCGCTCGGGGCCATGCACGCCAATCTGCGCGGCATCGGCCTCATGGATCAATTCGAGTATGCCGCCGCCGCCTCGGCTTTCGAAGAAGCCATTCACTTGGACCCGGAATGGTTGCCGGGACACATTAATCTGGGAATCGCTCTTCTGAACACGAATGAGCCGGCCAATCTGCAGCGGCGCTGGATCTGTTCCAAGAAATAGTGAAGACAAAGCCCGACAACATTTATGCTCATTATTGTATGGGAATCATCTACCTCTACCGAAATCAATTGGCGGAGGCGGCCGAGCAGTTCAAAACAGTGACGCGCCTCGATCCCAATGATGCCCATGCCTGGCTGCAGCGCCGCCTCGCCACTCCGAACAAGGATGAGTCGGCAGAGGCGAAGGGCTTTTTGCGCCGGGCACTGACCTTGAATCCTTATCTGAACGCCGCTCGTTATGCGCTTGCTCAACATGGCTTCGAGCACGACGACAAAGTTAGCAAAGAACTGCTCGACGAATTCCAGGCATTGGCGGCCGCCAATTGGCAAGAAGCCCACCAGCTTGCCTATACCGAAATGGGTCGTTACGCCGAGGTTATCGGCCGGGATTCGTTCGAGAAGCCTTCTGTTGGCCCCATGCCGTTGTTCGAACGCGATCAATCTTTTCACGTCACACTTGCCGAGGGTTCGCGTTGGGCCAAACCTGAGGATTTCGAAAACGACGCCGTCGGCGAGCTGCGCCGACAGGTGCGCGCAGCGCTTCGGCGCCACCATAGTGCGGCTCGATTTTAACGGCGACGGTCGCATCGATCTTCTATTACTTGGGGCCGTCGTCCGCGGCGGCAAGCTCGGCGATCTGCTGTTGCGCAACGACGGTAAGAGCAGCTTTACCGATGTAACCGCCCAGGCTGGCCTGGCGAATGGCACCGCAAGCTTCGGCTGCTCGGTGGCCGACTTCGACAACTGTGGCCGTCCCGACTTGCTGCTCACCGGGCCGGCCGGAGTGCGTTTGTTTCAAAACGTCGACGGTATCCGTTTCGCGGACGTGACCGCTACAGCGGGCCTGGACCACGTCGTCGGCGTCTGTCTCGGTTCAACTTGGATTGATCTCGATCAAGACGGCGACCTGGATCTCTTGATCGCCCAGTATGCCGGCTCGCCGGAAGCTGCGTTGGCCCGCCTGAACGGCAAGCCGGTCGATACCGGCGGCGAGGTGCTGCTGTTCATCAACATTGGCGACGCTCGTCCCTTCGTTCAAGGCAAACCGCCTGGCCTTACGTGCCGGTTCAAGATGGCGACGAGTTCGCAGGCACTGCGCCTGAAAGGGCCGATCGTCGCTGTAGCGGCGGCGGATCTGGACGCCGACCGCGACGTCGATCTCCTGGTGCTCGCCGATGGCCGGGCGCCGGCCGATGTTCTCAACGATCGCTTGCTTCGTTTTCACATCGATCCCATCGAGTTGGCTGGTCAAGAAGTTTGGAACGGTGCTCGTCTTCGATGCCAATCACGACGAGCAGTCCGATCTGCTCTTGCTCCCCTCAGGCCGTAAGCCACTTTGTTCTTGAGCAAAACGGACATTCCCGCCAGGGAGTTAGCCGGTCGATTTATTGCCGGCGCGGTTGATGCGCCGCCTCTTCTTCAGGCCGAAGCCCTAGATCTCAACTTGGATGGCTGGACGGATGTGGTTGGCCTTTCGCAAGACGGCCAGCCCGTGTACTTGCAGAACGACGGCGCCGGCCGCTTGGTTCAGCGCCATGGCTTGCTCGGTCCAAATGAACAGGCCGACCCGCTCGCCGCGCTTGCCGTCTGCGATCTGGACGGCGACGGCTTGGCCGACCTGCTGCTCTGGTCCGCCAAGGATGGATTGCAATGCTGTGCAGCTCAGGCAACGGGAACCATTCGTTGCGCCTGATCTCACCGGCGCCGCGATAAGGGATCGAGCTTGCGAACCAACGCGGATGCCATAGGTGCACGAGTCGCGGTGTATACGCCGGCCGGGCGGTGCTCGATCGAAAACACTACGCTCTCAGCTGGGCTAGGCCAATCACGCCAGCCCTTGCAGTTTGGTCTTGGGCAGGCCGCGACGGCGGATGTCGGTGCGCATCGACTGGCCCGACGGCGTGCCCCAGGCGGAGCTGGCGGCACAGGCCGGCCGGCTTCTACACATCGAGGAAATAAGCCGCAAAAATTTTCGGCCCGCCTCTTGCTCACCTGGAATGGTTCGAAAGTTTGTTTTCATTACCGACTTCTTGGGCGGCTCAATGGGCGAGTTGGCAGCAGACGGCTCCACGCGGCCCCCGGCCGGAAGAATCTCAAGATCGAGCGGGCCAGCTCAGTCTTCGTGACGGCTTGATCCACAAGATAGCCGAGCCGATGGACGAACTAATTTATCTCATTGGCTCCAGTTGGACGTCATCGATCATCCCAAGGAAACCGAGGTATATCCAGATGAACGCTTCGCGGTCGTTCCACCCGAAGCGAGTCAGGAGTTATTTATCTTCGGCCGGCGGATCCTTGCCCAAGAAGGCCGTCGATCATCGCGGCAAGGATGTGACTGCCTCTTTTGTGCGTGCCGGGATGGCCTGACCGTCGATCAATTTGCCGCCGATCTTGGTCCGGCTTCGCCGAGGATCATTTCGTGGGGCTGGATTTCGGGGATCAGCTCTCGCACTTGTCTCAGGACCAATTTCTCTTCTTGGTTTTGGCAGGCTGGACCGAATATCCCTATCCAATCGATCTACGCAGCTCAACAGGCCGGGGTGCCCATGATAACGCCGCTGCTGAGCAAGCTGGGCAAGGATGGCCTCTGGAAAAACCTGGGAGAAATCGGCTTCCCGGCCGGGCTGCCCCGCGTGATGACAAGCGAAGTTCATGGTTTGGCGGGCGAGCCCGCGTGCCGATTACGCATTCGCACAAATGTTCAGATCTATTGGGATTAGTCTTTCTCGCGCGTGCCGGCGAACTTTCACACGCGAAGCGAGCATGACATTCACGTGTATCGTTTGCCGGTGGAACGAGCAGCTTTGTCGATACGCGGCTTCATGCACGAAATTGCCGCCGATAATCGACCTGTACTTACGACGACGAGCATACGGAGCCGTCGCCGTGACGCTATGGCGAGGGGATTTCACCGAGCCGGGCGATGTGACCAAGCACTTGAAAGGTGCCTATGACTTGTTTGTCGTATGCGGCCCCGGCGGCGAGATCCGCGTGGATTTCGATGCACGCCAACTGCCGCCGACGCCGGCAGGCTACAGCCGTTCGTTGCGCTGTGGCATGCGCGGCTATTGCAAGGACGCCTCGCCCTTCACCCTCACAGGAGGTTATGTGGAACCGCTGCCCAAACGCCGCATGAAAACGTATCCTCCTTGAAGGGCTTGGCTAAATCGTCCAGGGTGCCCGCATTTCACGGGTGAGCAAGGCATTGGCCTCGGCGTCTCCGGTGAACTGTTCTTTCACCGGATCCCAGTGCAGCGGCCGGCGTAGACGATAACCGATGTTGCCCAGGTGGCAAATGGTGGCAGAGCGGTGGCCCACCTCGGCAGGGCAAATCGTTGGCTTGCGGCTGCGCAGGCAATCGAGCCAGTTTTGGTGGTGGTTCGTGGAGGGATAGGCTCGGAATCCATTCGGATTGAGCGGCTGAGCAAGGATGTCGGCCGGCTCGGTCTTGAGCTTATCGCGACTCACGAAGATCTTGCCTTTGGTTCCTTCGAACAGGCAATCCGCTCGTTCGCCTTCGAATTCATCGTGGATCATGACCACGCCGTTGGCATAGGTATAGCGAAGCCCCTTGATCGCCTTGGGGTCGGCCGGCGGTGTGATTAAAACCGGGCCGCTACCGTCCATGTCCAGGGCCCACTGAGCGATGTCGAAGTGATGGGTGCCGATGTCCGCGATGCCGCCGCCGCCAAATTCCCGGTAAAGACGCGCCATTGGGGGAAGTGTCTGTGCACCCCCTTCGGGCAGAGGATTTCGTTGTAGCCACGCAACGGTGACGGCCCGAGCCAGAAGTTCCAGTCCGTCCCGTCCGGAACGGCTTGTTCCGGCAAATCGCAGGCGACGGCTGGCCCGCCCACACCAATGCGAATTGTTTTCACCGTGCCGATGTGGCCGCTTGCCACCAACTCAACGGCCTTGCGAAAACGGCCGCCGAATTCACTGCGCTGCTGGCTGCCCGTTTGAAAGATGACATTCCCTTGGGCTGCAGTGCCCACAACCTTGCGCCCTTCGGCCACGTTCAGCGTAAGCGGCTTTTCGCTATAGATGTCTTTGTGAGCTTTGGCGGCGGACACGCAGGTAATGGCATGCCAATGATCGGGCGTGGCGATCAGGACCGCATCCACGGCCTTGTTATCCAGCAGGGCTCGGAAATCGTCGTAAGCCTGGCAGCCTTTGAAATCGCCTTTTTTGTTCTTCGCGTAATAATCGTTGACGACTTTCTGCTGATGTTCTCTGCGTTCGCGGACGACGTCGCACACCGCAACGATCTGCACCTGGGGTGAGCGCAAGAAGCCGCTGACATGGCCGCCGCCCATGACGCCAACGCCGATAAAGCCGAGCTGTATGCGATCGTTGGCCGAGTTACGAATCTCGGCGGATCGCCCCTTAGACAAAAGCAAAGGGCCGCCAACGCCAGTGGCGACCGCCGACTTTAGGAACGACCGGCGCGAGGAGAAAGAAGAGTCTGGCATGGCATGGCACTCCGGGGGAAAGCATTGAACTGCACCGAGGCGGGACTTCGTTTACGGTAGCATATCGTTAGCTAGACACGCGAGTTTCAAAGTTGCACTTTTTGGGCATCTGATGGTTTCCCAGACCCCTGCCGGCTTGCCCGGCAGGTGAATAAGTTCGATAGCTCAACTGGGCCCTGCCGTTCTACTCCGCGGCCCCTGCCGGCTTGTCCGGCAGGTGAGAAAATTCACGGGCTACACGCCAGCCGGAAGAACTCCTTCACCTGCCGGGCAAGCCGGCAGGGGTCCAGTTCTAAGTCATGTTGATTATGTCTAGCTTCAGAACTGGTTCACCTGCCGGACGAGCCGGCAGGGGTCTACAGACCAACAGCGACTGCGCGTCAAGACGACTTGGCCGTTTCATTCTTGCTGCGCAGCCGCCCCACGATTGCGACGATTCTCCGGCCGGCTTCGTGATGTCATCCACGCTCAACTGATGGCTCAAAGCTGAAACGCATGGCGGAATGTAGCCGATCGGGCGTCACTTGCATCGCCTGAAGGACGGGCGACGGCAACAGCGAACCGCTCGAACAGGCCGATCCCGTCGAGCAAGCTATTCCCGTCAGGTCGCAATTCATCAGCAGAGCGTCCGCCTGGCAGCCCAGAAAGGAAATGTTGAGCGTGTGCGGTATCCCTCCAACTAAGGGACCATTCAATTCCCATGGCGCCGCTGGCTCCAGTTCCGTCAGAAATGCGGCGCGTAGGCGCTTGACGTGAGCGCGGCGTTCGGCCATCTCCTTATGGGCCAATTCCAAAGCAGCTGCCAAACCCACCGCCAAGGCGACCGGCTCAGTACCGGGCCGACGGCCATTTTGCTGATGGCCGCCCCATAGTTGCGGTTCCAGCGGCACTCTGCGGCGCACTGATGTGCGAATGCCTTTGGGACCATGGAATTTATGGGTGCTCAAGCTCAAGGCCGACACCCCCAGACCGCGAAACGAAACGGGCATGCGGCCGACTGCCTGAACCGCATCGCAATGAAAGGGTGGCTTGCCCCGCCAAAAGGTTTGTTAGTTTGGCGATCGGCTGGATGACGCCGGTCTCATTGTTAGCCAGCATGACTGTTACCAGGCGCACGCCTTCGTGCAACGCTTCGGCAAACCCGGTTTCAATAACGGCGCCAGTTGAGTCCACGGGCAGCCAATGCGTCGCCATGCCGCGCTCGGCAAGCTGACTCAATGGCTCGATCACGGATGGATGCTCGATGGGACTGGCAATCACGTTGCCGGAACCGACTCCGGCCAGGCCCAGGAGAGCCAGATTATTGGCCTCGGTGGCGCCGCTGCGTGAAGATCACCTCATCGGGCTCGGCATCGAACAGGCGGGCGACCGTCTCGCGTGCGTTCTCGATGGCGCCGAGCCTGACGGCCCGACGCGTGGGCGCTGGTGGGGTTGCCGACTCGTCGCGAAAGTGAGGCAGCATCGCTTCCAAGACCCGCGGATCGAGTGGCGTGGTCGCATTGTGGTCGAGGTAGATTGGAAACATGGAGAAGGCTGTAGTCGGTGGTCAGTAGTCGGAAGAGTAGACAGTAGACAGCATACAGTAGAAAGGCGAAAGGACAGGTAGTCAGGAGTCAGGAATCAGGAGTCGAGAATCGGGAGTCAGTCAGGAGTCAGCAATCGGGAGTCAAGCAATCGGGAGTCAGCAATCGGGAGTCAGCAATCGGGAGTCAGGAGTCAGGAGTCAGGAGAAAGGCAAAAGACAGTGGCAAGTTCGTTTAGTTGCCGGTTTTTACGAACGCGGACCGGGCCTCTACCCAAACAAACCGACCCCGGAAGACCAGCTTCCGGGGTCGTTGAGATCTTAGGCGTTCGAGCGGGTTAGTAGGCCCACTGGAACTGAACGCTCGGGCCATAGAAGAGGATGTTGCCGTCGTGATTGGTCCCGGTCGGCGATTTCGACAGGTCGTAGTTGACCTGGCCGTCCGCGGTGCCGACATCCAATGCCCAAAGAACGTTGTAGCCGGCGCGAAAGCGGGTGTGAGGCGTAACGAACACGTCGAAGTTCATGCCAAGCTCGTAAAGCTGGCTGAAGACGGCATCGCTATGCCCGCCCTGACGGCCGATCAGGCCATCGCCGCGCTGCAGCTCAATGTCCGTTTCCAGGAAGTTCACGCCCCAGGCGCCCTTGGCCGTGAAGTCGAAGGCCAGCCACATGCCCAAGGGGTAATTGAATTCGATGCCAAGCTGCGGGGCCACGATGCGGTTGTGGGCCGTCGCATAATAGGTTGCCTCGCGGGTGGCGTCCGGCATGCCCGTAATGACGTTGGCGACCGTCAAATCGTCGTCGCCCATGTACTGGTTGAAGCGTTCGAGCACGTCGAGATAACGGATGCCGCAAGTAGTCGAAATGTAGGGGCACCAAGTAGTCCACTTGCGGAAGTTCAGCTCGGCACTGCCGATCTGGTCGCTTAGCGTGGCTCTGAAGGTGTCCCCTTGCAGCCACAGGCCATTATCGCCTTCGAAGCCGACGGGCGGATTGGCGAAGGGGGCATTGATGGAGCCCTTGTCGTCGATCTGCCGGGAGGAAGACGTCTGGGAGATATAAAAGCCGCCGAATTCGACCGCGTAATCTCCCCACTGCTTGCCGACCATTGCGGTGAAGCCGCTGCCAATGTGCGGGCTGATATCGTTTTCGTTGAGCAAGCTGGGCCCGCCGGAATAAGGAATGCCGGTATCCACGCCGCCGGACTGGTTGTCCTGCACGGCCAAGTTGGTTTTATCCAACCTGCCGCGCGTCAAGCCCATGTAGCCGATGCCGCCGTACCAGCGCGAAGAAAGCTGTGGTCCCGGCGGGACTTGCCGCGGGTCGAGCCCCGCTCCTGGAGCTAGCGGGCCGGGGGGCATGCCGCTCAGGTTTCCGGGATACGCTTGCATTCCCATCGCGCCGTCGAGAGGCATCATACCGGGATTGCCCGCGTAACCGGGCATGGGCATGATGGGATCCGTGGGGACGGCCGGCGAAATGGGCATCGGTTCGGGCATGCCCCCTTGGCCGCCTTGGCCGCCGCCCATGTAGGGAAATTGTTGGGCCGGGCTGGTCGTCGCAAACGTGCCGAAGGCCGCCAGCGTAATACTCATCCACCATTTCGACATAGTCGCCTCCGCCCGCAACGGCCATCGGGGGACCGCCCCGAACCGAATCGTTTCACACAAGGCGACAGCCGTTTTGATCGTCGGCGGTCGCTCACTGTGAAAATCGGCCTTGGAAACGTTTGCCTTGAGCTTTTCGGTACAATCGCGAATTCCCCACTATCCCGGTAACACGGGCCAACCGGAGGAAGGCAGCGAATCGGGGCAAAGTAAATAGGCGGCGTAGTTTTCCTGTCCGGAATCGTCGGTCTTTTTGGAGAACGTCGTCTGGATTGCCCCAGCCCAGTTAAATTGCTTAACTTTTGTCATCCTTGGATTGACAGCTGCGGTCTGGCGTTGGTAGCTTTGGGTTATGTCATATCCCATGAAACGTCCAAACATATCCAAAGATGGGACGGTTCCGGTGTTAACGCATTCTCAAGACCGTGAAACGGAAAATGGCGCCTGACGCGTCTTGCCTGGAAACGCTCGTTCAAAGACGGCTGGGCGCTCGCGTCCGCAAATTACGTGTGATCGTGCGCCACGATGGCGTGATCTTGCAAGGATTGGCGTCCACGTATTATGCGAAGCAGCTAGCCCAGCATGCCGCCATGGATTTGGCGGATTTGCCGATCGTAGCTAATGAAATTGAAGTTTGCTGAGAGCGGCTACTTGAGCACGCGAGCGTCGACCCAGTCGACGTGATCTTGGACGTCGCCATGCCGGCCAAAGGTCACGACGAGCGTCAGCTCGCGTCGCCGGAAATCTTGAGACGTAGCGACCTGGGCGGCTTCAGCGGCGTAAGGTCATCTCGCTGCCCACGTCCAGCGCTTTGCCGTCGATCAACACCTGAATGCCGGCGCTGCCCTGGCGGCCGGTCGCTTCGTCGAGACCAACGGTTGCTTCGAACCATTGGTAGCCGCCGGCCAGATCGTAGGTAAGCCTCGCCTCGCTGTGCATTCCCAGGCCTTTATCGAAGACGCCGGTCGTCAGCTTGAGTGCATTGCCCGCCACACTGCGATCTCGTTGATAGGGCCAGGAAATGCCGAGGTAGGGCACGAACTCGTACCGTTTAGGTTTGAGATCGGAAAGATAGGTTGCACGGCCTTGATAGAGGTCCAGCGCCACGACCAACTCGAGCGGCACCGCTATGGGGCTACCGAAAAGAGTTTTGCCGACGAGCAGTGCGCCTTCAGTCTTGGCCGCAGCCAGCGAAATGCGGCTGCCGTTAGTCAAAACCAGGCGGGCGTAAGTTCCCCGGGGCCTCAGGGATCGGCTCAAATCGTTGCCCAGAACGATGGCCGCCACTTTGCTGCGCCAGGCGGATTTCTTTGCGATCGACCCCCCGCAGGCGCACCGCTTGCGCATCCAAGTCGGAGAGCGAGCCCTCGACCAGATCGCGATTGCGCAAAATGACGACATCGCGGCTGCGTCGCGCATTCTGCCATGGCCGGAGCACGGCTTCCCTGTCGGTCGCGCCATCGGGCATGGCCAGCCAAATCACGGAGACTGCCGTCAATGGCACAGTAATATCCACGAACTTGCCCAAGGAAGCCTGGAAGCGCAGACGCTCGGAACGCAACTCGGCGGGCGACCCGGCTATGCGATCGCCGTTGGCAAAAAGGAGATGTTCGTCCATAGGCCACGGAGGCATGGCCTGGCCCACCCTGCGAAGAGAAACGATTTCTTTGCCCGAGGCTTTGATCGGTTTCTCGCCGGCAAGAGAAACGGACCAATCGTCGGCAATGCGCTTGATCGGCCCCGAGCCCGCCAGGCCATCGACCGTCCGTAAATGAAACAGGGGAGCTGGTGGAGAATCATCCGGGAAAGAACTGGAAGCACTTGCCAGCAGCACCGATAGAAGCAAGCCTGCGCTCATGAATTATTTCTGAAGGATGGGCAGATAGTTATTGGGAATCTGCAGGATGATGCAAGCCATGGCGGTGGCGTAATCGTTGCTGAAACGATGGTCGACCCAGCAGCCCGTCGACAGGCGGTCGCCATTATTGACGAGCTGATCGCGAATGGCAGGATACCACTCCGACCAGAATTTGCCGCCAGCCGTCCACATGGCTTGGGCGGCGTAATAATGACCGTAGTAGTAATGCTGATGTTCCTCCGAGCGCACTGCCTTGCCCGGCAGGAATTTCATCAGATAATTGAGCCCGAGATCGACTCGGGGGTCCTTATAAATACCTGCACAATACAGGGCGACCACGCCCGCGGCGCTGCGGGCAAACTGCGAAGGGCCGCCCACAGCCTGGTAGCGAAAGCCGCCGTCCCGTTCCTGGCAGAGCATCACATACTTGGTGCAGCGATCGACGGTGGATTTGGGGACGTAGAACCCGGCATTGCGGGCCGCCCGCAATCCCATGATTTGACAAATGGTGACGCTGATGTCGGCGTCGGAGCTGCCCGGGTGATCAGCGCCAGCCGCCTTCCTTATTTTGGCTGTCGACGATCAGTTTCACCGAGCGTTTGAGCGTGTCCTGGAGCCGTTCGCGCAAGGCCTTTTCCGCGACCATGCCATAGACTTCGGAGAGAAAGAGCACCCCGAAGCCATGCCCATACATGGGGCCATGCGATTGACCGTCTCGGCTGACCAAATAACCACGCGGATCGGCCAGGTCGAGCACATAGCGCAAGGCCCGGGTCACATTGTCGCCATAAATGTTGCGGCCAGGTTGATGGCCGCCAGCCATCATGGCCAAGGCAGCGAGGCTGGTGACTGCGATATTGCCTCGATAGCTTTGGCTGCCGTAACTGCCGTCACCGGCTTGATTCGCCGCCAGATACGCCAGGCCGCCATTGATGGCGGCCTGCGCGGCGGGAGTAATCATATCCTTCGATTGGCTGCCATCGGGGGCCTGCTGCCCTGCGCGGGCAGTCAGCCTGCTGGTGCCTGCCGCCATACCCAGAACCAACCCGCCTGCGCCTGCCAAGAACTGTCGCCTGTGGTTCATCTGTAACTCCTAAGCAAGCCTCCCACGTTAGTGGGGGAGCATTCAGAAAACTCCTCCCACTAACGTGGGAGGCTCGCTAGAGATCAAAACAGGAGGCTCGCTAAAAGTCGAAAACGCCAACTTACCGATCGCCCTGTTTGCGGCCCTTTTCCGCAATCGTTGCGTAATACTGCTTCAAAAGTTCATTGTATTTCGGCATGAACTGTTCGCGAGTGTATTGCGTCATTTCCTGCCGCAACGTTTCCGGCAAATGGCCCCATATATCTTTGTAAAGATCTGCGACCTTGGGGCTGAACGCTCGTTTGGCAGCATCTTTTTCGCCCATCGGGTTCCCGTCGCCCTGAGGTTGATCTTGCATCTGCCCTTGTTGTCGCCTGGAGAGCTGATTCTGCTGTCCCGGCCGCTGTTGGCGTCGGGCGGTTCGATTGCGCTGCTGCCGGTTTCTTTGTGCCTGCATCATCCGCTGGCGTTTGGACTGGCCGCTTTTTTTCTGGCCTTGTTGCTGCTGTTGATTTTGCTCCTTCTGCTCCTTCTGCATCTGTTCTTCTTGTTTTTGCGTCTGATCGATCAGCTCGTCCAAATCCTTAAGGATGTCTTTTTGCACGCTCTGGGTGCCAGCGCCCGGGTCCTTCTTCTGGAGCTTGGTTTCAACGGTGCGGAAATTCTTGGAGAGCCGATTGATGGTCTCCTGAACTTCCCGTTCCAGCTCGTCGGGATCTTCCGTCTTCAGCTCGTCCTTGGGGTCAGCTTTCCCAGGAAGCGCATCGCTTTTCGGCTTGGGCTTAGCTTCGGTCTTGGCCTTGTCTTTGTCCGTTGACTTGGCGGCCGGCGGTTCGGGCGGCCGAACTTTCTTCTGTAAACGAATGGGATCATCCTGCGCTGGCGCCGTAGCAACGGCATACACCAATGCAAGGCAGGCACAAACCGGCGTCACGAAATGCTTCAGTCGAGACATGGCCGCATCCTTTATTTCTGCTCGATCTAACAAGCCTCACTCGTAGAACGATGGGATTGGAGTGTGGACTTCAGTCCACGCGTGTGGGCTAAAGCCCACACTCCAAGTCCCTCATATCTTGCCTACCTAGGGACCTTTTTTTCCGCCATTCATTTTGCCGCCGGTTTTGCCTTTGCCTTCTGCTTTCTTGGGCGCGCCGGTTTGGGGTGAAGGGTCAGGTCGCTTGGGGCCGTCATCGGGCTCCGGAGCCGTCAAATCGTTGAAGAGCTCCGTCAATTCCTGTTGCTCGTTCTGCAGGCGGCGCAGCTCGTCTTTGGCCAGGCCCGATAATTTGCTTTGATCCGGATTCTTGGCCGCGAAGGTTTGCGTGCGATCGTTCAGGTCCTCCTGCAAAGCGCGAAGCACTTTGAGCTGGGCCATGTAGGCGATGCCGTCATCGTCACCACCCCCGCCGCTTTGGCCACCTTGCCCGCCTTGTCCTCCTTGGCCGCCCTGTCCCCCCTGGCCGCCACCACCACCACCGCGCCGTGCATTGTCGCTCTTCATGGCATCGAGCAATTGATCGATGCGGCGGCCGGCCATTTTCTGCAATTGGCGGGTCTCGGCGTCGGCTTGCGCCTCGGCTTTCAAATCGAGACTCGGATCTTCGTTAGGAGGAGTATCTTCCAGGCGTTTGCGGGCCTTGTCGAGGCGTTCCGTCATCCGATCGGCGGCTTCCTGCATGGCGTCGCCCGATTTTGTCAACAGCCTGGCAAAGACTTTGGCGTCGTCGAGTTTCTGCTTGGCCAGCGTAACGGTCTCTTCGCCAAGGCCTTTTTGGGCCTCGCCCAAACTGATCAAGCTGTGCCCGAGCTCGCGGGTCCACTGCTTCTCTTCCAGGACTCGCCCATTCAGCCGGCCCGATTCGGCCGTCATCGGTTCCTGGCGTTCTTTGAGCGCTTTGATCTGGTCGATCAATTTGGCCAAGCGTTCGCGGGCCAACTGTTCTTCGACGTCGTCGCGGGCGTCTTGCAGATCTTCCTTGGCTTCATTGAGGCGATCGAGCGCCTCGCGTTGCTGTTGTTCCGATTTTTCACCCTGGTTCATCTGCTGCCCGCTCTGCTGCATCTGCGAACCAGCCTTGCTCAAGCTTTGGCTGGCACGGTCGGCACGCATGCGTGACAGCTCCCGAACTTGCTCCTGCGTTTCTTTACGCAGTTGTTCTTGCTGCATCGACAAGCGCTTCAACTCTTCTTCCCGCTTCTTGGGATCGGTCATCTGCTCGGCTTCGCGGGATTTCTGGTTGAGCTCCTGCTGCCTTTGGGCCAGGCTCTCCAGCTTGGCCTCGGCTTCTTTCATCTTCTTGGCCATGCGTTCGAGCTCGTCCTCGCGCCGATCCTCCAGCGCCTTCACCATGTCTTCGAGGGCCTTGGCGCCGGCTTCCTGACTTCGCGACGCTTGGCCCAGCTGGTTCTTGCGCAACTCCTGCTCGGCTTCTTGCATCTTGCCGGCGGCATCGGAGGATTTGCCCTTCTGAGCCGCATCTTGCAGCGCCTTGGCGGTTTCCGGATCCTTGGCTTGGCGCTCTTGGCCCAAGCGATCGAGCTTGTCCATCAATTGCCCGGTACGTTCGGCAAGCTTGTTCTGCTGATCGCCGGCTTTTTCCAGCTCGCCGCGTTGATTGGGCGTGAGATTCTCGGTGTTTTCCCCCGTCGGCAATCTGGTTGGCCAGCTTGTTGGTGGCTTCTTGCAACTGGCGGCTGTTCTTGTAACAGGGCACGCGCTTTGCCCTTGACCTCGCGGCGTGGTGCTCCAGGGCTCCATCAGCTTCAGGAGATCGGCCAACGTGCGGGCCACTTCCTCTTGATTCTTGCGGGCCGCCGTCAGCGGGTTCTTTTCCGCTTGGGCTTTGGCATTGGCTTTGGGATCTGCCTTGGGCTCGGTTTTGGCATTGGCTTTAGGGTCCGCGTTTGGATCGGATTTAGCATTGGCGCTTCGGATCCGACTTGAGATCGGCTTTCGCTTCGCCATTCGCAGCGGCCTTCGGGTTGCTCTGGGAATTGGCATTCGGATCGGGCTTGGCGGCCACCTGGGGCTCAGACTTGGCATTGGCATTCGGCGTCGCCTTAGGATCGGTTTTAGCGGTCGCGTTGGCAGCCGATTTGGGATCTGCCTTCGGGTCGGCCTTCGAATTGGCATTGGCCTTTGGGTCGGTCTTCGAATTGGCGTTGGTCTTGGGGTCCGTTCGCGAATTCGCCCTGGAATCAGGATTCGCATTAGGCTTGGAATTCGCCTTCGGGTTGGCCTTGGGATCGGTCGGCATGGTGCCGATTTCGTTCTGTTTACGCGCTTCGGTTAGCTGGGGCTCGATTTGCTCGAGTTCCTGCCGAGCAAGACGATCTAACTCGTTGGCAACCGATTCCATACGGTCCTGCGTGCCGTTGCGCGGGAGCTGATTATCTTTGAGCGTTTGCAGCACCTTTGCGGCTTCTGCACGCAGACCTTCTTCCTTGGTGCCGACGCGAGCCCGCACCTGTTGTTGAAGCTGCTCCGCCTGCATGAGCTCATCGAGTTCTTCCGGCTTCAGCCGTTCGCCCGTGGTGCGCAAGCGCGTCTCGGCGGGCAGGACCTTGTCGATGGCCTCCTGCTGCTGTTTTTTCAAACGAAGCAGCTCTTGCTGAATCTGGGCCTGCTGTTCGTTAATGGCAATTTCGAGTGCGTTTTTGCTCACCACGCGCAGTTCGATTTCGTGACTCTGGCCCGGCTGCTTCAAAGCCGTGACGTCGTCGAAATCGTCCGCACAGACCTGCAACGCCAGAACATCCCCTTCTTTGAGCTTGAGGCTCGACAGAGCCCAGCGCCGTCCGCCTTCCAAGTGCTGCGGACGCAGGCGCAAATCCGGGCTGTAGTTCACGAACAAGCGCGGCAGCGCCTTGCCATAAAGTTCGTGGTCGTAGAGATCGAGCCTGCCTGCATCCACGACCTCACTCTGAAATCGCCGAATGCGATAGTCGACATAGATGGAGCGGATGGCAAAAATCGGGTCGTCAACCTGATATTTGAGGGTGATTTCCGCCTGAGGCAGAATGTCGAAAGAGTCCTGGCTTCGCGATGGCCGCAATAGCTCGACCGCAGGCGCAGGATCGGGCAACGCCCGCACTTCGAGCAACCGGGTCGACACCAGTCCCATATCGTCTTCGAGATGAAGCAAGAACGTGCCGCTGACTCGGGCCAGAAAGCTCATATTGAACATCTGCCTGGTAGGATCGAAACTGGCCGGAATCTGCTTCCAGCTATTGGGCGTCAGCGCCGCTATCCGGTCGGCTCCCGTTACCGCAAGCGCGAGCGGAGAGCGCGAGAGCAGCGGCTGCCTGTCTGATCCCGTCCGTTTCGGGGGGGGTATTCCAGCCAGGCTTTCGCCAGCGGTCGGTCGGCGGCGGCGGTCAAATGCACCGTGGTGCCGGCGATGGCTTCGATGTTGACGCTGCCATCGGGCAAGTGGGCAACGGGTTGATCGGTATATTCGGGAAAAACCAGATCGATTTGCGGAGAAGCGCGTCCGCCCAGAGGCGCCAGTTGCGGCGGCGGCAGCACCGTCACGTCCTGCCACACCGAAACAGCATCGTTGGCTCGAACCTGGAACTTGAGATTGTGCTGCATGCGCGTGGCATCAAGACGAGCCACGAACGAACCCTCGGTTCCATTGGGGTTCTGAGTGACTTCATACGTTTGTTCGACGCCAGGGGCGCACTTCGAAGCGGAAATCGATGACGCCGCGATCGGGGACGAAGCCGTCGACGTGTACGAGAATCTGGTAAGCTTCGCCTCGGCCGACGCGCTCTTTCGCTTCCACTTTGAGGTGCGTTTGGCGAGGCCAATCGTAACCGCCGAAAGGGTGAGCCAGTCGAATGAAACCGGTCCAGGCCAACTGCGGATAGAGCACCGCGACGGCAAGGGCCAGGCTCCCCGCAACCAGTACCGAAACGCCGGCGGCGCGGGTGCCCCGCGTGTCGACCACGGGCGCAAAATCGTAGGCCTTGGAACGATGCAAAGCCCGCTTTACCGCGATTTGACGCAGGGCAGGCGAGCCCGAACGTTCGGAATTGGCCGGCTCTTGAAGGAACTGGACGGCGACTGGCCAGCGAATCGTTCAAAACCGGGTAGCGTTTTTCGACCTGGAGTGCCAACGATAGATCATCGGAGGGTTGAATCAACGGTTTGAAGAGATAGCGAAGGGCGAGGTAGCCGGCGCCGCCGACGACGGCGACCAACAGAATCGCCCGCACGAGGCTGGGGAGGTGTATGCGCCAGTCGATCCAGCCGCCCGCGAGAGCGCCCAAAAAGACCAGGGCTAGGACCCAGGAAAGGCCGCGAAAGGTCACGACCAGTCGCAACCGCTTACGCAAAGCGGCTAAGCGTTCCTGCAATGGATTCATGGCGCTGCCTTGGGAATCGAGCGTGGATCGAAACGGGAACGGGCCTGGAGTTGCCAACCCCGGCTAACTCGCCACTATAACAAGACTTCCGCAAGCGTGCAAAAGCCTTTTCGCGGCCCGAATGGCACTAGGACTTAAACCCTTAACCGGCTAAATAGCGTTGCGGATTATGCCGGCCCGTTAAACTGACTTCTCCGAACAGCCCTTCCTAACGGGTGTCCCGGCCACTGGCCCACATTGAAAAGGTCCCATGCCCACTGATTTTGACAGCCCGTGGAAGGAAGCGCTGGATTTCTACTTCGAGGCGTTTTTGGCGCTTTTGTTCCCGGAAGTCCACCTTGAAATCGACTGGTCGCGCCCTTACGAATCGTTGGACAAAGAATTCCAGCAAATCGTCCGCGACGCCGAGGTGGGACGGCGCTACGTCGATAAGCTCGTAAAGGTGTGGACCAAGGATGGGGTGGAACGCTGGATTCTCATCCACGTCGAAGTGCAGACGACGCGCGAAGGGGAATTCCCCGAACGCATGTATGTCTATAACTATCGCATCTTCGACCGTTATAATAAGCCCGTGGCCAGCCTCGCCGTGTTGGCTGACGAGGAGGCAAAATGGCGGCCGAACGAATATTGGAGTAGCCTGTTCGGCTGTGAAACCGGGATCCGTTTCCCGGTCGTGAAACTGCTGGATTTTGCCCAGCACGAAGCAGCTCTCGAAGCGGATGCGAATCCGTTCGCAAAGGTCGTTCTGGCGCACTTGAAATCGCAACAGACGCAAGGCGACCCGAGCGACAGGCGCGCTTGGAAACTTCGCCTGGTACGATGCTTATACGAACAGGGATTCAGCGCAAGAATACACGAGAATTGTTTCGCCTGATCGACTGGCTGATGGTGTTGCCGCCTCCGTTAGACGATTCGTTTTGGGATGATGTGACGAGGATAGAAGAGGAGAAGCATATGCCGTTCATCACGACACCCGAACGCGTTGGTCTTCGACGAGGGATGCGTTTTGGCATCCAATCGTTGCTGAGATTCCGGTTTGGAGCGGAGGGCCTCAAATTGATGCCTGAGATTGAGAACATTCATTACGAGGAACAGCTTCAGACAATTACAACTGCCCTTGAAACCGCTAACGGCTTGGAAGAGATCCGTCGCTTGTTGAGTTCGCTTAGTCCCTGATTAAGCGATTCCCGATTCCTCTTGACTTCCATTCTGCCGGTCCTAACATGCTATGTTATATTCCAAGGACCCTGTCAACAGGCGGCTACCCGGCGAGGCCTTCCTTCCCAGGGGCCTTGGACTTTAGGGGATTCTTCGCATGTCATCGCAACCGAAGCGTCGTCGCCTGGAAGTCGAAGACATTGGCGACGTTACGGTCGTCAGTTTTACCGATAAGAAGATCCTGGACGAGCAAAACATTCAAGTCATCGGCGAGCAGCTCTTCAGCCTGATTGACGAACTCGGCCGCAAAAAGATCCTCTTGAATTTCGGCAATGTCGAATACATGTCCAGTGCGGCGTTGGGCAAGCTGATCACGCTCAACAAGAAAGTGCAGGGCGCTAGCGGCAAGCTCGTTCTGTGCAACATCGACGCCAATATTCGAGAGGTTTTCGAAATTACCCGTCTCGACAAGTTGTTCGTCATAAAAGGGGACGAACAAGAAGGCTTGCAAGTGTTTTAGGCCCGCGAACCGCGGATTCCTCCCCAGGAGGTTTCGCCGTGGGCGTTTCCTTTTCTTGAACCGATCTCTCCATGAACCGCGAGCCTGAGTACAGCATCTACCTGGTCATCGCCAGCGATTCCAAGGAAGCTCGCCGCGTTCAGGACGAGATTGAAGTTGCCCTGAAAGCCAATCACTTCACGGAGAAGGAGATTTTCGGCATCCGGTTGGCGCTTGAGGAAGCCCTCACCAATGCCATGAAACACGGCAACAATCTCGACAAATCAAAAAAAGTGCATGTCGCGTATGGCGTTGGGCCGGAGCGGTTCGACATCCGCATCATGGATGAGGGGCCGGGTTTCGACCCGCAGGAAGTTCCCGATCCCACCGCCTTCGAAAACCTCGAACGGCCCTGCGGCCGCGGCCTCATGCTGATGCGCCACTACATGAACGAGGTCTCCTTTGGACCCCGCGGCAACGCCGTGCTCATGAGCAAACTCCGCAACGGCAGCAAATAACCGCCAAAAAAATCCGAAATCCGAAAATCGAAATCCGAAAGAAAAGCCAGTTACGAATATCCAAATCAAACAATGGCGACCCCGCGCTGCAGTCGCACGTCTTGTCCGACTCCTGACTCCTGACTCCTGACTCCTGACTCCTGATTCCTGATTCCTGACTCCTCGTATCCCCGCCACGAATTGCACTTCCCCAAATCCTGACCTAGGTTTCGGTTGATGCTTGAAACCTTGTGTACTTAGACTCCCTTCCCTGAGGGGGCCGCCGAGCGTTCGTCTCCCTGACGGCGAGATCCGTTATGCAAGTTGCCTCTCTTGGGGCTCCCCCTGGCTCCGCCGATCCGATCACCGAGCACTGTCTAGCTCGGGTTGCGCTTTCGCCCCCTATTCCCGGCTTAAGCGAGCGTCTTGTTTTGAATTGGCGTCAGCTGATCGCTTCCAACACCACCCTTTTTCTGATCCTGCTGTGCGTCAATGCCTGGGCTCTGCCTTATGCGGGCCTAGTTCACGATGCCCGTCTCTACGGCATCCAGGTAGTCAATCGGGTTGAAGGCGGTTCATTTGTCGGCGACCTTTATCTCCAATTCGGCTCCCAAGATCGCTACACGCTTTTCTCCACGGTCGCGGCTCCGCTTGTGCAAATGCTGGGTTTGCGCGGTGTCTTTCTTGCTGATCTACCTGGTTTCAATCGCCGTTTTCCTTTGGGGAACGCAGCGGTTGATCCTTGGGCTATGCGAAGACCGTTTGCTGGCGAGCCTGGCTCTGATCTTCCTGGCCACAACCCACATGACCTTCGCGGGCCTGGAAAATTTCTACATCAACGAGAACTTCGTCACTCCCCGCTTGGCTGCCAACGGCTTGATTCTTTGGGCCTTGGCACTGTTACTCGAGCAAAAATCCTGGAATGCGATCTGCTTGATCGTTCTCGCTCTTGCTCTGCACCCGCTCATGGCCTGCGGCGGCTTGCTGGTTTACCTCGCCTACTATTGCTCCACACGTTTCTCGAAGTGGCACGCCGTCGTTCTGAGCTTGGCTTTGCTGGCCGGCGCTTCCCTGCTCTGTTTCGATTCTTTGGCAAGCCGATTGCTGGGGCGCATGGATGGAGAATGGCGCGATGCGGTGCAGCGAGCCAATCCCTATAACTTTCCCTCCGAATGGGCTCCCGAAGATTGGTGGCACATTCTTGGGGCGCTGGGAATTGCGCTGGCGGCTTGCACCGGACCTTTGCGAAGTTCGACGCGGCAACGCCTGATTGCCTGCGTGGCAGCGGTTGCAGTCGCGGGCATCGCAATCAACATCGTGAGTTGCCAACTTTTCTACGCCTTGCCGATTCAGGGGCAGGGCTATCGTTGGCTCTGGTTGCTCCAATACCTGCAAATTCCGCTCGGCGTGCTGCTCATCTCCAGTTGGTGGCAACAAAATGCACTGTCCACGCGGATCGCGGCCGTGGTCCTCGCCGCCTATTTGGGAAGCACCTCTGGCGATCGAACCCAATTTCTTGCCTTGCTGCCCAGTTTGGCTGCATTCGGGTTCTACTTGGCCGCCCCAGCAGGCAGTTCCCGACAAAAGTTTGGGTTGGCTCTGACCGCAGTTGGCGCTGGGTGGCTGCTGGTGCATGAATTCCAAGGCGTGCACGCTTACTGGCTAAAGGTAACTCCCGGCATCGACCTAATCGAATATGCCCGCACCGCGCCTACAGTTCTGCTGGCCTTCACGCGTTGGAGCTTGGCGCTGCTGGGAATACTGGGCTTGGCGTGGTTTTTCTCCTCGCGCCGAGCCTTGGGCTATGCCTTGGCTGCCGCAGCAATCCTGCTTCAAGGCGGCTATTTTGCGGCCGCGTGGGCAGCGGAAAGTGCCAAGCCGGCGTCGGGCGTCCCGCTGGTGCGCGATTACTTGAAGGAACCTGGGAATGCCCCCAATCCGACCATTTATTGGCCGGTGGGTTGGATCAATCATCTTTGGTTCGACCTGCACGTCAACAGCTACTTCGAACCGATGCAGATTGCAGGCAATGTCTTTAGCCGGGAGAACGCCATGGAGGGACACCGGCGGATCCAGCTGGTCAAAAGGTTCGAATTGGAACGCATTCGCGAGATTAGTCGAATCTACTCACCGCTGCAGCTTCAGCAGATTGAGGCTCTATGGGGCGAAACTCTCCGAGCCAACTCCTGCTTGGTCTGATGTCGAAGCGTTATCCGACGACCCGAAAGTCGATTATCTCCTTTTGAAACAATCATTCGCTGGCCGTTATGTCGCCACTGACGGCGCCTGGTACTTGTACGATTGCCAGGCCATTCGAAACTGCCACCCAACTCCTTCAGTAAACACCACGCATTCCACTGGGAGCAAATTGCCATGACGCAGCCTTCCGTCGCCATCATCGGAGCCGGCCCCGCCGGATTGACCGCCGGTTATCTCCTGGCGAAGGAGCAAGTTCCTGTCACCATCCTGGAAGCCGATCCGCAATACGTGGGCGGCATTTCCCGCACGGCCAAGTACAAAGGTTTCCTCTTCGACATCGGCGGCCACCGCTTCTTTTCCAAATCGAAGGAAGTTGAGGACCTTTGGACGGAGCTTCTCCCCGACGACATGCTCATCAGGCCACGCTCGTCGCGGATCTTCTATCGCGGCAAGCTCTTCTCCTATCCTCTCAAAGCAGGCGAGGCTCTTTTCAAGCTGGCGTCCGGTGGAAGCGGCGCGCTGCGTGCTTTCTTATTTGAAGGCCCGATTGCGACCGATCGCCGAACCGCGCAGCTTCGAGGATTGGGTCACCAACAAGTTCGGCAAGCGGCTCTTCAACATCTTTTTCAAAACTTACACCGAAAAAGTTTGGGGCATGAGCTGCAAGGAAATTTCGGCCGATTGGGCCGCTCAACGCATCAAAGGCTTATCGCTCACAACGGCCGTATGGAATGCGCTCTGGCCCAAAAAGAAGAGCGGGGGCAAAGGCAAGATCATCAAATCGCTCATCGATTCTTTCCGCTATCCCCGCAAAGGGCCCGGCATGATGTGGGAGGCTTGTGCCTCCAAATTCAAGGAAATGGGCGGCAACCTCAAGATGGGTCAGAAGGTCACCGGCTGCCAATTCGACGCCGAAAAGCGCCAGTGGGCTATCACCTATCGCAACGCCGCTAATGATGTCTCGGTCGTGCGCGCCGACCATGTGATATCCACTGCGCCGCTGAGACAACTCGCTCACGGCATCACGCCTTCACTGTCAGGTACTGCTTTGGCGGCTGCCGATTCGCTCAAATATCGCGATTTTCTGACGGTAGTGTTGATCTTGAAGGACCGAGGACAATTCGACGACAACTGGATTTACATCCACGAACCCAACGTTCAGGTCGGCCGCATTCAGAACTTCAAATCGTGGTCGCCCGAAATGGTCCCCGATCCAACGTTGGCTTGCTACGGCCTCGAATATTTCTGTTTCGAAGGCGACGGACTCTGGAACAGTAGCGACAAGGACCTTGTCGAACTGGCGAAGAAGGAGCTAGCTCAGCTTGGCTTGGCGCAACCCGAAGACGTGCAAGATGGCTGCGTGGTGCGTCAGCCGAAAGCTTACCCGGTCTACGACGACGAGTACGCCATGCACGTCAACACTATCCGCGAAGAGCTGGATAATCGATTCCCGACGATGCATTTGGTCGGCCGCAATGGGATGCACAAGTACAACAACCAGGATCACGCCATGATGACGGCGATGCTCTGCGTCGAGAATATCCTGGCGGGAAAACAGGTCTACGATCTCTGGCACGTCAACCAAGATGCCGAATATCACGAAGCGGGCCAAGCCGGCGATCAGACCGGCGCCACCGGCCTACGCCTGGTGCCCACGCGGCTCACCAAGGAAGAGGTGTTCGAGGAAGTGAATTCCTGAGCTATTTCGACGACTGAAAACGGAAGAGCACTTTGCCTTGGTGACCCGGCTCGGCTGCTAGCCGGGTGGCCTCGGCGAATTGGTCGATGCCAAAGCTTTTGCCGACCTGGGTGGCGATAACCCCGCTTTTCATGAGCTTGGCCAACTTCTTGAACAAGCGCAACATGGTGACGGTGCCTTGTTCTCGGGACCATTCGGAAAGCCAAAAGCCTTCGAGGCGTTTCTGGCCTACTACCAATAATCGCGAATCGAACTGCAGCGGTTCCTCTGCGAGCGTTCCGTAAACGATCATACGACCGCGATGCCCGAGCGAGCGAACCAAAGCCGAACCCGTAGCGCCGCCGACAGAATCGATGGCGTAGGGCACGCCTTCGCCCTTGGTAAGTTCCATCACGCGTTTTTCGATCTGTTCGTCCTGGGTGCAAATCACAGCGTCGGCGCCGAGCGCTTTCAACTCATCCGCCTGTTCCCGCCTGCGCACCACATTCATGGTCCGAAAGCCGTAATGTTTGCCGAGCCGAATAATCATGCGCCCTAACGCACTGCCGGCGGCCGATTGCAAGAGCCAGCGGTCGCGCGACACGCGCAGAACGCTTCGGGTCATGATGAGGGCTGTGGCGGGATTGACGAAGAAGCAGGCCGCTTGTTCATCGGGCAAAGCGCGGAACGGGCACCACTTGCCTGGCGGGAACGATGGCATACTCTTGCCACGAACCGCCGAGTCCATGCAACACCGCCACGCGCCGGCCAACTGCGCATGCGGCCGAGCAGGCCGGGGCCGGCTTCTTCCACCACGCCGGCGCCTTCGAACCCAGCCGTTGCGGGCAGCTCCGGACGCCGGCCGTATTGGCCACGGATAAACAACAAATCCGAAGGATTGATGGGCGCCGCCAGCATGCGGCACACGGACCTCGCCGCTGCCGGGAGTGGGCAGCGGCACATCCTTGACGCGCAGCACATGCGCCGGATCACCCATCTCATCAAACACCAAAGCTCGCGTCATATCGGTAGGTCCGAGGTTCGGGATTACTTGTTCATTGCTTTCCATCCTATGAGATCGAACGCGGCAAGCGAATCTCATTGACCTGCTCGAATCTGCAAGAGAAACTGAGGATGATCGGCAACCGACAATTCGCAAAGCGGGATTCGCCCGCATGCCGGAATTCTGGCGAATTCCGCTACCCAGCATTACGCGGAGGATTTGCAAATGATTCGAGGCGTGCACACCATGTTCTATACTTCGGAACCTGAAACTTTTCGTGCTTTTCTCCGCGACAAGCTGAAATTCCCTTACACCGATGTGGGCGGTGGCTGGCTCATCTTCGATATGCCCGAAGCAGACATGGGCTGTCATCCCGCAGAGGCCGAAAAGGGCGCCCCCTCGGGAACCCAGTCGATCTCCTTTTACTGCGATGACATCGAAAAGACGGTCGCCGAAATGAAATCCCGTGGCGTCGAGTTTACTCAAGGCATCGTGGATCAGGGCTATGGCCTGGTAACGCACTTCAAGATGCCCGGAAACTGCGAAGTCCAGCTCTATCAACCGCGGTATACGAAGAAGGCGAGAGCTTAGCCTGCATGCAGAAATGAATTCGCCCATCTACAGTTTTCCGATTGACCCCGACGGACAAGCGAGGTCGGGCACTTCACCAATCGACAATTTGGCCGACATAGTTTAACCCATAGTGCGGGCTACGCCCGCAACCCAAAGGCGGCTTCCAACAAACCTGGGCCGAAAGGCCCCTCTTTCTCCCCCCTTGGCAAGGGGGGGTTGGGGGGGTCTGACGCGACGTGACCACCCACCGTAGATATGCACCTGCCCTGATCTCCTCATGGGCGAACTTTACCCGCTCTGGGGTACAGATTCTGCGACCCCCCCTGCCCCCCCTTGGCAAGGGGAAAAGAACTCGCGTCCCTTTCATTCCGCAGTAGCCGCCCGACTCAAACGATCGCGGATGGCTGCCCATTCTGCCTTGTCAGGGACGCGGGATACGACAATCCGATCCACCCCCGCTTCATCCAGCTCGTGGAGAACTGCGTAAAGGCGGCGCGGCGTAGGCCGCTGCGTCATCAGGCATCACTACCAATTCTACGCCTGACGGTCGCAGCAATCCCGATGCGGAGAAAACCAGCCAACCGACGCGCTGGTTCGCGCTGGTTAGCCGGCTTACTTCTTCTTGTCCGTCTCCAGTTGCCAACAGTAGCGTGGCTTTCGGCGCGTAGTGCCGAGCCATCGAGCCGGGCGAGGCTAGTGGGCCAGTGGCGCTCGGCAACGCAGCCGGCCCCCCGAGAACTCGGCCAACGCAAGCTTCGAGATCAGCCGCACTGATGGGGCCAGGCCGGAGAATCCGCGGCGGGTCGCACGTCAGGTCGAGCACGGTCGATTCGATGCCTGCGCTGGTCGGTCCGCCATCCAGGATGAGATCGATCTGTCCGCCCAGGCTGCGAAGCACATGTTGAGCCGTCGTTGCTGAGATATAGGTGGACAGGTTCGCGCTGGGCGCCGCGATGGGTACGCTGGCCGCACGCAGGAGCGCCTGGGCAATGGGCTGGGCCGGCGCGCGTAGGCCGACATTGGGACCGCCCGCGGTCACGATGTCGGGCACGACGGGATTCTTGGGCAAAACCAGCGTCAACGGACCGGGCCAAAAGCGATCCGCCAGTTGTTCCGCCGTCGCCGGCCAGGAGCTTGCCAGCGCCCGTGCCGCCTCGGCTCCGGTGACATGCACAATGATGGGATTGCGGCTGGGCCGGCCCTTGGCCTCAAAAATCCGCGCTACCGCGGCCGCATCGAGTGCATTGGCGCCCAGGCCATAAACCGTTTCGGTGGGGAACGCGACCAGTCCGCCTTCTTGCAAAATCGCTGCCGCCTCGGCGATGACGGTCGCGGAACTGCGCGACGAATCCAGCTGCACCACGCGAGCCCGAGATCTTGACACGATAAGGAGAATTGCTCAAGCCAACGAAAAAAGCGATACGAACGCTCAGATATTCTACTCGTCCAAGTCGCTCGATTGTCTCAAGTTGATCCCTGACTCCTGACTCCCGACCCAAAGCTGGCGAAAAAGAACGATGGCAAAAAGATGTAGGGCAAAAAAATAAATCAATGCTCTTATATTTTTGCCATACATTTTTTTGCCATCAATGCATTTCATTCGATTTCGTGCTCTTTAATGTCGTTTCGCTCGCAGCACCCGTGGATGGCGAGAGCCGTCGTAGATCGTTTCCGCTAGCTCATATTCGGCGAAGGCCCCAAAGCGGCGGCGCACCTCCTCGTGCTGCGGGGTGCCTATTTCGAGGATCAGCGAACCATTCGCATTCAGAATCGATCGGGCTCCGGCCAGGATGCGATCGAACACCGCGAAACCGTCGGCTCCGCCATCAAGCGCCAACTTCGGCTCGTAACCGACGACTCCAACTTCGAGCGTGGGGATGTCCCCCGTCGGGATGTAAGGTGGATTGGAAACGACAAAATCGAAATGCTCGCCTGCTTCCAAGGGCCCGAACAAATCCCCTGGGCGGAACTGGATGCGCTGTGCCACTCCGTGCGTGCCGGCGTTGCGTTGGGCCACCGCCAAGGCGGCAGCACTCAGATCGACAGCAACCACGGTCGCGGTCTTCAAATGCACCGCGAGCGCGACGCTCAGGTTACCGGAGCCGACACCCAAATCGAGAATCCGCGGCGCTGGCATGCCTTTAGCCAGACGCAGGCATTCCAGCACGACGTGCTCGCTATCTGGCCGCGGAATTAGCACCGCCGAATCGACTTCGAAGGTAAGCGAAAAGAATTCTTTTTGCCCGACTAGATAAGCAACCGGGCAACCTTCCGTGCGCCGCCGGATCAACTCGCGGTAGCGTTCGCGGACGTCTTCGGTCGCCGGTTCGGTATGGCGAGTATAGAGCTCGATGCGCCGGCAAGCCAATACGCTGGCCAGGAGAACTTCGGCGTCGAGTCGGGGGCTGGCGGCGCCTTTTTTGAGCAAGAACGCGGCCGTCCAATCGAGGAGCGAGCCGATGGTCCAGGCCGGCCGATCCAAACCTACGGTCGGAGTCACAGCGGTCTCCTTACTCGCTATCTCCCAAATGCTGTTTCTTGTCGTAATCCTTGAGCGCCGCGATGACTTCGCCCGAGTCGCCGGCGATGATCGAGTCGAGCTTGTAGAGATTCAGATTGATGCGATGATCGGTGACGCGGTTTTGCGGGAAATTGTAGGTGCGGATGCGTTCGCTGCGGTCGCCGGAGCCGATCAGCGTCCGCCGGTGCTCGGCCCGTTCTTCGTGCAGTTTTTGCTGCTGCCTCTCGAAGAGCCGGCTGCGCAGAATACGCAGGGCGCGGTCGTAATTCTTGTGCTGGCTGCGTTCGTCCTGGCACTTCACTTCCAGCTCGTCGGGCGTGCCCTTCTTGTACCAGATGCGCACGGCGCTTTCGGTCTTGTTGACGTGCTGGCCGCCGGCGCCGCCGGCGCGCATGCGCTCCCAGTCGATGTCCTGATCGCGGATCTCGATCTGCACTTCGTCCGGCTCGGGCATGACGGCCACGGTGGCCGCCGAGGTGTGAATGCGGCCCTGCGTTTCCGTCTTGGGCACGCGCTGCACGCGATGGCCGCCGCTCTCGTAGCGCAGATACTGATAAGCGTCGTCGCCCGATGACGCTGAAGACGACTTCCTTGTAGCCGCCCTGCTCGCCGGGGCTGAAGGAGATGTCTTCGACCTTCCAGCCCTGATCGCGGGCGTAGTGCGTGTACATGCCGTAAAGATCGCCGGCGAACAGGGCCGCCTCGTCGCCGCCGGTGCCGGCGCGGATTTCGATGATGATGCTGTCGAAGTCCTCGCCGGCTCGGCCAGCAGCAAATCTTCCAGCCGGTTCTGCAGCAGCTTCGCCGGCGGCGCTGACCGGCCAGCTCTTCCTGCGGCGTAGTGCTTGCATCTCCGGGTCGGTCTCGGCCTGCAGCCATCGCCTCGGCCTGGTCGATGTCGTCGCAGAGCTGTTTGTATTCGAGATAGGGCTTGACCTGCTTGGCGAGGGCGCCATGCTCCTTGGCGAGCTGCGCGTAAGCGCGACGCGGTCGCCGACGACGGCGGGATCGGCGAGCTGTGTTTCCAGTTCGCGGTAGCGGGTCGAGCGATTGTTCGAAGACGGGCCACATGGCAGGACGCTCTCCGAATCGTGAGCGTACGGTCGCAGGACGATGCCGAGCCGACCCCGTGCAGATGCGGACCTTGCGACGACACGAACGCGGCCTACGCCAACGGAACACAGCCTGGCTGAGCGGCGGCTTCCCGGCCTCGATGGACAGATCGACTACTTCGGCGGCTTCGGCGGCTTGCCTCGCCGGCCTTCTTGCGCTTGTCCCAGTTGTACTTCTTCTGGAACTTCTCGACGCGGCCGGTCGTGTCGATGAACTTCATCTTGCCGGTGAAGAACGGATGGCAGGCCGAGCAGATTTCGACGGTGATATTCTTCTTCGTGCTGCGCGTGACGAACTTGTTGCCGCAACCGCAGGTGACGGTGGCTTCGTCGTATTCGGGATGAATGCCTTCTTTCATGGTATCCTCTCTTTCAATTTGCAAGAAATGTCATTCTAGGCATCGAGCCGTGGCAGCGACAAGAGGAGTCGGCGAATGCGTTACTTCAAGCCCTTTATGCTCTGGTTGTTAGGTCTTTTTTTCGTGGCAGGTGGCGCCAACCACTTTCGCGATCCGGATTTCTACGTCAAAATCATGCCGCCTTATCTGCCTTGGCATCTCGAATTGGTCTATCTGAGCGGCGTCGCCGAGTTCCTTCTGGGCTTCCTGGTTCTGATACCGAAATGCAGATCGTTGGCGGCTTGGGGCCTCATCGCTCTGCTCATCGCCGTGTTTCCCGCCAATATTCACATGGCGTTCGATAGTGGCGGGCTATCCTCAAATTCCACCCGCGCTGCTTTGGATCCGATTACCTTTGCAGTTTGTGCTGATTGCTTGGGCGTACTGGTTTACGGGGGCGAAATAAAAAGGACGTGGCTGGACCTGTCCCGTTTATGTACCGCCCGCACGGAACTTCTTGTTGAACCACTCCCGCACGGCTGGCGAACCATTAGCCTCCACCGCGGCCGCGATGCTGGCGGCAAGTTTCGGATTATCCCGATAAATGGCCAGCGCCGACAGGGCGGCGCGGGCCATCGCGTCCTTGCCGGCAATCAGGCTGATGAGGAAGTCATTGGCCGCCGGCAGACGAAACATGGCCAAGGCGACCAGCAGCGATTCCCGGACGTCGGCCGGCGCCCCGGCCAAAAATCCGTCAGGACGGCAAGCGCTTCCGGGCGGCGCGTCTCGGCCAGGGCGAACATGGCGGCTTCTTGCAGGGTGCTCTGCGGAGCCCGCAGATATTGGGCGACGAACGGCAACGATTCCGCGAACGACAGGCTTAAGAGCGATGCAAAACACTCGCCGATGACGTCGACCAGCCGATCGCCCGTCAGCACCTTATAGCGCAAGAGGGGCATGGCGGTGAGCGAACCGGTGCGCGCCAGACGCGGGCTGCCCCCGCTCGGGCCGTGTCGTCGGTGTCGAGCAGCAGCTCGGTCAGCAGCAGCACGACGCCTGGATGATTGATCCTGGCCAGGCCGAGAGCGCAAAACGCTCGCAGCGCCCCGGCGGCATCCTGGCCACCCTGGCCCGGCTCGCTAGGGCGAGGGTCCTGACGGTGGGTCAGGCCGCTAAGGAATATATTCGGTTCCGCATACTCGAGCCGGTTGAGGGCGGCCACGATCTCGATTTTGGCCCGGCATTGGCTGTCGCTCTCTTCCGGTTCGATCATCAAGCGATCGAACGCGGCCGCCAGCTCGCCAGCCAATTCGGCACCACTTGGATCCGTGAGGATTTTGGCCGCTTCCGCCACGATGAGGCTGGACGCATCTGCGAGCCAGCCGCGCAGTTCCAGAGTGGTTTCCGCAGTAAGCGGCTGATTGCGCAGGGCATGAAGTCGGGCCAGCTTGGCGTCGAACCCACGTGATTTCTTTCCTTGGCCACGCACCATGTGGTCAATATATATAGGCAACCAGAATGCCAGCCAGTTCCGAGATCGACCTTTTGCATTTGAAGGCGCAGACGCCAAAACCCGACTCAACACCTCAGGCTCGAGCGTGGCGACTTGTTCGACGTCGTCGCCGTGATCGGAACCACCGGCACCGAATGGTAATGTTCGAGTTTCGCGGCAAGCCCATTCCCTACGATGTAGCGAAGCACGTGATCTCGTGCGACAAGCTCAAGGCGCCCCGTGTCGCGTCGGGGGGCAAGATCAGCATGCGGCTGTCACTGGACCGCAGCTCGATGAGATCTTCGGCAATGAGGTCGCTTGGCGGGTTTCCCACAGATGCAACCGGCCCCCGGCAGTCGCATCCTGGAACTTACGAGCATCGCTGGTGCGCGCTCGCATCGTACAGCTTGAAGTCCACGAAATGCGGTCGGCGTAGTGGGGCTAGGTGGTACAATCAGCATTTGGAGGGACCATTTCGTGCTGGAGATTCGGCATGCCACTGGCGCGGTAACCGTCCTGCGCAGAATTCTTCGGCACGACCTTTCATCGGTCTACCGGATGTTTACCGGACTTACGCCCAAAAAGATTGAGCAGCCAATGCAGGCGTTCACTCACCCTGATTGAGGAGCCGGTGGAATCGACACGGAGAAGCTTTGCAGCAAGCGACCAAAGTCACTTCCGCGAAAGTGCAGGAGCATATGCCACGATCAGAAGGTCGTTGGAATGGAGACGACGGCGAGCCGAATCCTGCTATGCTTGATTCGCGAAGCAGAATAAAATCTATTCCAGGATACGGTTGCAGGATACCCGGCTCATAGCGGCGACTACTCCGCGATTCAGTTCAGCCCGATTCTATATCGCATGCTCCGCTGCCAGCCTCCGCGTGGCCCATGCGCCGATCCAAGTAGAGCGTGCGATAGAGATTACTTAACATTTGGGCGCGCAGGGGAATGACCGGACCATGCAGTTGGCTATTGTGGACAAACAACGCGTCGAAGCCTCTCCTGGCGGTCGCGGTTTATGCCCGCTCTGTGGCACCCAAGTCATCGCCAAGTGCGGACCGAGAGTCATTCATCATTGGGCGCATTATCGCCCGAAGGATTGCGACCCGTGGTGGGAGAATGAGACTCCGTGGCACCGCGAGTGGAAGAACTTGTTTCCACTCGAATGTCGCGAGGCATCGCAAATTGCCGATGATGGTGAAATCCACAGGGCAGACATAAAAACGCCAACTGGAATCGTGATTGAAGTTCAGCACTCCTCGATGACTGATGCGGAACGACAATCTCGCGAAGATTTTTACGGCAACCTTGTCTGGGTCATTGATGGTTCAGGGTTCCGCAAGAGCTTCGACGTATACCACCGTCTGCCCGATCCCAATTCCGAACTTGCCAGTGACCTTGTTTGGGCCAAAGCTCAACGCCACATGAACGGCGCAAACGCCGGCATGTTCTTTCGCCTGTCCGAAGCAAGGACAGAAAAGCCTGACATCACGAAAGCAGAACTTTGTTCCGGGTGGGTTCACGGCATGGACGAAATCAGGAACGCTGTTGATCAATCCTATAACGGGTACCATCAATACGATTGGGTGCGTCCACGGAAGACCTGGTTGGATGCTCAGTGCCCCGTGTACATTGACTTCGGTGGTGAATGCCTTCTGAAAACTGAAACATACGATGATTCTGGCTTGCAATGCGTGCGCTACGTGGCGAAACGCAAATTCGTCCATGATACCATGGTCGAGACGAACGCTGCTAACATTGCAACGCGATTTTATCCGATTCCCGAAAGCGAACTCTAATCAAGCGTTGCACTTGGCTGGACGGGCATCAGTCCATTTCGAGAATTTAGGTTCCTGGCGGCCGGCCTGGCAATTGAACGCGAAAGCATAAAGGAGCGGGCGGCCGATCAAGTGGCAGAAAAAGAATCGCACTTGCACTGAAAGTAGGTTTACGGACAGCATATTGAATTAGGCCGGCGTTTCCGTTTTGAGCGGTTTTCACTGAGGATGACCGAAAGTATCCCTGGACTGCCAATTATTTTCAGCACACCATGTCGAGAACCATTGCCATCGGCGATATTCACGGCTGCTCTTTGGCTTTGGACGCCCTGCTTGAGGCCATTCACCCTGAGCCAGACGACCTACTGGTGACATTAGGTGACTATATCGACCGCGGCCCGCACAGCCGAGGCGTCTTGGAGAAGCTCATCGCCCTGGGAAAACGTTGCCAGCTCCTGCCTCTGCTGGGCAACCATGAAGAAATGCTATTAGGTGCTCATGCCGACGCCTGGTCTTGGAAGCTCTGGATTGCTTGCGGCGGCGACGCCACGCTTGCTTCCTATGGTAATCAGGCGGTGTTGAGCGCCATTCCTTCTGCGCATTGGTCGTTTCTGGAAAGCTGCCGTCAGCAAGTGGAGACTCAAACGCACGTTTTCGTGCATGGTAAAGAATGGTTCCGAATGCCGGGCGATCCAGAGGATGGTCGCCCGTTGTGGCCCCGCTTTACGGGCAAAATCGGGATCGTGGGACATGCCGCACAGGTGAATGGTGAGATTCTTGAGGATGGGCCAATCACGAACATTGATACTTTTTGCTATGGCGGCGGCTGGCTAACTGGGCTAGAGGTCACTAGCGGGAAAATCTGGCAGCCAAACATTCGCGGGCAACTTCGCCATAGGTAAAGCCAGCGGTAATAAATGCGCCGAAACGTTGGGCGATTTGGGCGGTGCTCGCTGCGCAGCCTGTTCTGGCCGCTCATTGACAGCTGGCTTGCCGCCTTCCCGGGCATGACCGCCTGCGGTAATATGCTATCCTATGGGCCGCTAATGCGACCCTCCCAGAATCGCGATCCGAAGTGGCGTTGATTATGGTTATCGACTACGCGGCGTTGAAGCAAACCGTGCTCGAGTCCGCCAAGGATTGTGCACGCCGGGGCCCGGGATACGCGCAACAGCGGCCGGTTCTTGACGCGGTGGCTGGCACGCCCGGCGGGAATATGTGGACGAAGTTGGATCTCACGTACCAGCAGGCCATCCTGACGTGTTGGCACGACCTTTTTCTAGATGGCATCCTTTCATGGGGTTACGACCTTGATGACCCCGACGCACCGTTCTTTCACATCGCGGAAAGGCCAAATCAGCCGGATCGCCGAGGCCGGTAGAACGTCACTCCGGAAGCGGAGGGGTTTTGCGTGCTCGGGGAGTTCGGTCTGGTGTTTCAAGACGTGGTGGACGGCAGCCGGCCGGCTTTGCCCTGGTTGGGATCTTAGGCTCTCTCTGGATCGAATATGTGCAGATCGACTGGCTCGCACTTACAGAGACGAAAGCCTTTTTTCCGCAGGATTGTGAATTAATTGCTCGGCTAAAACAGATTCGAGTTCTATTGCCTAAAAAACAGCCCTTCTTCGATCAGTGCCCGTCGCAAATCCAATCGATCCTCTTCGTTTGGTTTCAGAACATTGATCGTGGCCCGTCCTATTTCCGTTCGGCCCAGGAGCACGGGGCCGTCCCAGCGAAAATGACGTTGCCATTTATGCCGACGAGGATTGAAGAGCCAGGTCCTTCGCTTGGTAATGGGGTCAATGCCGGCAAGGTTTGGTCCCTTGTGCAAGTTGCACCGGTGGCAAGCATAAGCCAAATTGCGAAAATCGGTCTTTCCGCCGTGCTGGCGTGCGACGATATGCTCAATCTGGAATTGGACAATCGCTTCCTGATCTGCGGGCAACTGACAATATTCGCAACGCGAATGAGTGCGCTCGCGGACAGTTTTCCTGAGCTGCAAATCCATCAGCTTTTTCGCTTCGCCGCCAGAGCGCGGCGTGCTCGAGACTGAATGGTGGAAATGAAATCGATCGCACGGACAAATGCCTCATACTCGGCGCGTTCGTCAGGGGACAAAAGCCCTTCATTACATTTGTCGGCCAACTCATCGATTCGAGCTTGAGTGGCCCGATCCGCTCGAAACGCAAGAATGCCTCGTGCAGCTGCCGGGGTCAGTGAGCGAGCAAACGGTTCGATGAGCCGATCCATCGCGGGAAGTTGAATATTTGCCATAAAAAGCAGTATATCACGTTCGTTCTTGAGAGTGGAAGCAACAACGCAGCCCATCGTCATTTAGGGGCATGCCCGCTTATTTCGGCTTGGTCTCCTTCGCCTCCCGGCGTAATGTCCGTTCCATATCGTCAGGATCGTCCATGATGATCATCAAAATGCTCCGCTGTGCGTCCACGTGGTCCGGCTCGCCGCCCGCATCGGGTTGTGTCACGATGATCGCCATGTCTTCCCAGTAGGGCGTGTGCGAAAGGAACTCGACGATTCGCCAAAGCGCCAGATCGTTGTCGGCCATGAAGGAAGCCAGATAGGGTAGCTCTGGTTGGGCCAAAATTCGGCGCACCGGAGACGTTGGCATCAGTAAATCCTGTTCTTTTGAATTGCGGCGTAGAATAAGATCAACTTCCAGGACAAGGTCGCGGGATGGCCGGCCCGGAGCGGCGACGGCTCCGCCGGTTCAGGCCAACCCGATTCTATAGCACACGCTCCGCGACCAGACGCCAGGCAAGAAATTCGTCGATCTATGCGGAACACGCGGCGTAGATTCCTTTAGCCCACTGGAGATTTGATGAAGGAACGATATCCGCCCCGTAATCGAACGCTTTTTTGCAGCGACGCCGAGTTGGCGTCCTTTGCCACGGAGTTGTTGCAACTCGCCGCTCCCGCTCGCCCCGAAGAGGCCATCGGGCGAGTGATCCAGCAAGATTTTCACGACGTTGGCCGCTTTCTTCCGCCCGGGTTCGCCGATCTTGTTATTCTCGACCCGCCCTACAACCTAACCAAGAACTACAATGGCCACATCTTCCAGGCAAAGGAAGCTGCGGCCTACATAACGTGGTTTGACGATGTCCTACGCTCGCTCGTCCCTCTCCTCCGGCCAACAGCCACGGTCTATGCCTGCAGTGACTGGCAAACGTCCACCCTGCTTTTTCCAATTCTCGACAAGCACTTGCATGTACGGAACCGGATCACATGGGAAAGGGAAAAAGGGCGCCGAGCCAAAGCAAACTGGAAGAACAATACCGAAGATATCTGGTTCTGCACCGTCGGCGACGATTACCACTTCGATGTCGAGGCCGTGAAATTGAAAAGCGCGTTATCGCGCCTTATCGCACGGACAACGGTGAGCCCAAAGATTGGGAGGAGTCGGAGAACGGAAACTACCGGCTGACCCATCCGTCCAATATCTGGTCGGACATTACCATCCCCTTTTGGTCCATGCCCGAGAATACCGATCATCCAACGCAAAAACCTGAAAAGCTGATAGCGAAACTGATTCTGGCAAGTTCACGTTCCCAGGAGGTCGTATTTGATCCATTCCTTGGCAGCGGGACGACGGCCGTGGTTGCCAAGAAGCTTGGACGGCGGTATTGCGGGGTCGAACTTGATCGAGACTACTGCTGCTGGGCCTTGAAGCGGCTCAAACTTGCTAATACCGACCCTAGCATACAGGGGTACTCCGAGGGCGTCTTTTGGGAGAGGAACAGTCTACCTGACCAAAAACCTCAGAAGGCTCGCAACCTGCGCGAATGATCAAATGAGCCTGTTCGGTGAACGACGCACTTTCTGCTCAAGAAGATCAGCCATAGTTCGCACCAACTCCGAGAAAACAACATCCGCGGCACCTTCAATGGGTCCGATATTGCCAGAGAACTGGAAGGCATTGCCAACTCGGCCGAAAGCATCGGTCGCCTCTTCGACATTCACGCAGGCATCGGTTTCGAGGGCAATCTTGCCCGATTAGTTGAAGCGACAAACAACATCTCGCCGACGGGAGTCAAGTTTGGTGTCGACAAGTCGGCGGCAGCGGTCATTCTTGGCGCACCTGAACGAGCGGCCAGATTCGTTGAGTCCGCGGACTTTGCGGTTCTGAAGGCCGAGTTGGACGCTCAAGTCACGAAGTTTCGATCTGAAATACTCTTGGCTGCTCTTATCGAAAACGTCAACGTGCGAGGCCGAGTGATCGAGTACCTCATCGCCGGAGAAGATGAGGCATTGCGCCAGGAACTCATCGTCGCTTTGAAAACAGGCAACAAAGGGCTTCCCCGATTCAAGACCGACAATACGTTGGGTGACTACAGTCGTATTTTTCCGGCTTATGATACCGAGACGGATGTTAAGACGAAGATCACGATCCTCAGCTCAAACCCCAAGGCATACAATCTGGACAAAATGTTGGAGTTCCTGACAAATACTCGGTCGGTCTTCATGTTCTACTTTGTGGGTGTCGATCCGGGCAAAATCGTGAACACCGTCCTTGTCTCGATGTTTCAAGAGAAAATCTTGCAAGCCACGATTTTGCTCAAGCACTGGTTGGGTCGAAACTTCCGCGGCGTGACGCAGTTTGAAGGTACTGCTATCAATGATTTGATCGTGAAGCCGGAGTTTGCCATCAATATCGACGAATCAGGCAAGTTTCTCCGGCGGGTGATTTCCCTGTAGGTGGCGGCGGGATCGGTATGTTGACGCCTTCGCGTACGCCTTTTGAAGTTGCGTTTTTGGAACCGTGATTGCTTTGTTTTTCACGAGCGGCGGGGCTTTATGCCCGCCGGAGTTCAAGCCAACACTAGATAGTCATGAGTGCAGGATACCGCGTGGGCTACATGGCGGGCATGAAGCCTCATCTTTGCCCGCGAATTTCATACCCGGCTTGTAGCAATTGCAGCTTCATCCAGCCGCGCCAGAGTACCAGCCAGCCAGGATGACCGTCGGCCTTGCGATTCTGGTGACCGCCCAGACGAGCGACGGCAAAGAAGAACTCCTCGATGGTCATGTCGCGTTCTTCTTTGTAACGCCATTTGCTCAAGACTTCTACATAAGAGGGGTCCACCACAGTAGTGGCAGACAATTCCTTGGCTTCGGGCTGCCGACTCATGGAACGCAAATTCAATAAGATCGTCGCAATGACCGAGAGCAAGGCAATGGTTGGCTCCAGTGCCTCGGTAGTCGGGTGCGAATTGCACATCTTCGACCTGACAGCCCGTTTTTTGTGCTTTGTGATATTCCTCGACTATCCAGCGGCATTGGTACCAGCCCACAACCTCCCAGGCCGCCTCAATGTCCGGGACCGCTTCGGTCGTCAGCAAGTACCACTCAACGGGCTTGGTGCCCGCGGGTGGATTGGGTTCCCAGATCCGTACCACCCACATGGCCAAGGGGCTTTTTCTCGTACTCGCCACGGCGAACGTGGGGCGGCTTGATGGTGACCGGAGCAAAGCTTACCGCGACGATGGCCTTGCGGTCGGGGGCTTCGTTCTGCCGTGTATCACGATGCTTTTCTGACCCTGGGCAGGCAGCGTTTGCACATAGTCGTGCAGATAGGCCGGTTGATCCTGGCCATCCTCCAGCATCAAGCTGCGATTGTGCGTCGAACGCACGACACAGTGTCGGCCCTGCTGAACTTCCCAGGCCAGGAACTCGAAGATATCGGCTCCACGGTCGCAAGATGTCGATCACCCGTTTACTTGGCGCCACCGTACCGATTTGTTTCACCGCCGTAGTCCAGAGTCGGCTCTCGCGGGCTGCGCGCGGCGCATTTGGCGGCTACGCTCTCTTTTTGGGGCACTTCGGCACAACGATGGAGGATCTGATTGGCCAGTCCCAAGACTTGTCGGCGTACGGGGTCAATCGCCAGGCTGTTGTGGCACAGATAGCCGCGACCACGTCCATCGCCGACTGGGCCGAGTTGGTGAGTAAGGGACTTCAAGGACGAGTAGTCCAGGACCGTGGTGTCGTGCACGACCAAAACGACCGGTCCCTCGAGTTCATCCATGAGTCGGAAGGTATGCTCCCGGTGGGAGTGGAGTACCGAGACATGGGTGACTTCCGGGCGGTTGACCAGACGCATCATCGATTTGTAGTTTTTGGGATCGCCCAGCTTGTTGGGCAAGGTGCCGGCGGGATGACGGCTGATGATGTTGGCCAATTTGACCAAACACTTCCGGCGGGCCTTATGACCGACCGGGGCTGTGCCGAAGTTTTCACTCACCAAAACTCGCCACTTGGTGGCGTTGCAAGCATGGGAATCTCCTTACAAACCACACGCAGCTTCCGTCCGAAGCATGAAGGTGGAGGCAAGGGTTCCCTGCGGAAAAGTAAAAACTACAATGGATTCGACGCCGTGAGTACACCGAAGAGAAGGCAAGATAGGCAGCCCCGAGAAAGTAAACGACGGGCACTTTGGAAGGACTTACCTACCGCGGAAAATCCTACAAAATGCCCGGACATTTGGTATTTCGGACAAAACGCGTATAGAATTCGCGGGCAAAGAGGAGGCATGAAGCACGCCGCTCGTTAAAGCTAACCTTCTGCATCGAGTTTGGGAGGAGGAAAACGGGTTCCGCTTCTGCACAAGCGGCGGCAACCCAACAATTCTCGCGCCACGGAGTTGGGGGCTACGCAGCCCGCCACTGCGGAACAAGCTTCGATCTGTAGCCGGATAACAGAGAAATTCGGCTACTTGTTCAGCACAACGACCTTGCAATCCCCGAAAAGCGCGATCCAATTCTCTATCGTGCAGATTCTGTGCGTAACCCATATGATGGCAGGCATTAACTTCCGCCACGCAGAGGGACCCTGGCTTTTTGTCTTTTCCTTGGCCATGCGGCCGCACGCAGAGCCCATGGCACACCAGCCGGAGAGCCGGAGTGAAACCCCACTCGCTCTATCCGTAATGAGCATTGAATCTTACGCTATCCCACTCCGGCTAATGACTCGGGCAGTTGTCCGAAGTCAATTCGTCTTGGTTCGTGGATTCGATCTCGCAAACATCTGACAGCTATCCGCTCGACGATCGACCATGCCGTTAAAGGTCGATGCATGGTGAGCGTTTCCATGCGGCTAGCCACGATGATCGCATGGCTAATCGGATTGCTGGGAGCAATGCCCTCGTTTGCCCAGGAAACCGCTCCCGAAGACCGCCCCCTCGAATTCTCCAGATAGCCAACTTAGTTCTTTGCCGGAAACCGTTCCAAACTCTCTGGCCCAGACCCTTGCACCCCCCGAAGTCGGCCATCAGGTCGAAGCGGCGCCGCCACAAAGAGCTCCGTGGCTGCCAATCTGGGGCTGGTCGATCTTCGCGCGATTCCTGCCGGCCCCAAGACCGCCCCTAACGGGGAGGAATACCACCCGAACTTCAGCGCGGATCTGGACATCAACTTCTGGCTTTGGCGCAGCCAGAGTCTTTATATATTTGGCGACCTGAGGCCACACGTTCCAACCCGGGCTGATGCTTCGTACCTACCTGACCTACGATCTGTGGGACTGGCCCTGTTATCTGTTCGGCGACTTTACCTATATCGGCGAACGCTCGTTCCAACCCAAGCTGATGCTCTTCGATGTCGGGCTTGCCGCCCGGCAGTTCAGTTGTTGCCGGCAAGTGGAGTTTCGGCTTGGGGTGGATAACACGGCAGACTTCCAGACGCATGGCGTCCAGAATCTGTGGTATACATCCTGTCGCTTCATCTTCTAAAACGCACGGACGATTCCAGCCGCGATGGCTAGCACCAAATGAGAAAGGGAATCTGGTTCGCAATGGTAGGCAGACTACAGTCGTAGGGCAGGCAGCCTTGCCTGTCTATTCGCCACAAGGACAGGCAAGCTGCCTGTCCTACTACTACCGCGTTCCACCCTTTACGCCGTGTGTCCAAGAAACCATTTGCTGCTGGCAATGCCTACAACGACATCCAATCGGTGAGCGATCGCAACGACGCGCCTTCCCCTCCCTTTTCCTGAGAAGGTGCTCAGGTTGCCAGTCTGCAACATGCCGGGCGCGCGGTACACTATCGGAACCGAATGCCGGCCGGCTCGCAGGTGGGATGCGACTCGAGGAAGCCAGACCTTCGGAGGAGGACCCCAAACCATGTTCGCACGCATCGCTGCCATACTCTCGGCCTGCTGCCTCCTGGCCTTCACCGGCGCGCCCACCCGGGCCGGCGAAACTTTCTCCTGGCAGGAAGCCTACGCCAAAGTCCTCCCTCAGGGCGACCTCGAGTGGGCCCCAAAGCCCTTCCGCTTCGACACCGGGCGCATCCCTCCGCTACATCGACTTCGACGCCGGCAATGATGCGAACGACGGCGCCACCAAACAGGCGCCATGGAAGCACCACCCTTGGGACTCCCAGGCGACCGGCAAGGCCAAGCTGTGTAGCGGCATCCACACCTACGTCTTCAAAGGTGGCGTCGATTACCGCGGCGAATTGACCGTGCGCGAGGCCGGCAAGCCTGGCGACCCGATCCGCCTCACGCGCGATCCGGCTTGGGGCCAAGGCCCAGCGGTCCTCTGCGGATCGGAACGCATTACCGGCTGGAAGAAGGGCGCGACGCACAAGGACATCCCCGAGCCGGAGAAAGTCTGGTGGGCCGATTTGGATTTCACACCGCGCAGCGTGTGGCTCGTCCGAAAGGAAGGCGATTTCCTCCGTATCCCGCTCGCGCGCACCCCCAACTGGAAACGCTCGAACCCCGACGACGTGAAGAGTGAATGGTGGGTCTGGGATAACCCCGGCAAGCCCTTCGGGAACACCATCAAGAACGCGGCCGGCCAGCAGGTCCACCTCGGCATCGATACGAAACACATCAAGGACAAGCCCGAAGACTACTTCAAGGGGGCGTTGATCTGGCCCGAGTTCGGCTGGGTCATGAGCCAGCCCTACCCCACGCGGGTGGAAGTCGTGGACTTGAAGCAGAACGGCCTGGGCTTCGCGGACTGGACCGGCGGCGGCACCGGCGGCGTGATCATGCGCAACATGCGCTACTACCTCGAGGACAAGCCGCAATACCTGGATGACCCGGACGGGGAATTCTGGTTCGAGAAACACGGGAATGGCGGACGGCTCTATCTCCGCCTTCCGGGCGAAGCCGACCCGAATGTCGCCCGAGTCGAGGTTGGGAAGCGGCCGAACTTGGTGAACGGGGAGAAGGTCGAGCACCTCGACATTTCGGGTCTGACCTTTCGCTTCACGCCTTCGATGTGGGACATGACCTCCGTGCCGTGGGATTTCAGCACCACCCCTTGGGGCTTGCGCGCCGACCTGCATCCTGGTTGCGTGCGGGTCTGGGGTTCGGGCCAGGGCATCCGCATCGCGAACTGCCTTTTCGAGCAGGTCTTCTTCCCCATCCGCATTCGGGCGCTGCTGGAAGGCCAGCGGGTGGACGACGTGCGCATCGAAGACAACGAGTTCCGCTACACCGACAACGGCATTCTGTCAGTTGAGGACGGCTCCGGCTGGGGCTACGCCAAACTCCGCGGCCGGCTGGGGGATGTGCGCATCTACCGGAACCGGTCGTTCGAGACGGGTACGCGCCCGCCCGCTACAGCACCGGGACGGGAATCAGCGTGTCCGGGGCTCGAACGGTCGAGATCGCGGGCAATGTGATCGAACGCTCGTACGCGCAGGGCATCGACGTGCATGGCGCCAAGACCGACGGGATGTGGGGCGATGTGCCCTTTACGCGCATCCTGATCCACCACAACAAAGTCTGGGAATCGATGCTCAATTGCAACGATTACGGCGGCATCGAAACCTGGCAGGGCGGCCCGGCCTATGTCTTCGACAATCTCTCCTACAACGCCCAGGGCTATCGCAATTGGAGCCACGCCACCGGTAATGATGCGGGCTTCGGCCATGCCTACTACCTGGATGGCGCCTTCAAGAACTATCACTTCAACAACATCGCCTGGGGAAAATCCAAGGACGCGGCCAGCCCACTCGCGAACTGCTCCGCTTTCCAGGAGATCATCAGTTACCAGAACACCTTCTTCCAAAACACCGTCTACAACTTCTACGAGGGTTCGCGCCGCCAGGCGCCCACTGCCGGCCGGAACAAGTACCTCGGCAACATCTGGGACGAGATGGGCGAGTACGTCTTCCGCCACGCCGATCCGGCCAGGACGAGGCGGAGGGAAACGCCAGGGACGCCGGGCCGCGGCGGGGCCATTTTGCCTTGGAGACCGAACGCCTACGGCCGAAACGTCTTCCACGACATTCGCTGAGATGGGCGTCCTGGAGCCTTCGGGCCGCTGGCTGCCGACCTTCGACGATTTCAAAGACGCCTTACGGAAGAACAAGGGCTTGCTCTGCGAGTTGGGCGAAGTCAGCAAGACATCGCCGCTTCGCGACCCAGCCAGGGGCGACTTCCGCCCGGCCCAGGGCGCCGCTGGCACTTGGCAAGGGCGTCAAGGTGTTCGTGCCCTGGTCGCTCTGCGGCGTGGTGGGCGAGTGGAACTTCTATCCTGCCGGCAACGACCCAACCAATCTCATCGACGAACACTGGTATATGACGGACTATCACGTTTCGCGCGACACGTATTACCAGCGGCCCACATATCCCCTCGAGGGCAGCAAATGTTACGCAGGAGGACTATGTGCAAGGCGCTCTGGAGGACTGGATCCCCGGGGCCCTGAGCTTCTCTCCCGCCAAGAAGCAATACGCCACCATATCCCACAGCGAGATGATGAAACCCTTCTCCTTTCGGGATCGAAAAAAGAGCCGCCACGAGAATGCCAGGCCGGAACCGTGCACGATCGAAGGCGAGGCGCTCAAGAACCCGCAGATTTACACGTCGAATTTGCTCATCGAAGTGTACTTCAAGACCGCGCCCGGGCACACGGGTGGCGTGCTGATGGAGAAGATGAAGGGCAACGGCTACAGTCTAACGATTGGCGCTTCCGGAAACCTGTCCTTCAACGTGAAGGGCACGGGCGACCGGAGCAAGCGTAGAGAGCAAGGCGAACGTAAACGACGGCCAGTGGCACCACGCCATTGTCGAGGCCGACAGGCGGGCGCGGACGCTGACCGTGTACGTGGACGGGAAAAAGGATGGGTCGGCACCCGGCGTGGACGCTTCCGTTTCGCTAGCCAACGAAGGCGACGTTTACGTGGGGGGCACGCCGCAGGGGCGGTATCTTGACGGGGCACTGGATTTTCTGCGCATCGCCCAGGGGACGCTCGCCGATGCGGACACGACGATCGAGGAGTTGTACGCCTGGGAATTCGATGGCCCGCAAATGCGCGACTTCGCGGGTCGCAAACCCACCGGCACTCGCAACCCCGGCGCCATCGAGTTTACGCCATAGTCGATTCGTCATGAGGACTTGATTACTCATGCAGCGCAACACATTGATGTTTATCCTGGCATGGACCGCTTTCTCAGGCGGCGCGATGGTCAACGCGTCGGACCGACCCTGGTTCGAGCGCTCGCTGGTCGGGATGGAGATTGGCCCGACCGGCGCCCAGTTCGGCCATAGCGACCCAAAGGATGCCCGCTACTGCGCACGATTCGATGGCCATGAGATCGTCCGCCATGCCGTTGCCGCACACTGCGATTACCTCGTTCTCTGGGTTCGGGATGGCGATTACGCCTACTATGACTCGAAGCTGCTTCCGAAGGCGCCGGGCTTGGGTAACCGTGATCCGTTGCGCGACGCCATGGATGAGAAACAGAACACCAACTCCCGCTGATCGCATACTGCGTGGTTCAACAGGGCGGGCCTGGAGTTTGGGACACCGAAATCAGGTACGTGCTGCTCGACGACGCTGTCGATGAAACCGATGCACGCTGTCCGTTCGCCTGCTGGACTCCGTGTTCCTTCCTCTTGCGAGTCCAGGGGGACATGCTCCGAGACCTCCGGAAATCGAGTAAGATCAATTGAGACAAATCTGAGACCGATGGCGCGTTGAGAGTAGACCTCATTCGGAAGGCGAGCCCATGGCCGTCGATCCCGCACTGGCGAAATCGCTGTTCCTGGCGGCGTCGGCTCTTGCCTCACCGGCGGAACGAGCCGCCTACCTGGATCGCGAATGCGGCGGTGATGTCGAGCTTCGTGCTCAGGTCGAAGCGTTGTCCGCCGCCAAAGCGGATACAACTCGATTCACGGAATCGGGGGCAGCCGCCCAGCCCCATGATCCGACGGATCTGGGGCCGGCGCATACGGGGGCATACCACCCGGAACCGCTCACGGAGGAGGGGACCGGCGGCCATTCCCCCCATGATGCGACAAGCACCTTCACCGAGACGGAACGACCCGGCTCGGTCCCCCGCTTCACTGCCGGCGAGGTGATCGCCGGGCGTTATGCCTTGGTCGAAGTGATCGGCGAAGGCGGCATGGGCACAGTTTATCTCGCCAACCAGACCGAGCCCGTCAAGCGTCCGGTGGCGTTGAAGCTGATCAAACGTGGGATGGATTCGAACTCGGTGCTGGCCCGGTTCAACTCCGAGCGCCAGGCACTAGCGCTCATGGATCACCCGAACATTGCCCGCGTCTATGACGGCGGGACCACCTCCACAGGTCAGCCTTTCTTCGTCATGGAATTGGTGAAGGGCATTCCGCTCACCACCTATTGCGACCAACGCCGGCTGCCGTTGCGGCAACGCCTGGAGCTGTTCGTGACCGTCTGTCAGGCCGTTCAGCACGCTCATCAGAAGGGCATCATTCACCGCGACCTCAAGCCGGGCAACGTGCTGGTCGCCGAGGTGGACGGCCGGCCGACGCCCAAGGTAATCGATTTCGGCGTGGCCAAAGCCACCGAACAGATGCTGGCCGACACGAGTTTGGGAGAGCCGGGTGAGGTCGTCGGCACGCCGGCTTATATGTCGCCAGAGCAGGCCGATCCTACTTCGATGGACATCGATACGCGCACCGACGTTTACGCTCTAGGCGTCATGCTCTACGAACTGCTGGTCGGCTCGCCGCCGGTCGATGTGAAGCAATTCAAAAAGGGAGCGATCCTGGAAATGCTGCGGATGGTGCGCGAAATGGAGCCGCCGCGACCGAGCACGAAGTTGAGCACCGCGCAGGACCTGCCGAACATTGCCGCCAACCGAAGCATCGAACCGGCCAGGCTGGCCCAGGCGCTGCGTGGCGAACTCGACTGGGTGGTGATGAAGGCGTTGGAAAAGGATCGAGCCAGGCGCTACGATTCGGCCAATGGACTAGCGCGGGATCTGCAGCGGTACTTGGCCGACGAGGTGGTCGAAGCTCGGCCGCCGAGCAGGAGTTACCGCCTCCGCAAGTTCGTGCGCCGGCACAAGGGGCAGGTGATCGCCGCGTCCCTGGTGATTATGGCCCTGGTCGCGGGAGTGATCGGCACAACGCTTGGGATGTTCGAGGCCAGGCGGCAGAAACTATCCGCCGAGGAAGGATGGGGACGGGCCGAGGAGAATTTCGCGACGGCTCGCGCGATCATCATGGCCATGGGGAACCAGATCAACGTGATGGAAACGGGGCAGAAAAACCCCAAGCTTGCGGACGAGGCTCGCAAACAAGCGTTGGACGCCGCGCAGGCGCAATTCGAGCAGTTCCGGGCAACAAGGCCGGATGATCTGACCGTGCTGGCTCAAGCGGCCGCCCTTCATCGTTACGCCGGCAACGTCTCCCGAACCCTGAGCGAATACTCCGGGGCGCTGGACGCGTACACCAAGTCGATTCAAATCACCGAAGACTTGACGAAGTGCTTTCCGGACGAACCGGAATACTGCATCACACTGGCCCTGACGCTCGGGGATTTGGGCGTGCTCGAAAGGCTCATGGGCAAATTGACGAACTCGGCCGCGACTCTCGACCGTGCCGTAACACTTGGGGAAGGTTTGCCCAGGATGAAATTCGAAACGTACTTTCGCAAGACGCTGGGAACGTACAAATTCGACGATGCCCAATTGGCCGACAATCGGCGCAGGTTCGAGAACTTTGCCTTTAACAAGACAGTGGGATGGACCGAAGTGGACCGGGCCAAAATCGCCTACTACCGGGGCCTGTTCGAAGATTCGGCCAAGATCTGCGGGTCGGGCCAAGCAACTACTCGACCAACTAAAACGGGGGCCCGACAGAGTTCGCCAGGCCATCGACCCTCTTTTGGCCGTGATCGCTGTCGACTATTTGGCGGTGGCCCTGCGCGAGCTCGGCCGAACCGCGGAGTGCTCGCGGCTCACGAAGATGCCGTGGCGCGAATGCGCGCAATGGCGAGCCCCAATGCCAGCCGCGACGAATTGTTCTGGAGATGCGAGGTGCGGCGGGCGCGGCGCAAACGGCGGAGGCTATTCCGGAGCGGAGAGCCGCTGAGGCCAACGACTTGGTGGAAGTTGGCCGCCTGGCGGAGAAATTAGTCGATGACTACCCGCAAGTCGCCTTCTACCGCGAAGGACTGGCTGCCACCTATCTTGTGCGCGGTGAATTGCTCGACGCTCCTCGGTCAAGCTCGAGCCCGCCGCCGGCGAGCTTGCGAAGTCGCTGGCCGTGTCGCGGGTGTTGATCGATCGCTTCGGGGTTCTCTCCGATTCCATGCTCGTCCGCGGGCGAACCTTCTTGGCGATCGGACGCCAACGTGCCGCGGCCGGGAAGAAGGACGAGGCCGTTGCCAACTGGAAAAACGCGGCAAAGGTATTCGAACTGGCGCTCAAGATCGATCCCGAGAACTTTCACCTTCGCCGCGGGCTCACGGAAGCAGAGCGGCGCTTAAGCCGTTCGCGAAATGAGGGTGTGCAGCCACGTTTCATGGTACGTCGGAGATATTCGGGGGCGGATTCGCGGGGAGCGAGCCGGATTGTGATGTACTGGGATTTGTCACCGTGACCGTAACGGTGACGCCGTCACCTACTCCTTCGCCGGTGGCCTGCCTCTGGGCATAAAGGACGAAAAACCAGGCGTCAGTTTGGGTCCAGTCGGGGACGCCCCGGGCCGTTATCCATCCTCTCCACTTATAGAGACCGTCGGAACTCTGGGCCTGAACGATGTAGCCAACCGCCAGATTTGTGCCGCGCAAGAACCCCGTGGTGACGTAGCCCTTTGTGGTGATTATCTTCATGGTTGGTTCCATGTTCTGATAGTTCACCTCATGATCTAATCGGAACCTTACAATAAAAGTTTCGCATGCACACGTAAGCCAGTTGTAGTGGTTGTGGCGCTCAGGAGTTCGATAACTACTTCATAGTTTTCCAACGGCCGTCCTTGCCAGTTCCTTGTCACGTGACAGAAAAGTCGGTGCTCGACCTTGTTCCATTTGCTTGTGCCTGGTGGAAAATGGCAAACCTCGATCTGCAAGTCCAACTCATTGCTCAGCTTTTGCAATTCCACTTTCCACAACCGATTACGATTGCCATTGCTGCCGCCACAGTCGGCCGTTATCAACAACCGCTTGGCTTTCGCGTAACTGCGATTCCCCAAACGACGCCACCAGCGGCGAATCGATTCCACAGCAAACTCCGCCGTGTCGCTACTGATGCCGAGGCTCACCCAGGCTTCATTGCGATCCAGGTCGTACACTCCGTAAGGAACGGCCTTGCCCTTGACTGGATCGGGAAAGTCATGCGTGTCTACCTCTATCGGCTGTCGCTTGCGACGCCAGGTGCGTCCTGGATTCTTCTCTTTCCCAGCGTTTCCTTCTTCTTGGTGTCGACCGAGATCGCTGGTTGTCCAACCCTTTGCTGTTCTTGAATTCGCCGGTTGATATGCCGAAACTGAGCGTCGCGATCTGGATGACTGAGCCCTTCACGCGTCTTGCGATTGGCCTGCAAACTATAGCCGGCTTCGTTGAGAAGTTGACCGACCAAGGTCGAACTAACCGGATGACCTTGCTTGGTCAATTGACGGGCCAGGAGGCGTGTACTCTTGCACGTCCACCGCAATGGCGATTCCGGATCTCCGCGGCTTTCTGGATCAACCAAACGCTCCAACGCAAGGCAGAGTTCGGTATCTATCTCTTCGGCTCGCTTGCGCCCACCACCAGATCGCCGTTGCTGCCCTTCCGGCAATGTCTGCTCGCCACTCAAGTCTCGCAGACCACGCCGAATGGTCGAACGGGCAATGCCGGTGGCCTCGGAAACTGTACTCACACCACCGTGCCCCAACGAAGCTGCTTCGACGGCTGCCCAGCATCGTCGCGAGCGTTGAATCTAAGCGTTGGAGGCGGCATTTGCACATCCTTAGTGAGTGAGGCGCATGAGTCCTGGCCGACACGGCCAGCGTTTTGCGCGAATGGTGCCGATGCTAATTGCCCGGAAAGGCGCTGTCTAGAAGATATTGGTGATGCCGTTAATTCCGTCGAATCAGGAAAAAACCAAAGCGGCGGAAAAGCGCCGCACTCCTTAACGAGGCTCGCACGCTCATTTCGGCTTGGTCTCCTTCGCACCGCGGCGCAATGTCCGTTCCATATCGTCCGGGTCGTCCATCTCGGCAGAATGTAGCTTGCGGGCTTTGCCGTAGTCGGGATCTTTGGGGTCTTTGGCTTTCTCCGGATCGAAGATGCGTGGGTCGACTGGTTCGCACTTATAGGGACGAAAGTCCGGCTTGGTCGTGAAGCAGTCCGCAAAGTCGTTGGCGAGGGCGTCGAACATGTTCAGCGGCGGCAAGCCGAAGATTTCGTAGAGCGTGCGGTGCATGCTCACAATCGTGGTGTGGCGGTGTGAGACGAAGCCGCGCTTTGCCCAGGGACTGATGATCAGCAGGACGCTCCGCTGGGCGTCTACGTGATCCGGTCTCGCCGCCGGCGTCGTCTTGCGTCACGATGATCGCCATGTTTTTCCACTGGGGCGTGTGCGACAAGAATTCCACGATGCGGCCCAGGGCCAGATCGTTGTCGGCCATGAAGGACGCCAGATAGGGATAGCCCTGGGCGGGCCGAAGATCGGCGCCATGATCGTAGCAGAGAGCGATGTTGAGGAAGGAGGGAAAGGGTTCCTTGCCCTTCAAATAGAGTTGCTCGACATCCTTCATGAACCAGTGGGCCCGATACTGGTCGGGGATGTTCATGTTGAAGATCGGAAACTCGCGGCAGGTGTTGTCAAAGAGAACTTTGGGCATCGGTACGTTGACGACTTCGCGTGCGCCCGGTGGGGGCGATGCCGGGGCCTTCGTCCACGCCGGGAAACTCGAAGCCTTCGCCGTAGTTGCGAAAGCGAATGTTGTTGCGAGTCAGGTGCTCCCACATGGAACCCGCTTCGGGGTAATCTTCCGGCATGAGCGAGCCGTTGGACCCCATCGAATAGCGACGGCCCGGGCGCGGTCCATCTTTCTTGAACGACCAGCCGACCGAGTAGGTCATCTGCATGAGATTGTTGGGCTGCACGCCCACCAGCCAGCGATGCCCCACTCCCGAAGCTTCCGGCTCCATGTAGAAATTATCGCTGACCGTGAACTGCCGCGCCAGGGCGTTGTGGTTCACCATCACGCCCACGTCCTTAAGCGTCGGCTGCCCTCTCTGCGCGATCGTCTGGTGCAAGCCCCAGCGCAACAAACTTGGGTCGTGCTTCGCGCCTGGAATGCGGTCGAAAATCGTATCGAACGTGTGGTTCTCTTTCGCGATGAAGACCACATGTTTGATCTGTGGCGAGAGTTGCCCGAGAACGCTCGGAATGACGGGCGAAGTCATCGTTTCCCGATCCGCTCGACGATCGACCATGCCGTTATAGGTCAACACGTTGGCGGTCATGGTCGCAGCTCGCTGTCCGGTCGGGCGATCGAGGATGCTGACCACGCCGCGCATGTCCAGGAAATCGCTCTTGGGGATCTCCGTGCCGGCGTTCGGTCCGTTGCCAAAGCCGCGAAAGCAGATGCAAACAATTTGTCGTGCCGTCGGGTGACAGCGCGACGCGGTAGGGATACCACGCGGTCGGAATGTGCCCGTGCACCGCCGAGAGTTTTGGCGTCGAGCACGGCAATGGCGTTGATGCCCAATTCGGCGACATAGAGACGCCGGCCATCCGGAGAAACAGCCATGCCCGCCGGACTGACTCCCCGCAGCTTTGCGACTAACGGCGACGGGGACAGCCGCTCCTTGGCGACGATTTTGTTGGTGGCGAGATCGACGCGCTCGATCATGTCGTTGTTGCCGTTGGAGACGAACAGCGAGTCGCCATGGGTTGCCAGGAAGTTGGGCGCGCTCCCGCCCACGGCCTTGCCGTTGTCGGTCGGCGCACCGATCAGCAGGCCCGTCTTCATGCGGGTGGTGACCTTCAAGGAATCCGGGTGCGAGACATCCACGCCCCAGACGGAGAAGGATTCGGGGACATTCGGCTCGCCCAGGCCGGGAATTTTGCGGCCTTCCATTTCTACACCGTCGCGGGCCTCCTTGCTGGGAAACCCAAACGGCGGAAAGGTGAGGCCGCGCTTGTCAAAGTCCTTGCCTTTGGGCGGTGGGATAGGGCTGTATTCGAACAGACCGATGTTCGCCACATAGACCTGGTTCCCGGCCACGGTCAGTGCGTAGGGGTAGCGGCCCACGGGCACTGAACCGACTACGAGCTTTCGCTCGCACGTCGATGGCCGCCAGCCGAAAATTCGCGACGTCGGCGCAATAGAGATGTTTTCCATCGGCGCTGGCTTTCACATCGACGACATAACTGTCGTCGAACTTGCGGCCGCCAACTGTGGTGTTCAGCGAGACCTGTGCGATCTCCTTTTGCGACGCCACGTCGTAAAAGTAGATGGCGCCCGTTTCCCCGGCGCTCCAGTAAAGCGTGCGGCCGTCGGGAGAGAAGTCAGTCGCCGCCCGAGTTGGTGGGCCGGCCTCTTCGGCCACGCCTACCTTGGTGCAGCGGAGGGGTGACGACGGCAATCGCCGGATTCGCGCCGCGCCAGTCAGTAATAAGTTGGCCCACGCCGCTGCTGGCCACGAACAGCGTCTTGCCGTCTCGGCTCATGGCCAGGCCATAGGGAAACCGGCCGACCGGCAGATGCTTGCCGACGGGCTGCAAGAACCGGCCACTCGACAGGATCGTCCGCCCGGCCGGATCGTGCCGAGCATAGGTGTCCACGCACGGTGCGTGCAGAAATGGTTCATCCGCGCCGCGGCACAGTGACAAACACTCGCCAGAGCAATGATTGCAAGACTTAAACGGCGGCACATGCGAGGATCCTTGTTCCTGGAATGCAAGGAGGAATAGCGGCAGCGACAGCCCGTCTCAAACGGCCGTCAAGATGTGCATATCATACTTTGGCCGGAGTGGGTATCAGGAAGAAATCGGGAAGGATTTGTGGCCTCCGGCATAGACCGTCCGGAACCACTGAAAAAGGCGCCGCTTTGAATTCTCCCCTACTTGGCAAGGGGGGCAGGGGCTATCAGGTGAAGGCTTTTTCATCTTGGTGCATTTAGGCTCGTGACCGCTCTTTGAAATATGGTTTTGCCATCCTGGAAGGATGCCAGAAAATAGCCGGTGGTTGAGCGCAGCGACACCACCGGCCCGCGTCCAGCACAACCCCGATCCCGATAGGGGTCGCAGGTTTGGCTGCGACGCCCTACGGGGTCGGGACTAGATCAGCCTTCGTACCCCGGGTCTGAACGACCCGGGGCTAATATCTGTGACCCCTATCGGGGTCGAAAGAGGACGGGTGAGCAGCAGCGGGCGCCTGTCTGTGAATCAGCACGGGCGTACATCACACCAAGCCTTCTTCCAGCCAGGTAACGTCCTTCTTTCTGGCCAGCGTCCTACGGCATGGTATGATTCAACTCAACCCTGCTAACCTTCTCGCCGTGAGCCCTGGGACTGGAGACTCTCTTGCAACCGACTCATCTCTACCGCTTCGTTGTGGGCGTCGCTCCACGCTCCACGCTTCACGCTCCACGAACGTACTTGCAATCGACTCATCTATACCGTTTCGTTGTGGGCGTCTGTTTGTTGGCGAGCTGGTGTCCGGCAACATCGGCCCAACACGCCACGGAAATCAAGGACGCCTTGACGCCATTCGTCAAGGAGCACACGCTCGCCGGGGCCGTGGTGCTGGTCGCGGACCGGGACAAAACGCTTGGTACGGAAGCAATCGGCTTCGCCGACATTGCGGCCGGCGTTCCCATGCACACCGACGCCTTGTTCTGGATCGCCTCGCAATCCAAACCGATGACGGCCGTCGCACTCATGACGCTCGTCGACGCGGGTAAAGTTCGGCTCGACGACCCCGTCGAGAAATACCTGCCGGAGTTTGGCGGCATCTGGTTGGCAGCGGAGCGAGACAAGGAACATATCTTGCTGAAGCGGCCGTCCCGCAAGGTAACGGTGCGTGATATCCTCAGTCACACGAGTGGCCTGCCGTTCCGTTCCGCCATGGAGGCGCCCACACTCGACAGGTTGAGCCTGCGCGACGCCGTGCGGAGTTACGCCATGACTCCGCTGGATTCCGAGCCGGGGCAGCGCTATCAGTATTCGAACGCGGGGCTCAACACGGCGGGCAGGATCATCGAAGTTGTATCCAAGATGCCCTACGAGAAGTACCTTCAGCAAAAGCTATTCGATCCGCTGGGCATGCGCGACACCACCTTCTGGCCCAGCAAAGAGCAGCTCGGCCGGTTGGCGAAGTCGTACAAACCTGGTCCTGGCAGACAAGGGTTGACCGAAACGACCATCGGCCAGCTCACCTATCCGTTGGATGATCGCAACCCGCCTGCCGGTGCCTGCCGGCGGACTGTTTTCGACCGCTGCCGACGTCGCGAAATTTTGCCGGATGATGCTCGGCGGCGGCGAGTTCGAAGGCAAGCGCATCCTCTCGGAAGCTGCCGTCAAGGAGATGACGCGCAAGCAGACTGCTCCCACGATTAAAGAGGGTTACGGCCTTGGCTGGTCGGTATCTGGTTCGACCTTCGGTCACGGCGGAGCTTATGCGACCAACATGAGCGTCGATCGGGAACGCGGTTTGGTGCTGATCTTCATGGTGCAGCACGCCGGCTTCCCCGGCAACGGCGCCAAGAGCAAAGACGCTTTCACGCTGCGCCGCTTTGGCAAAGTATGGCACGGCGAAACCATGAACAGAATCATCGCCCACCGCGGCAGGGTTGCCGTGAAGCCGGGCGGTGAGCAGCGTCAGGAGCGTGTTGAGCCGCCCCGGCGTCAGCGTGGGACGCAGTTCCTCGAAACGTCGGTAGGCACGCTCCAGTAACCGGGCCGCGTCGTCCACCGTGGCCAGGTCGGCTTCGGTCGGGAGGCTGTCATCCGGCGAGGTCTTACTTGTCCGCTGGTTTCTTGACTTTCTGCATGGCCGATTCCGTAGCGTTCCCTTCGAGTTCTACCGTTATTCCTTCCTGGGCCAAAGCCAGGATGCGCATACCGAACAACGGGATTTGCAAAGGTACTCGCACATGCAGGCGTTTCCCGCCAGGGGTGTCTTCCACGGCGAGCTGTAGCGTTCCCGTTGGGATGTCCTTGCCTCCGCTCTTCGCCGACGTGACTTTCAGCGCGGGGACGCCCCTTGCCCCATCCGGCAGCGGCACCACTCGATACAGTTCCAATTGAGGAGACGTTTTTGCCGGATCGGATCGAAGGCTGAAGTAATCGAAGAGACGGTTGGCCGGCAGCGTCCCGAAATCCATGCCGGGTTGCCCATCTATAAGCCGGCCGACCTCGATCTTTACTTTGAATCGGTCTTTGCCCACAGACTCCGCCCGGGCCGATAGCAGGTGTTTCGCCCGCTTGGCGAACGGCGCCAGAGCGGGGTCGCCGTACAGAATCATCGAGCCGGCATTATGGCGTTGATTCTTGACCATCCAATCCTTGCCTCCACGTTGCTCTTTCATCATCGGCTCGAAGCGGATGCGCTCGGGCAGAAACTCCAGTCGCCAGCCGGTTATGCATGGCATTGGCAGCTTCCCCCAGCCTCATGCCGTCATCCGTCACGTAGTAGAAAACCTGAGAGTTCAATGGGCCGTGCCAGACATCGACTCCCGCGAAATAGCCCGCGATCCCGGAGTCGAGCAGTGCCAGGGCAACCGACTGGTCCCGCGCTGTTATCCCGCGATCCTCATACCCCTGCCCCTTGGGATGGAACCAGTGCCCAGGCGCCCCGTTGAAACAGGCACAGTTGAACAGGATTGCCGGTGAAAGATCGACTTTCCAGTCCCGGAGGTTCTTGGCGTTGAAACACAGGTCCATCCGATCCGGGTAGCCATGCGACATGAAAATCAAAGCGTCTTTGCCCTTACATTCCGTTAAGAATTCCCGCGTCGCCTTGAGGCGAACTTCCGCAGCATCCCCTGCCTTCACCAATCGTTGAGTTGCCGAGAAACCCAGGGCCTTCATGCCGGTCAGCTGATCCGCGGGGGGCAGAATAGGACCTTCCCAACTGGCGAACAGGGTAGCCTTATCTCCGAAGTCGCGCTTCCAGGCCGCGGCGATGCGTTCGACGAAGCGCAGGGCCGCGGCGCCGTCCCGGCCAGTGACGAACCCATATTCGAAATCGACGAAAGGATCGTCGTCCACCTGAGTCGCCATCTCGAGGATGGCATGAGTGAGCTCCACGTCAATCTTCTCGGGCGGCAGCACGAAGACGACGAACCGCGGCGGCGCCTTACGGAGATCCGCAAGCGTCGCGTCAATTTTCCGCGGGTCGAACCGCTTCACCGTGGCGCCGTGCAGCTCCCATTGCCTCGGCGGCCGGCAGAAACTCGTCTCCCTTGCCGGGATCGACCAACACCAAGTACGGGCCCGGAGGGCCATCGACCCGGGACAGCGTCTCGGCGGCGCCAGCGCCGTCTGCCCGGGCGATGCCCATGACCAGGGTTAATAACACCGAAGACAACAAATGTCTTTTCATGGCACGATTACCCTTTCGGAAGAAGACGCACACGCGCCCGACGCCGTCCTTGTCCAGAGCGGTGGCGCTGGCGGTCGATGACACATAAGAGCCAAGATTCCGTTACTCCAGCGGGCCCGGTCACTTGGCCGGCTCGCGCCGGTACATGAGCAACGCGGCGCCACAAGAAAGCAAGGCGGTAAGAGCGGCTGTGGGAGCGATCCAGAATAGGTTCGCCGCGTACCACGCGATGGCCGCACGGAGGGGCCGACCCGAGGCGCCGGCCCACGCCGCGTCGGACGTGGCGAGCAGGTACACAGCCCGCCCATCGACCGCTTGCTCATGCGCGATTGCCAACCCGCCATATGCGGCGTGCCACGCCACGCCGAGCCCACCACATGCGACATCCCAGGCGATGGCAATGCCGCCACCCGCCTGCCAACCCAGGCCGACGCCGCCGAAGGCGGCAATGCCGACCGCCCCACCGCCCATCGCGAATGCACCGAGCGCGCACCGCCGATGGCGACCAGCCCCAGCGCGAGCCCGCCGCAGGCGATCGACCCAACCGCACGGCCGCCAAACGCAAACAACACCCCATAAGCGTCGTCGCCGATGGCGATCCAACCGCGGGCAACGCGCCGAGCATTGGGACTAGCCACCGGCGCCGGATCACTCACGTTCACGTCCACAAGGGGAAGGCCAAGAAAGGTCGCTCGACTGCGGAATACTCGGCCACGATAGCGGGAGGCGAACGCCTCCAGCGCGGCGCGAAGGGGGGAGTCGTTGGGCTCGGCCGCCGCGGCTTCTGAACGTAATCGTCTCACCTTGCGAGTCATGTAGGCGGTCTCGACCGTGACGTAGGCGGTGTAAACCACCAACCATGCTCCCAGGAGCACCCCGGAGATCATCGGCGAAAGCTGGCCGGCGAAGGCGATCGTGGGGACAAGCAATATGACGGTGAAGAGAATCGACAGGACGAGCATGCGCTTGCCCGTCCGCAGCAAGTATTCGCGCTCTCGTTTCGTGGGTGCAACCTGGGCCGGGACCCAAACGCCGAGCCATCCGCCAAGGAGGCCGCCCAGTGAACCCACAACGGGCCCGAGCAGTGCCCCCATCAACCCGGTTCCTGTCGTCGCCGCGATCGGACCGGCAGTTCCAGCCGCCCCCGTGCCGGCCAGCGCTGCCTGGCGCGAACGGAGAAGGTTGCGATGCCGGTCACCACGCCCGCCGTAAATGGCCGGCCGGGGCGGCTGCGCCGGAGTGTTCCTTCAACAAGTTTCGTCACCTGCTCACGGAGCATTTCCCGCCCGCGCGAAAGGCGTTGTTTCGCGGCATCGGGACTCAGGTCAAGGGTTGACGCGACCTCGGCGACAGACTGTTCTTCGCGATAGAAGAGGATCAAGGGCTCACGGTATGATTCAGGAATCTGCTCCAACGCCTGCCAGACCAGGCATTCCTCTTCGCGCGAAACCACTGCATCGGCGGGACCTGGTCCGCCGGTGGGCACGCTCGCGGCTGCTTCCATAGGAGCGGTTGGCAACGCCCGAGCTACTCGACGCCGGGCGTTGTGGCCGAGGTTGCGAGCGATGCCGTACAGCCAGGCCCGCAGCCGGCTAGGCTCCGCAAGAGAGGCCCGTTCGCGCCACGCCGACCAGAACGCTTCCTGGGCTACATCCTCGCTGAGCGCCAGGTCGCCGCAGGCGTTGTAGGCTACCGCACACACGAGCGACTGATAGCGTTGGACAACGGTCTCAAAGGCCGGCACGCTCCCTTTGCACACCGACCTCCACAGATCTGCATCGGGAATTTCTTCATGGAGGCCGGAGGTCAGCATGATTTTCCCCGGTATCGGGCTCGTTTGATGGAAAGGTCCAAAGTTATCCTCTACCTATATGTGGCAGCCAGGTGAAAAGAGGTGACAGACTTTTTCTACCAAGCAGCGAAATTGGAATGTATCCATCACTGCAAACAGACGAGTCCCGCGATCAAGGAGGGTTAGGGCCTTGGCTGGTCGGTATCTGGCTCGACCTTCGGCCACGGCGGAGCGTATGCCACCAACCTGAGCGTCGATCGGGAACGCGGTTTGGTGCTGATTGCTGGACCTGATGGCAGATTACCGCGCAACGTGACGGTGTCCGTCATGGATGTAGCGTCAACTTCGGCAGGCATCGACCCGGTTTGCCGGAGTTGAATCGCCACAAAGACCACACCGAAAAGAAGATAACCTCGATCGAACTCAACTCCGGCACTCCGGCGGGGGTCTCGGGAATGCTCGCTTATCCGCGCAAAGAGCCACTATGCTGTTCTAGTCCGCGCACACACCGGACGCATTTGAGATGGATGTTCTTCTTTGATTTTAGCCGAGAGATGAAGCCGGGCGTGAAGTCCGTTGCCCTGGCAGATCGGCGTTGTGCCACGAGAGTTTGCCCGGAAGTCGATTGACTGGACTCCTCGCATGCACCCCATTCCCGTTCTCCGCGGCACTTACAACCCACCCGCGGTGCGCATTGGCCAGCGTGTGTTCTGCCGTGTGCGCCACAAGTGGTGCCGGATCACGAGCTTCACCGACGCGCCGATCAGTTGGCCGCGGGGCCAGCCGCTCAAGCAACGACCCGGCGGCGGCTTGATCGTGGACGCGACCCTGGAACGTGCGATCAGGACCGAATCGGCCGAAGCTCTGGAACACTTCTTCGGCGGTGCTGGGGATTGAAGCGTTCCGACAAACGGCTCAGCGCCGCGACGGCAGCTCGCGCAGGTAGCCCCGGGGACCTGCTCGCGCACTGCCTCGTGCGGCGCCACGAAGGCCGCGATGGTAATGACGCCCGCGTCGTTCATCAATGCGCGCAACCTCGGCTGACCGGCGCAGGTTCTCGGAACGATCATCGGGAGGCAGTTAAGGGGGAGATAGGCCCGAATGGCATTAACTTAAGCGCCACTCGGCGAAAACTGGCCGACAATTGATTGCAGCCCCAACGGGGCGATTTATGGTAGCCCAGGGCGCTTTAGCCCTGGGTAGTGCTTCAGGGGTTCCCCGAGCCCCAACGGGGCCGATCTAGGTCGCCCTGTTGGGGCTGAATTAGCATCACGGCTCATCCCCAGGGCTAAAGTCGCCCTGGGCTATCTTAGGCCGCCCCCTTGGGGCTAGGAAGAGTACGAATCTGTCGGCGATATTCAGGAACTGGTTCTGTTAAGTTAATGCCATTCGGACCTGTCCCCTTTAAACACCTTGGGTTGATGCGCTGCTCATTTCCGGCGAATTCGAAATTCGTATATTGACGCATCTCTATATAGACGCTATTCTATGTATATGAACCGACTGGACCAAGCATTTGCCGCTCTTGCCGACCCCACTCGACGTGGAATCGTGGTGCATCTGGCTCGCGGCGAGGCATCCGTATCCGACTTGGTCGGCCTCTTCTCGTTGACGCAACCTACGATCTCGTCGCACCTGAAGGTGTTGGAATCGGCGGGGCTGATTTCGCGTAGTCGAGTGGCCCAGTCGCGGCCCTGCAAGCTGGAGACCAAGCAATTGAAAGCGGTCACGGATTGGCTGGAACACGTGCAAGAGCTTTGGGAAGGCAACTTTAAGCGACTCGACGCGTTACTCGCCGAGTTGAAGCAAGCACAGAAAGAGGAGCGAAACAAATGAAACCTGCTGAAGTGAGCACGCCGTCAGATCGAGAAGTGCTGGTTAAGCGGAGCTTTGATGCGCCGGTGAATCTGGTGTGGCAGGCGTACACGGAACCGGCCTTGATGCGTCGTTGGCTGTCGGGGATGCCGGGGTGGTCGATGCCGGTTTGCGAGATGGCGACTCATGTGGGTGGGAAGTATCGCTGGCGCTGGCGAAACAACGAGAATGGCCGGAGTTTGGGTTCACGGGAGAGATGCTCGAGGTCGCGTTGCATTCAAAGATCTCGCATACGCAAATCTTCGACCCAGGCGACTTGGGTGGGTCGATGGGAGGTGAACCATACATCGTCACCGTCACATTCAATGAGGCCAACGGAATGACAAACGTGGCGACCTCAATCAAGTTCGCCTCGCAAGCCGACCGAGACGCCGCGTTCTCAACAGGCATGACCGACGGCATGGAAATGAACTACAAGCAGCTCGACAAAGTACTGGCGGGTTAGGTCGCGTTGCATGGCTCGGAGCGTTCGGAAAAAATGATGTTCCTCGCCTCCGCCGGGCTCGTCCCGGTGGAAGCGTCGACTACTCAGCTAGACAATCATGTATAAACGGTCGCCTCCGCCGGGCTCGTCCCGGTGGAAGCGTCGACTATGCGGCTGGCTGTATCGTGCGGTTATCCGAATAGTCATCGTCCCACCGAGGCAAGCTCGGTGGTGACGGTAGATTGTCTATTTTTTCCGATCGCTCTCACGAACTTTCGCTCGCTTTCGACAGAACGGAGTTACACCAATCATGCGGACAATAGCTCTCTTCCTGATGATGCTCGTGCCGGCTGCCGTGTCGGCGCAGCAGAAGCCAACGACGGGCTACGCGCCCGTCAACGGGCTGAAAATGTACTACGAGATCCACGGCAGCGGCGAGCCTGTGGTGCTGCTCCACGGCGCCTTCATGACCATCACCAACAACTGGACCGGATGGATCGACGAACTCTCCAAAACGCGGAAAGTGATTGCCGTCGAAATGCAGGGCCACGGGCGCACGGCCGATATCGAACGCGACATCAGCAGCGAGAACCTTGCCGACGATGTGGCGGCGCTGCTCGATTACCTCAAGATCCCGAAGGCGGACCTCATCGGCTACAGCATGGGCGGCGGCGTGGCGATGCAGTGTGCGATCCGCCATCCGGACAAGGTGCGGAAGGTGGTGGTCATTTCGTCCACGTTCCGTCGCGACGGCATGGTCAAGGAAGCGCTCGACATGTTCCCCAAGCTCACGGCGGAAACCTTCAAAGGCTCGCCCATCGAAACCGAGTACAAGAAGCTCAGCCCGACGCCGAACGAATTCCCCAAGTTCGTCAAGCACCTCCTCGCGGCGGAAGCGAAACCGGACGACCTCGGCGCCGATAAGCTCAAGGCCACCAGGCGCCGATGTTCTTCATCCACGGCGACGCCGACGGCATCCGGCTCGAACACGTCGCGACACTGTTCCGCCTGAAGGGCGGTGGGACGCACGGCGACATGGGGCCGCGCTCCGCCTCGCGATTGGCCATCTTGCCCAACACCACCCACGTCACGCTGATGCAGCGCATGCCCGTCATCGTGCCGATGGTGAACGACTTTCTCGACGCCAAGCCATAAAAGCGTTCGGAAACAAGGAAAAAGGCGTCGGCCTTGAATTCTCCCCCCTTGGTAAGGGGGGGTTGGGGGGGTCTTCAGAACCTAAACGCATGAGCGGCAACCGAGGCAGTTCGGAAGATCGCGACGGCTGCAATTCCTACCAGCTAGTGAAGTCGCGTCAGACCCCCCCTGCCCCCCCTTGCCAAGGGGGGGAGGAAAACGGATTCCGCTTCTAAACTGCAAGCTTCCGAGGCCAGAAGATAAATCATCATTATTTCCAACGCTCTAAAGCAAACCGAAAGCCAAGGCGCGACGAGGGCAATGAAGAACAGGGATGCGGCCGGAACCGTCGCCCACGAGACGCCGCGCTGGGAAGCGTGGTTTCAAAAACGCTTGGTGGGACAGGTCGGAGTGCGCAACGATGCCGGTGCGAAGCGTCGTGAATAGCCTGTAAGTTGCGAGGCCGAACGACCCGTGCTGACAAGGAGATTGCCATGCAAAAGCGACGACTCGGAAAGAGTGGTTTGGAAGTCTCGGCCCTCGGCCTCGGCTGTATGGGCATGAGCTTCGGCTACGGCCCCGCCGGCGAAGAACACGAGATGATCGCCCTGATTCGGTCGGCCGTCGATCAGGGGATCACCTTCTTCGACACCGCCGAGGTCTACGGCCCCTACACGAACGAACGACTCGTCGGCAAAGCGCTGGCGCCCGTGCGTGAACAAGTAGTAATCGCCACCAAGTTCGGCTTCAGCTTCAAGGACGGAAAGCAGGAGCCGGGGGTGTTGAACAGCCGGCCGGAACGCATCCGCGAGATGGTGGAGGGTTCGCTACACCGCCTCGAGACCGACCGCATCGACCTCCTCTACCAGCACCGAGTCGATCCGAACGTCCCGATCGAGGATGTGGCCGGGGCCGTTAAAGAGCTTATCCGGGCAGGCAAAGTCAAGCACTTCGGGCTGTCGGAGGCCGGCGTCAGCATCATACGCCGGGCGCATGCCGTGCAGCCGGTGGCGGCTCTCCAGAGCGAGTACTCCCTCTTTTGGCGCGAGCCCGAGGCGCAGATCCTCCCCGTGCTCGAAGAACTCGGCATTGGGTTCGTGCCATTCAGTCCGCTGGGAAAGGGATACCTGACCGGCAAGATCGACGAAAACACCAAGTTCGAGGCCGGGGACTTCCGCAACACCGTCCCCCGATTCACGGAGGAGAATCGTAAGGTCAACCGCGTGCTTGTGGATTGGCTCGGCAAGGTCGCCGAGAACACGAAGGTGACGCCGGCACAGATCGCGTTGGCGTGGCTCCTGGCCCAGAAGCCGTGGATAGTTCCCATCCCCGGAACGACGAAGCTGCACCGATTGAATGAAAACTTGGTGGCAGCCTCCATCGAACTTACCAAGGACGAGATTCGCGACATCAACGCCGCCGCCGCCCAGATCAAAGTACACGGGGCCAGGTACTCCGAGGCCGCCCAAAAAATGGTCAATCGCTAAGAGCATTCGGAGACAATGAAATGTATGCGTAAAGTCCGTGCCCCAGATTGCCAGGTGATACTTTGGAGTGCGGCGCTTTTCCGCCGCTTTTGTTTTCATCGCGTCGAAGTACAAGGTTGCAAGAAACAAGAGCGGCGGAAAAGCGCCGCACTCCAAAGTATCGCTCCTTGTCTCCGATCGCTCTAACAAGAGGGAACGCAAAGAACGAGGGTGTAGGTCAGGCTAGAAAGCCCTGATCTACTCCATCCTTTCCGAACGCTCTAAAGGAGCCCCGGCGGATCATGGGCCACAAGGATCTCTAAATGCTCGAGGCCTCGCTGGACAAGCGCGATCCCTACAGGAAGCTTGCCGGCCAAGCGGCCGCCGGAAAGGTTCGAGCGGCACTCCCGAGCCGTTCGGGCCAGGACGCATCATCATGCCCGAGCCCTTCGGGTAGTAGAAGGTGAAGCGCGCCGTCCCGAGCCTCGTGTCCTTGATAAGCGTCAGGCTCGGCTTCTTCCAGGTCGCGATGTCGGGCTGCAGGGTGGGGAGTTCCTGGCCGAGCGATCCATCATCGCCTGATGGCGCCCGTTGCCGCTTTCGACGACAATGTCGTTGACGACAGCCTGGAAGCGGGGGTCGCGATAGAGCTTCGCGCGGAACGCCGCGCCCTGCTCATTGCCATGGTCGCCCTCGCCTAGCGCCACGACATCGTGCGTTTTGAACGCATCGACAATGCCGCCTATCGGATCGAGAGCCTTCGCGGCAACGGCCTGCGCGAAGCCGGCCGAAGGGAAAAAAAACACCAGCACTAGCAGTGCGGCCAACAGTACGCCCGCTGATCGCGCAGGCCGTTGCATGGTCATGACCCAACCTCCATCCCGTCGCTTTCGAGAACACCACTATGCCACCGGATGGCCATGATCATACCGTCCGCGTCGGGAAGATCCGGCTAGGAAAAGCTAACGCGAGCTCTCCTGGAATTTCAAGGAGAAGCTCAAGAATCGCAGCCGGGATCTTACCGGAGAGTCGGGGGGTAGGGTCAAGTGTTGTGTTTGAGGATTCTTCAGGTGGCGGGGTTCTCCTTGATTCCGTCCTCGAAGACGGCCCCCTTGACGAGTTCCGCCAGTAGCGGCGATCCGTTCAACGATCGCCAACCTCTTGATGCAATCTCCATCAGCTTGAATACCCTTGTCAGCCACGCCAACCGGCTGCCATTCCCCTTCGTCTCGTCGTGGTGCAGCCTCACCGTCAAGAACACCGACTCGATCGGGTCGGTCGTCCGGATGTGACGCCAATGCCGTCTCTGGTCGAACTGAGAAAAACGCTGCAATCGGCATTACCAGATGCCTGAAAACCATAAAAAATGTGGACACCCGTTCAAGTCGCAACCAAAATGGCTACGCTACAGGTATCGTGCGCACGGCGAGTAATCAACAAGAGCCGAAATCCTGACTTGGATGACAGGCAGGCTCGCCTGCGATTGGCTTATTTTGCGAGCACTATGCCTGCACCGCCTGTGAGAAAAATCCGAGACGAATTGCAGAGCTACGGTGTAGCAAAGGAGAACGTGTGCATTTTCGGGGAGGAGAACCCGAAGCCAGATCTTCAAGACTATCTCACACTGAATGCACTTAGGCGGAAGAACCGTCCGGCTCCAGACGGTGTCGCTGAATACCAGGGCAGACCTGTCCTTTACTTCATTGACGAACAGCACTTAACCAAGCAAAAGCCGAAGCAAAGCTTTTTCGACGACGAACCCGATCAAATCCCCACTATTTTCCGTCAGATTGCGTGTCGTGGCGAGCGCCGTTACCTGGCCCGAGTCCAGTTCGGCAAGTTGTTGGTAACACCGGTTTCTCCAAGTGAGCGGCGACCAGAATGGACGGAGTACACCCCCCGGTCGACGGAAGGCAAAACCCTGATCCTCCCGCCTGCGTTCGGAATTACTGATGGGGAAGATTTTGAGGCGGGCGACGTCGTTTTCAGGAAGCTGTTTGAGTTGCTGAAGCACGCGGCGAACAAGATCGCAAAGGATGAGGCACTTCGCCCAGATGCGTTGTCGCTCGTCGGCCTGCTGGCCCTGTTCTTTCGCTTCCTTCGTGACCGCGGCGTCCTCGATAACTACCCGGTCAAGAAAATCGCGCCTAAGCGGCTGGATTGGACAGACTGTTTCCTTAATCCGAAGAACTCCGCCGACACATGCGCCTGGCTTGACAAGACGTTCAATGGCGATTTCATGGCCCTTTCCGAAAACGGCGACGAGGCATTCTTCAAGCGAATCGATGAGCATACCGATGGCGAGGTCTTCCGCCATTTGTCAGCCGTCGTGCGTGGCCACCAGCCGAGTGGCAACGACTACCAGCCCCTGCTCGATTGGAATTGGCAGACGTTCGATTTTGCCCACATCCCCGTTGGGCTGCTCAGCCAGGTCTACGAGGCCTTTTCCTGGGAGTGGACCCCAAAGGAGGCCAAGAAGACGAGCCAGTGCTACACGCCCAGAAACATCGCCATCTCGCGCTACTAGGAGAGGCCTTCGACGGGCTCGACAACATCACCACGTGCAGGGTGCTAGATCCTGCCTGCGGTGCCGGCGTGTTTCTCGTACTTGCATTCCGCCGCATCTATCCCGAATTCTGGAGACAGGCCAAGGGCAGGCGGGGCCCGGGGACAGAAGCCATCCGCTGGATTCTGGAAAACGAACTCGTTGGCTTCGACATCAGCGAAGAGGCGTTGAAGCTAGCCGCGCGGCTCAGTTTGTATCTAACCGCGGTTGAGTTGGATCCTTAGCCACAGCCGCCGGACAAACTTCGCTTCAAGAATCTTCGTGGTTTCGTGTTGCACAATGTTCGAGAACCCGCGCTGAAAAGAAAGGCACCGCCCTCGGGAGTCTGAGCCCTCACCTAGGAGAGGAATTCGACGGTCAGTTCGACATCATCGTCAGCAACCCGCCTTGGACGAGTGTAGACGAGAGTCTCGGCATAAAGCTGGCGAAGGTGTGCAAGGGAGTAATATCAAAGCTCGATGTCGCGAAAGGGGAAAGCATACAAGCTCCCTGATAACAATCCAGACCTACCTTTCGTTTGGAAGGCCATCGAGTGGTGTAGGAAGGGTGGAAGGATCGCGATGGCATTGCCGGCGCGTATTCTGCTTAAAATAGTGCGCCGACTCCGTCTGCCGCCCGCACAACGCTTTTCGACTTGCTGCAAATAGACGGCATCATCAACGGCATAAACCTGTCCGACACGAACGTGTGGCCGGAAATGAATCAGCCGTGGATTCTCCTGTTCGCGACATGCCACCGGCCCGAGCCTGGGCACTCAACTACTTTAATCACGCTCCCGCTAGACCAGTCACTCAACAAGGCTGGACTGTTTCGCATGGACGCTGAGTCCACAAGGTTAATCGACCCGGCCGAGGCTTCGACCAAACCATGGCTGTGGAAAACGCTCTCAATCGGGACAATTCTTGATGTGGAGGTAATCGAGAAAATATTATCAGCGGGCGGTACGCCGCTCAAAAGGTACTGGCGGAAGGTCGTCGGAAAGTACCGCGATGGCAAAGGATATATCCTGGGCAAGGAGAAGGAAAAGGACCCGCGACGCTTGTTACCTGACCGGTCTCCCTAATTTGAGTGCGACGGATGCGTTCAAGTTCATTGTTAATCCGGAGCAACTGCCCACGTTCTCATTGACAACGCTCCAGTGGCCCAGGCGAACCTCGATTTATGATCCGCCGCTAGTCCTGATCAAGGAGTCGCCTGGCGAGGATCGCGAGAATGGACTGCGCAGTGATGTGCTTCTCGCGGATAGCATATAACGAGTCGTTCAACGGATACTCAGCCCACGGGCACTGGAGTGGGGAATTGTTTGCCCGTTATCTCCATCTTTTTGTCCATAGTAACATCTGGATCTACTATCTCTTGGCCACCAGCCCACAGTTCGTGCGCGGAGAGACGACGATCGCGTAAAGCGGACCTCGAAAACTGCCCGATCATCCCGTTTGAGAATTTGGACCAGGAGCAAATCAAAGAACTCACCCGGCTCTCTGAAAGCCTTCCGTCGGGCAAGCCACTCTTCACCGATATTGATGCTTTTTTTTCGCGACTGTACGGATTGAAAGACCACGACTTGCAAGTGATTCGAGACACCCTTACGGTTGCCCTGCCCTACGATTCGTCCCGCACTCGCGCCTGCGCTCTCGCCGACCGAGCACGAAAAAAATGCATTCGTCGCGGTTGTGAAGGAAATATTGACCCCTTTCGTGCCTGAAGGCAGCGGGAAGTTGTGTGTCGAGCGAGTCAATCGCAGGACGGCAGCCAACCACACTGGGTCACCGTTCGAGATTCTAACAGTAACTACCCACAAGCCCGCAGAAATCGATCCGGCCGACAACGAGATCCTCGATAAGATCATCCACCTCGCCGAAGAAACCGGTGCAACTCAGGTTTTCGTCGAAGTGGAGAACGGCCTGGCGGTGGGGATCTACAAACAGTACCGGCATTGGACTCCTTCCCGTGCGCGTATTTTATGCGGAGAAATCATCCGCGATCGACTCGACGCTCTTACTGATTGATCCATGCCCAAACATAGTCGCATCTACAAGTCGAAGGCAGCTCTCCCCAACACGCCATACCCGAAAGCCACGTTTCGAGTCATCGTAGAGGCAATCGTCGAGGCTTGGCGGCTCATCCGCGACGAACCGCGTAACGGGTTCACGCTTGTAGGTGCGAAGGAAGATGATATCACCCTAGAACTTCGCACCCGGCTCATGGATGAGATATTGGATAACCCGAAGTTTCCTGCGTTCACCTCGGACAATTTCTGGGTCTGTCGGGAAGCGAAATTCGAGTCGTTCGACCGCAAGAATTGATAAGATGCCAGACCTTCATGTCGCAGTGCGTCGCAACTGCAGCCCTGGACTGCGTTCTGCTGATGGCCTCTTTATCGAATGCAAACCAATCGGATTGCCCACGCCAACAGGGCAGGACTACTGCGATAAAGGGATCACGCGGTTCGTCTCGGGGCAGTACGCCTGGGCCATGCCACACGCCGATGGTGGGATACGCCGCGGCCAACTACACGATACCGAAGAAGCTTGAGGAGGCGATAAACAAACGGAAGGCCAAATTGAAAACAGATGGTAAGGTCACGAAATGCGTCGGAAAAGGCCTTGGAGTCTACACGCAGCACCTGCATGAAACCACGCATAGACGCGGGTTCAGCTACCTTCAGACCATGACGAAGGCACCGCCAATCATAATCCAACATTTGTGGCTGAATCGAAACTGAGCGAGTTACACATCGCAGTAAAGCAGATATTCAAAATGAACAGGCATTGCCCGAAAATGTGGTAGCACAGCTTTTATCGAAACCAAAAGGACCCAATCGACGTTCCATTTTCTGCGAAGGTGCCTGCCCCATCAACCGATGCAGGCGGCCGGCGGTCGCCTCTCGGTCCGCCCCACCGCTGCGGGGATGGCTGTTTTACCGCAGAGTGAAAACAGGCAAGACATTTAATCGCCCAATGAATCGAACTGTTCACGCTCATTCAAAGGCAACCATGCCGCCAGCTCCAGATCCTGACGCCCGGGTATTTCTCTGGCGGCGGAGCAGGCGCTCCAATGCACGCTTCCAGCGGCTTTGCTCACTTGCCGCGATCAACCCTCGGACGAACATCGAGACGGGAAGGAGGAGCCCTGGTATAAAGGACCTCCGGAAAACGTGTCCAACCTACTACGACGAGCACGTTCCGGAGTCATCGATCGAGATTCACGGCCACTCGGTTGGCCGCACCACCTACCGTCACGACGCGCACCGATAGCGCCTTGGCTTTGAAGCCAATCATGACGATCCCTAAGCCAACGGCATTCTCGTCGATTCTCAATGGTCACGAGGGCGCGTGCCAATGCTGTCGTCGAAGATTTTCTGAAGATTGAGCACCATTGTAGATGAAACCGATGCGCGGACGATTCGGCACAAATCTGTTTCGGCGCGGCGGATGATCGCTTCCTCTTCGTGGCGTTTAGGCACTCTGCCTTCTGCGGCGCCTGCGGAACATAGTGCTAATGGAGCCAGGATTTGAAGGAAAGGCGATTCGGCTCCTCGGTATTGCGTGCGCCGGTCACGCTGCTGACCTTCCCCCTTGGCTGGGTTTGGTAGAATGCCTTGATCTGCTAGGAAGCTGCCAGGCGAGGAACGGATATGCTGCCGTAGCTCTGTGGAACTACTCGATGACGCCCATCCCGAAAAAGCCAGACCTGAAGCCGTTTCGGCTTCCGCAACAGCCCTATACTGCTTATCGACGCATCCGGAGCTTCTTCAAGGAGTACGTCACTAGGCCGTTGATGTGCATCGGAAAACGCCGCCATGGCTGAAGGAAGTGGTCAAGCAAGACTGGCGTTACCACTCGAAGGAAATCCTCGAACGGGGCCGGACGAGCTTCCGAACGACAAAGAATGGGCTGGGTCCCGCGGACCAAGTGCTTCTTTATTGCCATTACTACATGCACCAGCACGCGGCGAGCGGATTGCACGTGTTGCTGCGGGGCCTGATTGACCACAAGATGGGGTTCCTCCACAACCCGGTGATGATCGACTTCGGTTGCGGTCCGATGACAGCAGCAGTCTCTCGCGTGGTATAACTTGGTTGCGAACAGGAAAGGCGAGGCCGACAAGCTCTTGCTGCGTTACATCGGCATCGATCGGCGCGGCGATGCTCGATTACTGTCGGGAGCTTTCAAAGCCCAACAATCTATTCCGTGCCGGGTCTACATTCGACTTTGAGGACAGATTCACCGCTCACATCGAGGTGCCGAAACGCTTTGGCCATTTGCGTGCCGAACTGGCAAATCAGAAAATCACCTACTGCAAAATTTCTCCTATGATTCTGCAGCAAGGTGTTAGACGTGAAGATTCTGTTGGCATTTGTCAGATCGTTGTTCTCGGAGCTATTGAAGCCAAGAGAGCGGGCGTGGCTGAAGTGTTTCAGCAACGCCGTGCCGGCCAGGTGTGAACGGGAAGTGGTTGAAGTTTAAGGAAGGCATCAAGCGCCGACTGACTTGCATCTGTTGCGAACACGAAACCATCTCTTATCACGATATTGGTGCAAAGGGACGGCAAAGCAACCCTTGGAGCTCTCGATCTGGGGCGCGAGTTGCTGCTAAACCAGGCGTGGAAAGATGAGTTGGAGGCAAAGAAATGAACGCCGATCCCCACCAGCCCGGTTTGTTCGATGCGATCGATGCCTGAAAGCTCCGCCCGTGGATACCTCCGAGATTACCGGGCTGCACTACATCCCGGATTTCATCGACCAAAAGGTCCACGAGCAGCTTCTGTCCAGCATCGATGCCCAGCCTGGCTAGCAGACCTGAGGTCGCCGCGTTCAGCACGACGGTTACAAGTATGACTATAAAGCCCGCAGGATTGACCAAACGATGCGGATCGGTCTGCTACCCGAATGGTCCGTGCGGATTTCCGACGACCTTGTGAAGCGAGGACTGAATGGGCGAGAGAGCTTCCGGATCAGTTGATCGTCAATGAGTACGAACCAGGGACAGGGCATCGCCCGGCACGTTGACTGCGTGCCGTGCTTTACTGACGCGGTCACTTCTCTGAGCTTGGGAAAAGTGCGTGCGTTATGAGCTTTACTAATAGGGAGACGAGAAGCACACGATCCCAATTTTGCTTCAGCCGAGAAGCCTGGTGGTCATAACTGGCCCGTCGAGGTACGAATGGACGCATGGCATCTTGGCCCGCAAAACCGACGAGTTTCAAGGCAGTATCATTCAACGGCGCCGACGAGTGTCCCTGACATTCAGGAAGGTCATACTCGATAGCTCGCAAGACATGAAAACCGGGCAGCCATGGCAAAAGAACGGGCTGCGCCCTCTACGAAATCGCCCCTCCTTCTTCTGGCCTCCCGACCCAACGTACCCAAAGCAAATCGCCAGAGTACTTCGCTCCCCCCCACCGATGTAAGCAACTTCCGTCGATGAAACCGATGCAGGTCACGCCGAAAGGCGAATTACCTTCAGTGTGTCCGACCGAAACG
>CAVVHZ010000055.1:0-90369 GCA_963748025.1 uncultured Gemmataceae bacterium
GCACGTCGCACATCGCCTTCGCGGTCGATATCTGTGCAAAACGCATGCGGGCTCTTGCCCGGTTTTTTGAAATAGATCGCTACGTGTGATGACGTCGTCTACCGGCAACTGGATGCTCGCGTAAAAACGGCGTACTAACGGCAGGAGATCGGCTTTGGCATAGGGGGCGTCGGATTTACAAACACGCTCGGCGATTCCTGGAAAAACGGATCGTGATAATGCCAGGGCAGGAGCTCTTCGGGTTTGATGCGGTAATCCTTGGCCAGCTTCTGGTCGATTTCCGCCTTAGCAGCGGCGAAGGGTTCTGCGCCAGGGTGATCCAGCTCATCGAAGAGGCTTGCATGATCTCGTCGCCATTCTGTTCGTTGAGGTAAAGCTGCAGGGCGTGATAATTCTTGAAGCCAAGCTTGGTGGCCGCTTCGTTGCGGAGTTTAACCAACTCGTGCAAGTCGCCGCTCACCTTGGGCCGACCGCCTTGGATGCTTCCCAGACGGCTTGGCGGCGTTTGGAGTCTTTCGATTCTTTGAGCACCTTGCGAACCTGGCTGTCGGTCATTTCCTTGCCGTCGACCTTGGCCCGGTAGACGTTGAAATCTTGCTCGACCTTGTTTCCCAAGGCAGTGATTTTCTTGAGCAGTTCCGGATTGACTTGCTTTTCGAGGTAAGCCAGGTAGAGCAAATCGATTTCCGAGCCAGCAGCTTATCGCTGATGCCGCCCGCAGTTTTGATCTCCTTCACTGCTTGAAACTTCTTGGGGTCGGCTCAGGGCAGAGTCGATGCGATTTTGCGTTCGCTCCTTCTCGGCGAAATCCTCGGGTCGCCCGGAAATTTCGCGGCCCACCAGTGCGATTCGGCTGCAACCTCGAGGGCCGCAGGTGGCTGACGTGATCCTCAATGAATTCGCGAGCCCGGGTATCATTGTCTACCGGGTTGGCCGTGATGGGCCGGCTGATGGCGAAAAGCATCAAGCAAATTCCGGCGAATAGGAATAGAACGCGCAATCCTGTCATTGGCCCCTCGTCAAACTGAATTCCAAATTTCTTCGGAGTTTCGGCTGTAATGTTTCTTGCCACTTTCATTCTTCAACTTCAAGCGAAGCGAACATCGCCCGCAGCACGGCTTGGTGAATTTCGGACTCCAAATCGGTGAATTGACACATGACCAGAATGGTTCCTTGAACTACTTCAATGCTCCGCGTCCAGCAGGTGTTGGTCAAGTCCAGACTGAAAAAACGAATGTCGTGGCCGATGGCGGGCTGGCCGGCCAACGTGTCCAGCGCCGTGTCGGCTTCCAAATCGGCGTAGTCCTCTCGCAAGGCGGCGAGGGCGGTTTCTACGAGGACCTCCGAGCCGGGGCTATCTTCGCGCAGCGTTAGGAGCAAGAAGGCCGTTTCCGGACTCTGGATCATGACGGTCCAGCCTTCTTCGGTTGCTTCCTTCGAGAATGTCCAATTCTCAGGATACTTCAAACGAATGCCGGCTTCACCGAATTCGGCTGGCATTGGTTTCTCCTTTTTGCGGCGACCAACCCGGCTTGCCGTGACTTCGATGGCCGGAATTCAGCGATGGTTCCTAGCCCTGGTAAGGGCGGCAGTCAATAGCCAGGGACGTAAGTCCCTGGATCACTCCGTCGACACATTCAGCCCCGGATGGGGCGAAAGAACTTTCGCCCCATCCGGGGCTGGTGGATTTTGCCATTTTCCCAGGGGCTTACGCCCCTGGCTATTGACTTCCGCCCCATCCGGGGCTCAGACGGTATCATGATATTGGGCTAGTTCTTGAGATAGAGAAGATAACCACTAACAGGAAGCCCGGCGAGTTGCCAGTTGCTGAGTTGTGACCTAAAGTTTTGACGGCACCTGAAAAAGCGTCATGCGGTCACGAGAATCAGGGGCAAATGAACACGCGCTGTCCCCCGAGGCACGAAGTCATGCAAGCGACCATCGACTCCCCAGCATCTCCCCATCTTGACCAACCTTCCGCCGAAATCGAGGTTTCGGTGGTGATGCCCTGCCTTAATGAGGTTCGAACCGTCGCGATCTGCATCGATAAGGCAGGCAAATCGCTAAGGAGCTTGGGCATCGCGGGCGAGATCATCATTGCCGACAACGGCAGCACCGACGGTTCTCAGGCGCTGGCTATAGAGCACGGTGCTCGCGTGGTTCCTGTGGCCCGGCGCGGCTACGGCAGTGCCTTGCAGGCGGGAATCGCTGCGGTGCGCGGCAAATTCATCATCATGGGAGATTCGGACGATTCCTATGATTTCAGCGGCCTGGGGCCGTTCGTCGAAAAGCTCGCGACGGCAATGAGCTGGTCATGGGCAACCGCTTTCGCGGTGGCATCTCCAAGGGAGCGATGCCGTGGCATCATCGCTATATCGGCAACCCGGTGCTCACCGGCATCCTCAACTTGTTTTTCCACACGCCCATTCGCGACGCCCACTGCGGCTTGCGCGGCTTTCGCAAAGACTCCTATGAACGCCTCGGCCTGACGACTCCCGGCATGGAATTCGCCAGCGAAATGGTGGTGAAGGCCTCACTCCAGGGACAACGCATCACTGAGGTGCCCACGACCTTGCGGCCGGACGGCCGCGATCGGCCGCCCCATTTGCGCAGCTTTCGTGATGGCTGGCGGCATTTGCGCTTCTTATTGCTGCTCTGTCCGCTTTGGCTCTATTTGGTGCCTGCCTTGTTTTTGAGCCTGGCCGGCCTGGTGCTCATGGCCTGGCTGACCCCTAGCCCGCAAAGCGTCGGTCGACTGCAATTCGACGTCCACACGATGATGCTCGGTTCGCTCTGCCTGATTCTCGGCAACCAAACGCTTTGGCTCTGGGCTTACGCCTGCACCTTCGGCAAAGCGATCGGCATTTTGCCGCCAACTAGCTGGTCGCAACGGGCCTCGGCCAACATGGGATTGGAGCGCGGCCTCATCCTCGGCGGGGCTTTGCTGGTAGTTGGCCTGGCACTGAACGGCTATCTGGTTTCAATCTGGTATGGCGAACACCTGGGTCCGCTCCACGTGCAGACAACGCTGCGCTGGGCAATCTGGGGCTGCACCACGATGGTGGTCGGCGCCCAGATTATGTTCGGAAGCTTTTTTCTGACGATGCTGCACATGATGGATAAACCCGAAGGGCGGCAGTCGTAGCTGGGCATCGCCTTCGACCAACAAAGTCGGAGATGAACGACCCCTGCCGGCTTGCCCGGCAGGTGAACCCGGCAGGTGGTTGAGCTAGTCTCGCGATGATTGTAGCCGACGAATTTCTTCACCTGCCGGACGAGCGGGAGGGGTCGACCGAAACGAAACTGACCATTTTAGCTGGCGAACTCTTCACCTGCCGGACGAGCCGGCAGGGGTCGCCGATAGAGGTGGGCCAGCAACGTGAGTTGACCAATCACTTTCGGTGCCTTCTTATGACCCGCCGCTGGCAGCGTCTCCTTTGCCCAATTTCTTTAGCCTCGTTGTGCTCATTCTCTTGGCCATCAACTATTTGCGCCGTTCGGCGATCTCGATTACACCTGGCAAATTCGCACAGGAGAGAAGATCCTAACCACGGGCGATCTCATGCCCGCCGATTCGTTCACTTACACCATCGCCGGCAAGCAGGTTCCCGAATTTGAGGGAGTTTACGAAGCCGGGCTGGCCATAATCTGGCGGACACTGGGCTATGGCGGCCTCAAACTTCTCAAAACTATTCTGGTGGTTTTGCCGCTTCTCTTGCTTGGGGTGTCGCGCTGCGTCAGCACTCCGTTCCCTGGCATCACGTTTTCGCAGCTTTGGGCGTGGCGGTGCTGGTGCTCATCCCCTGCTGGAACCTCCGCCCCTACTATTTCACTACGCTCGGGCTGTTCGTAACCACCTGGTTGCTCCAGGATCATTGCTTGGGCCGCCGGCCGCTCCCGTGGTTTTTCCCGTTGGTTTTGTTTGCCTGGGCGAATCTGCATCCCGGAGTCATTACGGGACAAGGGTTGATTTGCGGGGCCATTGCCTGGGAATGGTGCAATCGCGCGTTACGTTGGAATGAGCCGCTCAGCAAATCGCAATGCCTACGGCTGACCATCGTAGGCGGCCTTGGCCTGGCGGCCACGTTTCTCAGTCCGCATCCCGTCGAACGTTTCTTGTATCCGTTCTCCGCGGAGGTGGGTCACTCTGTGCAGAAGCTCTTCGTGGAAATGCAGCCGGCCTATCTGCATCTCACCGATCCGAACCATCTTTCGCTCTGGCTCATCTACCTGATCACCGCCGCGGTGGCGGTAACGACTGTGGTTCGGTTTCGCGAATATCGGCTCTGGGAAATCGCGTTGCTCCTCGGGGTCACTGGTCTGGCTAATCTTGCTTTGCGAAGCCTGCAAGATTGGACTTACATCGTCTTGGCGGTGGGCGTGCCTCACCTTTCGGCTCTATTACGCGAAGCGAAGGCGCCAAGCGGCTTCCTCACTGGAAAAATATTCACGGGAATCAAACGGCTCGACCGTTCGATGAAGGGAATCGTCGCCAGTCGGGCCTTCCGGCCTAACATGGTCTGGCCAATATCTGGGTTCGCCGTTCTCGTGGTAATCAGTTGTGTCCCGGCCTGGTCGAAACAAATGCCGGTACAGAATTCGAAAGAATGGCCGGTCGCCGCGCTGAATTGGTGCCAGGAAAATGGCATTCAGGGAAACTTCTTCGCTACGCCCGATTTTGGATCGTTCATCGAATGGAAGCTCGGCGAGCACGGCAAAGCCTACACCGACACACGCGGGTTTTTCTTTTCGGGCGCTCTGTTGGAGGACAGCCTCCTCACGCCGCAAATTTGTGATAACTGGCGGGAACGAATGGACCGCATTCTGGATCAGGGGGCTGACTATTTCCTGCTAGAGGTGGATGGAGCGCGAGGCCGCCTTTGGCTTCAATTGCGGCCGAACATTGAAAACCCACTTTACCTGGATGACCAGGCTGTGCTGCTTACTGCCAAACAAGTTCGGCGCGCGCTGATTTCGCAAGGAAATGAGGTTCGTGAAGGTCGAATTCTTAGCTCGTCCGATCCTTAATTGCCTGGTTCACTATTTCCTGCCCATCTTGAATGAAAAGTTACTTTCTCGAGCACTTTGCCTCCTTCCCTAATCGTTAGAACCCGCACAACCGATACTACTGGAGAGGTCCACGGGGGCAACTTCAAGAACATGCGCGCAGCTTGCTTATCACAAACTTTGGTTTCGGGTGTCGTGGAGAGTCCCCTGATGGTAGCCGCCGGCCCGACTGCTCCAGCTCGGCGTTCGCAGCCCTTTGGGCGAGCGGCAGAAAAAAGTAGACCTCACGCTCCGCGTGAGGAACGCCTCACGCGGAGCGTGAGGTCTACTTTGGGGAAGCCAATTCATGCCGATCGCCTTGTGCGGTTGTTACTGTTTGCGGTAGCTTTTGCGATGCTGTTCGTAACCGCTAGTCCGGCCCATGCCCAGGTCGATAACTTTGCCGGCGAACGCGAGGCTAACAAAGCCCAAGCGCCCGACGACAAGAAGGACGAGAACGGCAAGGACAAGGAGAAAAAGGGCGACGACAAAGACAAGGACAAAAAAGAGAAGATGCAGAAGATCCTTCAACTCGTGGCAGAAGGCAAGATGACAACGGAGCAAGCTCTGGAGAAGTTGGAGGAGAAAAAGGACGATGACAAAGACAAGGAGGAGAATAAGTTCAAGTTGCTGCCCGATGGATCGAACCTCCACGGTCAAGCCACCCTTATTCCTAACTTTCAGCCAGGATTCGGCGCCCTGTACTCGGGCCCCAACAGCTTGGGCACGGCCAGCGACCGCCAGGGAACGATTAGCGCAGACGTCATTCTCGGCGTGCCGTTGTGGCACGGCGCCGAGTTTCACGCGGATTTTCTTCTGTGGCAAGGCTTCGGCCTCAGTAATAGCTTTGGCCTCGAGGCTTTTCCCGACGCGGACGCTTACAAAGCCGGCACCCAGGATCCGCGGTTCATGTTTTCGCACTTCTTCGTTCGCCAAACTTTCGGCCTGGGCGGCGAGCAGGAGGACGTGCCCGACGGCCCCTTCACGCTACCCGGCAAACGGGATATTTCGCGGCTAACCCTTACCGTTGGCCGGCTTAATATGGCGGAGCTTTTCGACTTCAATACCTACAATCACGATCCGCGCACTCAGTTCATGAACTGGGCGAGCACCATGCTCACCTGGGATTATCCAGCAGATACTATCGGATTCACCACAGGAATTGCCTTCGACCTCAATCAGCCGGATTGGGCCGTGCGCTATGGATGGTTTCAGTTGGCCGGCCATCCGAATGGTTTCACCTCGGACGACCGGATTTTTAATTATCCCGTCGAGCCTGGAGAGGAAACCACCGACGGGGAGTTTTGGAAAGAGTGGGGAATGATGCTGGAATTGGAGCGCCGCTGGCGCCTTGCGGATCATCCCGGAGCGATCCGGCTTCAGGGATGGACCGACTACGGTCGCGTTGCCAGCTATAACGCGGCCACTCGTCTTCTGCTCGCCTCCCCTCCGCCTCCTAATACTCCTGCAGGAGCGGAAATAACCGTTCCAGCGGCCGCCTTCGGCTACCATGACAAATACGGCTTTGGGGTGAATTGGGAACAGGAGATTGCCAAGAACGTCGGCCTATTTGGGCGGGTAGGCTGGCAAGACGGGCAAACGGCGGCGACATCGTATAACGACGCTGACTGGACGGTGCAGCTGGGTGTGAGCGTCAAAGGCGCCGCCTGGCATCGTCCCGGCGACACCTTCGGTTTGGACGGCAATCTCGTCGGTGCTTCATCCCAACAACAAGCCTTCCTGAAGGCGGGCGGCACGGGCATTCTCGACGGCGACGGCAACTTGAGCTACGCCTGCGAGAAATCCTTGGAAACGTATTATGATTTTGGCCTCGGCAAGGGCTGTCATTTGGCGTTCGACTACCAGTTCTTCGCTGACCCGGCGTTCAACCGCGACCGAGGCCCGGTCAGTGTCTTCGGGGCCCGATTCCACTGGGAGTTCTAACTTTTCCATTTTCTCGCATGGTTTGCATTTCGAGTTCCGAGCGCCAATCCCGCTTCTTGCTTGACGGCGTTCCCCAACTCGGCTAGCCATAAAGTGTACCCACCAAGCCCAACCGCCTCCAAAACAGCAGTTGTCTCGTTTAACCCGGAGCCAACGGCGACGGCGGACAGGCACCTCGTAGGGTCGTGTAGATTTGGCAATGGCAGAATGCAATCAGTGACGAAGGCCGTGAAGTCCGCTGTCGCAGCTCGCTCCGGGTTAAACGAACCGTAGTATCAGGCAATCACAGCAGATCTGAGCCAATACTCATTAAGGAGATCAACCATGTCGCGTTCCACCGAATCGTCACCTGCCGCCGGCTCGAGGCGTCAGTTTCTTCAGAGTTCCGGAGCCGTTTTGGCCGGCGCTACGCTCGCGGCTGCACCGGCCTTGGGCAGCATTCATGTCGCCGGCGACGAGATCATCAAGATCGGCCTGATCGGTTGCGGCGGCCGCGGAACCGGCGCTGCCACGCAAGCGCTGAATGCCGACCCGCACGTTAAGCTGGTTTCCATGGGGGACGCTTTTCCCGATCGTCTGAAATCCAGTTTGAAGCAATTGAAGGCGGATGAGGCGATCCGCGGAAAGATCGACGTCAAAGACGAAAACTGCTTCACCGGCTTCGATGCCTATAAGCAGGTGTTAGCCAGTGGCGTCGATGTGGTTCTGCTGGCTACGCCGCCCCATTTTCGGCCCATCCACATCAAAGCCGCGGTCGAGGCTGACAAACATGTTTTTGCGGAAAAGCCTTGCTGCGTAGATCCGACCGGCGCCCGCTCGGTGTTCGAATCGTGCCTGGAAGCCAAGAGCCGCAATCGCGCGGTCGTTACCGGGCTATGCTATCGTTACGATCCGCCAAAACGGGAGATCATGAAACGTATCCACGATGGCGCTATCGGCGACATCGTGGCGCTCCACACGACCTACAACACCGGGTTTCTTTGGAAGCATCCCAGAAAGCCGGAATGGAGCGATATGGAGTGGCAAGTTCGCAACTGGCTCTATTTCACCTGGCTTTCGGGCGACCACATCGTCGAGCAGCACGTTCATAGCCTCGACAAAATGGCTTGGGCTATGAAGAATGAATACCCGGTCAAGGCTACGGGCACGGGCGGCCGTCAAGTTCGTACCGCGCCCGAATTCGGCAACATCTTCGATCATCATGCCGTGGTGTTCGAATATGCGAATGGCGTAAAAATCTTTAGCCACTGCCGCCAGCAAGCTGGCTGCCACAACGACGTTTCGGATTACGTTATCGGCACGAAGGGCGTCGCCGACGTCATGAGACACACCATCACGGGAGAGCACCCGTGGCGGCTGCGCGGCCAAGGCAAAGCGGATATGTATCAGAAAGAGCACGATGCGCTTTTCGCCAGCATCCGGGCGGGCAAGCCCATCAACGACGGCGATTTCATGACCAAGAGCGTCTCTTAGGCATCATGGGCCGCATGGCGACCTATACCGGCCAACTCGTCACCTGGGACGGCCTCATGCGTTCCAAGCAAAAATTGGGCCCGATCATTACGAATTCGGCTCGATGCCTGTAGAGCCGGTAGCGATGCCGGGGAGGACGAAGTTGGTGTGAGGTTTGGAAAGTTCCGGCGAGCCTCCACAGAAAAGCAAATTCAGCGAGCCTCCCACGTTAGTGGGGGGAGTTTACCGTAAACTCCCCCATAGGCATCAACTTAAGCGGAACTCCAATAGCTCTGGGTCGTTAACTAATTCAAATGTCCCGGGCTTAGAGCGCGGATCTCTTCGGCAGGTCTTTGCAACCGTTTTGGCGATGGATTCGAGCACGCACTCCAATTCCGCCGCATCCTTCATTGCGCCCGCCAAGCGGCCGGCAAAGTCGCGGACCGCTTCGTAGGCTTTGGACAGGCTCTTCGTCGGATCGCCCCAAATGGTTCCGACGATTATCCATTGTTGCAAGAGGACCGCCAGCATCCTCGCCCAAACGCGTACCATCTGCCGAGTTACTGTCGAGCCACTCAGTTCAGCTGTCAAGCCTTGGGATTTCCAACGTTTGAATAGCAACTCCACTTGCCAGCGCACCCGATATAAAACGACCGCTTCTTTCGGCGTCAACATTTCCAAAGGTAGGCTTGTCACCAGGATCGTCCAATCGCACCAGGCCAGACGCCCTTCGCAGGGCTCGCTGCCCCTTTTCTCTTTCGTGTCTCGACGCAGCTTTTGGCGTCGGAGATTGGCTTGTTCCTCGGGCAATCGCCAAGCGATCAAGCGACATCCCAAACGCTGTGCTTCCCCCAGCAAGATCGATTGGTCGACAAACGGCCCGCGTTGCTTCGCCAGCCAGGGCAGCAAATCCACCGCCTCGCCGTTCGTCAACAACACATGCGTGCCGTACTGCAAACGCGAGAGAAAATGCTCCCCCGCTGTCACCATCTCGGCGAAAACGCCCACATTGAAATAGCCTAAGTCGCTGATGCGTAGCGATCCTTTGCCGCGTCGGGCCTGCTGCCGGCTCGAAGCACCGTCGGGACTGCGGCCTTGCTCAAGATCAATGCACGTTAGGGCACCGCTACGCAGGCAGAATTCGGTCTGGAACTTCACGGCCGCTGCCCCACTGCCATGGCTGCCACCGCAACCGCGAAACTCTCCTTGCATGTCGTCAGGCAACGTGTTTGTTGAACTGTCCAACAAAGAGACCTCCTCGAACCGTTCGAGGAGCGGCGCAAGGCCTTATCCGACTTAACAATGATTTTGGCTGCTTCGCAAAACAGCTTCTTCATAAAGGCAACCATCTGCGGCGTATGGCGTTTTTCGATCGCTTGGGGCGTCACGGCTGCACCGCACTGTGCTGCCATCTGAGCCAACTTCTCATCCGAGGCCCTCGGATTCTGCAGGAAACCCAAGACAAACGTCTTGGCCAGCGAGATCAGCGTGAAAATCCGTGTTCGCTTGATCACGCCGCTTTCGTCAGCCGCCTCCCGAGCAACTTCACCAAACAAGCGTTGCATCGAGGCGCCGACCTTGGCTAGAATCCCCATCGGAAGCTCCTTCTTCCAAACACTGTTTGTCACTAACCAGTGATTGTGGAAGGACTTCCTTTTTTTGAAAAGATCAATTCACTCTTAAGTTGATGCCTATGGGAGTTTACCGTAAACTCCCCCCACTAACGTGGGAGGCTCGCTGGTCACGTGGAGGCTCGCTGGTCACCTAGGATGCTCGCTATTTGACATGGCTCAGTCGAGCGATCTGCCAGAACGGAGCGGGCCTCACCCCGCCGCCCGATATTCCCCAAGCGAAGGGATCTCGCCGGCCACGAATTGATACACGCGGCGCGTGTCGGCGGCGCATGCTTCCCAGGTGAATGGCTTGGCGATCTCTTGAGCGCCCTTGCGGAGTTGTTGCCACCAGTCGTCGTCGGTGGCGACACGGAGCAACGCGGCTCGCCAGCCGTCGATGTCGCGCGGGGGGATGAGATCCGCTTTACGCCCCACCGTCTCGACGATGGCTCCAGCGGTGCTCGCTAGCACGGCCCCGCCGCAGGCCATCATCTCGATCGGCGGCAGGCCGAACCCTTCGTAAATGGATGGATAAGCCAGCGCCCGGGCGCCGGTGTAAAGAGCGGGTACATCATCGTCGGCAATGTAGCCCACATGCATAACGCCCCGATGCTTGGCCACGCCATGATAGTATTCGCCAACCGCTTCGGTGTTCCAGCCCCAGCCGCCTGCCAAGAGTAAAGGCCAACGTGTGCGTACCTTCTCGGGCAACGCGCAATAGGCTCGCAAAAGCGTCAGCACATTTTTTCGCGGCTCGATGGTTCCCAGATAGAGCAAGTAGCGTTCCGGCAAGCCAAGCCGTTTGAGCGTGGCCCAGACCTCGCGCTCTGGCCGCGGTCCTAGGCCAGGTCGAATGCCCATGTAGGTCCGCGTGACTTTTTCAGGAGGCAGATGCAGCGTGCGGATCAGCTCTTGCCGAGCATGGTCGGAAATCGCCAGGTAATGCACGCACCGCTTCAGGCCGGCGTGAAAATGCTTCTCGAAATAGCGCACGCGATCGACGGGGTGCCATTCCGGATGAAGCAGCACCGACAGATCGTGAACGGTGGCGATGGTCGGCCGATCGCAAGGAAGCGGGATGAAATTGGGCTCGTGATAGACGGTGTAACCTTGGCGTGCACAGGTCCAGCGAAAGTGGGCCCCGGTCAGCGACCGGCCCAACTGGCGGACCATACCCACCGCGTGCGTGCGCCAGCGGACGCGGGGCGCCGCGTTGCCTAGCGCCTGGCCAGCCGGACGACTGCCCTCGAGATAGGGACGAATGCGCGTGAACGCTTCACGGCTGCGGCGCAACCAGCCTTCGGGATAAGCCGCAATCTCAGCAGGTTCAGAGCAGGCGCGCAGGCAACGGAGCAACTGGGACGTGTAATGACCGATGCCGGTCTTCCGTCCTAGTGCAGCCAGTTGATTCACCACCACACGCATCCGAAGACCTCAGGACCGAGTAGAATTCCCCATAAAAAGCAAATCCGCGGAGAACCAAATCCGAAACCCGAAACTCGAAATCCGAAAGAAATCCCCAGCAAAAAATCCGAAGCTCGAAAATCGAAATTCCAAGAAAGACCGAAATCCAAGACTCGAAAATCAATAGAAACGTTAGACTCTTGCACGTCTGTTTTTGGTTTTCTCTCTTCTTTCAGTTTTCGATATTTCTTCGAAATTCGAAATTCGGATTTCGAGTTTTTTCGCTCCTTACGCTGCCTGAGGCTGCGGTATCTGCACCGAAGCCGTGTAGGCGTCGATAATGTCTTGCACCGGACCAAATTGACGCACGCGGCCGTGGTCCATCCAAATGGCCTGGTCGCAGACCTTGGCCAGCGATTCAAGGTCATGACTGACTACGATAATCAGCTCCGCCTTGGCGATCATTTCGTGAATGCGTTGCCGGGCTTTTTCCTGAAAGGCCATGTCGCCGACGCTCAACACCTCGTCGACGAGCAAGATTTCCGGTTCGATGGCGGTGGCAATGGAGAAAGCCAAGCGCACGATCATGCCGGCGGAATAATAGCGAACTGGCATATTGAGGAAATCGCCCAACTCGCTGAAATTGGCAATGGGATCGATTTTGGAACGTAAAGTCTTGGGAGTTTCGCCTTGCAGATAACTCCGGTAGGCGATGTTCTCCCAGCCGTTGGCATCGACTTCGAACCCCAAAGCGATGTCGAAGAGCGAGCTGACGCGCCCTTTGACGGTTCGCTTCCCTTGGGTCGGAGGATAGATGCCGGCCAAAAGCTTGAGCAGCGTGCTCTTGCCTGCCCCATTGTGGCCGACGATGCCGATGCGTTGGCCATCGCCCAACCGCAACGACACATCCTGCAAGGCGCGCACTTCGCGGTAAGGATTGACCGATTGCCAGAACAGCCGCTTCACCAGGAATTCCTTGAAGGAAATCCGGCCCTTTTGGCGGACATTGAAGGTCAAGCTTACCTTGTCGAGATCGATTATGGCCATGATTGGCTGCCCACGAAGTAAACGGCGACACGAACCACCCTGCTTACGCCATTCCCACGAGCTCGAATCATAGATAGAAGATCAAACGCTTTTGTTGCCGGACCAGCATGACGCTCGCGGCCAAAGACAATACGGTGACTGACAAAATGGCGATGCCGTAAGTCGATGGATCGGGCACCTGGTTGTTCAGGAGCGGCAGGCGAATGAGATCCAAGAAGGCCACCAAGGGGTTGTAGGCCATGAGCTTAAAAATCGTATTTTGCGGCTTGCCTGCGCTCAGCTCGGGAATTCGGTACATGATGGGCGTTGCGTAGAAGAGGATCTGGAAGCCAACCTCCGCCAAGTGTTGCGTGTCCTGGAACATGACGTTGAACGAACCGGTGAGCACGGCCAATGCCCAGCCGAGCATGAACAGCAAGAGGATAGCCGGAAATAGACTGAGGAACTGGGCCGGGCCGGGGAACCCGCCGTTGAAATACCCGGCCATGAAGATGACAACGGTAAGTGCCATAACGAAGTGCACGGTTCCGCCCAAGGCGGTGCGTAACGGATAGATGGCCAACGGGGCTGGGTGCTGGCGGATATATTGCTCGCCTAGGAAGAAGCACTGGCAGCCGTGTAGGGAAACGTTCAAAACGTACTGCCAGGTAGCCAAACCCGTGATCAGGTAGAGGGCATATTCCTTGATCGGCAGGTGAAAGAACTCGTGGAAGACCGTGGTCAAAATGATGGTCATGGCGATAGGATTCAGCAACGACCAGCCGATTCCCAGCACGGAGCGTCGATAGCGCGTGCGCAAATCCATCTTCACGAGCGACAGCCAGAAATATCTGCAAATCCAGATATCTTTTAAGTAGTTAATCATGCGGTACCCTCCATAGCGCTGGTCCGCGTCCTTGCGCGGCGCCAGATTCTCAGCGCACAGGGAAACGATCTTCTGCGCCAAGACGTCCCAGGAAAAAAGATCGTCCAAATCGCGCCGCTCGAATGGCGACCGCCCGACGAGTGCCTCGCCGGCAGCCTGGTCGAGCGAACGCGGATCGCAGGAATCGAAGAAAAACACGCCGGGGCCGACGAATTCTTGCAGCGAGCTGTTGAAGCCGCACAACACCGGCGTTCCGTGGCGCAGCGAGTCGAGCACCGGAAAACCAAAGCCCTCGTAGAGCGATGGATAAACGCTCATGGTCGCTTGGCGGTAAAGAGAGCACAAAGCTTCGTCCGAGACCATACCAAGAAAATGGATCTTGCGGCCTTGATTGCGCCGGCGCGTTTTCAAGAGCTTCTGAAAAAACCAGCCCTGAGGCCCCACCCACCAGAGCTCGAATTGCGGACTCAGTGCCTGGGTGTTCAAGAACCAATCGAGCAAAAACTTGCCGTTCTTGCGCGGCTCGAGGGCCGACACCACCAGCAGAACGTCCTTGCGCCGCGTCGCCGGTGCACGCGAACAATGGCTATGCACGCAGAGGCTTGGTCCGGGATAGCCGACCACGACGCGGTCGTTGGGCGCCGTGCACATCCAGGCGGCATCTTGTTTCGTAGAGCGTGAAATGGCGATCATGTGGTCGCACGCTGGCGCTGCTTCGCAAAAGAGCCGGCCGAACTGGATTTTGGTTTCCTCGACGTGAGCCCAGGGCAGCACCAGCGGCGTGAAGTCGTAAAGTATCGCCATTTCACGCCGAAAGTGACGCTCGCGCGGCCGCAGCATCGTATAGACGGCTGCCGATCTCTTTGCCAATTCGACGTCGTGCGTTCGCCTGGGCCCGTGAATTACTTTTCGAGCCCAGCGGAAAACGTCGCCGTCCGCCGGAGGCAGGGAGCCCGCGGCACGATGATTTCTTGCCCGCAAGGCAACATATTCGATAGCCGCATGTTGTCCGCATGTTCGCCCTGGATCGTATTGATGAGCCTCAAGGGCGTGAGACGCGAGAGGGCTTCGACCAAACGAGCCACAAAGCGGCCGATCCCCGTCATCTGGCGAACCAGGAGCGGGCTTATTTCCACATAGGTCGGCGCCGACCAAGGCGCTGCATAAACGGGGGGCGCGCATGCTGCAGGTCTGGCTGGCGAATGGATTGTGGCCATTTGGTTCATAGCGCTAGCGCCCCCGTACCATTCCGAATGGGACTTGCGGGGGCTTCATCAGCCAGATCCAGAACGCGCTCCGCCAGCCGGTCCCAGGAATAGCGCTGGCGCAGGGTAGTTTCGTCAACCAACATTCGCGGGTGGGCGCTGGCTTCACGCCAGGCATCGTCGAGTGAATCCGGAGCGCCGGGATCGAAGTAGTGCACGCCCGGGCAGCGGAATTCTTGGAGCGAGCTATTGAAGCTGCACAAGACGGGCGTGCCATGCAACAAGCTGTCCAACACCGGGAACCCGAACCCTTCGTAGAGCGAGGGATAGATCGTGAAGGTGGCTTCGCGGTAGAGTTCGCAGAGCCGGCCATCGGGCACCATGCCCAGGAAGCGCACGCGCCGATTGCCCTGTTTACTCTCGAGCTCGCGCAGATGTTCCGCATTGGCCCACCAAGCTTTGGGCCCCACCCACCAGAGCTCCCAGTCGGCCGGCAGTGCTTGGCTGCGCAAGAACCAATCGAGCACAAAGGGCCCGTTCTTTCTTGGCTCGAGAGCCGCCACCACCAAAATCACATGGGAGCGGCGGTTCGTGTGCCGGGCAGTCAGATGGCCGTTGGCGCAGCAAACTGGGCCCCGGGTAGCCAACCACGACGGCATCCGGCTTGGCATTGGAGAGCCAGCCGGCGTCGTGACGCGTCGATTGCGAAATGGCCACGATGCGATCGCAAAGGCCAGCGGTCTGGCCGAAGAAGGCACCGAAACTCTGGCGCGTCGAATCGGCGTGGCAGCCAGGCATGACGAAGGGCGTGAAATCGTAGAAGATGCCGATCTCGCGACGGAAATAACGGGTCGCGGGCCGGAGCACCGTGTAGAGGCCCGTCGAAGCCCGTGCCTTCTGTTCCTGATGTTGGCGGCGCGGCAGTTTCCAAAGTTGGCGGACCCACTCGTCCACTCCCAGCGACAGATCTGGAAGGCGGTCGGCATCGAGCGGTACATCCTGCGCCAAACTGGGCTGAAACAAGAGGAGCTTGCGCTGCTTGGCCAGTGCCGCAATCAGCCGGGCTACAAACCTGGCTATGCCCGTGAGGCGCGGCTCGCGAAGCGGCGCGGCGTCTACGTAAAGCGGCAACCCGGACGCATGCACCGGAATTCCGGAAGCCACGGGCACCCTTTCGAGCTGCAGGGCCTGCATCGTCTGAACCATCTCCTCGGGAAAAACGCCGCGCCGCAGTAGTTCGGTCAAGAAGCTCGGCGCAGGGGCTCCGGCTCCGTTCGTTCGAGCGTCGCGGCGGCCTGCTGCGTTGCCAGAGAGTCGAGGGCCTTTTTCAAAAGCGGCCAGACCTTTTCGCCGCTGGCATAATTCTCCATGCGCTCGCGAGCTCGATCGGCCAAGAGCGCATATTGCTGGGCGTTGCCGGTCGCCATTTCGTAGCTGGCCCGCAATTGATCGACCCACGATTGCCAGACCAGCCGATTCCAAGAGGTCGTATGACGCTTGAGGGTATCGTGCGGCCACCAGGCCGGTTCGGGATGCGCTTGCAAAGGGAAGCCCACGCCCCGATCGAAATAGTCGGCGAAAGCTGTGTGCACCGGAGCAATGCCGGGCCGGCCTGCGGCCAGGTGATCTTGCAACGGCAGGCAAGAACCTTCCGCTCGGGCCGTGTTCACATAAAAGGTGGTGCCACGCGTCAAATCGAACATTTGTTCCTGCGTCAGATAGCTTGGCAAAAAGGCGATGCGGCACCGGTGCGCGAAACCCATGCCGCGGTAGAACTTCAAGACGCGATTGAACCCGGTCGCCAGGAGTTTTGCGGGCAAGACGAGTTTCATGACCAGCAGAGCGTCGGGCCTGTCGGCGAAAGCGTGCACGAACCCGGTGAGCAGGTCGGTCCAGTTCTTACGCTCGTCGAACGGATTCACAATCGAAGTGTAAACGATGCCTTCGAGAGTCAAACGGGGAGATACTTGAGCGGCCACCTGCGTTTCTTCACGGCGTGCATTCCGGTAAGTATGAGCCAACCGGAAGGCCAGGCTCATGGAATGATCGAAGAATGCGGGCAGTCGCGGCCGCACCGAGGCGCGATAGCCATGACGAATGTGGGAAAGCAAACTGGTGTTGGCGCCCTGCCGCCAGGGGCTCGGCGCCGCGGCCGCAACCTCAGCCTCGGGGAAGAGGTAGACGGGCGCGTCGAGAACGATTTTCTGGCCCGGACGCCAATCGCGCACGCGGAAATATTCGTCTTTGATCGGCACCGGGATGATTTCGATGGGGGTGCGCACGCCCGATTTGACGAAGGCGTCGCGGGTGAATCGGCACGCCGTCATCAAAAGCTGCAGGCGATCGGCAATGTGCACCCAGTTGTTGCGCGGGTTATTCTCCAAATTCACGTTGGGCAGGTCGGGAAACTCCCAAAAGGGGAACGCCGCCGCTGGCGCGTGCGGCGTCAGATAAGTCATGTGCAACGGCAACAGGCTCAAGTGAAAAGGCTGCCGGCCTTTGTTGCGGGCATTCCACAAGGCAAAATCGAGCCGGCTTTCCGGGCGGTCGATCTCTTGCACGTTCGCCCAGCACGCACAGCAGAGGCGCGAGCGCTTTGTAAACAAAATGATACGAATAGGCTTCGTGGCCGAGCTCGCGCGGGATGTCCACGGGTTGATAGGGGGTGGACACAACCAACGTCCGGTCCACTCCGAGGCCGGATTGCGAAAGAGCATCCGCGGCGGGCGCGGAATTTGCGGAAGATGCGCAAACGGCGTCGTCCATGACCCGGTTGTACCTCTAGGAAGTGCGACTTGGTCGGAAATAATCCTTGTTTCCGATGCTGGTTACGCAGCCCGTGGAGCGGTTGCCGCCCGCCATTGTGGAGTGCTTCCCGGTTTGGCCAAGTTGGCCAGGTCGCCATCCACCATCATGGTCACCAGTTCGCGGAAGCTGACCTCGTCGCGCCAGCCCAAAACGCGTCGGGCCTTGGCGGGGTTGCCTAGGAGGAGGTCGACCTCGGCAGGCCGATAGAATTTCGGGTCGACCATGACATATTTCTGCCAGTCGAGGCCGACATGACCGAAGGCAATTTCGACGAATTCGCGAACGCTGTGAGTTTCACCGGTGCCGATGACGTAATCGTCCGGTTCGTCCTGCTGCAGCATGAGCCACATGGCCCGGACGTAGTCGCCGGCGAAGCCCCAGTCGCGTTTGGCGTCCAGGTTGCCCAGGCGCAGCTCGGTATCGAGGCCCAATTTGATGCGTGCGACGGCATGGGTGATCTTGCGCGTGACGAATTCGAGCCCGCGCGCGGCGACTCGTGATTGAAGAGGATTCCGGAGCAAGCGAAGAGCCCGTAGCTCTCGCGATAATTCATGGTGATGAAATGGCCGTAAACCTTGGCCACCCCGTAGGGGCTCGCGGATGGAAGGGCGTCGCTTCACTTTGAGGCGTTTCGCGAACTTTGCCGTACATTTCGCTGCTGCTGGCCTGGTAAAACCGCGCTTTCGGACAACTCTGGCGAAGGGCGTCGAGAACACGTGTAACGCCTACGGCAGTGAATTCGGCAGTCAAGACGGGTTTTTGCCAGCTGGTTGGCACAAACGACATGGCTGCCAGGTTGTATAGTTCGTCGGGACGATACTGCTCGAGTATCGAGGCGATGGACGTTTGATCCAGCAGGTCGCCTTGAACCAAGTGGAGCCGGTCGCGCAAATGCTCGATCCGCTGGAAGTTCTCCGTGCTGGACCGGCGCACCATGCCGACCACTTGGTATCCCTTGCTGAGGAGCAGCTCGGCTAGATAGCTGCCATCCTGACCGGTTATCCCTGTAATGAGCGGTTTTTCCGCCATGATCCATCCTCGAATGCATGCGGCAGAAGCAAAGCATGGCCCACAAGGGGACGCATCCATCGCGAACCCAGCAACCGGCGCCGTCGGCAAATCGAGCATAAGCCCGACAGGAAGCGCAACTGCACCGGCAAGCCATGTCCACGACGTATAGCAAAAGGCCGCAATCAGGGTCAAGCCGGTTTGGATAGAAGGATGTCGAATCGAAGGACGCCCGCAAAAAGGAAAGAAGGCGAAGTTTAGGGAAAGGCCTCGTTTTAGCTGAGAGAGTATGATACGCGAGATGACGTTCGTGACGGCCGTAGCTGGAAATGCGCCGGCAGATCGAGTTGCGCAAGGATTTTTTTTGGCGTGCGGGTTTGCCTGGAGTTTAGAATAAGTGGCGTAGAACAGAAATCGCATCGGTAGCTCCTGCGCAGGGCCAAGCCTTTGCTATTCGTTAGAGGGGAGTCTGGACAATGACCTATGTCCGCCGGCTCAGGGCCGTTGGGGCTGTGCTTGCCCTGGCAGCCATCGTTACCAATGCCCACGTTTGGGGGACTCGCAAAAGAGCCTCAAGAACAAGGGGCGGAGCAGCCCGGAAAATCAAGCCGCCGGCGGGGAGGATTTGACGCCTTCCAAATTCGCCAACGGCGATGCCATCAGCTATCGCACGCACCGCCGGTGAAACGCTCTTCGCGTTACAGCTCAAACCCAGACTCGATGCTTTGCCCGCCAAGCCTCTCGACTTGCTCGTGATGATCGACACCTCGGCCAGCCAAGCCCAAGGGCCGCTCGCCTCGGCTATCAAGATTACCGAACAATTGGCCGCGGCCGCAGGCGCAAATGACCGCCTCGCTGTCTGGACGGCCAACATCCCCGCAGCCACAACGGACGTGACGCGAGGCTTCAAGCCCGCCAAATCGCAGGCGCTCGCCGACGGCATTGTTGCGCTCCATCAGGAAGTGCCGCTGGGCGACACCGATCTCAAGGATGCCCTTACCAGGGCGGCGGCCTCCTTCGATGGCGGCGCCGAACGCCGGCATGCGATCGTCTTCTTGGGCGATGGCATGAGCATCCACAATCCGGTCTCGGCCGCCGAACGGTCCAAGCTTTCGGCGCCGTTGGTGGCCAGGGCGATTGAATTCGTCGGCGTGCCCTTGGGGCCACGGGTCGATGGCGCCAACCTGAATAGTTTGGCGGCAGGCACGGGCGGCGTCGTTCTGACTTTGGCGAACGACAGATAAGATCGATCAGCTGGCCCGCGACATTCACGCCAGTCTGGCTGCGCCCGTCCTTTATCCGACATCGTTCGACCTGGGCAGTTCGGTAGCGGATGCCTTCCCGACCGTTTTGCCGCCCCTGCGCGGCGATGCTCCGACGTTGGTGATCGGCAAACTCAAGAGCGGCAACAGCGTTTCTTACGCGATTCAGGGCCGCCTGGGCGATCAGCCGGTCAAAATCGAGGCAACCCAAGAACTGGCTGCCCCCGAAATGGACAACTTTTTCTTGGTCGGCGCTTTCGAGCAGTGGAAGAACGGCAAAGATCAGCCTGCTCTGGTCAGCGCCGACCGCGCTCTGAGCTATGCGTACCAACAAAGTCAGCTGGTTCGAGCCGATCTCCATGACAAAGCGGAATGGGCAATGGGCCGGAACAACTGGGAAGCGGCCAAAAACCTGTTCGAGCAGGCCAAGAAACTCGACGCCAACGACGCTGAAGCGGATGGCGGCTTGAAGATCATCGAACAGCTTCGCTCCGGGGCCCTCAAGAAGGAAACCCTGCGCGACGACCTCAAGCGCCAAAACCAGGCCTTTAGCGAAGTGGTCGCCAAACGGTTCAATCAGCAACCGCCGGCCGCTCCGAAGGCCTCTGGCCCAGCCGCCCGTGCCGGTTCCCTCGTCCGACAGCTTGATTCAGGATCAGAAGCGGCGCATCGCGGTCGAAGAACAGCGCATTTCCGAAATCGTTGCGGAGTCGCGGAAACAAGCACGTGCGATTCTGCCGTCAGATCCGGACGCCGCTTACGACATCCTCAAACGGACCTACGCTTCCGTACGCGACAACCCCGATCTGGGCGATCGTGTGCGTCAAGCTCTGATGCAGGAGCTGGAAAGCTCGCTGCGCAGCGTTGACCTTCAGGCCGGACGCATCAAGCGCGATCAAGATGAAGCACTGAGGCGGATGGCGATGGCGCAGCAACATATCGACCTCTACCAAACGGTGGCGGTCGAACAGGAAAGGCTGCGCCGGCGTTTGGAGCAGTTCTCGAACCTCATGGCTCAGGCGCGTTTCGAAGATGCCTACGCCCAATCTTTGGCCATCATCAAAGACGCAGTCGCCAACGGCCGCAAGGTTCCGCCGGCTGCCGTCGCCGCCTACGAGATCGGCATCAACTCGCACAATTTGTCGCAGTTCCTCGAAGCTCGACGCCTTTGCCAGGATTACTGGATGCGGGCCATGATGCAGGTGGAGCTGTCGCATATCCCGTTCCCGGACGACAGCCCGGTGAAGTTCCCATCTGAAGAGCAGTGGCGCTTCATTTCGCTCCGCAAGGCCAAGTACGAAAACGACGGACTGACCGACACCGATCCGGAAACGCTCCGTCGCGTGCGCGCACTGAAGGCTAAATTGGAAAAGCCCGTAACGCTCGACAAAGGCCTGGACAAGATGACCTTCGGCGAAGCCAAGGCCTATTTCGAAGATCGGTTCGATATCACCATTCTGGTGAACGAACAGGCCTTCAAGGCGGGCGATGCCGCTATCGACAACATTCTCGAATCGCAGGTCAAGCTCGACAAAATGAGCGGCGTCAGCCTGGGGACTGTATTACGGCTGCTGACCGCCCAATTCGGCGGCACCTACATCATTCGCCGCGATTACATCGAGATCACCACGCCCCGTGCGGCAGTGGCCGAAAAGGTCATTCGCGTCTATCCGGTGGCTGACCTGGTGATTCCGATTCCCAATGCCGTCAACCAGCAGGCCGTGCAGCAGCAGTTGACGATTCTTGGAACATCGCCCGGCATCGGTCTGCAGCTCGGTTCGCCGCAAGCTCTCAGGCGCCGGCGGGTTCGCAGGCATCGGCGGCATCGGCGGCATCGGCGGCATTGCCGGCCTTGCCGGTATCGGTGGCATTGGCGGCATCGGCGGCATTGGCGGCATCGGCGGCATCGGCGGCCTTGCCGGCGCGCTCGGCGGAGCCCAAGGCTTCGCGGGTCAGCCGGGCGGCCAGTTGGGCATTGCCGGCGGCCAGCCGCAGAACCTTGGCGTCGGCGGTGGCGCCCTTGGTTTTGGCGGCGGCCAGCTTGGCCAGTTCGGCAACTTGGGCGGTCAATTCGGCCTCCAAGGCGGCAATCAAAGTGCCGTCTTGGTTCAACTGATCCGCGACACGGTCGGCAACCCGCGCGAGTGGGCTCGGCCAGGCAGCTTCCAACGCCCGGGGGCGCCGCTATTAACCCAGCGGGGGGGGACAACGGCGATGATGAAAACGTCGATCCGTTCCCGCCCGAATTGCAGAATTCTCTTGGCTACTATCCCCCGGCCCGTGCCTTGGTGGTGAAGGGAAGCTCGCGTCTGCACACCAATCTGGGCAACGATCCCAGCATCGGCCGCATTGGCGGCCCCGGCGGCATGGCGGCCTGAATAATCGGCCCCGCGGGAACGACGCCATCGTTCAGAAAGCTAACAAGCCGGTGCTCGACAACCTCAAGAAAGAAATCGCCAAGGAGGCCGGCAAGAGCGACCCACAACTCGCCCAAGCGGGCGCGGCGAACGTGGCGAAGCCAGTGGGGAATCCGAAGAAAATCTGGCAGGAAGCCCTCGAAAAGGGCGTCAACGACCCCGGGCTGATCATCGCCGTGGCCGACTTCCTGACCCAAGCCAAGAAGTATGACCACGCGGCCGAGTTCCTGAAGGCCAATCTTCGCCAGGGTATCGTCGTGAAACCTTGGGTCTACGAAGCGCTGGCCTTGACTCTGGAACTGGGCAAAGGATCTTTATCCGACATCGAACGGGCTCGCGTTTCCGCGGTGGATCTCGAGCCGCAAGATGCCGACGGCTACCTGCGGGCCTCGAAAGCCATGGCCGAGCACAAGCTTTACGATCGCGCTCTGGCCTTCTGCAAGCAGGCTGCGATTCTGGAGCCGGGCTGCCGTCGATCCTTACAAGGATGCCTTGGTCTACGCCAATGAAGGCAAAGACGTGGCGAGCATGGAATGGGCCGCCCGCAACATCCTCCGCAGGGATTGGCCGACTGGAAACCAAGATCTGCACGGCGAGGCGCAGAGCAAGCTGAAGGAGCTCCTTGGCGGCCTGCAAAAAGACAATCGGCACGACGAAGCCGAACGCATGGTCAACCACGTGCTGCAATCCAAGGCACGCGATCTCGTGGTCCTCGTGAAGTGGCAGGGTGCGGCCGATATCGATCTCGAAGTGGACGAGCCGATCGGCACGCACTGCTCGTTCCTGCAACGGCAATCTCCCGGCGGCGGCGTGCTGATCGCCGATCGCGTTGGCGATACGCCTCAACAATCGTATGTGGCGTCCAAAGCGTTCAGCGGCGATTATCGATTGACGCTGCGGCGCATCTGGGGCCGGCCTCTGGGCGGCAAGGCCGTGGTGGAGGTCATCCAGCACCAGGGCACTCCGGATGAAACGCACCATCGAGATACGGTCATTTTCGACCGCATCTACATGATGAACTTCAATCTGGCCGATGGCAGCCGGACCACCGCGGAATTCGTTCCGCCCGTGCCACCAGCCCCTCCGGCCAAGCAAAATGCTCTGGCCTCGAGCAGCCAGGTGCTCAACAACCTGCGTGCTCTGGCCGATGGCGATCACACGCGCATCGAAACCAGCATGCAGAGCGACCACATGTCCGCTGGAAACTTGCAGCCCCAGACACCCTCCCTGGCTGCAGGAACGCGAGCGGAAAGCGGTTTGATCTATCAGACCAAAGTCGCGCCCATTGCCCAGACGGGCGTGGACGTGATCGCTCAGGTCAGTTTGGATCCAGACGGCAACAACATGCACGTCAAGTTGTCGCCGGTGTTCCAGGGCGTCCAGGCCCAGTCCGCCAAGGTCGGTATGAATAACCCGCTTATTCCGGGCGTGTTCGAACCGGGCCAGCAGTAAACGGACAAATCGATTCGGCATCTCCGCGAGAGGACTTCTGCTTTTTCCGATCCCGCCCGGTTTGCACCCGCAAGCCTGGCGGAGAGGGAAAACCAAAGGTCCTCTCTTTTTTTGCTTGTCGATTCTCTTGCTACCCCGACCTGCAGGCTTTAAGATCTTGCCTATACCGATGGTCTGTACCAGCATGAGTCCCCCCCACCCATTTTCATGGGACACGCCGGCCATGAATGTTCAACTGGTTGTCCAAAGCGGCAGCCGCGGCACTGCGCGTCTTGAAGCTTCAGTGCGAAGAGACGGTCATCGGCCGCCGCCAAGATTGCGATTTGCGTATTCCGTCAACCGACGTCAGCCGGCGCCACTGCCTGCTCAGCATGCACGATGGCTGCTTGAACGTCGAAGACCTCGACAGCGTCAACGGCACTTTTGTCAACGGCCGGCGCATCAGCGGCCGGCAGATTGTCAAGCCGGGCGACCGCTTGCAGATCGGCCCTGTGGCGTTCATTGCCGAATATGAAATGAGCCAGGAAACGCTCGATCGGCTCGCAAGGCGAGGCTGCGGAGGAAGACCTGGAAGTGCTCGAGGCGGTCACGGAGGATACCGTGCGGCCCGAGCCCACGGTCAGCGGGGAAGAAGAAGTGGATGTGCTTCCCTTGGCGGACGACGAGCTCTCAGCCGAGCCGACGCAGCTTCGTCCGCGACCCAAAGACGAACCGGAAGCAGACGACGACGTGATTCCCCTGTCCGCCGAGTTCCTCGACGAAGCCGAGTGGACGCGCCGGCGGACGGCGATATTGCGCAATCTCTTATCGCAGATGGACGAAGGCCGGCCCCTCGGCAAGGATGAGGACTAAGGGGCGGTGACAACCGGCTGTCATCCGTTGGCTCCGGGTTAAACCAAGATCGGACACCATCAACTACCTGCTATCCGCTTCTGGAAATAAGCTAACGTCCTCTTCAAACCTTCGCGGCGTTCCACCTTGGCTTCCCAGCCCAGCAGTTCCTTGGCCCGAGTTGAATCCGGCGCCTTAATTTGGGGTCGTCTACGGGCAAAGGCATGAAGGTTATTTTGCTCTTGCTTCCCGAGAGCTCCAGGATCTCTTTGGCGAAATCCAAAATGCTCACCTCGTTCGGATTGCCAAGATTGACCGGCTCGTGGAAATCGACTTGCAAAAGGCGGTGGATGCCTTCAACCAAATCGCTGCAGTAGCAAAAACTGCGGGTCTGCGAGCCGTCGCCGTAAATGGTGAGCGGTTCGCCGCGCAGGGCTTGTCCCATCAAATTGGGCAAGGACGCGGCCGTCGTCCAAACGCATGCGCTCGCCGTAGGTGTTGAAGATGCGAATGATGCGCGTGTCGACTTCGTGGAAGCGGTGGTAGGCCATGACCATGGCTTCGGCAAAGCGCTTGGCCTCATCGTAAACGCCGCGCGGGCCAATGGGATTGACATTGCCCCAGTAATCTTCGCGCTGCGGATGCCGCTCCGGGTCGCCGTAGACTTCGCTAGTGCTCGCCAACAGGAAGCGGGCTTTCTTGGCTTTGGCCAATCCCAGGCAATTATGCGTGCCCAGGGAACCCACTTTCAAAGTGGGGATCGGATGTCGAGGTAGTCCACCGGGCTAGCCGGGGAGGCAAAGTGCAGAATGATATCCACTGTCCCATCGATCTCGATCGGATGGCAGATATCGTGACGGATGAACGAAAACCGCGGATTGGACCGGTGATGTTCGATATTTTGCAGGCTGCCGGTAATTAGATTATCGACAACGATCACTTCCGCGTTTTCACTCAGAAAGCGATCGCATAAGTGCGATCCCAAGAAGCCGGCCCCGCCTGTAATGACCATTCGCATGTTTGCACTCCAACCTCTGCGCGTCGGATAAGGCAATTCGTAAGATTATTTGTCTATAGATAGGGAAAATGGGTGGTAGTCTGCGCTTCCGATTCCTTCTGTTTAATCGGGCAACACCACGCTAGCCGCCGTCTCTAAGGCGGCATGACTTATGGGCGGAGCAACGCAAGTCCTGGATTCATGAGGTGACGATGGCCGTTCGATCGCTGCGAACTTTTACGGTACTTCCCCACCTTCCCGACCGCCTGCAGGCTTTACAAAAACTGGCGTACAACGTTTGGTGGTGCTGGAACCAGGAGGCCGTCGCACTCTTTCGCCGCATCGACGATGATCTGGTAGAAGTTCTCGGGAATAGTCCCGTCAAGTTGCTGGGGGCCGCTTCCCAAGCACGCCTGCACGAACTGGTGCACGACGAAGGCTTCCTGGCCCACATGGACCGCGTGGAAGAGGCGCTCGAACGACTATCTGCGCCAGCAAATCGTGCTGGTTTCAGCGAGCACTATCCGCAGCCGGGCGACATGCGCATCGCCTATTTCTCCGCCGAATTTGGCCTGCACGAGAGCGTCCCGATTTATTCCGGCGGCCTGGGCGTGCTGGCCGGCGATCATCTCAAAGCGGCGAGCGATCTGGGTCTGCCCTTGGTCGGCGTCGGCCTGATGTATCGCGAAGGCTATTTCCGCCAATATCTGAATGTCGACGGCTGGCAGCAGGAAAGCTACCCCGAAAACGATTTCTTCAATCTGCCGCTGATTCCCGAGTGCGAAAGCAACGGCCAGCCGCTGTTGATCCGCGTGCCGTTTCCCGGGCGCGAGGTCTGGTGCCGCATCTGGCGCATCCAGGTGGGCCGCGTGCCGCTTTATTTGCTCGACACCAACATCCCGCAGCAATCGCGCGGAAGACCGGCAGATCACCTGCCCGCCTCTACGGCGGCGACAACGACATGCGCATCCGCCAGGAAATGATCCTGGGCATCGGCGGCATCCGGGCCTTGCGAGCCCTTGGCAAGATGCCGACCATCTGCCACATGAACGAGGGCCATTCGGCCTTTTGCGGCCTGGAACGCATCCGGCATGCTGATGGAACAAGGCCATTACGATTTCGCCTCGGCCCGCGAGGCCGTCAGCGCCGGCGCCTGTTTCACCACGCACACGCCGGTGCCGGCCGGCAACGACATGTTCCGCCGCAGCTGATCGAGCATTATCTGGGCGGCTTTTACCCGCAACTGAAGCATCGATCGCGACGAGTTCCTGGGACTGGGCCGGCAAAACCCGCGCGACGACCAGAGAAGTCGTTCTGCATGACCGTGCTGGCCATCCGCCTGGCGAACGTGACCAACGGCGTGAGCAAGCTGCACGGCAGCGTTTCGCGCAAGATGTGGAAGAACATCTGGCCGGAACTGCCCGAATCGGAGGTGCCGATCACGTCGATCACCAACGGCGTCCACACGCCCAGCTGGGTGTCGCCCGACATGACCCAGCTTTACGATCGCTACCTGGGCACTCGAATGGGACGGCCGACCCGGCGATTCGGCCACCTGGCAGTCGCGTCGAAAGCATCCCCGATGCCGAACTGTGGCGCACCCACGAACGCCGGCGCGAACGGTTGGTGGCCTTCGCCCGCCGCCGGCTTCGAGGAGCAGCTGCAGAACGCCGGGCGCTGCCGGCTGCGGAGATCGCCCGGGCCGATGAAGTCCTCGATCCCGGAGGCGCTGACCATCGGCTTCGCCCGGCGCTTCGCCACCTACAAGCGCGGCACGCTGATCTTCCGCAACCTGGAGCGGCTGACGGCGATCCTCAACAACAAGGACCGGCCGGTGCAGTTGATTTTCGCCGGCAAGGCCCATCCGCAGCGATCACGGCGGCAAGGAACTGATCGCCGAGATCCTGCATATCGCCCGGCGGCCCGAGTTCCGCCGCCGCATCGTCTTCATCGAAGATTACGACATGAACGTGGCCCGCTACCTGGTCCAGGGCGTGGACGTGTGGCTGAACAATCCCCGCCGGCCGCTGGAAGCGTCGCGGCACCAGCGGCATGAAGGTCTGCCGGCAACGGCGGCGTGAACCTCAGCGTTCTCGACGGCTGGTGGGTGGAGGGCTACAAGCAGGCGACAACGGCTGGGCCATCGGCGCCGGCGAGGAGTACACCGACCTGACCTACCAGGACGACGTGGAGAGCCGCTCGATCTACGATCTCATCGAGCAGGAGATCGTGCCGCTGTTTTACACGCGCACCAGCGACGGTTTGCCGCGCGGCTGGCTGAGGACGATGAAGCAGTCGATGCAAATGGGGACCTCGTTCTTCAACACGCACCGCATGGTGGGGGAATACGTCGAGAAGTGTTATTGGCCGTCCGAGCACCGCTACGATCACTTAATCGAGAATCAATTGCAGCGCGCTCAAGCCCTGGCGCAATGGCGACGGCGGTTGCGCAAAGAGTGGCCTCAATTGCGCATCGATTCGGTCGACCCCAATAGCGTCGATTTCGTCAAGGTTGATGGTTCGCTTGCAGTAAAAGCCAAAGTCAACCTTGGCAATCTCACACCCGATGACGTTGCTGTTCAGCTGTTTCACGGGCTGGTCGATTCATTCGGCGATATTCCGAGTCCTGAGACAGTGGAAATGAGCTGCCCCGGGGCCAAAGAAGGCCCTTCTGGCTCTATTCCGGCGTCATCCCCTTCGAGGCAAGCGGCCAGCACGGCTTCGCGGTACGCGTTCTGCCCAAGAACCCCGACCTCGCCAACTCCTACGAACCCGGGTTAATTTGCTGGGGATAGTTGCCTGGGCGAAGATAAATTCGATGGCAAAAAGATGTAGGGCAAAAAAATGAATCCCAACTTCTTATCTTTTGCTATGCATTTTCTTGCCAGCTGTATTTGAATTAGGGCTGGACGCTGGCGGTGCAAATCAGGCGACAAAAAAATCTTGGGCAAAAAGATAGGCAGAAGGAATTGTTTTTGATGCGGGTTGTTTTCGAAATGGGGCAGAGGCCTGATTTCGAAAGCAAAAAATGAATGCTAACTTTTCATCTTTTTGCCATACATTTTTTTGCCAGCTGTATTTGAAATAGGGCAGAACGCTTGTGGTGCAAATCTGCTGACAAAAAAATCTTGGGCAAAAAGATGAATTCGAATTCCTATCTTTTTGCCCAAGATTTTTTTTCGTCTGTATTTGTAGCAGCCACAGTTACGCAGCTTCGATCCACTTAAGCAGCCCGCTGCCGATCTCTTGCACCAGTTTGCTGCGTGGCAACACCAGATGGCAGCCGGCGTCTCGAGCGCGCTGCAAGCTGGCGGCATCCACATGTGAGCCAAAACCGATCAGCGCGGGCGGTGGTTCTCCGAGGCCTTTGATTGCCGTCACGAAGTCGCCTATGGCCGATCCCAGCAGATTGACGTCGAGAACAATGCACACCGGTTCCGCAACCCCGGCCTGGGCGAGAGCTTTCTCGGCGTTGCGGACCCATTGCAGGTTGACGCCAGTGAGGCGAGCCAGCCCTTGAATTTGGCTCGCAAACATCAAATCGTCAACGAGAATCAGGCCATTTTTCGGGGCGGGAGCGGGCTGAGGATCCATGTCGTTATGCTCCTGATTAAATCGCCTCGGGGCCGCGCTCGCCCGTGCGGATGCGAATGCAATCGTCCAGCGGGAGCACAAATATCTTGCCGTCGCCGATGCGCCCTTCGGGGCCTGTGCGGCCGGCTTCCATAATGGCGTTAACGGCCGGTTCGACGAAATCTTCGTTGACTGCGATCTGCAACTGCACTTTGCGAAGCAGCGTGAGGTTCAGCTCATGGCCCCGATAGACTTCCGTATGCCCTTTTTGCCGGCCGAACCCCTGCACATCGACAATCGTGAGCCTAAAGACTTGAACCCGATTGAGAGCTTCCTTCACGTCTTCAAGTTTGGAAGGTTGGATGATAGCCAAGATGAGTTTCATGAAATCGAGCCCTCTGGCTTACGGCTGGAATCGCAATAGTTCTTCGAGATGCACTTGCACCGAGTCGGCCAACGCGTCGACGTTGTAGCCGCCTTCCAGGCAGGCGATCAGCTTTCCATTGGCGTGGGTCTTGGCGACATCCAAGGTTTGCTGGGTCAACGTCGCGAAATCTTCGGTTTGCAAGCCCAAGGAGCCGATGGGATCGCGGGCGTGAGCATCGAACCCTGCACTCAGCAACACCAACTCGGGCTTCATTTTTTCCGCAGCCAGCTCCAGGGCCCGACCGAACGCTTCGAAATAGGCCTTGCGAGAAACTCCAAAGGCCAACGGTACGTTTTTGGTAAAGCCTAACCCGGCTCCTGTTCCCGTCTCATCGGCGGCTCCGGTGCCTGGATAGAAACCATCGCCGTAGCGGTGCACGCTCAGGAAAAACTCAGCTGGGTCGGAATAAAAGATATCCTGTGTGCCGTTGCCGTGATGGACATCCCAATCGACGATGAGAATGCGATTGAGCGCATGTTTCTTGCGGGCGTGGGCGGCGGCAATAGCGATGTTGTTGAAAAGGCAAAACCCCATGCTGCGCGTCGGCGTAGCGTGATGCCCGGGCGGGCGGACCAAGCAGAGAGCCGTGCTGTCGGCGCCCGTGACGACGGCATCGACTGCCGCCATGCAAACTCCGGCAGCATTCAACGCCACGCGGAATGAAGCGGGACAAACGACGGTGTCCGGGTCGAGATAGCCGCCGCCGCGCTCGGCCATCTTTTCGGCGCGCTCGAAGACTTCCGGTGTATGAACCGCCAGGATGGACTCCTTATCCGCAGGTTGGAATGTGCCTGCACGACACCGGCCGACCAAGTTGACGGCTTCAAGTTTCTTGGTTACTCGGCGCAGGCATCGGCATTCTCAGGGTGATTGCCTGTGGCGTGTTCCAGGAAAACCGGATCGGTATAGAGCAGGGTCATCGCTGGGCCTCCGCCCCCACGGGAACAGGCTCCTGCACTTCCGCAGGCAACTCGACGGGAGTAGGCAGCTCCAAGGCTTCTTTCAATTCAGTATTGGTGGGGTCGGCCATTCCTTCGGGCCAGATGTTGAAGCCGCCGCGATAGCCGCTGTCGCCGTGCTGAGCCGGAATCTGCCACACGCCCCAAATGCCTTTGCCTTCGTTGAAGCCTTGGTAATAGACGTCATGTTTACCGATGTAGCGTTTCGTCCAATGGCATTTCCCATCGGTAAGCGTGTACTTGCCCGACAAGATGAATTCGCCGACACGATCGCGGCCTTCGCCTTTCATATTCCCTTTGGAAAAGGAAAGGTGCAGCTCCATCAGGTGCCTCCCTGGAAGCTCTTTCTGCAAGAAAAAGCCGGTCCATCGGCCGCTGGGAAAGCGCGGATCGCTTTCCAGCTCTGGTAAGTTCGCTGCGGACATGCTCATGCCTCCCGGGGGAGACGCGCGGATCATGCGTCGAGGCTTTCGAAGTTGACGCCACCGGATTATACGTTTACGCAGAGCCCGCGAGCATGCCGTGAGCCAAATTGCAGCGGTTTCCAGAGCTTCCGCAAGCTTCTGGGGCTCCTTCCCGCCAGCTTGAGCCATCGTAGGCTTACCGCCGCCGCCGCCGCCCGCGATCTTGGCGACCTGTCCTACAAGCTTACCGGCGTGCAATCCTCGAGCCACGAGATCGTCGGTCACGGCTGCCGAAAATTGGACTTTGGCGTCGTCGGCCCAGCCAACGACGATCACCGCGCTACCGGCTTTTTGGCGCAGGCGATCGAGCTGCTGGCGGACTTGCTCTTCGGGAGCAGTGGGTAGCTCGCCCACGATAATCTTGGCGCCGCCCACGTCGGTGGCGTTGGCGAGCAGGCGATCCACGACGCCGACGAGATCCGTGGCAGCCCCCTTTTCGAGCTGCATCTGCAGCTTTTTCATGTCGGCCAGAAGTGTATCAATACGTTGCGAAAGCTCTTCCGGCTTGCAATTGAGGCGGCTGGTCAGTCCTGAAAGCACGCTCGACATCCGCTGGACCGTAGCCACCGCCGCTGGACCGGTCACGGCGGTCAATCGGCGTACGCCTTTGGCAACCGCTTCCTGCGAAATGATCTTGAAGAATCCGGCGGCGCCGGTGCGTTCCAAATGCGTTCCTCCACAAAACTCCACGGAGTTTTCCACTGTCGCCATGGCCGGATCTTCGGCGCCGATCAGGAGCACGCGCACCGGATCGGGATACTTCTCGCCAAACACCGCGCGAACGCCGGCAATTTTCTTGGCTTCCGCCAAAGGCATGATCTGAGCATGCACGGGCAAATCGCCGTAGATTTTTTCGTTCACCAGCCTCTCGATTTCGCGCAACTCTTCTTCCTTGATCGGCTGATTGTGCGAAAAATCGAAACGCGTCTTCTCGGAATCGACCAGCGACCCTTTCTGCTCGATATGTGGGCCGAGAACTCGGCGCAGCGCCCAATTGAGAAGATGCGTCGCCGTGTGGTTCTTCATCGTGGCCAGGTGGACCGAATCGATTTGGAGTGTGGCGGGCTGGCCTGCTTCGATCCAGCCCTTCATCACTTTGCCGAGATGAACGACGCTCTCTCCAAGCTTTTGCGTATCCTCGACCTCGAAAATACCGGTGGCCGTGGTCACGAGTCCCGCATCGCCGATCTGTCCCCCTTGCTCGGCGTAGAAATTGGTCCGATCCAGAAGCAGCCCAGTCTCGGTCCCTTCGGTGATGCGTCCTTCCCTGTGTACACGATTGTCGGTGATCCACCCCGTTATCTTGCCTTCGCCCGCGGGGGATCCTTGATATTTGAGCGAATCATCCGTCGCCGGAAGTTCACCTTGGATGGCGCTCACTGCGAACCCTTTGCGAGCGCCTCTGGCTTTGCGGCGAGCTTCCTGCATGAGTTGTTCGTAGGCCGGCCGATCGACTTCCAATCCGGCTTCTTGGGCCATCTGTTCGGTGATGTCGATGTATAAGCCGTAGGTATCGTGCAGCAAGAAGGCATCGCTGCCGGTGATCTTGCCGGAGCTCGATTGTTTGGCGCGACCAGACGCATCTTGAAAGAGCCGAATGCCGCGATCGAGCGTGCGCACGAAGCTTTCTTCCTCCACGCGCAAAATGTCGGCGACGCGCTGCGGATCCTTCTTCAGTTCAGGAAAAGCGCCACTCATTACTGCAACTACTGCGGGAACCAGGTCGCAAAGAAACGGTTTCGTCGCTCCCAGGTATTGGCGGCCGTAGCGTTCGGCCCGGCGCAGGACGCGGCGCAAAACGTAGTTTCTGCCTTCATTCCCGGGTTCGCCGCCATCGGTGATGGCGAAGGTCAACGTGCGCAAATGGTCGGCCACGACGCGATAAGCCGTATCCTTCAGATCTTCGAGCTTGGCGGTATAGGGGGCGGCTCCGGTAACCGAACGAATGGCCTCGAAAATGGGAGTAAAGATATCGGTGTCGTAATTGCTGCTCTTGTTCTGCAGAACGCTCGTGATCCGCTCGAATCCCATGCCTGTGTCCACATGTTTGGCAGGCAGGGGGGTGAGTTTTCGGTCTAGGCCGCGATTGAACTGGATGAACACCAGGTTCCAGATCTCGATCACTTCCGCGGATCCCTTGTTTACCAAGGGGCCGCCGCTGCTATCCTTGGTGCGGTCGATGTGGATCTCGGTGCAAGGGCCGCAGGGCCCGGTTTCGCCCATTTCCCAAAAATTGTCCTTCTTGTTCCCTTTATGAATGTGACTGGGATTGATATCGGTCACCGTTCGCCAAAGCTCGGCCGCTTCGTCGTCGGCAGCTAGACCTTGTTCAGGGTCACCCTCGAAGACGGTCGCGTGCAGGCGGCTCTTGTCGATCTTCCACTCTTTCGTGAGCAGCTCCCACGCCCAGGCGATGGCTTCGCGCTTGAAATAATCGCCGAACGACCAGTTGCCCAGCATCTCGAAAAAGGTGTGGTGGTAGGTGTCTTTGCCCACGTCATCCAGGTCGTTGTGTTTGCCGCCGGCGCGGATACATTTTTGCGTGTCCACGGCGCGGCGAAAGGGCCGACTCCCTAGGCCTAGAAAAACGTCCTTGAACTGATTCATCCCGGCGTTGGTGAACAGCAGCGTGGGATCGTCGAGCGGCACGACGCTGGAACTGGGCACAAAAGTGTGGCCATGCTTTTCGACGAAGAAATCGATGAAATGTTGGCGTATCTCGTTGGCGCTCGGCATGAAAAGCGAGTCCTACTTGAAGAAACGGAAGAGAACGTAGGGATAACGATACCATTCACCTTCGTTGGCCTTGATGCCTGCAAAAATGCTGATGACAATTTCGTACAGCATAAGGGCCGCAAACAAAAGGAAGCAGAGCCCGAGGCCGCCGCCGGCAACCGTCAGGCCTTTGGTCGTCCAGCCCCAAAACGGCACGGCCCCCACGCCCACGCAGCAAAATGGGCAACCCAGCAGGCTGTAGAGCAGCATATTGATCTGGAAATTGAGCGACTCCTTGCCGTGAAAGTTCACGAAACGCGACGTTTCTTTCCGCGACAACCAGCAATAAAGCGGAGCCATGATGTTCGCGGTTGGCACGACGACGCCCGCCAGCGAAGCCAGGTGGCACCACATGGCAATTCGCTTTTCTTCGTCGCTCAAAGAGCCAGAAGGTTTGCGATCTGCTTCCTTGCCGCTTTGCTGTGCTGCCATGTTCGCCCTCTGAGGCAACTTTGAAACGACTGCGTCAGCGAGCCTCCCACGTGAGTGGGGGAGGTTGCGGAAAACTCCCCCCACTCACGTGGGAGGCTCGCTCTGGTCATGCTTGGTATACGCCTTCTGAGCAGCCTCCTGCACCTCGCGCAATGGCACGTTCTTCTCCCTGGCTATCCGAGCGCAATCTTCAAATTCGGGTGAAAAGACAGGCAGATTCTGCCTGAACCAGGCGACTTTTCCGCGCACCGGTCCCCAGCCTGTTACGACCGTTTCCGTTCGCCGCGGCAAGATCGAGCGCGTCAGCGCGATGTTTGCGGACACCCAGCGTCATCGTCTCGCGGAACAGAATTTCCTCCATCTGGGGCACGCTGGCTTCACCGCAGAGGACCGTCAGCAACATGGCCGGGCGATTTTTCTTCATGTAAATGGGAATGGTGAAAACGTCGAGGGCGCCGGCCGCCAGCAGGCGCTCGTAGACGTATCCCACCGTCTCGGCGGGCACATCATCCAGATTCGTTTCGAGAACCCACACGCAGTCTTTTTCTTTGGCATCGGTCTGGGTACCGACAAACAAGCGAAGCAAATTCGGCTGATCGTCGAATTCGCGCCGACCCGCTCCCTGGCCGATTAGTTCGATCGTCATGCCAGGCTCATCGGTCCACTCGTTTACCACAGTGGTCAGAATGGCTGCCCCCGTAGGCGTGGTCAACTCGGCCTTGATGGTCGAGGGACTCAGGGGAACGCCTTTGAGCAAATCTGCGGTCGCAGGCGTCGGAATCGGCATCAGGCCGTGGGCGCATTTCACCATGCCATGGCCCGTCGGCACCGGCCGACTCGAGAAATGCTCCACTCCCAGAAGGTCGAGCCCGATGGCGGCGCCCGCAATGTCGGCGATGCTGTCCAAGGCCCCCACTTCATGGAAGTGAACTTTGTCGATGGTCATGCCGTGAGCGGCAGCTTCAGCGTTGGCTAGTCGCTGAAAGATACGGATCGCCAAATCGCGATGCGCTGTGGTCAAGGATCCTCGGGCCAGGATCTCCTCGATTTCGGGAAGATAGCGATGCGTGCTTTCCTCAGGAGCTTCAATGAGGACGAATGTCGATGCGAAACCTCCCTTTCTCACTTTTTCAATGGAGATTTCGATCGGGAGACCAAGCGAGGCGATGCCGGAACAGATCGCCTCGCGATCCACCCCAATATCAATGAGAGCCGCCAGGGTCATGTCCCCGCTGATGCCGCTAAAGCAATCGAAATGGGCCACGCGCACTTGGGTCACTCCTGGCCTCATTTTTCGAGGCCGGCAAAAAACATCATGCAGGATTTTGCTCCCGCATGAATATGCAAACATGTACTAAACTTGTTTGGACAGTTCGTATCCCCTCGCAAATCCTAGAAGGATTGTAACGTGCAAGACATCCTGCCTCTGCTGGAAGAACTGAAAAGCTTAAGCCTCCCTGAAGGAGCGTGGGGTTACGCACCTAACCAGAAGGCCCACCTCGAGCCTACTTCTTTAGCAATCTTGGCCTATTCCCTTGATGCCGAACGATTTGCAGCAGATCGGGACAGAGCGATCCAGATACTCCTTCAAGCTTGCCAAGCCGACGGGGGCTTCCGGCTGGAAGGGGACCGTGACGAAGCGACCTGGCCCACAGCGCTGGCGCTCTTCGTCATGGCAGCTCTCGACCTTAAATTGCCGCAAAGGGACAAGGCGGTCAGCCGATTGTTGAGCGTCTATGTCAAACAGCCCGATAGCGCTCAGGCCAAGGAAGTCCACGACATCGACATGAAGCTACTTGGCTGGCCCTGGGCGGAAGGTAACTTTTCCTGGGTCGAGCCGACGGCGTGGGCCTGCCTTAGTTTGCGCAAAGCATGTCAAGGGGAAGAGTTCGCGTGCAACAAGGGTTGCGGCTGCTGCTCGATCGAGCCTTCGATGATGGCGGCATCAATTACGGAAATCGGACTGTCTTGGGCAAGCGAACCGACCCCATTCCCGGGCCGACCGCGCTAATGCTCTTGGCGTTGCAAGGCTTGCCGAATCATCCGCGGATTGCGGCCGCCGTTCGCTATTTACTCGGCCATGCCAAAGAAAGCCAGGATGTCGAGCATCTCTGCTGGGCCTCGATTGCCCTGGCACGTTACGTTGATCGCGGCGTCACCAGCCAGGACTTGGCGAATCTCGAAAGCCGCATCATCGATGCGCGTGAAGGGCGCAATGCAACCCATTATGTTCGCGAAGCCCCTGCACGCGTGGCATTGGCCGCGTTGGCTTTGGCCGGCGAACGCAATAACTTCTTCGCAGTGCCGGCTGTGGCCAACCCCGAGCGCGTCGTAGATGGCCGGTCCGTTCCAACCATGACCGTGGCCATGCCTAAGCAACAAAAGTCGTTTGGCGAACGCCTGGCGCCAAGTTTCGGGGCATGGCTATCGAGGCTGCCGGCAGGTTGCGTCCGGTGCAAGCGCACGGCAACGGTGCATGTCGCGCCGGTTGCCGACTACAACGCCAATTTGGCGGATGTGCTGCGCCGCCAATACGATACTTTTCGCGTCAAGGTCCCGCTTGCAGGCAAACGGGTCATTCTGAAGCCCAATCTTGTCGAATATCATCGTGACAAGGTAATCAACACGCATCCGAATGTGATTGCAGCCGCCATCGAGCTGTGCCAGCACGAGGGCGCCAAAGAGATCGTTATCGCCGAAGGACCGGGTCATTGGCGCAATGTCGAATATCTCGTACAAGCGAGCGGTTTGGGCGACGTTTTGCGCCACTACAAGGTTTCATTTGTCGATTTGAATCACGACGAATACGTAAAAACCCCGAATATGGGCCGCTTGACCAAGCTGGATCATCTTTATCTGACGCGGACGATCGTCTCTGCGGACGTAGTGATTTCGATGCCCAAGCTGAAGACGCACCACTGGGCAGGCGCCACCCTCTCTCTCAAGAACTTGTTCGGCACCTTGCCGGGCGTTTGTTATGGCTGGCCCAAAAACGAGTTGCACTGGCGCGGCATCGACAACAGCATCGTGGATATTGCCCTGACGCGTACGCCGGAGCTGGCGATTGTCGATGGCATCATCGGCATGGAAGGCGATGGGCCGCTCAACGGCACTGCCAAGCCGTTCGGCGGCGCTCATCATGGGCAACGATCTTCTGGCAGTCGATGCGACTTGCTGCAGGTTAATGGAGCTCAATCCGGAACGCATCGCCTATCTGTTTATGGGATATCAGAAAAAACTGGGACTGCTGCGCGAGGCGGAGATCCAACAGCTGGGCGAAACGATCGCGGAAATGTCTAAGCCATTCGAAACCGTGCCCCATTTCAAAGAGCTGCGGCTGGCGAAATCCGCCTGATATCGGAGGCGCTCGGCGCCGGGCGGCTTGATTTGCGCACCCCTCAACATTAGAATTTCATGGGACTAGCGGCAGCGACCGAGGACGCCGGCTGCCCTTCCCGCCAACATGCGATGCACCTTCATCAGCGAGCCCCGCTTCCTTTTTCACACAGGTGATGCGGCTGCTCGCGACCGGAATCAATTTTTGTCGGAGAAGGCAGAATGTATGAACGTTTCACGGACAGAGCCCGCAAGGTGATGCAGCTCGCCAACCAGGAAGCGCAACGGCTCAATCACGAGTACATCGGCACGGAGCACGTACTCTTGGGCCTGGTCAAGGAAGGTTCGGGTGTTGCGGCGAATGTGCTCAAGAACCTCGACATTGACCTGCGCAAAATCGACTCGAGATCGAGAAGCTGGTCCAATCGGGGCCGGACATGGTGACGATGGGGAAACTTCCCCAAACGCCCCGAGCCAAGAAGGTTCTCGAATACTCGATGGAAGAAGCGCGTAATCTCAATCACAATTACGTCGGTACCGAACACCTGCTTTTAGGCCTGCTGCGCGAACAAGAAGGCGTGGCAGCACAGGTTCTCATGAACCTTGGCCTCAAGCTCGAGGACATGCGCGAGGAGGTATTGAACTTGCTAGGCCACAATATGGATTCGAGTGAAGGCACTGGCGGCGGTGGCAGCGGTGGAAGCAGCGGTAGTGGCGGTGGCGGCGGCAGCGAACGAGCTACCAAAGGCAAATCCAAGACGCCAGCGCTGGACAGTTTCGGGCGCGATCTGACCGAGTTGGCTCATCAGGGCAAGCTCGATCCGGTGATCGGCCGCCAGAATGAGATCGAGCGCGTCATCCAAGTTCTCAGTCGGCGCACCAAGAATAACCCGGTGCTCCTGGGTGAAGCCGGCGTGGGCAAGACGGCCATCGTCGAAGGGCTGGCCCAGATGATCGTCGACAGCAACGTTCCCGAGTTGCTCCGCGATCGCCGCATCGTCGTGCTCGATTTGGCCATGATGGTTGCCGGCACCAAGTATCGCGGCCAATTCGAAGAGCGCATCAAAGCGGTGATGAACGAGGTGCGCCGCGCCAAGAATACGATCCTGTTCATCGACGAATTGCACACACTGGTTGGCGCTGGCGGCGCCGAAGGGGCCATTGACGCTTCCAACGTGCTCAAGCCGGCGTTGGCTCGCGGTGAGATCCAGTGCATCGGCGCCACCACGATGGACGAATACCGCAAATACATCGAAAAAGACGCTGCCTTGGCTCGGCGCTTCCAGGAGATTTTGGTCAACCCGCCCAGCAAGGACGAAACCATCGAGATTCTTCGCGGTCTCCGCGATCGGTACGAAGCGCATCATCGCGTGCAGATCAAAGATGAAGCGCTGGGCGCTGCCGTCGAGCTTTCCGACCGTTACATCAGCGGCCGCTACTTGCCGGATAAGGCCATCGACGTTCTCGACGAGGCCGGGGCTCGCATCCGCCTGAAGGCTATGACCCGGCCGCCGGATTTGAAGGAACTGGACGCGCAGATCGATCAGTTAGGACACGAAAAAGAGGCGGCGGTTGCCGAGCAAGATTTCGAGAAAGCTGCCCAGCTTCGCGACCAGGCCGACAAGCTGAAGAAGAAGAAGGAAAGCATCACACGAGAATGGCGTGAGAAATCCAAAGAAATCGACGGTGTGGTCGACGAAGAAGTGATCGCTGAAGTGGTCAGCAAAATGACCGGTGTTCCTCTCAAGCGGCTCGAAGACAACGAGACGGCTCGCCTCTTGAAGATGGAAGACGAGCTGCACAAGTACGTCATCAGCCAGCACGAGGCTATCTGCGCCATCGCCAAGGCGGTACGCAAGAGCCGTGCCGGTCTCAAGGATCCGAAGCGGCCTATCGGCAGCTTCATTTCTCGGCCCCACGGGCGTTGGCAAAACCTTGCTGGCCAAGCGGCTAGCCCACTTCATGTTCGGCGACGAGAACGCATTGGTGCAAATCGACATGTCCGAGTACATGGAGAAGCACAACGTCAGCAGGTTGATCGGCGCTCCGCCGGGCTATATCGGCTACGAAGAAGGCGGTCAGCTTACCGAGAAAATCAGGCGCCGGCCTTATAGCGTGGTGCTGCTCGACGAAATCGAAAAGGCTCACCCGGACGTCTGGAACATGCTTCTCCAGATCATGGAAGAAGGCCGATTGACCGATAACGTTGGGCGCGTGGTCGACTTCAAGAATACGATCATCATCATGACCACCAACGTCGGCGCCGAGCAGATCACCGGCAAGGCCGGCTTCGGCTTCGGTAAACGCGACGAAGAAGCCACCTACGAAAAGATGAAAGAAGTGCTCAAGCAGGTGATGGAAGCCTCGTTCCGGCCCGAGTTCTTAAACCGCGTAGACGACATTATTGTCTTCCGCAGCTTGAACAAGCCGGATATGAAGCACATCATCGACATCGAGCTGAGCAAAGTGGTCAAGCGGCTCAAGGAGAAGGGGCTGACGCTCGTGTTGACCGACGAGGCCAAGGAACTGCTCATCGAAAAGGGCTACAGCCCCGAATTCGGCGCCAGGCCGCTACGCCGGGCCATCGAGCACTCGCTCGAAGATCCTCTTGCGGAGCGTCTGCTGATGGGCGCATTCCAGGGCAAGGACACGATCACCGTCAAGGTCGTGGAAGTCGACGGCAACAAGAAACTCGATTTCGAAATGACTTCGGGCGCTTCGGGAACCGGCGAATTGTTGGCGGCAGGTTCGCCAAGCAAGAATTGACTTGAAAACGTTTGGATAGAAACGAGAGCCAGGAGAGAATCCCTCGGGGTTTGATCCTGGCTTTTTTTGCAGATCTGGATGAACAACACGCGGACCGAAGCAACACGGCCCTCTCGCTGGCGCGTCGGGCTAACAAGTTGGCCGTCGGGCGCAGGAGCTTGCCTCTGCTCGCGTCATTTCATTTTTCCATCTTTGGGCGCCGCAGGCGCATCGTGTCGCGGCGCCTCGGCCGGCTTCTCATCCGCCGATTTGGGTCGATCCAAATCCTTATTGCGACTGTCCGGGTGGCCGCCGGCGCAGGCCGGAATGATGGCGAGCATGCACCCCGCAAGCAAAACGACGACGATTCGCGACATGGGTATATTACCCCAGGAAAAAAAACGAGCCGTTCGGATGAGAATCCGCGAACGGCTCGTTTGCCTTTTCTCAGAGTCCGAAAAGCAATCGAACTACTTGGGCTTTTCCGTCGTTTCCTTCTTGATGGTGGTCGTGGAGGTACTTGACTTGGCATCGTTGCAACCAAGAACGACAACGAAGGCAAACAGGCACGCGATCGCAAGAAGCTTCTTCACAGTAAATCCATCCTTTGCACAGGTGAAAACAAAACAAAACACAGAGGACACCCCTCTGATTCCGCGCAAATCACATTGTCGTCGGCACGATCGAAATCATGCACCAATGAACCAAGGATTACTTGGCTTTATCTTTATCTTTGGGAGCGTCACCCTTGGCCTTGTCATGCTCAGCCTTGGCCTTTTCGGCAGCAGCCTTGCCTTCCATCGCGCCTTTCTCTCGACCGGCCGCGGCTGCATCCATGGCTGCGGGTGGCGGTGAAACAAAGGACTTGGCCTTAGTGGAGGCAGGTTTCTCACAGCCGATTACGGTCAATGAACCAACAACGAGGACCGCGAACAACTTCTTCACGTCTTTCTACCTTTCAAGTAATCAGGAATGATTCTAACTATCCGCCCTTTTTGGCCGGCAGCTCACACCGATAGTAGGATGCTAGCGAAGCTCAGTTTATTCCCGAACCATCAGGCTCAAACGGGAAAAAGTCATCCGATCTGCAGGCGCCGGTGGAAACGATCGCGCTGCTTGAAGTTGTGCACACTTCCTTCCTATGTGGCCAACTCCCGCTTGGCAAGCGGTCGAAAGGCAAAACGGTTTTGCAAAGTTTTCATGAAGGACAAGTTTTTTTCCGGTAAGGGGATTGCCGGAATATGGAATAAAACAGCAGGGAGTCGGATCGTGCATACACAGGAAGGATCGAATTCATGGAGCTGCCTGCCGGAAAGAGCAGCGTGGAAGAGCTGGTTGCGCTGTCTTACCAGCCACTTTACTGTTATGCATTCCGGTTGGCGGGAGTTGCTGCCGACGCGGAGGACTTGACCCAGGAATGTTTTTGCAAAGCCCAGCTCTGTCGAGAACAGCTGCGAGACTCGGCAAAAGCAAAAGCCTGGCTCTTTCGCATATTGCGTAACCTATATTTGCATCGCCTACGCTCGGAACGCGGGCAAGGAGAGCGGCTCCCTGTGGATCCGGACGCCCTGCCTGACAAAGCCAGCACTCCCTTGCAGCACGTCGACGCTGAGTCGCTGCAGTGCGTGCTCAACGAGCTACCTGAGGTATTCCGAACGCCGTTGATTCTGTATTATTTCGAGGATTTCAGTTACCGCGACATTGCCGAACAGATGGAGCTGCCGATCGGCACGGTGATGTCGCGGTTGGCGCGTGCCAAGGCTCATCTCCGGATCCTCCTGGATCAAACCGGAAATGAATCCCGTTGACGGAGGCCGAATCATGGATTGTACAACAGCCCGTCTTCTCTTGCCGTTCTTGAACCCGCGCGCTGAACGGCTACCCGAGGAAGTGGCCGCGGACCTGGAATCTCATGCGGCCCAGTGCGCTGTTTGTACCGCGATTCTTCAGGAATCGGGCCGCGAGGACCGTGTCATCGGCGTTGCCATGAAGAATGTGACGATTCCTTATGGCCTTCGGGAGCGCCTGGTTGCCGGCTTGCGCCGCGAACCCGTTGTCAGGCGGCGCACCTGGCCCTTGCCTCACCCGCGCTGGTCGCTGGCGGCCGCGGCTTTGTTGCTCTGTTTTGCCGGGGCCCTGGGCTACTGGATGCAGCGACCGTTGCCGATCGACGTCGATGCCTTCGCCGAAGTCAGCGATCAGGCCGGCGACGCGGAACAGGCTGATAACTTGTTATCTCCCCTGCATTTGTCCCGACCTGCCCTTTTCCGGTATCAATTCTTGATTTCTTCCGCCATGGAAAAATTCCAAGGCAGGCTGGTGCCACGTTTGCTTTTCGAGGGGAATGCAGGCCAGATAGCGGAGGTGTATATTTTGACTAGTAAAAACTTCGACCTGGAAGCTTCCTATCCAAAGTTTCCCGCGGGCAGCGGCAACTTCAAGATCGAGCTGTTACCCGGCCCGAATCCTCAAGTGGCCTATCTGGTGCGCTATAGTGGCGGCCCGCTCGATTGGCTGCGCATCGAAGCACCCAAAGTGGCTTGTCGGGTCCGCCACAGCGGCGGTCCTCTCGGTTGCCTGCTCGTCGACGCGATTGGAACGTGAAGCCCGCAACTTCGGCGCTTGCTTTTTCTTGTAAGATTTCTGGGTGGATGAGCGTAGGTCTTAATGTTGGGCGAGCTGCGATTGTAGTTTCGTCCGGATCTGTCACCCCCACAATCTTGCGGAGAGCGAGCGCCATGAAGGGCCTTCGAACAGTCAAAAAATCCTTCTTCCCCATCCGGATTTTGTCGGTATTCACCTTCGTTATTGTCTCAGCTCTTTGGTCCGCAGGAGCGCCGGCGCCGACGATTGGCCGCAGTGGCTTGGACCGATGCGCAACGGCGTGTGGCGCAAAAGGGCATCGTTACTAGCTTACCGGCCTCGGGGCCCGTTTACCGCTGGAAGGCTCCGATTGGTGGCGGCTATGCCGGCCCAGCCGTGGTCGGCGACAGAGTTTATGTAACCGACCGCGTCCTGGCGCGGAGCGAAGAACCCGATCAGCGCCTTTGCACGCAGCCAGGTCGACGGAGTGGAAGGCGTTACCTGCCTCGACGACAAGACCGGTAATGTTATCTGGCGGAAGGAATATGCTTGCCCCTATGAAGTCAGTTACGCCTCCGGCCCGCGCTGCACGCCGGTCGTGAAGGATGGTCGCGTCTACACGCTCGGGGCGATGGGCGACTTGTTCTGCTGGGATGCAACCTCAGGCCAGGTCATTTGGTCGGTGAATTTCGTCCGGGATCGCGGCGTGCGCGTGCCGATGTGGGGTTTCGCGGCGCATCCGCTTTTGGACGGCAACAGGCTCATTTGTTTGGTCGGCGGCGAAAAAGGGTTAGTTGTCGCATTCGACAAGGATACCGGCAAAGAGCTTTGGCATGCGCTATCGAGCAAAGAAACCGGCTACTGCCCGCCAATGATCTATGAAATCGGCGGCAAACGCGAATTGATTATCTGGTCTCCTGAGGCTGTGACCGCTCTCGAGCCCGAATCGGGGCGCACGATCTGGACACAGCCCTGGAAGATCCAAGAACAGTCATCGATGTCCATCGCGACGCCTCGCTATCTCGACGGCAAGCTTTTCCTTACCTGCTTCTACAATGGCTCGCTCCTTCTGGGGCTCGATCCTTCCGGAGACAAGGAACAACTTATCTGGCACGGCAAATGGTTCGAGAACCGCGCAGCGGCAGCGAAATGCCAGCCAATTCGGACGGCTTACAGAGCATCATCAGCACGCCGGTCATGACCAAGAATACGATTTACGGCGTTTGCAGCTTCGGACAGTTGCGCGCGCCATCGACGTGAAAACCGGTAAACGCCTTTGGCAAACCTTCGCGGCCACCTCCGGCAAGGAAGAACGTTGGGGCAACGCCTTTCTCGTCCGGCACGATGACAAGTACTTTCTCTTCAGCGAAAAAGGGGACCTCATTTTGGCGCAGCTTAGTCGAGACGGTTACCACGAATTGGGCCGCATGCACCTAATCCAGCCCGATAACATGATGGCCGGGCGGCCGGTAGTTTGGTCGCATCCGGCTTTCGCGAATCGCAACGTTTATGTCCGCAACGATCATGAAATCGTCAGTGTGTCGTTGGCGGCGAATCCCTAGCTGAGTCCATGCTTCTTGAGCCGGCTCACCAGCGTGCTTCGGGCCAGACCCATGGCGCGCGCAGGCTTCCGCTTTGTTGCCTCGGGCGGAGGACAGCGCCCGAATCAGCCGTTCCCGCTCCTTGCGATGGCGTTCGCTACGTTCTCCCAGAATGCCGACGGGAACCATATCTTCGTCGGGCGAATCTTCCAGGGTGTCGAGCAGAGAGTCGGCGTCCGCCTCGTCGGCGAGCTCGGCGGGAAGATCGGCCAGTGTGATGGTCTGCCCCTCGGCAATCACCAGCGCCCGCTCGATCACATTCTCCATTTGGCGCACGTTGCCTGGCCAGGAATAGTGCTTCAAAACGTTCAGCACATCGTCGTCGAGCTGAACGACAGGTTTGCCCGCTCGGGCAGCGAAGGATCTCAGGAAGTGAGCGGCCAGTTCCGGAATGTCCTCGCGACGTTCGCGAAGCGGCGGCGCCGTCAACGAGATGACGTTCAAACGGTAGTAGAGGTCCTGCCGAAAACGACCTTCGTCGATAAGCTTTTCGAGGTTTTGGTGCGTGGCGGCGATCAGACGAACGTCGACTTTGACGGAATCGCTCGAGCCAATGCGCTCGAAGGTCATTTCCTGCAGGACGCGAAGCAGTTTCGTTTGCGTATCGAGACTGATGTCGCCGATTTCGTCGAGAAACAGCGTGCCGCCGTCGGCCATTTCGAAACGGCCGGTTTTGTCGCGGTGAGCGCCGGTAAATGCCCCCTTCACATGTCCGAATAGCTCGCTTTCCAACAGGCCGGGCGAAAGGGCGGCGCAATGAACTTTGACAAACGCCCTGCCGGCGCGGGTGCTGCCATCGTGCAAGACCCGCGCCAGCAGTTCCTTGCCCGTTCCGCTCTCGCCGCGAATCAGCACCACGGCCTGCGCCGCTGCCGCTTTGCGGGCCATGTGCAAGAGTTGTTGCACCCCTTCACCGGAGCCGATGATGTAGTCGTGCCCCGGCAGCGCAGGTTGGAGCGGCGCGGCTGAAGGCGCAGCAATCGCGCTTTCATTCGGCTCGGGCGCGGCTTGGCGCATGAGCTGAGTTTGCAAGGTATTGATGCGCCGCTGTTGTTCCGAGATTTTGGCGACTTTGTCTTGGAGACTGCGATTGAGCCCTTCAATCGTGCGGTGGCGCTCGGCGCTTTTGAGGGCGACCGCGGTCAATTGCGTGAAAGCTTCGAGCAGCGTCAGATCTTCCGAGCTAAAAGGCCCGTGAGGGTCTTTCGTGCCCAATACCAACAGGCCGATTAGCTCCCCTTCGTGAAGCAGAGCGTGTGCCACTTCGCCGCCCAAGAAGCGCAACTGCCGCTGGGCTGGGCTGAGCATCGACATGCGAACTTCCGCGACCGTGGCGCCGCGCGGTACGACATCCTCGATGAGCGGGCAGCCCGCCGACAACTCGGTTAGCGATGGCGGCGGCCCAATCGAATCCACCAGCCGATAAATGGGCGGCTCGCCTTCGCGCAAATAAACCGAGCCGCGAACTACCGCCAGCACTTCGGCCGAGGAGTGCAAAAGTTTGCGGGCCAGCGTGGGAGGATCGATCAGTTGCTCGATCGCGTGGCCCATGCGTCGAATCGTGCGGTCGAGTTGATGCTTCTCGCGCGATAGCCGGCGGTCGAGCGTGCGTTTGAGTCTGCTCCGGGCCATGTCCAGCAAACAGAGAACGACCAGGGCGGTGGTGCTCAGCAAAACGGCTTGGGAGAACGATGATTCCGCGTTTGCCGGTAAGCAAAGTCGCCAGAAAAACGACTACGTAATAAATGAGGCCGGCCAGGCAGGAAATGAGAAAATAGACCATGCCCGAGCTGAGAATCTGCTCCAAGTGCATGAGCCGATAGCGGGTGATGCTGATCGTGAAGGCTGCCGTGAAACAAACCGAGGCGGCGAACATGGGCCAAGTTGCAGCACCAGCGCCGAAGGCATTGCGGTTCGTGGCAGCTAGGTAGAGCGCGGAGCCGATGGGGAACATGGCGGCCAACGATCCAAACAGGATCCACTTGACCTGGTTCTTCTCCATGAGGTCTTGAACGGAGAAATAGCTATGCACCAGAGCGACGACACTAGCCGCATAGAACAGCCCAGCCACCCCCAAGTAAATATCGGTGAGTAGAAGTAGGTTGCTCAAGCTTGCAATGACCGCATCGTCGGATGAGCCGCTCCGCAGCCATCTGGTCCGCAAGTAGAAGAAGATCATGCCCGAAAGGAACAGGAAAGGGAGAGCGTATATGGCGCAGCAAAGCGCGGCGGCTGGAATCTGCCAGGAATTGCTTGGGCCGAGGAAAGACGCAATAAAAGTGCAACAGAACGGCGGGCAGAAACACCCCGGAAATCATGAAACCGAGAATGAGCACCGGTTGGGTGACGATCCGCGACCAGTGATAGCCCCCCATGTAAGCCATCAGCGTGAAGATGCACAAAATGTAAAACTGGGTTGCCGAACGATCGCCGGGCCGTTTCCAAAAGACCAAGGCGCCTACCACGAAGAGGCCGATTTTGAGCAAGAACCAGAGGACGGAAGGCGCCACATCTTCAAAGGGCATGGAGCCTACTTCGCACCAGCCAACACGAATAGCTCCTTCGTCCGTCCGTCCGGCGCCCCGTTGGAATGCCAGTCGCACATAATCTTTGCCTTCCCAGCGCATTGTGTCCAAGGCTTGCGTTTGAGCTTCGGACAGGTTTTGGACCTCTGGAAAAGCAGTATCGCGCAGCGATCGAGTTGCCTGCAGCAGCTGAGGCCAGGTTTTCACCGGCCGGCTACCTATCCGAACAATCGAATCGCCTTCCTCTGGATCCAAGGAAGTGTTGCCAGATGTGTCCAGGCAGATACCGTCGAAGCGGCGAACGGTTGGATTAAAGGCGGATCGAATGCCCAGGTCGGGAACGGTATGGACGTACAGGAGAGTTGCAAGTGAATAAAAGCATGCGCAGCGCCGGCGAAGGCCAAGACTATGCGTCGGGATGGGATCAGCTTCTCCGGGATGAACTTCAGCATATTCGGCCAGCGCCGAATTGTTGGCGCTGATACCTAAGTTATTCGAGCAATTACACTTGCAAACGTGTTGACGCTGTTATTTCGGCGCTAGCTCGCCATTGTTTCTGCTCCCAATGGGTAAGATCGCAGTTTACTTGCAATTGCGACCTCCGTCAACTAATCGTAAACGTATATTCTCAATTAGCATGCATCAATCGAAAGATGCATTTTACGCATGCGCACTAATCATCCCTTCCAACCTATACTGTGGCGAAATCTCGTTATTCAGCGCCGAATAATCGACGTTACACCATTCGCTAAGGGGCATTGTAACGGAGATAACGGTTGACGGGTGTCTGATTGCCTACTCACAGAATTTATAAGATGTTATGGGAAAGTGAGTTATGCGACTTTTTCATAAATGATGACCATGTTGACGCAATGAACAAACTTGGTACAGAGGGTGCAATAAGAGCCATGGGATTAGACGGTGTGTTTAACCGCAGGTTTGGGAATAGAGAACAGGGAGTTGCATTTCGTGCTTGCTACCCAGGAATGGCTTTCTGCCAGCGGCGCATTTTTCAGGCCTAATTCGCATCGTGTCGGCTTAGCCCACCTTCGAGATTACACGGCTAGCTATCAGATTTGGGGACATGGACCACCCTTGATTATGGTACCAGGCCTGGCTGGCGGCATCGAATTGCTTGGGCCATTGGCCAGTCTGCTTTCGGCTAACTATCAGGTAATCACTTATCAACTGCGCGGTGAAGACGATTGTTTTGCCATGCGCAGACGGTTTGACTTGTCCGATCTGGTGGGCGATCTTGGTGAGATCATCGACTGGTTTGGCCTGGAACAGACTGCCGTTCTCGGCGTCTCCTTTGGCGGACTTTTGGCCCTGGAGTATGCCGCCAAGTTTCCCAGCCGACTACGGCGTTTAGCCGTCCAGGGAGTTGGCGCCCGCTTCGAGAGCGGTCTGCTCCAACAAGTGGCCGGTGCGGTTCTCAGGCGTACCCGTTGCCTCCGGACAATGCGTTCGTCAATCAGTTTTTCAATCTGTTGTTCGGCAAGCCAGGGGCCTAGCCCGCTTTTCGAGTTCGTCACTCAGCAATCTTGGCAGACCGATCAGAGCGTCATGGCCCATCGGTTTGGCTTGGCTCAATCGTTCAACATGGACAACCGCCTCGACCGGATTGGCACGCCAACCCTGGTGTTGGCGGGCACTCGCGATCTCCTGGTATCGCAGCGAAGTCTGCGCAAGTTAGCCGAGGGCGTGGCGGATTCTCGCGTGGTCAAACTCAGAAATGAAGGCCACCTGGCATTCGTGACCTGTCCGCACACCATTGCACGGGAAGTGCATGGTTTCCTCGAAAGCGCTAAGGCTGAATAGGGCGCATTCTAGCGAGCCTCCCACGTAAGTGGGGGGAGGTTGCGGTATCCTCCCCCACTTACGTGGGAGGCTCGCTCCCACTTACGTGGGAGGCTCGCTCCCACTTACGTGGGAGGTTCGCTTGCTCCTGAATCACTTCCCCTTGAAGATTGCCTTGGGAATCATGGCGTGCACGCCTTTGGTGCCGTCGACCAATTGCGTGATGTTGAAATCGACTGCGACGCTGGCAAGCATGTAGGCGTCATCGCGGCTCAGGTGCTTCTCCGTCACGGCCCTGTCAGAATATGTCCGCCCGGGCCCTTCTTGGTCACTTCTTTGAAGATGTCGCGGAGCGATTGTTCCACGTCGGCTGGTTTCACGCCGGCCCATTCAAGTCCGGTGGGACTGTTGGTGAGCAGCGTATCCACCTCGACGGTGTCGCCCGATTTGATTCGCAAAACGGGCTCAGCCGCGGCATCGTAGTAGCCCCAAGCGACCGTCTTGGGCGTCGCCTTCAATCGATGGGTTTTGGTGGCTGTACCAAGAGCGGGCAGGCTGGCCGTAGGCCAAAAGCGGCGTTAGGGCAAAGACGGCGAGCGCGACCAGTTTGTGCATCGGCAAACCATTCCAGTTAGGATGAGCGAAACTAAATTGCACCAGGGTACGCGACCCCGCCGCGCAGGCCACGCGATGCTTTGGCCGCACGCGTCCAGGCCAACGAGATAAGAATACTGTCATCGAAAAGGCAATCGTTTGACGGCCGTCAATCGCCCGGCGTCAAGGTCTTTCCTTGATCGTCGTAGCGCCGGTAGCGGCCGTAGTTCATCTCGAACACGCCATCGGGATCGAAGGTCTTGTACTTGTCGTAAAGCGAATTGGAGTCCTTGCCCTTGGGCTCTTCTTGGCTCGAAAAGCAGTAGGCTCCCGAACGATGCATGAGAGCGAGCCATACGCGATCGGGCGGCAGGACTCGGCGTACCGGTTCTGCCGACCCTCGAGTTTCCCAGTCGAACGACATAAAGTTTTGGTGCCAGGGGAGTGTTTGCAGCGCACAGATGAGGAAGCCGGCCGTGAAGTAGCCTACCGCCAAGCCCACTACGAAGGCCCCGGGTCGCTGCAACGGGCCGGGAAATTGCACCATGGTAATCGACAAGGCATTGGTTGCGGTGCGCAAGATCCCCAGCGAAAGGGCGAAGATCCCGATCATGGCGACCATGTCTTCGTAGCCGGCGAAGAAGGTCCCCGACAGCGACGGTTCCATCAGCGCCGCCAAGGGTTCGAAGAAATTGAATGTGATGGTGCCGGCCAAGAGCACGTTGATGAGCATGGCGAATGCGGTGACCAGCCCTTCGCGCAGATAAGCATAGCCCACGCCAAGCATGATCAGAATCGTGAAGAATCCAAGCATGAATCCCCGCTTTATTTGCAGACCCGCAACATTTCTTGAATCGACGTTTTGCCTTCGATCACCTGGCGGAGAGCGTCCTCTTGCAGGTTCTTCATTCCGCTCTTGACCGCTTCTTGCCGGATAGTGTTCAAATTCGGGTTCTCGCGAATCAGGTCTTTCAGCTTGTCGGTCAACTCGAATAACTCAAACACCCCCGTCCGCGAGTGATAGCCCGTGCCCCCACAATGCTCGCAGACCTCGTGGTCGTCGTCCTTGCCTTCTCCCGGCGCTTCGGGCGGTCGAAAAAAGAAGCGGATCTTGTCGGCCGGCAAGTTGGCTTTGCGCAGCAACTCGGGGTTCGGTTTATAGCGAACCTTGCATTTCTTGCATAGCAACCTCACCAGCCGTTGGCCGAGAATCGCATTGACGGCGTCGGCAACCATAAAAGGCTGAACCCCCAGATCGATCAACCGGCCCAGAGCCGTCACGGTATCGTTGGCGTGCAGCGTGGTGAAAACCATATGGCCCGTTTGAGCCGCTTGACAGGCGATTTCCGCCGTCTCTTTGTCGCGAATTTCGCCGATGTAGATGACGTCGGGGTCTTGCCGCAAAATGCTGCGCAATTCGCCGGCAAAGGTTTTGCCGGCCTTAGGATTGATTTCGATCTGCGTAACGTTCTCGATTTTGTATTCGACCGGGTTTTCGACGGTGATGACGTTCTTCTGGAACCGATCGATCTCGCTCAAGCACGCGTAAAGTGTCGTACTTTTGCCTGCGCCGGTCGGCCCGCAAACAATGAGCATGCCGTGCGGCTGATCGGCGATGGTGTGCAGGCGGTCGCGAAGCTTGTCGCGCATGCCCAGGGAGGACAGGTCGATGATCTGATGCGACGTGTCCAAAATACGCATGACCATCTTCTCGCCGGTCACGCTGCCGGCGGTGGCGATGCGGAAATCGATCAGGTGGCCAGCGGCCTGCGCCGAAAAGCTGCCGTCTTGGGGTTTGCGTTTTTCGGTGATGTCCAGATCGCCCAAAACCTTGAATATGTTGAGGACCGCGTCGCCCATGCCCCGGCTGAAGGGGTCGGCAGAGTGCAAGATGCCGTCGATGCGGAAACGGACGGTCATTTCGTCCTTGGTCGGTTCGAGGTGGATGTCCGTGGAACGCTTCTGCATCGCTTCGTAGACCATTTCGCGAGCGGCTTTGTAGCCTTTGGAGGCAGCGGCCCGCTGAATGCGCGCCTCGTCGTCTTCGCCGCGCGCGCTCTTTCCCAAGAATTCGATCGGCGGCGCTTCCGAATCGTCCTCTTTGCTGCTGCGAAAACGAAGTTTCAGAAATCTCTCGGCCAGCTCGGCGAGATGCTTCTTGGTCAGCAGCGCTGATCTTCGGGCACGCGTTGATTGCGGACGTTGACGTAGAGCAAGGCGGGCGTAGCAATGAGCACGATCAGGATTACGAACGAGATCCAATAAAACGGCAAGGTCCAACAGATCAACAAGCCAACGGCGCCGCAGGCAAATGAGGCCGTGTTCCACCATTCGGACGGAATCCTCAGGCCAAAAGCATCCCGGTCGATCCAGCTGCAAGTGCTGACCCAGACTAAATAAGTCAAGATCAACGAAAGCAGCTTGGGAATGCTGAAGTAGAACCCGGCCCGCGCGGAAAAAGGGCTTCGGCGGCCATTGCGGGCGACGCCCAAACCGCGGCGCCGATCACCGCCAGCACCAGGATGGCGCCCGGGTTCCCTCGGCGGCGCGTTGGGAAACCCGACCGTTTCATCTTCGTGGCCCACGCTCGGGCGCTAACGTGACGCAGTTTCATGAGGGCCTCAAAGAATACCAGGCTGAGCGATCTTGATTCCCTTGAACGCCATCTTCAGCGCCTCCGGGTTGGTCGCCACTTCCAGAGCGGTTGCTCGATCGACGTCGCCGCGTTCGACCAACTGACGCAGGCTCTCGTTAAAATCGAGCATACCTTCCAGGAAACCGATGCGAATGGCATCGGATAACTTCTTGTCTTCCGACTTGATGATCAGATCGCGAATGGTTGGATTCATGATCATGATTTCGTTGGTCGGTACCCGTTGCACGCCCGGCTTGATGCTGGGCAAAAGCTTTTGACAAACGATCGCCTTCAAATTGAACGCCAAGCTTTGGCGCAAGGCATTGTGCATATCGGCCGGGAAAAGATCGAGAATACGACCAATGGTGCTGGGCGCCGTCGAGGCATGGATGGTGCCGAACACCAGGTGGCCGGTTTCGGCGGCATGCATGCCTGCCTCGAATGTATCGCGATCGCGCATTTCGCCGACCAGAATCACATCGGGATCTTGACGCACGGCATGCTTGAGAGCGATATCCCAGTCGACAACGTCGATGCCGACTTCGCGCTGATTGATAACCGCCTTTTTGTCGACGAACAGATACTCAATCGGATCTTCGATCGTCAGAATATGCACGCGTTCGCGCTCGTTGATGTAGTCGAGCATGGAAGCGATGGTCGTGCTTTTGCCGCTACCCGTCACCCCGGCCAGAATCACCATCCCCTGATCGTAGTGACAAAGCTTTTCGATCGACGGCGGGAGCCCCAATTTGGCGAAATTGGGAATGTTGCTGCTGACGCGGCGGGCAACCAGGCTTAACCGTCCGCGTTGCTTGAACAGATTGACGCGGAAGCGGCACTCGTCGTTGCCGATGATGTGGGCAAAGTCGGCGCCTCCCGTCTCGTCGAGAATATGCCGCGAGCGTTCCGAAAGAATAGGGTAGAGGAGCCGTTCCATGTTCTCTTGGGTTAGCGGCCGCATTTGCATTTGCCTGATGGCGTTGCGCAAGCGCATCATGGGGGGTAAGCCGACTTTGAGATGCAAGTCGGAACCTTCGTGTTTCATGACCATGCGAAAAAGCGCATTGACCTCGGGTTCTGCCATGTACCTCGGCAGCGATCTTGGGTTCTTCCAGTGCCTGTTCGACATCTGCGGTAGCCATGAATTAGTCCTCTTGAAGATCTCTGCACCCAAATAGCAAAAGGGCGTTTCTTCAACGCTCGTTTATCTACCCGGCACGAGCCGCACGGGAACGCCCTGTTCCGCTAAATAGCGTTTCGTCGCTGCGATGCCATATTCACGATAATGAAAAATGCTGGCGGCCAAGGCGGCATCTGCCTTGCCGCGCGTCAAAACCTCTAGCAGATGTTCGGGGCTGCCGGCGCCACCGCTGGCGACCACAGGCACATGAACCGCTTCCGACACCGCTCGCGTCATAGGGAGATCATACCCGGCTTTGGTGCCGTCTGCGTCCATAGAAGTCAGCACAATCTCCCCGGCCCCCATCGATTCGACGTTTTTTGCCCACGCGACGGCTTCCAATCCGGTAGGCACCCGGCCGCCATTGATATGGACTTCCCAGAATTCGCTACCATCGCGCTGCACTCGGCGTGGGTCGATATTCACCACCGTGGCGCAGACTGCCAAAGCGCTTGGCTACTGTCTCCACCAGATGAGGATCGCGCACTGCCGAGGAGTTGATGCTCACTTTCTCGGCCCCGGCCTGAATCAACCGCGTGGCATCTTCCAGTGTGCGAATGCCCCCGCCGACGGTGAACGGCATGAAGACTTGTTCGGAGACGCGCCGAACCATGTCCAATAAAATGTCGCGGCCTTCGTGGCTGGCGCTGATATCCAGAAAAACCAGCTCGTCCGCTCCTTCCTCTTCATAGCGGCGGGCCGTCTCGACCGGATCCCCGGCGTCGCGCAAATCGCGGAAATTCGTCCCCTTGACCACGCGCCCGCCATTGATGTCCAGACAAGGAATGATACGCTTGGTTAACATGAATTGCGACCCTGTCGTGCAATTTGCACGAGCCCGGCGTGGGGGGGTCGGCCTTGATTGATTGTTTAAGATCCACTATTGGGATGCTTCTCTTCTCAATTTAAGGCCTGATCCCATGAGGGTCAATTGATTTGACCAGGCTGGCTGCCGGGGCACAAAGGAAGGGCTCGTGAAGAAAAGAACGCTATTGGCAGCCGGCAAGCACCTTTTAGGCCCGGCGATCCTTGGCCTGGTCATTTGGTTTTACGGCCCCGGCTTGGTCAAATCGTTGGAGAATCCTCTCCAAGTCGTTCCGCTTTGCGCCTGCGCTGCAATTTATGGGATCGGAGTGCTTCTGACGTTCTTCCGTTGGTACATTCTGGTTCGGGCCAGGATCTGTCTCTCTCACTTTTCAACGCCATGCGCCTGGGGCTCGTTGGCTTTTTTTTCAGTGCGTTTCTCCCCAGTTCCATCGGGGGCGACATCATCAAGGCAGCCATGATCGCGCGGGAACAACAACGTCGCACGGTCGCGGTGTCGACGGTGCTGTTCGACCGAGCCATCGGGCTTTGGGGGCTGGTCTGGGTCGTTGTTCTTCTTGGTGCTTTTTTTTGGGCGACGGGGAATCCAGTGGTCCAAGATAATGCCTACCTCCGCTTCGTCGTGTTCACTTCCTCCATGGTGATCGGCATGTCGCTGATTGGCTGGATGGTCGTACTCATGCTACCGGCGGCCCGAGCGACCATTTTCGCGGGACGGCTCGAGCGCCTTCCTAAAATCGGCCACACGCTGGCCGAATTCTGGCGGGCCATGTGGATGTATCGCCTGAAACAGGGAAGCGTCGTGCAAGCGATTAGCGTTTCGATCTGCAGCCATATATGCTTTGTGCTCGCGTTTTTTTACGCCAGTCAGATCTTTGCCGATCCGGGCCGGCCCGATACCTTCCCGACCCTGAGTGAAGATTTCTTGATCGTTCCGCTGGGAACCGGGCTTCAAGCCTTGTTTCCCACGCCAGGAGGAATGGGCGCAGGCGAAACGGGATTTGGGTACCTCTATACGAAATTAGGCAAATCCGGACCCGCAGGCGTGCTGGCGTCGTTGGCGCAGCGCACCGTCGTTTGGTTGCTGAGTTTGGTGGGTTTTGTGGTCTATCTCTGCATGAAGCCCGATATGCAAGTTGTGGGCACCGAAGTCGAGCCGGTTTTGGACGAACTGGTTTCCGAATTCAGCGAGCCGATGGCGACAAACCCGGAGGCGAAACTCTGATCGAAATCAGCTGGCAAAAAGATGTATGGCAAAAAAATAAGACAAGGGAATTATTTTTTGCCATCGGAATTTTGCCGCCAAGCACAAGTAGACCTGGGACCTGAATCAAAAGCATCTGACAAAAAAATCTGGGACAAAAAACAAATTCCAATGCCCATGTTTTTGCCCCAGATTTTTTTGTCGCAGTATTTCTGCCGCTTAGCCCAAATTGACGTAAACCGTCTTAACTTCGGTATACAGCTCCAAAGCATATTCGCCCAATTCGCGGCCTTGCCCGCTCATCTTGTAGCCGCCAAACGGAGCTGCCGAGTCGAATACGTCGTAGCAATTGATCCAGACGGTGCCGGCTCGCAGCGCATTGGCCAAACGGTGGGCTTTGTGGATATCTCGTGTCCACACGGCCGCGGCCAAGCCCGTAAAAGGTCTTGTTTCCGCGGCGAACGACTTCGTCGACATTCTTGAATTTGAGGATGTTCATGACCGGCCCGAAGATCTCCTCGCGGGCGATTTTCATCTCATCCGTCACGCCCTCGAAGACCGTCGGCTCGATGAAATAGCCTTTGTCGCCGGCGCGATTGCCGCCGGTCAAAAGCTTGGCGCCTTCATTCTTGCCGGCATCGATGTAGCCCATGATGCGGTCGCATTGCTCTTGTGAAACCTGCGGACCTTGCGTCGTGCTCCGGATCGAACGGATCGCCGACCTTTTGCGACTTGGGCTTTTTTCACCAGGCTTTCGACGAACTTGTCGTGAACGCTTTCTTCGACAAAAAGCCGGCTGCCGGCACAGCAGCATTGGCCCTGGTTGAAGAACAGGCCGAAGTACGCTCCTTCGACGGCAGCATCGAGATCGGCGTCGGCGAAGACGATGTTGGGGCTCTTGCCGCCCAACTCCAGACTGACGCGCTTGAGATTGCTGTGGGCGGCTGCCTCCATGATGATTTGGCCGGTGCTGCCTTCGCCAGTGAAGGCGACTTTATCGACATCCATGTGGCTGGTGAGCGCCGCACCGGCCGTCGGCCCGTAGCCGGGAACCACGTTGATGACGCCGTCGGGGAAGCCCGCCTCCTGTGCTAGGGCGGCCACGCGCAGGGCAGTCAGAGGCGTCTGTTCGGCCGGCTTGAGCACGATCGTGCAGCCCGAAGCCAAGGCCGGCCCCCATTTCCACGCTTGCATCAGCAGCGGGAAATTCCACGGGAATGATCTGGCCGACGACGCCGATCGGCTCGTGACGCGTATAGCAAAAATAATTGCCGTCGACGGGGATGGTCTTGCCGTGATTCTTGTCGGCCCAGCCGGCGTAATAGCGGTAGCACTTGATAGTGAGTGGCAAATCGGCGGCTAAAGGAATCGCGATAGGGTTTGCCGTTGTCGAGCGATTCCAGGGCTGCCAGCTCTTCCTTGTGGCTTTCGATCAGATCGGCCAGTTTGCTTGAGCAATCGGCCCCGATCGGAGGCGTTCATTTTCGGCCAGGGGCCGGACTCGAAAGCCATGCCGGGCAGCCTTGACGGCCAACTCGACGTCGGCCTTGTCGCCCTCGGCAACCTGACAGATGGTCTGACCGGTGGCCGGATTGATCGTGGCGAAGGTTTTGCCCGAAACGCTATCGAGCCACTTTCCGCCGATGAACAATGCCTGATCTTTTACCTGTGGAGCGCGCGGCGCCGATGCAGTCTTCTTTGGGGCTACGGTGGCCATAGTCAATATTCTCCTCGTAGGCGGGACATGGGTTGCGCCTTCCTTCTGAAGGCCCCAGGATTCTCGCATCGTTCGGGGCCATGGTCAATCGGCAATAAACGGGGCAACTAAACGGGACAGGTCTCATTTCGCCACCGGATCCTTTAGATATGCAGAACCTGAAGGCGAAATGAGACCTGTCCCGTTTAGTTGCCCCGCTCGCGCCCTTTCAAGCGAAGATCAATTAGTGCAGAGTAAAGGGGCAGCGACTTTTTCTGGAGAGCTGCACCCCCCAAACGAGGAGATTGGCCGGATGAACGAGAAGACTGGTTCGAACGATCTTGGAGCCATCGCTCGCCAAGCCATGATCGACCGAGGCCTCGAGCCCGATTTTCCTGCGGCAGCGCTGAGGCAATTGAAAGCTATTCAGGGTCCGAGCTTGGAGACGAGCCCTTCGGTACGCGACTTGCGGGCGATCCTTTGGTGCTCGATCGACAACGACAGTTCCATGGACCTGGACCAGCTTACTGTCGCCGACCATCAGCCGGACGGCACCATCAAAATCTTGGTCGCGATTGCCGACGTGGACGCCATCGTCAAGCCGGCATCGCCCATTGATCGGCACGCCAAGACCAACACCACTTCCGTTTACACGGCAGCCAAAATCTTTTCCATGCTGCCGGAAAAGCTTTCCACCAACCTTACCTCTCTCGCCGAAGGAGAGGATCGGCTAGCCGTGGTGATCGAGATGTCGACAGCGCCCGACGGATCCATTCCCCATGGGGACATCTACCGAGCCCTGGTCCACAATCACGCCAAACTCGCTTATCCTAGCGTCGCAGCTTGGCTGGAGGATGCTGCTCCGCCGCCCTACAAAGTGTCGAGAATCAAAAATCTGGCCGAGCAGCTGCGTTTGCAGGACCAGGTTGCTCAGCGCATGCGGTCTGTGCGTTACCTCCACGGAGCCTTGGATCTCGAAACCATCGAGCCCGAAACCGTGTTGAGCGACGGAAAGGTGGTGGACTTGCGCGTCCAGCGCACGAACCGAGCGCGACAGTTGATCGAGGATTTCATGATCGCCGCCAATGGAGTTTCCGCCAAGTTTCTGGAGAAACGGGGTTGGCCGGTGCTCCAACGAATTGTGGCGCACGCCCGAAAAATGGGACCGCATTCGCGTCGTTGCCAAAAGTCTGAGCGATCACCTTCCCGTAGCGCCCGATTCCAAAATGCTGGCCGAGTTCCTGACGCGGCGCCGTCAGGCTGACCCGCTTCGTTTCCCCGATCTGTCGCTGACCGTCATCAAGCTTTTGGGCGCCGGTGAGTATGTTGTGCAAGACGCCGGCAAGGAATCGGGCGGCCATTTCGGTTTGGCCGTTCGCGAGTACAGCCATTCCACGGCGCCCAATCGCAGATTCCCAGATCTGATCACGCAGAGATTGCTCAAGGCGGCTCTGGTTGCGCAAGCATCCCTATGATTCCGCCGAACTCAAGGCGCTGCTGCGCATTGCACCGCCCAGGAGGACGCCGCCAAGAAAGTAGAACGACAAGTGCGAAAATCCGCGGCGGCTTTGTTCCTCTCAGGCCGCATCGGCGAGACTTTCGACGCCATCGTCACCGGATCGTCGGAGAAAGGAACCTGGGTTCGCTTGCTGCAGCCGCCCGCCGAGGGGAAACTCCTCGAGGCCCGGCGGAGAATCCATGTCGGCGATCGACTCCGCGTCCGACTTACCAATCTGAACGTGGAGCGGGGATTCATTGATTTCGTTCGATCTTGACTTGAATGGAGATTTTGATTTGGAACCAGCGAGCAAGGTGAATGAGATCTCAGCGAAGCTGCCGACCGAACCTGCGAAAGTGCCGACGGATTGGGGCAAGCGGCCTCCGCCGTCTGCCGAAACCCATTTTCTTCGAGGCCCACAACGGCGCGGGCTCGAGCTGATGCGGGTTATCCAGATTATCTTCGAAATCGTGAAAGGGTTTCGCACCTTGCACTTCGTCGGTCCTTGCGTGACCGTGTTCGGCTCGGCACGCTTCCGTGAGGATCAGCCGCATTACCGGCTTGCTCGCGAGGTCGGCGTGCGACTGGCACAGGCTGGGTTCACGGTCATGACAGGCGGCGGCCCCGGCATCATGGAAGCCGCCAACCGCGGCGCAAGGATGCCGGCGGTTATTCAGTGGGTTGCAACATTGAACTTCCCAAAGAGCAGCAACCGAATCCCTACCTCGATCGCTGGGTAACGTTCCCCGATTTCTTCGTGCGAAAAATGATGCTCATCAAATATTCCTACGCCTTCATCGCCTTGCCCGGTGGGTTCGGCACGCTCGATGAGATTTTCGAGACGGCCACACTCATCCAGACGGCCAAGATCCAGGATTTTCCACTGGTTCTCATGGGCAAAGATTACTGGCAGCCGCTTCTCGATTTCATGCGCGACCGACTATTGGCGGAGCAAACCGTCGATGCGCACGATATCGATCGCATCCTTGTCACCGACTCTGCCGAGGATGCGGTGCAAGGCGTGAAAGATATCGCCATGAAGCGATTCGGCCTGACTTACGGCCCGAAAATCAAACGGCGGTGGTATCTTTGGGAATGAGGGCTGACGCTAGGGCAACTAAACGGGACAGGTCTCATTTCGCCACAGGATACTTGAAGCAAGCAGTGTCTGATTGCGAAATGAGACCTGTCCCGTTTAGTTGCCCTGTCCTGTTTACTTGCGTGAATGATTAAACAAAAACTCTCGCGAGTTCAGCAACACCCACATTAAATCCTGCAGTCCTTCGCGTTCGGAAGGCACTTGCGCACCCAATCGCTCGCCTTGGCGGCTTCATCGGCTCGCGGGGATCGACCCAGAGTTGCCAGGTAGAGTTCGTCGATGCTCGCCGGAAGCGGGGACTTGCTGGCGAGTAGCTTCTGAATGCGGCCATCTTTGGCGGCAATCTTCTTGGTCAAGAAATCGCCATTCAGCAGGTGCAATGCCTGGGCGATGTTCGGCTGCGTGCCGCGCTCGCATTCGCAGGAGATCTGACGAGGAGGCCGGCCGAAAAGATCGAGCAAGAAAGAGCGTACGCCATTATCCGGTAGCTGGATCGCCTTGGTGCCGGCCGGCAGGCCGGCGTATTTCTCCTGAATTAGCGTAACCCGATCCAGAGCGTCGGCCAATTGTTCAGCCGTCAGTCGCTTTACCGTGTAGTGCTCGTAATAAACATTTTGCGAATCGGGACTGCTGGCCGCCGCGCTGGCGGAACTTAGTTGATAGGTATGCGACAAAACGATTTGTCTGAGCAAGCGGCGCAGGTCGTAGCCATTCTGGGCGAAATCGGCAGCGAGGGCATCGAGCAATTCGGGAATGCTCGCGGGGTTGGTTGCTCGCATGTCGTCCAGAGGCTCAACGAGGCCGCGGCCCATTAGGTAGCCCCAAAAGCGATTGGTGATATTGCGCGCGAAGAACGGATTATTTGGCGCTGTCATCCAGTCCGCAAGCAGACGGCGGCGGTCTTCCGGATCGTCGCATTCTTTGCCGTCCAGGGGGTGCGGCTTCATTGACTTGCTAGGCCCCGGCTTCAAAAAAACCACTCGCTCCTGGCCAAAGATGCCGAACTCGTCGCTGTTCTTGGTGCCCATTTGGGAGAAGAAGGCGGCCATGCCGTTGTAATCGTTTTGGCTCCACTTCTCGAAGGGATGATGATGGCAACGGGCGCACTGCATGCGCACGCCGAGAAAGACCTGAGCGGTTGTTTCGGCCCAATCCGACGCCGAATTCCCGGTGCGATAGAAGTTGGCCGGACCATCCGTGAAGGTGCTGCCTTCGGCGGTGATGATGTCACGGACCATGGCGTCGATAGGCCGGCGATCGCGTAGGCAATCGTGGATCCAGTTGCGGAAGCTCCACATGCCCTTTTCGTTGAGGTCGTTGCGGTTGATGCGCAACAAATCCCCCCATTTCAGCGTCCAGAAATCGATGAATTCGGGACGATCCATGAGTTGCGCCACTAGCTTCGAGCGTTTCTCCGGCTTATCGTCGGCCAGGAACGAACGAATCTCGCCTGGTGTAGGCAGGGCGCCGATCAAATCGAGAGAAACGCGACGGAGGAACTCTTCATCGGTGCAATCGCCTGAATGTTCGATGCCGAGCTCTTGCCATTTCTGGGCGATTTTCTCATCGATGAAGTTGTACGCCCGAAAGGGCCCACTTCACCTTTTCCATACGGCGAAGTGACGCACATGACCGCAGCTTGGCCGGCATAGCGGATCATAATGTGGGTTTCGCCTCGTTCCTTGCATGTCACCAGTCCGCGCACATCGACGGTCGCGGTGCTGTCGTTGAGGCTGTCGAACTGAACGAAATCGGTCGCGTCGGTCTGACGGCCGTCGCTCCAGTGTGCAGTAATGAGGAGTTGTTGCTGCTCGCCAGGGGCCATTTCTCGTTTAAGGGGCCAAACCTCAATGGCGGTAGCCGTCGCATCCTTCGATGTGGGCGCCGGCGCCTTTCCTCGAGCCACGCCTTTATCGAGGCGTAGCCCGGCGAATCCGTCGGCAGCCGCCGGCCGCCGCCATGCGCAATGGTCAGGCTCGGCTTCAAAAGCACCAGGCTTTGATCGGGTTCGACGAGCGTCACGCGCCGCCCTTTGGAACTCTGCACGATTTGATCGAAATCGAAGACGGGATCAAAACCAAGCAGACTGAGCCGAAAGCCGCCCTTGCCGTGATGGCCGCCATGACAAGCCCCTTGGTTGCAACCGGCTTTCGTGAGTATCGGAACGATATCCCGGCTAAAAGCGATGGCCGGTTCATCCTGGGCGCCGCGAGTTTCGACCGGAACTTTGACGCGTTGTCCGCGAGCCGTAACGATCATCGCGCCGCTGCCATTTCGGGCGATCCTCAGCTTTCCAGGCGCATCGGCCGTGGTCAACGGCGAACCGGTGAACTGGTATTCCGCTTCGCGCCGTGAGATCCACGACCCGGCCATCCGCAAGTTCGCCTGAAACGATCAAATGCTGTGTAGCGTAGGGGCCCTTCAAGTGAACGGTGGCAGGAAACACACTGAGGGAACGAATCGGCGCTGGAGCTGCAGCCGGCTTGGCATCGGGCTGGGCGGCGGCGAATTCAGTCGCGAAGAAAGGCGTGCTTACGGCAGCAAAACAGGCAAGGAAGAAAGAGTTTTTCATGTTCATGAGATCCCAGCGAACTGACAAGCGGCGGGGAGGCAGGCATGCCTTCTGCCATCATAGCCGAGTTTGCCCGGCGCCGCCAAGCTGCATTTAGGGCGTGGAGCACCAGGCTGCCCTTCCATAGAATCTCCGCAAGTGGCGATCCGGTTTCCACGCAAGAACTCGTCTATCTCGATGCACATAGGAACGTTGACGATCGTAGGCGTCGGCTTGCTGGGCGGTTCCATCGGCCTGGCGGTGAAGGAGGCGCAGACTTGCCACCCGGATCATCGGCGTCGGTCGGAATAGCGCGTAACCTCGAATCTGCTCGGGGAGGTGGGATTGTCGATGAAATCTCCGTCGATCTCAAGTCCGCCGCAGCACAGTCCGATCTCATGGTTTTTTGCACTCCGGTCGATGAAATCGCGGCCCAGATTCAGATTGCTGCCGGTGTCTGCCCTAAATCGTGTTTGATTACCGATGTCGGCAGTACCAAGCGGCGCATCGTCGAGTCGATCGAACAACTATGCGAAAACTCAGCCTATTATGTCGGGAGTCACCCGCTGGCCGGGTCCGAAAAGCAGGGCTGGCAGTTCGCCGATGCGAACCTGCTTGTGGGGCGGACGGTTGTTGTCGCGGTCACTGCCAAAACTGTTCCGCATGCGGTTGAACGGGTCTCGCAGTTTTGGCAGGCACTAGGCGCCACGGTCGTCTCAATGGACCCGACAGAGCACGACCGCGTGCTGGCGCGGACGAGCCATCTGCCCCACATCATAGCCTCGGCTTTGGGTGCGAGCTTGCGATTGCAGCCGGATCAGTTGAGACTGGCAGCGAAGGGGCTGCGCGACACCACACGGATTGCCGCCGGCGACCCCCGACTATGGTCCGCAATTCTCCTGGAAAACCGCCAGGAAATTCTGCAATCGTTGCAGGCCCTACGATGCACGTTCGACGAATGGCACGACGCCCTCGAAAAGGCAGATCGACCTGCGATCGAGGCTCTTCTTGAACAAGGGAAGCAATTTCGCGATGCTTTGGGAAATTGAAATCGCCCCGATAGGTCAGGACGTTGAGCTCGATCGGGTGGCGCAGGAATATGGCCTGCTAACCCAGTCTGCTCGCGGTGTGGAGATGATCGCCCGCACTTCCCGCGGCTATCTGGTGCAAGGCGACCTCGATGCCGACCATGCCGAAGCTCTGCTCGTCAAGTTGCTGTTCGATCCTCTCGTAGAAGAAGGTGAGCTTCACGGCGTCGATTCGCCTCGGCAAGCTCACGAGCCGGCGTTGACCGTGCTTCCCAAGCCCGGCGTCATGGACCCCGTCGCGTTGAGCGTCATGGATGCCGCCCGCGATTTGGGACTGCCGTTGCAAGCCGTGCGAACGTTCCGGCGTTTTTATCTGGCCGATGCGAAAGCGGGAAGCGATGCACGCCTGCGCCGTGTGTTGGCTAACGATGCCATCGAAGAAATCATTGAGAGACCGTTGGGTCCTGCCCAAATGGCGTTGGGCCACGCTTACCGATTTCAGCTATGTCATGTGGGTCTGGCCGGACTGAGTGACGATGCCCTGCTCGACATTAGCCGCAAAGGCCAGCTGGCCTTGGGCGTCGTCGAAATGAAGACGATTCAGGCGCATTTTCAATCTCAGCAACGTGAGCCGACCGACATCGAACTGGAGACCATCGCCCAAACCTGGTCGGAACATTGCTCGCACAAGACGCTCAAAGGCAGGATCCAACTCGAAGATCGCCATTATGGAAACCTTTTGAAAGAAACCATCTTCGCCGCAACCGACACGCTGCGCAAGCAGATGGGCGCCGACGATTGGTGCGTCTCCGTCTTCGAGGACAATGCCGGCGTGGTCCGGTTCGACGATAATTTTCACGTCTGCTTCAAAGTCGAAACCCACAACCATCCATCAGCTCTTGAGCCCTACGGCGGCGCCAACACCGGCCTGGGCGGGGTCATTCGCGATCCGTTGGGAACCGGCCTGGGCGCCGAACCGATCTGCAATACGGACGTGTTTTGTTTCGCGCCCCCTGACACTTCCGCAAGCACCCTGCCCCCCGGCGTAATGCATCCTCGCAGAATCATGAGTGGCGTCGTCACCGGCGTCAAAGATTACGGCAATCGCATGGGAATCCCCACAGTGAATGGGGCCGTGTGTTTTGACGAACGCTATCTGGGGAATCCGCTTGTCTTTTGCGGAACCGTAGGGCTGTTGCCGGTGAATCGCTGCCGGAAGGCCGCCAATCCGGGCGACTACATTGTCGCGGTCGGCGGTCGTACCGGACGGGACGGCATTCATGGCGCCACCTTTTCCTCGATAGAACTGACCGCGGAGTCGGAGAGCTTGAGCGGCGGAGCCGTGCAAATCGGCAACGCCATCTTCGAGAAGAAAATGCTCGATGTGCTGCTCGTGGCCCGAGATCGCGGCCTGTTCAGCGCGATCACCGATTGTGGGGCAGGGGGCTTCAGCTCCGCTGTGGGTGAGATGGGTCAAGATCTTGGCGCAAGCGTCAATCTCGATAAAGCGCCTCTCAAATATGACGGCCTCTCCTACACGGAAATTTGGATTTCAGAAGCGCAGGAACGAATGGTCCTGGCGGTGCCGCCGGAAAACTGGTCGGCTTTGCACGATCTGTGTGCGAGCGAAGATGTCGAAGCCACGATACTGGGCGCGTTCGAAAACACCGGCCGCTTGCGGCTCTTCTATCGCGAAAACCAGGTGGGCGATCTGGATTTGCAGTTTCTCCACGACGGCCGTCCGCCGGTAGTCCGGCAGGCGCGCTGGTCGCCGCCGGCAAAGCCGATCGCAGCGAAGCCAACTGCTGATGCTCTCGATTACAACGTGGTTCTGCAGCAGCTTCTGAGCAGCTACAACGTATGCAGCAAAGAATCGATCGTTCGTCTTTACGATCACGAAGTGCGTGGCGCCACCATGGTGAAGCCGTTAGTCGGCGTGCATCTGGACGGCCCCGGCGACGCCGCTGTCATCGCACCCATTTTCGGCTCGTGGCGCGGCATCGCGCTGGGCTGCGGCATTCAGCCGCGTCTAGGCGATCTGGATCCTTATCGCATGGCCGCTGCCGCCATCGACGAGGCAGTTCGCAACGTGGTCAGTGTCGGCGCCGATCCGGCGCGCATCGCCCTGTTGGATAACTTCTGCTGGGGCGACACGGATCGCCCCGAGGTGCTTGGTTCACTGGTCCGGGCTGCGGAGGCCTGCCGCGATTTGGCGCTGGCATTTCGCATGCCCTTCATCAGCGGCAAGGACAGCCTGAAAAACGAATTTCGATCGGCCGGACATCACATCGTGATTCCGCCCACGCTGCTTATCAGCGCATTGGGCAACCTCCCCGATGTGCGGCAATGCGCCACGATGGACATGAAGCGGCCCGATAGCGTCCTTTACCTTCTGGGCACAACCAAGGACGAGCTAGGTGGTTCCCATTTCCATTTAGTGACGAAGAGAGAAGGCGGAGAAGTACCCGTTGTCGATGTAGTGATGGCGCCGCGGATTTTCGCGGCCCTGCACGACGCCATTCGCCAGGGCCTGATTCGTTCCTGTCACGATTTGAGCGAGGGGGGACTCGCTGTAGCTGCGGCGGAGATGGCGTTTGCAGGAGGCATTGGCGCTGACATTCTCCGGCCCGAAGCCTTGATGAGCATGGCGGACGAAATTTTCCTTTTCAGCGAATCTACGACGCGTTTCCTACTGGAAGTTGGACCGGAGGAGTCGAAACGCCTGGGACGCACTTTGCGGATCTTCCCTTGCATCGCATTGGGTCAACCTGCAAGCAAGCAAGGCTGCGCTGCACCGGCAAAAATGGCGAATGGATTATCTGGGCCCCGCTGGATCAATTGAAGGAAGCTTGGCAGCGGCCGTTGCGACAGTAAGTACGAGATGATGACGATGTGCTGTCACAAACGGTGGTTGGTGCCATGCCCACGGTACTCCGTGGGCATGTGAGACACGTCAACTTCATTAGGCGATGTGCGCTGATGAATTTCGGTGCTTCGCGAATGCGTCCGAATTCTAAGACCCAGTCGGTAGATGGTTGTCGATGGGGGGCACTGGGCCTCACATGCCCACGGAGTACCGTGGGCATGGCACAAGTCCTTGTTGTTAAGACGGGCGGTTAGAGCTGGGATTATGCCACCGACCTCGGCTGAACGCGTGCACCGTCCGCGCTTCTCTCCGGCGGCCCAACCAGGCTGGTGATGCGTTTCAGTTTTCCGCCTGGCACGTCGGAGCCAATGCGTTGACTCAATTCGAAATCGAACTGAATGAGGCCCGCTAAATTGAACCGGTCCAGCCCCTCGCGCATCAACCTGGCCAAGTCGTCTCGGCTTAGCTGCCGGCCTTGGGCCGGCGAAATCCTCAGCTTGAACCGATTTCGCTCGGTTTGCACGATTTGGTAAGCCCCGGCTTCGGGACATTCGTCCAGCACATCGACAAACACATAGGGGTGAACTTCCCGGAAACGATCGCCGTCGCGGATCCAGACCATTTCGTCTCTGCGGCCTTCGACCCTGAAGAATGACCGGCAGCGGGCTGCCGCAGGGGCAAGGCGTCGGGCTCATCGTGACCACATCTTCCACCACATAGCGAATGAATGGCTGGATCGTGTTGTAGAGGTTAGTCACCAGCACTCGCTGACCGGGCATGCCGTTCGGGACGGGCTGATTGTCTTGATCGACTACCTCGAGCATCGCCCAATCGGCCTGCACGTGCATGCCATATCCTTGCGGGCAGGCCGTGCTCAGAGCCATGCATTCGCCCATGGCATAGCTGTCGGTGACGGCAATGCCGAAGGCTTCGCCGACAAATTTCTTGGCAGCTTGCGAGATGGGTTCGCTCATGTTGAGGACCTGGCGCAACCCGCTCTTTTTCGTCACGCGGAGCCGCCCGGTTAACACCTCTCGGGCGAGCATTTCGAGAACGCTCGCGTAGGACAAAATCACCTGTGGGCGGAAAGCGTTGAGCTGGGAAACCACCTGTTCGATCGGTTCGGTCTGTTGGATCCAGAGCCTGTTCACGAAGCGCTTGGAAGCCTCCGGACAGTAGGCGATTCCCGTCGCGGTCGGAAAGAAGCCTCGACCAATGGTTATCACCGCAAACCTTCCCGGACTGATAAATCGAGTTATGGCGCTGGCGACCGTGGCAGGGAACGCACTTCCCCGGGCAACCTGCAAGGCGAATAGCAATTCGAGCATCGAACGATCTTGCACGATCAGGGCCTTCTCACCCTGAGTTCCCGAAGTGCGGCTCAAGGCATATTTGCCCTTGTACCATTCACCCAACCGGCCGGGATCGCTGACAAATGCGTCCAATTCTGAACGCTTCAAATCGCGCTCGGTCACCAGGTCGTCGAAGTTTTTCATCATCTCAGACTTCGTCAGCGTGGGCAGCTCGTTGAGCGCAACCCGCGACGGATCGACGTGGCGTAGACGGTCCGCGTAATAGGGAGAACGATGCTTGGCCACAGCGATCAACGTCTGCAAGCGCTGATGCCCGAGGGCGGCTATCTGTGCTGACCCGCCTTGTAAAACGCGCCTCAGCCCGATGGTTTTCATCGCCAAGCGGAGAACTTGCGACATGGTAATAATCCAACCCTGAGGTTCTCGAAAATCGGCCTTCTTTTGCGTTCGCACCGATCTAAGCTTGCTTTTGCAAAAGAGTTGCCGAATAGGGAGGCAGCATCCCTTTCCCATTCCAAAGAGCCAACGATTTAATCGTTAACCTTGTGAAGTTCGAGCGAACGTATCCCCATACGCGAAACGAAACGCATCTTTTGCTGGGTATTCAATTCCTTGGTGAAGCGGCCCCTCCACCGCGTCCAACCAACGAACCGGGGCGTTGTCGTAATCGATGACGATGCGGGCCAGCACCGGCCCCGGCGTGTTCAACGCCATTTGGATGGCACTTCCAGCTCGCAAGTTTGATGGGTTTCGACGTAGCCCAATCCCAGGGCTTTCGCCAAAGCGGGATAATCCAGGTGCGCAGACGCGGTGGCCGTGGTGTCGCAAGTAAGCCGATTTTTGCAGACGCTGCATGTAGCCGTAGGCCTGATCGTCGAGGATGAAGAACTTCACGGGCAGACCTTCGCGCGCCGCGGTCAACATCTCGAGTGATGTCATCAGCATGCAGCCATCCCCCGTCACGGTGACGACTTGCCGGCCCGGCCGCACTTTCTGCGCAAGCGCCGCCGGGATCGACCAGCCCATAGCCTGATTATCCACGGGGTTGAAATAAGTTCGTGGCTCGTAGACTTCAAATGCCTCGGCGGCCCAATGCTCGGTCATGGAGACGTCGACGAACACCAATGCGTTCGGGCAGAGCGAACGTCGCAGGGCTAGCAGGAACGCCATCGGGTCCGCGCCGCATTTTGCATAGATCTCGGCGTGTTTCCGGGTGTCGGCTTGCTTGCGCGCGCAAATCGCGCTGTGTCAGCCCGTTGTCAGTGCAACGCCGGATCGAATCGCCCGATTCCAGCAGCCGCGGAAAGGAACGCCCCGGCGTCGGCTGGAACGCAGACGTTCGTCTTGAGAACGCGTCCCAAGTTGTTCGGATTGGCATCTACATGGATGACTGGCGCGGCTGCGGGATCGGCATAGAAGGCAGTGGAGACTTCGCTGAACTTCACGCCGATGGCGAGCAGAAGGTCGATCGATTGAAACGCCACTTCCGCTGTCCGCGCCCCTGCGGCCCGAATCCATAGCCAACCGCCAAGGGATGATTGCCGGGAATGACTCCTTTGCCCGAAACGCTCGTAGCCACGGGCGCCTGCAGCGTTTCGGCGACCTGAGTTAGCTGGCCACTAAAATTCATGCACCCCTGGCCGGCATAAATGCCGACGCGCGCTTTTCGGTTGCGATAGCAGGCACAGGCGCCAATTGAAACAGCAGCCTCATCCCACGGTGAACCGCAAGGCGCCAAAGGCGGATCGTTAAAGTGGTAAGTTTCGATCAGCAGATCGTACGGGATCACCACGGCAACCGGCCCCGGTTCGCCTGCCTTGTGCGATTTGAAAGGCTCGCCGCACGCAGCTGGGAATCTCGGCGGCGTGACGCAGCTCGATCACTTCCTTGCACACCGGCTCGAGCAGGGCCCCCTGATTCATTTCGTGAACTTGGAACGGCCGATATTTCTTTCCCCGGGCCACGTCGCCGACCAGGCAAACCAGCGGAATGCTATCGAGCAATGCTTCGGCGATTCCGGTCAGAGCGTTGGTAATCCCAGGCCCCGGCACAATGCAGAGCACTCCGGCTTTCCGGTTACGCGAGCGTAGCCATCGGCCATGGCGGCGGCCGAGAACTCGTGTGTGACCAGGAGATAGTCGACGCCTCTGGTTTTCATCGTGTCCCAAAGCTCGTTCTCTTGCGCCAGGTATGCCATAGATGCCATTCGACCCCTTCCGCCAGCAGCGTATCCACCGACGCGGCGCCGGTGTGCAGTCCGCTGACGGTGCCTGGCTGTTCGTGCAAATGCAACGGGCCGGCCGCGGCTACGGGTTGGCTCTGCAAGAGTGTGGCCACTCCTGGCAGAACGACGGATCGCAACAAGTCGCGGCGCGAGAAGTGAAGGCTCATGGCGTTCCTCGGGGACCTGGGCGAGCAGCGATCTTGCGTATTGTCCTCGTCTTGCCGCGCTGAGCACGCGTCACTTCCACTATCGACGCTTGCCTGAGCCCTTTGATACGTTGATTACCAGGTGATTGTTCGGTGTTATCGTGCCCTTCGGAATAGCCGGAGTTTTCGTTCCCTCTTTCGCTCACTTTCCAGAATTGCTCATCGAATTTCCTCAAGTTTTCTTCAAGTTGGCGGGCAGAATTGATGAAGGAGAAACACCACACAAAGTTTTCAAAGTTCATGTTCGGAGTATCATCGGGTCATGAGCCAGCGATCGATCGAAGGGTTGCGAATCCTCATCACGGGCACTCGGCAAGGCATTGGCAGGGCCCTGGCTTTGCGACAAGCCGACAAGGCAAGGGGCGCAAAGTCTCTGGCGGCCGCCCGGTCGCAGCCGCTGCTGCAAGAGCTCGCGGAAGACAAGGCCACCCAGAGCTTGGCCATCCGTTAGCAATCGTGCATGCCGACGTAACGTCGGCGGCCGACCGCGAAGCCATGGCCAGGCCGGCGCAAAGAAAAGCTGGGCGGATTGGACGTGCTCGTCAATAATGCCGGCGGTCTGGGCACCACGGGTAATTTCATCGATGCCAACCTGGATCGACTGCGCAAGATCATGGAAGTGAATTTCTTCGGGCTTACCGGAACGACGCCGAGTGCTATTGCCCCTGCTCAAGGCGGGCAGGAATCCTGCAATTGCTGAATGTCTCTTCGATCGCGGCCAAACGGGGCATCCCCGCGCAGCGAATACTCCGCCAGCCAGTTCGCCGTACAAGGATTCTCCGAAGCACTCCGGCGGAGTCGAAAGGCAACATCGACGTTCTCGTCGTCGAGCCCGGGTTTGACTCAGACGAATTTCTCGCGACAACATGGGCGGGCAAAAAGCCCTGCTTAAGATGGACCATCTCCGCGGCATGACTGCCGAGGCAGTGGCCGGACGCCACGCTCAAGGCGTTGGCGAAAGGGAAAGCGGAAACGACGCTCACTTCTCAGGGCAAGCCTGCTCGTCTTCGTCAGTCGGTTCTTGCCCAGACTGGCCGATCGAATCGCGGCGGCGGAAAGTAACCGCCCCACCTGTTCAAGGAAGAGCGGGCGAACGCCAGCTTGTCCATGGGGAGCCGGGTTTGGGCGAAAGGGTGTGAGATGCCAACGAAATCAAGCGAGCCTCCCACGAAATCAAGCGAGCCTCCTCGTAATCAAGTGAGCCTCCCACTTAGTGGGAGTTCACCGCAGAACTCTCCCCACTAACGTGGGAGGCTCGCTAAATTAGACGATCAGTTTCTCGCTAATCCCATCATTGTTCAGCTTCTTGAAAGCCGCCTCGATGAAGGCGACGATTTCCAGAGTTGTCCTCGGATCAACCGCGCCGAGCTTCGCGCAGCTGAAGAACGCCACGATTTGTTTGAGAAGGTCGCGATAGATAAATCTCGTACTAACCACCACGTTGTCGATCGATCTCTCGGCGAAAAGCCGGCAGCCGTAATCTGCTTTGCCCGCGCGGATGCCGCGGACGGCCACCGAGATAGGTCATCACGCCGAGTAGGCCCGTGACGAAGTCAGCGTCTCTTTCGTGGAGGCAAGTGACCGCGCTCGCCGCCCCGTGGTAGTTGTAGAGCATTTCGACCGCGTGAATGCCGTAGCGGTGGTCGCCGGGTTGCGGTCATGTAACGATGCCGGCCCGTGCGTTCCGCGCAAGGATTCGGCCGTGCTTGTCGGAAGCGAGGTAGCCAACCAACTCGGGAGCGTAACGCAACGAGGAGGAAGAGAAAACCGGCAAACCTTCCTTCTCAGCCAGCTCGATTATTTTGCGGGCGTCCGCGGTGCCGCAGGTGGGACTGCCTCGACGTAACAAGGAATGCCGGCTTCCATGAATAGCTTGGCCCGTTCCCAATGGCGGCCGCCTTCCTGCAATTCCGCGAGCATGCCGTCGACTTTGCCGATCATCTTCCTCGGGGCCCTGGGCTCACGGATCTCCAAGGCCTTCATTTCTTTCGTGTAACCGGGAATGTGTGGAGCCGGGCATGATCTTCGAGTCACCCGGGCAGGCGATGACGATCGCGGCGCCATCCACCCATTGTTCCTGAGCGACCCCCTTATGCATGAGTCGTCGGGTGAATTCCAGAACGTGCGAAGTGTCGAAATCGACGATGCCTAAACGGATCATTTTTGCATCTCAGGTGGGAAGGTTCAGGCAAAGTCGATGGTATCCGTTTGTAACTGATACTGCCAGCGTTCACTTGAACTGGCCCCACCTTGTGGACGTCATCCACCAAGCGTATCGTGAAGAAGCAGCGATCGCAATTCGCGTAGGCTCTTCATGCCGAGCTTCGCATATCCCTGGGTGTTGGTTTTTGCGCCGCTGGCAGTCTTCTTGATATGGCGCTGGAGCCGCCGGCCGCGGCCTGGGGTTTTGCATGCTTTAGGCCATACCATGCACCTCCTGCCCGTAGGAAAAAGTCGCCTGGTGACGCGGCTAAGCAAGTGGCTGCGAATCGCCGGATGCCTGGCCTTGGCTACAGCGGTGGCTGGACCGCGCTGGCCTGACCCGGGGACCCGATACACCACGCAAGGCGTGGCTTTGTTCTTGATCCTGGACGTTAGCGGCAGCATGGCAGAGACCGATTACACGTGGAACCAACAGCCGGTGAGCCGGCTGCAAGCAGCACAAAACGTGCTGGAACTGTTTGTCGTTGGCGGGGCCGGATCCGACGGTACGGAATTCGCCGGTCGCCCAGACGATTTGATTGGCCTGGCTACCTGTTCAACGCGCCCTGAGATTGCTTGTCCCCTGACACTGGCGCACGACACGCTGACCCAAATTATCCGCAACGAACAACCGCGCCGCATGCCCCAGGAATCGCAGACGAATATCGGCGATGCGGTGGCTTTGGCGTTGCAGCATGTGGTCCCGCGGCGCCATCGCGCAAAGCCATCCTGCTCCTGACCGATGGCGAACACAATGTGCCGCCGCCCGCCCTATCGCCGCTGGCGGCAGCGCGCTTGGCCGCAGCCTTGGGAGTGCCCATACACGCGATTGATCTGGGTTCCGATCAAGAAGCTGAGCATCCGCGCCAGGCGAGTCCAAAGTCGATCGGGCCGCCGCGAAGCAGGCGTTAATCAACATGGCCGCAGCAACCGGCGGAAAGTATTTTCAGGCAGCGGACGCTCAATGCCCTTTCCCAAGTTTGCAAAGCACTCGACACGCTCGAGAAATCGCCCATCGAGACGCCTCTTTATCGCAAGTATCACGATGCGGCGGTTTGGTTCGGCATGGCGGGCCTCGTCGGTATGTGGAGCGCTTGGTTGCTCAATGCGTTATTTTGCCCGGTGTTTCCGTAAGGAGGAGAGGACAGATTGTAGAGAACGTCAACCAAAACTGACCAGGAAAACGGCCACTGATTTCTCCCCCCCTTGGCAAGGGGGGGCAGGGGGGGTTGCAGAATCTGCACCCCAAAGCGGTAAAGTTCACGCAGGAGGAGATCAGGGCAGGCGCATTAATACCGTGGGTGGTCACGTCGCGTCAGACCCCCCCAACCCCCCCTTGCCAAGGGGGGGAGAAGAACTGGCCCTGCGGCGCACAGCCGAAAGCAGTTCCGGTAGCAGGGGAAGTGTTGGTTTCGCGATGAGTTTGTCTCGACACGGTAGTCAAGGTCGATACGGTGCATCTAGCTTTCGCATTTCTGGGCCTAACCTGGCATTGGCCACTAACTTTGGCGTTGGTCCCCGCTTGCCTGTTGCTCATGATTCTGGGGGCCTTCTTGCATCGCCGGCGGTCGTTCAGACTGGCGCAGTCTTGGCTACAACTTACCGCGCGGCCAGACTGCTCGATTTTCGTTTCGCGGTTGGCTGTTATCGAACCTGCGCTGGTTCTACGGATTGGTTCTGCTCACGGTGGGCGTTGCGGGTCCCATTTGGGGAACGAACAGCGTCGCAGACGTGGCTTCGGAGCGCAATTTGATTCTCGTCGTGGATCTGAGCCGAAGCATGCTGGCAACAGACGTTTTGCCCAGCCGTTGCGGGCGAGCTACTGCGCGTCGATTCAGCGACTCTGCGATCACCTGGAGAAGCGGGGCGGCGTTCGCCTCGCGCTGGTCGGCTTCGCCAGTCGGGGACAATTGCTTTGTCCTTTGACGCGCCATTACCAGCACGTTCGCGAGCTGGCGGCTGGTTTGGATCCGGCTACCCCGCCCCCGGGAACGCGGCCCGACAAGCCTGGCTCCGCCTCGGGAACCCGATTGGGAGAGGGGCTGCAAGCCGCTGCCGCCGCTGTGAATCCCGCTGCCGGCGAGTTTGCCGATATTGTGCTTCTCTCGGACGGCGATGACCCGGCGAACGACCAGGAATATTTTGCGGGCATCAAAGCCGTGCAGGCCATAGAGACGCCGGTGCACGCCATCGGCATCGGCAATCCCCAGGCTAATTGGGACCTGGAGCTGCCGGTACGACGAGGCGGCAAACAGACCGTAGAACATGTGAAGACGAGCCTGAAGGAGAGAGCCCTTGCGACAAATAGCGAGGGCAACAGGCGGCGTCTACGTGCCCGCGCGCCACGCAACCGTGCGATCTCGTTGGCTTGTACGACGAAATTATCGAACCACTGCCCCGCGCCGAGACGGCCTCGAGCACGGTCAAGCAGCCGCCATTGCATCAAGGTTGGTTTTTTGCCGCGGCGCTCCTCTGTTTTCTGGCTGAATTCTTGAAAATTAGAGTCTTCTTGAAAAGATTCTGGCCTGCTCGTAAACGGCAGCCGCGCTTCGGCCCCCTCTGCAACGGCACTCCTGCTGATCTGCTTGGTCTGTGCTTCGCTGGCTGCTGCGTTCCCGGACGATGCCGAATCAATGCTGCGCGTTGGTTATCGGGCCTTTTTTGCCGGCAAATATCAGGAGGCTCAAGTTGCCTTCGATCATGCTAAACGGCTTTCCAGCGATCCAGGCTTCGCAGCCCTCGACGAAGCATTGACCCATATCCGGCTCGGCCAATATGACGACGCGCTGGTTTGTGCCCGGCAGTGTCTTGAAGATGCCAGCCAAGAGCGCCGAAGCGTTGCCTTGTTCGTTCGAGGGATCTGTCTGTTTCGGCAAGCGGGCAATAATACCGGAATGCTCCGGAGAGCAGTTGCCGATTTTAGGGAAGTGTTCAATGCTCCCTCGAGCAGTGCCGACCTCAGGGAGACCGCCCGGCATAATCTGGAGCTTTCGCGTTTGGTTCTGGCAGAGACTGCTCCGCCTCCAGGGCAGAACCCAAAATCCGGCCCTGACGGCGAACGCCCTGGCGGAGAGGGGGATGCAGGCGATGGTTCCGAGAAGCCCGGCGATAAACGCGGCGGAGCTGCCGACGGCTCCCGACGCGCCGATGGCCACGACCCAGGAGACGATGAAGAGAATCTGCAAAGCAATCCTGGTAAAGGCAACTTACCGCTGACCATCGGCGAAGGAGGAAATGCCCTGTCAACATCGGCCGCGTTGGAATTGCTGGCCAATGCCGAGAAGCGGATCCAGGCGGAATTGTTGGAACAGCGCCGCCAGCGCGTGCTCGATATAAATGCGCCAAAGAAGGATTGGTGAATCTGCTGTGGCGGCTCAGCAAGGAAAATCGGGACGAAATTGCTATTTGAGCTGCTTGGTGATGCTGGCCGCATTCTTGTGCCTGGCCGCCGATGAGCCCGAACCGCCTCCCGTGCGCGGCCGCCCGGATGCCTTCAGCGGCATTGTCGGCGCCGTGGTATTGCAGGTCAGCGCTACGCCCACCGAGGTCCAGGTCGAGGATCCGCTCATCTACAAGTTGCGCTGAAGGGCCCGCCCACCTTAGCGACGCTGCCTGTCCCCGACTTGCGCAAGGTCCGCGGTTTCGACGCACGATTTGCGATTCGGCTTTTGGCCGAGCCTGGCTCCCTCAGGAGAAAGCCCGCGAGTTCGAATTCGAGCTGCGCCCGAAGAACGCCGCGGTTGATGCCATTCCGCCCTTCAGCTTCGTTTACTATGTTCCCGGGTCCATTCCGCCCGAACGCGGCTACCAAACGCGTTTCAGCGAGTCGATATCCATTCGCGTTAAAGAACGCGCGAAGACGCCGGTTCAAGCACTGCAAATCGAAGGCATCCCGGAGGCACCTTCGGAAGCTGATCTGCCCTTCGATTTTTCCACCGATTTGCTGGTCGAAAAGAGCTTGCCATGGCAACCTACTTGGGGCCTGGTCGCTTTGGTCGCACTTGTCCCGCCTGTCTTGATCTGCTTGCGTGCTAGGAAATGGCGGACCCTCCGGAGCAAGGAGGAATCCGAGTGTTCCATCACGCGTGAGCTGGCCAACGCCCTGTCGATGGTGGATCCGCAGGCGCCCGATGCCGACGCCAAAGTCCGGCTTCTGCTTGGTCCCAAACGCAGTGTGATAGCGGGAAAAGACGAGTTGCTGGGACATGGCATGCCTTGTCACTGCCAAGAATTGCAGAATGCTTGTCGGGCTTACCTTTACGGAGGCGTTCCTCGCGAGTTATTAAGCCAGCTAGTCGCTCGAGCACGCAAAATTGAGAGTCGCCAAACAGGGGGCGACTGATGCTGCTACTTTTCTTCGTGCTTGGCCTGCCACCAGGGCTTGATCAGGTCAACGAGCCGATGCTTCTCCTCGAGCGGGCACGAGCATTGCATGAGGAAATCGGCCAGGCAACTCGAGAAGGTCGAGACCCGCGGTCGCTCTATCGAACGCTCGCTGGCGTCTGCGCACAGCTTCGTCGAGCACGGCCTATGAATTTGCCGCTGTACATGAATGAAGGTAATGCCGCTTCGCTGGCTGGTGATTGGCCTCACGCTCTGCTGGCCTACCGATTGGCCCAGCGCTGGCGCGGCTGATCCAGCCGTGGCTTCGCGCTTGACGGCCGCACGGGCGAGGTTGGTGCAATCCGACGAACCTACAAGTGCTTGGGACCAAGCCGCCGCCGTGCTGGCCACCAACAAGGGACTGCGTGCCGCGTTTTGGTTGATGGCTCTGCTGCTTTACGCGGCGGCCTGGATGCGTATCGCTGGTGTCGTTTTCCGCTCCATGGGATCGGGAGTTCTGTTGGCTCTGGTTGCAATGGTCGCTGCCGCAGCCATTGTCATTATGCTATTTTGGGCCGACACCGGGCGACAGCGCACGCTCAGCGAAACTTTGGCCGTGGTTCGCAGGGGCGAACCGCCGTTTTTACGCGAAGGCAACGGCCTCAGTTATCCTGCCACGAGCGAGGCGCGCTTGCGGCCCGCGCCCTGGTATCGGTTCTCACCCGGCGCGGCAGTTGGTTGCAAGTGCGCACCGCCAACGGCCAGATCGGTTGGATTCCCAGCGGGGCTGCCGACGTCGAATGAAGTGCCCTGCCGCGAAAGGGCCGAGTCGCTTACAATGAGCAAAGTCGCGCTAAGGGAAGAAGTAGTTGCCGGGGGAAAATTCGCCTGTGTCTACGGACAAAATCAGTGAATATCTCGTGCAATTCAGCCAGACACGCGCGATTATGCTCGAGGAAATTCGCCGGGTCATCGTCGGGCAGGGCGATGTCATCGAACAGATTCTGGCGGCCATTTTCACGCGCGGCCATTGCCTGTTGGTGGGCGTGCCCGGGCTTGCCAAAACGCGCATGGTCAGCTCATTGAGCCAGATTCTCGACGTCGGTTTCAAGCGGATTCAGTTCACGCCCGACTTGATGCCTTCGGACATTACCGGCACTACGATTCTGGACGAAAAAGAAGCCGGCCGCCGCGAGTTTCGTTTCGTGAAAGGCCCCATCTTTGCCAACATTATTTTGGCCGACGAAATCAATCGCACACCCCCCAAAACTCAGGCCGCCATGTTGCAGGCCATGCAGGAGCGGCAGGTGACCGTGGGCCAGGAGACTTACAGCTTGCCCGAGCCCTTCTTCGTCATTGCGACCCAGAATCCCATCGAGCAGGAGGGGACCTATCCGCTTCCTGAAGCCCAGCTCGACCGCTTTATGTTCAACGTCAAAATCGACTATCCTGAACTGGAAGACGAACGCAAGATTCTTGCCTCCGTCGCCCGGGACGAAACGATCGAGCTGACCAAAGTTTTGAGCGGCAAAGCGATCGTCAACATGCAGAAGCTGGTGCGCAGCGTTCCCGTGGGCGATTACGTCCGCGACTATACGCTCCGCTTGGTGCGGGCAACGCGGCCCGGCGATCCGACGGCTCCGGAATTCGTCAAGAAAATGGTGGATTGGGGCGCCGGCGTTCGTGGCGGCGAGTTCCTCATTCAAGCCGGCCAGGCCTTCGCCGCCATGGAGGGCCGCTTTAGCGTGGCGGTAAGCGACATCAAAAAAGCGGCCATTCCCGTGCTCCGCCATCGCATCAGTACCAATTTTCAGGCCCAGGCCGAGGGCAAATCGAGCGACAACATCATCCAGCAATTGCTGGAATCAGTAGGCGAAGCTGAGCCCGCGAAATACGAAAAGCGCAAACGCGGTTAGCGATCATGTTCACATGGCATCGAGTCTTTGGCTCTCTCGAGAAAGAACCCCCGCCTGCGGAGCTCTGCGAGGAACTGTTGCGCCACGGTTTCGCAGTGCGGCCTCATTTCCGTGGCGACGACACGGGCTGGTTTGCCGCTAGACTGGAGTTGGGGGGCTCGTCCAGCTTGCATATCGGCCGATTTCTCGTGCAGGAGGACAAGTTGCGAGGCGACTTGAATTCCTGGTGTGCCTGGGTGGAGACTTTGCCGGCATCCACTGCTCATGAGGCCCTTCTGGACACATTCGTCTGCACCAAACAGCTCTTCACGCTTTTTGCCGACGCGGAAGCCGAAGGAGAGGCTGCGTCGCTTGCCTGTTCAATCCTGTGTCGCTGGCTCGCTCAACAGACGGAGGGCATCTACCAGGTCGATGGCCAGGGTGTTTTTGACAAACAGGGCACATTGCTGGTTGCGGATACTGCCTGCCGGGCGCTTGCATGAATCAAACCGAGAAATATCTTCGACCGGAAGTGATCCGCCAGGTGGCGCGGCTCGATCTGCACGCCAAGCTCATCGTCGAAGGTTTTCTGGCCGGCTTGCACGCCAGTCCGTTCCAGGGCTTTTCGGTCGAATTCAGCGAACATCGCAAATACACGGCGGGCGACGATCTCAAGGATCTCGACTGGAACGTTTACGCCAAAACCGACAAATACTATCTCAAGAAGTTCCAAGCGGAAACGAACCTGACCGGCTACCTGGTCATGGACCTCAGCGCCTCCATGGCTTACACCTATCGCCAGGAGCTGACCAAGTTCGAGTATGCCATCTGCCTGGCCGCGGCACTTGGCTATTTGATGATTCACCAGCAAGATCCCGTGGGCTTGGTTACTTTCGGAACCCGCATCGAAACCAGCTTGCAGCCGCGCAGCAAACGCAAACAGCTCGGCACCATCCTGGGATTGCTGGCCAATTTGAAGCCTGCCGGCAAAACCGATGTGGCGGCGTGCTTGCATCAATTGGCGGTCATGATCCGCAACCGCAGTTTGATCGTCATCTTCAGCGACTTGTTGACCGATCCCAAGCCGGTGCTGGAAAGCCTGCACCACTTGCGCCATCGCGGCAACGAGATCATCCTGTTCCACATTCTGGATGAAGCTGAGGTGCACTTTCCCTTCGAAGGCGTCGTCGAATTCGAGGACATCGAGGAAGATCGCAAGATGACGCTCGACGCCAGGGGCATGCGCACGATTATCTGAAGAGCATTGAAGAGTTCCGTGACCTTTATCGGCGCGAATGTGCCGCAGCGGACATCGACTACGTGACCATGGACACCAGCATCAATTTCGACAAGGCGCTATGCAGTATCTTCTGCAGCGCCAACGGCGGTTTTAGCGGGATGAGCTTCCTTTATCCCTTACTCCTGGGTGGATTGGCCGCGGCGGCGGCGCCCGTGCTGCTGCATTTGCTGCTCAAGCAACAGCCCAAGCTGGTGAAATTTCCGGCTTTTCGTTTTCTGGCCCAAAATCAGCGGACCAACCGGCGCAAGCTCCGGCTGCGAAACTTGCTGTTGCTGCTGGCGAGGGTTCTCCTCATCGTTCTGGTTTGTCTGGCCTTGTCGCGGCCCACCGTTTTTAGCGAACGCTTGAATCTCGTCGGCGAGCGGCCTGCGGCGGTGGTTCTTCTATTCGACAACAGCGTCAGCATGGAATATCGCTCGGGCGGAAAGAGCAGTCTGGAACTGGCCGTGCAGAAGGCCAAGGAATTGATCGACGATCTGCCCGATGGCAGCCCCATTGCGATCATCGACTCGGGTACTCCTGGCGGCACTTGGTTCCAATCCGCGACGCTGGCTCGCGAGCATTTGCGATCGCTCAAAGTAATTCCCGCCAACGGGCCGCTGACCAGTCGCCTGAGCGAAGCTTATCGCTTGTTCACTGAACTGGACACCGGCGAAGAAAACAAGGAAGCCACGCTGCCGCGCTTCCTCTACCTGTTCACGGATCGCACCGCCGCCAGTTGGGACGCGACGCGCCAACATGAACTCGAAGCCTTGCGCGAAAATCTAGGTAAGGGCGTCACTTCGCTGCTCATCGACGTAGGCCCGGAGAGCCCGGTGGACGTGGCGGTGCTGGCCGTCGATCAGGCTCCGAGGTCGCTGGTAACACAGCATCGCCTCCAATTGCGGGCTGCAGTGCGCGCCCAGGGAGCAGATTGCGATACGGAATTGATCTGCAAGATCGACGGCGAAGCTGCCGGCGAACACAAACTGGTTCGGCTCAAAGCTGGGCAAAGTCAGGTGATTACGTTTGAGCGGAACCGATTAACGCCGGGTTGGCATCAAGCCGTCATTAGCCTGGCCACGAGCGATTCATTTCCGGCGAACGATGCGGTTTTTGCAACCTTTGAAATCAGAGCGGGCCGCCGTGTTCTGATAATCGTCGACAATGCCCGCGACGCTGAAATTCTGAAACTCGCTCTGGAATCGACGGAAGAATTTCAGTGCGATGTCCGCACGCCAATCGAAGTCGCCGGCCAAAGGCCGCAGGACTTGATGGCCTACCGCTGCATCTGCCTCTTGAATGTGGCCAAGCCGCCTGCCTTGCTGTGGCAACTCCTCGAGCAATTCGTCAAAGAAGGCGGCGGTCTGGCCGTTATGCCTGGCGGCACGCAACTCGTAACCTCGGCCTATGCCGACACGCGCGAGGCCAACCTCCTTATGCCCGGCAAGCTGGTTCGCATCATCAAGTCGCCGAATGCCAAAGGAGCCGTTTCGCGCGATCTCCCCAGCACGCATGGTTTGTTCGCGCCCTTCCGTGAATTCAACAGACAAATGGGCGTCGATTTTGAACGATTTCCTCCGGCGAGTTCAGCGCTATTGGGACGTGCAGCCTGCCGAGACCAACAGCTATGTCGTCGTGAGTTATGCCGACGACAAGAAACGGCCAGCCCTGCTCGAACGGACTTTCGATCCGCATTTGCTCCGTGGCAAGGTGGTCCTCTTTACCACCGCCATGGACACCAGCCACCTCGACACGGCCGAGGCTTGGAACGATTACGTGAAACCTCGTTCTACCTGGTGCTGAGTTCCGTTTCAGTTGGCTACTTGTCGGGCGACGCGGAGGAGCGCATGTTGAATTTCCGGTGCGGTCAGCCGGTGTCGGTGCCGCTGCCTGCCAAGGCCCGTTATTCGACTTACCTGCTCGAAGGCCCCGGTTTGAATAAGGATCAGGCCGTCGTGCGCCGTCCGGACAATCAGAATGAAGTGGTGCTTACCCAGGCAGTCACTCCGGGAAATTACCTGCTCCTCGGAGGGCAAGGCGAGCCGCGTCGCCTGTTTCAGCGTCAATCTGCCAGCCGAGGAATCGCAGTGGGACAAGGTTCCACCCGAGCAAATCGAACCAGTGCTGGGCTGTGGTTCCGTGCTGGCCGCCGAACGGAATCTGAGCTTGAAGGAGATGCTGCAAAAGCATTGGAACCAGCCCTTGGAGCTGTTTCCCGGCTTGATGATTCTGGCTCTGTTCCTGTTGGCGATCGAAAATCTGTTGAGCAATCGCTTCTATAATCGGCCCGGCAAGCAGGCACGCCTGCCGGGGCCAAACAAGCCGCCTGATGGAAGAATTTTGCGGATGACCGGCGTAGCCTCAATCAGCCTGACGATGGATCCTGCCTGGCCCTGGTCCGTGCCGGGGACGGGTCTGGCGGCACTGCTCATTGCCGCAACGGTGCTGACTGGGATTACCGTGTGGACCTACCACGGCGTGCAGAATACCTCGCGGTCGCGCATGCTGATCTTGGTTGGTCTGAGAATCGGCGCGTTGGTTTTGGCTTTCCTGGCAATTTTGCGGCCTTCGCTGGCCATCCAGTCGCCATTCAAAAATCCCTCTACATTGCTAATCACCATCGACCGTTCCCAGAGCATGACGATTCGCGATCAACACGACGGCCTCAGCCGCTGGGACTACTTGAAGAAGTTGATGACTGAGTGCCAGCCCGACCTGGACCGCCTGCGCAATGAATTTCAGGTGTCCGTGCCCGTGGCGAGTTTTGCCGACGATGTCGGCGAATTTCACCGACAAAAAAGCCGACGGCCCGCGCACCGATTTCGGTTCCATGTTGGAGACACTCTACGAACGCAATGCCGGCGAGCATTTCCTGCGTGGCTTGCTTGGTGCTCAGCGACGGCGCCGACAACGGCAGTCGCTATCCCGCTCTCAGCATCGCCGCCCGGCTCCGCCAGCTTCCGTGCCCGATCTCCACCTTTGCCTTCGGCAAGACAACTCTCCTCGAGCAATCAGAGCGACTTGGCGTTTACGCAGATCAATCCTGAGCCGGTCCCCGTGGCCATCAAAGGCAAGCTCACCGTGAAGGGCCTGATCGACGCTCCTGGGTTCCAACAGGCGACTGTTCCGTACACCTGGAATTGAATGACAAAGAAGTGACGGCAGGCGATTTTAAGATGAGCAAGGCCCAGGGCAACGAGATTCAACTCGTTTGCGATGCTCCCGCCGAGCCAGGCGAGATGAAAGTGGCCCTCAAGGTGGATCCGCTGCCGGGTGAGATTTCGCAGCTCAACAACGAGATCAGCACCTACGTCACGGTGACCAAGGAAGGCATCAGTGTCCTGTATGTCGAAGGTAAGTTCGGTAGCTGGGAACCCAAGTACATTCGGCTGGCTCTCGCCCAACTCCCCAATGTTCGACTATTCCAGGCCGTGCGCTTGTCGAACGATCCGCCGCCGCCGGATGAAAGGGACCTCTTCCGTTTTGCGAAACAGCATTATGACGTGGTCATATCTGGGCGATGTTTCCGCCAAACGATTTTCCGGCGGCGACCCCGCCGTGCTTGGTGCATTGGACAAGCTAGTGGCAGAACAGGCGCAGGGCTTTTGATGATTGGCGGTTACGAAACCTTCGGCAACAGCGATTGGAACGACACACCCATCGCCAAGATGCTGCCGGTGAAGATGGATGCGGCGGACCGATCGACGGCAAAGTGCCATGATTCCCACGCCCGAGGGATTGCGCCATTTCGTCATGCACTGGCAGACCGCGAAGCGGACAACATGGAGCTATGGAACAAACTTGCCCAAGCGGGATCGCGCCACCCGGCTGGGCACACCCAAGCCCGCGGCCATCGTTCTGGCCAAATCGGCCGGGGTGAGCCTTGTTGGTTGGTCAGCTTGCCTATGGCAAAGGGCGCACGTTGGCTATTGCCGGCGGCCGACCTAGCGTCGGTGTAACCCGATCGAAGGCATGCGCCTGCAAGCTACGCTCTGGCAGCAGATGATTCTCTGGCTAGCCAAAAAGGAAGAATCGGACGGCAACCTGTTGGTTTTGCCGGACTCGCGGCGGGGGGCCAGCAGGGAGTCGGCTCGGACTTCGAGTGAAGATGCGCGGCAAAGGCGGCGTGGAGATTTAGCCAAATACGCAGGTTGAAGTCAGCATTCGCCAACCCAACGGCGCCGAAATCAAAGCTCCCATGGCGGATCAGCAGGGTGAATTGCCCGGCAGCTTTCTGAAAACGGATTTTCCGGGAGAGTACGGCTTATCGCTCGTGGCTCCGGGAAGGACACCGACGGCACGCCGCTGGATAATTTGCCGCCCACGCGAGCCAAGTTCATCATCTACCGGGACGCGGCCGAATGGCCCGCCGCAAGCTGCGGATCACGCCTTCTTGAAGCGTCTGGCCAACGCCGGTGACGGCAAAGCCTTCCAGGCCGACGGCTTCAAACAATTCTTACGCGATCTGGCAACGCAGCCACTGGCGCGAGGGCGACCAAGCGCGACGTGGCCGGAATGGCGGAGAGCCGCCTTCGCGAACGATGAACGCACAGGCAAGCGCAGCTTGTCTTCTGGAATCTTGCTCTGTTACGGGTTCTTTCTCGTTTGTCTATGTTTGGAGTGGCTGCTGCGGCGGTTGTAGGGGCTTGTTTCAGATTCAGTATGCAGGTTGACGGGCTAGTCCTCAAACGTCCGGAAGCAAGGATAATGCTCTTCTAAATCATCGTGGACGTCTCTAGGCAGACCTCCCACGTTAGTGGGGGGAGGTTGTCGCTGACTCCCATAGGCATCAACTTAAGAGTGAATTGATCTTTTCAAAAAAAGGAAGTCCTTCCACAATCACTGGTTAGTGACAAACAGTGTTTGGAAGAAGGAGCTTCCGATGGGGATTCTAGCCAAGGTGGGAGCACTCGATGCAACGCTTGTTTGGTGAACGTTGCGTCGAGGCGCCGACCTTCGGCTAGAATCCCCATCGGAAGCTCCTTCTTCCAAACACTGTTTGTCACTAACCAGTGATTGTGGAAGGACTTCCTTTTTTTGAAAAGATCAATTCACTCTTAAGTTGATGCCTATGGGAGTCAGCGACAACCTCCCCCCACTAACGTGGGAGGCTCGGCTCGAGACGTCCACGATGATCTAGAAGAGCATTATCGTTGTTACCGGACATTCTAAGGATTAGCCCGTCGACCATACTGACTACCTCGAAACAAGCCCCCACAACCGCCGCAGCAGCCACTCCAGGCAGAGACAAACCACAAAAAGCCCGTAACAGAGCAAGATTCCAGAAGACAAAGGCACTGGCCTGTGAGTTCACTGCTAGCGAAGGCGGCGTTCCGCCATTCCGGCCGCGCGCTTCTCACTTCGCGCCAGTGGCTGCGTCGCCAGATCGGGTAAGGAGTGTTTGAAGCCATCGGCCTGGAAGGCCTTGCCGCCGCCGGCGTTGGCCAGACGTTCCAAGAAGGCGTGGTCCGCAGTTGGGCGGGCCATTTCGGCCATGTCCTGGTAAATGATAAACTTGGCTCGCGCGGGCAGCGACTTATCGAGCGGCGTGCCGTCGGTGTCCTTCCCTGAGCCGCGAGCGATAAGCTCGTACTCTCGGAAAATCCGTTTTCAGAAAGCTGCCGCGCAATTCACCTTGCTAATCCGCAATGGGTGCTTTGATTTCGGCATAGTCGGGTTGGCGAATGCTGACTTCAACCTGCGTATTTTGGGGGAAATTTCCACGCCGCCTTTGCCGCGCGTTTTCACTCGAAATCCCAGCCGGCTGCCGGCGGCCGACCGGCGCGAGTGGGCAAAACCGACGGTTGCCGTCCGATTCTTCCTTTTTGGCTAGCCAGAGAATCATCTGCTGCCAGAAGCCGAACTTGCAGGCGCATGCCTTCGATCGAGGATTAGCACAAACACCAGGTTGTGTCGCCGGCAAAAGCCAACCTGCGTCCTTTACCATAGGCAAGCTGACCAACGAGCGACGGCTCACCCCGGCCGTTTTGGCCAGAACGATGGCCGCTGGCTTGGGTGCTGCCAACCGAGTGGCACAGAAAGCTTGGGCAACTTGTTCCATAACTCCATGTTGTCCGATTCGGGGTAAGCCAGCGACATGACGAAATGACGCGATAGGCGGAAGTGGGAATCATCTGCACTCTGCCGTCAATCTGGTCGGCCGCAACGGGCAGAAAATGGTAATGGGCGTGTCGTTCCAATCGCTGTTGCCAAAGGTTTCGTAACCGCCAATCCATCAAAGCCAGCCTGCCTGTTCGGCCACTAGCTTGTCCAATGCACCAAGCACGGCGGGCTGGCCGCCGGAAAATCGTTTGGCGGAAGCTCGGCCAGATAATGACCACGTCGATGCTATTTTGCGCAAAACGGAAGAGGTCCCTTTCATCGGGCCGCGGCAGAGGGGGCGGCAGAAAAGTCGAACATTGGGGATTTAGGCGAGAGCCAGCCGAATGTACTTGGGTTCCCAGCTACCGAACTTACCTTCGACATACAGGACACTGATGCCTTCCTTGGTCACCGTGACGTAGGTGCTGATCTCGTTGTTGAGCTGCGAAATCTCACCCGGCAGCGGATCCACCTTGAGGGCCACTTTCATCTCGCCTGGCTCAGCAGAGGCATCCGCAAACGAGTTGAATCTCGTTGCCCTGGGCCTTGCTGATCTTAAAATCGCCTGCCGTTCACTATCTATTCTCTCAAATGCAGTTGTACACAAACAGTCGCCTTGTTGAACCCAGGAACACAGATCAGGCCCTTCGCGTCAGCTCCCTTTGATGGCCCGGGGTGAGCTCCGGGTTCGGTCTGCATGATTTAGAAAGTGAGCTCTAAATTATCGAGGTAGTTGTCTTGCCGAAGGCAAAGGTGGAGATCAGGGCATGAAGTTAGAGACCGGGCACCAATGTTGAGTCCGGGATAGCGACTGCCGTTGTCGGCGCACGTCACTCAGACCGAGTGAGCCACGTAGGTGAGGCGCGCCGGCAGTGCATTCGTGAGAGTGTCTCCAACATGGAACCAAAAAAAGTGCGCGGGCCGATGGCTTTTGTGGCGCGCGAATTTCGCGAGCATGGTCGGCAAAACTCGCCACGCGCCACGGACACCTGAAATTCATGGCGAAGAGCGGTCCCAGGTCGGGCTGGCGCTCTGTCGTCGAGCTTCTTCAAGTAGTCCCAGCGGTTCAGGCCGTCGTGTTGATCAGCGAATCGTGGGGGAAGAGTGGGGAGGGGTGTGGCAAGGATTTTTGAACGGCGACTGGATGGCCAGCGAAGGCCGCAAAATTGCCAGTTTAAAAAAAACCCAACGCGTCGATTCTAGGACCAAACCAAGATCAGGATGCACGTACCGCGAGGGTGGTTGTGCTCCACGCCGTGGGTGGTCCACACGGTAATCAAAAAAAGACCGTACGGCGATGAGGGGGAGACCGTCCCGGCACGGACCAGGGCCAGGCGGAGCCCATCGTCAGGCTGATTAGGGCTACGCCCGTCATCCGCAAAATTCTCAGGCGGCTTGTTGGCCCCCGGCAGGCGTTGCCTGCTTGCCGGCCGATTATAGAAGCGATTGCTCAACAGATTTTCGATCGCCAACAGGAACAGAGCCAGAATGATCAAGCCGGGAAACAGCTCCAAGGGCTGGTTCAAATATTTTGCAGCATCTCCTTCAAGCTCAGATTCCGTTCGGAGGCCAGCACCAGAACCGCGCCCCAGCACTGGTTCGACTTTGCTCGGGTGGAACCTTGTCCCACTGCGATTCCTCGCTGGCAGATTAGACACTGAAACAGGCGACGCGGCTCGCCTTGCCCTCCGAGGAGCAGGTAATTTCCCGGAGTGACTGCCTGGAAGGACCACTTCATTCTGATTGTCCGGACGGCGCATGACGGCCTGATCCTTATTCAAACCGGGGCCTTCGAGCAGGTAAGTCGAATAACGGGCCTTGGCAGGCAGCGGCACCGACACCGGCTGACCGCCGGGAAATTGAACACGCGCTCCTCCGCGTCGCCCCGACAAGTAGCCAACTGAAACGGAACTCAGCACCAGGTAGAACGAGGTTTTCACGTAATCGTTCAAGCCTCGGCCGTGTCGAGGTGGCTGGTGTCCATGGCGGTGGTAAAGAGGACCACCTTGCCACGGAGCAAATGCGGATCGAAAGTCCGTTTCAGCAGGGCTGGCCGTTTCTTGTCGTCGGCATAACTCACGACGACATAGCTGTCGGTCTCGGCAGGCTGCACGTCCCAATAGGGCTGAACCGCCGGAGGAAATCGCCCAAAATCGACGCCCATTTGCTGTTGAATCACGGAAGGGCGTCAACAAACCATCCGTGCTGGGGAGACCGCGCAAACGGCTCCTTTGGCATTCGGCGACTTGATGATGCGAACCAGCTTGCCGGGCATAAGGAGGTTGGCCTCGCGGTGTCGGCATAGGCCGAGGTTACGAGTTGCGTGCCGCCAGGCATAACGGCCAGCCGCCGCCTCTTTGACGAATTGCTCGAGGAGTTGCCACAACAACGCAGGCGGTTTGGCCACATTCAAAAGAGATGCAGCGGTAGGCCATCAAGTCCTGCGGCCTTTGGCCGGCGACTTCGATTGGCGTGCGGACATCGCACTGAAATTCTTCCGTCGATTCCAGAGCGAGTTTCAGATTTCAGCGTCGCGGGCATTGTCGACGATTATCAGAACACGGCGGCCCGCTCTGATTTCGAAGGTTGAAAAAACCGCATAGTTCGCCGGAAATGAATCGCTCGTGCCAGGCTAATGACCGCATGCCAACCCGGCGTTAATGGTTCCGCTCAAACGTAATCACCTGACTTTGTGCTTTCAGCCGAACCAGTTTGTGTTCCCGGCAGCTTCGCCGTCGATCTTGCAGATCGATTCGTATCGCAACCTGCTCCCGGCGGCGCACTCCAGCCCCAACCGGAGGCGATGCTGTGTTACCAGCGACCTCGGAGCCTGATCGACGGCCAGCACAGCCACATCCACCGGGCTTTCCGGGCCTACGTCGATGAGCAGCGAAGTGACGCCCACAGTTCCACAAGGCTTCGAGTTCATGTGGCATGTCGCGTCCCAATTGGCGGCGGTGCGATCCGTGAACAGGTAGAGGAAGCGCGGCAGCGTGGCTTCCTTGTTTTCTTCGCCGGTGTCCAGTTCAGTGAACAAGCGATAAGCTTCGCTCAGGCGACTGGTCAGCGCGTTGGCGGCAAACTTTGAGCGATCGCAATCCTGCACGATACAGAGAAGCGGATTGGAACCAAGTGCCGCCAGGAGTACCCGAGTCGATGATCGCAATGGGGCTGCCATCGGGCAGATCGTCCGAATCAATTCCTTGGCCTTCTCCACGGCCAGTTCCAGTCTCCTCTTTCCGCCCCAAGTTCGATACTGCATGCTGACGCTGTTGTCGAATAGAAGAACCACCGCCGCAGGCCGCTCGGGAGCGAGATTCAAGCGTTCGCTAAAAACGGTGGGCCGCGACAAGGCCAGACGACCCAGAACGATGAGGAGAACCCTCACCAGCAGCAGACAGCAAGTTTCGCAGCCGGAGCTTGCACTGGTTGGTCCGCTGATTTTGGGCCAGAAAACGAAAAGCCGGAAATTTCACCAGCTTGGGCTGTTGCTTGAGCAGCAAATGCAGCAGCACGGGCCCCGCCCACCGCGGCCGAATCCACCCAGGAGTAAGGGATAAAGGAAGCTCATCCCGCTAAACCACCGTTGGCACTGCAGAAGATACTGCATAAGCACCTTGTCGAAATTGAGTGCTCGTGTCCATGGTCACGTAGTCAATGTGCGCTGCACACATACGCACTTATAAAGGTTGACGGAACTCTTCAATGCTCTTCAGTAAATCACACACATGCCCCTGGCGTAGAGCGTCATCTTCCGATCGTCCTCGATGTCGGCGAATTCCACAACCCCTTCAAAAGGGAAGTGGACCTCGGCTTCGTCGAGAATGTGGAACAGGATGATCTCGTTCCCGCGATGCCGGACTGATAAGGCTTTCCAGGACCGGCTCGGGATCGGTCCAACAGGTCGCTGAAGAGCACGATCAGGCCGCGGTTGCGAGCCGTGACCGCGAATTGGTGCTGCGCGCGGCATCGGTTTTGCCCGCCGGCTTCAGGTTGGCGAGCAATCGCGAGGATGGGGCCGAGCTGTTTCCGTTTGCTCGCGGCTGCAAGCTGGTTCCGATTCGCGTGTCCGAAGGTCACCAGGCCCAACGGGATCTTGCTGGTGAATCATCGGATCGCCGAGCGCCGCGGCCAGGCAAATGCCGTACTCGAACTTGGTCAGCTCCTGGCGATAGATGTAAGCCATCGAAGCGCATCGAGGACCATGACCAGGTAACCGGTAACGTTCGTTTGGCTTGGAACTTCTTGAGGTAATACTTTTCGGTTTTGGCGTAAACGCTCCCGTCGAGATCCTTGAGATCGTCGCCCGCCGTATATTTGCGGTGTTCGCTGAACTCGACCGAAAAGCCCTGGAACGGGTTGGCATGCAGATCCTTGCAGGAAGCCTTCGAGGATGTGATTCACGCACGGATCGAGCCGGGCGGACCTCGCGGATCACTTCCGAAAGAAGGTATTTCTCGGTTTGATTGGTGCAACAACCAGCAGGCGGTCCTCCGCAACCAGCAATGTGCCCTGTTTTGTCAAAAACACCCTGGCCATGGACCTCGTGAGATGCCCTCCGTCTGTTGAGCGAGCCAGCGACACAGGATTGAACAGGCAAGCGACGCAGTTTTCCTTCCACAGCATCGGGGAAGCTGTTTGGTGCAGACGAATGTGTCCAGAAGGGCCTCATGAGCAGTGGATGCCGGCAAAGTCTCCACCCAGGCACACCAGGAACTCAAGAAGTCGCCTCGCAACTTCTCCTCCTGCACGAGAAATGGCCGATCTGCAAGCTGGACGAGCCCCCCAACTCCAGTCTAGCGGCAAAGCCAGCCCGTGTCGTCGCCACGGAGAGGAGGCAGCACTGCGAAACCGTGGCGACAACCAGTTCCTCGCAGAGCTCCGCAGGCGGGGGGTTTTTGTTCTCGAGAGAGCCAAAGACTCGATGCCATGTGAACATGATCCACTAACCGCGTTTGCAGTTTTTCGTATTTCGCGGGCTCAGCTTTCGCCTACTGATTCCAGCAATTGCTGGATGATGTTGTCGCTGGTTTTGCCCTCGGCCTGGGCCTGAAAATTGGTACTGATGCGATAAA
>CAVVHZ010000056.1:0-152375 GCA_963748025.1 uncultured Gemmataceae bacterium
TCAATATCCACTTTTCTCCCGAGGCACCTGAGCCTGCAACTGTTCGAGCAACGCCACTTCCGCCGCCGGCTCAGCCGCCCCGGGCGACGCCGAGTTTCGCCTCGAGTAAACCGACTGATCCACCGCACGCACCGGGTCGATCTAAGCCAATAACTGACCGGCGGCGACCATGTCGTGTTCCTGCACCTGGTAGCGGCCAGGTGGCCCGACACTTCCTGCGGGGCAATGTTGACGACATGAGCTTCCACAAAAGCGTCGTCCGTGATCGAGTGCGAGATAGCGCCGACCACCCACAGTACCGTGAACGGCGCAACCACGACCAGGATCAATGCGGCCGCCACTCCGAGGCGCAACCAGCGATTGCCCCAGAGGCGGCGGAACGAGCGGGGCCGGTCGTTTGGCCGCCACCGGCGGCGGCTCAGGAGGGGCGTGCGGATCCTGTTGGCTCATGTGCTAGTAGGACATCCCCCGTGTCACCGGCTGGCGGCAAGACCCTTCCCATCCTTGCTATCGCTTGGAGGCAATAGTCGGGGATGTCGCCATAAAGGGGACAGGTGCAGCCGCGTCCCCTTTATTTCACCGCTACTTGTTTCGGGTGATCTTGTCTTTGCCCACCCAGGTTCGCAACGCCTCCGGCACGACGATCGAACCGTCGGCCTGCTGATTGTTTTCCAGGATCGCGACCAATGCCCGGCTAACGGCCACCGCGGTGCCATTGAGCGTGTGCACGAAGCGCGTGCCCTTTTGCCCGGGCCGCTTGTAGCGAATGTTGAGCCGGCGGGCCTGAAAATCGGTGCAGTTCGACGTGCTGGTCACTTCGCCATATTCGCCCGCCGTTGCCGCGGCCCGGCATCCAGGCTTCCAGATCGTATTTGCGATAGGCCGGACCGCCCAGGTCGCCCGTGCAGGTGTCGATCACGTGATAGGGCAGGCCCAGGCCCTGAAAGATCTCCTCCTCGATGCCGAGCAATTCCTCGTGGATGCCTTCGCTCTGATCCGGCAGCGCAGAAGACGAACATCTCCACCTTGGTGAACTGGTGGACGCGATAAAACCCGCGCGTGTCGCGGCCCGGCGCGCCGGCCTCGGTGCGGAAACAGTGCGACAGCCCGACGTACTTCAGCGGCAATTGCGGCTCGTCGAAGATCTTGTCGCGGTGCATGCCGCCCAGCGTGATTTCCGCCGTGGCGATCAGGCACAGGTCGGTGTTCGGCGACGACTGTAGATCTGCGTCTCCGGCCCGCGCGGCATGAAGCCGATGCCCTCCAGCACGTCGACCCGGGCCAGGTCCGGCGTGATGATCGGCGTGTAGCCATGCTTCTGCAGTGTGCCCATGGCATATTGCACCAGAGCCAGCTCCAGCAGCACCGCCTCGTTCTTCAGGAAGTAGAACTTCTGACCCGCGACCGAGGCGCCGGCCTCGAAATCGACGAGGTCGAACGCCTCGCCAGCGCGACGTGGTCCTTCGACCGGGAAATCGAACTTGCGCGGCTCGCCCCAGCGGCGAATGACCTTATTGTCTTCGGCCGTGGTGCCGACCGGGGCGTCGGGGTGGTCATGTTCGGGACGGCGGCGAGAGCCGCATGCTGCTCGGCTTCTATCTGCTTGAGCCGCGTTTCCAACGACACCTGCTTGCTCGCGCAGCGTTCTGCCTTCCTGGATCAACTCCTGTTTTTTGGCGGGGTCTTTTTCCTTGGGAATGAGCTTGGCGACTTCGTTTTGCCGCTGCTGCACGGCCTGCGTTTGCTGGCATGGTTCTTTGCGGGCAACCTCGCAGGCAACGACCTTGTCCAAATCGACCTGAACGTTGCGGTTCTTGCAATTGGCCTTGACGGCTTCGAGATTGTCCCGAATGAATTGGGCATCCAGCATGGCCAGGAGGTTCCTTTTAGTTGTGGTGATGCAAGAGGCCGTGCTGAAATATCACGGCGTGCCCATTATAGCCAGCGTGCTCAGCGTGATGCCCTCAGTGGCCATCACGCTCCGCGTGATGATTTCTCGCCTCACGCCCTTCTCCACTCTCTTCAACGCGGCAAGCGTGCCAATTCATCACGCGGAGCGTGATGACCACTGTAGTCAGCGTGCAAAATGGTTATCACGGCCGCTTTTCCAGCGGCACATACGGCACGTCGTGCTTGCCGACGTAAATCTGTTCCGGCCGATAGATGCGGTTATTCTTGAGCTGTTCCAGCCAGTGCGACAGCCAGCCGGCCACGCGGGCGATGGCGAAAATCGGCGTGAACAGATCGCGCGGAATGCCCAGCGATTCGTAGACGATGCCGGAATAGAAATCGACGTTCGGATAGATGCCCTTGGGGCCGAGAATGCCCGCGGCCACCCGCTCCATCTCCATGGCCATTTCATAGAGCTTGGGCCGCAGGTCTCGGCGAAGACGTGTTCGGCCAGCTCTTGCAGCACCGTCGCGCGCGGGTCCTTGACCTTGTAGACGCGATGGCCAAATCCCATGATCTTTTTCTTGTTGGCGACGGCGTCCTCGCAGCCAGTGCCGCACATTGGCGGTGCTGCCGACGTGGTCGAGCATCTCGAGCACTTCTTCGTTGGCGCCGCCGTGCAGCGGGCCGGTCAGCGTGCCGATGGCGAGCTGATGACCGTATAGGGATTGGCCAGCGTCGAGCCGGTTACGCGACCGCTGAACGTGGAGGCGTTCATCGTATGCTCGGCGTGCAGAATCAGGCAGGCATCGAGCACCTTGCGAATGGCCGGCGACGGCTCCCGCTCGAAGAGCATCTAATAGAAGTTGGCGGCGTGATCGAGGTCGTCGCGCGGGGCGATCGGCTTCTTCGCCGAAGCGAATGCGGTGAAAGGCGGCTACCACGGTCGGCATCTTGGCGATGAGCCGGATGACCGATTCCCAGTTGTTCTGGGCGTTGCCGACGTCGCGCGACGGGGTAGAACATGCCCATGGCCGCGACGGAAGCTTGCAAGGCGTCCATCGGGTGGCCCTTTTCGGGCAGGCACTTGATCAGGTCGCGGAGCTTGTACTTGATGCGCCGATGGTGCGCGCAGGCTGGTCGTCGAAATCGGCTAGCTCGCGCTGCGTGGGCAGTTCGCCCTTGCAGCAGGAGCCAACGGTTTCCTCGAAACAGCTTTCACGCGCCAGCGTTTCGACGGCGATGCCACGGTATTCCAACCGGGCGCGTTTACCGTCGATAAAGCTGATGGCGGACTCCGCGACCGGCACATCTGCCAATCCCGGGCTCAATTCCAACTGACTCATGGCGCCCCCAAAGCGAGCCTGCGAAAAGCTTCTGGCCGCGGGTGATCTAAGCAATGCAAAAGGGCCGCACTGCCGGACTTGCGTGGGTAGGTAATCTGTCCTGGCCAGGCATGGGATCCAGTTCCAGCAGTCATTATCGAAACTTAGGGGCTTGGCGGTAAGAGCGAGTTGTGCGCAATTGGCTTGGAAGGCGAGCGTCGAGGCGTCAGCCCGACGAGTAGTCGGTAAAAACTGGCGAAGTGAATCGCCGAGGACCCTGGAGCGTGGACTTTAGTCCACACTGCGCGTGGGGCTCGCTGAGCGGGGCTGGTGTGGACTTAAGTCCACACTCCAGGGGCAAGCAAAAGGCGAGCGTCGAGGCGTTAGCCCGACGAGTCCGGCCTCTACTCATTGCCGGCACATTCGTAGCGAAAGACCTGTCGCCAGCTTAATCTACGGTTACTCGCACGGCATGACTCGTCGGGCTGACGCCTCGACGCTCGCCAGGATAAGCCGGCGAATTCTGGCAGCCGCAAGCCCGCGAGCAGCCTTTATACTATGTGAGCACCAGTTACTAGCCCCCGGAGATTCGCGCATGGCAGCCGAATTGCAGGTCCTGATTCGCCATATTCGCCGGGTTGCGGGTCGCCGCGAACTGGCCAATCGCTCGGATCGCGAACTACTCGCCGCTTACGCTCTCGAGCGCAATGAAGAAGCGTTCACCGAGTTGGTCAGACGTCACGCCTTGCTGGTCGCCGGGGTTTGCCGCCGAGTGCTCGCGAAGCGAACAAGACATCGAAGATGTCTTTCAGGCCACTTTCCTGGTCCTCTGCGCAAAGCCAGGACAGTGAGCTGGCACGAATCGGCGGCTAACTGGCTGCATAGCGTCGCTTTTCATCTCGCAATTCGGTCCCGCAAGATTGCGTTACGGCAGCAAAAGCTCGACGTGAATCCCAATCGCAGCCAATTTCAACGAGTGCAACCAGCTCCCTTTCCCAGGCCCGCGAATTGCAAGAACTGCTCGATCAGGAGTTGACCCGACTGCCCGAAGCCTGCCGCAGCGCTGATCCTTTGCTATCTGGAAGGCCGCACTCGCGACCAGGCGGCGCGACAATCCGGGCTGTCGCTGCGGACGCTCGACCGTCGACTCGAACTTGGCCGGCAGCTCTTGCGCGATCGGCTGGCAAGGCGGGGGCTGGATTTGTCCGCAGTCGTGCTGGCTGCCGCTTTGGGTGAATCGGCGAATGCGGGGTATTCAAGTCTGAGGTCGGCGACCGTCCAGTTGGTGATGCAGCAGACTTCATCCAACGTTGGATTGACCGGCTCGGTGCTGGAACTGGCTAGTTCCGCACTTTCTTGTGTAAGCGGCTCGTCGCTGAGAATTGTTGCCGGCATCGTTCTGACGATGACGATGGCGGCCGCCGGAGTAGGCATCTTCAGCCAGAACGCCATCAGGCCCCGCGATCCAGTTCTGAAGAGCAATGCGAAGAAATCGCCGCTGCAGCAGAATGGGGCAAAGCCGGGTTTGCCTCAACCGCGACTCGACCTCTTTGGCGATTCCTTGCCGCAAGGTGCGGTGGCGCGACTCGGTGCAGCACGCTTTCGACTCAGTCGTCCGGAGATGATAGCCTACGCGCCCGATGGCAAGACTCTGTTTGCCGGCAACCATGAGGGAATCACACTATTCGAGGCGGAGACCGGCCGGCCCATTCGCCGACTTGGACATGATTGGAAGTCAACTGACGGCGCCAATGCCGTCTCACCCGACGGCAAGCTCGCGGCCGTCGAAGGATTCAAGGAAGGACCTTGCTGTGTCATTTACGAAACCGCCACGGGCAAGCGTTTGTGCGAGTTGCGAGCGCCCGGTAAGGTCGGCCGTTTTGACCTGGGCGGATTCTCACCTGATGGCGCCTTGGTGGCAGCGATGATGTATCCTTGGCGGGTTGATCTTTTTGAATCGCACACGGGCAAGCATGTATGTTCGATGGAAGGGAAATTCGACCCTCTTAACACAATCTACTTCGGTGACGTTGCATTCATGCCGGACGGCAAGGTTCTATTGGCGTCGTACGCGCAGCACAGGGGTAGTCCGCTTTTTTGAAGTTTCTAGTGGCACGGAACTCGGTCAGTTCACGGCTACACCCAATGGAATCGCGGGCATGGTTCTCGCGCCTGACGGCTCTCGTCTAGCAATCCTGGAAAGCTGCTGCCCGGCAATTGGCGAATGATAGGTTCCAGTTGCCTGGCAACAAGGTTGTGATTGTGGATTCCCAAAAGGGTCGACCGCTCGCGGAGATCCATAATGAGAAACTCTCACGCCAGGGCATGGCCTTCACTCGAGATGGCAAAGCCCTGTTTGCTGGGGAAGATGAGGGAGGCATTTGCACTTGGGATGTGATAAGTGGAACACGAATCGGCAGTGTTCCCCACTCCTACACAGCCGATTGGTGGCGAGGAGCTATCGCCCTTGCTCCCGACGGCAAGAGGATCGCTCTTGGGGAGCGAGCGTCCGTCCAGGTTTGCGTTATTGCGACAGGACGGGAAGTCTGATTCTCACCCCGGCCATACGGCTCGAATCGATTCTGTCGCCCTCCATCCAATCCATTCGATCGCTCGCCACCGGCGGATGCGACGGCCGCCTGCTTCTTTGGGATCGCACCACGGGTCGTATGCTTCGAGAAATATGCAAAGGCACAGGACACGTGAGTTCCGTTTGCTTATAGTCCGAATGGACGACTCCTCTTTGCGATTGCCGAGTTCAGTGTCGAACCGAGCCATTCTTCGATCCGATGCTGGGACTCGGCAAGCGGCAAGGAGATTTGGCGACTGGACGATCACCCGGTACAACCAGGAAAACTGGCGACATCACCCGACGGAAAAGTCCTCGGTGCCGTTGGCAACTCTGCTGGGCTTCTCCTGGAGAGCAAAAACCGGGAAGCCGATCCGGACACTCGATGGTATAGGGGAATCAACCTTCTTCCACAATGGATGGGGCGGACTGGCTGAACTTGGCTTCATACCCGATGGTAGTCAACTACTTGCTTGGGGCTACAAGAACGGCATCCATCGCTGGGAAATCGCCACAGGTGTTCACCAGGTGCAAGCATGTGACACACTCGATCAGACGCCACTATGCTGTTGCCTTCTCTCCAGATCGAAAACACCTGATAATAGGCGGCGGTGCTGATCGTCTCATTTTGATTGACGTGGCTACCGGTAAAGGAATCCGCGATTTCAAAGCTGTCTCCGATGACGTCAACGGGACCATATTCGCGCGACTTTCTCGCCGGACGGCCGCACCCTTGCCTGGGGTGGTCCAGCCGACGGCATCGTTCGCCTCGTGGATCTAGTCACCGGGACTGTTCGCCAACAGTTGAACGGCCTCAATGGACGATCAGTTCCCACTGTTTTCTCAAATGACGAGAAGACGTTGGTAACAGCCGCCATGGACGGCACGTGCTCTCGTCTGGAATCTGAGGCGTGTACCGCCCTCGAGCGCGCGCTCAAGTAAGGCGAGCGTCGAGGCGTCAGCCCGACGAGTCGTCGATAAAAACTGGCGTAGTGAATCGCCACGGACTCTGGAGTGTGGACTTTAGTCCACACCGGGCGTAGGGTTAGCCGAGAAATTCCAGCAGGCGATTGCGAAATTCGTTGCCATTACACCTTCCCACGCGAGGGTGGTGTGGACTAAAGTCCACACTCCAGGGTCCTCGTCAGGCTGACGCCCCGACGCTCGCCGGAAGCTCCTCTCAATCCAGCAAGATAACGTGCACCTCACCTGGTCCATGCACCCCCGTCACCAGCTTCAGCTCGATGTCGCCGGTTTTGCTGGGGCCGGTGATGAGGGTAACGCAGGAAGCCATGAGCTTGGGATCGAGGCGCTCGAAGAGGTCGAAGAGATCTTCGAGTAGCTGTGATCGCTCCGCGATAGCGACATGCACCGGCGGCAGCAGGCTGGCACTTCGCGGCTGGTCCGGACGAGCCAACATCACCATGGTGCCAGTCTCGGCGATAAGATAATCCACACCGGTAATAGCGATGTCGGCCGCAAAGATTCTGTTCCGCCCATTTTCAGAAACCGAATCGGACGCCGAAGTTATTTCGCAGCTGCGGTCCGCCAAAAGCTTCGCCAGCCCTAATCGTTCAACAACCGGCTCGCAACCGAGCAATACTCGGCGTACCGCTAATCGTTCAATGTGTTGAAGTACCTTCGTCACGGCCTGCTGATCGTCGGCTGCTCGGCTAAAATGTCCACCAGCCGCCTGCAGCATTTCCGCGAAACGCCCAACTGCGTCCGTGCCGCCGCCCTGATAACCAACGCCTTTGCGGTCCGGCAGCGGCGACGCCTTGCCCGCCTGGTTTCCCATTCGGACGGCATCGCCAACACGACTAAGAAACGCCTCGCGGTTGCTCATGACAATTCCCCCCAGTGCTCGCGGAAGCTCTTGCGAGCGGGGGCGGGAAAATCGCGGGTATCGGTCCAGCCATGACCAGGGCCTGGCAGCTTACGCAGCCATTCACCCCTAGCCATCGGCCGCATGGTCAGCCGGGCCAGTCGCAAAGCCAACCGATAGAGCCAAGGGCGTTCCAGAAGCCGGCGGGCGATTCCATAAACCCACGCCTCGGCTCTGCCATGTTTCGTCTCATGCTGCAACTCGCGCAAGCCGATCAGCATGTGCGGGATATTGATTTTCACCGGGCAAGCGACTCAGACACGCACCGCAAAGGCTCGAAGCGTGCGGCAAATGCGGGTTGGCGGGAACGCTATCGTAGAGCGGCGTCAAAATGCTGCCGATGGGGCCGGAATAGACGCCGCCATAAGCGTGGCCGCCGATGCGGCGATAAACGGGACAGGCATTGAGGCAGGCTCCGCAGCGAATGCACTGCAGGCTTTCCCGGAATGGCGTACCGAGCACTTTCGAGCGGCCATTGTCCAGAAGCACCAGATGAAATTCATCGGGGCCATCGCCTTCGCCAGCCTTTCGCGGCCCGGTAACGATTGTGGTATAGACCGAAAGCGTTTGTCCCGTGGCGGCGCGAGCGAGGAGTTTGAGAAAAACGGGCAGGTCGATCAGCCGGGGAATGACTTTTTCGATGCCCACCAAAGCGACGTGAACGCGCGGACAACTGGTCGTGAGCCTGCCGTTGCCTTCGTTGGTAACTAGCGCTACCGTCCCGGTCTCGGCCACCAAAAAGTTGCCGCCGGTGATGCCCATCTCGGCTGCCCGGAATTTCTCGCGCAACACGCGCCGGCCTATGTGCGCCAACGTGGCCGGGTCATCCGATTGCAGTGTTTTCGTGTGATCGGCCAGAATTTTGCCGATGCTTTCGCGCGTGTGATGCACGGCCGGGGCGACCAGGTGCGAGGGCCGCTCCTGAGCCAACTGAATGATGAATTCGCCGAAATCGGTTTCCACCACTTCGAGACCGGCTTGCTCGAGAGCGGGATTGAGATGCACCTCCTCGGTGGTCATCGACTTGGACTTTACGATCCGCCGGCAGTTGGTTTGCTTGGCGATGTCGATAATGATGTGCCGAGCCTCGGCGGCGTCGGCGGCCCAGTGGACTTTGCCGCCGACTCGCTGGACGCTGGCTTCCAGCTCGACCAGGTAGCGATCCAAATTGGCGAGCGTATGTTCCTTGATGCGTTTGGCGTGATCGCGCAACTTGTCGCTGTCGGCCAGAGCCGCGTAAGCGCGGCGATTGCCGGCCATTAACGTGTCGGCCAGTCGGCCTAGCGCAAGCTGCAAAGGCGGATTCGCCAGCGCCACGTCGGCGGCTGCCATGAAATCATGATGTTCGTGCCGCGCATAATCGCTCATGGCGAAATCATAGCAAGCCGGCGCCTTCAAGGCGCTAGCCTCTTGCAATGACCTGGCTTTACGCCAGAGCTTCCCGAACAGCCTTAGTGCCGGGCGCGACAATGCGAATGGGCCGCCCCACGTTGGAGAGGTTCTGCTTCTGGTGATCGATGCCTAGCGCTTCGCAGATCGTGGCCAGGAACTCGGGCACCGTCACCGGGCGGTTCTTGATGGCGGCGCCATCGGGGCCTGTGTCGCCTATGACCTGGCCGCCTCGAATGCCGCCTCCTGCCAACACGGCGCTGAAGGAGTTCGGCCAATGGTCGCGGCCGTCCGCGCCGGCATGCTTGGGCGTGCGGCCGAACTCTCCCATCCATACAATCAGGGTCGTTTCCAGCAGGCCGCGGTCCTTCAAGTCGGTCATCAGGGCCGCCCAGGCCGCATCCACTGTCTGGCTCAGATCGCGGACCATATTCGTGTTATTGTTGTGCGTGTCCCAACCATTCAGGGTTACCTCGACGAACGGCACCCGCTGCTCGACCAGCCGGCGGGCCAGAAGGCACCCCTGGCCGAACAGATTCCGACCATAGGCATCCCGAACCGGTGCTTTTTCGTCTTCGATGGCGAAGGCGCGTGCCGCCGCGGACTGCATCAAACGCCTCGCACCTTCGTAGGCGCTCTGGTGGCTCGATGCGGAGGCATCAGGGTGTCCGGCCAAGAATTCCTGCTGGATCTGGCGGAGCATCCGCATGCGGGCGTCCGCACGTGCTGGCTGAATGTCCGGGGAGGCGGCAAGGTCCTGCACTCGGAGCGATTCATCGACAGCGTCTGGCGATTGCTTGGCCTGAAAGGGATTGCCCTCCCCCACGCTTAATGGCGCAAACCGCGGGCCGAGGAATCCGGCTCCGTATGCCTTGGGGTTGGCGAAACGAAACGGCGCAATGCTAACGAAATTGGGCAGCTCGGCATGGTCGTCGCCAAGTTCCTTGGACACCAGGGAGCCGAGCGTCGGATACTCGACGGGCCCTTGCGGCGCATAACCGGTACGCAGCAGGTAGGTGGCCCGGCCATGATCTCCTTCCTTGCTGGTCATGGAGCGGACGATTGCCATGTGGTCGGCGAACTTGGCAATTCGGGAAAAGTGCTCGCTGATCTGCATGCCGGGCACGCTGGTTTGGATCGGCTTGAACGGCCCGCCGTTGGGATGCCCGGGCTTGAGATCGAAAGTATCAATTTGGCTGGGGCCGCCACTCATCCAGAGCAGAATGCAGGACCGCTCGCGCTGTGGGTCCTTGGCTGCACGCGCGGCCAATGCCCCGAGCCAGCCCGATTGCGAAAAGCCCACCATGCCGGCGGCACTCCATTTCAGCCAATCGCGGCGCGAGAGGCCAGTGACCTGCGGAGAATGATTGGATCGAGACATGGTGAGTTTCCTCCGTATGAAAGGCGAGCGTCGAGGCGTAAGCCCGACGAGTCATCGCGAAAAAATATGCGAACACCAATGGGAAGACTCGTCGGGCTTACGCCTCGACGCTCGCCAAGACGTTCGAGCGACAATTCATTCCCGTTCCTAATGGTTGAAAATAAACTCCGGGCTGTTGAGCAATATCCAAAACACGTCGGCCAAGGTTGACTTCGCGTCGCCCGTGGCAACGTAAGCAACGAACCGAGCGTTTTCCTCGGGTCGGGGCTTCGCGAAAGCACTACGAGATACAGCGATTCCACTTTGCGGGCATTGCTGGTATTTTGCTCCGCCAGGGTGGCCAGCGTCGGATTCTTCAGGACGCTCGTTTGGCGGGCGATGAACTCGTTATTCATCAGGTAGAGCGCCTGCAGGATTGACATCTGATAGTCGGTCTTCTGATCCTGGTCCGGGAATTTCGCCAGAAACCGAGCGCACGGCGATTGCGCCGCCGAAAAAGCTGTCGTTCGGGTCCACCGGGGCCGTTTCCGCACATTCCGTGGCCACAGCCAGGCTGTCGAACAATTGTTCGGGGCTGAGCCCGCGCAGCGGCATTCGGGCAAACAGTTTTCGATCCGGTTGCCCCACGCCCGAGACCACGCTTGTCCGCTGGTAAGTTTGGCTCGCCACCAGGGCGCGAATCAGGAATTCCAGATCGTACTTGGACGCCACGAAGGCTTGGGCAAGTTCGTCGAGGAGCAGGTGGTGGCTGGCGTTCTCGCCTTCGCTAGGCGCATCGAGCTGCTCCACCAGGCCGATTCCAAAGAAGTAGGCCCAGAGCCGATTGACAGCGGCCCGAGCGAAATACGGATTGTCGGCCGCTGTCATCCAATCGGCCAGGATGGGCCAAGTCTTGGCGTTCTTCCAGTGGGGCCTGTCCCATCGAGAAAGCGGGCTTTGACCACCTTGTCCGTGCCCATGATCTTGATGCCGTCGCGAGGATCGGGCTTGCCGGTCTGATTCGGCCGATTCGGTTGCGGCACGTCGGCAAAGAACGCGGCAAATTCCCAAAACTGCTCGCGCGTCCACTTGGCAAAAGGATGCGCGTGGCACTCGGCGCATTCCAGCTTCACTCCCAGGAACAAACGGGATGTGCTGGCGGCCAGGTTTTCGGGCAGGAGATCGTTGGCCAAGAAGAATGCCGAAGCCGACCCATCGTCCGACCCGCCGCGCTGATAAGGGAGAAGTGGCTCCTGGGTCAGCAACTCGCGCACCAGACGGTCGTAGCCCACGTTGGCCTTCAGGCGTTGTCGCAGCCAAAGCTCAAATGCCGGCTGTTGGAACGAGGCCTGCTGGTTGGTCGGAGTCAGCAGCCAGCTCCGCCAGACGTTGGTGAAGTGGCTGCAATAGGCGTCGCGGTACGAAGGATCGTCGGAGGCGCCTTGCAGGATTCGCTCGACCCAGAGCCGGCGTTTATCGGGGCGGGGGTCGTCGAGAAAATCCCGAATTTCCACGATCGACGGAATACGCCCTACCAAATCCAAGTGTACGCGCCGGAAGAACTCGGCATCATCCGATCGGGCAGCCGGCTTGACGGCTTTGTCCCAGGCGGCGGCGACGAGCTTATCAATGCGAGCGGCCAGTGCCGATACGTCATTCTGGTTGGCCAGGGCGGGTTTCTGGATAAGAGCCGACAAGACCAAGCAGGCTGCGAGCAAGCGAAACTTTGGTGATATACCTTGATGATTCGTCGATGTCATCGGATTGTCACTCCAGGGCTTGCTACAGTTTCTTTGTTGTTTTTGTCCGGTTTTCGAGCCTATGGGGCTCATTCTTATAGCCCAGGCAGAATGCCTGGGAATAGCGAGCGTCAAGCTTTTCGAGCCTGAAAGGCTCGTTCATCTTCCACTCGAGAAGGCCTGCTCCCTGAGAGTCTGCCTTTCTGCCGCCAAGCTCAGGCAATCGACCCCTTCAGGGTCAAGAGCTAGTTATTCGCTAGCCCCTAGGCCTTCGGCCTAGGCTATAAGAACGAGTCTTTCAGACTCAAATACCGAAGTGCAGTTCTCACTCGATTTCATTGGGACCAATGACTTCGCCCCCATCCCGCGTAATCAACTTGCGCATCGTCGAATCCTTAATGGTTTGTTTAAGAAAACGTACCGAGCCGTCGGCAAAGGCGGCCAGGAAACCTTTCTTGGTGATGCCCCCAAGTTTCGGCAGCGGTTTTTTGGGGTCGTATGACAAGTCAACCGGTTTAGTCCACGGCACAGCGTCGGCGGCCTCGACGATCAGAATCGTGTTCGATGTGCCATCGGTGATATCGCTGATTTTACTAGCCTTGGGACTGGGGAAAATGGTGCCGGCCCCCGTAAAAACCTGATAAATGGTGTCATGAGTCGCCTTTGCCTTTCCGGCGCGAAGGAGAAAATTTCCGGCATCTTGTCCAGCAGTTTCTTGTTCGTCGGCCCGTCCCAAGGCTCATCCAATTTGAACTGTAAGTAAAGGTCGCGTTGATCCAGGTAGGGCAACAGCAGCACGCGCCAGCTCACGAGCGCTTTGCCGTCCTTGCTGTAGACCGCGGCCGGTGGGAATTGGCCATACTCACTCAAGTAATTATGCATGGCCAGCGCGAGCTGCTTCAAGTTGTTCATGCTCTGCCGACGCGCGGCTTCTTCGGCTTGCTCAGTAGCGTCTTGTTTCTGCACGTCCGTTTTCTGCTGGTCCGGTTGCGGTAGCTCTAGCCGCTGCAAGGACGGCTCAGACCGCACAGCTACTTGTTCGAATTGGGGGGCTCCCGCCAGAACTCGGTGAGCGACGACGGCCGCCGTGCCTCCAAGCAGGCTCACGCCCACAACCATACCGCAAATGGTGGTCAGCTTCGTAATGAACATCGTTTGTACAACTCCCTTGGTGAGTGCGGCAACCGAGACGGAAACGCCGGCGGTGGCCACGGGACCTGCCGCGACTAGCATGCCGGCCCGGACGGTAGAATCGAGAAGGACCGCCGGCACAGCGGCAGAGCTGGCGGACTGGGTTAGCGCTGTGGCGAGGAGACCGGAGGAGAGCATCACGCCTCGTCGTGTCAGCCGCTTGCGCAATATCTCGCGGGCGCAGGTCAAACGGCCTTTGACGGTGCCCACGGGCCAGGCGAGCAGCTCCGCGGCTTCCTGATTGGTCTTGCCTTGCAAGTAGCAAAGCACCATAGGGGCACGGTATTTTTCGGGCAAACGTTTCAACTCTTCGTGCAGGAGGGGGCTCCATTCATTGCTTTCCCGACACGGATTCGCGGCGATCATCTCGACCTCCGACATCTCGCGGATTCGTCGGCGCGCCGCCTGCACCCGAGCCCGCGCTGCGACGCGGTGAGCAACCCCATAAAGCCAGTTGCCCAACAATTGCGGCTTGCGTATGGAAGCCGCGCGCGGACCAGCACCAGGAAAGTGGCCTGGAAGGCATCTTCGGCATCGGCGGCGTTTTGAACCAGGCGCCGGCATACATTCAAGACCATGGGCCCGTGGCGATGGACCAGGGCGGCGAAAGCCGACTCTTCCCGGTTCTCGAGAAAACAGCGGAGCAATTCCGCATCCGTTGCCTCGGCCGTCCCGCGCGGACGCAGAGACCAACGAAGGCGTTGCAGGAACTCGGTCAGGACGCCATCAGCCATGCTCGCTTCTCCGAAGACGTGGGTCTTCTTCCTAAATACTGCACGCAAACGATCAGCGGATACACGATTTCTCCTTTCCGAAGGAAAATAGCGCATCCGGCCGTCCTTGCGGGAGCAGTACTCTGGTGTCAGTGCTCCTAAAAGCGAGCCTCCCACGTTCAGCTAGCGAGCCTTCCGCGTTCAGCTAGCGAGCCTCCCACGTTAGTGGGGGGAGGAAACCGAAAACTCCCCCCACTAACGTGGGAGGCTCGCTGAATACTAAATGAGGAATTCATGTCACATCGTCTGAGTTTTCTCCTCTCGACGACAGTTTTCGCGCTAGCGAGTTGGCAATCCCTTCAGGCCGACGAGCATGTCGCGCAATCAAATTCGCTCCCCGACGGCGCCGTGGCCCAATTGGGAACTTCGCGTTTCCTGAACTTCGGGCGCGTTTTTTCGGTCGCATTCTCTCCCGATGGAAAGGTTCTTGCGGCGGGGGGATGGGATGGAACCGTTCGCCTCTGGGATGTCGCCGAGGGTAAGGAACTTCACCTGTTTCACGAGCAAAACGCGCCGGTTCGGGCGTTGGCCTTTTCGCCCCACGGCAACTTGTTCGCTTGTCCCGGTAAGGGTTCCGAGATCGTTATTCGGGAAGCGGCGACCGGGAAGGAGATTAGCCGCCTGACAGGTCATCAGAGGTCAATCACCGCTATCGCGTTTTCGCCCGATGGCAAGCTTCTGGCGTCGAAATCCCAGGACAGGACTTTCCGACTCTGGGACGTGGCAGCCGGACGCGAGCTGCGCCGATTCGGCAACACGGATTCAAGAAAAGAAGGGAACAACCCGGATTGTCCCGTCGCCTTTTCGCGCGACGGCAAGACCGTCACATCGGCTACTACAAGCTTGACTGCGTTTCCCGGGCAGCAACAGAAAACTATTCGTGTTTGGGACGTGGCAACCGGCGCGGAGGTTCGCTCGTTTCCGGATGACAGCTCGTCGTATGGTCCGCATGCGTTTTCTCCCGACAACAAGCTGCTGGCCGCCGCCGCCGGCTACACTCGAGGGCTCCCTCCACGCATCAGCCTGTGGGACCTGGAAAGCGGCAAGGCACTTCCCCCGATTGAACTGGGAAAGGGCGAGAGCCTGTCGATGCTCTCTTTTCTTGCCTTCTCCCCAGACGGTAAGACCTTGGCGTCGAGCGGCGACGGGCCCATCCAGCTTTGGGAAGTGGCCACGCGCCGCGCGGCGACCCAGTTCACAACCCAAAACACAGGAGCGAGTTGTCTTGCTTTTTCCCCTACGGGCAGATTCCTGGCTTCGGGCAGCACCGACATCACAGCCCTTCTCTGGGATGTAACCGGACGCATGCAGAACGGAAAGCTGCCGCCAATAACGCTGTCGCCTAAGGAATGCCAGGCTTTCTGGGATGATTTGGGCGGCGCGGATGCAGCCAAGGCTAGACGAGCACTCTGGGCTTTGGTAGCCGCGGGCGGCGAGAGTGTGACCTTCTTGAGCTCGCGTCTCCATCCTGTCGCCAGCCCAACCAGCGGCGAGGCCATCGCCAAGCTCGTAGCCGATCTCAACCATCCCGCGTACGCAGTTCGCGCCCAGGCCACCGCACAGCTCGTTCAGCTTGCGGAATTAGCCGAGCCTGCCCTGCTGGAAGCAGAAAAGCACCATCCTTCCCTGGAGCTGCGCCGGCACGTCGAGCAGCTCTTGAAGGCAATTGTGGACCTGAGAAGCAAACCCAGCGGGGACCGCTTGCCGCTGGAGAGCCGTGGAGGTCCTGGAACAAATCCATTCGCCTCAGGCCCGTGAGCTGCTGCAAACGCTTTCCCGAGGAGCCACCGGCGCCTTGCTGACGGGGGAAGCAGAAGCATCCCTCGCTCGCACAAATTAACCGGGACAGGTCCAATTAGTGGCAAAGAGAATCACAACAAAAATACCTGTCCCGTTTGGAAGGAATTCAAGCCAATACTACCTACAAGATCGGCGCAGCTCTAACGTGGGAGGCTCGCTAGAGACGCTTAGATGAATGCAGTCCCAATCCATGTCATGCTGTTGCCAAATCACGCACGGTGATTTAGAAAAGCATCATCATTGTTTCCGGACGTTCAAAGAAGCTCTCCATGAAAAACACTCCCGTCCTTCGACGTTTCCGGCCCACTTTCCGCCCATATCTAGAATCGCTGGAAACCCGGCTGACCCCGACTACCTACACTGTCTCCAGCCTGGCCGACTCGGGCGCGGGCTCGCTTCGTGCTGTAATCACAAGCGTCAATGACGATACCACGCCCGACGAGATCGATTTCTCGGTTGCGGGCGTCATTCAGTTGGCCTCGGCCCTGCCCGCCATCACCAACACGGTCAAGATCGACGGCACAACCGCGCCCGGCTTCGCCGGCGCCCCGATAGTCGAAATCGATAACAATGGCTTTGCAGGTCTTACCTTTAGTGCGTCCAATTCCACTCTCGCTTCCCTTAGCATCGTGAACGCCAACGGCGCCGGTGTGACGCTTAATGGTACCCAGGAAGTGGGGTTCGAATCGCCCACCGGGTCCAACATCACCGTCGTTGGCAACTATATCGGCTTTGCTCTCGATGGATCGGTAGTCGCCAATACCGGTGTCGGTTTGCAAATCAACAATTCGGAAGCGGACACCATCGGCGGGACGGCGCCCCTAGATCGCAACGTCATTAGTGGCAACGGCGCAGGGGGCATCCAGATTGAATTTGGCCCACCGGAGGAGGGGTTCGGCCCTGAGGGCGACAACATCCTGGGCAATTTCATCGGAACAGACCCCACCGGCCAGAATGCCGCGGGCAACCAAGGCAATGGCATCACCACCATGGGCATCACGATTAATGCTATCGGCGGCACGGATCCAGGCGACGGCAACATCATCACCTTCAATAGTCAATCCGGCGTCGCGATGGAATCCGCCAACCGGATTCTGAGCAACACCATCTTCAACAACGGCTCCAACGGCATCGAGTTCCAAGACGGGGGAAGTCTGCCGACGCCGCAACTCAGCTACGCGCTGGAGTCGCCCGGCTCCACAACTGGAACGGTTCAGGTTCAGATCGGAGGGGTTCTGAATACGGCGGCGTTCGGGATTTTCTCCAGCACGATTCAGGTGTTCGCGACCTTGAACGGCGTGCCCGCGGGACAGGGGCAGCTTTTCCTGGGCAGCGTGCAGGTAACCCCCAACGCCAACGGGTTCTCGAAATTTACTTTTAATGCGTCGGTGCCGGCAGGCAGCGGCACGACATTCACCACCACGGCCACTTTGGCCCAGGAGGCGACATCGGCGTTTTCCCGCCCTTCGCAATTGGGGGCAATGCCAACATGCTGTTCGTGGCGAGTGCGTATGAACTACTGTTGAATCGGTATCCCGATCCCAGCGCCGCGTCCTGGGTCAATCTCATGAACAATGGCGACTCCGCCGCGGGCGTGGTGCTGGGCATCGAAGGCAGCACGGAATACCTGAACGATCAAGTGGTTGCCCTGTACAAGACACTACTTGCAACGGCCCCCGGACCCGGGCGGCGAGCAGGCCTGGACCGATTTCCTGGTAGCCGGCGGAGCGCTTCGAGCAAGTGGCCGAGGCCATGGTCAGTTCCCAGGAGTATTACGTGCTGCAAGGTGGAACCAATCAAGGGTTTCTCACCGGGCTCTACGGGAACGTGCTCGGTCGCAGTCCCAGCATCGAAGAGCTTGCCGGCTGGGAGACGGCGCTGGACGCAGGAGTTTCCCCAGCCGAAGTGGCCGTCGTCTTCCTCACGTCTCAGGAATACCGCACGGATTTGGTGCAAAACGATTACGTGACTTACCTGCTCCGAACGGCCGATTCGGGTGGAATTACGGCTTGGGTCGATGCGCTGAATGCCGGCGCCACCGACCAGCAAGTGCTCGCGCAAAATCTTCGGTTCAGCCGAGGGATACCAGCTTTGGTCCTGACGCCAGTGGTTAGCCGCGACGCGGAGTACTTGGAGCGGAGCGCCGAGCAGGCCGATTGGCGCACTCCGCCATCCGCAAGACGGGAGCTACCTTTCTACCCCACGAAGATGCAAGCTCAACCGCGGCGGCGCCGCCTCGATTGCCGCGATGTCGATCTTTGTCATCTGCATCCTGGCGTCGAATGCACGCTTGGCGACCGCGCGATCGGGATCGGTGACCGCTTTCGTCAGAACGATCGGCGTAATCTGCCAGGACAGCTCGATCGCAGGTCCGCCGTTGAGCCCGAGGCACTGCGTCCGTGGACTCCGTTATCCGGCGGAAATGCTTCTGGAACTGCTCAGCTCCGGGATGACCATCGACGAAATCTTCGCCAACTACGAAGATTTGGTGCTTCCCCTTAGAACTTCATATTGAACTGCGCCACGGCTCCAACTTCATAGGGCTTAGGCCCAATCACAGGCGTCATGGCGCCGACTGTCAGCGTAGAGCGGTGCCAGAGGCCCAGATGTACGCCGGCGGTCATGCTCATGACGTCCGGGTAATAAATCAGTGAATCGTTATTGCGGTGGTTGAACGGCGTCGCAAATTGGCCCTCTAGGGCCGGCGCGATCGAACGGAGCGTCCCACCGCCGTCGTCACAACGATAGAGCCAATAGCCCAACGATACGGTGCTGCACCACAAGGTGGTATCCCGACTATCGGTGGGAACGATCAGCGAGGAGAAACCCTGCACGAAAGCAAGATCGGTGCAGGGGATGGTATAGCCAATGAAAGGCTGAATCAGTGTGGGGTGAATGTCGCCGGCCACGGTGGGAATCGATTTGCCGGTGGGCGCCGTGACCTCCAAGCCGGCCGACACGACTTTGCCAGCGGGCTGATCGTTGATGACCGCGTATTTCAAGATGGCGCTGATGTCGCCCAGGGCGTCGCCGGAGAGTTCGCTGATGTCCGGGTTCGCCTGCACAATAGGTACGCGCAAGCCAAGGGAAGCGTTGCCGTCGAGAAACGTTTTTTCGAAGCCGAAGGTTTCCCGGTAAATGTCGAGGCGGGCGCCGCCGCCAGTCGCGTCGTTGAAGTAGTTGAAATCGACGAAGACGCGATCCTGTGGCCTGGGGCTTTCGTTATCGCTGATCGTGTAAGAGCTGCGTGAAAACAAAGGAATGCGAACGGGACCGGTGGGCCCGAAGGCCAAGCTCGAGCCGGCCTGCAAGCCGCCGATGACGTTGGGAAACGACATGTCGTAGGCCGGCGTCGAATTCGGCGTGGACATGAAGATCGTGGACGAGGGTGTAACCAATCCCTGCCCCGATCCGTCGGAGATGATCGTGCCGCTGGGACCGGCGGAAGGAATAGGTAGGATGCCGGGCGCTGGAGCGTCCGTCCGGTCCGGCTCACTGCACCAGGCATGCCTCCCAGCAACAGGGCCGCCACGACACCCACCGCTGCCTTGCGATTCATACTCATCTCCTTGAGTCTTAACGCTTCCTCCCTGATTATCGGTAAGTTCGGCAGGACAGGTGAAAGCCAGAACCCAGCGGATTTGAATTGGCCTGGAAAAGGGGAAAACTTTGCGGCCGCGCGATCTGGGCAGCGCTGGCAAAAGAGTCAAAGAGTGCATTACCGTGACAGCTTCGCTAGCTTGCCGCAGTGTCGTGAATCGTGGGTCGTTGATCGTGAATCGTAAGACAATCTGAAGAGGCTTAGTCTTGTGCTTAGGACTCCATTTCTGGTGGTTCGGGGGCGAGTTGACTTTCCTCGATCTACGATTCCCGATTCCCGATTCCCGATTCACACAAGATTCTGCAGCATTCCCTGCATTTCCTCCGCGGCGTGGGCGTCGCCGAGCCGGCTGGCGGTGGCGATGCCCCGCTGGAAAACGAGCCGGGCATCGTTGTTCCGCTTCAACCGCACCAGGGCCTGCCCGGCTTGGAGATAGGCGGGCACATAATCAGGGGCTGCCGCGAAGAGAGCCTCGAAACGCTGTACCGCTTGCGCATCCTCACCCGCGGCCACGCATTCCATGGCCAGCCCGTAGTGCAGGAACGGGTCCGAAGCATCCTCTGCTAACATCTCTTCAAGCAACTGCTTACGCGTTTTATCGCTCATGACTACACCTGATCCCAAGATTGCCATCCCGTCATTCCCGCCACCCGTCACCCGCCACGCTCTCCGTCACAGCCGTCATAACCCTCACGCTCGGCCATTCGTGCATCCCAAGCCCTTTAGGTGCGACCGGCTGTCGGCAGGTCACGAAGTCGCCAATGGCGCGGGGTGAGCCTAGAGGCTGCGACCGCACACGGCCGAATCTAAACCCCAGGCGCGGCCAACGACTTGCCGCTCCCCGACATCCTTATTGGATGGATCCAGCATGAATATGCAACGTTTCGTGACGGCAGCCGTTCTTCTGAGTGCCAGCCTGGGATTTTGTGGCTCTACCCGTGCCAGTGGGTCGCGGAACGATCGGCGAACGCCCATCGTCGACGTTTGCGAGAAGGCTCGAGCGGCCGTGGTCAACATTCACAGTGAGAGGACCATCCGTACCAATCCCGATGATGCTTTCGGTCTTGGCCCGCAAAAGAACGCCAGCGGCATGGGAACGGGGATCATCATCGATGTGCGCGGTTACATCGTCACCAATCAGCACGTGATCGAAAACGTCGACACGATTCGCGTTCACCTGAGCGATGGCACCATCCACGTCGCCCGCATCATCGCCCGGGATACCGAAACGGACCTGGCCTTGATCAAAATCGACGCCGGCCGGCCACTACAAGTCATTACCTTGGGGACGTCGAGCGATCTCATGGTAGGAGAATCGGTCATCGCCATCGGCAATGCCTTTGGCTATGAGAACTCCGCGACCACGGGCATCGTCAGCTATAAGGGACGCGACGTCGGCCTCAACAAGGACGTTTCCTACAAGGCCCTGATTCAAACGAACGCCGCCATCAACCCTGGAAACTCGGGCGGCCCGCTCCTCAACATTCACGGCGAATTGATTGGGGTGAACGTGGCCATTCGTGCCGGCGCTCAGGGCATCAGCTTCGCCATCCCGGTGGATACCATGCTGCGGGTGACCGCGGAAATGCTCCACAAGCGCAACGGTTTCACCACCGGAATGTCGACGCGCGACCAGGTGGGGGAGCCCGAAACCGATATCGTCACGTTGCGTGGACCGTCCCAGGACAAGCCCTCGCTCAACTTCTCCTCCCCGAGCAACAACAACCCAACCCGCTGGCTCATGGTCGAACGCGTGGAACCGGGCAGCAGCGCCGAACGAGCGGGCCTCGAACCGGGCGACGTCATCACTCAGGTGGCTGGCCAGAGCGTCACCTGCAACTTGGAGCTGGAGCGGGCCCTGATGGACAGACGCCAGGGCGAAAGCGTGCCGCTGGTAGTCCGCCGCAAGGAAGGCGAGAAGCGCATTGCCCTGGTGCTGGAACGCACCGTGCTCGCCGCCGGTGAAATCATCTGGAAGAAAATCGGCATCCGGCTCCAGCCGATCAATCCCGATAGCGTGTCGCGCGTTGATCCGACGCGCACGCTTCGAGGCGGCATGGTCGTCACCGATGTGGAAAAGAGCGGCCCGGCCGGGCGCGTGGGCGTAGCCCGCGGCGATATCCTCGTGGGCCTCAACGGCTGGGAAACCATCACGCTGGAGAACGTCGCCTACGTGCTCAATTTCGCGGACCAAGAAAAGCTTCGCATCGAGCACGAAAAGGTCCGCTTGGATCAAGAAAAAGTGCGAGCCGATCAGGAGAAACTGAAAACCCTGCTCTTCTACATCATCCGCAACGGGGAACTCCTCAAAGGCTCGATGGACCTCGACCTTCGCGCTGGGGAGTAGCGTAAGAGGTCGGTTTATCCTTCCTCCATCATCACTCCCCTTTCTCCGAATGGCCACCCACCCGTGCGCATGGCCCAGATGAAGAACGCGATGATGCCCAGGAACATCGTGGCCAGGCCCAGGCCGATGAAGAGGAGATCCGCCGTCACGTACATGAAGACCCAGCCAATCAACGCCAGTAAACAGGGTAGCGGATAGAACCAGATCCGGAAGGGCCTGGGGCGATCGGGCTGGGTACGACGCAAGATCATCACGCCAATCGTTTGGGCGATGAACTGTTCCAGGATCCGCGTGGTGATGAGTGCATCGATCACCGTTTGCAAATCAAAAAGACTCCAAATGAGAGTCATCCCGCCCACAAGCCAAAGGGAAACGTGAGGGATCTCCAAGGTGGGGTGCACCTGGCCGAACGCGGAAAAGAAGTGGCCATAGCGAGCGGCTCCATAAGGGATGCGCGAATAGCTGAAAACACCAGCGAAGGCGGAGCCGAAACAGGTCCAAATCAGGCAGATGGTAATCAACACGGCGGCGATGGAGGTTGGGCCGTAAATCTGTCGCATAAACTCTGCCGCCAAAGAGTAGGAACCGTCGTCGGTCGGCACATTCTGCCAGCCGACTACCCCCAGCAGCGCCAGATGGACGCTGACGAAAAGAATGGTAACGAGCACGGCACTGATAAGGATCGAGCGCGGAATGGTGCGTTCCGGATTACGAATCTCATCTCCAATGTAGCAAACACTGTAGTAACCCAGATAAGAGTACATCGCCAAGCGCATGCAGCTTCCCAGCTTGGTCAAGAAACCATCGGGAATGTGGCCTGCACTGCCATCGGTTCCCAAGGCATTGTGCCAATTGAAGCGGGGCGCCCCTTCCACCAGAATCCAGGCCATGGCGAACAGGACGCCGATCCACATGGTGACCGTGAGCTTGCCCAGGCCGCTGATGTGCCGGCGCAACAGATAGAGAATCAAACAGCCCGCGGCCAATCCTAGGAGCCGGGAGGGACCAAAGCTGATGCCCAAGTCCTTGCTTTCCCAGAAGATATATTTCCAGGTGTGAGCTGCATTGAAGGACTTGAATGCAGGACTTAGGCCGGTGGAGAATTCCGCAATGGCGATGAGGCCCGAGCCCACTTCCAACGGCCCGCTCAACAGAAATTGCCAAATGAACAGGAATGCCATCAGCCGGCCCCAGCGCGAGCGGCCATAGCATTCGAGCAGATAGAGATAGCTGCCGCCGGAGCCAGGCAAGGCCGCCCCCAATTCACCCCAAATCAGACTATCGCAAATCATCACGGCCGCGGCGGCCAGCCAGCCTAAAAGGGCATAAGGCCCGGGAAATTCCTTCAGCATGAGCGGGACGGTGATAAATACGCCCGCTCCCACAATCATGGTTACGTTCAGCGCGGTGGCTTGAAGCAAACCGAAGTGACGATGCAGTGTCGGCGTAGACAACAGATGCTCCTACAAATCAAACGGACTTGGTCGTTGGCAGCGTCAGGCATTCGACCGTGGCGCAGGGCCAACCGGGGAGATTGAGGCGGCGCGTCTCGCTCGTGAGGCCGCGTTCGTTCAGTAGGGCGACAAAACGGGGATCGGAGGCGACGGTTTGCGTCAGCAGCAGAGTCCCCGCCTGGGCGAAATCGGGCAAGGAAACCGCGAGATGGACCATGCTGCCGAAATAGTCCAGCTGATCGTTGAGCGTGGCCGCCCGCGCCGGGCCGCGATGAATCCCCGTGCGCAGTATCAGTTTGTTGGTTAGCCGGGTTCTGTGCGAGGGAGATTGGAGTCGCCAGCGCGGCCCGCACGGCTGCCACCGGATCGGTGAACGCCGCGATGGCGCCTTCACCGTGCGTTTTCACCAACGCTCCGCCGGCCAATTTGATTTGTTCTTCGATAAGCCGGAAATGTTCGTGCAGCATGCTGAAGGCGCGGGCGTCGCCCCATTCTTCGTAAAGCCGGTACGCTTGATCGACGGCCGTAACCAGCAACGTGACATTGGCCACGCTGACGAGCTGACCGGGCGAGAGAATCTCGTCGGGAAAGAGCTGCCTGAAAAGCGCCAGCGCCGAAGCCTTGGCGGCGGTCAAGGCATCGTCCCGGGATAGGGTTCTTTCCAAGCGCACGACGATCTCACCGGCCTGATCGTTGATTAACTCGAGCACCTGGCGGCCGGTCTTGAAGCGCGGGCAGAGATCATCGTCGGGCTTGGTGGCGAGCTTCACTTCCCAGCGTTGGGCCGAGCGCCGGGCTCGACGCGGACGTCGATTTGGAAGGGCAGCTGCGGGCCGCGCAAGCGGTAGAGGCCGTCGGAAAGCTCCAGTGCCAACGCCATGCGCTCGCCGGCGCCAGCGCACCTGGGCAACCACGTGAGGCGAATGAGCCGGGCCGCCCGCGCAATAGCGCTTTACCTCGGCAGTGCGAATTTCCGGGTGAGCGCGGAAAATCAGCTCGACGGCATTGGCGAAATCGATCTCGAAATCGATATTGCAGACGGCGCAATGGCCATGATCGCGCAGGGCTTTCAAGCTCTCCTTGATGTCCGAGGCGATACGACAAAGCGGACAAAGAATGTCCCAAAAGAGCACGAACAGGCCTTCGCGAGCGCCCTGCAGGCAGCCGGCAACTACCTGATCTTCGGGCAAGCCAAGTCTTCGGGCCAGGGCCAGGGGCCGGATGCGGGCGATCTCTTGGGCCGTGCACTCGGCCACAAATTCGCCCAGGGCTTGAGCGACATCCGGCTCGACGCCGCGCTGGATCAGGCGATCGAGCAGCGCGTCTAGCCGTTGCCGCCGATCCTTGGCGAGGGGGGCAGGCGGCTCGAAGGGGTCGACCAGGCCCGGGTCACCAAGCCGGCCCAGCACGGCCGCATCGATGCGCCGGTAGATGCGATCGACCGCTTTTTTACCCTTGAGGCCGATTTCAAGTGCGGCGGCCGTTCTTCCGACTATCCCGGTCGGTTCGACGCGGACCTTGTGCATGAGCGTGGTGCCGCCCTGGGGCCGCGGCGTTAGCTCAAAAATGTTGACGAGCCATTTGAAAGGGCCCTGGCTGAATTCGCGCAGCACTCCCATGCGCCGGCCTTCCACCCACTCGAATGGATATTCGCGCCAAGTCACGGTCATGCCGGCTTTGCGCAGTTGGCCGAGCAGGTGGACCCCGTCGTCGGCCACTTCGGTGGTGTAGCCCACGGAGGGCAAACCCGCGGCTTTATTGAGACGATCGGTGTTCGCGATGTAGGGCCAAAGCTGCTGGGGCGAGGCTTCCAGTTGCCAGCTCCAATCGTATTGCACGACTTTGTCGGGATCGCAAACAGGCAGCTTGGGGTGCACGCCAATACTGGTCGGCTCACCGCGACGGATGCGTTCCAAGTCAGACAACAATTGCCCGGCGTTGGCGTAGCGTTCATCAGGATTCTTCGCCAGGCAACGTTCGATGACCTGGCTCAACTTGTCGCTGACGTTCGAAACCAGGCTCTTCAGCACCGGCGGCGGATCGTGCACGTGCGCCGAAATCACCGCGATGGGACTTTCACCCAGGAAAGGCGGCCGGCCGGCAAGCAGGTGAAAAAGCGTGGCCCCCATGGCATAAACATCGGTGCGGGCATCGATCTTGCCGCTGGCCACGCACTGTTCGGGGGCCATGTACAAAGGGGTTCCCAGATGGCGCCCGCTTGTGTCACGTTCAACGATTCGGATTCGATCACGTGCCGAGCCAGCCCAAAATCCATGAGCTTAACGCGCTGCCCGGCCTCGGATTCGAGAACTGGAGAAGCTACCTGGCTCAGCGTTTTGCTCGTGTAGCCAGGAATGGCTTGGGCGGTACATTCGACCAACATGATGTTGTCCGGCTTCACGTCGCGATGCACGATGCCGCGTTCGTGGGCTTCCACCAGGGCCTGCGCCACGTCTGCCATGATCCGCAGGCTGGTGGTTTCATCGAGCCGGCCGCTTTGTTCGAGATGGTGATCGAGTGTTTGGCCGCGAATCAGCTCCAGAGTGAGAAAGTGTATGCCCTCGTCTTCATTCACTTCGAGCAAGTTGGCGATGAAGGGGTTGTTGACTTCGGCTAGAAGTCGGGCCTCCTTGCGAAAACGCCGCAGTGCCGTGGGACGCTGGCCCCAATCCTGACGCAGCACTTTGATGGCGACTGCTCGGCCGTCGACCGGGTCTTCAGCTTCATAAACTGCCCCATGCCGCCTTGGCCGATCTTGTGCCGAATGCGGTAGCGGCCCAGGTTGCCGCGCTTGACAATCTCGTCGTTCAATAAAGCGGTTTTGGCTTCGGCTGGAGGCACGTCCAAGATGTGAGTGGCAGCCAGGGCTGCTCCGGATCCCGGTAAATCGAGGGTCGGATGCGTGCTGGCTGCAGAGCGGCTGGTTCCCGCCGCTGGATTTTCTGGTGGTAATTCATGTTCGCGCAGGCGACCCGCTATCTCGGCGGCATCAGGTCGTTCGGTGGGATCAGTCCTCACCAGCTCGAAAGCCAGCGTCTCCAAGATCGAGGTGATGGCGGTGACGCTTTCAGGCGCCAAGGGTTCACGCCCGGGCGGCATGCGCCCCGGGCGATAGATTTCCCCATGAGCCAGCCAAAGAAAAATGACCCCGAGCGCGAATTGATCTCGCGCCGGGGCCAGTGCCTCCAATTGGGCCGATTCCGGCATTTGGCAGGCCCGATCGAGTTCTAAGCATTGAGCCTTGCTCGATGCCGTTCCCGTAAGCGCGCCCGAAAAATCGAGGGCGATCGTCGACTCGGCCAAGAACAGGACCTTGCTGGGGCACAATTGGCCGTGAGCCAGCCCCAGATGATGAGCCGCCGCCAGCACCTCGGCCAGTTGCCGGGCCAATGAAATCGCTTCCGAGTTGGTGGGCGGAGAGCATGCCCAAACCTTTCCGCCAAACTTTCCCCCGTGGTGCTTGCGACCACCAGATAGGCCGGTTCTTGGCTCAAGCCCATCTCGATGATTCGCAAAGCTGCCGGGTGATCGAGTAAGGCTGCCAGGCGTAGGTGCCGACAAAGGGTGAACCAGCGGCCGGGCTCGGCGCGAGCGCCGCTGAGGATGCGCATTTCCACCGAGCTGCCGTCGGCGCCAACGCCGCATGGGCAGCACCGTCGGAGCCGGCACTCCTCAACGACAGCATGGTGAACTGGTCAAAGCTCATAATCGGTAGCAGTATACTCGAAAAAAAGGCCACGCCACGGTGGGAATAAACCAGAACTGGGGGGCATATCTATTGAGGCCGCAACCTGAGGTGCCGGGCTTTTTTTGGACTGCGGCGCATTACCGCCGCTTTTGTTTTGGGCACGACACAGGAAAACGAAACCAAAGCGGCGGTAGAGCGCCGCCGTCCAAAGGAAGGCCAAAATTCTCCGTAGCACTGTTTCTGAAGGGCTAACTCCGGAAAAACGCGCAAGCGAGGTCGGGAATCTGGTCCTGTCGCCGCATGTCGAGCCCAGCCTGGCTTGGTGGCGTCGCCGACGTCGCTGGCGCTTCGGGTTCGCGGGTTCGACGCTCGCTCGCGATTATTCCCCCACCCGCTCCAAAATGTGGTATGATTGAGGTTTCGCTCGAATGGACCGGCCTGGGAATGAGGAGAGTCCGATGAAGCAGACGGAATTGGAAGAGTCGTGGGTCGTTTACAAAATGACGCTTCACGGCAAGCAGGAACCGGTGAACGCCGTCTGCCTCAAGAGCGAATGGGACGCGATGGAACTGGCTCGGCCTGGCTATCACACGCTCATCCGCGAATCGATCATGGACGAAAACCAAGCGGAGCGCATTGCCCGCGGCACCTCGGGCGATGCGAGAAAACGTTAAGCGACATCGAGAATAAATTCAAAAGGGCGCAGCTCCGATTGAGAGTTGCGCCTTTTTTCGTTACATAATGTGCAAACTGCGCGAGTACGGACTCCATTCTACACGCCAGGTTCCCAAACTCCGTTTCGCACATGTCGAAGGTCTTGGCGAGCGCCGAGGCGTAAGGCCGACGAGTCTTCACGCAAAATCTACGCTATCGGAACGGTAACGACAGGTCGGGCTTATGCCTCGACGCTCGCCTCCCTCCTGTCTACCTGTCACAATCGCTACATTCAGTAGTCTCGAACCTCTTTTTTGCCCAGAGCTTGATGCCGTTTCGAAATTTTTGGCGGATGGCGGTTAGAATTCAACTCGCATGTCGCAACGCCCCCTAGCCCCTAGGGCACGAGCTGCCGGAAGCTAACGAGCCGATGACAACCATCGACGAAAATGAAAGCCGGAAAGACGATGCGCAACCAGAGGAGCGTTTTCGGTTCGATAGCGTGTTTGCTTCGGCCGAGCTCGAAAAGCAATATCGTCAGAGTCAGTTGACCAGCAACTACGTGGCGGCCAAATGGTGCATCATCGCGACCATAATCGTCTCTGGGCTCTTTCTATCCTCCGACTACCGCCTGTTTGGGCCGTCGTGGGAGTTCCTGACGCTTCTCGGCCTGAGGGCGCTGACGATCGCGCTTTCGCTCGTTGCTCTCTTTTTGTTACGCAGGACGCCATCACCGGTTTCGTTCAATGTCATTCTTTGGTCTTGGGCGATGATCGTTTCCGTGAGCACTGTCTTCGTTAACTCCACGCGCCCAGGGGCTTACACCGGCCATATCATCATTACTGTGGAGATGGTGCTCCTGACTTACTGCGTGCTACCGCTGCCTTTGGTCCTGCAAATCCTGACGGCCTCCGTGAATACCATAGCCGGGCCCATCCTCCACTTCTTTACCGATCCCGCCGGCCGCGGCATGACGCAATCCGCAGTGCTCCAGGCCTATTTCGTCGCCAATTTGCTTGGCATCATCACCTCGATTCAGCTCCACCGACGGAAAAGGCAGCTCTTCGCGGCTGCCTTGCGACAAACCGAGCTAACCGCCAATCTGGAACATGCATTGACGGAGATTCGCACGCTGCGCGGGATCCTGCCCATCTGCGCGCATTGCAAACGCGTTAGGAACGATGCGGGCGCCTGGGAACAAGTCGAAGTCTACGTCCGCAAGCACACGCTCGCCGAATTCACCCACGACATTTGCCCCGAATGTGCCCAAGAGCATTTCGGCAAATATGCCGACGGTTGAGCGCGAGACTCGTCTGAAAACGATTCGAAGCAAAGCGCGATTGTTGGCGTCTAGCAGTAAAGGGGATGTTAACCTCCCGGTTCAGATTTCCGAAGTCTCACGACTTCGGCTACATTCCGAAGGTTAAAAAATGTAGCTGAACTCGTGAGAGTTCGGATCTTACTGTAGCTGAACTCGTGAGAGTTCGGATCTTACTGGCCTCAGTTGAGCCCCTTATCCCGCCCACCGGCCTCGCCATTAGCGTCTGCCTGCGCTAAACTAACCGTAGTCGCATTCAACCTACCATTCCCTAGTCGCCCCCAAGGTTTTGACATGCCGGAAGTTGCTCAAGAAAAAACCGGGCTCGGCAATTACTTCGTTGCCAACTACCCGCCCTTCTCTTTCTGGACGCCGGACGGATTGACCGCGGCCCAGCGCGCCCTGCAGACGCCGTCGGCGCGCGGCACACCGCTGGGGCTCTATTTGCACATTCCTTTTTGCCGCAAACGCTGCAAATTCTGCTATTTTCGCGTCTACACCGACAAAAATGCCCGCGATGTCGAAACCTACCTCGACGCCTTGGTCCACGAGATCGAGCTCTATAGCCGGACACCCAACGCGGCCGGCAGGTCGCTGCAATTTGTCTACTTCGGCGGCGGCACGCCTTCATTTCTCAGCGCCGCACAGTTGCGCAGCTTGTGCGAGCGCATCCACAAGTTCTTGCCTTGGGAAGGGGCTGAGGAAGTCACCTTCGAATGCGAGCCCGGGACGTTGCAGCAGCACAAGCTGGCAGCGCTCAAGGAACTGGGCGTCACCCGGCTCAGCTTAGGCATCGAGAATTTTGACGATCGCATTCTCGAAGCCAACGGCCGGCGCCATTTGTCCGCGGAAATCTATCGGGCCTACGGCTGGGCGCGCGAGCTGGCGTTTCCGCAAATCAACATCGACCTGATCGCCGGCATGGTCGGCGAGACTTGGGACAAATGGAAGATCTGCGTCCAGAAGACCATCGAACTGTCGCCCGACAGTGTGACCGTCTATCAGATGGAGCTGCCTTTCAACACCGTTTATTCGAAGGAGCTGCGCGTCCTGGGCCAGGATGAGACAGCTTCCTTCACCATCGCCGATTGGCCGACCAAGCGTGCTTGGGTTGACTACGCGTTCCGCGAGATGGCGGCCGCGGGCTACGAAGTTTCGAGCGCTTATACCATGGTCAAGAATCGCGAAAGCTGCCGATTCGTCTATCGCGACAGCCTGTGGCACGGCGCCGACATGTATGGCACCGGGGTGGCATCTTTCGGGCACGTCAACGGCGTGCACATGCAGAATGTCGATAGCTGGGAAGAGTATGTAAGCCGGCTCGAGAAAAACGAGTTGCCGCTGAATCGAGCTTTGCCGGTCGGCCCCAAGGAACGGCTCATCCGGGAAATGATTCTGCAGCTAAAGACGGGCCGGCTGGAAATCCCTTACTTCCAAAGGAAGTTCGGCGTCGACGTCCGCGACGAATTCCGCAAAGGCTTCGATGAGCTAGAAGCCGATGGCTGCGTGGAGCGAAACGACGGCCGTATCGAGTTGACCCGCAAGGGCTTGCTCGAAGTCGACCGCCGGCTGCCGGCATTCTTCTTGCCGGAGCACCTGTCGGCGCCTACACGTGAGTCGGACGAGCGTCGAGCGGAAGGCAAGGGAGTCGAACCCTCATCTCCGTGCAGGAGAACCACGTTAGCAGTGCGGCCCGGCAAACCGTATCCGGCTACCTTCCGTTGTTGGAGCGTTTGGAAGAAATGGGGACTGGCTCCGAATCTTCGAGGTGCCTGTCCCCATTTCTTCCTATCTTGAGTGACCAAGGGGAGAGTCGAACTCCCAATGCTCTTGCGAGCGCGATGTTCTGAGCATCGTGTGTCTGCCAGTTCCACCACCTGGTCGTGAAAAATCCTTGCAGCGGAAGGAGAGGGAGTCGAACCCTCAAGGCTCATCGCTCGGCTGTTTTCGGGACAGCTGCCATCGCCAATTGGCTTGCCCTTCCTCATGGAAAACAAAAAGGCCCGGCGTCTTGGTGACACCGGGCCGTTTCATGCCCTTGGGCAGCTGGTTAGCGGCCCGGTGTCACAAGAGAAGACTGCGCAGGATGGATGAACTTTCGGATAGGAGCTCTCGTCGAGAACGCGAACTCGAACTTATGGGTCGACTCGAATTGGATTGCGGATAGGTCATGGGTCTGCCAATCGAGAATGAAGCCGAATCATTACCATAGACGCGGATGGAGAGGGAGAGGTTCGCAGGAGAGCGCTTTTTCGTTTAACCCGGAGCCAACGGCGACGGCGAACAGGCACGCGGCCAGGTCGCATGTCTTGGCGAGGGCTGTAGCAATGCAGTGATGTGAAACGGCAAGTCAGCCGTCGCCGCTGGCTCCGGGTTAAACGAATGAAATGCCTCGAATTCTCTCAGTGTTATTTCTCTTCCTCGGTCTCGCTTTTTCGCTGAAAACCCTCACAACGACGAATCGGCTGCGGGGGATATTTCGGGTAGGCGGGATCCGTGTTGGAGAGTTGGCAGAGAAAGAAGCACGATCGCGGCGTGCGAATTTCCGCATGAATCGGCAGCTTGCGCACAATGATTCGGCCATGCTGGCTGCTCCAGTGTTGAGCATCCCTTGAAGGTTGATTTCTTCCTATGGTAAACTGCGCTGGCCACCAGTCTTTCCGTAGCGAGCCTCCCACGTTAGTGGGGGGAGTTCGCCGCATCCTCCCCCCACTAACGTGGGAGGCTCGCTAGGAGCAGGATCGCAAAGCGGAAATCGCGACACCGAACAAAGGAAAATAGATGTCCGAAGCGTCGGGGGTATGGATTCGCGCTGCCAAAGCCGCGGCTGGGATCCTTGCCGTGGCGGGTGTCTGCGCTCTGGGCTGGTTCTTGACGCGCGGGCGGCACGATGAAATTGCCTCGTTGAACGGACACAAAGACGGGGTCTATTGCCTGGTGCTGTCGCCCGACGGCACGAAAGTCGCCAGCGGCGGCGGCGATGGCGACGTCCGCATCTGGGATGTGGCCACCCTGCAGCCGAAGTTCGTGTTGAAAGGCCACACCGGCTGGGTGCTTTCACTGGCCTGGTCGGCCGATGGCGGCACCCTGGCGTCTGGCGGCAAGGACGGTTCGGTGCGCACATGGGACCCCTTGACGGGCGAGATAAAACAGGTTCATAAGAACTTGCCACGGCCTATTCAGGCCCTGGCGATCAGCAACGACGGCAAGCTGCTGGCCGCCGCAATGGAGAACTGGGTTTACTCCTGGGGAACCGATCTTTCGCGCGCCCAAGAAGCTTCATGCCCATCGTTTGTATATCTCCGGAATGACCTTTCTGCCGGGAAGTCACGAACTGATCACCTTCGGGACCGACAAAGCCGTCCGTTTCTGGGACCTCGACAACGACAAACAACTGGCTTCCCTGCCCGCGCCGACCGGCCATTGCCACGGGCTGGCTATGACCGCCGACGGCAAGCTGCTCGCCTGCATCGGCGGCGCCCAGGCCCAACTCTACGATCTCGAACACCGTCGGCTCCTGGAGGCGATTAATCCGCACGGGCGCACCCTCTGCGGACTAGCTTTCTCGCCCGACAAAAAGCTGCTGGCCCTGGGATCGGAGGACAAGGTCGTCGTCATTTGGGACCTGGCCGGCAAAAGAGAGCTGGCCCGCCTGCGCGGCCATGCCGATGCGGTCGGTCCCATGGCCTTCCTGCCCGATGGACACACGCTGGTAACGGCAGGTTACGATGGCACTCTCAAGTTGTGGAAGGTAGAATAGCGGGTCAGATTGGAACCACGCTCCGCATGAGGTCACGCCGATGCGCCGCTCCCGAATCCACTCAGGCTTCACGCTGATCGAATTACTCGTTGTGATCGCTATTATCGGCGTCTTGGTCGGCTTGCTGCTCCCGGCTGTGCAGCAGGTACGTGCCAGCGCCAACTTGACGGTCTGCAAGAACAACCTCAAGCAAATTGGGCTGGCGCTGCACAATTACCACGACACGGCCGGTTCGTTCCCTTCCGGCTACAAGAGCACTTTCACGACCCAATATGACAGCGACGGGCCTGGCGGCGGCAACGTCGATTTGGGGCCGGGTTGGGGCTGGGGGGCCGCGATCCTGAATCGCCTGGAGCAGGATAACCTGAGCAACCGCATCGACCTGAACAGCTCGATGCTCACGACGACGGCACAGACGATCACGCCGACGCCGGTCAAGATTTTCCTCTGTCCTTCGGACCCTGGTCCGACCAGTTTCCAGGTCTGGGACCATTATGGCTTGCCTCTCGAGATGGTGGCGCGAGCCAATTACGTCGGCATGTTCGGCTTCGGCGAGCCCACGGACGATACCGGCAACGGCGAAGGCATCTTCTTCTGTTTAAGCAAGATCCGCATTGCGGATATTACGGACGGAACTTCCAACACCTTTGCCATCGGCGAACGGGCCAGCACCTTGGCAATGGCGACCTGGACCGGCGCCGTTCCCAATGGCATGGTGAAGAACCTTTCCCACGTCCCTGGATCGGTTGACGGCGAAGCGGGCGTGTTCACCGTGGGACACACGGGCACGGCAATCGAGGGGCAAACGCCTAACAACGGTCTGGGCTACGTGGACGATTTTTCGAGTCTGCACCCGGGCGGCGTCAACTTCCTGTTTGCCGACGGTTCGGTGCACTTTATTTCCAACAATATCGACCCCGTGATCTGGGTGGCTCTCGGCACCCGCGCGGGCGGCGAGGTGGTCGGCGCCGATTTCTAAAAGCAATGGAATGCGACCCACCGTATCGGAAAGTGGCCTGAATCGCGAGTTAGGAAATTGCGCTTCTCCGTGCAGACCCCTGCCGGCTTGCCTGGCAGGTGAAGGAGTTCGCCCGCTAGAATCCAAAATGCCCCCCTCCTCGACCCCTGCCGGCTTGCCCGGCAGGTGAAGGAGTTCCGCAGCTTGTGGTAAAACGGAACTTTCTCACCTGCCGGACAAGCCGGCAGGGGCCGCAGAAAAATGGTGAGTCCAATTAGCCAATGAACTTGTTCACCTGCCGGACGAGCCGGCAGGGGCCTAAAACAGTTGCTGCATTGCCATGCCGCCCCTGGCTATACTCTGCATGGGAAGAACCAGCTCCAGAATTGCTTTTGGAGCCAAAGGGGTAGGGAGACGTTCACATGCGCAGTTACACGCTACTGGGCTTGCTCATCGGTTCGTGCGCCTTGGCCGGCATCCTCAGCGCCCAGCCGCCAGCCACACCTGTCCCCAAAGGCATGCAACAGGTTCATTTGGGCAGCCACACCTTCACGCTGCCGGTGGGCTTCACCATCGAATTGGTCGCTGGACCGCCTTTTGGTCGATCGCCCCATCGTCGCCGATTTTGACGAGCGCGGCCGGCTCTACGTCGCCGATTCTTCGGGCACCAACGACCGGGTCGAGACCCAACTGGCCAAGAAGCCTCATCGCATCGTCCGCCTCGTCGACACCAAAGGTGATGGCCGCTTCGATAAGCAGACCGTCTATGCCGATGCGATGATGTTTCCCGAAGGAGCCATGTTTCGCGATGGCTCGCTGTACGTTGCCGCTCCGCCCAGCATCTGGAAGCTGACCGATACGCAAGACAAAGGGGTCGCCGACAAACGGGTCGAGTGGTTCAACGGCAAAACGTTGACCGGTTGCGCCAACGATCTTCACGGTCCCTATCAGGGCCCCGACGGCTGGATCTATTGGTGCAAGGGCGCCTTCGCCAAGCAAACCTATGAACGACCCGGCAAAGCGCCGTTCGTCACCAATGCCGCTCACATCTTTCGCGCCCGGCCGGACGGCACAGGTATCGAGCCGGTGATGACCGGCGGCATGGACAACCCGGTTGAAGTGGTGTTCACCCCCGGCGGCGAACGCATCTTTACGACAACCTTCCTGCAGACTCCCGGCGGCGGCCGTCGCGACGGGCTGATTCACGCGATCTATGGCGGCATCTACGGCAAGGATCAAGCTGCCATTTATTCCCACCCTTGGACTGGTCCTTCGACCATGCCGGTGCTTGTGCATTTTGGGCCGGCTGCTCCCGCGGGATTGGTGCGTTATGAATCCAAGGTCTTCGGCCCCGAATATCAAGACAATCTGTTCGCGGCTCTGTTCAACATGCAGAAGGTGACGCGGCACGTGCTGATTCCGGAGGGGGCCACGTTTCGCACGCAGGATCAGGATTTCCTGGTTTCCGACAACAAGGATTTTCACCCGACGGACGTATTGGAAGACGCCGACGGCAGCTTGCTGGTCATCGATACGGGCGGTTGGTACAAGCTCTGCTGCCCCAGCTCGCAACTCCACAAACCGGATATCTTGGGTGGGATTTATCGCATTCGCCGCGTCGGCGCTCCCGTGGTCGCAGATCCGCGTGGCCTGCAAATAGGCTGGGACAGAGCAACCCCCGCCGAGTTGGCCGCCCTTTTAGGCGATGCCCGGCCCGCCGTTGCGCGGCGCGCCATCGCCGCCCTGGCGGGCAAGGGGGCAGCGGCTCTGCCTGCATTGGCGGAAACCTTGGGAGCATCAACCTCCGCCCTGGCCCGACGCAACGCGGTCTGGGCCGCCTGCCGAATCGACGGCGGCGCAGCGCGGAACGTCGCTCGCCAAGCGCTCGGCGATGCGGATGAAACCGTTCGCCAAGTCGCCATCCATGCCGCCAGCGTGCATCGCGATCGCGACGCGCTGCCGGTGCTCGCCAATCTTTTGGAGCAGGGCACTCCGCACAATCAACGTGCGGCCGCCGAGGCGCTGGGTCGCCTGGGCGATCCGGGCATCGTGCCCGCTTTGTTGGCGGCGTGCGGCAAGCCGGCGGATCGGGCGCTCGAGCATTCGCGGATTTTTGCCATGATCGAGATTGGCGATCGCGCTCAGGTTGAACCGGGACTCAAGAGCAACGACCCACGCATTCGCCAGGCCGCCATGATTGCCCTCGACCAGATGGGCGCCGGCCCGCTCGATGCGGTAATGGCCGAGCTGACCTCCAAGGATGCCCGTCTGAAGGAGACGGCCTGGTGGATTGCCATTCGGCATCCGGAATGGGGCACGGCCTTGTCTGGTATCCTCAAAGCTCGCCTGTCCAGTTCGCTGACCGCGGCCGAGCGCGAAGAGTTGACGGGACAGCTGGCCCGCTTCACCCGCTCGGCTTCTGTGCAAGAATTCTTGGGGCAGCGCCTGGCCGACAACCAGTGCCCAAAGAACTCCGCCTGATTGTGCTGCGCGCCATGGCTCGTTCGGGCCGCGATCTCACCAACAGCTGGCAGTTCGGCTTGAATCGCGTTCTCAAGGGCGATCAGCCCGAGCTGATCGGCGAGGCAGTGTTGACGGCCCGTGCTCTCAATATCGCCAAGAACCCCGGCGAACTGCCCGCAACACTGTTGCACGTGGCGCAGCAAGCGAACTTGCCGGCGGCAGTGCGCTTGAATGCCTTGGCAGCCATTCCGGGCGGCGTAAAAGAAGTTTCCGCGGACATGATGCACCTGCTCTTGGAGCATCTGACGCCGGAAGATTCCGTTGCCGTGCGGTCCTCAGCGGTCGAAGTGCTGACCAAGGCCCATTTGACCAATCCCCAGCTGATGGCCTTAACCGAATCTCTTAAGAAAGTCGGGCCTCTCGAATTGGATCGATTGGTCGATGCCTTTGCACACTGCAGCGCTGAGCCGATTGGTCAGGCCCTGGTGAAAGCTCTTCAGAGCGCCCCCGCGCGAACCAGCTTGCGTGCCGATACGCTCAAACCGCGCCTGGCAAAGTTCGGGCCTTCGGTCGCATCGGCAGCCCAAGAACTTTACACCAGCCTCGAACAGAACGTCGCCCAGCAAAAAGCTCAGCTCGAAAGTATGCTGGCCTCGCTCAGCAACGGCGACGTCCGCCGCGGCCAGCTGGTGTTCAACAGCGCCCGTGCCGCGTGTATTTCCTGTCACGAAATCGGCTACGTGGGCGGTCATGTAGGCCCCGACTTGACGCGCATCGGCAAGATCCGCACGGAACGCGATCTGCTCGAATCGATCCTCTTCCCCAGTGCCAGTTTCGTGCGCAGCTACGAACCGGTAGTGGTCACGACCAAGAGCGGCAAAATCTATAACGGCCTGGTGCGCCGCGATGCGCCCGAGGAACTGGTGCTGGCTTTGAATGGTACCGAGGAAGTGCGGCTAGCACGCGACACTATCGAGGAAGTGCAGCCGAGCAAGGTTTCGATCATGCCGGCCGGCCTCGACAAACAGCTCAGCAAACAAGAACTCGCCGACCTGGTGGCGTTCTTGAAGGCTGCTCAATAAAGTTCGGGAGAGGCCACAGTGGCCATCACGCTGGGCGTGATGAAGGGGCATGTCGCCTCCAGAGAAACAGTGGTACCGGAAGGGGGAAGAAATCCATCACGCGGAGCGTGATGACTACTGACATCAACAGTGGCCATCACGCTCCGCGTGATGAAAGGCAGTGTCGCCCGCGGACCAGTAAGGTGCTGTAGCAGGTTGTTGAAAAAAGGAATTGGCTTGAGTCATCACCATCGTCGGCGCTTTCTGCGCTTCGAGTCCAAGCAGCAGCCGCTCTTGCCGCCACGAGAATTCGCCAAGCGCGTGGCCGCCAATTTTGGGCTCGCCAGTCTGCTAATCGCGGTATCGCTCGTGATCGGCATGGTGGGTTATGCCGGGTTCGAGGGCATGACCTGGATCGATGCCTTCGCCAACGCCTCGATGATCCTTTCCGGCATGGGCCCGCTGGGCCCGTTGCAAACCGTGGGTGGCAAACTTTTCGCCGGTTGTTATGCGCTCTATAGCGGGCTGATGCTCATCGTCGCCACCGGCATTATTTTGGCGCCGGTGGTGCATCGATTGTTGCACCAGTTCCACGTCGATTCGACCGGGAAGGATTGAAAGCCTCAGCGGGGCGGCTGGGGCCTGTCCGGCGGTTTGAACTCTACGAGCCGGCCGGTCATTTGCTTCCATTTTTCGTTCTGCTCGGGTGTCAATACTTGGAGGATCGACTCGACTCCGTTGCGACGATATAGCTGCCGAAGCGCCGGTTCGCCCTTCGACCCCGGACCGCGCCCCGGTTCGCCCTTCGACCCCGGCCCGCGCCCCGATTCGCCCCTTGGCCCCGGTCCCCGCCCGGAACGGCCAAAACCGAAAAGCGAGCGCATGTTCCCGAATTCGAGCTCGCGGATGCGTTGACGTTGATCGGTGCTTAATTTCAAATCGTCGGCAATTTTCGGGTCGTCGAATGCGCCGGGGCCGCGGAGTTGAATCATTAGTTGCTGAAGGCGTGCAGCCTGTTCGTCCGTCAGGACTTCCGCCAGAGCTTCCTCGCCTTCTCGTGCATAAGCGAGCAGCGTCTGACGCCTTTCGCGGGTCGCTTCTCGTGTCTGCACTCCCCGGGCTTCTTCTTCGAGCTGCGTCGGTGCGCTTCCCAGGTCTTGCTCAGCTCGATCACTTCTGGAAGTTGATCGGGGGTCAGCTTGAGTTCTGTCAAAACGACCGGAAAGTAGCCGATGGCATTGAGCTGTGTCATTCCCTGGATGACGGTCAGTTCTTCCAGAATGCGTTTCACGCGATCTTGGGTTGCTTCCAACGCGGCGATGGCGTTCTTGTCGTCCTGGCGCTGATCGATGAAGCCCTTGTAATAGTTCAGGGCAGCTTCGAGCAGAATGCGTCGGAGCCCTTGCTGAAACGGCTTATCGCCCAGCTCTTCCTCCGAAACCTGGATCAACAAATCGACGGCCTCGCGAGCCCGCGTGAACGAGACTTCTGCCTGCGTGAACGAGACTTCTGCTTTCTTCCTGCCCAACGCCTCGCTGTCTAAGGCCTTCTGGGTGCGGCGTTGTTCCTGAGCCAGCAGGTAATTATTGACTACTAGGCCGGCGATGCTGAAGACCAGCAGCAGCACGCTCGCCACCACCATCGACGGATGCCGGCGGCTCCATTTGCGAACGCGATCGAACACGGTGGGACGGTGCGCCAGAATCGGTTTGTTGTCCAAGAAACGCTGCAGATCGTCAGCCATGTCCTGAGCCGTTTTGTAGCGATCGGCCGGATTCTTGCTCACGGCCTTCAGGACGATGGTCTCCAATTCGATCGGGATAGCGCGATCGAGCCCGCGGCGGGCAAGGTTCGTCGTTCAAGATGCGGTGCAAAAGTGCCGGACGATTGTTGCCGCCGAACAGGGGCTCGAGCGTAAGCAGCTCGTAGAGCGTAGCGCCCAGCGAATAGATGTCAGTGCGGTGATCCAAGGGCGTGCCGCTGCCGCCGGCTTGTTCCGGGCTCATATACGCCAGCGTGCCGACCAGATCGCCGGTGTGCGTCAGCTGGCCGTCAGCCATGATCTGGGCCAGGCCGAAATCGGTAACCCAGAGATTGCCGCGGGTGTCAATCAAAAGATTGGCCGGCTTGACGTCGCGATGGATGACTCCGAAGCTGTGCGCGTGATCGAGGGCCGTGGCGGCCTGCACCATGAGCCGGGCGGCAGTGCGATAAAACTCGCTGCCGCGATGGGAACGGGTGGTCGACAACGATCCCGCCGCCAATGAAATCGTTTCTGCGCCCGATTTGGGCTTACGCGGCGGCCGAACCGGCGTGACAGGCGGCGCCTGGGCACGCACCGACGAAGCCTGTTCTCCCGTCGTTTTGCCGGCCTGCGTGCGCAAATCGCGAATGAGCGCCGAAACGGATTGGCCTTCGATCAGCTGCATGGCGTAGAAGTGCACGCCACGCTCGTGGCCAACCGCGTAAACCGGCACGATATTGCTATGGTGCAGCTGTGCCGCCGCCTGGGCCTCGTTCTTGAAACGCTGCAGGTGCCGTGGATTCAAGGCCGATGCGAACGGCAAAACCTTGAGTGCCACCAGGCGCCCCAGCGAAAGCTGAAAAGCTTCGTAAACGATGCCCATGCCGCCCCGGCCGATCTCCCCGACGATGCGGAAATCGCCCAAAGGGTCGGCTGCGGCAAAATCGATCTCGCCCAGTGTCGCTCGCAACGAAGGTTGACTTCCGGCAGAGGAACTGCCGGCCGCCTTGTGGACCAGCTCCAAACCTTCCAAGCATGCCGCCAGCGGCACCCTGAGATCGGGATAACGCTCCAGGAACTGCGAGCGCGACGGCGTGCGTCCCGCTTCCAGCTCGGCGAGATACTGTTCGACCGCTTTGACGAGCCGTGGATCGTCCGGCAACGACGAAGCCGGATCGGCCGGATCGATTGGAGGAGTCGCTGCTACTCATGCCGGTACTCCCAGCTTCTGGCGCAGCCGAATCAAGCGCGCAGCCACAGTTTTTCGACACTGTCGACCGTACGTCCCATCCGCTCCGCCACCTCCGGAAACGATAAACCGTGTAGGTTCCTGAGCAAAACCACCTCGCGATAATCTTCGGGCAATTCGGTGAGGGCATCGGCCAAAAGCACGCCTTGTTCGCGTTTGCTGGCTTGCTGACTGGGCGAGCTTACAGGAGCCACCAAAGCGCCGTCCAGCACGCGCGACGAATGAGCCAGCTCGTTGGCGAGTTCGCGTTCGAGACGGATGTCGCGGCCTTGGGTGCCCAGATAACGGCGAATGAGATTGGCCAAAGTGGCCGCGAGAATCTGCCGCAGCCAGGCTAGAAATTGACCTTCGGAGGTGCCGGCGAACTGAGGAAAATGGCGGTGGGCTTCGAGAAAAACATCCTGCACGAGGTCGGAAGCGTCCAGCTTGCCCTGCAAATGCTGTCCCAGCTGCACGCGGGCCAGAATGCCCAAGTAGCGCCGGTAACATTCCAGCAGCTCTCCCAAACGGCCGGAATCGCCTTCGCGGGCTTCGAGCAGTAATTCTTGCGGGGTCATGTCACGGGACGTCTTTGGATACATCGGACGGCCGCTGCGCGGGAACAGCGGCCTTGCGCCAACATTCCATTTATACCAGAAGACGCCACGAAAAAGGGCATCCGGATCCAGGGAAAAAGCCGGCCTTCTCCCCGAGAAGTGTCACGGAAAACGAGAAAGACCGCCGCGCCCGGCGCAATCCCGGCGAGCGTCGAGGCGTAAGCCCGATGAGTCGTCGCGTTGCACGATGCGATATGCGCCACAAGCTGGACGATTGCTCTGCGCGATCAACGTCACGTCTTGCGGCATGACTCGTCGGGCTTACGCCTTGACGCTCGCCTTTTGCTTGCCCCTGGAGTGTGGACTTTAGTCCACACCACCCCACGCGGGCATGTTTATTGGCTACCAACCGTCTCGCAACCCCCCTCGCCCGGTGTGGACTAAAGTCCACACTCCAGGGGCGGCGGGGGCAATTTCTTCGCTCGCCGCCATTCCTACGCCGTGGCAGCCAGCGCCGGTTCCAGCTCCGCTGCCGGAGCGTCTTGCGGATGCCACAAGGCTTGCGCATCATGGCCCGCGCCATCAGCACCGCCACTTTTTCCGCTGTCCCCGGCAAAGCCCGCGTTGGCGCGGAGGGTAACAGAAAGCGGCCATAAGAATCTTCCACACCGCGACGGCCATATATACTGGTCGTGGTGTATTGGTCCCGAATCGCGGGAGTGTAATAGCAAGTCCAGCAAAGGCCCCGAGGACGGCTAGCCGGCGTGTGTCCGCAATGACGACAGCTCATGGGTGTGCTCCTGACAAGATGGTGAAGTCATGTTCCATGTAGTGTACATAATTACACTATCCTGTCAAGCAGTTTCTGCTTTTTTCATCTCTTTTCAAACGTTTTAACTAGTCTTTATCATCCCTCGCCTACACCGCTTGCTCTGTCCCAGACCCATCTCTTGCGGGACAGCCCCGTTCTTATCGGCTAAAATGCAGTACGCTGAGGGTCGACAGGGTGCCGGCAGGCGCGGCTTGCGGCTTCTGGCAAGCGACCGCATGGCCTACATTGCGAGAGGAAACTCCATGGCGTTCAAGTTGGAACACGGATTGGGCTTTGCGCTGGCATTCGCGGCTACTGCTGTCGGCTGCGATGCCAAACCCAAGAACGCTGCCGTTCAGGCAAACATCGGATCGCCCAATACTCCGCCAGCCCAGGCGACGGGCATCGCCAAGCCAGCTTCGGCCGAAAGCGCCGGGCAGCCAGCGGCCTCGGTCAAGAAAGTTTCAGAAAGTCCTGAGGAGCGCGTCACCCGGCTCGGCGGCAAAATCGAGCGTGAAGGCTCGATCGTTACGCGCATCGATTTCTTCAGCACACCTGTTACCGACGCGGACCTCGAGATGTTGCAGGCTTTCCCCGATCTTCAATCTCTCGGTTTGAGCAGCACCAAAATCACCGATGAAGGATTGGAGCACCTTGTCGGCCTGAACAAGTTGCGCAACCTCAGCCTGGTATACACCGGCATCACCGACCGCGGGTTGATTGCGCTTGCCAAGCTGCCTGCCTTGCAGAACGTCGATCTGTTACGCACGAAAGTGACCAACAGGAGCGTTGCGGAACTGCAAAAAGCCTTGCCGCGCTTGACGATCAATAAGTGACGATCCGATCGAAAGTGGAGGAGCTCTCCCCATGAGTGACTCGTTGGTGGCTGTTTCTTCTTTCTGGTCTGTCCCGGAAGCCCATGTCGCCCGCAATCAACTCGAAGCCGCGGGCATCCGCGCCGTGTTGCAGGGAGACGAAGAGGCCAACACGCTGGGGCTTGGCAACCTGACAGGCGGCGTGAAGGTACTGGTTCGCAGCCAGGACGTGAAGCGAGCGCTCTACGTTTTGGCGGAGACGTCCGAAGAACTGGAGAAGGCTTTGGAAGGCGATGCCTGGGAAGAAGGCAGCCACGACGAAGACCGCCGAGCCATGGAGCTCGAAGCCGGTGAAGAGACGGCCGAAGATGCCGACGAATTCGATCAGTTCGTCACGCCGGGCGACCACACGGCCGACCATGCCCACCGGGTCGCCTATATGGGGATCCTGGTCTTCCCCATCCTTAGCCATCTCTATTCAACTTGGTTGTTAGCCCGCCGGCGCTGGGACGGCCAAGAACTAACCCGCGCCGGCGAACTGCGCCGCCGGCAAAGCGGCTCGGCTGAACGCCATCTTTTTGACAGTCGGAGGCATTTTCTTGGGGCTCTATATCCTCACGGTGTTGGTGCGTTAGTGCCACTCCAAGAGGCCCCCCCCTACAACGTCTTCAAATACTCGATTACCTCAAAACGTTCGCCCTCGGTGAAGTCGTCGCCGTAGGTGTGGCCGGTGTTGGCGCGGCCGGGCTGAGTGGTGTCGTAGATCTTGCGCAGCTCGAATCCCGAGAGTTGCGTGCTGGGCATCGTCTGCAAGACGGAGATCTTCAGCCCCAACTTGGCTTCGTCGTAATCGGCGCGGGCCGTGCCATAACTGCGCGTGAAGATTTTGGGCCGAGCCTTGGAATTGAGAACGTGGTAGATCGTCGGGCTCGAGGAATTGTGGAAGTAAGGCGCCGTTGCCCAGATGCCGTCGAGCGGCGGCGCTGATATCCTTTGGCCTCCTTGAAGCGATAGGGCAAGCCGTCAGGCCCCAGTTCCCGCGCTAGCCAACTCTTGTTGAAGTATTCGGTCAATTCGGGCCGCAACGACTCGCCCAGGACGCGGTCGGTGCCAATCTCGTCGAAAGCCACAATTTTGTTGGGGTAAGTTCCCCCGGGGCCGTAGGTCCCATGACAGCGCGAGCAGGTCTCGACGAACAAAGCGTGGCCGCGCTCCGCTTTCTTGGCGTCGATCGCAAAAGGGTAGCGGGGTGCTTGGATGCCGCGAACGAAGGCCTCGATATCAGAAAAGGCATTGTCTTGTTTCCGGATATAGGCGCCGCTGTTGAAAGGCGATAGCAGATTGGCCATATCCACTCGCGTCGAGCGGGCATCGATGCCGCCCGTCCAGTCGCGGGTCTTCTTTTTCTTGATCAGCCACCAGGCCGGCGGATCGCTCGAAACCTGGCCGCGGTAACCGAGCTTGGCCGGCTGCTGGACATTCAACTCGGGGTCGCGAAACTCCATGAGGTAGATCAGCGGATTGAGCGGATCGATCGTGCCGCGCACGTAGCTGAAGCGAAAAGGGAATTGCATTACGAAGTCGTCGGCTTTGCTGAGGTCTTCGAAGAGCCCTTGCAGATCGAGCGTTGAATTGCCAAGCCCGACGATGATCTGGCCGGCCACCGCGCCGCCATGGCACAGGAGGCAGTTGTTGACGACACCGGTGCCGAGCAGCCGCTTGCCCTGCATGAGTCCCATGGGCAGGCCATGATTATCGAATGGCGCCGTGAACAGCCCATAACGCTGCTTCACCGCGAGATCGTAGTTCGCCGGCTTCTCGGCAACGCCCCATTGCTTCCAGAGGTTATCGTAGGCGCCATGCGACCAAATCGCCGGATTGAGCGACTGGTGCATCACAATCTGCCGGCCGCGTTCCGCCGGCGTCGGTTCGCCGGCCCAGGCAGAGACCGGTACGAAAACTGCCGCCACGAACAACGATAGCGAATGGAGGAAGACGGTCGGGAGTCGCATCGATAGCCTCCGGTGCAAAGGGCAAGCGCATGCCCTCGCGGTTCGTTTTGTGATGAAATGCCGTGGCCGCTGATTCTCGCGCAGACGAGTCGCTGTCTATGGAGCAGGTGGCCTCTTGTTTTGGCCGGGATTATTGCGGTGAGGCTTCAGGCAGTTTAACGCCGGCATAGATGTCGGCCAAGGGAATGCGGGCCGGGACTGAGGTGAGGGCCAGCGTCGCGGCCAACCCGACGAACGAGACCGGCGCCCATGAGTCATCTGGCTGACGGACAAAGCGCTCGCAAACCGTTTTGTCTTGGGCCACCAGGATGTACTCGACCAGGCTCGGGATCTGCTGATAGTTCCGAAACTTCGCTCCGCGGTCGTACTGCTCCGACGAGGGCGACAGCACTTCAATGATGGCGGTCGGGTTCGTCAGGGTATTCGGGTCAACCGGATCGTTGGTTGCGGGCCCGCAAAGAATGATGACGTCCGGATAGGTGTACAATCCGGTCGCTTCGACCAAAACGCGCTGATCGCTGGAATAAGTCTGGCACGGCCCGCCTTTGAGCCGCGTGAACAATTCACCTACCAGGTTCTCTTTTACCCGGTTGTGGTCGCGACTGGCCCCTGCCATCGCGAACATTTCGCCATGGAAGAATTCGCTTTTGAAATTGGCGCTGTGCGCTCAATTTCAAGATAGGCCTGGGCGCTCATCTTCGGTTTCGGGGCGCTACTCATTGGGGGGCTTTCGATCGAAGGGGTTTGCTCAAGTAATTCAGGCACGAGATCGGCTGGCATGGTCGCACCCCGAAGTTGGTCTTCCACTGGGAGAATCTAAAGCGCCATTTCATTTCTAGAAAGCAGTACTGGCTATTATAGCATTCCTCTCCGACTCGATCGTCTAGGGAGGAAATGCGCCGGCGTCGCCCTACTCGCCGCCGCTCTACGGTTTCCAGTCTAGCCGTTTCGTGGAGGCGGTTTATGCCACAAACGAACTACACGCAGGCACTATTTGAGCTACATTTGCGTGTTCGGCTTCGGAAAATGAGTCGACTATATCGTTGCCTTGAAGCGCGATGAGCCGGGGGAGCTTGCTGCTCTCCCGTTCTCTTGATGCGCTTGGGTCCGCCATTAAGTAATGACCAGTAAGATCAATAGTTGGCTGGCTGCGATAGTTTGCGTTGCAGCGGGCATTGCCATTTCGGCGCTGCCGCATTTCTTGGCCTGGGAAAAAACCGGTCGGCCGGACTTTGTATCCACCGATGACGATCAGTATTATCTGGCCGTCGGCAGCCAGGCCTATTTCAATCATCCCACCCATCTCGCCGACCCCGTCCATGTCGGCGTCGGCCCGAACGTTTACAAGGCCTTGCCCTTTATGCCCGGCGTCTGGGCGGCGAAACTCCTCAGTTTGGGGCCCATGGGCATCGGCCTCATGTGGCGGATGCTTGCGGGAATCACGATTGGTTTAGGCTGGTATCTGCTGTTTCGGCAATGGATCGAGCGGCCCTGGGTAGCGGCGGCGCTGGCGGCAATCATGCTTAGCGATCCGGGTCTTTGCCAGGGATTCCCTTTCTTCCGACACATCAGTCGGTCGGTGCAAATCCTTTCGGCGCCGAGAAACTCGCTCTTCCCTGGCGGCCATTGGATGCATCTCGAATGGCGTGTGGTCAGCCCGGCGACCACGATGGTTTATCTGATTGCCTTTATCTGGGCGGTTGCCTGGGCACGCAAGGAACCAACCCCCGGGCGGATCGTGGTGGCGGGGATCGCCTTCGGCCTGCTCTTCTACGTCTTTTTCTATTACTGGACTGCAGCGGGACTGGCCCTCCTGCTCGCACTGGCACTCGATTCCAACCAGCGCCGCGTTTATTTCCACACGGGTTGGATAGGCGGCCTGCTTGGGATGCCGGTGGTGATCTCCGACATGCTCATGAAGCAGCACTTGTCGCCCGAGTGGTTTCTCCGCATCGACCGATTTCTGCCTATTGGCCGATTTACGGAATTGGAATTGCCCAAGGAGATGCTCGTGGTCGTGGTCCTGGGCTTGGCCTGGGCCTGGTTCCGCCGCCGCGATTTGATCTTCGTTTGGTCTCTTGGGACTGCGGGCCTGCTGTTGGCGAACCACCAGATCATCACGGGCCTGCAAATCGAGAATTACCATTGGGAATACGTGTGGGGCCCCGCGTTTTCGTTCTTCCTCGTGTTGGCGGTGGCGGAGGAGATTGGACGTCTTACCAAATGGTCGCCGAGCACGCGTGCAGCGATCGCTCTGGTCGGCATGACAGCTTTCGGCGTGGGGTTGTGGATTCGAGGAGTTGAAGCGACCCGTTGCGAAGCCCCCGTCCAGAACGCGCGCACGATTGCCGCCTACCGCGCCGAATTCCCGCCGGATCTCGCTTCGAAGTTCGAGCCTAACAGCGTGGCGGCGGGCGCCACTGATTTTGTCAGCTTCGCTTCGATCTTCGACAACCTTCGGCCCCTGAGCGATTGGTCTACTTATCTGAGCCCTTCGGTGTCCAATGCCGAGCTAGGCGAGCGGACTGCCCTTAACGAGGTGCTTCTGGGAATCGACCGGGCAACGTTCGAGTCGAGGCAACGCCACTACTTCGAGACTTTCCCCATGGGGCCGTGGATACGCCATCCGCCGCTTATTCCGGAACAAGTCGCCGGCCGGCTCGCCGCCTACGACCTCATCCAGGCCAACCTTCCCGCGGCTCTCGATCGCTTCGGCGTCCGCTACGTTGCGCTGGCCCCTGGCGTCCGGCCCGATTATTTAGCGCATGGATGGGTGCCGTTGGCGTCGGGGCCAACTTGGAGTGTGTGGGAGCGGGAGCGGCCTTAGCAGTTACGTCGGAGGGCAGGCCGCAATAAGGGGTCGGGAGTCTTCAATCGCACACACCTAGAATTCTCGTCCCCGCGAGGGTATTGCGATTAAAGATTCCGGACCCCTTTTTTATTCACTATCGACCCTTTTTACCGCGATTCGAGCCGCGCCAGTTGGCCACACGCCGCCGCGATATCAGCTCCCAGAGAGTAGCGAACGGTGACGGTGAATCCCGCCTGAGTCAGGACCGCGGCGAACCAATTGCGCCGCTCCTTATCCGTGCCGATCAGGCCGGCATCATGCGCTATAGGGTTGTAAGGGATCAAGTTGACATGCACGTGCAGGCCGCGCAGGTAGGCGATCAACTCAGCCAAGGCCTGGTCCGTGTCGTTCAAGCCATCGAGCAACAGGTACTCTACCATCAAGGGCCGACGCTGGATCGAAGTCACTTGTTCCATCGCCTTTCGCAACACTTCAAGAGGATAACGTCGAGCCACCGGGATAAGGTGTTCGCGCTGCGCTTGGTTGGCGCTGTGCAGGCTGAGCGCCATCCCCAAACGGGGAAACCGCTCGGCACACCGGATCATGGCGTCGGGTATGCCCACGGTCGACACCAAAACCTTCGCAGGCGACAAGTCGAAACATTGCGGCGACAGCAAAACATCCAGCGCCTGATAGACCTCAGTCTCGTTGAGCAACGGCTCACCCATGCCCATGAACACGACATTGCGAATCGACCGTCCTTCGACATGAAGCTCACGATTGGCCTGGATGACCTGATCGAGAATCTCATCGCGCGAGAGGTTCAGGGCCACGTCCATCTGCCCCGTTGCGCAGAATCGGCAGCGCACGGCGCAACCGACCTGACTCGATACGCACAGCGAGGTTCGCCCCGAGGCAATGCGCAGGACGACGCTTTCGATCAGCTGACCGCTAGCCGTCCGGAACAGCAGCTTGCTGGCCCCATCGAGCTGCGAATCGTGGCGGCTGGCGAGCGTCAACGCATGGAAGGCGACTTCGCTGCGAACGATGTCTCGCTGAGGCTCCGGAAGTTCCTCCAGTGCCACTTCAGCTGGCTGATGTCTCTTGTAGAACGCATTTCGCAAGCGACGGACAGAAGCTGGCTCGATCCGCAGTCGCGTTCGGATTTGTTCTAGGGCAGCAGTGTCGTGGATGGGGTTCATAGCAGAATTTAACCGTGCAATCACATGTACTCTTCGGCAACCGTGAAGAGATAGTTGATGAGCGAAATCAACTTGCGCCCATACGATGTTTCGGTCAGTTCTTTCCAGATCGGGAATGCGTATTCGACAGGCGTTGCTGCTGGAGCATTCGGCGGCCAAGGATATTCGGGATTGGGGCCGTCATTGGCCAAAGCAGGGGCCATTTTCTGGAGGCTTTCTGCTATAGGCGTGATCTTTCTGATTGTGTGCGTCCAGTTCTCATTCTGACCTTCATAGCCCAATTGCTTTTGCGCTTTCGTGTTTGACGAGAGGCTGCGCAGGAAACTCACGAGTGCCTTGTGCGATTTGACGATTGGGCCATTCTTCCACGCATTTGCCTTACCAAGGAGTTCAGTCGCCATTTGGAGGTAATGCAGCGCGTGGCAATGATGTATTGACTTATTTTCGTTGAGAACTTTGAAGACTGTGTAAGCCGACTTCGCCTGGACGAGAAAGAGCCGCTGTTCTTCCTTCATTGCCGGCGTCCCCGGCGACCCCAAACCAGCGCGGCGTCGGTCTTCCAATCGATCGGGAGCGATTTTGCAGGGTTGGCTTTTATTGTACCGAGTTGATCCATCGAGACGTCGGCGACCAGTAATTTGTATCTCGCACCCTCGAGGTTGAGACCAAAATCGATAGGCTCGATTTTCATGGATTCTCCCGTGAACCGCTCGCTTACTTCTAGTAGCCGGATTTCATCCGCAGGAGATCCCGAGGGCAAGAACCAAACTTCCTGGATCCCACCGTCGGCGCCCATGTGGCTCTTCGCGATCCATTCCGCGACCTGATCTCGGCTGCTGCCCTGTTTCGGTATCTTAAGCTCGCTTTCCTTTTTTCGGATTTTGGTCGCGAAGTCCCTTTCCTCGAGAAAATCGAACCACTCGTCCTGTGTCATGGTCTTGGCATATTCCTCAGGAATGGGGTAGTAGTGCCGGCGGTAATCGGACCAGGAGTATTCAACGAACGGACTGTTGGAGTGGACGAATTCAAACCCTGCAGCGCTGAAGCTCTTCTGGAAACTTGAACACCTGGTAATGTTTCGGATCTTTCGGGTCGCGGCCGAGTTGCGGATTGGGTCGGCGCTGGCCGTTTGGCCAATAATGGATCGCGTTCATATCGAAGTCGAGGGTCACTCCCTCAGCTACTTCGCCTTTGAACCCTTCGGTGCGCGGGTCCGTTTGAGTAAAGACGTAATTGTCCATCCCGAGACGACGGTCTTTTACTAGAAACATGACACTCTCCAGATCGAATCTGCGAAGTCGTTGCCTTCAGTATAGCTGCCTCGTCCAATCAGGAGGGAGCCCGCGCAATCTCGTCTTGATATATTCCCTAATAGGAATATACTGTTCGCATGGCTCGAACTTCCGCCATGTCTGACGTATTCTGTGCTATTGCCGAACCGCAGCGGCGACGAATCGTCGTGCTGCTAGCCCGGCGTCGCACCGATCGCGGTTCCATAAAGGAATTCAAGAACCATTCTTCGCTCGTTATGTCTCCCAAATGTTTCTGTTCAGGTCTCTTTGGAGGTTTTTTCGCATGAAGAAAGTGACGTTATTTGCGGCGATTGCCGTGCTCTGCGTCGCGTACCCGGCCGTGCGAGCCGGAGACGACAAGCACCCGGCGGCCAAAACCAGCGCGCTCGAGCCTTTCAAGCAGCTGGCCGGTGAGTGGGTGGGCAATGGAGATTTCCACGGCGAGAAACATGACGCCCGTGTCCTTTACAAGGTAACGTCCGCCGGCAGCGCCGTGGTCGAAACGATGGATCCGGGCGGCCCTCATGAGATGGTCACAGTGATTCATCAGGATGGGGACGCGTTGGCGCTTACGCATTACTTCGCCATCGGCAATCAGCCGTACATGAAGGCGAAGCCCAAGGCGGGCGATCATTCGATCGCCTTCGAGTTCGTGAGCGCCTCGAACCTGTCGTCGCCCAAGGACATGTGCATGCGCACCGTGACCTTCACGTTTGTGGACAAGGATACGCTCAAGACCGAATGGACGAGTTACATGGACGGCAAAGAGGCCGGCAAAGCGACTCTCGAATTGAAGCGGAAGAAATGAGGTGACCCCAGGTCGCCCTTGTGAAAAAGTCGGCAGCAGAAACAGGACTCCTTGACCCGAGGGGTCCTGTTTCGTTTTGCCGGAGAGCTCCATTCTTGTAGCTGAACTCGTGAGAGTTCGGATATCCGAAGCCGCATGACTTCGGCTACCTTATCGCTAAATTTGATGGGGGGATTCATTACTCAGAAATGCCAGGCCCGATCCAGTCTCCAAGCTGTCGACAACATTTCAAGCATGTGAACCGCGTGCCGCAAGATATTCGGCTCTTCGATCGCCCTCAGGCAGATCTTAGCGTCACCTAACAACCGAAGCAAAAGCAGCGCGAGACCGTAGGACAGGCAGCTTGCCGGTCCATTGCGAGGGGTGTCGCACCCCAACCAGAAGTTTCGCAAGGAGTGAGACAGGCAAGGCTGCCTGTCCTACGACGGGAACATCCTCACTGCCTCTCGACCCTTTTTTTTTGCGGCCCTCACCCCTCCCGCCGCGTGGCCGCCTCCATGATCGCTTGCTCGGTCGCCTCGGCGCTGCTGAACTCGGCGGTCAGCCGGCCTTCGCAGAGCACCAGGATGCGGTCGCAGAGTGTTAACAACTCAGGCAACTCGCTGGAAGTCACAATGATTCCCAGGCCTTCCCGGCAGAGTTGATCCATCAGGCGGTAGAGCTCCGCCTTGGCGCCGACATCTACGCCGCGGGTGGGGTCGTCCAGTAGCAGAACCTTGGGCTGGGTCAGCAGCCAACGGGCAATGATCGCCTTCTGCTGGTTGCCGCCGCTGAGACTGGTGATGGCTGTCTCCTGGCTCGCCGTCTTGACGCCGAGCCGATCAATCACGTCCCCGGCCAGGCGCCGCTCTCGACGTGCGCTCGACTAGGCCGCCCCGGGCCGCGCGATCGAGTGTGCAGAGGCTGACGTTGGCGCCCACGCTGAAGTTGGCGAAAAGCCCAAGGCGCTTGCGGTCCTCCGTCACCAAGGCAAGTCCCGCGGCCCGAGCTTCCCAAGGGTGAGCGAACCGCACCGGTTGGCCTTGCAGCAGCACGGTGCCCGTGGGATTCTCCGGGCTGGCGCCGAACAGGCACTCCAACAACTCCGTGCGGCCTGCTCCCATGAGGCCGGCAAAGCCCAGGATTTCTCCGCGCCGCAGAGCGAAGGAAATATTTTGCAGCCGCCAGGCCCGCGCATGTCCCGGCCGGGGCAAGCCAAGATTGTGCACCTCCATGACCACCTCGCCTGCCTCGCGGCCCCTGCCGAGATGAGTCGCCTCGACCTCCCGGCCTACCATCAGATGTGTGACCGTGCGGGCGCTGGTCTCGTGCCGGTTCAGCGTTTGCACGAGCCTACCGTCGCGGAGGACTGTGATGCGATCCGCCAGTCCGAAAACCTCGTCCATCTTGTGCGATATATAAAGGATGGTCACGCCGCGCTGGCGCAGGCGGCCGATGACCCGGAAGAGGCGAGCCACCTCCGCTTCGGTCAAGGCGCTGGTCGGCTCATCCATGATGAGGATGTCCGTTTCGACCGCGAGCGCCTTGGCAATCTCGATCAATTGTTGATCGCCCACGCGCAGCGTGCGCACCAGCTGGCTTGGGGAAATGTGGCATTCGAGCTGCTGCAGCAACTCGGCCGCTGCCCGCTCCATGCCGCGGTCGTCCAACAGGCCCCAGCGGTTTCGCTTTTCCCGCCCCAAGAAGATGTTGGCCGCTGCCGAGAGGTTGTCCACCAAGTTCAGCTCCTGATGGATGATGCCGATGCCGTGGTGCTCCGCGGCCCGCGTGTCGGCGAAGCGAACCGGTTGGCCGCGCAGGCTCAGCTCACCCTCGAAATCGGGAATGACGCCCGACAGGATCTTCATCAAGGTGCTTTTGCCGGCGCCGTTCTCGCCGACGATGGCGTGCAGCTCGCCCGGCAGCACGTCGAAGGAGACGCCGTTAAGGGCCACGACGCCCGGAAAGCGCTTGGTGACGTTCGCGATAGAAATGAGCGATGTCATGGCGGTTTCACTGCGCCCGGCGTCCTTCGAAGAGTCGGCCCAGAACCAGCAGGACAAGCGCCACAACACCGACAATTCTGCCGTCGACGTGATAGTCTTCGCCGAAAAGCGTGGCCAGGAGGGCTGCCATCACGGCCAGGTTGACGATAGTTACGACGCCCAGCGGCCCGCCGAAAAAGCGCCGGCCGCGGCCCCCGGTTTGCCGCACCTGGGTGAAGGCCACCGCCACCACCACGACGATGCCGACGATCAGGCCCTCGTAAATGTCGGCGCTGCGTTTGATGATCTTGGCCACGCCGTCGATGACCACGCGCAGGAAAAGCACGCCCAGCACCGTGCCGGGAATGGTGCCCAAGCCGCCCGTCAGGCTGCAGCCCCCCACCACGGCGGCGGCAATAGCGTTCAGCTCGTAGCCCTTGCCCAGCTTTTCGGGGTCGGCCGTCGCCACTTCGCAGATGTAAAGGATGCCGGCGATCGCGGACAGCATGGCGCTAAGCGAATAGGCCAGCCATTTGAGGCCGTCGGTGCGTATGCCGCTCAGGCGCGCCGCGTTCTCGTTGCCGCCCAGGGCATAAAGGTGCCGGCCGACCACGGTTCGGGCCATCAGCAGCCAGACGAGTGCAGACAGAACCACGAAAAGCACGACCGGAATCCAGACGGAGGTAGCCAGGTAGCGGAACTGCTCGTCGAAAATCTGGATCTGGCTGCTGCCGCCGGTGTAATGGGCAACTCACGCCCGCCCCAGGCTCCGCAAGCCTACTAGCGTGGCCAGGGTGGCCACGAATGGCGGCAGGCCGATCACGGTAATCAGCCAGGAGTGCAAACTGCCGATCAGAAAGCCCACTACCATCGTGGCGGCAATGGCCGCGGCTATCACCGGCAGGCCGACGGGCAAGCCTTGTTTCATCTGGTCGGGCGCGAGCTGAAGCATGACCAGGCCGCAGACCGTGCCGCTGAAAGCGATGACGGATCCGCTCGATAGGTCGATGCCCCCGGCAATGATGACCACGGCCGCGCCAAGCGAGAAGATCCCCAGCAGAGCTGTCTGCGCAGCACATTGATGGCGCTATCGCCGGGACGGGTGAAATAGGTGTGTTGCGTATCGATGGCGGCCGCGAGCAGCACCACTGCCACAATGGCTGCCACCAGGCCGCATTCCGTGTGCTGCAAAAGGCACACGAGGGCGTGCCACGCAGGGCGCGACGCGGACGGGGAAGTCGTTTCTGAAGTCATGTCACGAGCCTGTCAGCTTATACTTGGCGAGCCATTCGCGGAACTTGGGCAGCTCCAGGAACTGGGTGTTCTTGTTGAACATATCGGCTCGAAGCTTCGAGCTGGCATCGGGCACCACCACCTTCAGGCCCGTGTCGTAAATATCGCCGTCGGGCTTGCCCTTGTTGGGTAACATTTCCTTCACGGTGGCCTGGTCGTTGCGGACCAGGGCCTGCATGAGCCGTACGCCTTGATAGCCCATTTCGTAAGGATTCTGCACGACCATGGCGTCGATCATGCCTTCGCCCATGCCGGCCACGGCCAGCGGTTCGGCATCGAAGGCCACCACCAGGTAGTCCTTGCGGAGTTGGGCGTCCTTCTTCACCACATCCACGATGGCCGGGGCGTTGTAAGACCAAATGCCAACCAGGGCGTTGAGGCTCTGCTTATGGTTGGCGATGGCATTGCGCACGTTTTCGCGGGCCACGTTGCGGTCGATGTCGTCGCCCATGCTGTCGAGCTGTTTCCATTTGTCGCCCGCGCCCTGGCCCACGCCTTCGATCCGGTCGATAGCGTTTTGCGCGCCCTTGCGCCCCACGAAGGTGACGTAACCGCCGCCTTCGGGACGCAGACCTTTCAGGCACTTACCCAACTCCCGGCCGCCGGCCAGGTTGTCGGTGCCTATGAAGGCAAACCGGCTATCGCGTAGCTTGGCCCGGTCGATATCGGAATCGATGGTGACGACATGGATGCCGCGTTTTGTGGAGATTGCGCATCTCCTCGGCAATGGCCACATTGCCTGCGTCGCAAGGGGAAATGCCGACGGCGACGATGTCGGACTGGCTGCCGAACTGACGAAGCTTGTCGATCTGACCCTGCGGCGTGCCATCGTTGCTTTCCACCACGGCGTGCAGGTTGGCGGCCCCCAGTTTGAAATCTTTTTCCGCTTCAGGCACGCCGACCCGGCAAGCGTCCCAGAACGGGGAATCGCCATTGATGAGGATGATGATCCGTTTCGTGTCGGACTTGCCGCCGCCGCTGCAGCCCGGCACAACGGTGGTCGCGATCAACCCGAGCAGCAGTGGAAGCAAGGTTCGCGAGAAGGTTCGAAGCAAGTGCATGATGAGTTCCTTGGCGTACCCCGGCAAAGCGCATTTGGCCTGGCCGGGGCCGCGGGAGAGAGATCCAGGAATTCTCTAGAGCATAGTGCAAAGAAGGGCGAGAGCAAGCACCGAGTAGATGGTCTGGGATACGGATGAAGACTCTGCCGATCGCTACGCCTCGTCTCTCATCAAACGTCGCAAATCCGTACCGAAGCTGCCAGCGAAGCCATCGGCTCGTGAGCCGGGATGAATTCTTGAGAGAGATAGCCCGAGTAGCCGGTTTTCAGGATGGCCTTGCAGATGGCAGGGTAGTTGAGCTCCTGCGTATCATCGATTTCATGGCGGCCCGGAACGCCGCCCGTGTGAAAGTGGGCGATATAGTCCTTGTACTTGCGAATGGTGGCGATGACGTCGCCTTCCATGATCTGCATGTGGTAGATGTCGTAAAGCAGCTTGAAGTCGCGGCGAACCGACCATTTTGCACAGTTCCACGCCCCAGGCCGTTTTATCGTACATGTAGTCCTTGTGGTCGACCTTGCTATTAAGGCCTTCCATGCAAATGGTCACTTTCTTCTCTTCCGCAAAGCCCACGACTTTTTTCAGGCCCACGGCGCAGTTCTTCATGCCTTCGTGATCGTCCATCCCTTTGCGGTTGCCCGACATGCAAATGACGTTAGGGATGCCCTGAGCCGCCGCGAATTCGACCCCCTCGCGCAGCGATTTTTCGATGCGGGCATGATTCTCCAAGCGATTGAGGCCGCTGGGGATCGAGTTGCCGTGCGGGGTCAGGATGGCGCAAGTCAAACCCGTTGGCTTGATCGTTAGAAATTGCTCGGCCGACAGCAGCTCCACCGATTTGAGGCCTATTTTCACGCCGTGAGCGGCAAGATCGGCAGGCGAGAGCCGATAGCACCAGGCGCACACCGATTGCTTCAAATTCCCCTTGGGCTTGTAGTCTTCCACCGTTCCGTCCGCCTTCACGCACGATGCGATCATAGCGGCAGCAGCACTAGCGCCGGCGGTTTTCAGGACAGTTCGGCGATTGACGTTGCGTGCGTTGAGCATGGGTTCCTCGCTGAATGGAGTGGTTGGCGGGTAGCGTCACACGGTGGGCAGATTTTGGAAAAGGCCGGCAAAGCACGAAAGCATTTCCCCCCTAGACCGCTATACACCAGTAGGAGGGCCGACATTTTCTACTTGCTCACCGATTATAAACCGGCGGCGGAGGGGTTGGATAGGGGGCAGTGCCTAAAACAATGGCCGGAATAAAACAGGGGCGGCCCCGGCCCGTCTGCCGGCGCCTCGGTCCTTGTCATAAGAATTATCCTTGAGAGCCAATCTACCCTATGAACAGTAGAGGAAGTCGCCAGACTTCCATCAGGCGAGATAATGAAGCGTAGCGGAAGTCGCCAGACTTCCGTTTTGCGAGATAATGAAACGATAGGTGAAAGTGCCATCGGAACTCTGGCGAGTTCCGCTACGAAGGCTTTCTGGAGGAACCTGATGCGGCGCGTTTTTCGCTTTGCCCTTGTTCACCGTTTTGATTGTGGCCGTGCCGGCCTCCGCCCAAGAAGACGAAGCCCGGTTGCTGCGTTTTCCCACGATTCACGGCAATCAGGTTGTCTTCACTTATGCCGGCAATCTGTTCAGCGTCGCCGGTACCGGCGGCGTGGCTCGGCAGCTCACCAGCCACGAAGGCTTCGAGATGTTTCCGCGGTTTTCGCCTGACGGTAAATGGCTCGCTTTCACCGGGCAATATGACGGCAACACCGAAGTATACGTGATGCCCGCCGAGGGCGGCCCGCCCAAACGGCTGACGTTCACGGGCACCCTGGGGCGCGACGACGTCTCCGATCGCATGGGGCCCAACAACATCGTCATGGGCTGGATGCACGACAACAAGCACATCGTTTTCCGTTCGCGCATGCACGAACACAACGATTTCCTGGGCCAGCTTTACCTGGTGTCCATCGACGGCGGCTTGCCCGAGCAACTGCCGCTGCCGCGCGGCGGCTTCTGCTCGTTTTCGCCGGACGATTCCAAGCTCGTCTACAACCGCGTCTTTCGCGAATTCCGTACCTGGAAGCGCTACCGGGGCGGCATGGCCGACGATTTGTGGATTTACGATTTCAAAACCAAGAAGACCGAACCGATTTGCACCACGCCGGATCAAGAAATCATCCCCATGTGGCACGGTGATAAAATCTACTTCCTTTCGGATCGCGAAGCCGATAAGCGCATGAATCTGTACGTCTACGACACGGTTTCCAAGCAAACCAAACAGCTAACCCACTTTCACGATTTCGACATCAAGTTCCCTTCGCTGGGCGACAAGGCCATCGTTTTCGAGTACGGCGGCTGGCTTTACCGATTCGACTTGGCCTCGGAAAAGGCGTCGAAAATACCCGTCAAGATTCTCGACGACGAAGTGGGCGGCCGGACCACAATCGTCAATGTCAGCCACAACATCTCCTCGTTCGATCTCTCTCCCGATGGCAAACGGGCCCTGTTCACTGCACGCGGCGACATTTTTACCGTGCCCGCCAAGAACGGACCGACCCGCGATTTGACGAAAACTTCAGGGCGTGCACGAACGCGAAGCGGAATGGTCGCCCGACGGCAAGAAAATCGCCTTCATTTCCGACGCGTCCGGCGAGGACGAGATCTGGACCATCGCGCCCGACGGCCGCAGTGCGCCGAAGCAACTGACTAAGGGCGGCGACACCTACAAGTACGATCTCCACTGGTCGCCCGACAGCAAGAAGATCCTCTGGTCGGACAAGCTGTTACGTTTGCGCTATGTCGACGTGGCTTCCAAAGAAACGCACGAAGTCGCCAAGGCAACCGCGTTCGAGATTCGCGATTTTACCTGGTCGTCGGACTCGAAATGGATTGCCTACACCAAGCCCGAGGAACAAGGCGTCAATCGGATTTATCTCTACAGCATGAAGAGCGGGAAATCGACTCCCGTAACCGATCAGTGGTTCAATTCCGGATCGCCGGCTTTCAGCGGCGACGGGAAATACCTGTTCTTCGTTTCCGCCCGCGATTTCAATCCGACCAACGGCCAGACAGAGTTCAACCATATTTACCAAGACATGTCGCGCATCTACTTGCTCGACTCTGGCGGCCGACACCGATTCGCCTTTCAAACCGAAGAGCGACGAAGCGGCTGGCGAATCCGCCAAGCCGGCCGCGGCCGCCAAGGACAAAGAGAACCGGCCAAGAAAGGCGGAGCCCGAAGCGATCAAAGTCGATCTGGATGGCATCATGGGCCGGATCGTCGATTTGCCCGTGGCCGCCGCCAACTACAACAATTTGAATTCCGTGGGCAGCACGCTCTATTACGAGCGCCGAGCAGCAAAGACCCCCGAACCACGCTCTGCTTATTCGATCTGACCGAACGCAAGGAAACGGTCCTCGGGCCGATCGGCGGCTACGCGCTGCCGCCGACAAGAAGAAGATGATCGTTTCCCGCGACGGCAACTACTCGATCGTCGATCTTCCCAAAGGGCCGTTGGGCGCTCACGACGCCGCTGAATCTTTCCGGCATGGAAATGAAAATCGACCACCATCAAGAATGGAAGCAGATCTTCAACGAATCGTGGCGGCAAATGCGCGAGTTCTTCTACGATCCCAACATGCACGGCGTCGATTGGGCGGCCATGCGCAAGAAATATGAGCCCTTGGTCGCCCACGTCAACCACCGTGCCGATCTCAGTTATGTCATCGGTGAGATGATCTCCGAGCTGAACGTGGGCCACGCCTATGTGGGCGGTGGCGAAATGCCTCACGCCCAGCGGATTCCGTTGGGTTTGCTGGGCGCCGACCTCAAGCGCGATCCGAAATCGGGCTATTACCGGATCGTCAAGATCCTGCCCGGCGATAACTGGGACAAGGCGCTGCGCTCGCCGTTGACGGAAATTGGCGTCGGCGCCAAGGTGGGCGATTACTTGATCGCCATCGACGGCTTGCCGACCAACGAAATGACCAATCCTTACGAAGCCCTGGTCAACAAAGCCGGCAAGCCGGTCTACCTGAAGCTGAACAGCACGCCCAACGAGCGGGGCAGTCGTGAGGTGACGGTAACTCCCACGGCCGACGAGACCAAGCTCTATTACTATCGCTGGGTGCAAGACAACATCAAGAAGGTCAACGACGCCACCGACGGCAAGGTCGGCTACCTGCACGTGCCCGACATGTTGACGCCGGGCTTGAATGAATTCGCCAAGTATTATTACCCGCAGCTTCGCAAGAAGGCGCTGATCATCGACATGCGCGGCAACGGCGGCGGCAATGTCTCGGCACAGCTCATCGAGCGTCTGCGCCGCGAAGCCGCCATGATCGCCATTAGCCGGGATACCGCTCCCACGCCGGAGCCAGGCGGCTTGATGAATGGCCCGATGGTCTGCCTCATCAACGAGTTCTCCGCCTCCGACGGCGACATCTTCCCCTACCGTTTCCGCAAGTACAAGCTTGGCAAACTGATCGGCAAGCGGACTTGGGGCGGTGTGGTCGGCATCCGCGGCTCGTTGCCGCTGCTCGACGGCGGCACCCTGATGAAGCCGGAATTCAGCCGCTACGACACCGAGGGCAAGGAGTGGATCATCGAAGGGAAAGGCGTCGAGCCCGACATCGTCGTCGATAATGACCCCTCCCGGGAATTCAACGGCATCGACGATCAGCTCAATAAAGCCATCGAAGTAATCAAAGAAGAGCTGAAGACCAAAGAAAAGAAGGTGCCTGCCCCGCCGCCTTATCCCAAGCGATAGGCGAAGGATTCGGACGAAAGGGCGAATCAAAAAGGGCCCGTCTCCTAGGAGACGGGCCCTTTCTTAGTCAAGTATTCGGTTCAAGACGACGAAACGCGTTCTCAAACTCAGGGTTGGGGAACGCGTGCCATAACCGGGAATAGTGCGGCTGGCACCGCGATTAGCAGGGCTCGCGATAGCCAACTAACCAGATCAGGGCCCACCCCTACCGCCCCTACCACCTCTGCCGCCGCGGCGGCCGCCCGCTGGACCACCACGGAAGCCGGCTGGCCCCGGTCCCGGCCCAGCGGGATTTGTTTGAGCTGACTCTTTGATGAGATCTCTTATGGCATCAAAACTCACTTGGGCAGTAGCCTGTGCAAACGGGCCCTTGGAGGCGAAATGCAGTGTTTGGATCAAATCCTTGACGATAACCGACCCCGATTTACCGAAGGCTGAAGCTGTCAAGCTTAACATCAGCTTCTGTTTGTTCCACATCGAGCCAATATTATCGGCAAGGTGTTTGGCGCTGGTGTCGTCCGCGCAGTGGACGATGGCAATTAGTTTTGCCTGGCTTCCTACCAAGTTCCCTCCCAGGCCCGCTGCCTTGGCTTTTCCCAAACTGGCTTCGAGATCGGAGGGCATCTGCATGCCCGGCAAGGCGCCCGCTCCTTTCAGCTCTTGCTTGGCAGCATCGTCTATGGCTACCGCAACCCAAGCATTTTCTTGGTCGAATGATTGTGTCAGGGCTGAAATCTCTGGTGAAAGGCTTGGTTGCGATGAATTTGAGGTAATGATGTTTTGCAATGTCGCTTCGGGAGCCTCGGTGAGGAGCAAGTATCGATCCGACGCCATGTAAGCGAGCCCATTCTCTGAATCATTGAGTTTGAAGTAGGTTTTCCATTTTATTCGCTCGGGCGTCGCCCCCTTAAATCCCAATCGCATCTTATTCTGATCGAAGGGGACCTTGCTTTTGAACAATATGCTTCTGACTTGCTTGGTGCCCGGCTTAGTTCCGATTCCTTTGATGCCAATATAGACCTGATCCGTCAAATCCTTGAGATCGAGACCGGATTCTTTTTGAAGGTTAACATAGACGTCTGTTTTGGTCAGGTTCTTTACATACTCGTCGGCAAAAGCAGCGCCACCAGGTTGGCTAGAAATTGCGCCGAAATTGATGTACGCCACCATGTCGCAATCCGCCGGCAACAGTGCCAGCGGGTCCTCTTTGCCGGTCCCCTTGTTCTTGTACCAGTTCAGGTAGAGGTAAGCCCCGGCGCCGCCGCCGCCGAGCAAGAGGACGAGCAATACGCCACAGACGATCAGGGCGACCATCTTGCCCGAACCGCTGGATTCTTTCTTTTCTTTGAAGCGTTTTTTCTTCTTCTTAACGGGCCTCTCGTCATCGAGATCGTCCTCGTCCAGGTCGTCATCGTCGGCAGGCTTTTTCTTGCCGCTCAACTCGGCGTCGGTCGGCGCGATGACCGTTTCCATTTGCGCGAAGCCGTAGGAGCCCCCTTCGTCCTCGTCCTCGGGGGCTGGAGCTGGTTTAGCTTTGGTCGCGACCGCAGGCTTCGGAGCCGGTGCAGCCGGGCCGTTTCCGCCGGTACCAGCGCCGACCGTGAAGACTTCATTGCATTTGGAACAACGAATTTTCTTCCCTGCAGGTAAAGCTTGCGGCGACTTCAAAAGTGCCCCGCAGTTCGAACATTCGTAAGTAATGGCAGCCATAAATGCGCGCCCTGAATTTCCAAAACCGCCCACCGGCGAGCCGTAAAGGGCACGTCGCATGGGTACCCGCGATTTCGTGCGAATTGCCTCCTGCCTGGCGTCAGGTGACGACGGTCGCAACCACCGATTAGAACAAATCCTAGCAATAAGACCATCAGATTCGAGATTTGATCGCAAGCATTGATGCGATTGCGAAGAAAAGACGGGTTCAGCAAGAATGATTCGCGAAGCGCCCTGCATAGTGCAGCGTCAAGTCTCGATAAAGGGGTCGATTCGTAGCCGCATTCGCCAGAATGCGGGAGAGGCACCCCGCATTCTGGCGAATGCGGCTACTCCAAACTGGTGGCTTGATGCTGCTCTTGGCTAGCCCTTCGGAGTGGCCGGACCGCTAGGAACTTGGGGCGCGAATCACCGCTTGCTAACCACCGGCACGATGCGGATTTGGTTGCCGATTTGAATAACCGCGTGCGGAACCAGCGGCGGCAGTGAAGGATTCCCACCAGGGCCGCCGCCTCCCATCATGATCGCTGCGCCCGGTGCGCCATCTCTAATCCGCCAGGAGAACCAGCGGCCATGGATTGCGCGTCTGGAAACTGGACTCGTTCAGACATCCTCACCAGCTCATAAGCGAACTGCAGGGACGCCAGTCCTGAAGGAATGCCGATGCATGCCAGATTCGTGGCCAGGACAGGGATGACAAACTCCTCTGTCTCTTCTAAATGGTACCGGGTGAACAGGCGCGTCTGCATCGGCAACGCCGGCACATAGGTGGGGACAAGTTCTTCGAGTTTCGCCGGCAGACGCCCGTGGTCGGCTTGATAAAGGCGCACGGCAACGATGGTTTGGGCCGCCTGTTGGTTTGCCGCACGGCCCGCTGTCAGCATTTCAATGAGCTGATAATTGCTTTGTTTTACGGGCCAAGATTGCAGGATGAATGCACCCCATTCGCTGGCAGACAGCTCGGAACCGGGGCCGCTCGCAGGAGGCAACCCCTCTCCTTCGGCAGCGGCGGCGACGCCATTCAGCGTGTTGTTCCCAGCGAACAGGGAGTAGATATAAGGCGGATGCACCAAACGCAGGGCGCCGAGCGTAATAGCGCGAAATACCCGCCGCCTGCGTTCCTTTTCCCAAGGGACCTCTTCGGCTAGCCTACGAAAAGTCGTATCGAGCAGAGATTTCTCATGCGCTTCGAACGGGTCAAGGTCACGCAGCGCGAAATACTCAGCCTTGATCGCATCTGCAGGGTCGGGGCTCGCCGCCACATGCTTTTGCAACATCATTTGCGCTGCACGGAGAAGCTCCTTGTCGGAGCCTACTCTTGCGCAACCAACGGTCGAGCCCGTGGCTCAGGACGACACTCTCAAGTTGAAAGCCTCCCCAATAGCACCACGCAGGTGCGTTGTTCTCCAACTGTCTTGCAACGCCAAGCGCGGTCTTGAAGAGGCTCAACGTGCCGCGAAGATCGCCTTTGGCTTCCAGTTGGAGAGCTCGCAGCTGAACCACCCACCCCAGTTCTTGAATCTCGGGCTGCGGACCCAAGGACACCTGGCCGCCGCGGGGATCCTGAACTACGCCCAAGGGCAGATCGGCGGCTCGTCGTAGATCCGTGAACCATTGAATTTCGAAGAGTTCATCCATCCACCGCGCCATTTCAGGATCCTGTTCGAACCAGCGCTTTCCTTCGAACTCCGCGCTGAGAAGGCGCCGGATTTCCTCGCCTCGATCGAATGTTTTCCCGGTTCTTTCGTCGAACGGGTTTCCCCTTTTTCTATCCTTATTTTTGCGTTCCTCAGCCCCACTTACCATCTGGCCGAGCTCCGTAAGGGCACCGCGAATTAGCTTGCCGGCCTGGTTGTTTTCCTCAGACGGCAATGTGGCAAGAAAAGCCTTCACATCGAACGGCTCGCCGAGGTCGGGGACTTCTATACGCGCGATACCAGAGGCAACCCGCAAACCAACACATCATGAAAACAGTGACGAGGACAATCCCAGCGAGCGGCCTGATTTCCCATAGCCGATCAGAGATCCAAGGCCGTAGTGCCAGGAGGGAGGTTAGCAAGAGAGTGAGCGGAATGACCATAACTTTCCATACAGGCAACCCTCCGATCAAAAACGAGGGTATCCAGAGGGCGACCACCGCAGGCGCTATGAAAACCGTCAGGATCAGGGCGATGACCGGTCGCCGCGTGACCATGCCGAGAAAGAGGCCGATGCAGAATCCATAAACGGGCCAGAGTGTCAAAAACAATACGGGATCGAGATTACGATCGGGTTCGACTGCTGGTCCCGCCCATGACGAAAGCGCGGTCGTTGGGCTGAAAGGTTCGAAGAACGAGTTGGAGGCATGCTGGATGTTAGTAGAGTTTTGGATCGTGCCAACTGCCCTTGCCTTCGCAGTAATCACCATCCAGGTCAGAGTCAATACTCCGGCCAGGATCGCCGCCCAGGCAAGAATCTTCGCGTTCCAGATTCGGCCGAGGGGCAAACCCTGCGCACCCCACAGGAGACGACCGCTATGCTGATCGGGGCAAAAAACCGCTAGCCCGCACGCCATACCCAGAACCAAAGTGCCCACGGGCCAAATAATGAATGGCGCCAGGTTAACCGTGAATGAGAGCACAATCGCGCCCATCGCCACGCCTAACAGCAGCCAGCGTCCTTGGCGAAAAACCAACCAAAAGACAACCCGCCAGCTTGCTAATAAACGCAAGCGGGATGCACTTTTTGCCTTGCGGACTCCAATGCGGCGCTGTCGGTCGCTCCGGCAAAAAATCTGCTGCGCGACGACTGCCGCCGTTAAGCTGGCCGCGAGTTCAATGGCGATTATCACTGGATACCAAACACTTAACGGGTAGGCCAAGGCAAAGCAGGCACTCATCAGAGCCGTGGCCGTCAACATTGCGGTCTGACTATGCCGGCAAAGCGCGCCACCTAGAAGGCCCCATGCCAATGAGACCAAACCAAGGGGCGGCAAGAAAATTGCCACTTGCCAGATGCCGAAGCCGCGGACCACGAAATACCCGGTGATCGCCAGGCTTTGGGATAGCGCCAATAATACGCCCGCGCACAGTTTGCCCCGCCAGATCGAACCGCGCCGGCCTGTCAGGTTGTCCAGAAACTGAAGTGTGCCGTCTTCCTTCTCGCTCGAAAGCAACAGCGCTTCCCGAAATGATTCCGTAGGCGATGATCGTGCCGACGATCACGATTGCCGGAATCGTTTGAATCGAACTCAATCGAAATAGCCGTATGTTGCCAGGACCCGCTGTGGCGAGCAGGCCCTCGACCAGAAGAACGGCGATCACCGTGACGGCGATCCAGGTCGAACGCTGCTGGCGGTATTCCTTCCAGAGCATGACGGCGTTCATGACTCATCCGCCTTTCTGGCCAGCAGGGCGCAGTAAATGTCTTCGAGCTGCAAGGGGGTTTCCTGCAGATCGTGAATTCCCTCCATGCTGTGCAAAGATTTCAGCGCGCCCGCTCGGGGATCTTGCAGCACGGCTTGCCAGTGCTTCCCCGAGCCGTTGCGCTGCAAGACCGTGCCCAAGGCGGCGGCATCGGGCGGCTCGGTTTCGTAATGCAGATCGAGGCGGATGATGCGTTGCTTGAGCTCCTCAATGGGGGCGGCCAGCAGCAGCCGGCCCTTGGCCAGGAACGCGACATGGCTGGCCACGCGCTCCACTTCGGCGATTTGATGGCTGGAGATCAGAATGGTGCGGCCCTCGGCGGCCAGTCCTACCATGCTGGTGAGAAATTCACGACGCACGAGCAGGTCGAGGCCTGAGGTCGGCTCATCGAGAATGAGCACCTCAGGCTCGACGGCGAGCGCCAGGGCCAAGCCCACTTTGGCGTATTGCCCTTTGGAGAGCCTGCTCAATCGTTGTTGGGGATCGAGCTGAAACTTCGCGATCCATTGTGCGAACTGTTCGGGAAAGCTGCGCGCTCGGAAACCGGCCGTGAACCAGCCGAGTTCGGCAATCGTCATCCAGTCATAATAGCGCGGCCGTTCGGGAACGTAGGCGACCCGACTGCGCAACGCCTGAGCGGCAGACCAGCAATCCTGACCGAGGATGGTGGCCGAGCCATGGTCGGCCGGCAGCAAACCGGTCAACATGCGAATAGTGGTGGTTTTGCCTGCTCCGTTGTCCCCCAGCAGAGCAAAGATGGCGCCCTTGGGCACCGACAAGTCCAGGTGATCAACGACCAATTTGCCGCCAAAATGCTTGGTCAAATTGCGCAATTCGATAACCGTTTCCATCAGCGTTTCTCCATGCGATTGGCGGCGCCGTTCACCCTGGCAAGCTCTTCTTCGACGAGGCGACGAATCTCATCCGGCGCCAACACACTGGCCGCCGCTTCCTGCAGCGCCTGGCGGATGCGGCCGCGCACCAACTCTTGCCGCTTGGCCAGGCAAGCCGCCGGCGCCTGCTCGGTCACCTCCATGCCGCGCCCGCGACGCGAGGCCACCACGCCCATGCGCTCCAGTTCCTGAAAAGCCCGGGCTACGGTGTTGGGATGAACGACGAGCTTTTCGGCCAACTCGCGGACGCTGGGAATGAACGTGCCCACAGGCAGCGTGCCGGCGGCCACGCCATATATCACCTGAGCCACGATCTGCTCGTAGATGGGAACTGGACCGTCAGGTTGAACGGAAAAGAGCATGGGATCGGCCTCGAAGCCATGTGTACCAGTGTATTAGTACACGATGGAATGGGGCCGTCAAGAGGAAAGTGTGATGGTGGAGCGTGAAGGCGGCGCTCCGCTTTGCGTCGCGGCTAACCTGGCGAGTTACTTGTCACCTTGCCCACAGTTTCCTGTCGAGGCTGCGATACCCTATGGCCTCGACCAAGTGCGCCGTCTGGATCTCGCCTGCGCCTTCCATGTCGGCCAAGGTGCGGGCGACGCGCAGGATGCGGTCGTGTGCCCGCGCCGATAGGCCCAGCTCTTCCATCGCGGTTTGCAGAAGGGATTGCGCTTCGGGTTGCAGAACGCAGTATTTGCGCATCTGCCGCGACGTCATTCTGCTGTTGAGGCGGATGCTGTCTCGGCCAAAACGCTCGCGCTGCTGGCGGGCCCGCAAAACCTGGTCGCGCATGGTGGCGCTCGAGGTACCGTCCGTTTTGCTGGCCAGCTCCTGGAAAGGCACGCTAGGAACTTCTATGTGCAAGTCGATCCGATCCAACAATGGGCCGCTGATGCGTCCCAAGTAACGTTCGATCTGCGGCGGCGCACATTTGCAAACGTGCTTGGAATCGCCCAGAAATCCGCAGGGGCAAGGATTCATGGAGGCCACAAGAACGAAGTTGGCCGGGAACGTGGAGGAATGGAGGGCTCGCGAAATGGTGACCCGGCCTTCTTCCAACGGCTGGCGCAGACTTCCAGAGTGCGCCGCTGAAACTCCGGCAATTCGTCCAGGAACAGGACGCCGTGGTGCGCGAGACTGATTTCCCCAGGCGAGGGCGGATTGCCGCCGCCGACCATGCCGGCATCGCTGATGGTGTGATGAGGCGAGCGGAAAGGGCGCGTTGCCATCAGGGATTCATCGGCCGTCAGCCGGCCCAGCGCACTGTAGATCCGCGTGGTTTCCAGGCTTTCGCCGGCCGACAGCGGCGGCAGAATAGTCGGCAGGCGGCGGGCAAGCATCGTTTTGCCGGTGCCGGGGGAACCCAGCATCAGGACGTTATGGCCTCCGCTGGCCGCGGTCACCAACGCTCGCTTGGCGAATTCTTGGCCGCGGACATCGCTGAAGTCGACATCGTAAGAGAGCACCTTGCCGAGGAAATCATCCATGTTAGAAGCGGTTGGCTCGACCAGCAACGAACCGCTGACGATGCCGACGGCTTCCGCCAAAGTCGAAACCGGAAAGACCGCTACATCCTCGACAACCGCCGCTTCCCGAGCGTTGGCGGCCGGCACGAGCATGCGCGGCACCTTGAGTTCGGCGGCGGCCATCGCCATGGCCAGCGCTCCTTTAATGGGACGCACGCTGCCGTCCAGGGCCAGCTCGCCAACGGTCGCATAAGCCTGCAATTGTTCGGGCAGCACCTGGCCCGTGGCCATGAGCATGCCCAAAGCGATGGGCAGATCGAATGCGCCCGCGTCTTTGCGCAGATCGGCTGGCGCTAGATTAATGACGGTGCGGCCTTTGGGGCGGCCGTAGCCCAAGTTATAGAGGGCGCGTTCGATGCGGTGAACGCTCTCTTTCACCGCCATTTCCGGCAAGCCGACCAGAATGGTTTTGATCTGACCGGCGGCACTATCGACCTCCACTTCGACAGGCACCGCCTCGATGCCGACCAAAGCAAAGGTACCGAGCTTGGCGAGCATGCAAAATAATCTCTGGTTGATTGACGAAGGCAAGGCACGAAATGAAAAAGGACCGCGGCCATCTTGCAAATGACACGGTCCTTTTTTGGTTTGCTCAGGCCATGCGTCTATGGCTTAGGCGGCAGTTTGCCGGGGGGAATTAGCTCCTTCCACTTCGCGGCGGCGGCTTGGCGTTCCTCAGGCGTACCCAGCGGATTGAAGCTGATGTTGGCGGTCGGAACCAATCGCGTCAAATGCCAGTTGGCCAACTGACGAACGGCGGGGGTTTCGTGGTTGAGGAGTTCGATCAACGTTTCGTAGGTCGCGGGGTGGGACTTCGCCTTGTCGCCGAAGCTGTGCAAGAGCTGCATGACCAGGGCGGCATGCTTTTCCGAATAGCCCTTCTTGACCAGGGCATCGTACAGCTTCATGTCTTGCCCTTCGCCCCGGCCGATCCAGTGACGCAGAGCGATAACGGTGACATCGCGCACGTCCGGGAATTTGCTGGAAGACAGGGCATCGATCAGTTTGGGAAGGTCGTCGATGGCTCCGAGACCATAAACCGCCATCCGGCGAGCATTAGGATTGTCTTCGGTAAGAATGGTAGACAGTACTTCTTCGATGGAACCGGGTTTTTCCCTCGCTCGGGTGGCGATCGCTTTGATGAGTTTGGCGATCTCGCCCACATTTGTGGGGATTTGCGCTAGCGGTTGAGCCCAGCCGGGCAGCGACTCCAAGTATTTGGGCGCGTCGTCGAAGGGAGGCACGCTGTCCCAATGGAAATAGGCAACGCCGGGAGGGGCGTCATGGCGAACTCCTTCCCCTCAGCCTTCAGGCTTACCTGTCCTTCCTTGACCAGCAGCACCACATCTATGGTCGGGGCTTCGCCTGGTTTTGGCTTCTTGCTGAAATGCATTCCGGCCGGCCAGCGGCCATAAAGCTCGAAAGCGACTTTCGCCTTGTCCCCCAATGTCAGATCCCAAACTTGCTTCTGAAAGCGAACGCGAATCTTGGCTTCGCCCTTATCTCTGCGGATATTCGTGATGTCGACCCGGCCTCGGTCCAGCGTAAAATCCAAATCGAGATCGGTGTCGTGCAGAATGACGGCACTCTCGAATACCGGATAAGGAGAAATCCGCGCCAGATCGGAGAGCAACGTCAGCCGGACATTGCGGCTCTTGGGGACAATGGCGCCGGCGGGAACCGCCACGATGAGGTCATCGGCATAAATATCCGCTGACGGAGCAATCAAGTGCCAGGATTTGTTCTCGCCTTCGCGGTGCAAAAGACCGCCGGGAATGATCGGCGCCCGCCCCACAATGGCCTTCTGTTGCACGAGACCGGATACGGCATCGGCCGCTGCCAGCCCACGTTGCGAACAGAATACGCCAAGAATGGCCGCCAAAGTGACAATGCTCTGACGCCCGGGTCCGGTCAAGAGATTCTGGTAATTCATGGGAAATCACGCTCACCGATGCGAATGGATCTAGCCACGGATTGCTTAGCAAATCAGCCCACATTTTACATAATTCCACGGCCTAACCAGCAAAAAATCATCCTATCGCACTTTTGCCGCGCCGTCCCGGCCGGGAAAACCGTCACAATTGGAAGGGGCCGGGCTCAAGATTCCTGGTTGCTCCCGTCCGAATGAATGGCTCCTCGGTAACAGTAATTGAACAGGTGATCCCATTCAAGGCGTTGCAAGTTACGGCAGGATGCTTCCAGGGCCAACTTTCCGCCGGTGCAGCACGCTTTGCACAGATCGACGAATCGCTGCGGATCCCAATTCTCGCCGCGGGCGATGCGGACGAGTTGAGGGTGATCCGTATTGCTCGCCACTAACTGAGCCGCGGCCTGACCCAATTCCTTGAAGAACGGAAGATTGCCGGCACGGCGGAACCAGTAACTGGCGTTGGCGAAATCGCCTTCGCGCCGATGCATGATGCCATGCCAATAGCTTCCTTCAGGCGTATCGATCTGCTGGCTGATTTGATGAGCTTCCTCGAGAAAATCAAAGTGCAGCCAAAGGCCGGCTTCGCAGGCTCGGCCCAAATCTCGATTCCGAATCGGGCCCGATGCGCGGACGGATTCCGGAATCAACCGTTCCAGGTCGCTTTGTCTGGCTCGATCCGGCTGGCCGGGACCTAGCTCTGACGTTCGCGGTTCCTCGAGCAACTGCTTCAGGGTGGCGCCGTATGCAATGACCACGGATCAAAAACCCTAAGGGAGGGAATTGCTTGTAAAACGGCAGTTTACTCGGGCTCGCGGCTCTACAATAGTCCCAAGTTCGCAGGAATGTGCTGCCTCGGGTGAAAGGAAGGTTTGGCATGCGTCTCTCGGTCACGCTAGTGGAATTAGTGCTGTTGCTGGTGGCAATGCCGGCATTTGCGCAGAACAGGCGACCCATTCAGGTCACCGATCTTTTCCGGCTACAACGCCTGGGCGATCCCCAAGTGAGTCCCGACGGCAAAACAATTGCCTACACCGTAACCAAAGTGGATCTGGAGGCCAATAAGACACGGACCAACATTTGGGTTGTCGGCGCCGGGCCGCACGATCAGCCTCGCCAGCTCACCGCTTCCACCAAGTCGGATCGTCATCCGCGCTGGAGCCCTGACAGCAAGCAGATTCTCTTCGAATCGACGCGCTCGGGCGAGGGGCAGCTCTGGGTCATCGATTTGGCGGGCGGCGAAGCCCGTCAACTGACCACCTTGGCTACCGGAGCGAATGGGGGCATCTGGTCGCCGGACGGCAAGAAAGTCGGCTTCATTTCGGCCGTTTACCCGGAATACTCCGCCCAGCCGTTCAAAGAGAGCGACGCTCTGAACAAGAAGAAAAAGGAAGAAATCGAAAAAAACCCGGTGAAGGCGCGAGTATTCACCAAGCTCTTTTATCGCCATTGGGACGAATGGGTGGAGGACAAGCGCCAGCACCTGTTTGTCGTGCCTGCGCAGGGTGGCGACCCACTCGACGTGACGCCGGGCGATCGCGATGCCAACCCGACCTCCTCGACTTTTTCCGTCGGCGACGATTTCACTTTTTCACCCGACAGCAAGTTCCTCCTATATACCGCCGTTCCTGCCAAGAACGAGGCCTGGAGCACGAACTACGACATCTGCCGGGTTAGCGTGGGCGGGGGCAAGGTTGAAACGCCGACCAAAGACAACTTGGCTGCGGACGGCACGCCTTGCTTCTCGCCAGACGGCAAGTACTTGATTTACCGCCGGCAGCTGCCAGCCGGTTTCGAGTCCGACCGCTGGCAACTTATGTTGGTGGACAGCGATGCCAACGGCCGGTGGACGGGAAAGCCGCGGAGCGTGACGCCGGAACTCGATACCTCAGTGAGTGACTATGCTTGGGCCGGGAACGAGCGCATTCTTTTCACGGCCGAAATCGAAGGCAGCTCTAAGCTTTTCTCGCTCGACCTCCACGATAAGGTCGGTTTTGTCTATCAGGACCGCAAATTGAAGACGACCAAGACGTCGGTGGTGCTCGCTCCGAGCTACGGATCTCAGGGATCGCCTTCTTGTGACCGGGAAGGCCGCATCTGCGCCTTCACCCTCGCCTCCTTGAGTTCGCCACCCGAGATTGATATCTGTCAGGTGGGCCACACGCTTGCAGACGTGATCGTACACCGAGCGGGCAATGAGGCCATTCTGAAAGAACTCGATTTGCCGCGACCACAAAGCGTGACGGTGCCCGGAGCAGGGGGCACACCGGTGCAAATGTGGATTCTCCAGCCTCCAGGCTTCAATCCCAAGAAAAAGTGGCCGCTGGTTTTTCTGGTCCACGGCGGCCCGCAAGGCGCCTGGGAAGATAGTTGGAGCAATCGCTGGAACCCGGAGGTATGGGCGGCACAAGGTTATGTTGTGGCGCTGCCCAATCCGCGAGGCAGCACCGGCTTCGGACAACAGTTCACCAACGAAATCAGCGGCGACTGGGGTGGACGTTGTTTCGAGGACCTCATGGCTTGTTTGGCGTACCTGGAGAAGCAACCTTATATCGACATCAATCGTATGGCTGCCGCTGGGGCATCATTCGGCGGCTACATGATGAACTGGTTTGAAGGACATACAACCCAGTTCAAAACGCTGATTACCCATTGTGGCGTCTATAACTTCGACAGCATGTATGCCACTACCGATGAAATCTGGTTCGACGAATGGGAGCATGGCGGTCCGCCCTGGGGCAACCGGGAATCGTACGAGAAGTTCTCACCGCATCGCTACGCCAAGAACTTCAAGACGCCCATGCTCATCATTCACAACAATCTCGATTTTCGCGTGCCGTTGAGCGAGGGATACCAGCTCTTTTCAACCTTGCAACGCCTTGGCGTTCCCTCACGTTTGGTGAACTTCCCGGATGAAGGCCACTGGGTGCTTAAGCCGGCAAACAGCAAATTCTGGCACCAGGTAGTGTTCGATTGGCTCGAGAAATACGTTGCCCCGGGAGGCAAGTGAAGTTGACTGCGACAGGATTCTTTGATGTTAGCGGAAAGGTGACCCCTTGAGCGTCAGCTCTCGTCTGTTCCAATATCTCGCTTGCCCCCAAGACGGGAAAGCGCTCACGGAATCCGGCGCCTATCTGCTTTGCCCAAAAGGGCATCGCTATCCGGTTGTCGACGGCGTGCCGGTTCTTTTGGTAGAAGGCGCCCAACAGACTTTGTGGGTAGCCGAAGCTTCGCTGAAAGAGGCAGAGCACTACGCCCAAGAAGGTTGCCAAGACCATTATTTCTTGAGCACCTTAGGCATCTCCGATGAGGAACGAACCAGCCTTCGACAACAGCTCGCCAACGGCACTGGTCCCATCGACCCGGTCATCTCCTTTTTTGTTGGCGCCACCAATGGCAATGCTTACAAGCATTTGATCGGGAAGCTGTCCGATTATCCCATTCCGGAATTACGGTTGCCCGCGGGCAATGGCCGGGTACTGCTCGATATCGGTTGCAATTGGGGGAGATGGTGCGTTGCAGCCGCCCGCAAAGGGTACCTGCCCATCGGCATAGATCCTTCTCTGGGGGCCGTCATGGCGGGAAAGCGCCTGGCAAAGCAGTTGGGATTGAATGCTCAATTCGTTGTCGGAGACGCTCGCTTCTTACCCTTTCGCGAGAGCTGTCTCGATGCTGTTTTTTCTTACAGCGTGCTCCAACACTTGAGCAAAGAAGATGTGATTTCCGCGATCCGGGAAATTGGCAGGATCTTGAAGCCAGGCGCACTCAGTTTCGTGCAAATGCCAACCGTCCTGGGATTGAGCTGCTTATATCACCAGGCTCGCAGGCGCTTTCGCAAACCGCGGGGATTCGAGGTGAGGTACTGGACCGTGGGGGATTTGCGCCGGCTTTTCGCGGGTCAGGTGGGGGAATCCTCTTTGTCGGTCGATTGCTTCTTCGGCATCGGCCTGCAACCGTCGGACCTGCGGCTCATGCCCTGGAGCCACCGCGTGGCGATTCGAGCGTCGGAATTGCTGAGAAGAGCGAGCGAAACCATCCGCGGACTTAGTTATGTCGCGGACAGCGTTTATGTGCGAAGCGTAAAAGCAGATACTGGCTTGGCAACTCCGAATGCCTAGAAACCCTCTTCATGGGACTCAGGAATCTGCTTCGGTCACTTCTTCATCAGCAGTTCGTTATAGAGTTGATTAGCTTCGCGGTTCTGCGGATGGCGCGTTATAACAATGCCCAGCTCCCGGATGGCCTGGGCTTTGTCACCGTTATTGAGCAATAGCTTTGCCAAATCAAGCCGCAAATCCTCATACTTCGGGTCCAGCGACATCCCCATGCGCAGGGCGGCAATCGCGTTGGTATATTGACCCGACTCTTCGAAAACCATGGCGCGCACGATCCAGCCATCGGCTTTGATTTCGCTCGTTTCTTGGCGTAAGAGAGAGGCGGCCCGTTTGAAATACTCCATTCGCACCGCCCTTTCCTCCGCGTCCTTGGGATCGCGCAAGAGTAGATTGGCCGTCTCCACAATCATAGCCGCGTCATCCGGCAAGACCTTATGCAAGACCTGTTTCGGGGTCAAACTGGCTCGGCTTTGGTCGATGATTTGTTTGAAGTGCTTTCGGGAGATTTCCAGCGAACGCTTCCACTGCGGCCAACAATCGTCGGGCCGCTTTTCGGCCAGCGCCAGCGTACCCCCCATGAACCAAAACTCCGGGTCGTAGCCAGCCACGATTTTCGCACGATCCAAATAGCGGCTCGGCGGATCCCCGAGCTGAAGCTTGGCCGACAGGGCTACCAGGCGCAGTTGGGCTCGGGCCAGCAGGGGACACAGATTCCGGGCTTGAATGAAATAGCGGAGTGCGGGGCCTAGATATTCGCGTTCGACTCCACTCTCATACCCGGGAACGATCTGTTCTAAAGTCGCCCGCTCCGCCACTGCGCTGGCCAACGCCGTCTCGAGAGAGGCGATGTCTCGATTACCCAGGGGTATGGTAAAACAGAGCGCCGGCTGCAAAGTGGCAAACTGGTCGAGCAGATCAATTCTATTTTGGTAAGCCGTCAGATAGACTTCACCAAGTTCCAAGTGGCTCCAGGCCGAATCTGAGCCCCAACGGATTGCTTCCTGCAACAACGCAATCCGGCGCTCGCTCACATCGGTGTCGGCGTTGCGAAGTTTGTCGGCCGCATTGCGATAGCGCACTTGCCAATCGGCTCGATACCCTTCGATAATCAGCATCGTCGCGACTACGAAAGCCAATAGCACGCCCATTACGGGCGCCAAGCCCCCTAGGCGAAGAGCGTAAAAAGAAACTGTCGGAACCGCCAAGCTTGGTTTTCGGCCCCTGCGCTCCCTACTCCACACTTCGCTACCGCAAATCTGGGCTACTAGGACTGCTGCCATTACGGTGACCGCCGGAGTGAAAAGTCCAAATTCCCCAAAGCTGTGAATTACCACCGTAGTAAAAGCAACCAGCGCGCCTAACACAAAATCGGCGTCGCGCTCCCCGGCCAACCTTCGCAAGGATCGAAACCCGGCGACGTAGACAAAGACGATGGCGCCCAGGGCTGCCAGCAATCGACAGATTCCGCCTTCGATAGCAGCTTCCAGGTAATCGTTATGGGCATGATCGAAAATAACAATTACGTCGCCAATCTGGGTACGGTGCATCGCTTCCACATATTGAAACGTTCCATATCCTGAGCCGAAGATCGGCGCATCCCAGAATCCCTTCAAGCTGTCGGACCACATCGGTGTCCGATTCGATAAGGCATCCTTGGTGATAAGCGTTCCCAGCCTGGCTTCAACGATGTTCCAACCCAGCCAATTGACGAGCCCAAAAGCCAAAGCGAAAATAACGACGACGCCGGCGGAAAGGGATCGACTCGAAAGCGAGAAGGATTTGTAAATCAAGCAGGCGAGCGAAGCCCCCGCCAATGCAACCACGCCGCCCCGCGACAAGCTCAGAAAGTCCGCGCAAACGATGAGAGCGATGCCCGCACAAATCCACAAGGCGGTGGGATTGGAGAGCAAAGCCTGAATCCAGCCGGCAATTCGAAGTATGAGGTTCTTGGGAAACGGCTCTGAACCGGCATCCTCGAAGGCTAGCTCTATTCGACGCGATCGACGCGATTTCCGTTCTTCCGAGCGTCCGCGGTCATCGCCCCGGTCCATGACCGCGAAGAACATGCCTAGTCCCAGGCCCAGACCCATGTTGACGTAAAACGGAAAATGATTACGACACAGGAAGGTGCCAAAGATTCCGTTAGGCGCCCGGAAAGTCCAATAAATGACATTGGGAGGCGAACTGATGAATTGCAAAATGGCCATGAAACTGAGGGCCACGGCGTTCAAGAAAGCACATAAGCTGAAGCGAACGAACGCGTCGCGGTTGCGCAAACATTACGAACGGTTTCGAAGAGCACCAGAACGGCCAATATGCGGAAGAGCGCATACGCGCGTGGCAGCGGGATAAACGCTAATCGTCTGGTTAGGTTTTGGAAGGGTCGCATCGGTTTCCAACCCGAAGGGAAGCACTTCCGCTTCGTCGGGCAAGAGTCGGTCGATGAGGTTTACGCTGGCTGGCGAGATCGTCCGAAGCAGGACGCGGGGCAGCGGCACAAGCTGATACAAGCCGACGGCGAAAATGACCAATAAGCATATGGAAACAGGACTAAACCGCCATTGGAGCTTGCCTTGGACCATCATGCGTACGGCCCAGAGCACGCCAATGGCGCCGACGCCGACGTGGAGAAAGAACTCAAAGGGAGGGTCGGCGCAGCCAAAAGCCCAGGCGGAGCCGACAACCATGCTCAAAGTAATCGCCTCAATGGCCCAGCGCAGCCAGCGACTAACAGGTGATTCTAGTTCGGTTGACATAGGCGCTTCATGAACTCTTCGATACCAAAAAAGGTCCCAACACAACCGCGTCGAGTTCGCTCCGCTTAAGCGTATCGATGGCCACTTCCGGCGTGCCTACGATCGGAAAGCCATGCAGATTGAAACTGGTATTCAGAATCCCGCCCACGCCCGTGCGCTCCTTGAAGGCACGGAGGACATCGCGGTAGCCGGGATTCATTTCGTTGACCAGTTGTGGGCGAATCGTGCGATCGAAGGGGTGAGTGCCGGCAACCAAAGTCTCCGCTCCCTCGGAAGTGGTATCAAATGCTTCGATCATATAATAGGCCCATTCCGTGGGGTTCTTGATATAGCGGAACTTGTCTTCTTCGAGCACGGAGGCGGCAAACGGCATCCAGAAATCGCGCTGCTTGATCGCGAAATTTAGCTTGCGAATGAAGCGCAAATTGCGCGGATCGGCCAGGATGCTCCGGTTGCCCAGTGCTCGTGGGCCAAGCTCTTCTGCGCCGTCGAACCGCCCGATGATCTTGCCATGGGCCAGCATTTCTCCAATTTCTTGACTGGGGTTCGCCATCCTTCGATAGGGGAGGGCAGCAATTTTTACCGCCGACTCCATCTCCGTTTCCGAAAACTTCAGCCCTAGATACATCGTTTTGGGGAGTTCCAACTCAGGCTTGCTCGCCTTTTGCTCACAGAGGTGGAGATATCCAAGAATGGCGGCGCCGACCGGCGTGCCGCCGTCGTCGCTTGCCGGGTAGACGTAGAGCGATTCGACCTCCGGCATTTCTCGAATCAGTTTGTTGGCTTTGACATTCAAAAAGGCGCCTCCGGCGCCGGTTACTTTTCTGATGCCCGTCGCCTGAACAGCATTACGCACCCATTGCACCATCAGTTGCTCGAACGCTAACTGACAGGCGGCCGAAATGTTGTCGAAACGCTGAAAGGCAAGTTTCCGATTGAGATAATGGCGAATGCCGCCGGCAAAGTGCCCCGTGTGATTGCGAAATTTGAGGCCGTCGACGCTGAACGCCTTCTGAAGAACATCGCCGCAATACTCCGCCTGTCCATACGGCGCCATTCCCATCACTTTATATTCGTGCTCGTAAGGCTTGAGCCCAAGCACGGCCGTCACTGCCGAATACAAACCGTCGGCCGGGCTGTGGTATTTCGGCGTCGAAGCCACCACGTCGATCTTGTGGTCGCGTCCCACATTGACGGTGGCACAAAGGCCGTCGCCCGCGCCATCCAGCGTGAGCACCGTCGCGGGGCCTTTCCAAGGCCGGTGAAAGTAGGCGGTCGCAGCATGACAAAGATGATGATCGAATGGGAGCAGTGGCTTCTCAGCCAGGCCGTGACCCGCGAGGCACTCGAGCAGTTCCTTGCGCTTGCGGAGCATCGGCAAAATGCGACGGCCCAGCGAAGTGGCCCATTCCGTCCTGGCCAGCGAAGTAAGAAGGTGAAGGATTTTATAAATCGGTTTCGCGTTTTTGGTGGGAAAAGTCGTGCGAATCTTGCTGGAGAGCGTGATCAGATCCACTTCTTTGGGATCGACTCCAGTTCTCTTGAAAACGGCCTTGATGGATTCAATGGGAATGCCGGCATGATTTTTCGCATTGATCCTGCGTCCTCGACGCTGACGAGCAGCGGCCGCCCGTCGCGCATCAAGCAAGCTCCAGCGTCGTGTCCATCGTTGATGCCAAGCGTAATCATGTAGCTGTATTCTCTAAAGGAGAGCGCTCGACCGTTGCAAACATGTCTGATACATCGCTCGAACCTGTTGGGCAATCAGGTCCCAGCTGAAATGGCGCGTGGCGTAGCGATGCCCGGCTTCACGAAAAGTGGCTCGAGCATTCGGGTCGTTCACGATGCTGGAAAGAGCGCGGCGCCAACGACTCGACAAGAAGCGGAACGACGATTCCGGCGCCGGCCGCCTCCACATGCTCGGCTGCCTGGACGGCAGCCGATACGACAACCGGGCAGCCGCGGACCATCGCTTCCGCCACCACGATTCCGAAGTTCTCCGAATGGCTGGGAAGAACGAAGGCAATCGCACCATCGAACAGATGCCATCGCTGTGCTGCAGCGATTGGACCAAGCAAGGCCACACGGTTTCCAAGACCGAGACGGTCAATTTCGCGCTCTACCAGTTCGAGATAGCCGGCCTCGTGAGGATCGACACCACCGGCGATGGCCAGGAAAACATCCTCTTTCATTTGAGTGAGTGCGGGCAGCAAGAGATCGGCAATGCCCTTTTTCGGATGAATTCGCGACAAAAAGAGCAGAATGGGCCGATCCCCTGCTTTTGGTCCGCACAAGCAGCGCAGAACAGAAGGGTCTTTCGGCATCTCCCAAGCTTCCGCATCGACGCCGTTTGGTATAACTACCGTTTTCGCGCCAGGCCGGGCCAGAGCGCATTCCTTCGCTTCGTCTTGACTCGTAGCGAGAAAAGCGCGGGCGTTCCTGATGGTGCGGTGCTCGCAACCGATCCAGTACAATTGGCGGACGCCCCAGCGTCGGCTCCAGGTGTAAGCGGAAAGCATCCCGTGCGGTTGAACTATGTAGGGGACATTGACGCGAGCCGCCGCGGCACCGGCTGCGAAGGAAGCGAACGACCACAAGGCGTGAATGTGAACCAAATCGTATTCTTGGGCATGTTGTCGGAGCCAAGATCGCATGCCGGCGGAAAACTTCCAACGTTCGGAAAACGTTCGCGGAAAGAGGTGCGTTACGAAGCCGGCAGGTTTATCACGGGGGTCGAACCGTGCGTCAGCGCCATTGGCGTCGGTGGTCGCTAGCTCGACGACCGTGCCATTGAGCCGATTGAGGGCCGCACAGAGGGGGCCAATCAGAACGCTCGGCCCCCCGTAGCGGGGAGCAATGGCCGGCATGACGTGAAGGATCCGCAAAAACCTCACCCAATTCGCACGTTCGACCAGAACATATCAAATGACGCTACGAGACAATCCTCCAACCCACCGCGGCTCAGTTGCTTCCGGCACGCAGAACGAGTCCCGATCCGTTCTGTCCTGCTCCAATGGCCACGCGATGAAGATATAAGTCCGTTAGACCTGTCTTTATTCCGCTGATCACCTTGATCCAGTTACTTCGAAGACGATTTCGAAGAAATCTCATAGACCTTAGCGCGGACGCAAGCGATATACCACGAGCGAATAAAGCAAGCGATGAGTGCGCGCGCCCTTCCAAGAAGCCCAGGCGGAAAACGTAATGATAGAGAAACCAAATCAACGGCTCCCCCGGCAGCCGAATCAACAATCCTTTGATCCAACGGCGTCGTTCCTGCGTGTTGCCGAACAGGCGAGGCTTAATGGTATCGGCGCCATAGGCGCCTTGGCTCAGATAACGATATCGCAGCTCCGCCTCCCAGGTCGAATAGCGATTGTGGCGATCGATATAGGCGTGCAGGCCTTTGAAATCTTCGTGGAGCAGGGGAGTATGCAGACGGCCGATGGGGCCCTTCACGATGATGCGCTGTGAATCTCCATATCCAAGCCATCGCCGACCTCTTCGAGGATTTCCTCGAAGCGGGCTTGGCCCCTGCGGATAAGCAGAACGGCGGCAAACGAAAACCCTCCAAAGCGGAAACGGCGTCCGAGGAAATGAAAGCCCTTGACGATGAAGTAGCCATTCAAGCGGCTTTGGCCGGTCAGCGCGGCGGCGATTTCGTTCCACAATCCGGGAGGAACAAATTCATCCGCATCGAGCAACAGAACCCACCGAGTTCGAATGTCCAACGTGTTGAGAGCCCATTGTCGTTTTTTCGGATAACCTCCCCGATATTCGAACTGGACGACTTCCGCACCGGCTGCTTGGGCGATTTCAACCGTTCGATCCGTACTGTGGGAATCCAAGACGATGATGCGCTCGGCTCGGCTCAAGCCCGCGAGACATCGGGGCAAATTGGCTTCCTCATTTTTGGTTGCGAGGAGGACTGTGACAGGAACTGGTGACATCATGGCGCTCATCTGATTGAGTGAATCACGCATGTTTTCGATGGCCTGCATGCGGAAGTGAATGCCGGCTGAAGTGGAGGCCCAATTAACGACTTACTTTCCCAAACCAGGGACGGCCTTCACTGCCTCTACGATTAAAGTGTGTGGAAATTCGGGCGTATCCTCCCATTCTTTGGACAGAAGAGCCTCATCGATGAACTGTGGGTGATGCGTCTCGGTTTTGGGACGACAAACGCAAATGTCCGAAAAACCAGCATCCAAGAGCAGTTCCTCGAGGTACGAGAATGTCAATATCGTCAAGTGCTCGCCATTGCACAGAATAAAATTCGCGTATCGGCCCCCAATACTCGTCCGGCGTTCGGGAAAATCCGAAAACCAAGAGAGGTCTCTTTCGATGAGTTTCTTAGCAGCGGTATCGCCATTGGGGCCTCCAATTCTCACGAACCCTCCCGGCTTCAAACTTCGATACATATCGGCAAAATGCATTGGCAAGAAACTGTCGGGCAAGTGCTCGATAACGTGATGAGAGTAAAACACATCGACAGAATTGTCTCGAAAGGGGAGTCCGTCCAAAACATTGGCCCAAACATCGATCCGTGCGTGAAGTTTATTGGCATCCAGATTGATCCATCCAGACAGGTAGTTTTGCTGCCCGGGACCAAGCTGAACTTTGACGACTCCATTCCTTGGAGATCGGAATGCTTTATAAATCCTCCCATTGAACTGCATGGGCAACTTCATCAGCGTATAGTAAGTTGCTTTGAGCTTGCGCGAAATCATGAACCTAACCCCAGTCGCAACGAATTGCCCGGCAAGTGAATCAACACATCTCCAACAGGTAGCTATTATTCAAGCTCCAATTCAAACAATTGACGAAAGAAATGGCGACTATGGGCAAATGTACCAACGGTGTTGCTGCGATATTGGCACTATGGACACAACAGACCTTATCCGGTCATCTCCCCAGGAAAAAGTGCGATGGCATCTCGTGCCACCGCTACATAGTTGGCAAAAAGAAAATGCTCGCCAAACCGGTCGTAATCCACGGCTGCCAACCCATTGGGCCGCAAGAGGTACACGTTATACCCAAGGTCGTTCAAGAACCGCAGGGCAGCAGCCAAGGTGGAACCGGCATGCGGCCAGGCATAACCGTATTCGAACTGAATCACACGAATGCGGCCTGTTCGAAGAAGCCCTTCCGCTCCCCGCAGGCACGGGAAGTCGTAACCTTCCGCGTCAATCTTCAAGAGGTCTACGTGGCTCCAGCCTGCGCGACCCTATTTCTTGATCTAGTCGGGTAAGCGGTACGGGATACTCGATGGTCCCAGCACTCGCTCCGGCGCAGTTTCCGAACGCTCCGGACAACTCCGGGGACAAAATGTTCTCATGGAATACTATCGTTCCGTCCTTATCTCCGACGGCTGCACCGAGAACTTCCACACGCGGCTCGCTCCTGAAGCGAGATCGAAGTTTATCGAGAATGCCCGGCGCTGGCTCGAAGCAGAGCCCTCGCACCTGGGCGGAAGTGAGACTTAAGAGCTGAGCCGTCCAGTCGCCGAAGTTGGCCCCAATGTCGACAAAGGTATGCACATGTGGCGCCATTTGCTTGAGGAGCCAGCCCTCGCCATTGATATCGAAATCGGCCGTGTTGCCGAGATAATACGAAATGACTCGGTTGCATTGATTGCGAATCTTTAACGCGACGGCCACTGACCACTTCCGGCGGCCAAGGATTTGATGAACTCGACCAAGCCATCGCGAAAGTTGTTTTCGTCCTTTTGAATCGATCGCGGGCATCATTTGCGGGAAGCTACCCGGGCTTTTCGAAATGGTTTGTTTCCTTGTGGCATGACATCAAGAGGGGGTGCCGTTGTAGGGAATGGCATCGCGGCGCTTAGGCGAACTGAAGCAGGCAAAAGAACAACGAACGAAACTGGCAAGGAGCCGTCCCACTGTCGGCATCGACCAGAACAACCTTTGCCAGTTGCCTCTAACCAGCGACCCACCTGACCGCCTGATCATGTACCACAACTGCTTTCGGTGGAGACGAGCCATTTCGGTAAATGGAAGCGCCCAACGATGCCACCAGACCACGTGCAGGGTTTCTCGTATGTCGTGATGGAGCTGGATCGAGATCGAAGAGCTTCCTTGCGGAGACTCGCGGTACTTCATCAAGGTGATCGGGACATACTCGATACTCCATCCCCTTGACTGGAGCCTCAATAAGAAGTCCCAATCCCCTTTGAGGCGTAGTCCGCGCGGCAACCCACCAACGTCACGGTAGGCGGCAATTCGAATGATCGACGAAGAAATGTGCCACCAACAGCCAGCCAAAAGGGTGCGCCGCAAAACGCCCGTCTCCCCGCCGACAATGACGGAGCGCTCATCGATCGATTTGTTTTCTCCCGGGACAATCGTTCCATCCATTTTCCAACTATCCCAACTGCTGCAAATGCTTCCGATCTTCTCCCCTGCCTGAGCTGCCCGGTCGAGAAAAGTCCCAAGCCAACCGGGCTTGGCCACATTGTCGGCGTGCATGATGAGAAACCAATCGATGTCAGGCGGGAACTGAGCGACGGCTTCATTTACATTTACGTATTCGCCGCGGTTCTTATCGGCCTTCAGGATGTTCAGCGGAATGGATGCCCGCCATACCGCGGAAGCTACCTCCGTGGTCCTGTCACTCGACGCATCATCCGCAATGTATACCGCCTCGACACGATTCAATGCATCTCCCTGAGCCATTATCGACTCCAGGGTTTCCGCGATGGTATCCACGCTCTGGTAGGCGGGCACCAAAATGATGCACTTCATGACAATCTCGCTACACTCGAATAAAGGCGCGAAGGTACACAGGAATTATTCGGCATTAGTAGGCTTCGCTTCGAAAAGCGCAGCTACCAGCCTTGACTGAAACTTTTCGGCTGTGAACTCATTCTCATAGCGCAAGCGCCCCGCCTGCGCCCAGCGCTGCCACTCGGGGCCATCGGTCAGGAGCCGCACCAGCGCCTCGAGAAGCGGTTCAGGCTGGTCCGGATCCACCTCGAGACCGGCAAGTGGCGGAGCCACGACTTCTCTGGCAGCATCGAACGGACTGACCAAGCAAGGGCGGCCCAGCGCATCGCTTCCAAGTACACCAGCCCAAACCCTTCACCTCGGCTGGGCATGGCCAAACACCGACATTGTCGTAACAACTCCTGTTTTTGTTCTTCACTCACCCAGCCCCAAAAGCGAATTGCCTCCTCGACGCCCGAGCGCTTTGCCAGCGTTTCGAGGTCCGTTCGCAGATCGCCATCGCCGGCAATCCATAGACGGGCGCCCGGAATCCGCTCCTGCACGCGGCGCCAACAAGCGATAATCTGACGATGCCCCTTGTAATCCTCCCCGCGGGCGAGGCGGCCGAGCATGAGCACCGTGGGAACGGCGTCAGGCAGCGAGGACGCCCCTTCGAACGGATTACCTATGCCGAGTTGCACTAAGTGATGCGGTTTGCTTGCCAGCTGAGGCTGAAACTTCAAGAATTGTTCCCAGGTGTATTGGGTGTTCGTAAGAAAATGATCCATCCGCCCAAGCAGCAATCGAGTTAGCCAAGATTGGGAGCGCCAAGCCTCAACCCCATGAAGAAACACGACTTTTTTGGCGTTGCCGATCCGTAAGAACGGCAGCATGCGCAAAAGATCGAGGTGCCAAAAACAGATAAGACGAGCTTCCCAACGCCTGAAGGCGACTTTACCAAGAAGCCGCCAACGGTTGCGACTGGCTATGGCGCCTGCATCCGACAAACGAAGATCGGCATCATCGGCTTCGCCGTAGACGAAAATTGCGGCAGATCCGCCCAAGGAACGCGCGTACTCAACTATAGCCTTCCAGGCGATCCGCCCGCTCTCCTGGACCCCTCCTGCACTGAGGCCGGACAATCCAGAGAAAACGCATACTGCGTGTCGATTGAGGTTGTTTGGCTTCATTTGCGATCTTTCAAGCCCTGAATTCGTGGCCTAGGGGCCCGCTGACCCTTCAGAGAAGGAACGAGAACTCTGGTGACGAAAAGTGTCAGAGCCATGGAGCCGACGAAAGCAGGCGGCGATTCCGCCAGCACTCCGCCCGCGGTGAGAAATGTCGAACCCGCCACAAAACAAAGCAAGAATTCTTCCAGTTTGCCCCGATAAAGGAATTCCGCCGCCGCGATGTCCAACGTCGAAAGCAAAACGCCGATTACCATAAAGCCAAAGAACACGCCCGTCCTGCCAAAATTCACGTAAAGTTCCATAACGTGCCCGATTCCCACACTTGTGCCGGCGCCGAATTCCATGCCTGTAAAGCGCGTAACCAGCGAGCCGCTTCCAGCGTAAGTCGGCTTGTCGCGCCAAAGCACGCGCGGCACCAGGGCAATCAACATGTTCACCAGAGTCTCGCCCTGGGCAAACTTAGCGCGTCCGGCTTCTAACTCCCGGACAGCAGCGCCCACCAAGCTGTTCTGGTTCAGTCGTTCATCGATATGATCGAGTTGAGTGTTGTCGGCAAAGCTGAACCAGCCCCAGTTGTTTTGCACATTGGTGGAAACCACGGCCGCGCGTTGCCCCAAGGCTTCATCACCCCAGACCGAGTCCCGAATCTGCGTCCGGACTCCCATGTATGCCGTCCAAAGAGAAATCAAAGCGAATCCAAGGAGTGAGCCTCCAATGAGAATGGTGCGGCGCGGCACGCCGGAAACGGCAATGAATGCACAGAGAATGAAAACGGCGCCGATTCCGAAACCCAGGAACCCCATCAACAGAACGGTAAGCACCGGCAACACAAATATCCCGGCCGCAATTTGCCAAGCGAGTTGCGTTTGGCCGCCTCGATAATAGAACCACCATAGGTAGCAAAAACCGATCGCCGCGAGGTTTAGACCATTGGCCACCACGGAGGAGAGGCTGGCAAAGGAAAGAGTCGAGCCCATCAAGCCAAAATAGGCCACCAGTCCGACCGCGATACACATCCAGCCCAATTCTGGTGTGCGTAGGACGGGGGGCTCATTTCTCACGCTGAGTCGCGAACGGCGCAGCACGCCAGGCTGCGAGAGCAGATAGCCCGCCAGCAAGCCCAGCAAGGAAAAACCCGTGAGCGGAAACCCAGCGATGGTTTCGGTACGCGTGGCGGATGTGTACCAAGGAAGAAGCTGAATCAATCCGCCCATTAGATGGATGAGCCCGAGCTGCATGCAATAGCCGATGAGCAGCCCGACGACCGGGTAGCGAGTCTTGTAAGATCGCAAGAAAAAGAACCCGGGCACGGCCGCCCAAAGGGCTAGCGTAGCCAAGTATCCACTGGTGATGTCAGAATCCATGCGACTTTCTCGGAGTGAGACCTTCCTTTGTCCTCAAGCCTTGACAGACGTTGGCTTCCGCCTTTTTGGCCGTTTGTGCCCAATCGAAATGCGTTGAGCAGTTGTAGGCTTGGTTCACTGCAGTTACCAGCTCTTGACGGTTTTGATCCAACCAACGCAATTGGTCCGCAATCGCCTTGGGATTGCGAATCGGTACCACCCAACCGGAACCGCCTGCCCGAATCAGATCGGGCCCTCCACAATTTGGCGTGACCACGAGAGGCAACCCTGCGGCGAGAGCTTGAGTCAAGACAACCGCGAAACCGTCTTCCAATGTGGGCAGAACGAAGACATCTCCCCATTGGTATTCCCGGGGCAACTCGAATTGAGGCAATTTGCTCCTGAATTCCGCGCGATGGGAGAGCGTGGCTGCGAGGTCCCTTGCTTCTTTGTGGATCGGGCCCACAAAGCGAAAAGAGAAACGCGCTTCGGGCAACTCGCCAATCGCACCCGCCCAATCGAGCGCCCCTTTCCGATAGCAAAAGGTGCCAACGTTCAGAACGCGCAAGGGCGCCCGGGAAAGAATGCGCTGGCGCCTTCGATCGATAACCTCAGCGGAAGCGCGAAATCGCGTTACTTCCACACCTGGCACCAGACGATAAAGCTTGCTTTCAGCGATGCCTTCTTCCACGAAAGTTTTCCTAGCGAACTCGGACAGCACGTGAATCATATCCGCCTGGGCATATTCGCGTTTCTCACGTGCCACGATCCAGTCGGACGGTGTATCGATGGGCAGCCCGGAGCGAACTTGCTCTTCGTCCATGATCCGCCGCTGAACCGCTATATGACGCTGGCCCGCTGGAGTACGCGCAGCTCGGTGCGCCCGATCAAACCTTTGAAGGTGTCTTCGGCCACGCCGCTAAAGGCGATCACGATGTCCCACTTGGAGACCAGCACTTTACGGGCCGCCCACCGGCTAAAAGCGCTATTGGCGATCCGCTCGAGACGAGGATGCAATTTCCTGGGTAGCAACCGCCAGCCCAAGCGCGAAAAAAGTCCATGCGCCAGATAGCTCCGAACCTTGTGCTTGGGTATGCCGAAGCGTGCGGCTACGAAGGGTGGATAATTCGTGAAGAGCGTAACGTCGTGCCCGAGCCTGATCAACTCTCGGGCCAAGTCAAAGGCATGGAATCTTCCGTGAACAATACAAGCAATTTTGAATGGCAGCATTACATCAGCAGCGTCGTTTAGGTCCGGCAAACCGTGAATTCACTAACCTCTGTGAGTGAGGATAGCTCCGAGTCGATCTCGATAGGTGTTTTTGCCTTCGACAATCAGTCTATGAGATGCCGCGGCCAATCGAGCTCTTTCGCCCTCGTGAGCGAGGAGCCAGCGCAGGCGAACCACCGCCTCAGACGGCGTTTGGAAATAAACAACACTTTCGCCATCGGCTCCAAAGAGCTCGCGATGCTCGGCCGTGTCCTCTGTCAACATGCACGAGCCTATCGCCGGCAATTCGTAGGTTCGCATCACATGCCCGTCGCGGTTAGCGCGCTAACCAGACACAGAGAGACTTTGGCGCTGCAGACAGATTGGCGCAGCTCGGTGGGTCCGAGCATTCCCAAGGCCTGAGTGCGCGTGGCAGGAAATCGTTCCCAGTATCCTCCGTGCAGATGAACCCGAAAACCTCCCTGTATGCATGCGGCCAAGTAAGGGACGCGATCCCGATCGCCGCCGCCGGCGAAGATCAGATCCGCGCCCTCTTGCCGTTCTCCGTCGTTCAGAGTTTCAGGATGATGGAGCATGGGCGAATACGCGAAGGGTAAATAGAAAACTTCGCGGCAACCGTGGCGGCGAAGATCGTCGAGGTTGGCCCGCCGAGTGGAGAATACCTGGTGGTAGAGAGGCAGCAACTTCATAAACCAAGGGGCGCGAAGAGCTGGGTTCCAGGGATCATCGGTGAGGTAGCTGAAGAGGCGGATCCCAAGCTTGGCAAGCCCCTCGAGGGCGCGCCGATCGAGCGGCGCCGTTCCGGTGGCGAGCAGCCAGCGCGGCTTCAAACGGGTACATTCTTCAAGCACATATGCACTGAACGCGCCCAGCCGAGTCGGCCGACGGCCATTCAGCCACCAGTTGGCTTTCGCGATCCACCAGGGCCCGTCGTAGGCGCGACGAACATCCAGAATGTTCACCTTCAGGCCCAAAGTCTGGCCCGCCTCCAGAAAATGGGCTCCTACATGCACGGCTTCGGGGTTTCCCACAATCGCGAGTGAATCTTCAATCATTGTCAGTTGCTGGGCGCTGTTACGAGAGATTCCTTGGCGAGCGCGACGGAGCCGAAAGCGTGGGCGATTCCTTTGGCGGCCTCTGCAATCGAGTAGCGGGCCACTCGATTTCGACACCAATCGCGCACTTCGCGATTAGTGCACCAACCGAGCGCGCGTTCGATAGCCTGTGCCAATGCTTGCGGATCGCCCGTTCTACAAATCTCGCCCGTTCGTTGGACTTCAACCAAATCCGGCCCGCAACCAACGCCTTCGGAAACAACCGTTGCTACACCGTGGTGCATGGCCTCGTTCACGGCCAATCCCCAAGTTTCCGAATGGATGCTGGGAAGCACCAATAGGTCCGCCGCATGATAGTAAGCGCTGAGACGACTCTGATTCTGAAAGCCAACGAAGCGCACGGCGACGTGAGGCTCCGTTTTCGCTCGTTCTTCCAAATCGTGGCGCAACTCCCCATCACCCAAGAAAACGATGACAGCATCCATGCGGAGGCCCTCAGGCAGACTCCGCACAGCCTCGATCAGGATATCAACTCCCTTTCGTTTGCTCAGCTTTCCGGAAAAGAGCAGCACTCTTTGATGAGGCAAGATGCCGAGCCCCCTGCGCATGGGCCCCCGCAGGAGTTCTCGGTCCTGTTCCGAGGTACGGAAAGGGGCAGGGTCGACACAATAGGGAGAAAAGGTCAGCTTGTCCTCGGCACAACCGAGACGGAGAAAGTGTTCTCGGGAGCGTTGCCCCACATAAAGCAGCCCAGCGATGCGGGAGTAGAGCGATTTGAGAATGCGATCGCGGAGCCAACTACTCCACCGGCTTCGCACCCTGGCATGATCCGTGGATTCCGCTCGCATGAGCAGCGGACAGCCGGTCAAAAGCGCCTGCACAATGACGGCGCACGAAAACGCGAGCCATGCCCCACGAGCATGATGGCCTGAGGGTTTACGCGGCGGAGAACTTTTCCGAGTCCCTTAGCGTTTGTCTCCTCAGCCGTTTTGGCGCCTCCTTCAGCCAGCCGTTGCAGAAATATAGTAGAGTACCCGGAAAGCAAGTCGGAATCCCAGGCGAAATCGGCACCGAATTCGACGTCGCGATAACCCACCACGCTGAAGTCGGAACCGTAAATCGCGGTTACCGGCACGCCGAATTGTTGCTGAAGCGCGCGATATACCGGCGCGTGATATTGCACCGGGTGGCTTTCGATAACGGCAATTCCACCGGTCGGCATCGTCATCTAGATTGGTTGATTCGCCTGAGCCAGCATCCCTTGTATCGGTGCAAATTGGGCTTCGTAGTTCCATTCGTGGAGAATGCGCTGCCGGCCAGCCTCGCCCATGGCCTTGGTCTCCGACCTATGATTCACGAACCAAACCAATGCCTCGACAAGGCTCGAGGTGGATTCCGGATCACATGCTAATCCAAAGCCTGGCAGAATGAAAGAATCTTGCCAGTCAACCACATTGGGCGCCAAGAGGGGAAGTCCACAGGCCAGGTAGTCAAATGGTTTGTTGGATGCTCCAACCATAGGTTGCCTGGTTCGGCCGGTGAACAAGGCAAGCCCGACATGGCATTGTCCACAGCGTTGCAACAAGTCTTCGCGATTCGGAAGGGCACCGAGGTATTCCAACCGTTCGGAGATTCCCAAATTGCCAGCAAGATCGTGCAGATGTTGCACATAGCCTTCGTGACCAATTGTCTCATAGCCGGCAAATCTCAGTTTCACAGTGCCAGGCAATTCAGCAAGCGCTCTGACAACCGTTTCCGGCAACTGCGATGGGACGATGGATCCGTGATACCACAGGTAGAAATCCGGCCCCTCGCCCGCAGGCGTCGACGACCTGGCTTCCAACTCGCCCGGACAGTTCCAAACGCATTTCACCTTCGTTGCGTATCCCATTTCCGAGCGGAAAACGTGAGCACGCTTTTCGTTTGGAATGACGCAGGTTTGGGCTCGGGCGGCAATTTTTCGACGAGACCAGAGCAAAAACCGTTGGAAGCGCGATTGCCTCGCTTGAGCCTCTTTGCCAGAACACGAAGCCGTTTCCGGTGCATCATGTTCGTGATATATCACCTTGCGGCCTGGCACAAAGCTCAGCGCACGGCGCAATGGGGCTGGAGAACAAATCGGAGGCATAAATCCACTTCGGCCTCCATTTGAGCGTCCACCAAAGGGCCCAAAATGCATAGCGAAAGTAATGCAGTTTCTGCTTCCAGCCTGGCGGGCAAAACGGCATTTGTTTCACGACAACATTCGGGTGTGCCGGGAATCGCAGTGCTCCGGCACCATGGGCGCCCGTTCCAAGAAACATAACTTGCCAGCCGGAATTCGCCAAGATTCGCGAACTATGCTGCAGCGGTGGGTAACCGGCCGGATTGGTATATTGGATATACAATATGCGGCCTTGTGACATCTCTTGCGTGGCGACCGAAGGATTCAGCGATCGCTTCCCTGAGGCTGGCGTTCGCTGCATCATCGATAAGGCGCAATTTCGGGAATCGGACTACCCTTTACGCCAATGCCTCGATACATCGCCTCCATGTGGCCAGCCAGCTTCGCCATTCCGTCGATAGCTACTTCAGGCGATTCCTCGGCAGGCCAGCGTGCGGCGCGAAGAATGGCATCGACAAGCGAACTCGGATCTTCTCGTTCGAATAGCAGAGACTTCTGCCCGGCCGCCTCCATGAATTCTCTGATGCCGCCAAGATCGGCCCCTACCACCGGCACGCCACGATCCCAAGCTTCCAGCAAGGTCAGAGGGCCTGTCTCCAACCAGCGGCTGGGAATCACAACCAGATCTAGCGTGTCGATCCAATCGCTGAGAGCAGCATCACGCTTAAGGCCCAAGTAAGCCGCGCGCTCGGAGTGGGCGGCGAACAGCTTGTTGGCCCAGATTTGCTCGGCGGCAGGAATGGCGCCTGCAGCTCGACCCGCACTTCCAGGTCCCGCTTCTCCAGGCGCCGAACGGCGTCGAGCAAAATATCGGCTCTTGATCCAGGCGAAACGGCCAAAAAAGCCTAATCGCAGTGGACGGTGTTTTGCCAGCGGCAATCTGAGGCGGCGTTTGCGATCGTGTCCCGGCAATGCCTGGCGATGTACGCTTATCGCTTCTTTGGGTAGGCCATTGGCAACCAAAACGTCGCGACACCACGCGGCGCAGGCAACGAGATGAGCTGCACCGTTCATGAAGTCGCGCCACTTGGGTAAACGTTCGGCAAGCAGCGATTTCAGAGCCAGCCGGGGAACCCATGGCCCATCGGTCAGCACCCCATACGAGAGCGGACTTGCTGCCAGAAGGGCTGCCAGGGGCCTCGGTAAACCTTGACCCTGCAACGAACAGGCGGCACACGCATACGGCTTGATGATTCCGTCGCACACTTCCTTGCCCCCGCGCATCAGTGTGCCGCGAAGACAAGAAAATGTGGGTGTATGATAAGTAACGTAATAAGGTATTCCGCGTTTTCTTAGAGCCCGGGAATGGTCCGGGCCGGCGCCGAATGTGAGCGCGTGAAAATGCCCCACCTCGGGTCGCCAACGATCCAAAAAGTGATCGAAATCGGCCGGGTCCCTTCCCGACGAAATCAGATAAAGCTCCGCACGATTCCGCGGCACATACTCTGGAAGCCGAAAGACTTCGTAGCCGTCGACGACCGTAGTTCCCGGGTTGCTGGAGTGATAGACAACAGCTACCTGGTGTCCGGCGGCGACTAACGAAAGAGCGAGCGTATGGACGTAGCGTTCCGTTCCGCCTACGCTTTCCGGAAGGTAGCTGGATGGCAGAAAAGCGATGCGCATCGTTCGCTTTCACGTTGTTAGGCGAGCGGCAGAAAAAAGTAGACCTCACGCTCCGCGTGAGGAACGCCTCACGCGGAGCGTGAGGTCTACTTTGGGGAAGCCAATTCATGCCGATCGCCTTAACTTCACCCTCAACGCGCAGCCGCCGGCAACCAAAACGCGGTCCATGACGGACGCCTCAGCGTTTTTCGATCTCGGAAGGCGGCGGATTCGCTTGCACGGCGCGGACTCCGTCCCCGTCGGTGCTCGAACTCAATCGCACCGAATGGTTCCCAATAGCTGACCAAACCTTCATCGAGGCCTCCTTGCCTGGCAAGCAATGCTCGGCGGAAGGGCGGATTCCGCAATCTAAACTTTGCGTTCGTCTTTTGTTCGTAGTTTCGACTCACGGCAATTGAGGAACTTACCGCCCAAGCGAAGGCAGGCTTACCAACGCGTCGAAACTGGACGGCGCCCTGGATCTTTCTTCCCCGCCCGGCAGCATGAAGCAGTCGGACTTCTGTTCGTTCGGCCGCGCAGCGAATGACCGTGGGAAGCCGAAGCGTTTGACCTCCTGCCCACAGGCGCGGCTACTTGTGCCTTGGAATCGCGGCTAGGAATACAGGGGTGAGATCCGAAAAGATTCCGCTCCTTGCACGCAATCTCTTCGGAGCGGAGCTAGCGGTTGCAGGCCGTCGATTAGCCACAAGAATCGAATGCACTTCTCCGTGGCAGCCCGTTCTCAAAGTTAGGATAAGGCCCCGAAACGGAGTGTCAAGAGATCGGACAACGGTTGCAAAAGAACGCCCGGAACGGCTAACGGAGAGGCCGGAATTCGAACCCGGGGTGAGGTTTGACCCCCACGCCGCTTTAGCAAAGCGGTGCTTTCGGCCACTCAGCCACCTCTCCAGCGGCGTCGCGCCCCGGGCGAGCAAACGACACGATCGCTATCGCCTGTTTGCGCGGGACGCTGTCAAAGCCATGCAAGAAGTATAGTTGCGCCGGCCATAGTCAGCAAGACTCGGCTTTCGTTCAACAACTTGAATCAGGTTCAAGGTTTCACTTTGCCTGGATAAGCGCCGTTATACCGAGCTTGCTCCAGTTTGCGGAGAACCTTCTCCAGCCTCTCCGGGCAAAGGGCCACGCTGAGCGTGCCCGTGAATCCATAAATCGCCTGCATCTTCTCGTGTCCGATGGCTGCGTGGCTGCGTGGTTGCGTGCCCCGAACACTCGCTATCTGCCGTTGACAATTCCACAAGCCTACGCCATGCATTCTTCTGCCTGGGTACCACCGAGATTTTGATCTTGGGGACGTAACCGAATGAGGCGGGACATACGGCTTGATTGGTTGGCTCAATGCCTATTTTGTGCAACCTTCCTAATTGTTCTTGGCTCGGGCTGTCAAGCTTTCGAAGGGCGGCGTCCGGTCTCCGTTCAGATACTCGATGCCGACAGCAACCAACCCATCGTCGATGCTCGCGCGGAGATTTCCTATCCGCTCACGGGAAGTTTCCTGCCGCCTAGTCCGTCCCTGGGGACCACCGGCAAAAATGGCATTGCTCAACTCACTGCTTCGTCAAAAGACGATACGCAAATTCTGTTGGAGGTGGTTGCCGAGGGCTACCTGCCCGAGCATCGTTTCCTTCCCGTGGAAACCGTGCGCGCCATCAAGCCGGCCGGCCTGTTCGAGCTGCTCGAACGAAGACCGCCCAATCTGGTGGTCGAGATGTACACAGAGAAGCCTTTGCCGACTATCGATTTGGTATTGCCGGCGGGCTATCGAGGGATCGTGCAACTGGACATGCAAATCCCGGAAAATGCGTCAGCCGCGCCCGGCAAACGACAGTTCAGCTTCGTTGTGCCGAGCTCGGGTTCGATTCAGATAACGGGACCGGCCGTGCTTGGGCATTTCCCCGTGCCCAATGTTACAGCCAAATACCCCGATGGCGCTCCGCTTGGCCGCGATCCCAAGATGGAAGAATGGAATATCGGCTTCTGGCCCGTGAAATACGAAAGCCGAAAACTTATCTATTTAGTCGGCACTAAAGCCGAGTTAGCTCACTATCGAGCCGAGCATCCAGAACAGCCGGGTTTGGTCGTACGCGCCCCCGGTTCTTCCAAGGGCGGGGGCAAAGGGCACGGACGACGCGGAGGATCGGAACCAGACTCCGGGCCTTGAAAGAGCGAAAGCGAACTGACTCCGGACAACTGCCGGAGTCAGTTGCCGGAGTGAAATCGTCATAAGGCTCAATTCGCTATTTTGATAGGGGGACGTTTTTTGACTCCGGCACTCCGGCGGGTGTCACAGGCGCTCGGTGCACCGTCGGCCGGCCGGCAAAATGACAAAAAAGGCCAGGATTCCTGCGTAACGGAAGTTAATGCTAACGATCAGAAGAGTTAAGCGCCGAATTTGATTGCCGCAGGATGGATATCGGATTCGAAGGATTGCAAGGTGGTTGTGCTGCACGTTGACCAAGGCGATCGATTTGTCCAAAGGAGGCGACAGCAACGATTTCTTCTTCTCCTGGCCATGGCGAGCCATTTATGGTGATTATCAGCGGCCTGCCCGGTTGCCGCGTGATAGTTGAGGCCGGTTAAGGCGCTTGAGGTGTTCCGCCACCCGACCCGCCAACGCGCCGTCTGCGATTTCCCGGGCAACTGCCATTGCCTCTTGGAAGTGATGGATTGCGTTCTCGACCTGCCCCATAGCGTCATCAACCATTTCCGGGAGCAGGAAACAGTCGGTGCTAATGGATGGCTTATTCATGCCCTTATTCCGACAGGCGGGCTATGATCTGCACAAGGGTGAACCGCTCAGGGCTGCTGCCGTGCTGAATATCCTCGCAGGCGATCAGGTGGCGGACGATGGGCAACGGGGTGGGCATTTTCGGCTGCATGGCAAGGACTCACTGAGGTCGAGTCACAAATCCCGCCCATTCTATTCGGGGCCGCTGAGCGAGAGAAGCTCGCGATCCCAAGCGGGCGGTGCAGCTTTCCAAAGGACTCGTCGATTTGCTGCCGGAAATGGTATGAAAAAGCCGTGCGGTGGACGGAAAAGAATTTACCCAAGAGCCAGCGTTCGTCTGCTTCCGCGCCGAAACCGAGGAGCTGATGGGGATCAAAAAGAAATAATGGCCTGCACATCATGCTCAAGGTCTTGCTTGCCACATCGGTTTGCCAGGCCCGCGCCCCGTTTGCGGCACTGTTGGCCGGCCAATCCTCAACTCTGGCCAAGCAACTCTGGCCAGTTGGCCAGAGTTGAATCGCCATAAGCTTTGCGATTCCATTGTCTTGCGATAGCCACTTCAAGTCTGGCCAAAAACATCCGACACATCAACTTCTGGCCAAAGTGCAAAATTCACGACTGTGATCCAATAGGGCGGCATGCAATCGTTCTTCGTATGCCAGGTTTTTAACCCGGCCAATGGGGCGAGGTGTCGGATGGCCGGGTTAAAAACCCGGCCTACATGGAGATGGATTGCATTGCCCTGCGCACACACAGGATCTGTAGCTGAACTCGTGCGAGTTCGGATTTCCAATGCCTCACGACCTCGGCAAAGATTTCTGGTAGCCGAACTCGTGAGAGTTCGGATTTCCGAAGCCTCGACCAAATTCGGGCAGCAATTGTCGTGACAGCGTCACGACAATTCGCTCGCCGTAGGCGGCACGTTTTTCATAGCGGATTTCCGTTCGGATGCGCCGGCCGATTTCCTTTTGACCGCTTCCACGTTTTCCGATGCAAGAATTCGTAACAACAGAGTTTGCATTTTCCAAAATTCATCGACCATGATGGCCCAGCGACAATTCAAGGGCTCCAAGGCGCGCACCCTGCCCGCCTAATCGCCGAAGGGACCGTTCAGGCTAAATCCTGGCGCTACACAGGCCTGAAATGACCAAGGCCAGCTGACGACAGCATTAGTCCTGCTCAAACGCCGCGAATTGAGATGGAGCTGCCTCACCCGCCGTGTCAGTTGGCAAAACACGCAGCTTTAGATGGAGCTTCGGAGCAAAGCACGCGTCGGTGTGGCTACGAGCTCCTTTGCCTACTTCGGTGCGGCGGGCGAATGGCACTAGCTTAACCTAGGCGCAGGATCCGGCACCCCGTCAACGCTTGGCTCAACTCTTTCAGGCCCGAATCCGTCACGGCGGTGAGGCGAAGGTCCAGGGTCTGCAGGTTCTTGAGCCCGGCCAGTTCCTTCAGCCCCAAATCCGTCACGGCGGTGAGACGAAGATCCAGGGTCCGCAGGTTCTTGAGCCCGGCCAACTCTTTCAGACCCGCGTCCGTCACACGGGTGGCGTAAAGGTCCAGGGTGTGCAGGCTCTTGAACTCGGCGAGCTCCTTCACACCCGCGTCCGTCACCTGAGTTCCGCCAAGGTACAGCTCGTGCAAACTATTGAACCTGGCCAGTTCCCTCAGACCCGCGTCCGTTACACGGGTGCCGTAAAGGTCCAGGGTGTGCAGGCCCTTGAACCCTGCCAGCTTGTTCAGACCCTCGTCAGTCACACAGGTGAAGGCAAGGTTCAACGTGTGAAGGTTGTGGAGCCCGGCCAACTCCTTCAGACCCGCGTTCGTCACACGGGTGTTGCCAAGGGACAGCTCTTCCAAACTGTGGAGCCCGGCCAGCTCTCTTAGACCCGCGTCCGTGGCACAGGTGCCGTGAAGATCCAGGGCCTGCAGGTTCTTGAACCCGGTCAAGTCTCTCAAACCGGCGTCCGTCACCTTAGTCCCGCCAAGGTACAGCGTGTGCAAACTGCTGAGTCGGGTCAGCTCCCTCAGACCCGCGTCCGTTACAGGGGTGCCGTAAAGGTCCAGGTTGCGCAGGCTCTTGAATCCGGCCAGCTCCTTCAGGCCTGCGTTCGTCACCTGAGTCTCGTCAAGGTACAGCGTGTGCAAACTGCTGAGTCGGGTCAGCTCCCTCAGACCCGCGTCCGTCACCTGAGTTCCGCCAAGGTACAGTTCTTGCAAGTTGTTGAGCCCGCCCAGTTCCTTCAGACCCCCGTCCGTCACACCAGTGGCGTAAAGGTCCAGGGTGTGCAGGCTCTTAAATCCGGCCAGTTCTTTCAGACCCGCGTCCGTCACCTGAGTGCTGTCAAGGCACAGGCCAAAGGGCGCCGCCGGCGCGGGTAGCGACGCCAGCACTCCTGGTTTCCAGGCGGAGAACATAAAGACCGTTAGGTCGCCCGCCAACCCCACCTTCTTGGGCACAAACCTGCTCACACCCGACTTCTCAACTCGCCTCCAGCCAATCTGGCCGCCGCCCTTCACCCAGGCAGCGACGAGGATCTCCGGCAGAGGTTTGGGGGGAGCATTGCCGGCCGGTGGCTCGGCCTCGCCGCCCATGCCGCAACTGACCAACAGAGCCAACGCCGCCATCGCTCGGACGGTTCTCCGCCACTTTGCCCAGCGCGTTTGCATAAGTCACCTCCGTTGATTAAGTTCCAGGCCTGGACCGCATCACCACCCTTCTCGGAGAAAGCAATTACCCAGGGGGTCGTAGCCGCCTTCTGGACGCAGGAGGGGATTAAGTAAGCACCTCAGCGCCCGGCGGGCAAGGTCAGGAGCGGCCCGCCACCGAGTTGCTGCCGCTTGAAATCAAGCTTGCTCAATTGCAAAACCAGTCCGAATGTCGTCTTGCTGGCCTGATCGCGTTCGTCGATGTAGAACCAGTAGCCGTGATAAGGCACGGCGACATATGCGTACGGCGGCCGCTTGAGTCCGTTGGCTACATGAACCTCGAATAGGCCGCGCGTTACTTCCTGAGTGTCGAAGACAGTGCCTCCTCCGTTCGCGATCACAGGCACCACACCGCATTCCACATCCTTGGCCGGGACCTGTACGCCGTTGGCCAGGTAGAAATAAACTTCCGCAGCGGAGCGAGGCACCAACTGCAGCACCGCAGAGGGAGGGGACGGTACGCGTAGCGGATCGGGAATGCCTCCAGCCGTGGTTTTCAGTTCGTAACGCACACGGCCCGGCTGGAGATTCAAAAGCGATTCCAGCTCAGCTATCTCCGGGCTCGCCTCGGCGCTCAGATTGAGGTGAAGCACCAGCCGGCGTTCCGATCGCATCAGAGCCCACGTCTTGCCATCGTCGCGTGGCTGATATTGGAAGCCGTTTTTCGCCGCCTCGACCGCCGCCGCGGCAGTGATCGCCGCCCCCGGAAATGGGCCGCTCAGTTCGACCGATCGCTCCTCGGCTAACAAATCTGTGAGTTCGCGATCTTGCCCGATCTGAAGTAGCTCAGCGACTCGCTGGAATCGTGCAAAATCCGGAACCAGGCCTCGCGGGGGGTTGCTGGTCGTGCTGGCGTTCGGGACTCCGTTGAGTCGATCGACCCAGAGGCGAAGAATTGTGGATACCGGCCAACCGGATTGCACCAGGAAGACAAGCGTATCGACGGAAATGGGAGTTAGAAATTGTCGCGTCGCCGTGCTGTCGTCAGCGGGTACAAAACTCAACGTCGGCCGATTGGCTCCTGTCATAGTGGCGTCGGGCAGGATCGCGGTAAATGTCTTGAAGATGCTGTTAGCGGGGTTGGGAGCGAGGAAGAACGGCCGTGCCTCACCCTGGCCCGCCAATTCGTACTGGGCGGCGATGGAGGTGACGTTCAGCGACGTAGGGGTATCGTTGTAGCGCACACGGACAAGATTGCGGAGGAACTCCTCCTCTTCAACCTCGTGGACGGCTTGGTTGTACCGCCCGTGCGTTCGCTCCAAAGCACTGGGACCGAAGGAGGCGCACCCGCCGCACAGGCCAAGAATCACACCGCAAGCGAGCGCGAGAGATCTGACCGGTAAGAAGTGCGTGTACACGCTCCAACCCTCCCAGTCCCCTCCCGGGGCTTCCTTGACGCGTGACCTAACCGGGCAGTTGCGCGTATCCTTTACTACAATCGGCAAATTCGGCTGCTCCAAGCAGAAAAAGCGATGTTTATCGGCATAGTCCTTAGGGGTCCAGCAGGGCATGTGCGCCTCCTTTCAAAGCCACGTGGCGCTGGTTTTCTCGTCCTTTGCTGCCAATAACGACTGTGAGGGCAAAAGGGTGTCCAAGCCGATGGGGAATCGCCTTCGTGCCTTGAACGAGATCGCGTTGCCCAGTTTGCCTTGAAGAACCGTCAAATCCCGATTTAGACCCAGGGCCCAAATTGAGTTAAAAAAGGCTATCACCGCCGAAGTCCAACGACTTCAAGAAGCCCGCGAGCAAAAGGCCCCCTGGAAGAAGTGGGACCCGTACGTTAGCGAACGCCAATCGGGCACCGTCTCTTAGAGAGAAGCTCTTTGGATTCACCAATAGGGAAGGCAACCACGGCGAGGAAGTGAAGCGGGACTACTTCTATCTGGACAGCACGCCGACCCACTCGTACATGAAGTACCTCTGGAAGTTCCCGCAGGCGGCCCAGCCAACACACCGGGTGTTATGATAAGCGACCCGGTACAAAAACGGTTAAGCTAGTGCCATTCATGGGGTGGACCGACGCACGCTATAACGGTGCACCTGGCGCACCAACTGCGAATACCGCGCCGGTTGGAGTAGTTTGAAGCCCGAGAGAAACCGACACGTTGAGAATTGATTCTTCCGGCAAGGCAACAGAGCCAACGCCAAAAGCAACACTGAAGCCGCGCGACAGCGGTCGTACACCAGCCGATCGACTGAGCTCCAGAGGATTCGACTGTTGAGGAAGGACTCGTTCTTGGTTGTCAAGCGGCTGTGTGTCGGCGGTGGAGGCGCGGAAAGTGCTAGCAGACCAGCGGTTTATCGCTTAGAACCTAGCCGGGTTCCAAGAGAATGAATCAGTTTCATCTTGAAGGCAAGGTGCCGCAATGACGAGATTCTTAGTCATTTTCAGGTTTCCGGTCTCTCGCAACCGAACACTCGCATCAGTTATTTGCTTGGTGTTCTTGGGTATCGCGGTCGTGAACTGGAATGCTTCTCGTCAGGTGGCCACCGCTCAGGACATTGGGCGACCGAGCCCCGAGCAGTTGCAACAGCCGAAGAACTACTCGCCTTACGTGGACCGGAGGTATCCCACTCAGGTCTTCTGGGGGGATCAGCACCTTCATACATCTTTGTCGGCTGACGCTGGACTGGTCGGCAATCGGCTCGGACCGGACGACGCCTTCCGCTTCGCACGAGGAGAACAGCTACGCTCCTCAACCGGCCAACTCGTGCAGATCGAACGCCCCTACGATTGGCTCGTGGTCTCGGACCACGCTACCTACTTCGGGCTTCCTCAAGCGTTAGCGAATGCCGACCCGGCCATAATTGCCACTCCAAACGGCAAGAGGTGGGCTGCAGCCTTCAAGGCGGGCGGCAAAGCCGCTTACGATGCCTTTGTCGAAATGACCAGGGATTTCGCAGTTGCCAAATCCAGCATCCCCGCAGATGCCTTGCTCAAGTTGACGCGCCCTACCTGGGAGCGCTCCATTACAGCTGCGGAGCGCAATAACAAACCGGGCAAATTCACCGCCTTCATCGGATTCGAATGGACGCAATCCCTCAAGGGCAACAATCTTCACCGTGTTGTCGTCTTTCGCGACGGGGCCGACCGAGTGAAACAGGTCCTGCCGTTCTCGGAGTTCGACAGCCCTTATCCTGAAGATCTTTGGAAATACTTAGCCGCTTATGAGGAGAAAACAGGAGGTCGCGTGCTCGCAATCCCGCACAACCCCAATCTAAGCGGCGGGATGATGTTTGCCTCCACGACCTCGAGCGGCAAACCTTTTGACAAAGAGTATGCCCAGACCCGAATTCGATTCGATGCCTCGTAGAAACCCATCAGACCAAGGGGGATAGTGAGACCACTCCGGCTCTGTCACCCAAGGACCATTTCGCGAACTTTCAGCGCTGGGATAAGGCCAACATTTTCGGCACCATCGCCACTACGCCTGAGATGTTGCCTTACAACTATGTCCGCTCCGCCCTCAAGCTCGGTTTGGAGCACGAGGCGAAACTCGGGGTCAACCCGTTCAAGTTCGGCCTGGTCGGCGGCAGCGACATCCACACCAGTATGTCCACGACGCGTGCCGAGAACTTTTTCGGTGTCGCCCCGAACTCGGAGCCTAAACCGGAGCGCTGGAAGGAGTTTTTTATCGAATCCCACCTCTCCCCCAAGCTCAGCACCTATACCTGGGAGTTTGCGCCTGGAGGTATGGGCGGCGTATGGGCAAGGGAGAATACACGCGAGGCGATCTGGGATGCTATGGATCGTCGGGAGGTTTATTGCACGAGCGGCACGCGTCCCGTGGTGCGGCTGTTCGCGGGTTGGGACTTTACAGCCAAAGACCTGGGCAGCCCTGAACCTGTCTGGGTGCAAAACGGCTATGGCCGCGGCGTTCCCATGGGCGGCGACCTGACCAGCCCCCCTGAGGGTAAGGGACCAACTTTTATGATCAAGGCATTTGCGACCCCAACGGCGCCTATCTCGACCGTGTTCAGATCATCAAGGGCTGGCTTGACGCCAAGGGTGAAACGCACGAGAAGGTCGTAGATGTCGCTTGGTCCGGCGATCGCAAGCCCGATCCGAACACCGGAGAGGTGCCGCTGGTTGGCGACACGGTGGACGTCAAGAACGCAACATGGACCAATACGATCGGCGCCCCGTTTCTGTCCGGCTATTGGAAGGACCCAGAGTTCGACTCGGCGCTGCGTGCGTTTTACTACGTGCGCGTGATCGAAATCCCCACGCCGACGTGGCTGGCGTACGACGCCAAGCGATTCGGCGTCAAGATGCCCGACTATATCCCCATGACCACGACCAACCGGGCTTACACATCTCCGATTTGGTATAGTCCGGGGAAGTGACGTTCGCGACGGAAAATGAAATGCCTCGGATGCACTGAAGGCACCTGCTGATCTTCACGGCCTGCGGCGAGCCGGCAACGGGGCTGTCGTTGTTGGCAGTCCCTGCCATCGTGCTCAGGCTGCTGATTGGCGTGGCGCAAGCTTCACCAGCGTCGATCTTCGTCGCCCGCGTCAGCCATGCTGGTTCTCAGCGTGGAGTGCTGGTTTGGGCAGAGTGACCAGCTTGGTCCTGCCCTGCGTGGGTTGATTGTTGGTTTCCTGGTCTATGGCGCCGTCGTGGCCGGGTTCCTCGTGTACGCCGTGCTATTCTTGAACCTCTTCGGTATCGCGTCTTTGGCCTGCCGTTGTGGTACATGTCATGCTTTGAATCGCGTGCGTTCTCAGTCTCCGAAGCAGGTAGCACGTGCAAGTCGCCGGAACATGGCACAGAGACGTGGCGTATCCAGCTAGGCCTCGGAATTGCCGGAGGGTTTGGCTCCCAATAACGACTTTGTCGGGCGAAGCGATCTTGAGGTCGAAAGAAGACGCCGGCGCGTCTCTGATATGAGATGGGTTGCCTGGTTAATCTCGAAGAACCGTCACATGGCGAGCCGATTCGCAAAACCAAAACCGCGAGATAGAAATCCCATGACTGTAGAACACCAACGACTTCATGAAAGTGCGGGAGCATAAAGTCCCGTGGCGAGAATGGGGACCGTACCTGAGCGAACGGCAGTGGGGAACCGTCCGGGAGGACTATAGCGAAGGCGGAAATGCTTGGGATTACTTCAGCCACGACCAAGCTCGCTCACGTGCCTACCGCTGGGGCGAGGACGGCCTGGCCGGCATCTCCGACGACCACCAGCGGCTCTGTTTTGCTCTGGCCCTCTGGAACGGGAAGGATCCCATCTTGAAGGAACGGCTATTCGGCCTGACCAACAGCGAGGCCAACCACGGCGAGGACGTCAAGGAGTATTACTTCTACCTCGACAGCACGCCGACGCACTCGTACATGAAGTACCTTTACAAATATCCGCAGGCGGCCTACCCCTATGGCGACCTGATCCACAACAACCGGCAGCGCGGCCGCAACGAGTTCGAGTACGAGCTGCTCGACACAGGCGTCTTTGATCAGGATCGCTACTTCGACGTCTTCGTGGAGTATGCCAAGGGGTCGCCCGAAGACATCCTCGTCCAGATCACGGTGTGGAACCGCGGCCCGGAGACGGCCACGCTGCACGTGCTGCCGACCGCTGTGGTTTCGCAACCAGTGGTCCTGGACGCAGCGACACCAAGGCCGCAGTCTGCGGCAGACGGAAGGGCCGGCGAAGTGAGCGTGTTTGAAGCCGTCCAGGAAAACCTGGGCACGCGCTACCTTTATTGCGACGGCAAACCGGCGCTTCTGTTCACGGAGAATGAAACAAACACGCAGCGCATTTTCGGCGTTCCCAATCGCAGTCCTTACGTGAAGGACAGCATCACTGATTACATCGTCCATGGCCAGCAGGACGCAGTGAACCCGGCAGCGGTCGGCACCAAGGCCTCGGCCCACTACCTGATACGGTCGGCCCGGGCAATGCCGGTGCTCCGGCTCCGCCTACGTCTTACCGATCGCTCGATTTGGCGAAGAGAAGCCGTTTCGGGAGCTGCATTTGAAGAGTTGCTGGCCGACGCGCAAGGGGAAGCCGACGAGTTCTATGCCGCCCTCATTCCTGGCTCACTCTCACCCGATCAGGCCAATGTCATGCGGCAGGCGCTGGCTGGTATGCTGTGGTCCAAGCAGTTCTACCACTACGACGTCGACAAGTGGCTCGATGAGCGCGGCTCCGATCCCTTCAAGCCGAATCGCAAGGTTGCCCCGCGCAACGACCAATGGCACCACATGTACAACGGCGACGTCATCTCCATGCCGGACAAATGGGAGTATCCCTGGTACGCCGCCTGGGATCTGGCCTTCCATGTGCTTGCTTTGACCCTCGTCGATCCAGATTTCGGCAAGGAGCAACTCAAGCTGATGCTGAGCGAGCGCTACATGCACCCCAACGGCCAGATGCCGGCCTACGAATGGAACTTCGGCGACGTCAACCCGCCCGTGCATGCTTGGTCCACGATCTTCACCTACCGCCTGGAAAAGGCAACAAGGAGAGGGCGACAAGGCATGGCTTACGACCATGCTTCCAGAAGCTGCTGCTCAACTTCACATGGTGGCTCAACCGCAAGGATCGGTCGGGCGCAATTTATTTGAGGGGGGCTTCCTGGGACTCGACAACATCGGCGTGTTCGATCGCAGCGCGCCTTTGCCGACCGGCGGATACCTGGAGCAGGCCGATGGCACCGCCTGGATGGCACTCTTCAGTCAGAACATGCTGGAAATCGCCATTGAACTGGCCCAGACCGATTCCGAATACGGAGAAATGGTCATCAAGTTCCTCGAACATTTCCTGTGGATTGCTTCCTCGATGATTCACCTGGGCGGGGACACCGGGATGTGGGACGAAGAGGACGGCTTCTTTTACGACGTGCTGCAGCTTGCCCAATGGCCAGGCCCAACGCCTCAAGGTTCGATCCATGGTCGGTCTTCTGCCCTTGTGTGCTGCCACGGTCTTCGAGGGGGAAATGATGGCACTCTATCCGGACCTCCTCGAGCGGCTTCCAGTGGTTCGTTGTCAGCAGGCCCGAGGTAGTTGCCGCCATTCACGATCCGCGCAAGCAGGGCTTTGCGGGGCGTCGCTTGGCTGCGATTCTGGACGAAACCAGGCTCCGCCGGGTGCTGGCGAAGATGCTCGACGAACAGGAGTTCCTCGGTGAGTTCGGCCTTCGCTCTCTGTCACGCTTTCACGCCGACCACCCGTTCGTCATGCACTGCGGCGGCCAGGAGTACCGTGTCGGGTACCTGCCGGCCGAATCCGATACGGGGATGTTCGGCGGCAACTCAAACTGGCGTGGTCCGATCTGGATGCCGGTCAACGCCTTGATTATCCGGGCCCTGCTGCAGTATTACGCCTACTACGGCAACGAATTCACCGTAGAATGCCCGACCGGCTCCGGCCGGCAAATGAACCTTTACCAGGTGGCCGAGGAGATTACGCGGCGGCTCGCGAACATCTTCCTCAAAGACAAGGACGGCCGGCGTCCCGTCTATGGCGGGACCCGCAAGTTCCAGGAGGATCCGCACTGGCGCGACTGCTTGCAGTTCTTCGAATACTTCCACGGTGACAACGGCGGCTGGTCTGGGCGCCAACCATCAGACCGGCTGGACGGGCGTCATCGCCCGGTTGATGCATTTATTTGCGACTATGAAGCCAGATGCGATTCTGAAGGGCGGCAAGAAGGCATACTTCGAGAACCAAGCCAAGCCGGCGACGCCGGCTCCCGCGGGTGCGACCTGAATCAATCCTAACCTATGTTCACTCAGCCCGGCCAGCGGTAGAAGTGAACCACCTCATTAAGGAGGGATCACCCATGGCCAAAGTCAAAAAATCGTCAAAGAATCAGACGCTCATGGAAACCAGTCCATCCCTCAAGTCGCTTCCGACACAGGAGGATCTCCGGGCGATGGGGAAGAGCCTGCGCAAAGAGTGTCCACGTAACGCGCACGCCGTCTGGACAGCGCCGAATGATCGGCCGGACCCAATATCCTTGATGAAAGAAGCGAACAAGGGACGAATCCCCCATCTCATCCCAGTTCGCCATGGCCGCATGCTGAAGTCGCCGTTCACCTTCTATCGAGGAGCGGCGCTCAACATGGCCGCGGACCTGGCCGGCACGCCCGCAACTGGGATTCGCGTGCAGGCGTGCGGCGACGCCCACTTGCTAAACTTCGGGGCGTACGCCACGCCCGAAAGGCGCGTGGTTTTCGACGTCGTCGACCTGGACGAGACTCTTCCCGCCCCCTGGGAGTGGGATGTGAAACGCCTGGCCGCGAGCTTCGTGCTGGCCTGCCGCGACGACGGCTTCAGCGAAGCCACCGCCCGCGATGCCGCGCTGAGTTGCGTGCGGTCGTATCGGGCACGCATGGCGGAATACAGCGACATGACGTCCTGGACATCTGGTATGCCAGCATTGATGCGGAAAAAGTGATGGCGACGAACCCAGGACGAAGAAGCGCGCAAGCGCGTTCAGAAGCGCCTGGCGAAAGCCCGCGAACGCACCGTGCTGGAACATGAGTTTCCGGAACTCGCGACCAGTGCCGGCGTTGGCCCGACGATCAAGGACAATCCGCCCTTGATCTTTCATTGGCAGGAACAGGGACACGAAGAGCATACCGCCAATTTTCAAAAAGCCTTTGTACGCTACCGTGAAACCCTGCGGGAAGACCGGCGTCTGCTCCTGGACCGTTACAAAGTAATGGACATTGCGATAAAGGTGGTTGGCGTCGGCAGCGTGGGGACCGCTTGTGCCATCATTCTCCTGATGGCGAGTGAAGCCGATCCCCTGTTTCTCCAAGTCAAACAGGCAGGCCCTTCCGTTCTCGAAAACTTCGCGGGCAAGAGTTTGCACACCAACCACGGCCAGCGTGTCGTGCATGGCTGCCGGATGATGCAATCCGCCAGCGATATCTTTTTCGGCTGGACCGAGGGGATCTCGGCCGGCATTTCTATATCCGTCAACTTAAGGACATGAAGATCAAGCCGTTGGTCGAGGTGTTCACGCCTGGGGTAATGCTCCAGTACGCCGAAATCTGTGGTTGGACTTTGGCCCACGCCCACGCGCGTTCTGGCGAACCCGTCAAGATCAGCGGCTACCTAGGCAAGAGCGACGCCTTCGATGAAGCTATCGCCGACTTCTCGATCGCCTACGCCGATCAGAGCGAACAGGATCACGAGGTCTTGATGAAGGCTGTGCGCGCGGGCAAGCTGGAAGTGTTTGTCGAACAAGAATAGGTATTCGACCATGCCGGAAGGAATGAACATCGAGATCGCCCACAAGCTGGCAGAGCCCGAATTTGATGGACACCCCAAACCGGCGTTTCTTGCCGAGCTGATCGAGATCGCCGAAGCTGTCGTACTGGCGCTGGTCGCCGTGGCCACGGCCTGGAGCGGGTATCAGTCAGCGAAGTGGGACGGGCATCAAGCACTCCTGTATGGATCGTCCACGCGGCTGGTGGTGGAGGCGGCTGCGACTCGCGAGGAGGCTCGCCAGCTTCAGGTGTATGACGCCCTAACGCTCAATGCCTGGATCGTTGCCAAAGAGAGGGACGACGAGAACCTGGTCGCCAACTACCTACGCCGGTTCTCACCCGAGTTCCGGGTTGCATTCGAGGCATGGCTCAAGGCGGACCCACTCAAGAACCCGAAGGCGCCAATCGGCCCTGCCTTCATGCCCGAATACCACAATGCTCGGCTGGCTCAGGCACAACAGCTCAACGAGGAGGCCACCGCTGCATTCTCGGAAGGGACCGAAGCTCGGGAAACGGCCGAACGGTACGTCCAGATGACAGTTCTGCTCGCCACCATCCTCTTCCTGACCGCCCTGGCTCAGCGATTTAGGGTACGCAAGGTGCGGGTTGGCCTCTTTCTCGTTGCGGCTGCCCTCATGGTCTACGCACTGGTCGCCGTGGGGACGTACCCTCGGTTGTAGCCCCGCGCGGTGGAAAAATGCTATGAATACGATAGCGACCCAATCTCGCCAGTCCCCAGCTCCCCCGCGGGTCGTGGCCATCAGCGGCATCGTCTTCTCCGTGCTATATATCGCCAGCTTAGTAATCGTCCGTCTTGCAGTCCCAGCCGGTCCGACGGAAGTCGGCGCGTGGCTGGCCGACCCAGATTTCCGAAACTGGGTGCGCTTCGCCCTAAATCTGGTTCCCTTCACGGGGATCGCGTTCCTGTGGTTCGTGGCAGTGCTACGCGACCGCATCGGCCTACTTGAGGATCGTTTCTTCGCGACGGTATTTCTTGGCAGCGGACTGCTGTTCGTCGCCATGCTTTTCGCCGCCGTCGCCGTTGCCCGGGGATTGCTGGACACCTTTGGCGCCGGTACTTCCCTCCCTGGTGAGAACGAAGCCTATCGAGTTGGCCGAGGAATGGCGTATGCACTGATGAACACCTTCGGCATTAGGATGGCCGCGGTGTTCATGTTCGTGACGTCATCGATTGGGCTTCGCACTGAAGTTCTCTCACGCTGGGTATCGATCGTCGGCTTCGCGTTTGGCTTGGTCTTGCTCCTGGTCATCACCGATTTTGCCTGGATCGCACTGCTTTTTCCGTGTTGGGTATTGCTTGTAAGCACGTGGATTCTAATCACCGATTTCCACCAAGGACGCAAGATGGCAGCAGGTAATCAGACGTCGGTGCCTGGGTAGAGGCTCCGGGAATTGGGATGAGGAGCAAGGTTGCTATTACGGGACGCCCCGGCCTATTAGTTCCTAGGGACCAACGCACGTTGCTACGCATCGCGGGCCGAGACCTTGACTGTTGTTTCTCGTATCGGAGCGACATCTGTGCGCAACCGCATGGCTAAAATCTGTCGCGAGCCTCTGGTTCACTTCCTTGCCATCGGAGCCGCGTTCTTCCTGTTCTGGCATTTCCTAGGCGACCGGATAAGCGTTCCGCCCCAAAGCATCCTCATCACGCCCGCCAATGTCGAGCGTCTTGCCCAGCAGTGGACCAAGACGCATCTCCGACCGCCGAGTGCCGGGGAGTTGGCCGCCTTGGTTGACGAGGAGATCGATGAGGAGATCCTCTATCGGGAAGCCGTTGCGATGGGCCTGGACCGCGACGACCTCATCATTCGCCGGCGGCTCGCGGTGAAAATGGAGTTCCTGACGGACGACGTGGCCGCGTTGGCAGAGCCAACGGATGAACAGTTGCAGACATTCTTGACCCAGCATCCCGAGAAGTTCAAGGTCGAGTCGCTGACCACCTTTGCTCAGCTCTACATTAACCGGGCTCAGCGCGGTGAGAGTGCATCTGGAGAAGCACAACGCGTGTTGGCCCAGCTCAATGACAAAGTCGGCCCCGACTGGCACTCGTTTGGTGATCCGCTTCCTTTGCCCAACGAGTACGAGGCTGTAGCCGACGCTGATGTGGTCCGATTGTTCGGTCGGGAGTTCCCCAAGAAGCTAGCGGAACTGCCGGTCGGTCGTTGGAGCGGCCCCGTGGAATCGGGTTATGGCCTGCACCTGATCCTGGTCCGCAAGCGTATGCCAGGCCGGGCACCGCCGCTCAATGAGGTGCGCGAGGCGGTTCTGAACGAGTGGCGGGCAGCTCAGCGACTGGAGCTGAACGCAAACTTGCGCCGCCAAAGACGAGCACGATTCGCCGTGACTGTCCAATGGCCCGATTGGGCCAGGGAGCCAGGCCCCCTTACGGCAAGGGCGGGAGTCGCGAGGGAGGCCCGATGAAACGCGTCTTGTGTTGTCTCGCATCAGCCTTCGTGCTGCTCGTCCCGTCCGCCGCTTACTCTCACGAGACTCGGCCCGGCTATCTGGAGCTGCGCGAGGTATCGGCTGGCCGCTACGAGGTGCTCTGGAAGCAACCGGCTGTGGGCGATCTTGTGCTGCAATTGAATCCGATTTTCCCTGACACCTGCACTGTGACTAGAGCCTATCGCCAACTCCTACCTGGAGCAATGTCCACGCGTATGTCCCTTTCCTGTCCGGGCGGTTTGGCCGGGAGTACGATCAGGATCGCCGGCCTGGAGGATACGATCACTTCCGTTTTAGTTCGCGTCTATCACCTCGACGGAACGGAGGAGACTCATCTCGTCCATCCCACCGCTCCGTTCGTGACCATCCGCGGCGCGGCTGGCTGGACGGAACGGGCACGTTCCTACCTGCAGATGGGCGTCGAACATATCATTCTGGGGATGGACCACCTGCTGTTTGTGTTGGGGCTTCTGCTCATTATCAAGGATCGCTGGGTTCTGATAAAGACTGTCTCCGCGTTCACCGTGGCCCATAGCATTGCCCTCGCCGTTGCGACGCTTGGCTATGCCAACGTGCCAGGACCACCGTTGAACGCCGCCATTGCGCTGTCCATTCTCTTTCTCGGCCCCGAAATCGTCCGCTCCTGGCGCAGGACAGACCAGCCTCACGATCCGGCAACCGTGGGTGGTTGCTTTTGCCTTCGGGTTGCTGCACGGCTTTGGATTCGCAAGTGGTCTGACGGCCACAGGCTTGCCGCGAGGCGAAGTCCCCTTTGCACTGCTGCTGTTCAACATGGGCGTGGAAATCGGTCAGCTTGGCTTTCTCTGTTTGATGCTGCTGCTGGAACGTTCGTTCCGGCAACTGGAAATTCACTGGCCGATTTGGGTGGCCCATGCTCCGGGCTATCTGGTCGGTTCGCTTGGCGTTTTCTGGACGATCGAGCGCACGGGCATACTTCTTGGGTTGAGCCGATGAAGGTGCGCTATAGCCTACTGCTGTGGTTGGTTTATTCATTGGTGCTTACGCTAGTGTGTCCGACCAGTGCCCTGGCGCACCCGCAAGGCGGCGAAACGGCTGGTCTGCTGAGCGGATTGCGGCATCCAGTGTCGGGCCTGGATCACATCTTGGCAATGGTCGCTGTGGGCTTGTGGGGGGACCAACTTGGCCAGCCGGCGGTATGGCTATTGCCGGTGACCTTCCCAATGGTAATGGCCTTCGGGGGTATGTTGGGGCTCATGGGGTTCATACTGCCCGGAATCGAGATCGGGATTGCAGTATCGGCAATCATCCTAGGCGTGATGGTGGGGTGGGAAGCTCGGCCCCCTCTCTGGGTTGCAGCGGTGATCGTGGGTTTTTTCGCCATCTTTCATGGCAACGCACACGGCCATGAGCTACCACCTGGAGCGGATGCTTTGCTATACAGCGTCGGGTTTGTGGTGGCGACGGGTTGCCTGCACGCGCTAGGAATCGCCCTCGGACTGATCCGCCGCTGGCCCGCCGGAAAGGGGACGGTACGCGCTTCCGGCGTTGCCGTCGCGCTGGCAGGCGGTTATTTCTTGTGGCAGGCCCTCTCTTAGGAGTCGCGATGCGCTCGCGCGTTGTGTGGATGATGGGAACCGCGTTGGTTTGGGCGACTTGCCCGGGAAAGGCAAACGCTCACCTGGTCAATTCGGGCTTCGGCCCATTCTATGACGGCATCGCGCACCTGTTCGTAACACCGGATGACATACTAGCCGTGGTCGCGATGGCCTTGCTCGCCGGGCTCGCAGGTAAGCGGTGCGGTAGGGCGGTGCTGTTGGTGCTGCCGTCGGCGTGGCTGGCGGGCACTCTGGCCGGCCGAATGACTTCAGTTTCTGCCGGCGCCCCTGTGGCGAGCGCGGTGGTGCTGATCGTGCTGGGTGCATTGGTGGCAGCAGCCCTCCGGTTGCCGCTGGCGCTCGTTGCCGGCGCCGCCTTGGCATGCGGGCTGTTGAAGGGCTGCTGCAACGGCGCAGCACTTGTGGGATCGGGGGCGAGCGGACAGTCTGCTGTAGGAATTGGCTGCGGCGTCTTTGTGATCGCGGCGCTCGTGACCGGCCAAGTAACCACATTGGAGAAGGGGTGGGCACATATGGTGGTTCGCGTCGCCGGCAGCTGGATTGGCGCTATCGGTCTATTGATGCTCGGCTGGGCGGCGCGCTAGGAAATGATCGCTACTCGCAAAACGCGGCCGCGTCTGGAACGCGACCCCTCTTCCTGCCGAGGTCCTCTAATACAAATGGCAAGTACTCGAGCATCCATGAAGGACCAACCAGAGAAACAGCAGGCTGACCACCCGCTCGATCGTGCGACGAGGCTTGCGTTCGAGCGCACGTTTCTTGCCCACGAGCGTACCCAGATGGCCTGGGTACGAACGAGCCTGACCTTGATCTCTTTCGGTTTCGCCATCGCCAAGTTTTATCACTTCTTGCATGAGGATCAGCCCGGACGAGGGCCACTCTTGGGGGCCGGCACTGTCGGCACTCTGATGATCCTCATCGGGCTGGTTGCTCTGGCCTTGGCAAGCATTCAACATAGGCGGTCGTTGCAGGCACTCAGGGTAGAATGTCCGGACCTCCAGGCTTCACTGGCCTGGGTGATCGCCACATTGCTTGCGTTGCTCGGCATCCTGGCATTGTTCGTGGTCTGGGTACGAGGGTGATACCGCAAGTTCTTTCGCACTTTCTAGTTCGCCTGAATCGTGAGGAATGACACGGGTTCGTTGGTTCCCGTATCGGAGAGAGCTAGCAAAACCATGAGATAAGCCATGACTCGCTTCGACTCCGCGTCCCGATCGTCGATCCAGAACCAATGACCGCGGTAACAGGTCGCGGTGAAGCAGTCCTTGGGTTTCTTGCAACCGGTGTACACCATGAAGCGAGGCCGTTCCTCGCCACATCGCCGCCGATAGGCGGAGCGCGCCCTTCCGCGAGGTGAACGTCGGGAACCTGGACCCATGCGGCGAGCAGCGTTAAGAGGCGATAGATCGACCGAGTTGCCATGGCGAGTTCGTTGGGTCCGCCTCGGGTTGGCGCCATCGGTTTGTTGATGTTCGGCTGGGCAGCACGCTAGGAAGTGATCGCAATTTGCGCAATGGTGAATGAATCCAACGAGAAGACTCCAGCCGGGTGAACCGAATGAACTCACTGCTCGCTCTGACCGCAGTCGGTGAGGCCGTTACGGGGCTCGTACTCCTGGTCTACCCGCCCCTTGTGGTCCGACTGTTATTTGACGCTGAGATTGCTGGCGTCGGCGTTGTGATGAGCCGCGTTGCCGGGGCCGCGTTACTTGCTATTGGCGTCGCCTGCTGGCTGGCACGATATGATCCGGAGCGTCCCCCTAAAGATGCGCTTATTAAGCAGCGTGCTTATATATGACATTCTTGTGGCTGCGCTGCTCGCACAAGCTGGAATGTTTTTGGATATCGCGGGCATCGCGCTGTGGCCGGTCGTTGCGCTCCACGCTGCACTAGCTTTCTGGTGTGTCTTTTGCATCTGCGGTGGGCCACGCACCGGGAAAGGCTGTCCCTCATCTTCGAAAACATGAAGCCGATGTCGTGTCCAAGTAAGGCAACAGAAGCCAAAATAGGCACTGAGCAAGTCCCCTCCCCTGGGCGGCGTCCGAAAACTTTCGGACGCGCACTACCGATTCGTGAAGGTCATCCTCCTCGTTACCCTTCCCAACTACAACTACGGCAATCTGCTTGTGGCGGCGCCTGTTGGTTTGGTGCAGTGGTCCGAGGTAATGGCCGTCACCGCGAGGCGACGGAATATCTCTCGACTCTACCGCTGAGTCTATCGTCATTCCGTTCGCGGAAGCTGATGCGGTCAAGCTTGGGAAGAGAAAAGCCTGGAAAATATTAAGAAGTCGTTGATTTCTTTGGGCGCTTTCGGTTTCATCGACCGAAGTAACCAAGCTGGTTTGCGCAAACTAGTTCGGACGGACACGCCGACGTAGGTTCGTGCCTAGTCGTTCGGCGCGTCGGTTTCATCGACCGTACGCGTCCGGCTAACGGCATATCGGTCGGCGCGCTGTCCTCCGGTCAGCCGAGGTCGTTGGCCGCGACGCGGATTTCGCAGCTAACCTGGATGCAGGATGGTTATTAGGCTTGTTGCGGTATTTTTCCAGCAATATGAAAGCCGACTCACGCAATCCAAAACTAGTTGCGACGTTTATGGGAAAATGTTGTCCGGGATGACCTCGCCACCATTCCGAGTAATTAGAGCGACCATGATGTTTAGGTCCAGGTTCGCGCTGAGCAGGTGGACGGAGCCGTCCGCGAAAAGCACATTGGCGCCACCCTGGTGAAAACTGTAGACCTCGCCATTGTTGGTGCAGTTGACGGCGCAGGGACCGGGCTGCGCATTCGTTACTGGATTGAAGCCGGCGATGAGTAACCGGGTCATCGGGGCATCGGCCCAGGCGGGATCGGCGTTAGCCGCCGGGCCATGTTTGTTCCCATCTGCCAGCTTTGAGTGCGACCGGCATCTTCGGCCACCATGACGGTGTTGGACGTTCCGTCGGCGATTTCGCTGATTTTCCGGCTGGCATTTTGGCCTAGCACACCGAAAAACGTTGGATCGGAGGGCGGGTTGGGATCCAGAAATGGATTGGGGCTAAGGAATCGGTTGATCCCGCAGGCAGCGGCGTAATCGGTAATTCGCGATTGTTGACACCCAAGCCCTGAGCCGGAGATGATGGGCAGACGAGCAGGCCGATGCGGGTTTGATTGACTCCGGAATCGTTGATGGGGTCGTCGAATCTTACTTGAAAGTCGTACTGCTCGTAGAGGTTCCCCTGCTCCATGTAGGGGAGAATATACGGAATCCAGCCTACCAGGATGGTGCTGTTGATAGGGTCGCCGTGGACATTGGAAGTGACGGCTGCAGGAAAACCTCCCTGGGCGTCGTGGTAGCCGTACAAGGCGAGGCCGATTTGTTTGAGGTTATTGAGGCATTTGGCGCGGTCGGCGGCAGCACGCACTCGCTGGACCGCCGGTATGAGCAAAGCGGCAAGTATGGCCGCGACGGCGATCACTACGAGCAGTTCGATCAGCGTGAAACCCGAACGCCGAGAAAAGGGACTTCGAAACATAGTACACCTCTCATGGGGGTTGAGCCTGTAACTCGTAAACAGGTACGTCGGTCGGTCCCATTTCAACAATCGCCGTCAGTGGATATCGTGCGCCGGCTGGCATAGCGGGCCGGCAACCGACCCGTCGCATTTCGTCGCATCCAGATTGTCACCACGTAAGGCCCTGGCATCGCGCCGTCCATGGCCTTGTTAGTTCCCAGGGCATATGAGCCATCGGGCGCGACCATCGCCGAAGCGACGTGCGTCTGCGGGCTGGTAGGGTCTTGCGGCAAAAAGACCACCAGCCGCCCACCGCCGGCTTCCCCTCATAGAAAACTTGCCCGCGCACGGGATAGAGCTGCGGTCCGTGACCCCGGAACAACGCTACCAGAACAGCCGTCACCGCCAGCATCCCGGCCAGGATGATGACACCACCTGCCACAGCATAAACTCGTCGCGGCATGTTCAGCCAAAAGTTCCAGGACCCGCGCGGCCAACGCAGGTTCAGGCTCGGCCAATGAAAACGGCGACCGGACGGAGCCTCTGTTTGCGCTGTGGGTTTCGGCCGTACTCGGCGCGGCCACGCAGGGAGGGGCAGCTTCCAGCTCCGGCGGCTCGGTTTCTGAACCTCGGGCTTTGGCTCAGGAGGCTTCACGAGGCGCTTGTACTCAACGCAGGCCGTGCCGTCCCTATCTTTTATGAGGCGAAATTCGTGGTCAAGGAAGCGGAACTTTTCGCCCTTGGCCAGATCGATCGACTGGGTCTGTTCCGGGTCAGCCTCTGCCTTGATTTCGACCAGAGCTTCGCGAAGACGTTTCTGCACAGCCGGCAACAACCAATCGTACTGGGCAAGGCTGTCAAGGAAGAGTGCCACTTCACGATCGAAACGCACACACGTGGCATGGATATTCGAGCCTTGACGTCCCAGGAGCTTGGCTTGAAGCAAGACCTGGTCGACGTTGTGCATCGCGACGCGCGTAAGCACCGAGGCGAGCGGATTGGGGCCGGCAGTAGCTCGGAAATCGATGCTTTTCAGAACGTCGGCAAGCAGTGCCAGGAAAGTGGGGTCAGCCACGTGCCGGCGGACAACGGCCAGAATGTGCTCACTTCGGTTTGCATCGTTTTCCTCGATCGCGACGGCGTAAATGCGCGACAGGCCCTGGCTGATGACAGCCGTCGTCCACGCGATAGAATTTGCGGCGCATCCGTGGGGAAAACGCGTTCCAAGGCGTGAGATACCGCTATTTGTACGATTCGGTTTCTGAGCTGTACTCTCGCCTCGGTATCCGAAACCTTGTCAGCGCTCGGCGAAGGCGTCTTGCCCTCCACTCGAAACGTCCCTGCTCGCAGGTCCTCGCTCAGCTGCTCAAGAAAACTGTCAACTTCATCGCCCGCCAAAGGCGGCCCGGACCCGCCGAGGGAAGAGTCCATTGCACTAGCTTCGCTGAGCTGCAGCGTAGGCCCTGTGGAGTGTCTCGAGCTCCGTAAAGGTGGAGAACAAATCTTGCTGCGGTCTCGCAAGGTGTGCGGCCTCCCCATCGGACTGCCAAGGACTATCAACGCGGCTATTCGAGTCGCCAATCATAGGGCACTGCTGCCGTCCTGTTGCAGTTATTCAGTTCTACACCGGGGACCGGCCCGCTAGAGATTAAAGGAAAAGCAAGGCGTGGGCAAGTTGATGTTGGGCGTTTCGCGGCGCTGACACGGTCTGGCCAGCCCTGGCTATTTCATCCTGTCGAGCTGACCGCCAATGCGTCGGTTTCATCAACCTAAGCAATCTAATCCGAACGGATTGCAAAGGCCTCAAGTCCAATTATTGGCCGACTGCATTTCCGCCCCCGAGCGTGGGAGCAAGCAAAGAACGGCCGGCTGGCGCTAACGCCGATCTGACAGTGCAACGGACTTCACGCCCGGCTTCATCTCTCGGCTAAAATCAATGAAGAACATCCATCTCAAAGGCGTCCGATGTGTGCACCGACTAGAACAGCATGGCGGTCTCTTGCGCGGATAAGCAAGCATTCCCGAGACCCCCGCCGGACTGCCGGAGTGAGACTTTCTCATTTCGGGTTTTCTCGGGCGGACAATTCGGCCCGAATCCTCCGCCCTCTGATCGACGCCGGTTGGGTCGCCAGCAGCCTCAGTGAGGACCGCCGCGAGAAGCTCGTCTGCCTGACGGGAGCTGGGGCGGCAAGATTGCTGCGAGCACACCCGCGGTGTGAAGTGGCCCCGACCAATTGAACCGCATACAAGACACTATGATTTAGTCGCGGGATTCGACGACTGCAACTGGGGACCGATTGCGATGGCCAAGGCAAGCAAATCAGCCCGCCCTCACGGCGACTACGACCTATCGGAGTCAACGCTCCGACAGGCCTATCGGGAACTCCGGCAGTTGGTCGACTTCCTTCCTCAGCATGTGATCGTCCTGGACGCTAAGGGGACTCTCCTTCAGGCGAACCAAATGCTGCTCGATTTCTACGGGCGCACGCTGGAAGAGATGCAAGGCGCGGGCGCCGCTGAGCGAGTTAAGAGGGACGTTCATCCGGACGATCTCGAAAGGGTTCGGAGCGAGCGACAAGACGGCTTCGCAAAGGGAGCTCCGTTTGAAATCGAGAAACGCCTGCTCAGCAAAGATGGGCGCTATCGCTGGTTTCTGTTTCGCTACAAGCCCATGCTGAATGAGCAGGGTGCGGTACTCAACTGGTATGCGACCGCAACGGACATCGAGGACCGAAAGCGAACGGAGTCGCTCCTTGCGGCAGAAATGCGGACACTTCAGATGATCGCCGATGGCGCGAGCCTCACGGACATCTTGAATCACGTATGCACATCCATTGATCTTCAGATTTCGCCATCATTGACAACGATTCTGTTGATGGATTCGGCGGGGGAAAATCTCTGGCCCACCGCCGGTCCGAAGGTGCCTCACGGCTGGACTCGCGCGATAACCCCGGTACTCGTTGCTCTGGATGGGGGATTGTGCGCTACTGCCGCATTCCTAAAGACACGGGTCATTGTCCCGAATGTCGGCACTGAGCCAAACTGGCGGGAGGAGTATCGTGACGTTGCCCTGAGCAACGGGATACGGGCGGCGTGGTCTGAGCCAATTCTGACGAAAGAAAATCAAGTTCTCGGCACGTTTGCGGTTTATTCTGCCGAATCGCGCGTGCCGACGGATGCGGACCTTGCTTTGATCGAGGCGGCTGGGCGCATCGCACTCATCGCCATCGAACGCCAGCGGTCGCAGGAAGCGCTCGCGAATCGCCCTTGACACAATCCGTAAGTCGGAAGAAGAGCTTCGCAGGATGATCGATGCTGTTGCGCAAACGATCATAGTCCTGAATCCAGATGGGAGAGTAATTTACGCAAATCGCGTGGCACTGGAGTACATGGGGCTGTCTCTTGACGATGTGCGAGCCGATGATTTTCGCGTGCGTGTTTTCCATTCCGACGACGTCCAAAGAGTTCGCAAAGCGCGTGAGAAAGGCCTGTCCGGCACGGTTCCGTTTGAAAATGAGCAACGTGCTCTGGGCAAGGATGGCAAATACCGCTGGTTTCTGATCCACTACAACCCATTACTGGACGAAAGCGGAAAAGTCATCCGCTGGTACGCGACAGGGACGGACATTGACGATCGCAAGCAAGCTGAACAGAGAATGCGCAATGAAAACCTGGCTTTACGCGAAGAGATTGATCGTTCCTCGATGTACGAAACAATTGTCGGGTCATCGGAGTCGCTTCGCCAGGTGCTCGCGCAAGTTGACAAGGTGGCGCCGACGGATTCCACGGTACTGATTCTGGGCGAGACCGGCACGGGAAAAGAATTGGTCGCCAGTGCCATCCATAAGCGGTCCAAGCGTCGGCGAAAGCATTCATTCGCGTCAATTGCGCGTGCCATTCCGCCTTCTCTCATCGCCTCCGAGCTTTTCGGCCACGAAAAAGGCGCCTTTACCGGGGCCCTTCAGCGACGCGCAGGGCGCTTCGAATCCGCCGATGGCGGGACGATTTTCCTGGACGAGGTCGGCGAACTTTCGCCCGAAACGCAGCTTGCTCTCCTGCGAGTCCTCCAGGAACGAGAATTGGAGCGGGTCGGGAGCAATCAAGCGATTCCCATCGACGTGCGCGTGGTTGCCGCAACCAATCGCGACCTGGAAGCGGCCGTGCATGCCGGCACATTTCGCCAGGATCTTTTCTATCGGCTCAACGTCTTTCCGATCCGCGTTCCACCGTTGCGCGAGAGGAAAAATGACATTCCTTTGTTGGTTGAATACCTGGTGGAACGATATGCCAGGAGAGCCGGAAAGAGAGTCAGCCATATCAGAAGAAGACGCTGGACTATCCTCCAAGCCTACGATTGGCCAGGAAACATCCGCGAACTGCAAAACGTAATTGAGCGTGCCGTGATCTTGTGCGAGGGAGAGACCTTTTCCATTGACGAGACCTGGCTGCAGCGAAAATCGAGCCCACTTTCCGGCCGGCGGCTTTCTGCCCACGGTGTCCTCGCCGAGGACAAGAAGGAGTTTGCCGACCGCGAAAGAATAGCAATCGAGGCCGCATTGGCAGAATGCCAGGGTCGGGTTTCAGGCCCCCGATGGTGCGGCCGCAATTCTGGGAATTCCCCACCAAACCCTTGAATCAAAGATCGTAAGTCTCGGCATCGACAAGGGCCGCTTCAAGGCGCAGTCTTCAAATTGACGCTCTGACTAGCGTGGCGTCTCGCCACATCTTCCGCTCGATTGATCAACACAGTCTCGGCTCGTCATAGGCCCGCACCGCGCGGCGAGTCGTTACTTTTTACCGAAAGATCAGGATTCCTGATAATTCAGCAGTCTTTCGCCTTAAGAAAACCACGTCAATTCCGTGAAATCTGCATTGGCGCAATGCGTGCATTGCGCGTTGCCGTCAGTGCCTGGATCAAGGTGGCTGGGACATGAAGATCGAAATGAGTTCGCAGCGCGGAAAAACCGCGTTCCGCCTGAGTGGTCAGTTCCAAGCTGAACACATCGCGGAGTTGAAAAAGCAGCTCCAGGAGAACGGACCTGGGTTTGTCCTGGATCTGATCGAGGTAACTGTCGTGGACGTGGAGGTGGTTCGGTTCTTCGGAGCGTGCGAGGCCAACGGGGTGAAGATCGTGCGTTGCCCGCGGTACATACGCGAGTGGATGAATCGAGAACGCGAACCGTGAAAGCGGTACGACTCCGGCGTGCAGCAAGATCATTGACGAGGCACGACTGCGGGCAATGAGTTTTTTTGGAGTGATCGACATGAATCGAACCTATAGAGCGATTGAAGTCACCCGTCCGGGGGTGCTGAATCTCGTCCAACGCACGACGTCAGAGCCGGCTCCGGGTCGGGTACGCATTCAGGTTGAGGCCTGCGGGGTTTGTCATTCGGATTCGGCGACAGTTGACGGAATCCTATCCGGGATCACCTATCCGCGCGTTCCTGGACATGAGGTGGTGGGTCGGATCGATGCGCTTGGCGACGGTGTCCAGGGCTGGGCGGTCGGCCAGCGCGTGGGGGTCGGGTTTCTCGGTGGATCCTGCGGCTATTGCGAGTTTTGTCGCAACGGCGACCTCGTGAACTGCCGAAACCAGGAATACACCGGCGTTCATCGTGACGGCGGCTACGCCGAAGTAATGACGGCAAAAGCGACCGGACTCGTATCGGTCCCCGACGACCTGTCGTCGGTCGATGCGGCGCCGCTGCTGTGCGCGGGGCTCACGACGTTCAGCGCCCTGCGAAACGCGCCGGCGAAGGCCGGGGACCTTGTCGCCGTGCTCGGCATCGGCGGCCTCGGCCATCTAGGTGTGCAATACGCCCGGCACATGGGGTTCGAGGTCGCGGCGATCGCCCGTGCGCCGAGAAGGCGGAACTGGCGAAGAAGCTCGGCGCTCACCACTACATCGACAACGCGGCCGCCGACCCCGCCGCAGCCCTGCAGGGGCTCGGCGGCGCCAAGGTCATTTTGATCACGGCTTCCGGCGGCAAGACGGTTACCACGTCCTTCAAGGGTCTACGTCCCGGCGGTGTCTCGATCGTCCTCGGCGTCGGTCCGGAGCCGATCGAGGCCTCGAGCATGGATCTCATATTCCAGAGCCACAAGCTCGAAGGCGCCCTGACGGGTAACCCCGCGACCGGTGACCAAACACTCCGTTTCAGTGCGCTGAGCGGCATTTCCGCCATGATCGAGACCGCCCCACTGAAGCAAGCGGCAGCCGCCTACGCGAAGATGATGGCTGGGCAGGCGCGCTTTCGCATGGTTCTGACCACGGGCTGACCGGTCTGAGTGCCCGGCGAATGTAATTCACCGAATTTGAGGAGCCACGGCCATGAATTCATTCCAGGATCTGTTCGAGCGACAGAAGCGCCACTTCGCTACGGGCGTGACGCGGAGCTACGCGTGGCGAATCGAACAGCTCGACCGCACAGCTCGGCTCGTCGGGGAGAACGAAGCGGCCCTCCAGCGGGCGGTCGGGCAGGACTTCAAGACCGCCAGCCAGGAACAGGTGTTCGAGACGCTCGCGTGCCTCGGCGAGGTCGCGTTCCAGAAGAGCCAACTCAAGGATTGGATGGCGCCGACCGAGGCACCCGTGCCGCGAGCGCTCGCGGCCACGGGGCATCGCGGGATTGTCTACCGCGATCCGTACGGCGTGGCTCTGATCGTCGGTCCATTTAATGGCCCTCTGCTGCTGCTGCTCCGCCCTGCGATCGCGGCGCTCGCGGCGGGCAATTGTTGCCTGCTCAAACTAAGCGAGAAGCTTAATTCGACGTCCTCGTTATTGCTCGATCTGGTGCCGAAATATTTCGAACCGGACGCCGTTGCGGCAGTGACAGGGCATCGCGAAGAGATTACGGAACTCCTCAAGCTTCCGTTCGATTTCATTTTCTTTACCGGTAGCACGAGTACCGGAAAGGTCATCGCGCGGGCGGCGGCCGAGAACCTGACGCCGGTCCTGCTCGAGCTCGGCGGTCAGAATCCGGCGCTCGTGGACGAAACCGCCAATATTCCGGACGCCGCCAAGAAGATCGTTTGGGGCAAGATGGCGTGGGGCGGGCAATGGTGCACATCGCCGGGCTATGCATACGTGCACGAATCGGTGGCTGAAGCGTTCGTTGAGCACGCGAAGGCGTCGCAGATCGCTCTATTCGGTGCAGACCCGAAGTCCAACCCCGACTATTCGCGCCGTCATCAACGCACGCGAGGTCTCGCGCCTCGCTGCCCTCATCGATCCGGCGAAGGTGGTCATCGGCGGCCGGGCCGACCCGGACGCCCGGTACCTTGACCCGACCATCGTTTACCCGGTGAGCTGGGACGACCGGATCATGGAGGACGAGGTCTTCGGCCCGATCCTGCCCATCTTGACGTACCGCACGATGGATGAAGCGCTCGCCAAGATCGCCACCACCGCCGCGTCCGCTCGCGGCGTTCATTTTCAGCCGCGAGCAAAGCGCGATCAATCGATTCACAGGCGAGCTGTCCTTCGGCGGCGGAGCGGTCAACCAGGTCAACATTCACCTGTTCGTGGAGACCATGCCTTTCGGAGGCGTGGGAGCGGCGGGCATGGGGCACTATTACGGCAAGTATGGCTTCGACATGTTGACACACGCGAAGTCGATGCTCGTCTCGCCGCCTGATGTGGCCATCGATCATCTCTTCCCGCCATGCACCCCGGAGAAAAACGAGGCGTTGAAGATGTGGTTTGAGTACTGAATCATCAAACCGGATAACCAAGATGAGCCTCTCCGGCTGCCCGGTTGGCTCGCCGGAGGGCTCGGCGACCATGACCGATTTCGCTGCCCCGCATAGGACTGCCGGAGCACTATCCGATGAGGTTCGAAGAATACCGTTTCCAACCATCGAGGGCCGACCATGGCGACGAGAGAAGATGGGGCCGCTATTCAGGGGGCGGGGTGGAGCGATGTCCTCCAGGCAGTCCCGGAGGCGTGGCCCATCCCCAGGGAGGTCGCGGGGGTCGAGATGCCGGACAGCAAGCTGGCCCGTGAAGCGACGGACTACGTCCGCGAGCTGTCCGCGCCGGTTGTGTTCAACCACGTCCTGCGGACATACGTGTTCGGGGCGCTCCTGGGTCGGGCGATGAATCTGAAGTTTGACGACGAACTGTTCTACCTGGGGGCCGTGTTCCACGACCTCGGCCAGACCGAGCGGTTCATGGGCAAGCAGCGGTTCGAGGTGGACGGGGCCGACGCCGCGGCCGAGTTCCTCCGGGACAAGGGTGTCCCGAAGGAGTCGATCGAGGTCGTCTGGGACGCGGTCGCGCTGCACACTTCAGGCGGAATCGTCCAGCGCAAGCGTCCTGAAATCGCCCTGGTCAGCGCCGGAGCGGGGGCGGATGTTGTTGGCTTCGGCATTGACCAGCTCTCCAGGGAGGCGGTTGCGCAAGTGATCGCGCTGTTCCCTCGTCCGGGCTTCAAGAAGGCGTACCAACAGGTGATGGCCAAGATTGTGGTCCGAAAGCCGGAGACGGCGGCTGGAAACTTCCTGGCAGGGATTGGGGAGCGGCATGTCGCCGGTTACAAGGCCCCCAATTTCTGCGACCTGATGAATGCGTCTCCGTTCGCGGACTGATCGCTTGGGGGCCGCGCGCTGGATATCGAGGCTGGAAAATTCACAACCGCTTTACTGGCTGGCGAAGGGGGAGATCAGACTATGAGTACCCAGACGGCGCTAACCGTGCCCACGCGGTTTGTTGAGGCGGACGGCATCCGCTTTGGGTACCGTCGCTGGGGAAAGCCGGGCGGTCTCCCACTCGTCTTCCTGAATTACTTCGGAGGCAACCTGGATGACTGGGATCCGGTGATCACCGACGGCTTTGCCGCCGATTACGACGTCATCCTGTTCGACAACGCCGGGGCCGCAAGTTCAGGCGGCGAAACTCCAGGCACCGTCTCGGAGATGACGCGGATGCGTGGCGTTCTGCTCGGGGCTCGGGCTGAAGCAGATTAACGCCGTGGGCTTTTCCCTGGGCGGCATGATCGCCCAGCAGATGGCGCTCGATCATCCCAACCGCGTGGGCCGGATCGTTCTCCTGGGGACGGGGCCGCGGGGCGGTGAGGGCATGGCATTCACGGAACTTTCGGCCGAGGAGCGGGCCGACCCGGAGCAATTCTTACTCGCCGCGTTCTTCTCGCCTTCGGACGCGAGCCAGGCGGCCGGGCGGGCGTACCTGAAGCGCTTCGCGGCGCGGACGAACGACCGAGACCGGCCCGTCTCGACGAGGACGGCCGAGGCGCAGCTCCGAGCGATTCGGGAATGGGGGGCGGTGCCGTCAAGTAACAGGTACGCCACCCTGCAAAACACCAAGCACCCGACCCTCGTCGTACACGGCAACAAGGACATTGTGGTGCAGCCGGTCAACGCGTTCATCCTGGCGAGGCACTTGCCGGATGCGCAGCTCATTATGTATCCCGACTCGAGCCACGGCGCCCATTACCAGCATGCCGAAGTGTTCTTGAAGCACGCGAAACTTTTCTTGGGCAACGGGGGACAAGCATGATGAGTCAGACAAGAGAGGAGCGGAACAAGGCCCTCGTGTTGGAGGCCTTCGACACGCTTTTCAACCGGCGCGACTACGACGGCGCCTACCGGTTCTGGTCGCCTGGCTACATCCAGCACAGGCGCGCACATTGCACCAGGCCGCGACGGTCTTTTCAACCTTGTGAAAAGCCTCCCGCCGACGCTGAAGTACGAGCCAGGGCTCATTGTGGCTGACGGCGACTTCGTCATCGTCCACGGGCGTTTTACCGGGTTCGGCCGCCGCGAACTGGATCGCCGCCGACATCCTACGCATTGAGGATGGGATCTTTGTCGAGCATTGGGACGTCATTCAGGACGAGGCGACCGAAGAACAATCCAAGAGCAAGGCGCCGATGTTTGGCTCATCATTTCCCGTCTAGGCCATGTCGGAGAAGACGACTGGATAGCCTGTACGGTGAAGCGCTATCAGCTTTTCTTTGAGAACGAGGTCGCATAAGTCGAACTATGTCATCCAAACCTACAGAAGTGCTCTTTACGCCCTATGCGCTTGGCGATTTGCAACTCAAAAATCGCATCGTCATGGCGCCGTTGACGCGCACTCGAGCTGACAACCCGGGAAAGGTCCCGAACGAGTTGATGACCGAGTATTACGCGCAGCGGGCCGGGGCTGGTCTGATCGTAACGGAGGGCACCTTTGTAAGCGAACAGGGACAAGGATGGTATGGAGCCCCGGGAATCTATGATGCGGAACAAGCCGCTGCGTGGAAGCGCGTTACCGATGCCGTTCACCGTGCAGGTGGGCTGATTTTCATTCAACTCTGGCATCAGGGCTCCGTTTCTCATCGCTCCCTACATGACGACGGGCGATTCCCCCTTGGGCCGTCCGCGGTCAACCCCGAGCAATTGATTCACGTCAAGGGCGGGAAGATCCCGAGCGAAACCCCGCGCGAGATGAGTCTTCACGACATCAAGCAGGCCGTCAGAGATTTCAGACTCGCCGCACAGGTCGCACGAGACGCGGGTTTCGATGGTGTCCAAATTCAAGGCGGATTCGTCTATCTTTTCCAGCAGTTTCTGCATGAGGTAACCAACCGGCGAACCGACCAGTACGGCGGTCCACTGGAGAACCGCGCTCGCATTCTCTTCGAAGCCTTGGAGGCGGTGCTTGAAATCTGGCCGAGTAATCGCGTCGGCGTGAAGGCGGGGCCGATGATGAGCGAACACGGGGCCTTCCGCGCTACCGACGAGACTCTCCGGACGAGCGAATATGTCTATCGGAAAATGGCTGACTACAAGCTATCGCACATGCTTCTAATGCGGCAAATGGCAGACCTTACCGGAACTCCAATTGAGAATATGGGCGGAGACGCCGTCGTGCATCGCTTCCGTCGCCTTTACACCGGAACGCTCATCCTGAACGCCGGGCTCAACGCTCAGCATGGCGCCCGCCTTATCTCCGAAGGAGCCGGGGACCTGGTCGCCTTCGGTCGAGACTACATCGCAAATCCGGACCTTGCCGAACGCATACGGCGTGATGCACCACTCAATGAGCCGCGGGTGGAATATTTCTACGGCTCCTCCGCAACGGGTTACACAGACTATCCTCCACTATCGCAAAGTTACCTGATTCAGCCGACAGGAGCCGCAAATGGGTAAGGTCATGATCGACCACGTTCACGTGAATACGGATAAGCCGTTCGCAGAGGTCGCCGCCGCGCTGGAGGCCCAGATCGAGAAGTTCGACCCGTCCGTCTACCAGCAGTTGCAAATTGGGGCTGCCCCCGAGTCCGTCCTGGCCAGGCTCGAGAGGATGGCCGGGCCGAGCGGCTTCATGCTGTTCGGCAAGCAGAACCACGGGGCGCTGATTGCGCCTCGCCGGCCAAACGAAGCAAGCGGTCCAGTATGTCTCGGCAACCCCCTGTTTGCCATTCGGATGACGGCGCACGACATTCGCGCAGGGCTTTACGCCCCTCTGCGGTTGCTGCTCTACGAGGACCCAGAAGGGAAGACCTGCGTTGAGTACGACAAGCCGTCCTCGCTGTTCGGGCAATTCGGGAATGCGAGGGTGACAGAAGTCGCTGCGATGCTCGACCAAAAATTGGAACGGCTGGTCGCCGAGGCGATTCGATGACCGCGCCCACCGAGGGAGCAGCCCTGACGATCCCGAACCGCGAAAGCGAGGCATTCATGAGTGACAGTTCACTCGCCCGCGTCCTGTCCGCCTTGGCGCTGGGCCTCTCGATCGGCCTGGCGGGCTGTTCCCGGGGGCCCTCGGGGGGCTCGGAGACGGCGCCGACACCGGTCACGGTCAGCTTCCCTATGGAAAAGGTCGTCACCGACTACGCGGACTTCACGGCCCGGACGGCCGCCGTCGATTCCGTCGAGGTGCGGGCGCACGTGTGGGGCTACCTGGACAAGGTCAACTTCAAGGAAGGGGACCTGGTCAAGCAGGGAGACGTCCTCTTCGAGATCGACCCGCGCACTTACCAGTGCGGCCCTGAGCCAGGCCGAGGGCAACCTCGCGTCAATGGAGGCCCGGCTCGTGCGACTCGACGCGGACCTCGCGCGGCGCGACGCATGGTCGGGACCGGCGCCATCGAGCCGGGAAGACTACGACAAGGCCGTTGGTGATCGCGGCGAAACAGCCGCGTCCCGCGCGGCGCTGAACGCAGCCGTGGAACGGGCCAAGCTGGACGTGGGCTACACCAAGGTCACCGCGCCGATCAGCGGGCGCGTCAGCCGCTATGTCGTCACCGTGGGCAACCTCGTTCAGGCGGGGGACCAGGAGGCGGCGGCACCTTGCTGACGACGATCGTGTCGGTGGACCCGATGTACGCCTACTTCGACGTCGACGAGTACACCGCGCTGCGGGTCCGGCAGCTGGCCCGCGAAGGGAAGTCCGGGTCTCCTCGCGACGGCGGATACGCCGTCGTCGCTGGGGCTGGCCAACGAGGAAGGTCACCCACACCAGGGGAAGGTCAACTTCGTGGATAACCAGGTCAACCCGAAGACCGGCACTATCCGATTGCGGGGCGTGTTCCCCAACAAGGACCAGGTCCTCCTTCCCGGGCTGTTCGCCCGCGTCCGGACCCCTATCGGCCGGCCCCACCAGGCCCTGCTGGTCAGCGAGCGCGCCCTGGACACCGACCAGGGCCAAAAGATCCTCTACGTCATCAACGACAAGAACGAGGTCGTCTCTCGCCCTGTGCGGCTCGGCGTGCTGCAGAACGGCCTCCGAGAGATCGTGGACGGTCTGAAACAACGGAGAGCGGGTGATCGTCGATGGCGTGCAAAGCGTGCGACCGGGCGTGACCGTCGAGCCGAGCCTCGTGGACATGCCGGGCAAATGTCGGATTCCAAGTGACGAACGACAGACGAATGCCAAATGACCACATGACGAAGCCCAAATGAAATAGCCAATGTTTCGTCCTTCGACATTCGTCATTCCTTTGCAAGAGGGGCTGTCGTGCTGGCAAGATTCTTCATCGACCGCCCAGTGCTGGCGTGGGTGATTTCCGTCGTGATTATCCTGCTCGGGGCCATTGCGGTCGGCTTCCTGCCCATCGCCGAGTACCCGGAGATCACGCCGCCGACCGTCCGGGTGACCGCCATTTACCCGGGGGCCAACGCCCAGGTCGTGGCCGACACCGTGGCCGCGCCGATCGAGCAGCAGGTCGTCGGCGTCGAGGGCATGCTGTACATGTCGTCGCAGAGCGGCAACGACGGATCGTACACCCTTGACGTGACCTTTGAGATCGGCACCGACGTGAATATGGCCCAGGTGCTCGTGCAGAACCGCGTCGCCATCGCCGAGCCGACGCTGCCCGATGTGGTCCGGAACATCGGCGTCAGCACCAAGAAACGGTCCCCGGACATCTTGCTCGGGATCAGTCTGTACTCCGAGGACAACCCGGAGACGGGACGGCCGTATTACGATTCGCTTTACCTGAGTAATTACGCCACCATCCAGGTTAAGGACGCCATGGCCCGCCTGGAGGGCGTCGGCGACGTGGCCATCCTCGGCCAGCAGGACTACAGCATGCGTGTCTGGCTCGACCCGGACAAGCTGCAGTCGCGGAACCTGACGGTCGGCGACGTGATTCGGGTCCTGCGCGAGCAGAACGTGCAGGTGGCGGCCGGGCAGATCGGCCAGCCGCCGGTGCCCAAGGGCCAGGACTTCCAGTACACCCTGAGCACCCTCGGCCGGCTGGTCGAGGCGGACCAGTTCGCAAACATCATCCTCCGAACCGGCACGGACGAGGAGGTCACCTACCTCAAGGACGTCAGCCGGACCGAGCTGGGGCCCGAAACCAGGACACGCTGTCACGGCTGGACCGCCGGCCGTCGGCGGGCCTGGCCATCTTCTGTTGCCCGGCGCCAACGCCCTGGACACCGCCGACGGCATCCGGGCCCGGATGCGGGAGCTGGAAGCCCGTTTTCCCGATGGGGCTCCGTTACGGCATCATCTACGACACCACGCCGTTCGTCCGCGAATCCGTGAACGAGGTGTTCCACACGCTGCGCGACGCGATCATCCTGGTGGCCATCGTCATCCTGCTGTTCTTGCAGGACTGGAAAGCGCTGCTCCTGCCCGTGATCGACGTGGCCGTATCGCTGGTCGGCACCTTCGTCGTCATGGCCTTGATGGGGTTCAGTCTGAACAACTTGACCCTGTTCGGACTGGTGCTGGCTATCGGCATCGTCGTGGACGACGGCATCGTTGTGCTGGAGAACATCGAGCGCTGGCTGGACAAGGGCCTGCCCGTCCGCGAGGCGACGATCAATGCCATGAACGAGATCACCGGACCGATACTTGCCATCACGCTGGTGCTCAGCTCGGTGTTGCTGCCCAGCGCCTTCCTCGGCGGCATCACCGGCCAGTTCTTCCGCCAGTTCGCCCTGACCATTTCGGCGGCGATGATCATCTCGGCCATCAACGCCATGACCATGACGCCGGCGCGGGCCGCCTGGATCTTCGCCAGCCGCAAGCCCGGCAAGCACGGCGAGCAGGGCAAAGAAGCGCTGCCGTGGTGGAGCTTCGCCCTGTTCGGCGGGCTGGCGACCGCTTGGCTCCTGGTGCCGATCCTGGCGTCTCGCTGGGCCTGCCGGCGGGGCGAGGAGGCGGCGAATCGGCGCCGTCGGCCTGAGGGCCACCGTGCTGACATGGGGCGTATATCTCGTCCTCTTCCTCCCCGGCGCGGTCGCAGGGGGTGTGCTGGGCTGGCATCTGATCCGCATGGTGAACTGGTGCCCTGACCGTTTCTTTCGCGGCTTTAACTGGTTCTTCGATTGGACGACCCGGGCCTACGGCAAACCGTGGGCTGGTGCCTCCGTCTCAGCCTCATCGTGATCGCTGGTCTACCTCGGGCTGATCGGTTTAACGGGCTTCGGCTTTACCCGCGTCCCGAGCGGCTTCGTCCCCATCCAGGACAAGGGCTACTTGCTAATCAACATCCAACTGCCCGACTCCGCCTCACTGGAACGCACGGTCGAGGTGACCGACGCAGTCGAGAAGATCTCGCTGGAAACGGCCGGCGTGGCGCACACGGTGGCCATCCCGGGAACGTCGTTCGTTCTGAACGCCAACAGCTCGAACTACGGCTCCATGTTCGTCATCCTCAAGCCGTTCCCCGAGCGGCGGGACCCGGGGCTGACCGGCGAGGCCATCGCCGCCCGGCTCCGCGAACGCTTTCGGCGCGAGGTGCCCCAGGCCCGCGTGCTGGTTTTCGGGGCGCCGGCGGTCCGGGGCCTCGGCAACGCTGGCGGCTTCAAGCTCATGATCGAGGGCACCGGCGACGTCAACTTCGACGCCCTGCAGGCCCGGGCGGACAACCTGGCGAACCAGGGCAATCAGCAGCCCGGACTCCTTGGGTTGTTCAACGGCTTCCGCGCCCGCCACGCCCCAACTCTACGCGGACATAGACCGGACCAAGGTCCGGACAATGGGGGTGCCGATTACCGATGTCTTCGATGGCTTACAGGCGTTCCTGAGCAGCTACTACGTCAACGACTTCAACCGCTTCGGTCGCACCTGGCAGGTCAACGTCCAGGCCGACGGTCCCTTCCGCGCGGACGCCGAAGCTCTTAAGCAAATGAAGGTCCGCAACGCCGACGGCGACATGGTGCCGCTCGGCTCGGTGATCGACGTCCGCGACGCAGCCGGCCCAGTGACGATCACGCGCTACAACATGTTTCCGGCGGCCACGATCACCGGCGCCTCGCTGCCCGGGGTCAGCACGGGCTACATCCTCGAGACGATGGAGCGGCTGTCGGCCAAGGAGTTGCCGCGTTCCATGGCGTACGAGTGGACGGAGCTGAGCTACCTGCAAAAGCAGGCAGGTAAGACCGAACAGTTCCGCGACCTCCGGCAGAACCCGTTCAGCGCGTTCGTCTTGGGGGCGGTGCTGGTCTACTTCGTGCTGGCCGGCCTGTACGAGAGCTGGTCGCTGCCGCTGGCGGTGGTCCTGGTGGTGCCGATGTGCCTGCTGAGTGCGCTGGCGGGCGTGGCGCTGGAGGGGATGGACGTGAACATCTTCGTGCAGGTCGGTTTTGTGGTGCTCGTGGGGTTGGCGTGCAAGAACGCCATCCTCATCGTCGAATTCGCCCGCGACCGCCAGCTGGAGGGAGCGTCCCGGTTCGACGCCGCGGTAGAGGCCGCCCGGGTGCGGCTGCGGCCGATCGTCATGACGTCGTTCGCGTTCATCCTCGGCGTGCTGCCGCTGGCGATCGCCGAGGGGGCCGGGGTCGGAGATGCGCGGACGCTAGGCACCGCGGTCTTTGCGGGCATGATCGGCGTGACCCTGTTCGGCCTTTTCCTGACGCCGGTCTTCTATTCCGTGGTGCGTGGTTCGGTGATCGACGACCGGTCAACTCCGCCCACGGGAATGACACGCGCCTCAGCCGGTCTGGCGATGGGCACTCCAGGCGGGGGGCAGGGAGGCGATTCGCATACGCGCACCGCGACGGGCGAACCCACTGGCGAACCTCCGTCTAAAATAGAAAACCCAAAATTAAATTAGACGGGGCCGGTATGTCTCTCGGCCAAAGCCAGCCAGGAGCAGGTCTTCGAGACGCTCGCACGCCTCGGCGTTTCATCGACCGAAGTAATCTAGTCTCACGGGATTGTAAAAGTTTCAAGTCCAATCATTGGCCGACAGCATTTCCGCACTCAAGCGCAGGGGGAACGCATCAAACTTCCCCTATGTTATGAGCGCCAGCCAGGACTTCTTCGAGAAAACCAGTGTCCAAGGCAGCTGCCTTGCGTTTCCTGGCGATGCTCTTTTTGGCGGGATTTCGCTTGAGTAAAGTCAGTGCTATCTTTCTGAGCAAGCCAAAGTTCTCTGCCCCATGCCGGTTTTGAATGCGACTATCGTCTTCACCAAAGCTAACATCCAATTGCCAATGAAGATTGTGTTCGATCTTCCAATGATTTCGTAATGCCTGAGCATGTTTCCGTGCTCCCATCCGGCGGCTACCGATGAAGTAATGGATCTCGGAACTGACTTTGCCTGCCACTGTTCGTTCACAGCGGCACATACCTACGGTGCTTGCTTTCGACCACACATCGATGTCCCGAATGCCTTCGACGTTATGGACTACCACATAGGAGCGTTCCTCGTGCCGACCATGCCCGTTTTCGCGTGTTGTGTACTGCGCGACCACACCTTTTTCCAATTCGTCATTCAATGCTTTTTCCACCGTCGTTTGGATGTCTTCGAGCAGGTGCTCTTGGTTGCCTTTGACTGCCAACAGATAATCACCGCCTCTGTCCACTATCTTCTTGGCGATCTGCTTCTGGCAACCCATAGCGTCGATGGTCACCAAAGCGCCTTGCAGATCCAGTTGTTCCAAGAGCGTGGGAATGGCCGTAATTTCGTTAGATTTCTTGTCCACGGCGACCTGGCCCAACGTCAGATTTGCTTGCGTGGCCCAAGCACTCACCACATGCAGAGCCCCAAGCTTGGCACTCGATGAGCCACGCATCGTCTTGCCGTCAATGGCGATGTGTCCGATGCCGAGCAAATCGGCGGCCTCGCGAAACCAGGCCAAGCAACAACGCTCGAAGGCTCGGCTGTCGAGGGCGGCGAATAGGCGTTCGAAGGTATCGTGTGCTGGAATGCCTGCGGGAAGCTTCAGGAAGCGTCGAAACCATGCTTCGCGTTTCTGAGCGAACTGGACGATGTCCGACCAGTCATCACAGTCGGCTATCACAGCACAGACTGCGATAACCACCACGTCGATTAGCAAATGCTTCGTCCGCCCAACGACGCGAGGATCGGGCAGAGAACGAAAGTGCTTTTTAATTGACCCCACGCGAGTAGTAGCAACCATGCGTTCCTCCGGAAAGCGGGCAAATTCCAGAAGAATCCTAGGCCTGTACACTTGTCCAAATCAAGGCTATTGCAATAATTGGCGTGGAGTTTGACGCGTTCGCCCTGACTCAAGCGTGCGAACAGGCAAAGAACGGCCGGCTGGAGCCAACGCCGATCTGCCAGTGCAACGGACTTCACGCCCAAGCTCATCTGTCGGCTAAAATCAACGAAGAACATCCATCTCAAAGGCGTCCGGTGTGTGCGCGACTGGAACAGCATGGTGGCTCTTGCGCGGATAAGTAAGCTTTCCCGAGACCCCCGCCGGACTGCCGGAGTTATATTCGATCGAGGTTATCTACTTTTCGGCGTGGTCTTTGTGGCGATTCAACTCCGGCAAACCACTTGCTGTAGCCGCCGGAGTCAACTTCAAGAGGGGCGTTGGGAACAGAACGCCAAGGCATTGGCCCGGCCACTATTCTTCCCGAGCACCACCCACCAGCACAATGTCTTTCACTGTCTCGTCCGCAGCTAAGCGAAGCCGCCGGGTCGAAACGGCAGGTGCATCGGTTTCCCTTCGGCGTTCACGACGTTGCCATGTCTCAAGGCTTCGCCTCATACACTCGAGGTCCGAACGCCGATGGCTCCTGCGACCGTTGCGGAATGGGACGGATACGCGGCGTGGACGCTGTCGCCGAAGTTCACGGTGATCGATACGTCGCCCGTTCGGGTTTCGAACGTTGTACGCTGAACGAGGCGATCGTCACTCAGACACTCGAACCGTTTCAACGGCGCACAAGCGAGCTCGCGGTGGAGTGGGTTCCAGAAGGTAAAGTGTTCGAGAATGCGATCGCGTCGCTTCGGCCAAGTCTCCCGATTCAGGTGATACATGGGGGGAACCATGTACAGGATTTCCATCAATTCCCGCGTTTGCTGGACGTCCGAGAGCTTCATTGAGTCCATGCTCCAGTGATGGCTGTCGATCACTTCGTCACCCAGCGCGGCCTGATACAAGGGGATGCACCGTGGGATCGAAGTAAGGCGTCTTCAGGCCCGGCGGGACCGGAACGGGCTTGAACCACAACTCAGGCAGGTCGGGCGGCCAATGTCTTCCGAGGAAGGAGGGGCTGGCTGGATTGGTGAAAGCTGGATCGAGATGTCCAATGTAGGGTGTGTGCACGCCGTGGCCAAAGTCAATCACATCGGCGAAGAGAATGGACCCTCCCTCGCTGCCGACGACCATCCGATGTTTCGCCCTCAGCCACGACAACCGCTCCCTGCGCAACCGGGTGTCGTCGATCTTTGTCGCTGGATGGTCAGGGCTGAAATCCTCAAAACATTCAGCGGTGGCATCGCAGTCAACGAACCAGGCCGAGTACGGCACTTGTGAGACAATTCGGTTGACTCGCTCCTGGACATAGGGCCATGCCGCTTGCGGCGAAAAGTGATAGCCACGACCTTTGAAGCCGCTGTGTCCTGTCCCATCGGCGTTGATGACACGACCCTTCTCATAGGCCGCGAGATCGAACTGAGCTGTCTCCCACGTATCGTTATGGGGCAGCCTTCGGCGCGTGGACGGAATGATAGGAATCGTAGGGCCCGACGAGGAACCCCAGGTCCTCGGCGTGGGCGACGACATCGGGCCGAAAGGATCGGCCATACAGATCACTTAGTACGAGTAGCGCCCGGTCGATGCCAGCGTCGTGAAGCGAATCCAGTAGTGTGTTGGAAAGCCCATCGCCCCATGACGCCGGGGGATTGACGAAGGCGGCAAACTGCTCTGCTAGGGCATGCCGATTGCGACGGATGATTTCCGCCGCCTGCGTGTCGGGAGCCAGCTTCAATAAGTCGTGCCGGCACAATGCCGCATCAATCGCGCTGGCGACGTCGACCGTCAAGTGATCCATCGGCCACTCGGCCTTCGCCAACTCATGAAGTACGCTGCGCTGATTTACTGCGAAAGACTTCACGAGGCGGTTGCCGAAACTCCCGTCTGGCGAATCGCACAGCGCTTTTGCGAAGGACACCCATTGGTTGCGGAATGTCGTGCTTGCTGAACAGGGCGGGCCCCAAAGGTAGAAATGCGGCATCCCAGCAGGCGGGCTACTTTCTGGTTGCCCGCAATCTTATTCTCCAAGGAATGCGGACGCGGAATCTCCCCAATTTTTGCGGCATTGGTTCGCCATTCTCGGAATGCCTTGGCGACTTCCAGGGGACCGGCCCCGCGGCGCAGTGCGACGATCTCGCATCGGCCATCCGGGTGACGGGCCTGGAAAACGAAAACCGAACCCCCACGCGATCCTCAACAACCAAGTCGGCGTAGTGTGGCGAGGGTACGATGAGAACGAGCGTTTGATTGCCGTACCTTGCGCCCACGATGGGCAGCTCCGTCAGAGACCACGGAGAACCGATCCGAAGCCAGCTCATCAGATCGGCACGCGAAGCATCCACTACAACGCCCGCGGAGATCGGCAGAACATACGCATCGGCCCCCCGCGGCAGCCACCATGTGAACTCTCCCGATGGCGCTAATAACGGACTGATACGATCTCGGTCCGTCGGACAGCGCGGCAACGTCGGGGACCATCTGGCTGTCAGGGTTCTTCTCGTCCAATTGTTCGACGCGGTCCGAGCCACGCGTGGAGGACGGCCGCGGGGATTGAGCGCACAGAGGCGAATTGAAGACTGCGACCAGTACGGCGACGTGGCCCAGAAAATGAAACTTCATGATCTTATTCCTGCTGTGTTCCGCGGGCGCTCGTAATGCAGCCGACAGATAGAGGTTGACATGCCCCGTGCCGCTGAAAGATGCAAGGAACGGTGTCCGTTAGCACATGGTAAGTGACGCAACCCTGATCGAAAAGATGCGCTTGGGTAGAGGTGGGAAACCAATGTATTGGCATCCCTTGCCCGCGTCGAGGAGTTTCATGTCGGTCGCAGGCTCGTTGGGCCTTGCTGAAAGCGGCGATCGCTAGTCGGGCTAATGCCTCAGGAGTAGTGCAGACGAGGAGAGAGAAGCAAAGCCTGATGGGCCTAATACTGCGATAATACTGCTGCCGATGTGCGATTTGCCAATTGCGGCGAACCGCACTTCGCCCCATTTTTCCACAAAGATCAGGACCAGAACTGGTATCTCTCGGCTGAACCGAAGATTTGGGCGAGCACTTGCCGGTTGGTCGCGCCAGCATTCAGCGCATCGACCCAAGCCGCGAGCCCACCCGAATCGGCCGACCGCACGTGGGGACCCAACTTGTTGGCGTTTCGACCGCCACGTACGGTTGTAAACGATCGAATGACCCAATCAGGTTTTTGCTTGGTACAGGCCAGAAATACGGCGAGAATCAAATTCGTTATCTGCTACCTCGAACGGGCGGATTTTCCAGATCAGGCTAAGACAACACACCCCTGGAGCACCTCGTCATGCACGAGCCCGACGCAAGCCCAATGACCCAATCGGTCGCCCGGGACTCGTTGCTTGCCGCCAAAGCGCCGCCGCGCGGCCGGCCGCCCCTTCGGGCCGCGCTCCAGTTGCTGCGCCGCAGCCACCTTTACGCAGGCCTGTTTATGCTTCCCTGGACAATGGTGTTCGCCGTTTCAGCCGTTCTCTTCAATCATCCCCAGCTCTACTCGGATCGGATAGAGGCGACGTTCGGCAAGGAAGGCGTGGCAGGCACGCCCATGGAGTCGCCTCCGGCGCCGGCCGATCTGGCCAATCAGGTCATTGCGGCTTTGCGCGAGCGGAACCCCCGCGCGTCGTACGCACTGATCGAGCCGGAGACGGCTTGCTATGCCCCCGACTCCGCAGTGGCTATGGTCAGAACCGACGACCGAAACATCACCCTGTTAGTCAATCTGACGGGGCAAGGCGGATACATCCGTTCGCAGCTCAACCCACCGCCCCAACCCGCCGAGGAGAAAGCGCCCTTTGCCTTTGGCGAGGCCAGCGCCAATGAGCTGCGCGAGAAGCCCCTGGGAGGTAGACCCGCGCCGGCCCCGCTGAGCGGCGACGCCCTGCGCTTCGCGCAACCCCTAAAGGAGCGCGTCAAGGCGACCGTACCGACACTGCTCGAGAAATACGGCTTTCCCCAGGGCCAGGTCAACGTCACGTTCTTACCTGATTTGACGTTTCTGATGACGGCCGACGACAAAATCTGGAAGGTCAAGTACCGCTTCCAAACGGGCAGCGTGTCGGGCCGATCGCCGGAAGCGGACGTTCGGACCGCCAGGTCGGTCTCCACTGGCCAGTTCTTGACCCTGCTGCACCTGGCACACGGCTATCCGTCCGACGTGAATATAGAATGGTGGTGGGCCGGCATCGTGGACGCCATGGCGGGAGTCATGGTGTTCTGGGGTTTCTCGGGGTTGCTCATGTGGTGGCAGATCAAGAGGACGCGCCGGCTGGGCACGACCGTGTTGGTCCTCAGCTTGGTAGTGGCCATCTGGGTCGGCGTTGGGATGCACAACCACATGACACTGCCCAAGTAAGTTCGCCAGCGCGGCCGCAGGCCGCCATGGGCGGATATCATCTGGGAGCGTTGGAGTTCTCGCTTCGATGTGCTGGCGAAAATCGCCGGCAAGCTGCCTTTCCAATGGACCGAAAAGGAAATCGCCGTCGGCGACCGGAAGTATCCCGCCGCCAAGCATGTCCCGATCCTGATCTATCCCAACCCGCTCAACCAGGAGCGGTACGTCGTGCTCAACAGCGGCTTCACCGGGCGCGTCGCCGGCGGCAGCCGCGGCGCGCAACTCCCGCAACTCCCCGATTGGGCGATAGTCGACCGGAATACTGCGGCCGACGCCTGGGTTCCAGGGTAAGTCGTCGCGGCGGATTTATTCGACGAACAGTGGCATCTGAAACCGGCAAGCAAGTGACGCCGTGACGCTTACGAATCGAGCTGCGCCGCACGCCCATTGCTGTCTCCGAAGCCGGCCGCCTCAAGTCCCATGCGGTCCAATAGGCTCAAGAGCAGGTTCGACAGCGGGACTTCCTTCTTCGTGTAAAAGGCATTGGCGTATTTGATGTGCCGGCCGGTCTTGATCGTTCCGTTGCCCCGTCCAGCGAGCACGATCGGCAGGTTCTCATGGTTGTGCCGGTCGGGGTCGCTGAGGGCGGAGCCATAGAGGATCATCGAATGATCGAGCAAGGTTCCGTCCCCCTCCGGAACGCTTTTCATCCGCTTCAAGAAATAGGCGAACTGCTCCACCATGTGCTGGTCGATCCGCTGCAGCTTTTCCAGCTTCTCCGGGTCTTTCCCGTGGTGCGAAAGCCGGTGGTAAGCGTCGGCGATGCCGATTTCCGCCAGGCTGCGAAAGCTGCCGCCGTTGGCGAGCATGAAAGTGCAAATGCGCGTCGTATCGGTTTGAAACGCGACGACCATCAGGTCGTACATGAGCCGCATGTGCTCCGCCCATGTCTGGGGGATCCCCTCCGGCACTTGCATGTCGGGGGCGGCCACGTTGGGTTGATCGGCGAGCCGTTCGATCCGCTGTTCGACTTCGCGGACGCTGGTGAAGTACTGCTCCAGCTTCTGCCGGTCGCCGGCGTCGAGCTGCTTCGTGAGCCGCCTTGCATCCTGGGCGACAAAGTCCAGGACGCTTCGGCGGGTGAAGAGCCGTTGGGCCTGAGCCTCCGGGTTATTTTTCCCGCCGAACATGCGCTCGAATACCGCGCGGGGCTTGGTTTCCTTGGCCATGGGCATCGTGGGCGTTTTCCAGGAGATGTGGCCTGAATACACACAGCTATACTCGCACTTTTTCGCCTGCCCTCCCGACTCGATGGCCAGCTCCAGCGACGGCAACCGGGTCTGGTTGCCGATCCGCGCCGCGGCGTACTGGTCTACCGACTGGCCAACGAAAACATCGTCTTGGGACTTGCGCATGCGCCCCCGTCAAAAAGGTGGCCGGGTCCCGGTCGTGGTCGCCGCCGCCGTCGCCGTGGGGCCGGGCCTTGTCGTGAACGAAGTTGGAAAGGACAAGAATATCCTTCTGAACCTCCTTGAGGGGCATCAGCGTTTTCGAAAGCTCATAGTCGGCGCCGGCCCGCGCCGGGGTCCATTGTTGCATAATGGCGCCGATGGGGACGAACACGAACGCCATTCGGTTTTTGACGAGCGTGGCAGGCTTGCCCCATGCCGCACGCGGGAGCATCCCGTCAAGAAACGGAAGTCCCAGCGAGACCCCTAGCCCCTTCAGCAATCTGCGGCGGGATATTGGTTTCATGTTATTTCTCTGTGAAGATGCTCGATGGAAGTCCGTTGAACGCTCGGAAGCAATGAAAAGGCACTGGTCTTGAATTCTCCCCCCCTTGGCAAGGGGGGGTTGGGGGGGTCTTCTGAACCTAAACGCATAAGCGGCAGCCCGGGCAATTCAGAAGATCGCGGCTGCAATTTCTTTCGGGATGACCGTGAAGTCGCATCTGACCCCCCCAGCCCCCCCTTACCAAGGGGGGGAGGAAAACAGGTTCCGCGGCTGAGAGGTTCCGATGGTTGATATTCATCATCATTCCTTCCGAACGCTCTTAATCATGTCAAACAACGCTGGATCCGTCAGGGAAGTTGCTCCTGGACGCGGCGCATTTGGAACGGCGCCGAGTCGACGATCCCCAGAATCAGCGTGTTAAACTTATCATCTTTTCCGAGCCGCGCTACTATCTCGTCCACTGCCCGTTTATCGAACCATTCCACGCCACGTCCCAAGGCATACGTAAACATCTTTTCCGTCAGACATCGACTGAATTCGGCTTTGCGTCGGCTCAGGATTGCGGTCAATTCAACGGGGCCGTCAAACACTTCACCGTTCGGCAGGGCCCCCTTGGCGTCGATCGGGTTCTTGCCGTCCCGGTCGCGCCAGCGACCAACCGGGTCGAAGTTCTCCAATCCGAAGCCAATGACGTCCATCACCTTATGGCACACGGCACACCCTGGGTCGGCGCGGTGCCGTTCCATTTGTTGCCGCACCGTCAGGCCGGGATTGGCTGTCTGGGTCTTCTCCAGCGTCGGGACGGAGGGCGGCGGCGGGGGAGGAGCGTCGCCCAGAAAATTGGTGAGCACCCATTCGCCTCGTTTCACCGGCGACGTTCGGCCGGGGTGACTGGTGAGCGTGAGAATACTCCCCTGCGTCAGCAGGCCGGCCCGCCGTTCCTTGGCGAAGTTGACGCGGCGAAACTCTGATCCCTTCACGCCGTCGATCCCATAATGTCGTGCCAGCCGCTCATTGAGGAAACTGTACCGCCCGTTGAGGAAGTCACCGATACTGCCGTTCGCAAGCATGACAGATCGGACGAACAGCTCGGTCTCCTTCAACAAATCGAGTCGCAGCTGGTCGGTGAAATCCGGGAACTTGGCTACATCGGGCCGAACGTCTCTGGACTTCAGCCCGCGCAAGCCGAGCCATTGGCCGGCGAAATTGGTCACGAGCGCATCCGCACGCGGATCGTGCAACAACCGTAACGCCTGCGCTTTGAGCACGTCCGGTTCGTGCAGGCGGCTCTGTCCCGCCAGGCGAAACAGCTCTTCGTCGGGCATGCTGCTCCACAGGAAATAGGAGAGCCGGGAGGCCAGTGCAAAATCATCCAGCCTTTCGACGCCGCCTTCCCGCAGCCGACCGGCTTCCACACGAAACAGAAAGTGAGGCGAGACCAGTACTGCCTGGAGCGTCAAGTTCATCGCCTGGTCGAAGGAGTTGCCATGATCGAGCGCCCGCTGTGCCAGCGCAACGTAGCGCTCGCATTCCTCCGCGGAGACGTTACGGCGAAACGCCCGCGGCAGAAATCGTTTCAGGTTCGCGCGGGCCGCGCCGGCGGGGCTCAGGCCAGCCCGCGGCACTTCGCGAACCAACGGCTGCGAGCGGCGCTGCTGGTCCGTGGAATGGCTCGGTACGGCTCGTTCGGCAATGTCTTCTGCCGCTGCAAGATACTTTTCCAACAGCAGGGGCGGGACCGTGAGCACGTCGCCAATATCGTCAAAACCGAACCCGCTGTCATCCGCCGGAAAGTCGTTCGCAGGCTGGAAATCGACGCCCAACAGGTCCCGAACGGTGTTGTCGTATTCCGTCCGATTCAACCGACGAACGGTCACCCGGCCCGGATCCTGGGGTCGGCTCGAATCGACATCATTCAGCTGGTGATCGAGCCACTGCACCGCCCGCGCCCGCTCTGGGGCCGTCGGCTTGTCCGCGTCTACCGGGGGCATGACTTCGGATTTCAACCGCTTCAGCACTTTGTTCCAGGCACGGCGGTCGCGTTTTACTGCATCCACGTCCCGGTATCGATCGAAGGTAAAATCACCTTCATGGGAGCCTTTCCCGTGACATTCCACGCAATAGCGCTGCAGAAACGGAAGAAAATCGTGCTGAAAAGTGTCCGGGGCCCGGCCGTCGCACGCTTGGGAGCGCCGGCGCTAGCCTGCTTGAGAGGTTTGGAAAACCACGCCTGCAAGCATTGCGTCCCCAGCAACAGAATCATAACCGCCCCCATGCTGGCGGCGATTCGCAGCCCGGAGGTCGACGAGCGCCTGTGCTGTGCTTTTATCTGCATGGAACTCACGGAAGGGGGCGTAACTTACCAACCTGGTGGGAGAAACTCTGTCTCGTCAGCCGAGCCCGACGACCGCGCGGAGTATCCACACCCTATACTAACCCCCCACTTTGAGCGCGTCCATAAGAGTGAAAGGAAAGAATGAGGGAGTAGGTCAGGCTTTCCGACCGCTCTTAGGGCTTACCTTGCAGCGGATGCGGGTAGGTATACGGCTTGTAGTAGCCGGGCTTGGGCTTTTCGTTGAAGAAATCGCGCCCTTCCTTTACGTGCGCCGCCTGTAGTTCTGTTTCTTTCGGATTCCAACGGCGCAGCGCCATGTTGAGCTTCGCTCCATTGAACGTGTTGTTCCAGGCGTAGCAGGGCGCTGGTGCGAACACGCCGTGCCCGTCGACGTCCGTTCCCCGGCCCGGCTGGCCCATGCAGGGATAGCCGGCCCCGGGCTGGCCCGCAGGAATCTGATTGCCATCAACAGGGTTCGTGCCGTCACAGATCCCCCAACCGCCAATGTCGTGGAACGATCTTTCGTGTGTAAGTTGGATGACTTTGCAGTTGTAGGTGGTGCCGGTGACCTTGTTGTTGAAGACGATAGCCGTGCCTGCGTTGATGAAGATGAACCCCTGAGGCTCACCTTGTTTCAAGCCGGTCGCGGTAAACGTGTTGTCGTAGATTTCGGCGCTCTGGCAGCCGTAGTAGCCCTTCCTAACGCCTGGGCCGTAGACCTCGATCTGCGAGTTGACGATTTTGTTGTGGCGGATGACGACGCGGGCGCCGTTGTTGGGTGCGATCCAGGGACAATCGCCCCCCTTCGCCGCCGACGGGCTGAGGCTGACCTCGTTGTCTTCCAAGTATAGCGCCGCGGCGGTCCCCATGCTTAGCGGCTTACGGTAGTTTGGAGCGCCGGGGCCGGAATACCAAATGGGTTGCGCGAGGCCGCCGGCGAACTCCTTGTCGTCAAAATAGCAATGGTCGATCAGTCCATAGGTGTCGTGGTCGCCGTTGCCGTTGATGGACATCATGATGCTGGCATTCTTGAACATGCAGTGGTCGATGCGGAAATTCTTGCAGGTGCCGCTGATGGACATGAAGCCGCCCCATAGCCCTGCATCGGCCCAACCTGTTCCATCGAAGGTAATGCCTGTAACTCGGAAGGGCTTTCCTTCAACTCCGTGCAGCTCGAAAGGTACGATGCTACCCTTCTTGCTGCGATGATCGCGAATAACGGTTTTGTCCATCCCCGCCCCTTGGATGGTGATGGCCTTCATTTTGGCCCCACGGCCGGTGTTCCATCCCTTGGTCCACACGGCCGTGCCAGCGGGGATTAGCACGGTGTCGCCGTCCTTGGCGGCGTCGATCGCCTGCCAAACGGCCTCCGGTGTCAAGCTGGCGGCCGTGCGGGTCTCGGCATGAACAACCGCGGGCAGCAAACCATTCGCGGCGACAAGGAGACAACACGCCAACGACCACTGGCATCTCGAGGTTCCTATTCTCATAGTCTCACCTGTTTTGCATTTCTAGAAGTTACCGGGTAGCGTACCGTTATCTGAACGACTTCCGAGGTCGTTGTCGAGTGGGGGAGCCACCCTGGAAACCCGAGAACCTTAAGTGACCCGAGATTCATCCCATGACCGCCATCGACAAGCGACCAGAGCCAGGACGGAACTTCTGCCACGTTGCCCCGATCCGCAGCTTCATCTTCAGTTTGGTCATAATCGCATTTTCTTCCGGCTCCGCGGTCGCAGATGATGCTACTATCGGCACACTCCCCAAATCCTTCGAGGTTGCGCAGTCCAAGGGTATCGTAACGGAACTCGCCGTTCAGGATGGCTTGAAGCGGACCGAACGGCCGCCTATCGCTGGGCCGCTCCGAGCATCCAAGAATCCGAATTACTTCCAGGACGCCCACGGGGATCCTCTCATCCTGTGCGGATCACATACCTGGAATACCCTGCAAGATTGGGGCGCCAATGGTTCCTTGCAAGCGCTGGATTTCGACGCCTTCGTCCAGTTCCTCAAGGCGCATGGACACAATTTCACGCTCCTATGGTACTCGGAGTTGCCGAGAGTTCACGGCTTGCCGTCAACGGAGAAATCACCGCCGGATTTCACAGTGGGGCCGCATCCCTGGACGAGGACCGGGCCTGGTCAAACAACGGACGGCGGACTCAAATTCGATTTGACAAAATTCGACCCGGTGTACTTCGATCGGCTGCGGACGCGAGTGAAAGCCCTGCACGGCGCCGGCATTTATGTCGGCGTCTATTTGTTCACCGGCGAATTTCAGTTGCGCTTCCGCTCTCGATCGGACGGTTACCCTTTCACAGGTCCCAACAATGTCAATCAGGTCGATGATGGCTACCGTGGCGGAGCGGCCGAGAGCGGGCTGGCTTCGGTCACCATGACCGCCCCCAACGCCATTACCGATCTTCAGGATGCTTATGTCAGGAAGGTCATCGACACGTTAAACGACCTGCCCAATGTGCTCTGGATCGTTTCCGAGGAGGCGCCGACCAAGTCAACCTGGTGGAATAGCCACCTCATTTCGGTAGTCCGCGCTATGAAAAGGAAAAACGTTACCAACATCCCATCGGCTACGCGACGCTCGGCGAGAAACCGATGGATTCAGTCCTCTACAACTCGGATGCGGACTGGGTCGCGCCATGGGCCAAGGTTTCTCCTGCCAAATCATGTGGGATCGGCAAGCCCAGGTGCAAGGTCAACATCAATGACAGCGACCACAGTTACTTCGGGATGTGGAATGAATCGCCGCAGCGCAACCGGAACTACGCCTGGGAAAACTTTATGAACGGCAATCAGGTGCTGTTCATGGACCCCTACCTGGTTTACTACCCACGCGAGAACAGGAACCTGTGCCATGCGCCCGTCAACGGCATTGGCAGCAAGCCCGACCCGCGTTGGGAAAACTTCCGCAACAATCTCGGCTACATTCTGAACTACTCGCGCAAACTCAATTGGCGCGAGTCATGCCAAGTCCCTCGTTCTGCTCCACAAAGCATTGCCTTGCCCAGACACCTGCCGCGGGGGCGGAGTACTTAGTTTACGCTCCTTCAGGAGGCACTTTCACGATAGACCTTTCGGCAATGCCGGATTCACGCATGTTGGCAGTAGAGTGGTTCAATCCAGCGACCGGAGAGGCGATTGCCAAGGATCCCATTAAAGCTGGATCATCCTCCCAGCCCTTTACGCCGCCCTTTAGCGGCGATGCGGTGCTGTACCTGGTGGACGCCCGAGGCCGGCGTTGACCTGTGCCCACGATCACCTACCATTATCGCTTTCCGCAGTTGACGATGGGCATGGCGTGGTTTCTGGTCTATTTTCTCGATGGCTTTTTCACGGATTTCACTCCCCGCGGCTATGTGGGCTTGCTCGACCGGTACACCGTATCCATTGCGATCTTCGCCGCCGTCATCTTGGCGGCGCACGGGGCAACCTACCTACGCGCTGAAAACGGAAGGACCGGTACACGACCGGAGCGCCGGCTCCGCTCGGGTTCTCGGGGCGGCGGTTGTGCCGCTGCTGTTGGTCATCTCCGGCGAATCCGCCGTGGTGCGCGACACGCCGAGACAATTCGGCTGTTGGCGTTGCATGCGTCGGATTCCTCGACCGAATCACGATGATGCGGAAACCTCCAGCGCGATCACCCTGCCAGGTCCAGCCCCGTGAGCGTTCCCTTGCTGGAGCTGAACTTGTCGGTTTCGATCCCCAGCCGCTGCAACATGCTCACAAACAGGTTGCAAAGCGGCGGCCCATCCGCTTGATCGAAGGCGATGTGCTGGCCATGCCTGAAGCCACCGCCGGCAAGAAGCACCGGCATGTTCTTGACGCCGTGCGTGGCTGCGTTGCCGAGATTGCTGCCGAAGAACACCATCGTTTGGTCGAGCAGATTGCCGCCTTCTTCTTTGGTTTCCTTCAGTTTCTTCAAGAAGTCGCGCAGTGTGTGCATTTCTTCGAGCTCGATCTTCTTGAGTTGTGCGATCTTGACCGGGTCCCGACCGTGATGCGACAAATCGTGATGGCCCAGATTCACTCCTTGAATCGGCGGCACCCGGCTCGTCCCGAGCAACTGCAAGGTGACGAGCCGAGTCGAGTCGGTCTGCAAAGCGAGATGGATCAGGTCGAACCAGAGCCGCGTCTGGCCGACCAGGTCGGCAGAGTTAGTGATGTCTTGCGGCGGTTTCGCTTTTACCTTGGGCTTTGGCTTCTTCGACCAGGCCTCCGCCTCGACAAGGCGCTGTTCGAGCTCGCGCACGCTCGTGAAGTATTCGTCCAATTTTTCGCGATCGTTCGCTCCCAGGCCGGTCTTCAGCTTCGCGGCCTGATCGCGCACCATATCCAGGACACTCTGGCCGTCGCGCAGCCGGCGCGTTTGCGCCTGCACTTCATCGGGGCGTCCCTCGAGGAACAAGGCCCTGAACACGCTCGACGGAAAACCATGAGGCGGCACCACGGCCCCGCTGCGCGTCCACGACAAGCCGAAGCCTTCGCACGCCAGCGGCAGGCTGGCAAAACGCGTCTGCCCATGGAGGTGTTCGGCGGCGAGCTGATCCAGCGAAATGGAGTTGCGGAAACCGGCCCGGCGTTCGGGATGCGGCGCGCCGGTCAGGAAGCTGTAGTTGGAATCGTGGCTGGCGCCGAGGTCGGGGTGCGCAATCCGGAGACGACCGTGAAGTCGCTCCGGAACTCCTTCAGCACCTCCAGATAGGGAGTGAGTTCATAGTCTGTGCCGGGTTGCTTCGGAAAGAAAAACGGCGGATGAAGCCCCAAGGGCGTATTGATGCAGACCATACGCCGCGGCAACTTGGACGGCGCGTCGCCAAGAGCCCGAGCCGGCATCAAGGCATCGAGCCACGGCAAAGCCAGGGAGACGCCGGCAGCGCGGAGGAAGTTGCGACGTGAGTAGGTCATGGAAGAATCCTTATGCTAGCGGTCGACGACCGTACTTATGGCTCGGGCAGAAATAACATGGTCAATCTTGGCCCTGATTGAGCCCGACGCGCAAGCGAGGTCGGGGACGTCGCCAATCCGGATTAGGCCCGAAATCCACCAAGGGGCATGATACCGACCTCGCTGGCGCGTCGGGCTCAATCGGTGACATACTGATGTCATTGATGAAGTTATTTTGCCCGCGCCCATACTATTTCGTGCTAAATGCCCTGCTCTTGACAATCTCATGCACCAAGGTTCGGAACCCATAATTCCGGTCGCGAACTCGTTGGACAATCGCTTCAATCTCCGTTCGATTGCCCGGCGCGTTCAGGCCGCCCGTGGCGTAGGTAAGCAGCTTCTCGGTTAACGCGCGAGCCAGTTGATCCTTGTCTTTGAGGAGCAATTGCTTCAACTCATCGATGTCGCGAATCTTCTGTCCGTCCGGCATGACGGCGCTGGGATCCACCTTCTTGCCTTCGAGATAGTGCATGCGCCGGCCGTCCACTCTGACTTCTTTGCCATTGCCCGTGGACCGGTAATGATCGCGCCAGCCGCCAATGACATCGAAACTCTCCAAGGCGAATCCCGGCGGGTCGATCTTGCTGTGGCATGAAGCGCAAGAGACATCTTTTCGATGCTTGGCCAGTTGGTCGCGAATCGTGACGGCGCCGCGCGTGTCCGGCTCCAGGGCTGCAACGCCTTCGGGGGGCGGGCTGGGAGGAGTGCCCAAGATGCGATCGAGTACCCAAGCCCCGCGCTTCACCGGCGAAGTCGTCGTGCCGTTGGCCGTCACCTTCAGCACGCTGGCCATCGTCAAAAGGCCGCCGCGATGGCTGTTCGGAGGCAGCGGCACTTTACGAAATTCCCAACCCTCGATACCGGGTATGCCATAGTGCTTCGCCAACCGGCCGTTGAGCATGGTGAAATCGGAGGCCACGAAATTGGTCAGGCTCAGGTCGTGCTTGAGCACTTCCGTGAAGAACAATTCCGTTTCCCGGATCATCGACACTTTCAGCATGTGATCGAACTCCGGGTAGAGAAGTTCGCTCGGCTCCGTGAAATCGATGTCGCGCAGGCCGAGCCATTGACCCACAAAGTTCTCGGTAAAGGCCGCTGCTTTGGGGTTTTCGAGCATGCGTTCGACTTGTTGATGCAAAACGGCCGGAGCGGAAAGTTGGTTCTTTTCGGCCAGGGCCAACAGCTCGTCGTCGGGCATGGTGCTCCAGAGGAAGTACGACAGCCGGCTGGCCAGAGCGAAGTCGTTGAGCTGGCCCGGTTTTTCGGGCAGAAAGAGGAATTCCGGCGAAACCATGACGGCCATCATGGCCGCGCGCAGCGCTTGCTCAAAGGTGCTCTTTTCGTCCATCTTGGTTTTGACGAGAGCCAGGTAGGGCTTGAGGTCGTCGTCGTCGATCGCCCGTCGATAGGCCCGGCGGACAAAGGGACGCAAGATGCGTTGGGCATCGACCAGGGGCTGCTTCGAGACCACCTCCACGCGATCCGGCACGTTGCGGCTGGGCACTCGTCCCTGCGGCTGGTCGCCGAAGAGCCGCCGCTCACTGGCCGGCGGCCAAGTCTCGTTGAGCGGGCCTTCGACCTCGATCCATTGCACCGCGAGTCCGGCCCTTGCCAATTCTTGGCGCCGACCTTATCGACTTCACCCGCCCCGGCCAGACCGTAGGGGAGGACGGCCACGGTGGTCTTCGGCTCCATGTATTGCACGAATTCGACGACCGTCGGTTTGTCGGCCGGCGCGTCGATAGTAGCCGATCAATCCCGTCTTGCCCGACAGGTCTCCGCCGCTCACCGTGACGCGGTAAGTGACCGGTTTGCCGCTGCTTTGATAACCTGAGGCCGAGATGCGGAAACGGTAAAGACCGCCATCCTGCGGATAGAACGGCGACAGCCAGACCGAATGCCAATGGGAGGAGGTAAAGCAAACCACACAATCGTCGAGGATCCGATAAACCTTCTCGGTGCTCGTTTTGACGGTGTGCATGTCCTTTAGGCTGTAGCGTTTCTTGCTTGCCGGCGGGGGTTTGGGCCGGTTGGCAATCGCCAAGCTCAAGGCCTTGTCGGCCGCTTCCAGATATTTCTCCATCAGGAAAGAGGAGACGTGCAGTGCGGACCCCACGTTGTCAAAACCTTCCGCCGCACTGTCCCGGGGCAGCTCCTCCTTCAACTTGACCGGCACGAGCAGCAAGTCGCGAACGGAATTCTCGTATTCGATCCGGTTGAGTCGCCGCAACACCACGCGGCCTTCAGCGGCCCGCTTGGCGTCCGCCGCCTTAACTTTGACGCTGATCCAATCGGACAGCACCTGAACCTCATGTTCCGTCGGACGGGGCCGGTCTTCGGGCGGCATTTCGCCCGCTTTGATGCGTTTGAGCAATTGCTGCCATTTGTCTCGAACGGCCGGGCTGGCGAAGTCGTCGCCGAGTTGATCGAGCCGAAGGTTCTTCTTCGGTTTCAGAGGACCGTGACATTCCACGCAATGTTTGACGAGCAGCGGACGAATTTGTTCGCTGAACGACTTGGCATCCGGTTCGTTCAACCTGCTGTCGGCCTTCGCGAAACCGACCAGCACGAACACGACAGCAAGGATCAGCACCCGGCATTTCATGGGATGGCCCACAGACAGCTAAAAGGCTTGACAGCTATCAAGAATGATCCCCAGTGTTCGAAAAGCTGCTCATTGTGGCGGGTGGCTCGTACTGAAGCGATACGAAAGGACCGGAGTAGTTTCAGTGGTTGGATTCTAACAGCCGCTTCATGGCATTCATGAGAATGGGCTCGACTTCCGGCGCAACGTTGCTGACCTTTGGACCGGTTTCGTAGCCGCCTTCGGCATAGGCCACAGTGGTGCCGATGTAGGCTGGTCCGTAATCCCCGTAGGCCGCCATGGCGACATGCAGATCGGGACGCATCTTCTTGGCGGCAAGCTGGTACTCGACGAAAAGTTCGCCCGGCATGTGCAACACGCGGACATTTCCCACACGAAGACAGGCGATATCAATGGCATGCCCCGCTTTCGATCGAACGACCCAGGCAAGTTGATCCACTCTGGAGACATAAGGTTGGGCAGGGTCGGTTTTCAATTCTTGAATCAGCTTCTCTTGTTGCAAATGGGGCGCCAGCGGGAGTTTGACAGGACACGTCTCCCACCCGACGTCCGCCGCGGTCAGCGGAAGTTTTCTGGTTGCCGCAAAGGCCCGTTTCATTCCATCCGCCAGGCGCAGGGCGAGCGTCATGCGGTTCTCTTTGCTGCCATCGTTGTACTTGCCGGCGCCATATTCCCCCCGCCGTCAAAGTGAACGTGCAAGGCCTCGGGAACCGCCTGGCCGCGGATGAATCTGGCGATCCCAGGAAAATCGGGACTGGGAATGCCGGTTCGATAATAGCTCTGCGGATGACAGGCGTAGTAGCTGAGCACCGCGATCGGCCGCTCGCCATTCCAAAACGAAAGCATTGAAATCTCGGGATCGATTACTCCTTCCGGCTCGGCCCGCAGGGCGGGGTCTGCGGTTGCGGTGTAGCGAACGGCGCGAACCTTGCCGTCCGGCCCGAGAATGCGGCGGTTGGAGGCAACCTCCTTCACCAGGGCGGCGCCCCAGCCGAAGTGTGTGGCCGGCTGAGCGGACGCGAGCGCCCGCTTGATCGCCTGGGCGGCCCGCTGAATCACCACCCGATGGAAGCCGCCGTCAAACCGGCTCAGGCCCCTGAGCCCGAGATCGCGAACCAGCCGCTCGGCGGTGAAATCGCAATTGGGCGCATCGTGCTGATGCAACGTATGGACCGCGACACGATCGGGCGTGGTACCGGCGGCAGCCGCCAACGCTTCGCAAAATTGATCGTGTCCTTCGTTGGCGATGCCAATCCAATCGACCGCACACAGAACGATAGGCGCCCCGGCGCCGGTGATCACGATGCCCCGGCAACGGAGCGTCAATTCGTCGAGCCTCTTGACCGGCTCATAGGCCATCGGTGAGCCCAGCGGAGGCGTCGCGTCCACATCGAACGTCGCCACCTTAATCGCCGGCGACCCCGCTTTATCCTGGGGCTCGCCCGCTCGAATTGCAGGCAGGCAGATAAGGAGACAGGCAAGTGCACGGGTCAGCGTTTTCATCGGCACGCTCCTGAGAGTCGCCTGAAAGATTCCAGGGTTGCATCAAGGCAGGGCCGGGCGAATCGTTCTTTTACCGAGGAAGGCAGCAAGGATTAGCGGCAGGCAGTTCATGGGATGGCCGAAGCCATAATACCCGATTGGTAACGGTGCATTTTCAACTCCCCGCTAATCTGGCAGCCAATTCTACCGCTAAAAGCCCGTTTGATATCGGAGCCGTTGGCCGAAAACCCGATTGGTAACGGCTCATTTTCAACTCCCTGTCCATTCCGGCGGCCAATTCCAGCGCCAAAAACCCGTTTGATATCGGAGGCCTTGGACCGAAATACCCGATTGATAACGGAGCCCAATGGCATTAGCTTAACCCGGACGATTTCCAAGTGCTCACGATGCCCGGCCTTTTCGAAAATCGAAAAGATTCTAGCGGCTACTCGTTGTTCGGCGCCGGCCCACGTGTTCATTTTCGACTACAGCTGACTCGAGTTCTTGATGCGGCGCCGTTTTGTAACGGCGCCCTCCGTTGCACTTCGCCCAAATCCGCGCCTTCCATCGCTTCATTAAGCGTAACATTGGCCAGGTTGGCCTGCCAGCTTAGCCGGGGACGTTGAACATGCTTTTCAGCCCCGGGAGGGGTGCCAGTCGATAGCCAGAGGCGTAAGCCCCTGGGCTCAGCGATTTCAGGAATTTAGCCCCACTCGGGGCGACAGAGTTCGGGTGCCCTGCCGGGGGCTGGAGGCACCGACTTGTTAGACCAATACTTGAATCTGTTTGGGCGTGCGCTAACCGATCCAGGCAGCGGCGCGTCTAGGTTGGCACTTGTCCAGAAGCATCGGTACTCCCGATTGACTGCGGCCTCTGGCTGTTCAACTATTCGATTAGCTGATGGCTGAATGGCCTCATTTTAGCCTAACCTGTTGTGACTACCGAACAAAATAAATCGCTTCAACAGCCGCAGATCATCCGTCGATGAATCCGCTTGACCGGGGAGCCGGACACTTTCGGGGCCCGGTTGGAGAGCGGAGCTATCTGGGGAGCAAGATTACGGGTTCCACAGCCAAGAATGTTTTGAAGGTCCGCCCGGTCGCTGGACCAACAGTCGAGCGAAGATGGCTGTCCCGCTCGGCCTCCTGTTTCCTTCAGCCTGGGGCTTGGAGATCGAACTTTCGACCGGTAACCCGCAGTGAACAAGGCTCTGCGTGCGTACGAACGGCAGGGAGCCCTGCCGCGATCGAGTAATAAGAACGTTCGGAAACAATGAAATGTATGCGTACATTCCGCGTGCCACAGATTGCCAGGAAATACTTTGGAGTGCGGTCGATTTTCCGCCGCTTTTTTTCATCGCCTCGTAGTACCAGGTTGCAAGAAACAAAAGCGGCGGAAGAGATTCGCAGTCCAAAGATCGCTCTTTGTTTCCGATCACTCTAAGGGATGGATAGCCATGCCGCGAACGGCAGCTTCGCACAAAAACCTGATCTACGATATAATGGTCATCATGGAAGCCATAACACGCCAAGTTCGGGACATCGAGCAGAGGGAGCGACAGGTGCTGGAGCATATGCTCGGCCATCAGCTGAAGGAGAATCAGCAGATCATCATCCAGGTCATGGATGTCGCGAGCGACAAGAGCCAGTCGCCCAAGGCGGCCGAGACGTGGCCGGGTCGGCGAACTCCCCGATTGGTGCAACGTCTATGATGGCCTGTCGGACGAGCAAGTCGCCGACGTGGAATCCGTCATCCTTCAGGGCGCCAATCTAACGCGCCCGTCCTGACGACTAACGACATGCTGCTCTCCTCCTCGACACCGACATTCGCCTATGAGGGCGGTCATCCACGCAACGACGCGGACCTCATGGTTGCAGCGACTGCCCTAGAACAAGGGCGGGCAGTCGTCACCGGAAACATCGGGCACTTCGACTGGATTCCGGGACTGACCATCGAAGACCGGCGGCAGCCTTAAGCTCTAGCGGATCACCTCCTCCAACCCTTGCTCGGCCACGATCGAGTTTTCCGGAGAAACCTGGTCCAAAACCGTGCGGTTCCCAGAAGGTCTCTGGCAGGCGCCATGGCTCGTCGTCGAACTTCTGAGCGACGCTTTTGTGCCGAGCGAGATAATCAAAGGGTCGATTGATGGACGCAAGCTTGGCGTGCTGGTGCGGAAGATCGGATTGATGAGGTGAACAGCCAGCCCGCGTCATGATCCACGGCCAATGCACTGGCACCGCCGAGGAGAAATCCTCTTGAATGCGGACTGGAGACATTCGGTCGCCCGTGCGGCGAGGTCTGGAGAGCCTAGGCCAATGTTGCGCACGTTGGTCATATCGACCGAAGAGAGCGAGAATCGCATACTCGGATCGAATGCGTATTCCCATTGTCAGCCTGTCGCTGATGAGAACCGCGAGGCAATTCGAACCACGTCAATGATGGATGACTGCTATGCAAGAGCCCTAACCCCGATGAGAAAAAGTGCAATAGCCGTCTTGTCGCCTCGGCTTTTTTCGAAGAAGCCCTTCTGCCAGAACTCGAAGGGCTCTCTTATTTCAGGGACGGAGTGCGCCGTGGAGCGTGCAGTTCAAACGCACGATTTCGAGGATTCGACGCTTCGAGTCATAATCGGCGGCAAGCCACTGCTGGCGAAGCGTTTGCGAAAGTTCAAACACCTTCGACGCAATTGTCCTTATGAACGATTGGTGATTTTCCCATTCGCCCGATTCATTCTACGGGCCGTCTCAATTTCGACTATCCTCGCCAAAAAACTGTCGTATCTTCGTGTAGACTCAACGCCAATCGCTAGAAACAAACGCAGGGAGCAAATTGGCATGTCGGATCGAAATCCGTGAATATTCAGTGAAGCCCACATTCTCGCGAGAGAAATCATGAGCGAATCAACTGAGCTGGTGCAGTCTGCCGCTGCGTCCGCCTTAATGCGGGCGATAAGGTAGCCATCAATGACCTGATGGCCCGCGGGGGACAGCGCTGGAACGCATGGCCAGTCGTATGTTGCACGGGAGTTTCGAGAGAGTGGCGGCCTGAGCAGACTGGCGATGTGACACAGGAGGCGGCGAAACACCGCTGCTGAGAGCCCTGGACGAAGTGAAGATAGTTACGTCTCAGGAATTCTATCGGCTCAGCTGTGCGATAATCCGGCGAGTGCTTATCGATCTAGCTCGGCATCATTACGGCCCGGAAGGCTCAGCGGCACATCGGGCCGCGGCCCCATTGGCTGAACGATCTGGGGACGGCCCGCCGGTGGCTTTCGCTGGCAACTCCAACGGGCCTCTTGCCCTCGCTGCCTGGCGTGAGTTTCATGAGCGCGTGGAGAGTTTACCAGAGGAGCAGCGTGAAGTATTCGACCTGCTTTGGTATCAGGAACTCAGCCAAGCGGAAGCGGCGAATGTGTTGGGCGTGGCAGTGCCAACCGTGAAACGGCGCTGGCGTGACGCCAAAATGAACCGATCGAACTGTTGGTGACAAATTTCCCTATTGGATTAAATCAGCAGATGACAACGGTTGTTGAACGAAAGACGATAAA
>CAVVHZ010000057.1:0-105790 GCA_963748025.1 uncultured Gemmataceae bacterium
ACCACGTATTGCTCTTGTACCGTTCGCGCCGGTCGTTTCGAGCAGGAACTGAAACAGGCTGCGGATGGCGGCAGGCACAGGCACGGGATCGTTCAGCAAGCCGGAATGTTGCACCAGTGGCAGAATGCGTTGAACAGCCTCCCGAAAATCCGCCAGGCTGCGATGTAAGCGTCGCTCCCGTTTGGCGGGCCGAATCTGTTCGAGCTGGTTCTGAACCACCTTCAAGAAAGTGGGCCGATCGAGATCGTGGTTCTTGTCCAGATAATCGCGCACCCCCATGCGCATGGCATCCAGAGGCGTCGCCTGCTGAGCGTAGCCGGTCACGCAGAATGGCGACGACATCGGGATGGAAAAACGCCAGGTCTTGCAGAAGATGCAAGCCATCAGCGCCGGCGCCCAGGTTCCAATCGAGAATGGCCAGGTCGATCGGCTGCTGATTGGCCAGCATCAGAGCCTGCTCGGCATCCGCCGCCGCCAGAATCTTGCAACCAAAGCCGGATTGTTCGAGCCATTCCTGAAACGTCTTCCGAACCGCAGGTTCATCGTCGACGACCAGGATCGTGTCGGACAGTTCAGTCGCCGTGGTCATGGGTGATTGTCCTGGTTAAACGAGCTTACGAATCCTGGCACGGAGTGGCGGTCTTCGTAGTCCGCCGCTCTTGGCGAGCTTTCAGTCTTAGCGAGCCTCCCTCGTCACTGGGGGGAGTGTTCCGCAACCTCCTCCCACTAACGTGGGAGGCACCTTGCATCGCGCAGTCCCGCAAGAATGCAGATTGACCGGATTTCGCACCGGTTCGCCTGCGCAAGAGCGCGGATCACTTCCTCCACGCCCTTCCGGCGCATTTCGCGATAGCCTTCAACAGAATAATACGCTGCATGCGGCGTAAAGATAATGCGCGGGTGCTTGCGAGCTCGCTCGTTGTCCAGCGGTTCTGCGTTCGATGACGTCGAGTCCAGCAGCCGTCAGCCGCCCGCTGTCCAGGCCACGCACCACGCGCATCGAGATCGACGCAACCGCCGCGGGCTGTGTTCACCAAGATAAGCGCCCTGGGGCAGCAGGCCGATGGTTCGGTCATTGACGATATGGTGGGTCTCGGTTGTCAGCGGACAATGCACGCTGAGAAACTGCGCTTGCGGCAGCAATTCTTCGAGCCGGAACACGCGCTCGATGCCCAGGGCCTTGTCCAGACCGGCAGGCTGATACGGATCAAAAATGACGACACGCATTCCCAGGGCCTTCGCCCGGAGCGCAAAGGCCGAGCCAATGCGTCCGCAGCCGATGATGCCCACGGTGCGGCCACGCAGCCTGGGAGCGCACCGAAGATGAGGCTCGCATCCCACACGTTCTGCCTAATGGCGCATCATGCAGGGTAACCAACCTGCGCGTGGTTGCCAGCAGAAGCATCAGGGCGTGATCGGCCACTTCTTCGCTGCCGTAATCGGGCACATTGCAGACGACGATTCCCAACCGGCCTGCTGCTTCGAGATCGATATTATCGACGCCCGACTCCCCCTGCGAACGATGACTTTGCAATTGGGACAAGGCATTGAGCGATCGTTCCCCCAGCTTCATGACGTGGTAAACCACCAGAGCCGACGCCTGCCCGGCCCTTTGCACCACCTCCATTTCATCCTCGGCGAGGAGCAGACGGAAGTCGGCAATCCCCTCCAAGAGAGGCGCTCGACGGTGGAATCCGTCAAGTAATCGGTGACGGCAACCAGTGGATGCGATGCCATGGCACTCCCTGATTATTTTTGGCTCATCGCAGATTTCTAAAGCTTAGCCCAACTCCAGCGTCGTCACGCCAAACACCTTATGGAGCGGGAATCGGCGGACATTCGCGTATACATGCGAGCGGTCTCGAACATTTCGTGAAGCCATGCCTTTGTGCCAAGGCAAGAGCCTCCTTATTGGCATCAGGAGCATCGATGAACAAGGACACCGATTCCGGCACGTGGCGGCGCAGGGCCTGGAAAAGCTGATCGGCGGCGGCGGGAGTGTCGGCGAACAGGGGGCCGATGCTGCAGCCGATGACGACAGGAGCGCACCACGCCGTAGCCGGCGAGATTCCCGCTTTGGTCGCCGAATTCCCAAGCCGCCCCCATCGGCGGCTCCAGCCAATGATCCAAGAAACGCGAGCGTGGGGCGGCAAACACGCTTCGGTCATATGCAACGACTTCTTCGAAGAGAAAATGGTCAAGTCGGCAACGTCGGGCGTGGAGGGACCACCGCCGCCCATTCCAGCGAACCGAACGTTGCGATAGTGGGTTTTGAACCCAGATTTCTCGTAGTTTTGCTGTTCCGCCAAAACGGCGTCGAGTCCAACATTGCGTTTTCCCAGATACTTCATGCCTGCTCGAAATAGTTGAATGCCGTGCCCCTTGGCGCGGTATTCCGGCTTGACGATATATAGGCCCACGAAGCCAAACTGATCGTCGTAGGCCACCGCGGAAATGCAGCCGACGGGTTTGCCATGCTTGAGGCCCAAGAAAAAGCCGTTCGGATCTTGAGCATAGAAGCTGTTGGCGTCATGAAGGCCCGGGTTCCAGCCTTCCTGAGCGGCCCAGTCCAGCGCAGGTCGACCTCTCCTCGCGTCATGACGCGAACGATTATTTCGTCATGCATGCACTCACTCCTCCGCCTGCTCGGTTTTCATTGGCTCCTGTGCAGGGTATAGTAACGTACCGTGAAGCCCTTGAGTATCTTCTTGTCGGTGAGCACACCTACGACCGCAAGCGTGAGATCGGACGCATGAAACGCTGGCTCTTCCTCCTGGTAATCGTCATGGCTTCGACGACGAGTCTCCGTGCTCTGCAATGGCCGAAATCGCGGAGCATAACCGCGCGGTCGGTCGCGATGGCGCCGCATGGCATGGTGGCAACCAGTCATCCGCTGGCCGCCGAGGTTGGGCTCGACGTGCTCAAGCGCGGCGGCAATGCCATCGACGCTGCCCTCGCCGCCAATGCCGTCATGGGCCTGATGGAGCCGATGAGCTGCGGCGTGGGCGGCGATCTCTTCGCCATCGTCTGGGACGCCAAAACCCACAAAATGTTTGGCCTGAACGCCAGCGGCCGTTCGCCCTACCGTGCCACCCGCTCCCTGTTTGCCGAGCGCGGTTGAAGGAAATCCCGCTCGCGGCCCACTGAGCTGGTCGGTCCCGGGCTGCGTCGATGGCTGGGAGGTGCTCGCCAAACGGTTTGGCACGCTTCCGCTTGCCGATCTGCTCGAACCGAGCATCCGCTATGCCGAAGAGGGCTTTCCCGTGGCCGAAGTCATCGGCGGCTATTGGCACAACGCGGAGAAAAAGCTGCTTCAAGACGCCGACGCCACTCGAACCTACCTGATCGACGGCCGAGCCCCCAGGGCGGGAACGTTGTTTCGCAATCCCAACCTGGCTCGCACGTATCGCGCCCATCGCTAAGGGCGGCCGCGATGCTTTTTATCGCGGCCCGATCGCCAAGGAGATCGTTGCTTATTCCGATCGCGTCGGCGGCCTTTTCAGCGACCGCGATTTTGCCGATCACACTTCGACCTGGATCGAACCCGTGTCGACGAATTACCGAGGCTACGACGTTTGGGAGCTGCCGCCGCCCGGCCAGGGAATCGCCACATTGCAGATGCTCAATATGCTCGAAGGCTACGATTTGAAAAAGATGGGGCTTCTTTCCCCCGACTATTGGCATTTGTTCATCGAGGCCAAGAAATTGGCGTATGAGGATCGGGCTCGCTTCTATTCCGATCCCGATTTTGCGCCGCCGCCAACGGCCGAGTTGATCTCGAAAGAATATGCTCGCAAACGGGCTCAACTCATCGATCCCGCTCATGCTCAGACCAAAGTGCTGCCCGGCTCACCCAAACTCGAAATGGGTGACACGATTTATCTCTGCGTCGTGGACAAAGACCGGAATTGCGTCTCGCTCATCCAAAGCAATTACCAAGGCTTCGGCTCGGGCATGGTGCCGGGCAACCTGGGATTCGCTCTCCAAAACCGTGGCACCCTTCTGGCACTTGACCCCAAGCACCGGAATCGGCTCGAGCCACAAGCGGCCCTTCCACACGATCATTCCCGCCCTCGTTACCAAGGATCAAGAGCCTTGGCTCGTGTTCGGCGTCATGGGCGGCGACATGCAGCCCCAAGGCCAAGTGCAGATCCTCTGCAACATCATTGATTTTGGCATGAACGTTCAGCAGGCGGGTGAATTCCCGCGGCTGGAACATTTGGGATCGTCGACGCCGACAGGCCGCAAGGCTAAAGCCGGCGGCCGGCTTGCCGTCGAGACAGCCATGCCGAGCGCGATTACCGACGAACTGACGGCCGGGGTCACGAAGTGACTTTCACGCCAACCAATTCAGGCGGCTACCAGGGAATCATGATTGACCTGCGGCCGGATTGCTTAAAGGCGGCACCAAACCTCGCAAGAATGGTTGTGCGGCGGGATACTAGAAGGCGAGCCGGGAACGTTAGTGACCGGAAGCCCTCCCTAGCTCTTAGGTACTCCAGTCGCTTACGCTCCTGGCTCGCCTTTTGGGCGTTTCGTGAGTGACCGACTTCATGCCGCTGGCTTGGGCATCCTCGCCCTCTCAAAACCGCTGAACTGCCCGCCGGAATTAGGGTTTGGCAACTGGCGCTGCCACGTTTCCGAACGGACCTCCTCATGCTGGTTCAGACGATTCCGGGGATCGGAATCGCTCGGGACTCGGCAGCAGTCGCTGCCAAATCTCAAGCACTGCCGGCCTGCTCGCGGTGCCCGCCAAAGCGTCCACCGCCTGCAAGAGACTGCGGAGAAGCAAAGCCGGCTCGGTCGTTTTGCAAAAGAAACCAACAGCCCCTTCCGCAAGGACCTTCTTTTCAAGCCCCGGTTCTTCTTCGCTGGTGAGCAAAAAGACGGAGACATTGCCTCCGCGTAGACGAACGTTTCGCAAGACTTGCAAACCATCCATGTAGGGCAGATTGAAATCGCTTATGACCACGTCGATTGCATGGCCTTCGAGCAGTTCCAATCCGCGGCGCGGATCGCTGGCTGTAAAGACCACCAAGCCCTTGGCCCGAAGGTAATCGGCTAACGACTCAAGCCAAATAGTGTTGTCGTCGATCAGAATGATTTGGCGTGTAGCGATCATGGCCGAGGGCCTCTGCTGCATTCGTGGTTATCAGGGTTGGCCAAGCAAGGCATTGGAAATCGTGCAGGGACGACTTCCAATGCCTTGCCGGCCAGGCCAATAAAGGTTCGGAAGATCACTGTGCTTTCACGGTGATCTGTCGGGGCTTCACAGCCTCGACCTTGGGCAGATGCACGGTCAGAATGCCGTGCTTGCAGCTCGCTTCGATCTTCGAGGCATCGATCGTTTCATGAATGGCAAAGGCGCGATAAAAATCTCCCTCGCCATATTCCTGAAGGACAAATTGTCTGTCCCCTGGGGACTGGTTCACGTGGCCGGTCAAAATCAACTGGCCCTTCTCGAAGCGTAGCTCAACATCTTCGTTGCGGACGCCGGGCAGGTCCGCCTTGAGAGATCAATTCCTTGTCGGTCTCAAGGATGTCGACTCGCGGCGTAAACGTGACTCCTTCACGAAGACGTTCCGGCGCGGCTCCTGAGCAACGTCTTTTTGGGTCAAGGTGGTATTCCCATTTGTGGTCATGGCTTGTTCTCCTATAGGTGTCCTTTATGTCGTAATGTCACGTACGGTTGACTGGGGTTATTCGCCCTTTACGGTTATCTTGCGAGCGCGAGCTGCTTCGGACTTTCGTGAGCTGGATACGCAGTACGCCATTTTCGAAGCGTGCTTCCACCTTGTCGGGATCCACTTGGTAAGGCAACTGCATCGTTCTGACGAACTTGCCGAAACCGCGTTCTTGCCGGTGCATGACGGCTTTTTCAACTTCGCACGGTTTGCGCTCGCCCTTCAAGCTGAGCTGATCGCCACCGGTAACGAGAATCTCGATATCGGCCGGCTGCATTCCGGGCAGCTCCGCTTCCACGAACAAATTATCTCCATCTTCCCACATGTTCAGTGCCGGATAGGCCGGCGCGAAGGCACGCAGGGCGTTGCCGCCGTCCCAGCGTTCGAACAAGTTGTTCATCTCGGTCGACAGATTTTGCAGTTGGTTCCAGAACGGAACCCCGCTCTGACGACGCCCAAATGTCTGACGCATGGCATTCCTCCTATTAAGATCCGCGATCAAAAACCCCAATAAAACCGGGCCAATCCCTTGGGGAATCACATTTTGCTTGGCCTAACTTATTTAGAGCAAGGGCCGTGCCAAATCGCGGATTGTCGCGGATCGATGCGCAAGTGATTGAGAATTGGATATTTGAGACTACAAACTTGTGAGATGGTTTTTCGCCGCCGCTGGCAACCTGGCTGGAATCCGCTGACAGGCGGCGTCAAGTTGGCAGTCGGGCCCTATGAGAGCCTCAATTTCCTGTGAGTCCCGCTGGGCCTAGCTTTTGATGCCCCGGCTTTTACCGACTCAAATCTAACTCGAATCTTTCTTGGAGCTGAAATAGTAGTGGGTAAGGGAGAGGGCCATTCCTCTCCCTCCCCGTTGTCGCGATGGGGTCGATTCCCCATATTTACCGGCGAGCCTCTTTCAGGCACCGGGCGACGCCATAGCCGTTGCCCTCAGTCTGGGGCGATCCCAGCGTCCCTTCGCCGGGGGTGCGCGGATTTCGCCGAGGAAAAGCAGACCCAGGTTGCGCAGGTGTTTCAGACGCAATCGCCAATTGTCGGTAATCCGCTTGCGTTTGAACTTCATACAGCGGATTCTCATGCGAATCCAGCGGTCTAAAGTACGGAAGAGACTGCGGCAATTGGAGAAGGCCGTGCCAAAGTAGTTGGCCGTGCCTCTCACGACCTGGTTGATCTTCCTGACGACCTTGGCATCCAGGTTTTGATGACGGGGGGTGAGTTCCCGAATCTTGTCTTTGAATTTCTCCACCGACTTGGCTCGCATCTTGACGGACCAGGCCCCGATGTCGAATCCGAGAAAGGCAAAGCCCTGTCGGAAAGTCGTCATCTTGGTTTTCTCGGCACTCAAGGAGAGGCCGAGGCTGGCCAGATGCCGGAGCACCAGGTCATGTGCCTCACGGACCTTAGCCTGAGATTTGGTCAGGACCACAAAATCGTCGGCATAACGCACGAAGCGGAAGCCGGCGTTGTGGAGTGCCCAATCGAGGCTGTTGAGAGTGATGTTGGCGAGAAGAGGGGAAATGACACCCCCTTGCGGCGTGCCCAGGTCTGTCGACGTGAAGACGCCGTCCTCCATCACTCCGGCCTTGAGAAATCGTTCGACGAGATAGAGAATGTTGCCGTCAGCGATGAGCTCGCTGACGCCGTTCATGATGACGTGGTGAGGGATGTTGTTGAAGAACCCCTTGATGTCGGCATCCAGCACGTGCTGGTAGCCTTGTCGCTTGAGTTCCAACACCCTTCGCACGGCCATGTGACAGCCCCGAAAAGGCCTGAAGCCGTAGGAGTCGTCATGGAAGATACCCTCGAAGTGAGGGTTCAGGAGATAGCGAACCATCTCCTGAGCAACGCGGTCGGCGACTGCGGGAATGCCCAGCGGGCGTGTTTCCCCTGTGTTTCCTTTAGGAATGTGGACACGTCGGAGAGGGAGGGATTGATAGGTCCCTCCTTTCAAACGACGTTCGAGCGCTGCCAAGTTCTGTAGAAGTTGACCTTCGTACAGTTCAATGGACACGCGATCGATGCCCGCGGCCCCCCGGTTGCGACGAACGCACCAGAAGGCCCCCTCAAGGGTATCCAGGTTGATACGACCTGTCAGGGAATGCGCTTTGATCCTGGTCAAAGCCGCTCCTTTCCAGCAGGAGCCCATGGAACGAAGGATCGGTAGATGCACCCGCTGGAGTCTTCGTGGAGAATGTTTCTTAGCGACTCTCTTGAGTCCGGGGAGGCCGGACGATCCCGAAGGGGGACCTGTTTGGGAGAGGCTAACTGTTCCCGTGAAGTCTCCGGTGGTGTATCTGCCAACTACGGTGCCCCCTTTCGGGCGGGTGCCTTACTTTGGGGACGCTGCCATCCCCGAACCCGTGGCGTAGGGCCGCCGCGGGCGCCGCTGCGTGATCCGAGCCGTTTCGTCATAGACTTATGGGCCCGAAGTTTTCCAGGGCTAGCCTGGAACAGCGTGGGACTTTCACCGGTCAGTGTGGTGAGCCGTTGTATCCGGGCGAGATCACGAGACACCCTGTCGGTCGTCCGAGCAAACCGTATCGTGCTCGATCCGGACCAAGCGGAGCTTGGCCAATGCTTCAGCAGGCTAAGGAGCCTGGCACACCGACCAGGCCGAAGTGACCCCTCCTGGATTGACCTTGCCTGGCCCCTCCGTCGCCAGGCATTGCTGCCCGACGCTGGCTGCGTAGGTCCGACAGGACTTCGAGCAAGGTTTTCTGGACGGGCACGGCCCCGCCCAGGTAGGATTAGGTCCTCCTTTCGGTGGACTGCACCGTTTGAGACTGAACTACCACACCTGCGGTTCACGCTTAACCCGGAGCCAGCGGCGACGGCGGACTTGTCGCCGTCCATCACCTCATTGATTTAGCGGTCGCCCAAACCATTAGATTCAAGCGGGTGCCTGTCCGCCGTCGCCGCTGGCTCCGGGTTAAACGAAAACACTGCGGTCCCCGAAGCAGATATGAACAATCCATTTTGCCGTTGACGCTATCTACCCAATTTCTCACTTCTTCCCCGCAAATCCCTTCCCAATCATGATCCGGAAAAATCCAAGTCGGCCTGACATGCGTTCCCAAAATGATTTGCCGTGGAAACCATGCAGATATGCGATGAACAATTCTTCGTCGGGTTTTGTGAGGGGATCGAGATGTTGGTACATGGCGACATGGCGTGTCGAAACGACCTTGATGGTCGTCATGTCCAACAGGCCTTCCTCGCCGCGTGTCACGCCGAAACCGCTGGCACCCGACCGCCAAAGGGCAGCCTCGGATCGGCGGTGGGCACGAGAATATCGTTGACTACGACTGACCCGGCAGGCACTTCGTCGGCGATTTTTTGGGCCTCGCATGGCGAAAATGGAAGCTCCCAGTCCATAGGGACTGCGGCGAACCGCCTTCATGGCCTCTTCGGAGTTGGCTACCGGTATGATCGACGTCACGGGAGCAAAGGATTCATCTCGAGCGATGGCCATGTCGGGTCGGACATTCGTCAACACCGTCGGCAGGATGCCGCTTTGGTCGGGCAGCGTCCCTCCCACCAACAATTTCCGCCTTCCTCGAGCGCACCGTTCACCAGACGCCCTGCTGCAACGGCAGCGGGAGAACGGAGCGGGGTCACGTTTCCGGCGAGAGCCGTTTGCAGGCGATCTTCCAACGCCTTGGCCTGTTCGGGCGAGGCGAAAACCCGCCGCGGAGCGATGCAGGTTTCGCTCCCGTTCCAGCGCAAGCCGAATTCGACCGCCTTGGCCACCAGATCGAGATTTGCGGCTTCCAATACGAAAACCGGGTCGCACCCCGACAGTTCCATTGTTGAGGGGGTAAGGCGCGGCGCCAGTTGAGCAAGAATCGCGCGACCCATGCGCGGCGGAACCCGTTACCACCACTTTGTCGATCTCGGCTTCCGTAGCCAGGCGTCCGGCTAAGGGGGACTCCGGCAAGATGGTCAAAAGCCCTGTCGGCAGACCTGCTTCAACGAGCCACACCGCAAGCAATTGCAGGGCTTTGGTGCAGCCTTCAGCCGGCTTAACGAGCACCGCGTTGCCGGCTACCAAACCTTGCAGAATCTGCACGCCGGTTAAGAGCAAAGGATAATTACCCGGGCCGATAATCAGCACCACGCCGAGCGGCTCGCGTCGAACCTTCGGCCTTCACGCCGAAGAGCCAGACGGGCCGCCCGCTGCCGCCAAACTTTTTGGGAGCCAACAGCCTCCGGGCTCGCCGCTCCAGAAAATGACAGGCGTCCGCAACTGGCACGACTTCGGCAGCAAGCTTTTCCACGGCACCGGCCGGCGACTTGGGCGGCACCGCGGCAGCCATTTCCAACGCGCCGGCCACCAGCCGATAACGAAAACGCCGGACAATTGTCAAGCGTTCGCGGATGGATGTCGCTGCCCAGCTTTTTTGGCTGATGCGGGCTGCTCGGAGTTTTTCGTCGATGAGATTTTTGAGGCTGTCGGCTTCCTGCCCGTTCACGACTTCAGCAGGTGCTGGCGGCGTTTGCAGAATCACGAGGTTGCCTCCGGGAATAAGGGCGTTTTACCCAAACACATGCCGTGTTTGCGTGAAGATCCGGCTGTGCCGCTCGGCTCGCGGCACCTACTTGCGGTGGCCTGCCGTTGGTAGATCCGGCGAGCCGAGCCGGACAGCGGGATCTTTACGCTTCCACCGCAAGCCTGACCGTCTCGGGTTAATCATATGCCGTGTTTGCGTGAAGATCCGGCTGTGCCGCTCGGCTCGCGGCACCTACCTGCGGTGGCCTGCCATTGGTAGGTCCGGCGAGCCGAGCCGGACAGCAAGATCTTTTCGCTTCCACCGCAAGCCTGACCGTCTCGGATTCATCGTAGCGCATTGATGCTGAGGGGCATGCCATTCGTGTCCAGAATCTGGAAGTGGTGGATGCTGCTAGGCCGGTCGTCGGTGTAGGTCCAGACGATGGCCTTGGCGGGCGTGACTTCTGTCAACCTGATCTGTTTGGCCCCGGCGTGATGGCTGGTTATCACGGTGTTGCCGTTCGGCAGCCGCTGGACGCCGCAGGCATCGTTGATCGGCTTGCCGGGAAGGTCGTCGTTCGACACCCGCCAGACTTCCTTGCCAGCTTCGTCGAATTCGACGACGAGATTGCCCAACGTGCAACCGACGAGCGTGTGGCCATTATCGAGCCGAATCGCCGTGAACGGCATGTGCGGAGTCTTCACTTCCCACACGACTTTGCCGGCTGGGGTGTATTCGCGGACCACTCGATCAATAAGCTGCGGAACCAAATAATTTCCATTCGCCAGCTTGCGAGCCATTCGGGTTTGGAGGTGAAGATCCTTCGTCTGAGCCTGCAACGGTACTTCGACGACGATCTTGCCCGAGCGATCCACCTCTAGCAATCGCGGTTTTAGGCCAGCTTCTGTTAGCAAGATCTTGCCATCCGCCAATGGCTGAACGGTGTTCACTTCGGACTGCGTGCCCTTGAACTCGAACACGATCTTCCCTTGGCGGGTCACCTCGACGGCTGCCCCGCGGGGCAACGTTTTGCTTTGAGAAAGTGCCAGCAAGATATTGCCATTATCGAGCACCCAGCCATCGCGCAACGCCGCCGGGTATTTCCAGACGACTTTGCCGGCGCCGTCAGATGATGCGCGTTTCGGCGCCGCAGGCGAGGAAGGAGTGCGTAATGGCGGGCTCCCCAGCCAGGACCGGAGTAGAAGCAACGAGGAGCAACCAAGGGCCGATCTTTTGAAACATGCGAATTACTTTCATTTGGCCACCAGGTGGCCACCAGGTTTTACAGGCCAACCAGATCTGCCGCTAAGCTCATGGACGTTTGTGGCCAAGCGGGTTGGCAAAGGTGAGAACGTTGAAATCCTAGCGAACTGGTCGGGTTCAGGACTTGCTTTCTTCAGGCGTCGCACAACGGCCTTCTTCCGTCCAGCGATCCTCGACTTCAAGGCCGTCCATCAGTGTCGTGTCCCATAGTTTGCGTTCGGCTAGATGTTCAGCCCAGGCTTCGGGATCAGCTCGCAATTCGGCATAACCGGCATTCATCTGGTCAAAAAAAAGCTTTCGACGATATGCCTCGACCGCCGTATCCAGGACGACCATCATCGTCTGGCCAGATTGCTCTGCCATTTTTTTCAAGAACTGGTGCGATGCTTCACTGATGCGAATAGTCGACTCGGACATAAACGCTGCCCTCCCTCGTCTCCGCTCATTGCGGAAACGCTGCCGGCGGCTTGATTTGCTGCCAGCCTTCGCCGCTGAGCGATTTGAGGAATTCCACCAGGCCCTTCTTCTCGCGTGGGGTCAAATGCAGAGGCTTGATGTCTTGGTGCAGCCAGGGGTTCTTGACGCCTCCCTTGTCGTAATGTTCCACCACTTCTTCCAACGTGGCGAGGCTGCCGTCATGCATGTAGGGGGCGGTGCGGGCAATCTCGCGCAACGTCGGGGTCTTGAAGACGCCCTCGTCGCCTTCTTGTTTGGTCACGTTGGAAAGAGCCCAAATCGGGATTGGGCTTGTCCATGCCGAAACCGATGTTGGCGTATTTTCCGTTGGTGAAATTGAGCCCTTCATGGCAGCTATCGCAACGCGCTTTGCTGGAGAAAAACGTCTCCATGCCTTCCTGCTGGAGCTCCGTTAAGGCCGTCTTATCGCCGGCTTTGAAGCGATCATAGGCCGAGTTGCCGGAAACGATGGTCCGCTCGAAGGTGGCCATGGCCTTGGCAACTTGCTCGATGGTGATCTTGTCTTCGCCGAACACTTTCTTGAAGCGACAACGTAGCCCGGGATGCCGGACAAGAGTAGCGAGAATATCCTTATCCGAATTGCCCATTTCAATGGGATTGGTAAGCGGCCCAATCATCTGTTTCTCGAGCAATTTGGAGCGCCCATCCCAAAAGAGATCGCCGATCCAGGCGCAATTGAACAGCGTCGGCGCTGCGCACCCCCTTTTGACCTCGAATGCCAGTGGACACGGCTCGACCGTCCGTAAAGCCATTCGCCGGCTGGTGGCAAGCTGCGCACACGACAGCGTATGGTCGGCGGAAAGCCGTTTGTCGAAGAAGAGGAACCAGCCCAACTCCGCCTTTTCGGGAGTGTACTTATTCTTGGACGGCCAGATGATGGGTGGCAAACCCAACGGCAGGCGTGGCCCTCCAGGCGGAAACAACGGCTCCTTTTCCTGAGCTAACCCAAATCGTTGCGATAGCTGAAGAAAACCGACCACGACGCCCGCGAGGCGTACCGAGACCAGCATCGAACGTCGTGGTTTTGTGAAGATCGTCATCGATGAACCTCCCGCTGATCGATAACGACCAACGAAAACATCGACAGATGCAGACAAAATGCGATTACTTGTTCTTCAGGTAGCCTGAAACGAACACGGCACGTTGGCCGTCGACCGCCGATTCCGTGCCTGTCACTTCCACGATATTCGCCATGTTTGCGATGGCCGTGGTGCGGAAGTTGGTCTGCTGGTCGCGGCATGGTTGTGCTCTTCTTCCATAAGGAGGTAAAGGGAGCCATCTTTCGTGAGCAGGCCGATGGGCATGCCGGCTTTGAGGCACTTCTGGCCGCAATCCTTGTGCTTGCCGCCGTGCTTGCCGAGTTGCAAGTAGCAGGAGTAGTCGACGATCTCACCGGTAAGGGTGACAATCTTTCCCGTCAAAGGCTTGGCATCGACCGCTGCCGCCACGGTAGTCGCACTCCAAGGGGTTTCGATCTTTTCGCCCAATTTGTCGGCCGGTTTGTCGTAGGTGCCCTTTTCAGGCTTGAATTGGGGGAAAAGTATCCCCTTGGTCTGGTCGTAGCCGTAGGCAGTAGCGGCCGCCACCAAGACCAGAACGCCTGTCGCTTGCATCCATTTCTTTGACATTACGATTCTCCCTGGGTTACCTGTCAGCAAAACTCGAAATCCGAAACGAAATCGAAGGTTGGCCTGATATTTCTGTCTTGTCCTCATTCTACAAATTCTAGCCGGTGATTGACCCTGTTAAAGCGGTAGTGAGCAAGCCTCCCACGTTAGTGGGGGGAGTTTCCCGGCTAACTCCCCCCACTAACGTGGGAGGCTCGCTTTGGCATTGCTAATTCTCCTGCGGTCTCAGCGTCCCAGAACGGTGCAGAACCAAATCGTCGCTGGCCAATGCCAAGCGCAAGCCATTCCGGACTGAAAGCGAGACCGTGGCCAGGGCCATAATCGCCTTGGATCGACATCGTTTCCTGACCGGTAGCCGCATCCCAAATCTTCACGGTTCCGTCAAAACCGGCGGAAGCCAGCCGTTTGCCGTCCGGGCTGAACACGACGCTAAACACCGTGCCGGTGTGGCCCTTGAGCGTGCGTTCCTCCCGGCCCGTGGCCACGTCCCAGATTTTGACGACCTGATCGTCGCCCGCGGAAGCCAGCCGTGAACCATCCGGGCTGAAGGCCAGGCCGAAGATGGTGCTCGTGTGGCCCTTGAGCTCGCGTTCTTCGCGGCCTGTGGCCAAATCCCAGATTCTGACCACTTGATCGTCGCCCGCCGAAGCCAGCCGTTTGCCGTCCGGGCTGAAGCGAACGCTTTGCACGGCATCGGTATGTCCCGTAAAAGGTATGCGCCTCTCGACCAGCCGCAATATCCCAAACCTTTACGGTTCGGTCGTCGCTGCAGGTTGCCAATTGCTTGCCATCCGGACTGAAGTCGAGGCTGCGAACGAATTTCGCATGGCCCAAGAACACTTTGCTCTCCTGGCCGGTGGCAACGTCCCAAAGGATGACGCTTTTGTCCCAACTGCTCGATGCCAGGGCTTGTCGTCCGGACTAAAGACCACGCCGGTGACGCCGCTGGTGTGGCCCTTGAGGGCAGATCGATTGGTTGGGTTGGGCAGTGTTCCAAAGGCGTACCGTTTTGTCCCAACTCGCCGACGCCAGGCGTGTGCCGTCGTGACTGAACGCAACGCTGGTGATCCCGCTGCCATGCCCTTTGAGGGCTGGCGTGTCGACATTCCAGATTTTCACGGTCTTGTCATCGCCGGCCGTGGCCAATCGGCTGCCGCCGGAACGGAGTCCCAGCCCGTTGATTGCGCCGACATGCCCTTTGAGCGTGGCGAGTTCCTTGCCGTCGGCCAGGTCCCAGATCTTGACGTTCCCATCCTTGCCCACTGAGGCTAGTTGGCTGCCGTCACGGAGGAAAGCAACGCCGGTAACGGTATCGGCGTGGCCTTTCAGAGTAAGTTTTTCCTGGCCGCTGGCCGCGTCCCAGGTTTTTACAATTTTGTCCATGCCGGCAGAAGCGAGCTGTTTGCCATCGGGGCTGAACACAACCGCGGTAACGCCGTTGAGGTGCCCCGGAAAAGCTCGGTTCATATTCCCGTCGACAGGGTTCCAGAAAGCAATCTCTCCATCGCTTCCACCGGAAACCAACCACTGGCTGTCCGGGCTGAAAGATATGCTCGTCTGGCCGGAGTTCCTCTTCCCTTTGATGGGTTTTGGGCCCTTGGCCAGGTTCCAGATTCTGATGGCGCCATCCTTGCTTGCCGAAGCCAACAACTGGCTATCCGGACTGAAGGCTACCCCCTGAACGGCGTCCGTGTTGTCTTTCAGAGTGAGTATCTCCTTGCCGGTTTCGAGGTCCCAGAGTTTCACCGTCTTATCATCGCTGCCGGTGGCCAATTGCTTTCCATCGGGATTGAAAGCCACGCTTCTCACTGCGTCTTTGTGCCCGGCGAGCGTGAACAGGACCTGGCCGCTGGTTGCATTCCAAATTCGGACCAAGCCATTCTTACCGCCCGATGCCAGGCGGCGTCCGTCTGGGCTATAGGCCACGCTCAGCACGCTTTTGGCATGGCCGGTCAAGGTGTGCAGGTCGGCATGACTAAGCCGATTCCAACAGAACCATTCGAAACCGCGGAGGTCGACGTCGCCGGCTCGGCGGGGTTGCTGTTCGGCAAGTAGTTCGTGAACCCGGTCGATCTGGCCTTGTTCCCAGGCAGTCTGAACTTGGCAAATCGAGAACGTACAAACGCCGATCGGAGATAAGCTTCTCGGCACGGACTGCACGTCGCTGGCTTCCGCCTCGGCTGCCTTGGCGTCAGCGCGCTCCTTTTCGAGTCCGGCAAGTTCGAGCTGCTTTCCCGCGCATCCTTGGCCTGACGATTGGCGTCCACGGCGAAAACCGCGGAAACTGCAGTGCCCGCCACCAGCAGGAGAGCAACTGCGGCCGTCAAGCCGGCCTCCAGCGGATGCCGTTGGCACCAGCGCCATAGCCTCTCGCCTCTGCCGATCGGGCGGGCGTGAATGGGTTGGCCGGCGAGAAACAAACGCAAGTCGATCGCCAAAAGAGCGGCCGACTGGTAGCGGCCGCCAGGCTCCTTGGCCATCGCCCTAAGGCAAATGGTCTCCAAATCGCGAGGCAGACGAGCGTTCAGCGAACGCAGCGAACGGGGCTCTTCGTGCAAAACCTGGTGGAGCAGTAACTGCATGCTGCCTTGAAAGGGCAGTTGCCCGGTCAGCAATTCGTAGAGCATCACCCCCAGACTGTAAATGTCGCTACGGCCGTCAACTTGATGCCCTTCGCCGCGGGCCTGCTCCGGACTCATGTATGCCGGCGTTCCCAGGAGTGCCCCTCGATGGTCATGGTGGCTTCGCCGGCATCGCGTTTGGCCATGCCGAAGTCCATGACATGTGGCTTGCCATCGGCGCCGATCATGATGTTGGCCGGCTTGATGTCGCGATGGACCACGCCCTGCCCGTGGGCATATTCCAACGCATCCGCCAGGGCCGCGATCAGCTCGGCTGCTTCCTTGGGCGAAGGCCGCCGCACGGTGAGCCTGTCGTGCAGAGTCGCCCCGTCGATAAATTCGCTGACAATAAAAGGAGTGCCGTCCGACTGGCCGACCTCATGCAGCGGCACGATGGCGGGATGACGTAACTGGGCCACGCTGCGCACTTCGCGAAAGAAGCGATCCTGCTCGATGTCGCTACCTGGTCGGGGTACCTTGATGGCGACGACACGATCCAGTTTCGGGTCTCGGGCCTTGTAGACTGTGCCGAAAGATCCCTTGCCCAAAACACCGAGCAACTCGAAACGGTCCAGTTTCTTTTCCTGCTCGCGCACGCCTCCCACTGCGGTTTCTTCCGTGTCAAATTTGATGGTGTGGTCTGCATCAATTTCAGCTTCCGAACTGGGGAGCTCCAAACGGCCGTCGCTCCCGTGTCCGTGCTGAAAGTGGAGCCGCAAGAAGCGCAGAGGATCGTTTCGGGTGGGTGATCGCTAGCCAAGATGATGGAATGTTGGCAGTGTGGACAGAACATATTCACTGCTTGGAATCGGGAAGGCGGGAGTTCTCTTTCTATTTCCGTTATCTGACTGTACCGGCGATACGGTAGGATGTCCACTCTGGCGATGGCAGTAGGACTGCTCGAAGCCCACGGCGCGCCGCGTTATGGACAGTTCGTACCAATCGAAGAGTTTCCCTACCACCCTCTGGACGGTCGTTCTTCACGCCGGCCGCGAGGAGCCGGACAAGTCCGGTCTGCACTGGCGGAGCTTTGCCAAGCTTACTGGTATCCGCTCTACTCTTTCGTTCGGCGTCGGGGCTATACGCCACACGACGCGGAAGACCTCATCCAGGCATTTTTTGTACAGCTTTTGGAAAAGCGTGGGCTAGGGCGCGTCGATCCCAAGCTGGGACGATTTCGCACCTTCTTGCTCGCATCGCTCAAGAATTTCCTCGCCAACGATTGGGACAAGAACCACGGCGCAAAAGCGTGGCGGAGGTAAGACGATCATTTCATTCGATGAGGCGAGTGCCGAATCGCGTTATCGTCTTGAACCGAGTCATGACAGGACTCCTGAACATCATTTCGAGAGACAGTGGGCCATGACTCTTCTCGATCAGGTACTCGATGCTTTACGAGCAGAATACCAAGCCCAAGGCAAGCTCGATCTCTTCGAAGAATTGAAGGCGGTATTTGTTGGCCAGCCGGGATCGTACGCGGAAATGGCAACCCGATTGAGGCGCAGCGAGGGTGCCATCAAGGTGGCGGTCCATCGCATGCGGCACACTATCGCGACTTGATGAGGGCACGGATTGCCGCCACCGTTGGCGAGGCGGACGTCGAAGACGAACTGCGTCATCTATTGGCGGTTCTGGGTGGCTGAGGGATGGTCTTGGCGAGCAGCCCAAATGAGGCATCGGTTTTACTTTGGAGTGCGGCGCTTTTCCGCCGCTTTGGTTTTTTATTCCGAACCGAGATAGCCGATTCACGCTGCTAGTCCCTTATTAACCGGTATTGGCTCAAACAACCGGTTCATAATCATCGTCGATCTTAACCCGGTCGGTTTTGAACGTGTAGATCGTTTTCACTTGAGCTTGCGTTGCGATCTGCTCGAACCACCTGGCGGAACACCAAGGGTACTCGTGGGCTTGGCGAACTAACCCGTGCTTGACTGCGTTCTGATGGACGTAATTGAGGCGAGCTAAATAGGATTTCTCATAGGTCAATTGTGTGTCCCAGAAATTGGACCAGACCTGACGGCCCGGTTGTTTATCTCGTGCATTGGCATAATCGGCGGTGGCATAGTGGAGATCGGCAATCAAGTCGGCAAGCTGATTCTCGACACCGGAGGTGTGGGCCACGAAATGGTAATGGTTGGAAAACACGGCCCAAGCTTCGAGAACGATCCCCTGGCGCTTTGCCAGTTGAAGCAAGCTTGCACTCCAGCATCGTCAGCAATTCCTCTCCCCGAAAATGGTGCTCTCTATTGAGTGTGCTTGCGGTGACGATGAAGGTGCCGTGTTCAGATATTCGATGAATCGGTGCATGGGGCCAGTCTTTGTGGACTGGCAATGAAAGACTTGAAACGCTATTGTTTTTTTGCGGAAGCGGTGGGCGGAGAGTATCTCCTTCCAAACGCGAAAACAACGACTCTACTTCGGCCAGATCTTTTTCCGGCAAGTGGCACAATCGCTCAATGAGTCGGACGCGCCGATTTTCCACGAAAAACCCTTTGGTCGTTTGTGCTATTCGGACCTCAGCTTCATTAGCCAATCAAGCTGTACAAGAATACAAGAAACCAAAGCGGCGGAAATAGCGCCGCAGTCCAAAGTAAAACCTAAGCCCAATGACTCATTCTGCTTTGTTGCATCATCGGACAGTAGCTGGCGATTCAAAATACAAGAAACCAAAGCGGCGGAAAAGCGCCGCAGTCCAAATCTGACGTCGGCCAGGGCTTACTTTGGACTGCGGCGCTTTTCCGCCGCTTTGGTTTTTCAAGAACCTGTAACCTTTCAGATCATTTGCTTTTGGTAGCAGTGGAGACAAAAACCCCCGCTACAATCGGCCACCATCATGACCACTACATCCGTCTGCCCGCAATGCGGCAAGCCCCTACCCAGCGATGGCCCGCAGGGCCTGTGCCCGGCATGTCTCTTCAAGGCCGCACTCCCTAGTCAATCGGCACTCGAATCGGCGGAAACGCTCATTCCTAACTCCTCGCCGGCCACCGCTCCGGAAGCCGGCACGCATCTGAAGTATTTTGGCGACTACGAGCTTCTCGAAGAGATCGCCCGCGGCGGCATGGGGGTGGTCTGGAAAGCCCGGCAGACGAGCTTGAAACGCGACGTGGCCCTCAAAATGATCCGGGCCGGCGCCTTGGCCAGCCCGGAAGAAGTCGAACGCTTCTTGCGCGAAGCCGAAGCCGCCGCCAACTTGCAGCACCCCAATATCGTCGCCATCCACGAAGTCGGCGAGCACGACGGCCAACATTACTTCTCGATGGACTACGTGGCCGGTCGCGACCTCGGTGCTCTCGTAAAGGACGGGCCGCTGTCGGCTCAACAGGCGGCCCGCTATGTCAAGATCATCGCCGAGGCGATCCACTTCGCCCATCAGCGTGGCACGCTACATCGCGATCTGAAGCCTCAGAATGTGCTGATCGACGCCGCCGATCAGCCGCGGATAACTGACTTCGGCCTGGCCAAGATCATGAAAGAGGACAGCCGGCTGACACAATCGGGCGTCATCATGGGCAGCCCTAGCTAGTGTCCGTCCGGATATGCGAAAAACCTAGGAATTCCCGGGATTTTTGGGTGAATTCTTGAACGAAGATGGCCAGCCCAACGTCTATGAGAGTACGCGGCACACGGATTTTCCAAGAAATCTGCGGTCGCCATCCCCTTTACCCGCCGATCTTCAGGGAGGATTCACCGTGCGTGTGGCCTATCAAGAGCAGTCGCGATTGGATTGCCTTCCCGTCAATGCCGTGCCGCTGAACTTGAACTGTCGGGATGAGATCATTCCCATCTTGCGTGCTCTACAGCATGTGTATGGGCAAGTACCGTTGCGCCGTGAGCTTCTGGATTTCGTTGGCAACGATGTGAATGCTGGCAGCAGCCCCGATCATGGTAGAACCGGGTTGAGCTATTGGACGATCACGGTGTTGGCGGCGGTCAGGCTGGGGTGTAACCTCGATTACGACAAACTGCAAGATTTGGCAGAGCAACACCGCACCTTGCGGTTGATGATGGGTATTGGCGATTGGCAGGACGAAGTCGACTTTGATTGGCGGCGGATTCGCGACAACCTCTGTTTGTTGCAGCCGGAAACCCTGGAGAAGATCAATCACCTTTTGGTGGCTGCAGGGCACCAGCTGGCGCCCGAGGCGATCGAGACGGTGCGTGGCGATACGTTTGTGGTCGAGACGAACATTCATCATCCCACGGAGTCGAGTCTGATTAGGGATGGCTTGGGCAAGGTGGCGGCTCTGGCGGCGGAATTGGCGGCGGCGCACGGTCTGCCCGGTTGGCGTCAGCATGAGCATCAGTTGGACAAGGTAAAGGCGATCGTGCGCGAGATTCGTCGCACCTCGCGAGCCAAGAGCAAGGGGGCAGACCGTCTCAAGCCTGGGTATCAGCGATTACTGACCTTGGCGGAGGACCTGTTGCAACGGGCCCGCCAACTTTTGGTGACGCTGCATTTCCGGAGCAAGGGCCTCGGTATCGATTGGCTCGGCGAGGGCCATGACGGGCCACGCGAAGAATTGTGGCATTATGTGCAGTTGACCGAGAAGGTGTGTGGCACGGCTCGGCGGCGTGTATTACTCGGCGAGACGGTGCCTAACGAGGAGAAGATTTTCAGCATCTACGAACCGCACACCGAACTGATCAAGCGTGGCAAACAACCGAACCCGATCCAATATGGCCACAAGGTCCTGGTGATTGAAGATGGCGTTGGCTTCATCTGCCATTACGCGGTGGTGGCCAATGGCGTGTTGGATCAAGACGTGCTGGTGCCGGCGATGACCGCGTTGCAAGAGCGTATGGATGACAAAATCGAGCGGGCCTCGTTCGATCGCGCCTTTCATACACCGGAGAATCAAGAGCAGTTGGCCTCGATCGTGGCCCATCCGTGTATTCCCAAAAAAGGCAGGCTCAGTGGCCGCCAACAACAAAAGGAAGCGACCGTGGAATTTCGTCAGGCACGCCAGAGTCATCCCGGGATTGAGTCGGCGATCGGCGCCCTGCAGGCTGGTAACGGCCAAGAGACGCTGCCGTGACAAGAGTAAACTCGGCTACGAGCGCTATGTGGGCTTGGGCATGTTGGGCCGCAACCTGCATGCATTAGGGAAGCTTCTCCTGGCTCAAGACGAAGCCGAGTGCGAGGCGGCCAAGTCCAAACGCAAAGAGTAGGTGGACTAACAAAGTGTTTGAGTGGCGACGACCGGGCGAAACTGACGCGCCGAGCGGGTAGGGACCGCGCCAAAAGGCCGCTGCAAGTCTGAGCAGCGGCTCTGCGCGATGAAATGGGCCCGCCATACGAGTGCCAATTGAGTGTCACCGGCTGCCGAACTGGCGGCCGTTCTGAAAAAGGGCCATTTCCGGACGGACACTAGCTAGTGTCCGTCCGGAAATGCGAAAAACCTAGGAATTCCCGGGATTTTTCGGCGAATTCTTGAACCGAAGATGGTGAGCCCAACGTCTATAACAGTAAGCGGCACACGGATTTTCCAGAGAAATCTGCGGTCGCCGTCCCCTTCACCCGCCGATCTTCAGGGAGGATTCACCGTGCGTTTGGCCTATCAAGAGCAGTCGCGATTGGATTGCCCTCCCGTCAATGCCGTGCCGCTGAACCTGAATTGTCGGGATGAGATCATTCCGATCTTGCGTGCTCTCCAGCATGTGTACGGGCAAGTGCCGTTGCGCCGTGAGCTTCTCGATTTCGTTGGCAACGATGTGAATGCTGGCAGCAGCCCCGATCATGGTAGAACCGGGTTGAGCTATTGGACGATCACGGTGTTGGCGGCGGTCAGGCTGGGGTGTAACCTCGATTACGACAAACTGCAAGATTTGGCAGAGCAACACCGCACCTTGCGGTTGATGATGGGCATCGGCGACTGGCAGGACGAAGTGACTTTGATTGGCGGCGGATTCGCGACAACCTCTGTTTGTTGCAGCCGGCAACCCTGGAGAAGATCAATCACCTTTTGGTGGCTGCAGGGCACCAACTGGTGCCGAGGCGATCGAGACGGTGCGTGGCGATACGTTTGTGGTCGAGACGAACATTCATCATCCCACGGAGTCGAGTCTGATCAGGGATGGCTTGGGCAAGGTGGCGACACTGGCGGCGGAATTGGCGGCGGCGCACGGTCTGCCCGGTTGGCGTCAGCATGAGCATCAGTTGGACAAGGTCAAGGCGATCGTGCGCGAGATTCGTCGCACCTCGCGAGCCAAGAGCAAGGGGGCAGACCGTCTCAAGCCTGGGTATCAGCGATTATTGACCTTGGCGGAGGACCTGTTGCAACGGGCCCGCCAACTTTTGGTGACGCTGCATTTCCGGAGCAAGGGCCTCGGTATCGATTGGCTCGGCGAGGGCCATGACGGGCCACGCGAAGAATTGTGGCATTATGTGCAGTTGACGGAGAAGGTGTGTGGCACGGCTCGGCGGCGTGTATTACTCGGCGAGACGGTGCCCAACGAGGAGAAGATTTTCAGCATCTACGAACCGCACACCGAACTGATCAAGCGTGGCAAACAACCGAACCCGATCCAATATGGCCACAAGGTCCTGGTGATTGAAGATGGCGTTGGCTTCATCTGCCATTACGCGGTGGTGGCCAATGGCGTGTTGGATCAAGACGTGCTGGTGCCGGCGATGACCGCGTTGCAAGAGCGTATGGATGACAAAATCGAGCGGGCCTCGTTCGATCGCGCCTTTCATACACCGGAGAATCAAGAGCAGTTGGCCTCGATCGTGGCCCATCCGTGTATTCCCAAAAAAGGCAGGCTCAGTGGCCGCCAACAACAAAAGGAAGCGACCGTGAAATTTCGTCAGGCACGCCAGAGTCATCCCGGGATTGAGTCGGCGATCGGCGCCCTGCAGGCTGGTAACGGCCAAGAACGCTGCCGTGACAAGAGTAAACTCGGCTACGAGCGCTATGTGGGCTTGGGCATGTTGGGCCGCAACCTTCATACATTAGGGAAGCTTCTCCTGGCTCAAGACGAAGCCGAGTGTGAGGCGGCCAAGTCCAAACGCAAAGAGTAGGTGGACTCACAAAGTGTTTGAGTGGCGACAACAGGGCGAAACCATGCACCGAGCGGGTGGGGATCGCGCCAAAAGGCCGCTGCAAGTCTGAGCAGCGGCTCTGCGCGATGAAATGGGCCCGCCATACGAGTGCCAATTGAGTGTCACCGGCTGCCGAACTGGCGGCCGTTCTGAAAAAGGGCCATTTCCGGACGGACACTAGCTATATGCCGCCGGAGCAGGCCGGGGGCAGGCATGGCGAGGTAGGCCCAGCCAGCGATGTCTATTCGCTGGGCGCCATCCTCTACGAACTCCTCACCGGCCGGCCGCCGTTTTGCGGGGCCACGGCCATGGACACGCTGCTCCAGGTTATGGAGATCGAGCCTACCGCGCCGCGAAAACTGAAAGCCGACATACCGCCAGATATCGAAACGATCTGCCTGAAATGCTTGGAAAAATCGCCCAATGCTCGGTATCCCACGGCGCAGGCCCTAGCCGAGGAGCTGGATCGCTTTCTCAAAGGTGAACCGATCCACGCTCGGCCGGCGGGTGCGATTCGTCGGGTTGTGAGCTGGGCTGGGCGCCATCCCGGCACCCTGGCCGCCCTGGCTGCGCTCGTCATAGTCGCTCTAGCGTTTGGCATCTTCTACCTTTCGAAGAGAATGCATTCTTGCGGGCACAAAGGGCGGACCCCACGCTAAAGCGAGTCTCGGGCGACATATGGAATCCATGCGGCGGTGGGACCGGATCAATGAATTCGCTTGGATTGCCGGCCCGATCATGCTCATCGTACTGGCGGTGCGGGCACGCGGACCATCGCTCCGGGAATACGCAAAGCGCGAGTACGATTTGCAGCTCAAAGAAGGCCCTAATGTGAATTTGTTTGCTCGTCTCTGGCGGCCAGTAGTGCCTCTTGGCGACTGGATACGGACATTTGCCTTCGCGGCGGGCTTGATCCTGATCGGCAGCCCAATCATGGTCCTTGCGACGACGATCAAGGCACTTGTCTGGGAAGGGAACCCGAATCCTGTGACTCTACCCTTTCTGGTGTTTATCTTGTATACCCAGACCTTCCAGCCGACATGGTTCGGGCTTCTGATTTTGCGAGTGGCGATTCAAGACTTCCGTCTGGTCCACTATGGATTGTCGAGTCGGCAGACGAGTCTGGCAAACTGAAAAGAGTTGAATCGCTATAAGTGGAGCTATTTCATCAGCTTGCGCAAGCCATTTCAACTCTGGCCAGAGACTTTCTCATTTTGGTCGAGAATAGGTGGTAAAAGGTGGACAAATAGGGGGTGAACAGCTGAAATACGTGCATCATCACAAGACGTATATCCAGGAGTCCACCCATGGGCATGGTAGCCCCGGAGCAACGGATTGCCAGTGCGTACGTGGTCGTTTGGGGTCCGCACGGCGCAATCACCGTGCAGGCACAGGCTTGCGGAACGAGTCGACAGCGAATCTATCGTGAGCATGCTTTCGTGGTCGCTGCTCTGACCGGGACGGCACAGCAGCAGGAAAGGGAGCAATGGCAAGCACGGGTCCGCGAACAAGAGGAACGCCTGACAGCGTTGGAAAAACGGCTGCACCAAAGCGTCGTTTTGGACAAAGAAAAGCAGAAGGAATTCGCGACGGTCGCCCAGGCGGTGGGCGTCAGTTTGCCAAGCTGTCAGCTCTTGCTGAAGGTGTTGCTCGAAAAACGTGCCCCGAAGGTGGCGACCTTAGGACGCTGGACAGCAGCCGCGGGGAAAAAAGCAGGGGCGATGTTGGCCGTGCTCGACGAGTTTACCCGCGCTAAGGTCAAGCAAGCGGCCGTGGACGAGATTTACACCAAGAAGCCCGTCCTGATGGTGGTGCTGGGCGGCTGAGGGATGGTCTTGGCGAGCAGCCCAAATGAGGCATCGGTTTTACTTTGGAGTGCGGCGCTTTTTCCGCCGCTTTGGTTTTTTATTCCGAACCGAGATAGCCGATTCACGCTGCTAGTCCCTTTTTAACCGGAATTGGCTCCAACAACCGGTTCAAAATCGTCGTCGATCTTAACCCGGTCGGTTTTGAACGTGTAGATCGTTTTCACTTGAGCTGGCGTTGCGATCTGCTCGAACCACCTGGCAGAACACCAGGGGTACTCGTGGGCTTGGCGAACGAGTCCGTGTTTGACGGCGTTCTGATGGACGTAATTCAGACGAGCGAAATAGGATTTCTCATAGGTCAACTGCGTGTCCCAGAAGTTCGACCAGACCTGACGGCCCGGTTGTTCATCGCGGCGTTGACATACTCGGCGGTGGCATAGTGGAGATCGGCAATCAAGTCGGCAAGCTGATTCTCGACACCGGAGGTGTGGGCCACGAAATGGTAGTGGTTGGAAAACACGGCCCAAGCTTCGAGAACGATCCCCTGGCGCTTTGCCAGTTGAAGCAGCTTGCACTCGAGCATCGTCAGCAATTCCTCTCCCCGAAAATGGTGCTCTCTATTGAGTGTGCTTGCGGTGACGATGAAGGTGCCGTGTTCAGATATTCGATGAATCGGTGCATGGGGCCAGTCTTTGTGGACTGGCAATGAAAGACTTGAAACGCTATTGTTTTTTTGCGGAAGCGGTGGGCGGAGAGTATCTCCTTCCAAACGCGAAAACAACGACTCTACTTCGGCCAGATCTTTTTCCGGCAAGTGGCACAATCGCTCAATGAGTCGGACGCGCCGATTTTCCACGAAAAACCCTTTGGTCGTTTGTGCTATTCGGACCTCAGCTTCATTAGCCAATCAAGCTGTACAAGAATACAAGAAACCAAAGCGGCGGAATAGCGCCGCAGTCCAAAGTAAAACCTAAGCCCAATGACTCATTCTGCTTTGTTGCATCATCGGACAGTAGCTGGCGATTCAAAATACAAAAAACCAAAGCGGCGGAAAAGCGCCGCAGTCCAAATCTGACGTCGGCCAGGGCTTACTTTGGACTGCGGCGCTTTTCCGCCGCTTTGGTTTTTTAGAACCTGTAACCTTTCAGATCATTTGCTTTTGGTAGCAGTGGAGACAAAAACCCCCGCTACAATCGGCCACCATCATGACCACTACATCCGTCTGCCCGCAATGCGGCAAGCCCCTACCCAGCGATGGGCCGCAGGGCCTGTGCCCGGCATGTCTCTTCAAGGCCGCACTCCCTAGTCAATCGGCACTCGAATCGGCGGAAACGCTCATTCCTAACTCCTCGCCGGCCACGGCACCGGAAGCCGGCAAGCATCTGAAGTATTTCGGCGACTACGAGCTTCTGGAAGAGATCGCCCGCGGCGGCATGGGGGTCGTCTGGAAAGCCCGGCAGACGAGCCTGAAACGCGACGTGGCCCTCAAGATGATCCGGGCCGGCGCTTGGCCAGCCCCGAAGAAGTCGAACGCTTCTTGCGCGAGGCCGAAGCCGCCGCCAACCTGCAGCACCCCAATATCGTCGCCATCCACGAAGTCGGCGAGCACGACGGCCAACATTATTTCTCGATGGACTACGTGGCCGGTCGCGACCTCGGGGCTCTCGTGAAGGACGGGCCGCTGTCGGCTCAACAAGCGGCCCGCTATGTCAAGATCATCGCAGAGGCGATCCACTTCGCCCATCAGCGTGGCACGCTGCATCGCGACTTGAAGCCGCAAAACGTGCTGATCGACGCCGCCGATCAGCCGCGGATAACTGACTTCGGCCTGGCTAAGTTCATGAAGGACGACAGTTGCGTGACGCAATCAGGCGTCCCCATGGGGACTCCCAGCTACATGCCGCCCGAACAGGCAGCCGGCCGGCTTGGCGACATCGGGCCAGCCAGCGACGTTTATTCGCTCGGCGCCATCGCTCTATGAGCTCCTGACCGGCCGGCCTCCCTTCCGGGGGGCGACGGCTATGGAGACGGTGCTTGAGGTGATGGAGGTCGAGCCTACCGCACCGCGAAAGCTGAAAGCGGACATCCCTCCCGACATCGAAACGATTTGCCTGAAGTGCCTCGAAAAATCTCCCGGGGCGCGGTATCCGACGGCCAGGGCCCTGGCTGAGGAATTGGATAGGTTTCTCAAAGGTGAGCCGATCCAGGCCCGGCCGGCGAGCGCAGTCCGCAAGGCGGTGAACTTGGTCCGGCGCCATCCCTGGGCACTGGCTGCAGTGCAGACGCTTGTAGTTGTCGCTTTGGTATTTGGGATCTTCTACTTCTTCGAAGAGACTGCGTTCTTGCGGGCACAGCAAGAGAATCCGACGCTGACCCGCAAACCGGGACTACGTCATAAATCATTAGCGTTTTGGAAACTCATTGGTGACATGATTTTCCTTGTCGGCGTCTTTTCCTTGTTAGCAATTCAAGCGCAAGGCGCTGGTTTACCGTTTTGGAAATTGTTCGGCAAGCACCGCGGGCCCAAGTTACCGCTTGGCAGAATAATAAGCTCATTTGCCTTTGCTCTAGGTCTGATTGCGTTGGCCAGCAGTGTCATACTCTTGGTGACGGCTATCGGGGCCTACGTGTGGGAAGGAGAATCGATCCGCGACCCGTTTTGGTCGATCTACATGCAGGTCTGGCTCGGATTCATGACATTGACAGAGGTGATTCGTGATTATCGTCTGGTCCACTACGGCGCGTCAAGCGGGCGGCCGAGCTAATCAATGGCGGCGGGGTGGGTCGAACCGCTGCGTTCTGAAGGTTTGGGATTGGTTTGCCGCCTTGGTGCAATACCCTGGAATCCTACGCTGTCCCAGGTGCGATACTCGTGCATAAAAAACGCAAGAAACCAAAGCGGCGGAAAAGCGCCGCAGTCCAAAGTAAAACCTAAGCCCAATGACTCATTCTGCTTTGTTGCATCATCGGACAGTAGCTGGCGATTCAAAATACAAGAAACCAAAGCGGCGGAAAAGCGCCGCAGTCCAGATGGGGCATCGGTTTTACTTTGGACTGCGGCGCTTTTCCGCCGCTTTTGTTTCGTAGGAGCTGGATGCCTCAAATATCTCGTCGAGTTTCTCGGTTTGATCACCCAAGCAGGCTTCCTCATTTAACTCCGGCCAAGAATCAACTCTGGCCAACCAACTCTGGCCAACTGAAAAGAGTTGAATCGCTATAAGTGGAGCTATTTCATCAGCTTGCGCAAGCCATTTCAATTCTGGCCAAAAGATCCGACACATCAACTCTTGGCCAAAGTGCGAGAAGCAGTGGTCGGGGGCGAGTGGTTCCTGGCGAGAAAATGGATTGCATTGCGCGGCTTGACACACACACGAGGGGCGGATGAACAGGGCGGAGCCAAGAGGATTGGTTTGGAATCGGCAGCATCGAAGGCTGGTTCGCGCTAGGAGGCAACCGTGGCTTCACTCCACGAACCCGCTCCCCACCCTTGACGCGTTTCAACCACCCCCCTAGATTTCACAAGGCTCCGTTTTGCGTTCGCGAGTCGGTTCCGGAGCTTAATACGCGCATTTTTTGGTGATCGCTGTCCGCCCGCGGCGGAAGGAATTTTCATGGCCTGTACCTGTGTCGTCGGGCTCCAGTGGGGAGACGAGGCCAAGGGCAAGATTGTCGATCTGCTCGCCGACGGACACGATTTCGTCGTTCGCTACAACGGCGGCGCCAATGCCGGCCACACCGTCGTCAGCGGCGGCAAAACCTATAAGCTCTCGCTGTTGCCGACAGGCGCTTTGAAGCCGCATGTTCGCTCGGTCATCGGCAACGGCGTTGTCGTCTATCCACCTCGCTTTCTCGAAGAAATCGAAACGCTTCGCAAAGCGGGTATTTCCGTCGGCAGCAACCTCTGCCTCAGCGATCACGCCCATGTGATCTTCCCCTATCACGGCGAGGAAGAGAGACTAACGGAGCTGGGTCCGGCAAAGCCATCGGCACCACGGGCCGCGGCATTGGCCCTTGCTATCAGGATAAAGTTGGCCGTGGGTTGAGCGTGCGCATCGGCGAATTGCTGGATGCCAAGCATCTGCGCGAACGCCTGACCGCTATCGTTGCCTGGAAAAATCGCTTGCTGCGTGGGCTGTCGGCCGACGCCAAAACGTTCGATGCCGGCACCTTGACCGACGAATACCTGGGCTACGCCGACAAGATGCGGCCGTTCATCACCGACACGACCCGGCTGCTGATCGAGGCCACAAAGCCGGCAAGAATATCCTCTTCGAAGGGGCCCAGGGCAGTCTGCTCGATGTCGATCACGGCACTTATCCGTTCGTCACCAGCTCGAACAGCTCGCCCGCAGGCATCTGGAGCGGCACCGGGCTTTCGTCGCGCCACCTCACGCGAATCATCGGCATCGTCAAAGCGTATTGCTCGCGCGTAGGCCAGGGACCATTCCCAACGGAACTGAAGGATGGGCCTGGGGGCCTGGGCGAACGCATTCGCGAGCGCGGCAGAGAATACGGCACCGTTACCGGCCGGCCGCGGCGCTGTGGCTGGTTCGACGTGGTGGCCGCTCGCTATTCTGCCGACCTGGCCGATGCCGACGAGTTGGCCGTCATGCTTTTGGACGTGCTGAGCGGTTTCGATACGGTGCAAATTTGCACTTCATACAATTGTGGCGGCGAGCGGTTGACCCAGTTCCCGACGGATGCTTTTGTGCTCGAACGCTGCAAACCGGTTTTTGAAACCCTGCCTGGCTGGCGAGAAGACCTGACCGGTGTCCGTCGTATCGCGGACCTGCCCTCTGCCACGCGGTGCTATGTCGATCGCCTGGGCGAGCTGCTCGAGCGGCCCGTCAAAACCGTTTCCATCGGCCCGGATCGAGAACAGACGATCTTTTCTTAGGCCCCGCGTCCGCCGCGGTTCGCGGGGGTGGAACATGTCCAGCATAACCGGCTTCGATTCAGCCACCCTCGAACGATTGCGCGAGGCTGGCTTGACGCCGGAGCGGTTGCCTCATCATGTGGCGGTCATCATGGACGGCAACGGCCGCTGGGCTCAGCAGCGCGGCCAGCCGCGCATCGAAGGGCATCGGCGCGGCGTCGTCACCGTCAGAAGCACCGTCGAAGAATGCTGCCGGCTCGGCATCGGCCAACTCACGCTTTATTGCCTGAGCATCGAGAATTGGAAGCGGCCGAAACTCGAGCTCGATTTCCTGATGGAGCTCTTGCACCAGTATCTGTTGGCCGAGCGCGCGGAGATCATGGAACAGAACATTCGCTTCACGACCATCGGCCGCCGCGAAGAATTGCCGGAAAACGTCCTGGAAGCCATCGACGAAAACATCCGCATGAGCGCCACGAACACCGGCATGGTCCTGTGCCTCGCCATCAACTACGGCGGCCGGGCCGAGGTGGTCGATGCCGTTCGGAACATCGCCCGTGACGTCCGCGCCGGTCGCCTGGACCCCGACGCCATCGACGAATCCACGCTCACCGACGCCATGTACACCGCGGGGATGCCCGATCCCGATCTGCTCATTCGCACGGCCGGCGAGATGCGCGTCAGCAATTTTCTGCTTTGGCAGATTTCGTACGCGGAATTGTGGGTGACCGAAAAGTGCTGGCCGGATTTCGATCGCTACTGAATTACATGCGGCGTTGCGAGGCTTTGGCGAACGCGAACGCCGCTTCGGCGGCTTGAAGGATTGAGATATGCTGCGAACGCGGCTCTGGATGGGAACTTGTCTCGTTCTGTTGATGTTCGGCGTACTCGTTCTCGATCTGCAATTTCAGCCCTATTATCCATTCTTGGACCTCTTCGTCGGGCTCGTCGGCGTGTTGGGTGTGTTGGAGCTGCGCGGCATGTTGCCCGCCGTGCTGCGGCCTCATCCGCTCTTGGCAGTGTTGGGTGTGCTTGCGGTGCTGGCGAGCCCGTGGCTAGCCTTATGCCGCGATTAAATGGTCGGGCGGCGCCCGTTGTTTCCGTTGCGTATAGCCACTGCAGCCTCTACTTGTTCGTCGCGGTACTCTGTGCCGGGTTTCTTTCTGGAAATGGCAACCTTCTATGGACCTGACGGCGCAATTGGCCGGCTGTGCGGGCTGAGCTTTCTGGCCGCCTACCTGGGCCTGCTTCCCTGTTTCCTCACGCAATTACGCTGGCTAGGTCCGATCGAAGGCCACGCTAGCTGGGGCCGATCCACCGCGGCCTTGATCTTGTGCATATTTCACTCCCAAAGTAGGCGACATCGCCGCTTATTTCACCGGCAGGTCGTTGGGGCGACGGCCCATGTCGCCCGTCCTCAGTCCGAAGAAGACTCTCGAAGGTGGCATGGGCGGCATCCTGGGAACGACCATTTTCGCGGTCGTTGTCCAGCTAATTGAGCCAGTGATCGAACCTGGCGGCGTCCGCGGTGTCTTGTCCGCTGCCCTCTTGGGCGTCATTCTTGGCGTCGTCGGCATCCTGGGTGACCTGGCGGAATCGCTTCTGAAACGCGACGCCGGCGCCAAGGACGCCTCGCAAACGGTGCCCGGCTTCGGCGGAGTTCTGGATGTGATCGATTCGATCCTCTTTTGCGCACCCGTTGTTTACTGTTGGCTGACTTAAAATCTCACCGCTGCCAAAACGCAGCGGACCAGGAATTCCATGCAAGATACCACGATTAGCATCAATCTAACCGACCGCGATGAAGCAACTCTGCTCTTCGGGCATCGCGATCAATTCCTCCGCATGATCCGCGAGGCGCTGCAAGTTCGCGTGGTCGCCCGCGGCGACACGATTCAAATTGAAGGGCCTACCGATCGTACGGCCGAGGCGGCTCGCGTCTTCGAGCAATTGCGCCAGATGCTCCGCCAACATGGCAAACTGACGCCCGAAAACGTCCGCACCGTGATGGCCATCGTGCACGACGGGCCCGAAACTCCCGGCGGAGTCGGCGGCGGCTATCTTGACGGCAACCGCAGCGTCCGCCCTCGGACCGACGGCCAGGCCCGCTACGTTCGCGCCATGATTGACAACGACCTGACACTCTGCATCGGCCCAGGCGGCACCGGCAAGACCTATCTCGCCGTCGCCATGGCGGTGAGTCTTCTACGTCAGGCCAAGATAAAACGCCTTGTCCTTGTCCGCCCGGCAGTTGAAGCCGGCGAGCGGCTGGGCTTCTTGCCCGGCGATATGGTCGCCAAGGTTAATCCCTATTTGCGGCCTCTGTTCGACGCTCTGAACGACATGATGGAGCCCGAACAGGTCAAGCGCTATATGGAGAACGACATCATCGAGATCGTGCCGCTGGCCTACATGCGCGGACGAACCCTCAACCAAGCCGTGATCATCCTGGACGAAGGTCAAAACACAACCATTTCGCAAATGAAGATGTTTTTGACGCGTATGGGAACCGGGTCGAAGATCATCGTGACGGGCGACGTTACCCAGACAGACCTGCCCAAACAGACCAAGAGCGGCTTGACCGACGCCGTCCATCGCCTGGCGGATATCGAGCGCATCGCCATCGTCTTCCTGGACGAGCACGACATCGTCCGCCATCCACTGGTGCAGCAAGTGGTGCGCGCCTATGAGGACGATAAGCCGCGCAAGCGGCGCGAGTGAAGACATAACCCACCTACCCTCAGTCAGGAGGCGCACCTGACCTCCTCCCAGGAGCCACTTGGGGTGGCTTTGCTAGCCAGCGAAAAAATGAAGCTCGCTTTCCGTCGGCTCTTGGCAAGATTTGCTAACAATGCTAAGTTCAAGGCCTGGAGACTGACACTATGACAACGATGAACGTTTCGTTACCCGACGACATGAAGGCTTTCATCGAAGAGCAGATAGCGCGTGAAGGCTATGCGTCGGCAAGTGAGTATTTTCGGAATTTGATCCGCGAAGCCCAGCGGCGCAAAGCCAAACTGGACTTGGAAGCCAAGCTGGCAGAGGGCTTGCAGAGCCCGTCCCAAAAAATGATGCGCAAGGATTGGCAATCGCTCGAGGAAGAAGCACTGAAAGGCCTTGCGGGCGAATGAAAAGGATCGTCCACCAACGCTTCCGAGCCCGCCAAGATTTGATCGAAATCGTGCGCTATTATGCCCGCGAAGCTGGCGTCAAGACTGCCCGCCGTTTCCTCACGCAAGCCGAAACGACCTTCCAAAAGCTGGCAGAAATGCCCGGTAGGGGGTGGCATATGAGGCGGAAAGCCCAGTGTTCGCAGGAATCTGCTTTTGCCCGATCATCGGCTTCATATCGTATCTAGCTTTTTACAGGTCTTGCATTGACGGTATCGAAATCATTCGGGTGCTTCACGGTGCGCGCGACATCGGAAACATATTGGCTGATGAATTCGGCATGGAGACTGAAGGCGGATCATAAATGGGACGCTACTAACCAAATAGCAACCACCACCCGACCAGGAAAATGGCGGCATCCGCCAGGATATGGCTCAGGTAACCTGGCCAAATGGAACGATAGCGCAGATAGCAGCCTGACCAGACGATCCCAGACAGGAAGACTCCGAGCGAGGCCGCAACGGTAACTCCCCAGCCAAATTGAATTCGTAAAGCAACTGTGTGATGGACCGTGAACAAAAGTGCGGACAGCACAGTCGCAGACCGAGCGGACAGAAGTTCTTCCGACCGCCGGAATGCGAACCAGCGCCAGACATATTCTTCGAGAAGCGAATTCACTAGCGTCAGATAAAGCGCCAGCCCCAAATAAAGCGTGGGCGTGCCGAAGCCGTTGCGCTGGGCCATTTCTCGGAGATGCTCGGTGTCGACAGCATCGCGACCGAAAACGCCAAAGCAGCCAACGATGATGCCCCCCATGAGAAGGCCCAGCAATAAGCCCATGCCGAGGCCGCCTTGCCGCGGCGGCGAGCAGCTCCAGTTCTTCTTTTCCACAAAATAGAGCCAGACAAGCGGGAAGCCTAGAAGCCATACCTTGCATAGTCCGTAAATAATCTGGCCGAACATGCCGGGAAAAAGCCACATGCCACAGAGCGTTCCGACGCTGGGAGCGGGCGTCAGGAGCAGAAGCGCAAGCAGGGCTCGTTTCCGGGTGGTCGTCACCGTGTCACTCCGGCACAATGGAAGCACCTCCGCGGCGATTGGGTTCGTGAGGGAATCGAGCTTTTCTGCTTCGAGGAACTGTTCATGAGCAGGATCCACAACGGTGTCTTCTTCCTTCTTTGTATCAGCCCGTCGCTTGCCGCCGCCGCTGACTGGCAGCCGATCGCAACGGCTTTGCTCAAGAGCGAAAAGACCGGCTTTGGCGGCCTATGCGGGATCGTGGTCGATCATCAGACGGGCGACCTTTGGGTCAATCTCAGCGATCGCGGCATGTTCCATTCCTCCGATCAAGGCAAGAACTGGAAGTGCGTCAGCGACGCTCAGCCCAAGGGCCGCACGGAAACGCCCGGTTGTTGGCTAATCGATCCCACGGGCAACAGCAAGAAGATGGTGACGGCCTTAGTTTACGGCTCGCCCATCGCCGTGAGCACGGATGAGGCCGTCTCCTGGAAATATCTCGACAACAAATCGAGTCACATCGACTGGTGTGCGGTGGACTGGGCCGATCCCGATATGAAGTTCGTGTTGGCACTGAAGCACGAATCGGGCGGCCTGCTTTTGGTATCCAGGGACGGAGGCAAAACGTTTGCCGACGTTGGCAAGAGTTACGCCACCGGCTGGATCTTCGACGGCCGAACCGCGGTGGTCGCTACTGCTGGCAGCAGAGATGCTCCGAAGGGGAAGCTGCTGCGCACGACCGATGCAGGCAAGACTTTCAAGCCATGCGGCGATTACATTCCCGTCGGGAGAACAAGTTCGCAGGCCCTGCCCAAGTGGCACTCCGGCAAGCTTTATTGGCTGGTGGACGGCGGCCTGATTGTCACGGACGACCAGGAGCGCTACCTGGAAGAAAATCGGTGCCGTCAAAGACGCGCTCTACGGCCCCATTTTCGGGAAAGACGCCAATCATCTCTTCGTCCTGGCAAAGGTCGGCGTGGTGGAGAGCACCGATGGCGGTACCACCTGGTCGAAGCCGTTGGCCACGCCCAGGGACATGCGCGCCGGCGTCGGCGGCCTGACCTGGCTGGAGTACGACCCCATCCACGACACGCTCTATCTCATGAGAATGGGCACCGATCTATATCGGCTGTCACGCGGGCAATGACGGATGTACGCCCGCTGGAGTCAAGGCGGCAAGCTGCTGAACTACTTCACCTGCTGGACGAGGAGATCGTCCGGCTTTCTAGTGCTCTCCTCACAAGGAGTCATGCTCGATTTGCGAGCCTGTAAGGCTCATTCATAAGTGGCGAAGGCAGGGAATTGTCGCGCACATTTCTCGAGCCTGTAAGGCTCGTTCGGGATAACTGCATGAGGCGTCGGCTCTCTTGGAACAACTCAGAAGCCTGACAACGATAGTTGAACGGCCCTTTCAGGGCCGGCATTTACGGGTCGATGGTCCCTAGCCCTTCGGGCTAGGCTATAAGAAGGAGCCCTTCAGGCTCGACAATTCAAACCCGTGCTACCAAAGATCTTGAAAGCTGGACGATCTCCAAGCCGCCAGGGGTCGTGCCCCAATCATGATTGAAAAATATCGATTGTGCAGAATTATCTGCATATTGGGCTTGCATTTTGCGCCGCATATGCAGTAAAGTCTGCACATGAGCTTTGGTTCGCCCGACAATGGGTGCTCATCGAACGTTGGAGAAACCATGTCGAGATTCACTCCCGGCGAGCTCAAGGTAATGCGTCTCTTGTGGGAGCATGGCGAGCTGAAGCCCAGCGAATTGCAATCGCTCTTTCCTGAACCAATCAAAAATCCTGCCCTGCGTTCCTATCTGGCCATCTTGGTGGAAAAACGCCACGCCACGCGCCGGCTGGTGGGGAAGTCTTACTACTACAAAGCCGCCACACGCTCGCGCTCGGCCTTTCGGTCGATGCTTGGTGAACTGCTCGATTCCTTTTGCGGCGGCTCGGTGCAGGCACTGGTCATGAACATCATCAAGACCGAGCGCCTGAGCGAACAAGAATTGCTCGAATTGAAACGGCTGGCCGACCAGGACGATTCCGCTCCTTCAACCAATAAACGGAGCCGATGATGCAAACATTGATCAGAATACTGCCGTCGTTAACCGACCTGGCGTCGGCCCCTAGTGAAGTGATCCTCGTCGCTAAGTGCACCATCCTGCTGGCCGTCGCCTGGATCTTGCATGGGGCATTGGCCGGCCAAAATCCGCGAGCTCGAGTCTTGTTATGGCGTGCGACCATGGTGGGTGTGGTGGCCTTACCGATGCTAGCCTGCTTGCCGCCGCTATTGACCTGGCGGCTACCTGGCTTGGAACAGCCCTTCTCCACCGCGGCGTCAGAATCAACGCCGAATACAGGTCAACCGCCGCTTGCATCTGCCGTTGAAGAGGGTACGCCAGGAATCAGCGAGCCTTTCCCAGAGCCGGCAACGACAACCCGATCGAGCCAAGTACCCACGCCGCCGACTCCGCTGCATAAATCAGCATGGGACGAGGCTGCCACAGGACATAGCATCCACACGGCGGTTTCCGTTTCCGTGCGTGCGTGGCTGTGGATTGTGTGGGCATCGGGTGTTGTCCTTCTGATTGCGAGATTGATATGGAGCCACACGAAGTTGGCTCGCCTGGTCGAGCGTTCTCGCGCTGCTCCGGATCATATTCAGCAAGCCTGCCACGCGGTGGCGGACCGGCTGGAATGCAGGCGAACGCTTCGCGTTCTGGTATCCGGTGAGATTGCAAGCCCGTGCCTCGCTGGGATTCTGCATCCAACAGTGCTCTTACCGGGACAAATCTGCCAGCCCACTGACCACGACGACTTGCAAGCCATTCTGGCTCACGAATTGGCCCACATGCGTGGCGGCGATCTGACCTGGAACTTGGCGGCCCACGCGATTTCGATCCTGCTGTGGTTCAACCCGCTGGCTTGGCGTATTCGTGCTGCTCACGCTGGAGCATGCGAGGCGGTATGCGACGCGGTGGCCGCCGATCTTCTCAACGACATTCTGAGGTACAGTCGAACGCTGGCCCGCCTGGCGTTGCAAATCGCGCCTGCGCCGCCGTCGGCAGGCCTGGCGATGGCTCGCGTTTCCCATGTGCGGGGCCGCATTCTCGCTCTCAATCGCCGGCTTTTCCGGACGCCTCTACGCCGGCTCCAGGTAGTCCCCGCCCTCTGCCTCGGAGCAGTGTTACTGGGAGCCATCGGCAGCGTTGGTTTCGCCGTTCCAGAAAAGATTGCTTCACCAAGTGCGGCTTTGGCAACCAATGAAGATCAGCCCCAACCTCTGCCAGTCAAGAAATTGCATGGGCAAGTTGTCTTACCAGATGGATCACCCGCTGCAGGCATCGAAATTGGCTTGGGAACTGTTCACGTGCCCATCCAGTTGGAAGCCGGCCGGTTGCCTCGTAACGGCACCTTCCCTCGAACCACGACGGCAGCCGACGGCACGTTCTCCATCGATTCGAGTGCGCAGCGGGCCGTGTTGATCGCCTCGAGAGAGGCGGGTTACGGCTTGGTCATCCTCGCCCCAGAATCTCTCGAAATAAAGAACGGTAAGGTCGTGTTGCAACCCTGGAGCAAGATCGCAGGCCAAGTGATTCTGGCAGGGAAGCCGGTGCCCGACCATGAAGTGGTTTACCTCCCGGGCAGTGAGTACCTACGCCGCGGAGGAAACGCTGGCAATTTCTTTACTGATTCAGGGTACAAAGCCAAAACCGATAAGGACGGCCGATTCGTTTTCGAACGTGTTTCACCTGGCGGCGGCGTGGCTTACCTGCCGATCGTCACGGATCTTGGCGGCGGCAAGACGCAACAGCTTCGCTGCTGGCCGCTGGCATTTCGATTCCTTCCGGGCGCCACCGTCGAAATCAAGCTGGGATCCACGGGTCGAACAGTTGTTGGGAAAGTTGTCCTGGATGGCAATCCGAAGGTGCACATCGATTGGACAAAGAATGAACCGGTCGAAATCACCTTGCAGCCGGATCCAGCAGAGCAGCAGATATTCCCGCCGCGAAAAACTGGTCCACCAGCCTACGCCATGTACGCGGCAAAACTCGATGCGGAGGGGCGGTTCCGGATCGAAGACGTGCCGCTTGGCCGATACAGGCTCATTCTTCCCGTGACCCGGCCCAATGATCCGAATGTCCAGTCGGAGGTCACGGAGATAGGCAGAGCAACACTTACCTTCGGGCTACCCGAGCCAATCAGCGATCGCGAAAAAGAGCCGTTCGATTTGGGAACGGTGAAAGCAGTTCTGGATCACACAGTAGAAGTCGGCGACCGTGTTCCACCACCGTTGCTTCTCTCGCTGGCCGGCAAACCGCTTCAGCGGAGCCAGCTTCAAGGAAAGCTGACGCTCCTGCACTTTTGGTCGCCAGCCTTTCGTCCCAGTCTGGCCGATCAGTCGACCTGGAAGGAGATTTATCGAACATTTGGATCGAATCCCAGATTCGCCGAGATCGGCGTTGTCTGGGAAAACTCTGCCGAACTGGCTCGGCAAGCCGTTGAGCAAAATGGCTTTGCGTGGTTGCAACTAGCTGGAGGAAAAGGCGGTGGCGCGGCTCTCGGTTATGGGATGCGCGAGATTCCGAGTGTCTTTCTCCTTGGTCCCGACGGACGGGTTTTGGCGAAAAACCTCAAAGGCGCCGAACTGAAAGAAGCCGTCCGGAAAGCGCTGGTGGACGAGACGCTATTTTCCGCTGGAAGGAAGGAATGGCGGGAAGAGTTTCCTGTTCGGCGATTCGAAGCCGAAGATCCCGATGCACCGGCCGCCAAACAAGAGAAGCCGGCCTTCCTCGTACTGGAATCACGAGTGTGGGAAATTCAGAGCAGTCGCATGGTCACACCGGAAATGCTTGCTGAAGCTACCGGGAACGTGACGTTGCGATTACTGAGCGAAACGGGGACGGAACTGCGGAGCTTGCCGGGAGCCGACAGAAGGGGAGGAACGATTGCCAACCACTGCCTGGCCATTGATATGGCGCGTGAGCGCTTTTATCTGGTCGGCCACCTATTCGATTTTCGTACCGCGTGTTTCGATTTTCGCGGCCACAAACTTTGGCAAATGGAGAAAAGGCTGCCGGGAGATAAAGCCTGCATCGATCCCAAGACGGGGAGTCTTTGGTGCACGCTTTCGAACGGCCTTACTGGCCCGCGCGAGTATGGGATAACCGTGGTACTCCACGAAAAGGGAACGATGACTGCTGCTCTTCCTGTCGGCGGCAACGACATCGCCTACGACCCGCGCGCGGATGCCTTCTGGCTGGTGAATTCCGCAATCGTCAAACTAACACGCGAAGGTAAGACGCTCCTGCGGGTTCCAAGCAAAGAGGCTGGCTTTCAATTGGTGTCGGTCAATCCCACCGACGGTTCGGCATGGGTCGTCGAATACGATCGACTCAGAAGAGGCGCGGGTGAAACCAAGGTTTGGCATGTTGACGCCGAGGGAAAGCCGCTGGCCATCTGGAAGAAAACGGGCCTATTTGTGATGGCCTTGGCCTGCGATCCGCAGACAGGAAATGTTTGGATCGCAGGCGGCAACACGGACATCATTCGCCTGGCCCCTGATGGCAAAGAACTCGCGCCGATACCGTTCAAGGCGACGAGTTTGTCCATCAGTCCGACTACCGGGCGCATCTGGGCAGCCACCAAATCGGCGATCCTGCAACTCGACCGCGAAGGCAAACTGATGTTGCGAATTGCCTTCAAGTCGCCAGCTACTTACGCGTGGGTGGGGGCGTTTTAGGGTTTCGAGAAAGCCTTCACATTCGGACGAATGGGCGATTTCTGGTCGAAGGTCAGATGAGTTATTCGGCCTGTGGTGGCACTTTGGGCTCACCGTTGGGAGGCGTGACTTCAGGTTCGGCCAAGCCGCCCAAGAGCCTCGTTACCTCTCCCTTGGAGTTGATCCATCCGAGTTGGACGAGTTGATCGAACCGCTCCCCTGGGTAGCACTGTTTATAGTTCCGCAGAGCCTCGCGTGCTTCTGCTGCCAACTCTTTTGCTGTAGGATATAGGCTCATACACTTAAGTTTGGCCTAAAGACCCCAAGAATACAAGCCGGATTTCGAACGGCGATTTGGATATGGGATTCGCGGGAAAACCCTGCGCCAGGATAAACTGGTTCTCCCTCAAGGAAAGCTCCCCGTACCGTGTCGTAGCCCAATCCGACTTGGCTGAGCTTTTCCAAGCAATCGTTGATAACGAGGCAATCCAAGTCTCTTTGCTTTTGGTCCTTGCCTCGATTTGCGGGCAGGGTTCGGCCCTGTTCGCCAAAGTACTTCGCCAAGGCAAGATGAGAGTCTGTAAGGATAGAAGTAATAGCCTCGTCAAGCAGATCGAAGCAGCGGCCTAACTGGAGCACAACGCCAAGTACGGCTGGTTTTTGTCCGCATGGAACATGTTTCTCTTGCGCCCAGCGGAGAACGCGCTCAGGTGCATGTTCCCAAAGATAGATTCCGTGCCCAAGCCAGTCCCAGTCATTGGTGCTGGGTTGCCAGGCGTTGATAGGGCGGTCGCCCAAAAGGAGTTCTCGAGCGAATTCCTCTGTGCAACCATGAAAACCGATTACGATGCGGGCGAATGCGTCCATGTCAGGGAGTGTAGCAAAACGAGTCGTGCCTAGCAAAACTCCCATAAGTACAGAGCGGCGAACTCACTTTTCAGGGCGTTCAACGAAACCTGCTTTCGCAGCTTTTTTGTTTTTTACCTCTTGACTTCATCTTTTAAGGACGCCGCTATATCTACATCCGATATATCCAAAACGGATTGATTTGTGACCAAGCGAGAATCGGACGAGGATTGGGACCGCGCAGCCTGTTGCCGCTTACGCCGGGCCAGAAAGCCAACGCCTGGCTGATTTGGTGAAAGCCGCCCGTCAACGCGGCTTGCCTACTTGAACTGTTTTGCTCCTCTCGGAAATGGAGCTGGCCGAATCAAAGGAAAAAATCATGCGTGCAATCCTTGTCCGTGTTTTCTGCTTTCTTTGTATGACTCCTTCGCTTGCCGCCGCCGCTGACTGGCAGCCGATCGCAACGGCTTTGCTCAAGAGCGAAAAGACCGGCTTTGGCGGCCTATGCGGGATCGTGGTCGATCATCAGACGGGCGACCTTTGGGTCAATCTCAGCGATCGCGGCATGTTCCATTCCTCCGATCAAGGCAAGAACTGGAAGCGCGTCAGCAACGCGCAGCCCAAGGGCCGCACCGAAACTCCCGGCTGCTGGTTGATCGATCCTACGGGCCGCAGCAAGAAGATGGTGACGGCGTTAGTTTACGGCTCGCCCATCGCCGTGAGTTCCGATCAGGCCGTCACCTGGAAATATCTCGACAACAAATCGAGTCACATCGACTGGTGTGCGGTGGACTGGGCCGATCCCGATATGAAGTTCGTGTTGGCACTGAAGCACGAATCGGGCGGCCTGCTTTTGGTATCCAGGGACGGAGGCAAAACGTTTGCCGACGTTGGCAAGAGTTACGCCACCGGCTGGATCTTCGACGGCCGAACCGCGGTGGTCGCTACTGCTGGCAGCAGAGATGCTCCGAAGGGGAAGCTGCTGCGCACGACCGATGCAGGCAAGACTTTCAAGCCATGCGGCGATTACAGTCCCGTCGGGAGAACAAGTTCGCAGGCCCTGCCCAAGTGGCACTCCGGCAAGCTTTATTGGCTGGTGGACGGCGGCCTGATTGTCACGGACGACCAGAGGCGCTACCTGGAAGAAAATCGGCGCCGTCAAAGACGCGCTCTACGGCCCCATTTTCGGCAAAGATGCCAATCATCTCTTCGTCCTGGCAAAAGCCGGCGTGGTGGAGAGCACCGATGGCGGTACCACTTGGTCGAAGTCGATTGCCACGCCCAAGGACATGCGCAACGGCGTCGGCGGCTTGACCTGGCTGGAGTACGACCCCATCCACGACACGCTCTATCTCATGAGAATGGGCACCGATCTGTATAGGCTGTCACGGGGGCAATGACGGGAACACGCCGGTTGAAGTCGAAGCGTTTACCTGCTGAACTGTGGTTTCGTGGGCTTGCCGCATCTCGCAATCCATTATGGCTTTATGGAAGCCGGGGAACTAGGATTCGGGCCTACTCTGAATTTCATGAAGCCACAAGAGCCAGTAAGATACGAGAAGAGAAAGAATCGACTTGCAATATTCTGGCAACAGTTTCGGGGTGATACCGGCTACTGAAGCAGAAGGCATGAAGGCACGCTACGAGTACCTCCTACGGTTGCTCAAGCAGCGGCTGTTGAACATTTCATCGGGTGGAGAATGCCAATCGTGACGAAAATGGAATGGTCCGGATGGGTGCTCGGCGGACGCCAGGTGCGGGCGCTTTCATCCTGATCATGGGCTGCCTCGCCATGATTGCGCCCTTCTTCGCCGGCCCGCTGGCGGTTTCGTTGGTTGGCATATTGCTCATTGCGTGCGGCATTTTGGAGATGCTGGAGACATTTCGTCTCTCGTACGAATCGAGTCGGCGCTCGGCTTACCTGAGCGGAGCCATGTCGATCCTGGTGGGTGGCCTACTCCTAAACAGGCCAAAACTCATTTTGGGAGGTCTGGCCCTTCTGTTCGCTGGTTCATTTTTGTTCGATGGCATTAACAAGATGATTGCCGGCTTTCGGGCTTTGGCCGCAGGCAGGACCTGGCGCTGGACTCTCAGTGCTGGAGTTGTCAATCTAGGCCTAAGCCTGATATTGGTGTCGGGCCGGCCGGTGTCCGGTTTGCGGGTTGTCGAAGTCCTGATCGGCATTCGCATGCTTGCGGCCGGCTGGGCAATGCTGCTCGGGCGGGAAGAACCGGCGAAGGCGCCCCCGCCCGTTGGACTTCATCCCGATCCGCACCTGCACCTGCCTCCGCACCCGGAATTTATCAGACTCGAGTCCATACTAAAGATCCAAGAAGAGGGCCGGCGCTCGATCGATGCCTACTGGTGTTGGATTTTCATCGCGTTGTTTTTCGCGATCCATATCGGCAGGATGAGCATCGACTGGAACCTGGTCGGAATGATCGCGCCTTTTTGCGCCGTGTTGGGAGACGTGGCCACGGCACTGTTGATTGCCTTCGGATTGATTCTTCCAACTCGATTGGCATGGCGCAAGTTAACCCGAATTCCCGAGCATTATGGCTGGAAGATCCGGTTGGCCCAAATCGATCGGAATCAGAAAATCGACTTTGCGAACAAACTCTACCAGACCTGGCTGGTTCATCGGCTGCGCTTTCGCGCCGCATAGCCCAAATCAGCCATTCGCCCAACGCAGCGCTACGCTGGGGCCTGCAAGTGGGCTTGCCGGCAACGGCCATCTTGATTGCGGTGAACCCCATTTGGGGACTCAATTGGTTTTTTAATAGCGAAAGCTGGACCACTTTGGTTTGGGATCGTTGGGCCGAGGCACGCACGGACACCTGGCGCGAGAACATGATCGAAGCAGTCGAGGAACAGCATCGGAACATGGGCGTTGCGGCCGATCGACTGTTTACAGTGGAACCAGAGGGTGTCGCGGGGAACAAAGATTTCAGCTTCCTGGTGCTTGGCGACACCGGCGAAGGGGGGACCGCCCAGCAGTCCTTGCGGGACCAATATCTGTTCTTGGGCAAACGGCCCGACGTCAAGTTTCTGGTCATCTCATCGGACGTGATTTATCCGGCTGGGGCCATGAGAGATTACGAACCCAAGTTCTATTTGCCGTTCAAGGGATTTACCAAACCGATCTATGCGATTCCGGGCAATCACGATTGGTATGACGCGCTGGAAGCATTCGCCGCTAATTTCCTGCTACGCGACGCCGCTCGAGCGAGCATGATTTCACGCGTGAAAACGGACAAACGACTTACTACCACCACCGAGAGCCGTATCGATCGTTATCTCGAGGAAGCCTCGCGACTGCGCCGCGAATTCGGCGTCAGCACGGGTTGGCAACGTGGCCCTTTCTTCGACGTGCAGGCCGAACGTTTCGCCTTGATCGCCGTCGATACCGGAGTGTTGAAAAGCGTGGACAGCCGGCAGTGGGAGTGGCTCAGGGCCGCCCTTGCCAGGGCCAAGGGAAAATCGACTCTGGTGATCCTGGGGCATCCGCTCTTCGCGGGCGGTCGCTATCAGGGCGGCGACGACACCCAGACGACCGGGGAATGGAGCGGCGGCGATGGCCAGAGCGAACCTTTCGCCAAGATTCATCGCCTTCTGAAGGAATACCAAGTGGACATCGTCATGGCCGGCGATACTCACTACTTCGAGCACTACCTGGAAAAGTACGATACGCCAGCAGGATCGCGCACGATGCGGCATTTTGTCAACGGCGGCGGCGGCGCCTACATGAGCATCGGCACGCCGATCGATTGGCCTAAACAACCAGCCGTCCCGGATTGCGCTTTATTTTCCGCAAAAGGCAGACTGTAATAGCGAAGCTCGACCGGGACACGCCAATCTGGAAAATGCCGCTATGGCTTTGGACCAAACATTTCCGCGCCTGGCCTGCCACCGCGGAAACCACATCGGGGGCTTTTGACTATAGCCGGGCGCCCTTCTTTCAGAGCTTTATGGAAGTGCGGGTCGAAGGCTCGGCTAACCGCGTCCGCCTGATTCCTCACGGCGCCAATGGCCCCCTTCATTGGGAGCAAATGCAGACTTTCGGGACGATCGTGCCCGATGGAAAATCCGGGGGCGACTTGGTGGAGTTCGTTATTCCCATGGCGCCGCATCAGTGAGCCGCCATTTAACCGACGAAGTGCGGTTTAATAGGTAATCTTGGCAAGCTGTGCCGAAGGAACCGAATTAAAGGTTCTTGTGCGAAAATCCGATGAAACAAGGAGATCAATATTCCCATTGGCTCCGCATATCGAATTTAGATTTTTAGGCCATGGCGCACACGATCATGAGGCAACCGCTGGCTAGCTTCGTGATTTGGACGGCCGTTCTTGGTCTGGCTGGTTGCTCACACATTGGGCCAGGTACGATTGTTGACGACCGCATTCCGTATAACGACGCGATCGCGACTTCTTGGAAACAGCAAACGCTACTCAACATCGTACGCCTGCGTTACTCCGACACTCCCGAATTCATCGATGTCCCTTCCGTGGTGAGCGGTTATGGTCTGGATCGAACTTACTCCGCGGACCTTGGGTTCAGCGACTTTCCGCACGATTTCGTGGCCAACTTGCTCACATTTGGTCTGGGCGGAAGTAGAACGGCGAGCGACCGGCCCACCATTTCGTACGCGCCGCAAACCGGCTCGGAATTCACGCGTAACCTGACCAATCCCATCCCCCCCGCCTCGATCTTGAATTTGATCGAGAGCGGCACACCGGCTGACGTGGTCATGGAGTTGGCCGTCGAGTCGATCAACGGCGTGCGCAATCGACAAGTGTTCGGAGGCAAAGTCCAACCTGCCGACCCTGAATTTCATCAGGTGATCCAGACCATCAGGAAAGCTCAGGCCTCGGGCTATGTCAGCTTGCGCATCAAACCTGGATCTGAGAAGAAAGCCCCGGATGTTTTGATAACGATCCAGGACAAAAACATCCCAGCCGAGTTGGCTGAAGAACTAGCTCAAATGCGAAAGCTGCTTCATCTCGATCCCACGCTTCGTGAGTTCAAGGTCGTTTCTGGAATGTTGCCCGACGCCAAAGAAGAAATCGCCTTCCGAACGCGGTCCGTGTTACGCATCATGACGTTCCTAGCCATCAACGTTCAAGTGCCTGCCTCTCACCTGGCGGACGGCCGAGCGCCGACTTGGGCGACACCAGCTCGTCGACGCCGCCGCACATGACGGTTCTCAGCGGCTGCCAGAAGCCCGGTGATAGTTTCGTCGCAGTTTTTTACCAGGGATACTGGTTCTGGATCGATCAGAGCGACTTCAACTCAAAGCGGTCGATGCTCTACCTGAAAATCTTACTGGCGCTAGCTGATACGGGAACGAAAGAAGCTCCGCCGGCGTTGACCATTCGGGCCAATTGACCGCAAGGGTCAGCTTAACAACTGTGCTCCGGCGAAACCAACCTTCCTTTGACACCATGCTTTCGGTGAAACGGAGAGCGGTCAGCTTACCGCTCTACTATCGTGAAGACAACCGCTTGCCACGGCGTCATATCCAGGTATAGTCCGCGTCCCAGCAAATCGTCTCCGTTCCACGCGTAATTGGCCGGGCTGAGTTGATCCTGCAATTGCCACTTCTTGCCGGCCAGATCCGCGAAAGGCAAGCGAACGTGACATTGGCTCTGATTGGCGGCATAGTTTACGGCTGCCAGGAGCGTTTCTCCCTTCGCGTCCCTCCAGGCGAAAACCAGGAAGCAATCGTTGGTCCCGTTCCCTTCCCAGCCGGGAGCGCAGTCAAGCAATTGCCATTGGCCCTCGCGAATGATTGGGTGCCGCAGTACGCCGAGCAGGCGGTCGTAGAACTTTTTTATTTCTGCATCGACGGGCTCCTCCGGTGCTCGAACGAGGTGGGGTGAGATGCGTTTCTTGCGGCCCTCGAACTGACCCTGATGGAAGAAACGGAGGCCGGGGCTCAGAAATGTGATGACTGCCGCGGCCCGATGGACTTCAGGAGAAAACGTTGCCGCAGCGCGCGGTTCGTCGTGGTTCTCCAAAAAGCGGGCCAGCTTGTCCTGGTAATCGAGGCCGGCGTGGAAATGCTCGCGCACCGGCCGCGCATGGCCCTCTCGCAAGCGATCGTAAAGTCGTTTGTCGTAAGCGTAGTCGAACCCTTGCTGCTGGAGCGTCCATTCCAGGTCCCAATAAACCTCGGCCATGAAGAGAAACCCGGGGACCCGATCGCGCACGCGCGCGGTTGCCTTCGGCCAGAAGAGTGGGGCGCGTTTGCCCCACGTGCGTTCGAACACTTCGGGCAAGACCAGCATGGCCATGTCGCAGCGCACGCCGTCGCACTGGCCAGCGATCTTACAGAGTTCCCCGATCATGGCTTCCTGCGTTTCGGGGCGGGCGTAGTTGAGCTGGAGCGTGTCGGGCCAGCCAGGGAAATAAGGATCCCGACCATGAGCCAAAAGGAGGTCGCCGCTCTGGCGCTTGGCCCAGACATAGTTTTGCGGAGCATGAGCCAGGTCGAGCTCGTTGCCCTCGATGAAATGTTCGGGGTGATCGTTGACCCAGGGATGCCCAAGCCCCATGTGATTGGGCACGAAATCGAGCATGAGCTTGAGTCCGCGCTTCTGTAAGGCGCAGACGCAAGCGAGACAGGGCAGCGTCGCCGCCCAGACTGGTGTGCACGTTGTAGGCGGTGATGGCAAACCCCGAACCGCTGATGTCTTCTTCGCGCAAATCGGGGAGTGTTTCCTGGAACTCACGTCGCCACTCGGGATTGGAGCGGGAAATCTGCCGAGCCTCGGGACCTGTTTGCCAAACGCTGAGCAGCCAAATCCAGTCGAAGCCGGTGCGCGCACCAGGCGATCCAGTTCGGCATCGGGAATGTCGTCTAGCGTGGCTGGGCGCCTAAGCTTTTGTGCCAGCTCGGTGAGCCAAACCCGTGTGTTGATTTGATAGAGCGAGGGATAACGGATTGTTGCCATAGATTTCTCGATCGGTCGATGAGCCCCACGCTTAGGCCGCCATCTTCAACTCGATTTACTTGGTTCGAGGGGCCGCCGCGGCGACAGGTTGAGGTTCTCGAGGCTTATCCACCTCAACGAACCCAGCGGTTTTGCCGAGCTGGAGCACTTGCTCGGGAGTTGTCGTCGCAAACATATGCATGGCGCGGGCGATGATGCCCGTCCAGCCGGTCTGGTGATTGGCGCCCAGTCCGGCGCCGTTGTCGCCATGAAAATATTCGAAAAACTGAAGGCAATCGCGCCAGTGCGGATCGTTCTGGAACTTTTCCGTGCCGCCAAAGACCGGACGACGGCCATCCTGGTTTTTGAGGAAGATGTTATTCAATCGGCGCGAGATTTCCTCGGCTACCTGATAGAGGGTCATCAGATGGCCGGAACCGGTCGGGCATTCGATCTTAAAATCGTTGCCATAATAGATGTAGTATTGCAGCAGGGCGCGAATGATCAGCCCATTGACGGGCATCCAGATGGGGCCGCGCCAGTTGGAATTGCCCCCGAACATACCGGTGTCGGACTCTGCCGGCAAGTAAGCGACGCGGTACTCCTGACTGCCCACACGCATGACATAGGGATGATCGGCGTGAAACCGCGAAAGCGAGCGAATGCCGAACGAGCTCAAGAATTCGTTTTCGTCCAGCATTTTTGACAAGACGCGGCGCAGCCTGGTCTCGTCCAGAATGGAGGCAAGCCGGCGGCCGTTGACCCCCGGTTTCTTGGGGTCGTGGATGGCGGCAGTTACCTCAGGACGACTCTCGAGAAACCACTTCAAGCGTTGGCCAATCTCGGGGTATATTTGCATCAGCCCCCCATCGAATACCGTGGCGGCGCAGAGCGGCAAGAGGCCCACCATCGACCGAACCTTGAGGCGCTGGGCCGTCCGTCCGGCAGGCGCAATACGTCGTAGAAGAAGCCGTCTTCCTCATCCCACATGCCGATATCGCCGCCCACATGGGTCATCGAGGAGGCAATCCACAAGAAGTGCTCGACGAACTTGAGAGTCATGTCGGCGTAATCGGGGTCGGTCATGGCCAGCTCGGCAGCGATCTCGAGCATGTTCTCGCAGAACAGGGCCATCCAGGCGGTGCCGTCGGCTTGTTCCAGGTAGCCGCCGGTGGGAAGCGGTGCGCTGCGGTCGAACACGCCGATGTTGTCGAGCCCCAGGAAGCCTCCCTCGAACACATTGCGCCCGGTGCGATCTTTGCGATTGACCCACCAGGTGAAGTTCAGAAGCAGTTTCTGAAAACAGCTCTTGAGCCAGTCCTTGTCTCCGCCGCCTTTCAGCGTTTTTTCCAGCCGGAAGGTGAAGATCGTGGCCCAGGCATGTACGGGTGGGTTGACGTCGCCGAAGTTCCATTCATAGGCGGGGATTTGTCCATTGGGATGCATGTAGCGTTCGCGCAGCATCAGTTTCAGTTGCTGCTTGCCGAAATCCGGATCGACCAGCGTCAAGGCGGTAACGTGGAAAGCCAGATCCCAGGCCGCATACCATGGATATTCCCACTTATCCGGCATGGAGATCACATCACCGTTGTACATGTGATGCCAGCCGTCGTTGCGCGGCGCTTGTTTGCGTGAAGCCTTGAACGGATCGGAGCCCCGTTCTTCGAGCCATTTATCTACATCGTAATGGTAGAACTGCTTGCTCCACATCATCCCTGCCAAGGCCTGGCGCATCACGTTGGCATGGTCCGCATCGAGCGACGCAGGAATGACGGTGGCATAGAAAGTGTCCGCGTCCTCGCGGCGGGATTGAAGGGTCTTTTCGAAGCTGCTTCCGAAAGGCCCCGTGGCCGACCCGTTGCTCTTGCGAAGGTCGGCCGGCGCTATATCGCTGAGCCGAAGTCTGACGACCTGAGATTCGCCGGGTTGCACGGTCAGTCGGTAGTGTGCGGCAACCTTGGTGCCCTGTTTCTCGGGATTCACGGCGCCTGCTTGACCATGAACGACAGCATTATGGATGCCGTCCTTGACATAAGGCGTCCGGTTGGGGACTCCGAAGATTCGTTGGGTATTGGTTTCGTTTTCCGTGAAAAGCAGTAACGCATCTCCGTCGCAGTACAAGTGACGTGTGCCGAGATCGGCGTCGACGGCCTTGACTACACTTCCCGCGGAGACGCCGGCAACCTGCTGGAGACTTGGACGCGCCAGGTGTCCCTGCCACGACCACTGATTGCGGTACCACAGAGTCGGCAACACATGCAGCTCAGCAGCCTCGGGACCGCGATTGTGAATGCTGATCTGGATCAGGATGTCGTCCGGGGATTCCTTGGCATACTCGACGAAAACATCAAAGTAGCGATCCTCATCGAACACGCCGGTTTCGAGCAATTCGTACTCGAATTCCAGCCGGCTCCGACTTCGACTGGTCTCGACCAAATTGCCGTAAGGAAAGGCGGCCTGGGGATATTTGTAGAGATACTTCATGTAGGAGTGCGTCGGGGTGCTGTCGAGATAGAAATAATACTCTTTGACGTCTTCCCCGTGGTTGCTTTCGCTGTTGGTGAGCCCAAAAAGGCGCTCCTTGAGGATTGCATCCTTGCCATTCCACAACGCCAGCGCAAAGCAGAGCCGCTGTTGATCGTCGGAAATGCCGGCGATGCCGTCTTCGCCCCAGCGGTAGGCGAGAGCGCGACTGATCGTGGCTGAAATAATCCCAGGCGTTGCCGTTTTCGCTATAGTCCTCGCGAACGGTTCCCCACTGCCGTTCGCTGAGATAGGGGCCCCATTTTTTCCAAGGGCGTTTTCCTTCGCGAGCTTCATTGAGACGGTCGTGTTCGGTGGCCATGGGACTCTCCTCGAGGATGTGTCGCTTCATGCTAATTCCTCAGAAGTGAGGAATACAACAAGAAAACCTGCGACGCGACCTGTCCGGGATTCGATTCGTCGTTGCCTCAGGCGCAACCCGGATTAACCCCCAGCAGCACTGCTGCCTTTCGGGTCTTCAGTCGCCGACAAATCGATGACAGGAGAGTCACCCAGGGCTAGAATCAACTGAAGCCTGGAGGATCGCGCGAACTGCCGAATGATTCAGGAGGAACATGTAATGATCTCTGCACCCAAGCGCATGGCAGCAGTTTTCGTGGACCGTTCCTGCCCGGAACATTGGATCGTACGCGATCCCGAGGGCAATTTCTGGATCGTGCCCCCGAGCGCGAATGCCTGGCAAGAGCGCCGTCCTTTCGATCCGAGTGAAGAAACTGAGTTGGAACCCGTTCCTGGCCATTATCGGCATGTCATAGGTTTGCCGTTCTGACCGCGGATTGCCATTTAGAGGGGCATCGTGGAGTAGGTTGAGAATAGGCAGTTTCGGGGGCCCGGTCCCCTCGGCTGCACTTGGGCAGAGCGCTGGTGGCAACTGCCTTCCTTTTGGGAGGCTACAACGGCACCAGGGTTCCAATTCAGGGCGCCTTCGATGGCTCTCAAAGTCAAATCCCCAGTAAACCCAAAGCTTGCCTTGACTTACATTATCTGACAGTCGCCTGGGAAGATCGGACGGGCAGTCGAATGCCGAGCGTAGCCAGCGCCTGTGCGCCGTCGGCAACGTCGCCAATAATCTTGATCGAGGGCCATCCTGCGATGGCAAGGTCCGTCATTTCTCTTTCGGGCGGAGTTGTGCCTATTCTGCACCGACGAAAATGCCGGGAGCCAGTCTCCCTAGAAACTCTCTTCCCATCGGGGGGAAAAAGATTATGGCGGGACCGATTACGTGCCGGCATTTCTGCTTTTCCGTTTTCGTTCCGCTTCCTGGCGGGTAGGGTCGATTTCATGCAAATGCGGGTTGAACGAAATTACTGGACAGATGCCAAGTGTGCGAAAGCGTTTTGGGCTCAGCATGAGATTCCGCCCTACCGCCAACTATTGGCCGACACGATAAACTGGGCAGATCCACAGCCTGGTGAACGGTGGCTTGACCTTGGTTGCGGCGGAGGAGCGATAACCCGCGCCCTCTGGGAGAAAACCGGCGGAGGGGTCTCCGAGGTAATCGGAGTAGACTGCGCGGCGACAAACGATCAGCCCTACCAGCGCCTCCGGGAGACGCTTCTGCCTACTCCGGGGAAGCGGATTCAGTTTGTTTGCCACAATTTTAGCGATGGACTGAGTCTGTTCGGCGCTCACGCCTTCGACCATGTAGTTTCCGGGCTGTCGATCTCCTATGCCGAGTCCTATGATGCGGCGACCGGTCGTTCGACAACGGCGGCGTATGATCGGGTGCTGGCCGAGGTCTGGCGTGTGCTTCGACCAGGGGGCCGATTCGTATTTTCCGTTAACGTGCCAGAGCCCTCTTGGGGAAAGGTTGGTTTGCGGTCCCTTTCCGCCTTATGCCAGACGCGACGGCCGTTGCGTTTCCTCAAGCAGTCGTTCCGCATGATGCGGTATGGAAAGTGGCTTAAGCAAGAAGCGCGCCTCGGCCGATTCCACTATCTGGCTCACGAGGTCGTAATAGCGAAACTGCGTGACGTCGGGTTCGTGGAAGTGTCTCACCGGCTCAGTTACGCGAACCAGGCGTACATCTTTCACGCACAGAAATCACGATGAGACGGAGGTGATTTTTTGCGAGGAAAATCCATTTCGCTGACGCGGCCCCGACGCTTCATTGGTGATTTGCTCCATTTTTCGGCGCAAATACCAACGGTGCCGACACAGCGGAAAATGCAACTTGGAGCGCTGGTCGAGGCCCGAGGAGTCTTGGCCCAGAGGCCGCCGTGGTCAGCCCTGTTCATGAAGGCATTCGCACAGGTTGCAGAGACCGTCCCCGAGTTGCGCCGTGCCTTCATAAAGTTTCCTTGGCCTCGCTTGTACGAGTATCCGCTGTCCGTAGGGAGCATTGCGGTTCAGCGCATTTATCAGGGCGAGATGGCGGTATTCTTCGGTCGCGTCAGGGATCCAGCCCGGATGTCCTTGTCCGAGTTGAGGTCAGAGAATCCAGAGTTTTCGTGAGGGGAAATTCGAGCAACAGAAAGCGTTCGTTCAAGCGATTTGGTTTAGCGGTCTGCCGCGTCCGGTTCGACGTCTAGCCTGGTGGCTCGGTCTAAACATCGGTCGGCAGCGCAGCAACTTCTTTGGAACATTCGGCGTCACGGTCTACTCCAGCCAGGGCACCGAGTCCTTGCACCCGCTCTCACCCCTGACGACGACTCTCAATTACGGCGTCATCGCCCCAGACGGCACAGTAAACGTGCGAATCGTATACGATCATCGGGTCATGGATGGCGCCACGGTAGCTTTGGCACTCGAACGGCTTGAAGCGCAAATGAACGGTAGCATCCTCTCAGAAGTGCGCGCGCTGGCTTCGGGGATTCGATGGGCCGCCTGAATAATGTCTTTTGCCTGGTCGAGAGACGTCGACACCCCAGAGCGCGGCGTTGATTGGCAAAAGAAGACCGATGACGCCCGAACGAAACTGAAATCGGACTACCCGACAACGACGCGGTGACAGATCTCTAGCTTTCTTGGCTTCTTCTCATCCCACTCTACCCGTGCAAATACGCCAATCGAGCGCCATTCGTCCGTCGCCGGCGGCGGTTTCCAGTGCTGGTACGCGGCCCATCGTCTTGCGAAACAAGGGCACGAGCGCCCGGTAAATTGCGCTCAATGGCAGTCGCTGCGCGAACCGGATTGAGTGGGATTACGGCATCTTGCCGAAAATACCACGAATGAGCTATTCACCGGTTTTGAGTCAAATTTGCCCAAGTCAGGTCTTTTCTCTAGCCGATCAAGATACATGACTCAACAGAGGGCGTGGACCTCGTGGCAATCGCTGCCGGGGTTTGGCCAACCTACGATTGAACGGCTCCGCATGCAAACCCGCTAAGCTGAGGAGAGTGAATGATGAAGATTGAGACGTTCCACGTTCGATGCGGCAAGTTCGCGCTCGCGATTGCCGCCTCCTACCTGACGTTCGCGGGAGACGCCGGGCCAGAACCCGCCGCCAATGCTCCCGCCGGCGGCAATGCCGGCGGTGACGGGCGACAGCAACGCCGCGCCGAGGCGCTCGACACCACTGCATCCTTCTCGGATCTTGGCGTAGCGCCGTCAACGTATCCGGCCGAAAAGAGCCTCCGCGACACGATTAGCGAGTCGCTGTTCGGTGACGCCTCCGCCCCGGGCAAATGGCGACCGCTCACGCTCGACACTTTCTTCAGCGATGGCTGGCTCGATCCCTGGGCAGGTGGTCCAGCCGGGCAAGACGGGCTGACGCCGCGCCAAGGCTGGCTGGGGGCGTTCGAAGGCGTGTTCTACCGCCTCGGGCTGGTAAGTACGACATACCAGAACGACCTAAACAAGCCGTTCGGCGGACAGGCGTACGGAAGCAACTTCAGCGCCTTCCTACCTCTCAGTCGCCGGTTCGAATTGTATTTCAACGCACCGTTCATTTCTTCCAACGGAACAGAGGACCCCACGAAGGGCTACCAGACCGACTTCGGCGACCTCCAGATTGCTGGGGGATTCTTGCTCTCGGAATCGGAGGCCTTCACACAGTTGGCCGTTCTCGCCGTGACCGTGCCGACCGGTCGACCCGATACGGGAGGCGGCCTGATGGCCGTGAATCCGCGCTACTCCTTCTGGAGCAACCCGGGCGGCGCCTGGGTAGTGCGCGGCGGGGCCGGCGTCAACGTCCCGCTGAATAAGGATAACTTCAAGGGGGATCCGGTTCTCCTGTCCACCGGAGAACTGGACTTCGGCGAGTCGACTGCCCAGACGGCATTTAACGGCGACGTGGCGGTCGGACGCTATTTCACGCCGCACGACGTCCCGTTCGGCGACCTTGTGGTGTATGTGAACAGCAACATCGTCGTCCCGCTTGAGGATGGCGGCAAACCTACTTATGTCGGCGTTGGCCCTGGTACGCGGTTCCAGATCACCGGCAACTGGTACTTCCTAAATTACTGGGAATTCCAGGTAGGGAAGGACCGGCCGTTCGAATACCAGATCCAATCCGCCATTGTGAAGGCCTGGTAATGTCGCTGGAACCAGGCAGCCATCGCGGTGGGAATGTCTTCATGCTATGGTCGCATCAACGAACGCGCCGGCGGGTCACTGCGCTGGCGGCAACAGATAAAGCGTCATGGCAAAGATCGCATACACCCACAACAACAATATGCCGACGAACCAGGCCGACTGACCGCTATTCGTGACCAGCGCCGCGGTCACGGAGGCGATCAGCACCATCACCACCGCGCCTGGCCAGAGTCGCAGGTCCATGGGCGCCGGACCAATTGCGAAACTGGCCAGGACAAGCACCGGTGCGACAAAGAGCGCGATCTGGGCGGCGCTTCCAGCGCGATGCCCACGCTCAGATCCAGCCGGTTCTTGCGGGCGGCGGAAAACGCCGACGCCATCTCCGCGGCGCCGCCCACAGAGCGCAACCACGATAAAGCCCACGAACGCCGGGCTCATCCCGAACGCTTGCGCCGCTTTCTGCACCGACTCGACGAACACCTCGCTGACGAGCGCGACCAGTATCGTGGCGACAGCCAGCGCGACCAGGGCTACGCCCAGCGGCCAGGGCGCCTCGCCCTCTTCGCCGTGTTCCGTGCCGGCAAATACGTCGCGGTGCGTCTTGAGCGAGAAAAGCAGGCCCAGACCATAGGCAACAATCAGCAAGATTGACAGGCCCACACTCAGCGTCTGGCTGAACTCTGCCTTGGTTGCCGATTCGGTTGCGGCGATGGCCGAAGGAATCAACAGCGCCACGGTGGCCAGGAAGAGCATTCCCGCCTGCAGTTGGGCGCCGGCCCGGTTGTATTGCTGAACGTGATGCTTGAGTCCCCCCACCAGGAACGACGCGCCGAGCAAGAAGAGCGTGTTGGTGACAATCGCCCCGGCGATGGAGGCTTTCACCAGCATGTATTCTCCAGAGCGCAAGGCGGTCAGCGCGATCACCAGCTCGGTCAAGTTGCCCAGCGTGGCGTTAAGCAGCCCGCCCGCGGCGTCGCCCGTCCTGGCGGCGACAGCTTCGGTGGCGCGACTCAACGTTGCGGCCAGCGGAACGATGGCCAGCACGGAGAGCACGAAGAGCAGCGAGTGCGCGTCGGGCTCGAGTTGAGCGGCGGCAAACACCACTGGCACGAAGGCCAACAACCAGAGAATCGGGTTGTGGCGAAGTTCTTGACGCAGGAAATTCATACAGCGCCCCCGCTCTCCTTTAACCAGGCTTGCCCGAACCCCACTCCCAGCCGGCTCAGGATGTCGAGTGCCGATGAGACGGAAATGGTCAGAACTTGCACTCGATCTGGCTCGAGGATGTGCAAAGTTCCGATCAGCGCCCGCGGCACACCGGGAACGAAAACGAGGTGCCGGCCATCAAAAAAGGTTTCCATGAGGAAACCGACTTGCCACGATGCCTCGAATCGAGCCAGCACCGTTTTCACCGGATTCTTGCGTTCGATGCCAACCACGTCGGCCCCAACGTGTTTCATCAGGGCATAGCCTGGCACGAAAAGAGCGAGTTTGTCCGCGCCCATGCCAAGGCGGCGGACCAGGGCCGTCTCCGCAACCAGCCCGACCACAAAGCAGCCACCCACCATAAGGATTAGGGCTGCCACAACGGTGAGCGATACGCCGCCAACCGATTTGTCCGGCAGCCACTCGAACACCGGCACGACAACCTTGAGAAACATCGGGATGATCCAGGCGAGGACGGCTGCCAGGACCGTAACGGGCACCAAAACCACCAGTCCGCCAACGATGGTCGATTTCAGAAATCGATAGATGCCGAGCATTGGATGACCCCCCTCGAACCTTGGACTTGAAGTGGACAGCTTCAGCGCCGTTGCTTAATGAACGTACTATCGTACCTGACTTGTTCTCGCCACTCGGCAAGCCGTGCCGAATAATCGCATTGCACCGCTGAATAATCGAGATTTCCGGACGAATTCGTTTCGTCCAGGTTGAATTCGCGCCGCCAGGTGTGTCCCAATGGAATGAAGTGCATGTCCCCACCGCGGCAAGCTGCCAGCCTCTTGGCCGCCCCAGATCGAAAGCGTTCCAGCCATGTTCGCTGCCATTACGGAGCTGACTCAGTTACCACCGCTCGCGCGGTTCGCCGTAGCGATGGTGATCCTGTTTGCCATTCCACCCCTGTGCCGTCGAGTTCGGCTGCCGGCGGTGGTCGGGCTGATGGCGGCCGGAGTGTTGATCGGCCCGTTCGGCCTCCAGCTCGCTCCCCGGCATGGCGAGGTCGTCGAATTCTTCGCCGAACTTGGCAAGCTCCTGCTGATGTTCTTTGCGGGACTGGAAATCGACCTGGTTCAATTCAACCGGACTCGTCACCGGTCCATCGGCTTTGGGCTCCTGACGTTCACGTTTCCGCTGGCGGCGGGCTTTCTCGTCGGATTCTGGTCCGGTTACGCCTGGGTCGGGGCGCTCGTCATCGGGTCCCTCCTCGCTTCCCATACCCTGATTGCGTTCCCCATTGTCGAGAAGCTTGGCAAGTTGCGAAACGAAGCAGTCACGGTGACCATCGGCGCGACCGTGTTCACCGATGTCGCCGCCCTGCTGGTGCTCGCGATCTGCATTCCGATCCACGTTTCGGGGTTTGCCCCCGACACGTTTGCCATCCAGGTATTCCAGCTCGCAGTTTATGTCCCCGCTGTGATCTTCGGGCTGGGCTGGGTGGCCCAGAAATTGTTTGACCAAAAGCCCACCAAGGAAGGGCAGTTCGCTCTCATGTTGCTCCTGGTCGCCGTCGCCGCCGTGGGGGCCGAGGCGATCCACCTGGAGGGCATCATCGGCGCCTTCCTGGCCGGCCTGGCGGTGAACACGGCCACGCGCAACAGCGAGGCCAAGCACGAGCTGGAGTTCATTGGGAATCATCTGTTCATTCCGGTGTTCTTCCTGACCATCGGATTCTTGATCGACTTGCAAAACTTCGCGAACACGCTCGTAACCCACTTCTGGCTTGTGTTCGGGATAGTCGGCGGGCTGATCGGGTCGAAATACCTGGCAGCCGCTGTCGCCCGCCGGGCCTTCGGCTATACCCGGCTCGAAGGGCTGACGATGTGGTCGCTGTCCATTCCGCAAGTGGCCGCCACACTGGCTGCCGCACTGGTCGCCTACAACACGACGAACGCGGCGGGCGAGCGCCTGATTGGAGAACCCGTGCTGAACTCGGCCATCGTGCTTTTGGTGGTCACCTCCGTTTTGGGGCCGATCCTGACAGAAAGATTCGCCAAGCGGTTGCCAACGCCAGCCGTCGAGCGCGTGCGTGACGAAAAACCCATGCAAAGGGTCGTGGTGCCGGTCGAAGAGCATCATGTCTTGGTGTGAGTGTCGAATAAGTCCAGCCAGTCACGACTTCACGGCGGCAAGCTCCTCAGCGGGCGCACCGAAGAGCTGTGGATCGAGCCGGGCCAGCAGGCGTTTGATCTTCGGGATTTGTTCGAGTGCGGTTGCCTCGCCAATCGCCGAGAGTTCTTTCGCCTTCATGAACTCCGCGAGGTCGAAGCCGGTCACGTCCGGCTCGATGACCACGTCGGCCGGCTGCTATGCCCACGGCGTTCAGGTTGTGGCTTTGGACCAGCAGGCTGCGCAAAATTGTCGGCACGATGCTCGGGCTGGAGCCTGAAAAGGTCGGATTCTCGGCCGTAATCTCGCAGAATGTCGTTTCCATCTTGGCCGTCACGCTGACGGCGATCACGAAATTGCAGCCCATCGACACCAGTACGTCGGCGGGGATGTTGTTGACCAGTCCGCCGTCGATCAGTGCCTGGCCATTGCGGACGATCGGCACGGAAAGCACGGGCAAGTTAATGCTCTCGAGAATCGCATGGACGGCGTCGCCGCGTTCGCGCACTACCGACTTGCCGCCCACCAGGTCGACGGTGACCGAAAGGCAGGGAACGGGGAGTTGTTCGAGTCTCCAGTCATGAAGGAACTTGCGAAGCATCGGGTCGAACTGCCCGCGCCGGTACTTGTAGAAAAGGTACCAGTGGTTGCCCCGCGGCAAGTGGCGAAAAATCCACGACGGCTGAAGGTCCGTGGCGAACTGATCGGCGTTGTAGTCTGGATCCAGGCCGGCGGCATACATGATGCCGGTCATGGCGCCGGCGCTGGTGCCGGCGATCATGTCGACCACGATGCCACTATTCTCGAGGGCCTTGAGCACGCCCAGGTGGGACATGCCGCGAGCGGCCCCGCCGCCCAGGGCCAGGCCGATGCGAACCCCGCGCAGATCGTGGACCAGCCGCTCCATTCCATTGGCCAGCGATCGCCCCTGGGGAAGTTGTGGAGGCGTTTCGGCGATTTTGAAATCTCGGCAAGCGATCTCGCCCAGGCCGGGAACGATGGGGACCACGGGGCTGTCGCCCTCGAGCAACCAGGCGACACTGATCTTGTCGCGCCAGCCGCGGGCCGGCACGCCGATTGCTTGCAGGCGCTGGATGGCAGCCTCTGCAGCTCCTGCAACGACGAAGTATACCGCTCGGTCGACGAGCTCCATGAGCCGGGCGGCCCGCTCCGGCGTCAGATAGGAGTGCACGTCAAAAATGATGCGGTTGGCATCCTGCCACGGGGCTATCTGTTCGCGGATTTCTTGCGTCGTCAGATCTTGTCCGTTGGTCCGGAGCGGCCGGAAACGGATGTTCGGCGACCCCTTGCCACTGGTCCGAATCGCTGAACACGGCCAGCCGCTCGCCGATGTCGCTGAGCCGCTTGATGAGCTGCTCGGCCGCCCGCCGCGTGGCAGGCGAATCGTGAATCAGCGCCAGCATCATCGGCGCCCGTTTGGGAGCGGCGCCGAAAAACAACTTCCGCAGGCTGCCCGCGTAGGTTTTGAGCCACAAACGCCGCAGGTCCTGCCAGGTGAACGTTAGCTCCATCGCCTGTTCGTAGTCCAGCCTGAGCACCGTCGTGGGCTCCAGCGCGACGACGCGGATCGGCAGCGGTTCGGCCAGAGCGCCGACCATCATGCCGAATTGTTCGCCGCGGTCGATCATACGAAACAGCGACTCGGTGCCGCGGGCGCTGATCTGGACAGCCTTGAGCCGTCCGCGCAGCACGAAGCCGACCGTAGTGAGCACGGTATCCGCCTCGTGGACGACGCTGCCGGCCGGATGGTGCGTTACCCGTGCTGGCGCACAACGTCCTCCAAGGCCTCGTCGGAGCGCCCTGGAAGTACTGGTTGACCTTGAGCAGCGGGATGATTTCATCGCTCATGGCGGCGCCTCTCGATTTGCTGGCGGATGTAGTCTCCAAATCCCTCATCGGGGGCATTGATCGCAATATCATTGAGATGTGCGCAACGCCTTAGTTCCGGGAATGGCAAGGTGCGGTCCAAGCGACCGTCCTCATACAGGGCCTCGTCCAGTCGGCCGTTCGCAAACATGCGCCAATCGCGTCGGGCCTGCCGGCTGGGCAGCTTGTAGAACGAGGTGGTGCAATTGGTGCACAGACCGTGGTACCAACGCGGCGTTTCATAAAGGCTGTTGATGCTCGAGACGTAATCCAGAAACAGGGTGCGCAGCTCATCGGGATCGGAGTTGAGGCGGTATAAGAAAGCCTCCTGTCCCTTGCTGTGCTTGGTGCGGCGCAAGATGACATCGCGCTCATCGGCGACGAGGAAGATCAGCTCCTGCTGCCGGTAGAGGCTGCGGAGCAGCGAATAACCTTGGTCCTTTAGGGAAGCGCACTTCGATCGAGATACAGAGACGCCCGTGGACGCCGAAGTCGAAGATCAACACAGGGTGACTCATCCAGCCTGCAGACCACTTGAAAAAGATGACGTCCAAGGCGGCGAGATTCGCGAGGTGAAACGTGCGCGTCTCGTAGCGGGGCGTGAAATCGCGGAGCGAGCGGTATTCGAAGTTGCGGACGTTCTCGATCGTCACCTCGTCACCGGCGCGGACTGCCCGCGACAGCACGGCCACGACGGGGTCCCAGTCGCGGTTGTTGCTCGGTTTCTGGCGGAACCACCAGACGAGGAACACCGCTTCGGCCCCGGCCAGTGCAACGAGCGGCTGCCAAAGCGGCTGCCAGACTACGAACATGGCGAAGACGCCAACGACCCACCCCAGCGCGACCCACCGGCCCCATTTGGCTGCGCCGCACACGTCGAAATAAATCGCGCCGGTCATCCAAATTGCGACCGGGGCGCTCGTGAGCAGCAATGCGCCCGTGATCACTTGCGGGAAGAGGTCCATAACGGATTTCCCTCACCTACCCTTCTACGCAGCGCAATCCGTTACGAAGATGATGCACGAGCTGAGGCAGACGAGAATGGCCGACTGTCAGCTAGGCCAATTTGCAAGGCGCCGGAAGAGAGATGGCGGCGCATTCCGCACACGTTGGCCTTCAGGACGAGTACAAATAACGCTCGATTATCGAGCGCCGAGGGGAGATTGTAACCCGGTCGTCCGTGCATGGCGTGCGAATAGTCTACCATCTATTTTCCTGTCGCATCAGTTGTAACGGAGAGGATTTGGCCGATCTGGCCCTAGACTTGGCGACCCGCGCGGAACATTCGGCACAGCCTACGACGACTGCATTGTGACGTTGCCCACCCGCAGGGGATGAAGGCCTTTGAATGACAGAAGTGAGTCATTTGCTGCGCCGGCGGCGTTCAAAGGAAGGCGCCATTTGGAGAGCGGCGCTTTTCCGTGGCTTTCATTTGTTTTTTCTTCTGGAATCTATCCAGATTGTTGACCTAATCGTGCGGCTGTTTGCAGTGAAGAAAAACAAAAGCGGCGGAAAGTCGCCGCAGTCCAAGGAAGCTCTCCCTGGGTGTGGTTTCGAATCATTTGTTTCGAACGCTTTTAGGGCTTCCATGCTCGATAGGCCCGGCAATCGGAAGTTTACGATTTGACCAGCCCCACTGAAACAAGGCGGCTTGACCAGCAGCGATCCAGGCGAGGAGCAAGTAACATGCGATGCTCGCCACCAAGATGTAAGCGCTGGTCTTCGCCTTCAACTGGGGCGCGTGGGTTCGTAACTCGGATAGCCGCGTAACAGAATCCTCGAGGCGAGTGTCGATTTCGCCGATCGTCACCAGGGCGCGTCCCAGCAACTTGGTGACGGCGCAATTCGAGACTCTTCCGATTCGCCTGCCTTGTTGGCCGCAAACTCACGGATTTCGTCAACCTTTCGTTCGGTCTCCTGCAAAGTATTCTGCAGCGACATGATGTCAGTAGCGCCTCTTTAACTGAGGCCGGGTCCAGCGGAGTCGCCGATGGACTCTCCCAACTCCAAAACTTGCTGGACGCTTCGAATCGACTCGGCGGACATCTCGAGCCGACGAGTCAGCAGTCTTGAGGTGCCCGGACAGCTTTTCCGCCCGACCCTCGATCTCGAGCCGTGCCGCAAGGCCTTCTTTTGCTTTCCTCGCGCCCCAATCTCCGAATCGCTGATCAATTTCGGTGGCCGTAATCTTGGATTCCTTAACACGCTCCTGCACGCTGCTGGCTCGATCCTGAGCGGCCGCCAATCCCTTGTCGATCATGGCGAAGACGGTAGCGTTGGTCTTCTCTAGTCGGGATGCCAACGACCAGGCGGCAAACACTCCCAGGATGCAAGCTGGTATACCGACAAAGCCAGCCGCCAGGGCGAGCAGTGCCACAAGGCGCTTGAATTGCATGTCGTTTCCTCCCGCCTGCCGACTGAAACAAAAGCTGCCGGCAGCCCGGGCGGCCGCCGGCAGTGCACAACCATACATCCTTGTTTTACTTCACGAAATCCTCGGTGCGGCGAATCGACTGGCAGATGCTGCGGATGGTCTCCTTGTAATAATCCTCGATTTTGGAATCGACGACAAACGCCGCCCCGACGAACTGTCCTTTCCCGGCATCGAAGACCCCGGTCGCGAACACGACATCGACGCCGCTCTTCTTGGCCTTTCCTGTGCCGGTAATGACCGTGGCGCCGCCCTTCGTCTCGCTCGGTTCGTCGAACTTGATGTCCTTCAAGTGGTTTTCGAGCCCTTCGGTGACCTTCTTGATCCCGACTTGTTTGTCAGACACCCCATCGAGAGTGACGAACATCGCGTAGGCTTGTCCGTCACCGCTGACTGCCGAGATACAGTTTTCTGAGGTCTTTTGGTTCCAGTCGGCCGGGAACGTAACGCCCACAATGGGTTTGCCGTCCTTGCGAATGACAACTTCTTCGTTGGACTTCTTGGCAGCACCGGCTGGGGCCGTTCCGACAACCTCCGGCGGTGCTTCGTTGAAGTTCGAACGCTGGGCATTTTGGTATTGGGTGGTGTTCTCGTACTGGGTGTGCGCTTGGGTTTCTCGATTAACGGCGGCGCGGGTCGCGCCGGTAACTGCACCGGCCTTGGCCCCTGTCGCTGCTCCTTCACTCCCGCCTACCATGCCGCCGACCACCGCTCCGCGCACGCCCCCGCTAACCGCGCCTCCACGGCGCTGTGCCATTGCGTCAGAAGCAAAGATCGCAAGTGCTACCGAACTGACTCCGAGAATTCTTGACCATGACATTGTCGGTTCCTCTTTTTTCAAGGATGTTTCGCATTGCTCTTCGAGTCGGGCGCCGAGCCCTGGCTCGCACTGGTTTTGCCTCTACTCACGACCGGCCACCGTTTGAGGTGCCGCAACGCAATTTTCGAACGCCGAGTGAATCTCTAGAGACGTGATTTGATTTTCCTCCACGCGTTCCTCCGATCGCGTCGAGGGAGATGAACTAAGGTGGTTTTGAGCGTCCCGTCGCCCGACGGTTTTCTGGAGCCACTAATGGCTCCGCGTTTTCAATGGGTTGCGTTTCGACACCGATTGCCAGGATCTCGCGACATCGAACCGATGAACGCCGAGATCAAGTCATCGGGCGTGGCCTTGAGCTTGCCAGGTCCGACGTCCAGACGGGACAGCCAGAATAGGAAACCGCCCGCGACGCCTCCGAGCATTCTCAGGCCTGGTCGTCCACCGCCCGAAGCCTTCCTTGCGGAAAATTAGGAGCGGGGCAACCAACACTCGATAAGATTCCTCGAGGTCATGACTGAACTCATGGAAAGGATTCGAGGAATTCGCGCCCTGATTCTCCGTGACTATTTGCGAATTTGCAAGCTATTAATCCGTGGTTGGAAATGCACGCACCTGGTCACGCCTGCCACTGCTGCGATTGCACGCCCCCGCCAGAGGTATCACTCCATCATGGTCAGCAGCAGGCAATATCAGGCGTGAAGGGCTGCAGACGGAGAGGTCTCGTAAATCAAACTGGCATTATGAATTACGAAATGTAGTTGAATCGCCAATGACTTAGGCATTAAAGCGAATTACCGGAGAGAGATCTGCCAGGAGCGATTATCGATGCAAGAGTCTGGTGAAACGTCCGAAACCGGCCGCGCGCAGGAGCTAATCGGACCGGTTCGAAGGAACGGTTCCTATGGTTTGGACGCCCCTTATCTATTGCCCATCCTCGGAGTGCTCCTGGCTGCGAACGTCGTGCAAGGCGTGGTAACAGGTTCCGTCTGGCCGTTCCTTGGTGCGTCCATTGTGCTGGCGTGCGCGAGTTGTGGTCTGTACACCTCGCGGAGGGGTAAGTTCCTGGTCTGGGCCGAACTGCTCGATCAACTCAACTTGCGTGGCAATGAGCGCATCTTGGATTTGGGCTGCGGACGTGGCGCTGTGTTGTTGCTGGCCGCCCAGCATCTGACGACAGGTAGGGCGGTTGGTGTGGACTTATGGCGGCACGAAGATCAGTCGGGCAATTCGGCCGAGGCCACGCGGCGCAACGCTCTTGCCGAAGGGGTGGCCGACCGGATCGAGTTGCACACCGCAGATATGACCGCGCTCCCCTTCGAGGCGGACAGTTTCGATTTGGTGGTCTCTAACGTAGCGATGCATAATGTCAAGGTCCGGGCTGGCCGCGAGAAGGCGATTGAAGAGGCAGTGCGCGTGTTGCGCCCCGGTGGACGGTTGCTGATCGCCGATCTCATGTCTACGCGCCTCTACCAACGCTACCTCACGGAGCTCGGGATGCTCGCGGTTGCCCGCCGGAGCCTGGGCTGGCGGATGTGGTGGAGCGGGCCCTGGCTCGCCACGAAGCTCGTATCCGCTACGAAGCCGACTTAACGGTCGGGGCATTTCAACGGGACAGGTCTCTTTTCAGTTAATTAGACCTGTCCCGCTTTATTGCCCCCGAAAGAAAGGGCGCTTTATGGACTGGTTGAGCGTCATTTTGACGGTTGTCGGGCTGAGTGTCTTCGAGATTATCACCAGCATCGACAACGCCATCATCAATGCTGAAGTGCTGGCCACCATGGGCCAGCGGGCCGGCGCTGGTTCCTCCTGTGGGGCATCGTGATCGCGGTATTCCTGATCCGCGGGCTGCTCCCGTGGCTCATCGTCTGGGCTACCGTGCCGGAGCTGGGATTGGTCGGTGGCGCTCACGGCCGCGTTCAGCAGCGACGAAAGCGTCGCCCGGGCGATCCAACAGTCGGCCCCGATCCTCCTGGCCGGCGGTGGCACGTTCCTCGTCTTCCTGTTTTGTCACTGGCTGTTCCAGGAGGAGAAGCGCTACGGCCTGCCCGGCGAGAGGTTCATCCACCACCACGGGGTTTGGTTCTTCGCCGTCGTGTCCGTGTTCCTCGCGTTGATCGTCTGGTTCGCCCTGCACCAAGACCCGTACATGGCGTTCGGGGCGGTGGTCGGTTCCACGGCGTTCTTCATCACCCACGGCTTCAAGGAAAACGCCGCCCGGGCCGAGGAGCAGCTGCTCGAGGGGCGGAGCCCGCTGTCCGACCTGAGCAAGATCTTCTACCTGGAGGTGATCGACGCCACGTTTTCGATCGACGGAGTGCTCGGGGCGTTTGCGTTCACCCTGTCGGTCCCGCTCATCCTGGTCGGCAACGGCCTGGGCGCGATCGCCGTCCGACAACTGACGATCGGCAACATCGAGCGCGTGAAGCGGTACGTCTACCTCAAGAACGGCGCCATGTACTCGATCCTGGTCCTCGGCGTGGTGATGCTGCTTCATGCCTTCCACTTCCCCGTCCCGGAGTGGGTCTCGCCGGTCGCCACGTTCGTTGTGATCGGGTACTTTCTTTTCAAGTCCGTGCGGGCCGCGAAAAGGCTGGAACCGCAGGATCGTCCCCCGTCCAGCCTTCCGGTAAGCAACCATTCCGAACTCCCTCCGTGCTGAGTCGGCAAATGTAATTCCTTTACTTATCTGCGTAACGAGTCATCGTGCTGTCCGGTCGGCACATACACCGGACGCTTTCGATCAGGATGTTCTTTGTCGATTTTAGCCGAAGGATGAAGCCAGACGTTAAGTCCGCTGCATTGGCAGGTCGGCCGCGGGGCCGACTTGTTGACCAATCGGGACGTCCCAAATTCTTTTGGCTCTGGGCCCCGCGACTAGGCGGCAGGCACATCAAAGCGAGAACTCCGAGGATCCGAGATGATATCCGCATACGGTATCGGGGTAAGCGGGGTCAATCAAAAACGAAATTCGGTTCAATGTTTGAAAGTGCGTTCCGGTTGGCGTACAAGCCGCTGTTCATGGGATGCCGAACACCCGAGAGCCGAAATGCAATCGGGCAATGATTAGAGCTATCTCCATTACATGGCCCGCAGACTAGATTGTTTCGGTTGCAATCGCACCGATAAAGCAGCACGACATTTTCCGGCCGGCGTCATTCCTACTCCTAAACTTTCTCTTGCTCTTACTACTTTTTCTAATCTTAATCTTGCTCCTACTCTTTCTCTGCTTTTTCCGTCCTGGCAACAGCATCCGCTGTCAAGTTCTGCCCCCTAGGAAAAAGAGAAAGCGTAGGAGTAAGAGTAGGAAGACGATTAAGAGCAAGAGCAGGAGTAATAGTAGGATTCAATTCTTAGCCTGAAGTAGCCGTTACAATATTCCTAAACGCGGGCCGCCTCTTTGATGTGCTAGGAGTCTTCTTCACTCCACTGACGCATGCTGGCTGGAGTGCGCTTGCGGTCCTCCTTTCCGCGGCGGTCCTGTCTCAGGAGCCGCGCGGGCGAACCGAGTTTCGTGCCGACCAGCCGCCGCGCAAGGTCATTGTCGCTACTGCCATCTTGGGGCCCTATGGCAAATATCCCGGGCCCTCGGCGCGGCTGGAACAGATTGGCTCCATCGTCGACGTCATGGCCGCGCAAGCGAAAACCAAGTACTCCGGCGCGGTCTCGACCTGGCCATCTTGCCCGAATGGGCCGTCACCTCGACTTCGGCAAGGACGACCTCGAAGGCGGTGTGACGCCCGGAGGAGCAACACCGGTATTCGCGTGCGATTTCGGCAAGCCTGCGCGACAATGCCACCATCTTCGAGCCGACCGGACTTGTGGCGGCCCAGGTGCGTGGAACCAATCGAATTCTCGTGCACGAGCTCGATCTGAGCTTCGCCATCCTGGGCTGGAGCAGCGGGCTCAGAGATGGCGAGGCCCTGCGGAAAAATATGGCTCCCGTGTCGGTTTCCATTACGAGGGCAGCGAAGACATGGGCCTGTTCTGGTCCAACGACCCGGCCACACCCATCGGCGCCATGGTCCGCTCCATCGGCGGCGAGGAACTCGACGCTCAGCTTACGCGCAATCGCCGACTGCAAAACGCGGCCCGGCAAAAATGAGCATCTCGGCCGCAATTCATGGCCGGGCCTCATGTGCGGCACCAAACTGCGGCCAACTAGGAACTCCTCGGCATCTCACCCGTACTGGACGTAGATCAACGAGTACTGCTGACCAGCCACGACACCATCCCGCAGGATTTGAACGATCTCACGCAAGGCTTGGGATAAGCTGAAAAGGTCAGGTGGTGCATCAACCGGGACCGGGCTGAATCAAATTCGTTTTTCCAGCTAAAACAAGCGGGGGGTGCTGGTTGCTTGATAACCGGAGGTTGATGTAAAATGGACCCGGTTTTTCGTAGCACAAGAACCGTCACGACGCCGAGCCCGGCGTTAAGCGTCGCGGTTTTGTTTGAAAGAGAAGGGTTTAATCATGCCAAAAACGTGGAAGAAAGTGACGGGCACTTTCAAAGTGCGCAGGCAGGATGATGGTCGGGAATTTGAACTGCAGGAAGTTTCTACTTTCCAAGAAGAATCAGACATGTACGGCGTTGAGGTGGTCGAGAACAGATTGAAAAGCCTCGCGAGCCCGGACGGCCGGAGCGTCTACACGACGGACGAAGTTCATTTCCTTTTTGCCGATGAGCCTCGCCGCGCCATGACAATGATCTAGGCTTTTTCGATTTCAATGATGATTTCGGCCTCTTCTGCGACGACATCGGCTGACATCAGCCTGCCGTTTTGAACGACATTCTTCGCTATCTTGCCGATCATTTTCCCGCCGACGGTCCTCAAATCCTGAAGGACGTGGTACGTGAGGGTAATCCCGAAGCCTTCACCCGATCTTGTCTGGGGACCAGGTCACAAAATCTTATGATGATGCCCGTCGACCGCGGACATTGTGCGCTGGACTCCGCCATCGCCCATCGGATTCGGGAAACATGAAATAGCACGGAACATCACGTGTCGCGCCTAAATCGCCAGCCATCGCTCATTCTCCAGGTTCAAATGAAACAGCCGGCAGGTATGGATGCCTGCCGCGCGGTTGATACTGCCTACTCGGTCTTTGTCAGCATGAACTTCTGCGTACTCTTCCAGGCCGAGACCACCGGGAATGGCGCCCGGGCTGGATTTCCATGTAGTGAACCAAGATCTCTGTCGGCAAGCCAGGCTCTTCCTGACTCGAAGAGGGGTTTGCCATCCTGCGTCCGTGTGAGGACCACACGACCGTCGAGCTGCATGCTCACGTGTACCTGTTTGCCATCGGGCACCATGCCCTCGCGGGTGTAGTGGTGAATCTGGCCGTCCTCGTCGACGATGTCCATCCAGTTAACACCGTCAGGCTCCACAGCCTGCACCAACTTTGCGATCGACATACTCAACCTCCATTAGAAAAACTCATGGGACAATCGCACGCTTCATACGTAATGAGTGGATTTGATGAAGATTGCGTGAACGCATGAAGTATACATGCGTCAAGAAAATTCTTCGATTCGGACCTGAGCGTGCTATCATCGCTTCCATGACAACCTCTGATTCTGACGAGCTCGCGTTCGATCAATCCTTTGCCCCGCCGAAGGCCGCATTCCCTTCGACTGCCGAATGGCAGGGCACGCATTTTCGCTAGGCGATTCGCGAGGGCAACAGAGGGCCAAAGAGGCGGCCTGCGTTGCGACCGCTGGCGGGCAAAATTTGCTGATATTTTGACCTTTTGCATCCATTCTGGATGCTGGCGAGATCTTGCCGCCTTGTCCGCTCAATATAGAGTACTCGTGGACGCCTGACTACCTCCGGCCTCCCGTTTCACTTCGCAATCCTGTAAAATGGTCAAGACATCAAGTACCAGCATCGCACGAACCTTGGGTGAGATCCAATGGCGAGGAAGCCTACGGCTAAGCAAAAACGTGACAACGGTGAAAACGGCATGGGTAATAAAGGCCAGAAAGCACGCCGCTCCTATCCGATTGTCTCACTAGAAGAGGCTCTGAAGATCCCCGTGGCCATTCGTGCCAAGAACAGCGGCAATCCGCTGGAGCCAAAGCTTGTTGCCAAAGCATGTGACATGGCGCAAATGACCAATAAATTCTGGTGCCTCGGTACAGCAGCCCGTGACTACGGCCTTACTGTGGGCACGAGGGACACGGCTACAATTGAACTGACCGATCTGGGTCGGGCCATCGTCTACGCCGACAACGGCGAAATTCAGCGGCAGAAAAAGATCGAGGCGTTCTTCAAGGTCGAGAAGTTCAAACAGGTGTACGACCATTACAACGGTAGCAAACTGCCCGAAGAGCAGTACGTCTCGAACACGCTTGAGGGCAAATTCCAGATCCCGCCAGCGCAGCACGCCGAATTCGTCGAAGTCTTCAAGGCGAACTGCAAATACCTCGAAATTGAAGGCGGACTGAAGGGCGTTCCCAGTCCAAGTGCGAACGGCATCACCAAAGGCATTGAGTTCCGGGTTCTCGGGCAGCCGCAAGGCGAGTTCGACAAGACAGCCTTTGTCGTCATGCCGTTCAGCGAAAAGGGCAAGTTGGCCCGCTCCCCCGGCTTCTTCGACGAGGTTCTGAAGAGCCTGATCACTCCGGCGGGAAACGCAGCAGGGTTCGGTGTGCTCACGGCAAGAAGGGAAGACAGCGACATCATCCACCACACGATCATCCACCAATTACTCAACGCCGAACTGGTCATCGCCGACCTCACAGACCACAACCCGAATGTCTTGTTCGAGCTTGGCATTCGACTGGCAAAGGAGATGCCGGTGGTGTTGGTCAAGTCAAAGGACACTGGCCCCATTTTCGACGTGGACAATATGATGCGGGTCTACACTTACGACGAGAATCTTGGTCCACGCGCGTCGAAGCAGATGTGAAGGGCCTCACCGAACGAATCAAGGGAACGTGGGAGAGCCGAGCGACCGCTGTGAGTTACATGCAGATTCTGACAGCGGGGCCGCAGGCAGTGAAGGTGTAGTGGTCAAGATGGAGGAGGGGGGCAGATAAACGGGTCAGGTCCAATTGCAATTGGACCTGACCCGTTCTGCCCTTCGTCCCCTTTACATCCCCGTATCCTCAAAGTCTTAAGGATTTTCATGTTTCTTGACACTTGAAGTCGTCTCTGTTAGTTTGTACTATGTTGCCATACATTTGAAAGTCTGTTAGCTGTCTCCATTCTCCGTCAGTGAGACCAAAGCGTGAACTTGCCATGCGTTTTGTGCCATTGTTTAGATTTAGGCTCGCTAAGTTCAGTAATTGAATGTTCTCCGGGTGAAAGCCAAATCCAAGGAGATATATGGATTCGGCTTCATTGATGAGTCGAATTGCAGGTTCACGAATTGTGTCGACGCCAGCGATCTCGTAAATTGTCTTTATGCCATCGACGGCACTCTTTAGTCCTGCAACCTCTAGCTGCCTAGGAACAAAAGGAAAGGAGCCAAGGCTGCCGTACATGTGGACGATGGGGACAACTGCAAACGCCCCACGAGTTTCCTCCTCTGGCATTCTGTATGTATACTTCAACGCATGCAAGAGCCATGATTCCAAAAAGCGGTCGTAGTTGAAAGAGATGAAAGATACCTGGTTCGTACTCGCGAATCTATCAATTGAATGTACGCCAGCAACCATGCTCTCAAACAGATATCCGAGCCAGTCGTCATTGTCTGTGAAGTTGGGCGGCTGATATTTATATTCATATCTGCTCAGAATAGTTGCTATCGCGGCCTTCGCGAGAGCGCCCATACTCTCGATTGGCCTTGTGCGTTTCCATGAATGCATCAACGGATGTGTGGCGTGTGTGCGTGAGAGACTCCGCAAAGTCACGGCAAATCTGGAGCCTCATTCGTGGTGGAATCAGCCCAGCCTGCCCCATTTCGCTGAATGGAATTCCGTCCCTGTCATTCAACCAAGTCTGGATTTGGCCAACGATTTCTTTTTTGAGGTCTGGTCCACTTGGAAAACCATAGGAGCAGTGTGCACCAGCACCCAAGATGAACAAAGTCTTCTTTTTGATCATTAGAAAATCACCCCGAATGCTGCGAGTCTGTCTATAGTCGAACCTTATCGAGCCGTCCGGCGATATACAAGGTTGTTCGGTACTTCTGTTCACCTATTTGAGCCTGGGTAGGCCGAAAAGTAGATCGTGCGAATGCTGGCCTGTTCGCCAGGCCTTTAACCAGGCAGCCTGAGAATCGATCGAATTCTCCAGAATAGGGGCAATCAAACGGGACAGGTCGAATTAGTGGCAAAGAGACATGTCCGTTTAGTTGCCTCTTGACCAGCAGGGCCTCCTGTCCGCCAGCCGGAACCGGCTTTCGCGCCGTCACATTGGCCGGGTAGGCGAAGCCGAAACTGATGGCGCCGATGAGCTGGGAGGGGACCGACTCCACCCTACGGCGCAGGTCCTCCACGCCGCACTCCGGAAGCACCTGGATGTACCGGCCCGTGTGGCGGACGTCTCCGAGGAACAGCCGGCCGCCCGCCCTGAGCACGCGCGCGCGATCTCGCGCACCGCCGTGTCCCGCTCGGCCGCGTTACAAATGTTGTGCAGCACCTCGTGTGTGACGATCACGTCGAACGCGCTGTCGGCGAACGGGAGCCGGCGGGCGTCGCCGTCCTTGACTAGGGCGCGCTCGGCCACCCCTCCAGCCGGACGTTCTCCAGCGTGGCTCAAGGCTGGTTGCCACTCAGGTCTTCGGCCTGCCAGATGTCCACGGCAGGTGCCTTCCCGGCGGTCAGGGCGCTTGGCGGCGCCGATCAGGAGCAGGCCGCGGCCCCAGCCGACGTCGAGCACGGTTTGGTCGCCCCGCAACTTGAGGGCGTCGAGCAGGCGGTCGCGCGACCACAGCTTGCCGACCTTGCTGTCTCAGATCATCCAGCCGGCGATGTCGGTGCGAAGCGTCAGACCTAGCTCGCCGTGCCGGATTCGAGGTAAAAGATCATGCTCCACAAGCGATCGATTTCGCCGCGCTCGATAACCTCCAGCGGTTTGAGGTCGCCAAAGGCCGGATTGGGTTTTTCGAGCCATTCGGGAATCGACCCAGCATCGACAACCTCAGCCAACCGTTCCTGGAACCGGGCCATCTCCTTAATTCGCCGCAAGCCGGGCTCGGTGATTCGTCTGCCGCTCTCCCAGTCGGCCAGCGCCGCTCGGAGAAGCCGGTGAGGCGTGAGAAGACCTTGCGAGGAACGCGCATCTTTTCTCTTACGGCCTTTGCCAGCGGCAACGCGACCTCCCTGACTTTTGCTGCTGGGGTTTTAGTTTTGCCTGCCATTTGCTCCCCTTTTTTGCGCCCGGGTACTGGCCACCGAGATGCCAACTCCGTCCCCCTCAGGCTTCCCATTATGCCATGATTTAGCGAGACGGGCAAGGGCATATGCATGCAGATATGCATGCTATTCTGCTGGCCGCTCCCTCCGCGGAAGTTGCTCGCGGTTGACGATGAGCAGGTAGCTCTCGGGAGGAACAAGATTCTCCGGGAAAATGATCAGGTTTTTGCCTTTGCGATCGGCTGACGAGGGCGCCAACAACCCTTCCCATCCGGCCTCCCACGCCAGCCGCCCGATTGCCTGCGTGAGCCCTTCCATGCCGCCAGCGTTTTTTCTTCGCCAATCTTCGTCGAGCAGTCGCTCACGGCTGACGCCGAGCAACTTTCTCTTGCGCCCGTCGGTCAAATCGAGTATTCGCTGAAAACTAACGCGAATTGACACCATCACCTTCGGCAACGCCGTTTCTATGGGAAAGCCAAAGTAACGGTGATGGGCCAGGGCTTCTTCGGTAGCCGTCTGGATTGACAAGCTCGAGTACACCGTCGCCATTGTGTTGGGCGGGTTCCACCGGGCGCCGGCAATCTTGGCGCCAAGCCCTGTAAGAAGATCATCTCTGTTGGAGTAAGCAACCGATGCCGAGCGATACACCACGCCGGACCAACTCCCAACCGATTTGGTGCACCGGCTTATTCCGCGTTTCAATGGTTCTAAGTCGGGGTGTCGATCCATATCTTCGGCGCTCGCGATCCGTAGTGTAGCGGCGGAGACTACCTCGATCCGCTGCAGGTGGCAAGCGGCTTGTGATCTGACGGGGCAGGTCGCGTATCCATAAAATAGACTTTTCCCATCGGATTGCCCCCGTCCTCCTGTCCGCCGCCCTGCGCCGGCTTTCGCCCCCGTCACGTGGGCCCGGTAGGCAAAGCCGAAACTGATGGCGCCGATGAGCAGGGAGGGACTTGACTCCGCCCTACGGCGCACGTCCTCCAGGCCGCACTCCCCTAGCACCTGCATGTACCGGCCGTGTGCCGGACGTCCCCCGAGGAACAGGCGGCCGCCCGGCCTGAGCACGCACGCAATCTCGCGCACCGCCGTGTCCCGCTCGGCCGCGTTCCCGATGTTGTGCAGCGCCTCGTGTGTGACGATCACGTCGAACGCGCCGTCGGCGAACGGGAGCCGGCGGGCGCCGCCGTCCTTGACCTCCACGCGTTCGGCCACCCCCTCCAGCCGGGCGTTCTCCAGCGTGGCTTCCGGCCGGTTCCCGGACAGATCCTCGGCATTCCAGATGTCCACGCCGATTGCCTTCCCTGTGGTCAAGCGCTGGCGGCGCCGATCAGGAGCAGGCCGCGGCCGCAGCCGACGTCGAGCACCAACTCGTCGCCCCGCAACTTGAGGGCGTCGAGCGCGCGGTCGCGCGACCACAGCTTGCCGACCTTGCTGTCCCGGATCATCCAGCCGGCGATGCTCAGCCGCCCAACGGCGACGACGGTCGCCATTCTTGTCAGCGGCCGCCACTCGACGATGGTATGTTTGAATTGCCCTCTTTCGTGCCCGGTTTCAGCTTCAATTAGCAGTCAAAAGGAGTAATTACAAGAAATGATGGTAAGCAGAGTTATTGGCACAAACGTCTGAATCGGATAGACTTGTGGGGTGTTGAGAAGAGTCGGTCCGTGTCCCGTGGGTGCCTAAGAGCGAACGGAAGAAAAGACCTGCGGAGCGGGGGGCTCTTGTCGCCGAATCACCCTCACCCTACCCTCTCCCGTCAAGGGAGAGGGAGAATCAACAACACCCTCTCCCTTTGATGGGCGTGGGTAGGGGCGAGGGGTTGCCCCTAACGTTAACGGAACCTTTCATTCTTTCCGAACGCCCTTAGGGAAAGGTGCTGAGAATCATGTCCCGCCTCCAGGTCGAGTGTCCCGATGAATTGCTTTCTCTGCCAGGACAGAACCGAAGCACGCTGGAACATTTGGCCCAGGAAGCGTTCCTCGTGCGGCTCTATGAGTTGGGCCAGATTTCCTCCGGCCGGGCAGCGGAGATCCTTCTGTGTTCGCGCCGCGAGTTCCTCGATGTGCTCGAGCACTTTGGAATATCGCTCTTCGATGAAGAGATAAACCTCGAGGTCGAGGCCCATCGTGGCCGATAATCCTGGCCCGGTCGTATCCAACACGACGCCCCTAATCAATCTCGTAGGAGTCGGCATGCTCAACCTTTTACCAAACCTTTACGGGCAGGTCTTCCAAGGTTGGTATTTGAGCCCTGGAAGGGCGGAAGATAATAGCCAGGGGCGTAAGCCCCTGGAAAGGATCTCTAAGGCACTGTAAAGAAATAAGTGCTCCATTGGGGTGATCGCATTTGTGGATGAATCACATAGTTCCATTCCCCGTGAAATTTCGCGGGCTTGATATTCAGGCGTTCTAGTTCAGCATCCTTTATCTTTCGACCTTTTTCGTACTTCGATCCGTCCAGTTTCGCATGCACACGTAAGCCAGTTGTAGTGGTTGTGGCGATCAGGAGTTCGATAACTACTTCATAGTTTTCCAACGGCCGTCCTTGCCAGTTCCTTGTCACGTGACAGAAAAGTCGGTGCTCGACCTTGTTCCATTTGCTTGTGCCTGGTGGAAAATGGCAAACCTCGATCTGCAAGTCCAACTCATTGCTCAGCTTTTGCAATTCCACTTTCCACAACCGATTACGATTGCCATTGCTGCCGCCACAGTCGGCCGTTATCAACAACCGCTTGGCTTTCGCGTAACTGCGATTCCCCAAACGACGCCACCAGCGGCGAATCGATTCCACAGCAAACTCCGCCGTGTCGCTACTGATGCCGAGGCTCACCCAGGCTTCATTGCGATCCAGGTCGTACACTCCGTAAGGAACGGCCTTGCCCTTGACTGGATCGGGAAAGTCATGCGTGTCTACCTCTATCGGCTGTCGCTTGCGACGCCAGGTGCGTCCTGGATTCTTCTTCTTTCCCAGCGTTTCCTTCTTCTTGGTGTCGACCGAGATCGCTGGTTGTCCAACCCTTTGCTGTTCTTGAATTCGCCGGTTGATATGCCGAAACTGAGCGTCGCGATCTGGATGACTGAGCCCTTCACGCGTCTGCGATTGGCCTGCAAACTATAGCCGGCTTCGTTGAGAAGTTGACCGACCAAGGTCGAACTAACCGGATGACCTTGCTTGGTCAATTGACGGGCCAGGAGGCGTGTACTCTTGCACGTCCACCGCAATGGCGATTCCGGATCTCCTCGGCTTTCTGGATCAACCAAACGCTCCAACGCAAGGCAGAGTTCGGTATCTATCTCTTCGGCTCGCTTGCGCCCACCACCAGATCGCCGTTGCTGCCCTTCCGGCAATGTCTGCTCGCCACTCAAGTCTCGCAGATCACGCCGAATGGTCGAACGGGCAATGCCGGTGGCCTCGGAAACTGTACTCACACCACCGTGCCCCAACGAAGCTGCTTCGACGGCTGCCCAGCATCGTCGCGAGCGTTCCGACAATTCTCCCGAAAGAGACCGAAACTTATTCCGAATCCATTCCACTATGCGATGTTCCGTCATATATATGACGGTGCACGATGCTGCAGCTGCTTGTCAAGAACAAAATGGAGCACTTATTTCTTTACAGTGCCTAACAACCACAAGCCCCGGTAGGGGCGAAAGAGTTCTGCCGCCCCTACCGGGGCTTTAACAGTTAATCGGCGAGTCCAGGGGCTCACGCCCCTGGCTATTGTCTTTCGCCCCTACCGGGGCTGGGGAAACGTTCCTGGCCCTCACCTTGGAAGCCCTGCCCTTTAGGGGCTGATACGAATTCCGGAAGCAGTATTAGTGGAATACAACGCCGGAAAAGCTGCTACCGACCCGCCGCTCGATGAATTGCCATGGTTGCAGATCGTGCCCGATGTCGTGCGCGACTCGACGCTTCCGCCACAGATGAGATGATCCTTCAAGGCCGGCGCATAAGTCCGATTCTCCGAGAACAAGTCATCCGAGCCGCCGGAGAATAAGCGGACCGCCGGGTCCTTTTCCGCATCATCCGCACAGATGGTTCTCAAGCCAGGTCATGCCCCATCTTCCTATCCGCCTGCCGGCGCCGGCTTTCGCGCCGTCACGTGAGCCGGGTAGGCGAAGCCGAGCGGATGCCCGATGAGCAGGGAGGGGACCTCCTCGAAATGTTGCATGCGTTATCGGTACCGTTTTTTTCCGTCTCGGCAAAAGAATCCGTGAATTTGCCCTTGATCCTCACGTTACGTGAGGTCGTACCATTCCCTCGTGGCCAAAGTTCATGAAGGAACTGGCGGGAGGGATCGCCATGGGGTTTGAAGCCTTGAAGGTTGGCGAGCTGGCCAAGCGGACCGGGTTGACCATCCGCACGCTGCACCATTACGACGAAATCGGCCTGCTGAAGCCGTCGCTGCACACCGCGGCGGGACACCGGCTCTACACCGCGGCCGACATCGCCCGCTTGCAGCAGGTGCTGTCGCTGCGGCAGCTCGGGTTCTCGCTGGAGCAAGTCCGGGATTGCCTGGACCGGCCGGGCTTCTCTCCGTTGGAGGTGATCCGCCTCCATGTCGCGCCCTCCGGGAACAGATCGAGTTGCAGCGGCGGCTGTGCGCGGGGCTCGAAGCCATCGCCGGGTACTTCCAACGGCGGGGGAAGTCTCCGCCGAAACCTTTCTCCAAGCCATTGAGGTGATGACCATGATCGAGAACTATTACACGCCGGAACAGATGGAGTATTTCCGCAAACGCTGCGAGGAGGCGGCCGCGGCGGGGCAGGATATCACCCGGCAAGGGACGGCGGATTGGGCCGAGCTGATGGCCGCAGTACACCGCCGAGATGCAAAAAGGCACCGACCCGGCCGACCCAAGGGTGCAGGCGTTGGAGAAGCGCCGGCAGGCTCTGGTGAACGCCGTCACCGGAGGCGATCCGGCGATCGAGCAGAATCTGAAGCGGCTCTGGACGGAGCAGGGCGACAAGCTCAGCGCCCAGTTCGGCTACGATCCCAAGGTGATGGAATACCTCGGACAGGTGGCCGAAGCTGCGAAGGGCCCGGCTTGAGCGAAGTACGATTAGACCAGGGACAACGAGATCTCCTCCTGGCAGTGCGGCAGGGCCAATGTTCTGTTCGGGGACGGCAGTGTCCGTTTTCTCAACGAGTGTATGCACCGAGACCCCCGCCGGAGTGCCGGAGTTAGCTCGATTTTGGGCAAATCGCTGGCTGCCTTTGGTTTGCTGAGCGCCAACTCCGGCAAAATGGCTCGGAAACTGCCGGAATTGGGACTCGACTTTATCCGGCACCCGAGTGGTTTTGAGAAATGAGCCAAACGTGCCTGGGGGCAATCAAACGGGATAAGTTTAATTAGTGGCAAAGCGACTTGTTCCGTTTGGTTGCCTCTCGACCAGAAGGGCGCCGCTGACGACGACCCCGATAGGCGCCGCCGTCAGCGTGCTGGCCAGGAACTTGTCGCGCCGGATGGTTCTTAAGCCACGTCATGCCCGATCCTCCTGTCCGCCGGCCGGGGCCGGCTTTCGCGCCCTCACGTGGGCCGGGTAGGCGAAGCCGAAACTGATGGCGCCGATGAGCAGGGAGGGGACCGACTCCGCCCTACGGCGCAGCGTCCTCCAGGCCGCACTCCCGAAGAACCTGCATGTACCGGCCCGTGTGCCGGACGTCGCCGAGGAACAGCCGGCCGCCCGGCGTGAGCACGCGTGCGATCTCGCGCACGGCCGTGTCACGCTCGGCCGCGTTATAAATGTTGTGCAGCACCTCGTGTGTGACGATCACGTCGAATGCGCCGTCGGCGAACGGGAGCCGGCGGGCGTCGCCGTCCTTGACCGCCCTCACCGAAGTAGGCAAAAGCCGTTCATGTGTGTGCAATGGATGAAAATCGTCTGATCGTGATCCTGTGGTTTCGGTTTGCCAGTTTTCGTGCCAATTTGCAGTGTCTCTGTGGCCTACTCTCTGCTTTCTTTTCGTGATAGAAGGATGCTCGAAAGTTCGACAGCTAGAGCTCAATCGCCAGGATTTCTTGCCATCCAAACACGGAGCAGTCGACATGGAGGACCAACCCAACCTAGGTGATCGGGCCGAGAAAAAAGTCAGGAATTCAAATTTCGGCCAGTTTCGTCACGCGCGTTGAATCTCTTCGAGGTATGCCTGAGCGCCGGTCTGGACGTTGGCCGCATTCGCCTCGTCCGTGTCAATGTGCATGGCCAGCTTGAAATTCGGGTCCACGCGCACGAGCACGTCGCCAAAAATCAGCTCGCGGTCCCCGCCAATGCGCACACGAACGATCGACTTGTCGAGCACGCCGTAGTGCAATGCGTCCTCCGGCGTCATGTGAACGTGGCGCAGGGCGCAGATCACGCCGCGGTCCACGGTGACGCTGCCGCTCGGGCTTTCGAGTGTACAACCAGGCGTGTCGGCGATGTCGCCGCTCTCCCGAATGGGCGGATGGACGCCGACCTTGAATTGCTCGGTCATGGCAATTTCAATCTGGGTGTACTTGCGCACGGGCCCAGCACGCGGACACGCTCGATACGGCCTTTCGGTCCGACAATGGCAAGCTGTTCCTTGCAGGCAAACTGGCCGGGTTGCGACAGGTCGGCGTGTTTCGTCAGTTGGTGGCCCTTGCCAAAGAGCGCTTCGACATGCTCCTGGGTCAGATGAATGTGGTGCGCCGAGACCTCGACGAGGAACGGCGCCTGTTTCTGAGCTTCGAGCGCGGTAACCACGGTGGACCGGCTCAGCGTGTGCAACGCCTCGCGGGCCATCATGCGTTCTTCGTCCGTGGGCACGACGAGCACGGTCACCTTCGAGTCGTCCGTGGAGATGCGGCACACCTCGTCGAAGCCGCGCGCCTCGCGGTTGCGCCCGGCGTCGAGTTCCATCCCCATGCACTCCAGGCCCTGAAGGGCCAGTGCCCGGACTTCGGCGCTCCCCTGGCCGATACCGCCGGTGAAGATTACCGTGTCCAGTCCGCCCATGGCGGCCACGTAAGCGCCGATGTACTTGCGCACGCGGTAGCAGTAGGCCTTGAGGGCCAGGAGCGAACGGGCTTGACCCTCGTTGGCCGCCGCGAGGACTTCGCGCATGTCGCTCGACACGCCGGACAGGCCAAGCAGACCGCTCTTCTTGTTGAGCATCTCCTCGCTTTGCGTCGCGCTCATCCCTTCCGTTCGTTCGAGAAAGGCGAGCACGCCGGCATCGATATCGCCGCAGCGCGTGCCCATGATGAGCCCTTCGGCGGGCGTGAAGCCCATCGAGGTGTCCACCGAGCGCCCGTGATCCACGGCGCACAGCGATGAGCCATTCCCGAGGTGGCAGCTCACCAGGCGCAGCGAATCGGCGCGGCGTCCCAGGTACTGCGCCGCCCGCAGGCTGACATAATGGTGCGACGTGCCGTGAAAACCGTACCGGCGCACCCCCTTCTTCTCGTAATACTCGTAGGGCAGACCATAGAGATAAGCATGGGGCGGCAGCGTATGGTGAAATGCTGTGTCGAATACGGCGACTTGCGGCACAGCCGGGAACAGCCGGCGCATTTCGCGGATGCCGGCCACGTTCACCGGGTTGTGCAGTGGCGCCATCGGGTTGAGCGCCTCGATCGCGGCCAGCACCTCGTCGGTGATGAGCGTGCCCTCCGTGAACTTCTCGCCGCCATGGCCGCGCAAGCGAAAACCAAATACTCCGGCGCGGTCTCGACCTGGCAATCTTGCCCGAATGGGCCGTCACCTCGACTTCGGCAAGGACGACCTCGAAGGCGGTGTGACGCCCGGAGGAGCAACACCGGTTTTCGCGTGCGATTTCGGCAAGCCTGGCGCGACAATGCCACCATCTTCGAGCCGACCGGACTGGTAGCGGCCCAGGTGCGTGGATCCAATCGAATTCTCGTGCACGAACTCGATCTGAGCTTCGCCATCCTGGGCTGGAGCAGCGGGCTCAGAGAGGGCGAGGCCCTGCGCGTAAAATATGGCTCCCGTGTCGGTTTCCATTACGAGGGCAGCGAAGACATGGGCCTGTTCTGGTCCAACGACCCGACCACCCCCATCGGCGCCATGGTCCGCTCCATCGGCGACGAGGAACTCGACGCTCAGCTTACGCGGAATCGCAAGCTTCAAAACGCGGCCCGGCAAAAATGACCTTCTCGCGCCATGTGTGAAGCTGCGCTCTTTGCTGTCTGTTCGACACGTTATAAATTCAATCATTCTGGTTAGCCTTTTTTGACCCCGATAGGGGTCGCAGCTATTAGCCCCGGGTCGAATGACCCGGGGCTTGTCGTCGTTCAGGATTCGACCCTGGAGGGGTCGCAGTCGGTGGCTGCGACCCCTCCAGGGTCGGATCTCGGCTCGATCAAATCCGGTGGTGTCGCTGCGGTCGACCACCGGCTAATCGCTTGCATCCCTCCGGGATGCGGCCCCAATCGACAAAAAAGGCGAACTTCAAAACGCGCAATTCATGGGCCAACGCCAGCCGACGGAGCCAAGCGGCGCGGTCCCCTCTGCGAATGGCCAAAGCACCAGGCGCCAGCGATTGGGCATGCTACAAGAGGCCAGCAGGCGCATGGGCAACCAGTCTTTGGCCGGGTTGAGCACGCGCTCGAAGGCTACATTATCTTGCGATTACTTGAAAATGCGCGCCCGTCCAAAGGCGCGATTGAGGACGCGGCAAAAGTAGCCGCAGGGGGCGAACCGCAAACGTCGCGGCATGGTGAGCAACGTCGCTCGGACCGATCATTTTATCGCCCGCGAACCGTCCGAAGAAATTGACTAGATGTTAATCTAATTGTATAAAACAAGGGTCAGTTGAGAGAGTCGTCTTTTGGCGGCTCGCGTCCGGTTTCGGCCGTGACCTCAGCTGGCCTTTTTTATGCGCCGAGGAAAAGCCGCCCGTGTACCTCCTTTACGTTGATGAATCTGGCGACCCTGGTGTAAACGGTTCTCCGTATCGGCAGGGCCACAAATGGGATCAGATTCACAATGTCATTGAGACCGTCTTTTTTTAGAGTCACATGACTCTCCTGGTTTGCAATTGGCTGATCTGACCTCATATTGCCTATGGAGGCTTGTCCTGGATGGTATCACAATATGATACTACAGTCAACCTCAGAGATTTGACAGCGTTCATTGGTTCTGGCCGGAAGTGCAGACGTTAAAGCTATCGGGCGAACACCGCTTCCAGGATTCAGCGGACATGCTTGTCCAAATACGGCCCTGCTGCTCTCGCCGTCGCTGTTCTCAAATTGCGGGCATGTCAATGGTTTTTTTTCTTCCCTTTGCCGAGCATTCCTCCTGTCTTGCTTCCCGTCGCCGTCGCCTCGCCGTATGGGGTGGTCGATGAAGGCGCACCGGGCATGGATGGCCGGTATAATTGCGCCGCGGCCAGTCCAGTAGGGGGGGCAGAGGCGGCGTGCTTTTAAGACGCATCCTTGAGCCTGAGCTGAGTCGGCGGGGTGGTCGGATGTTGCGTTTTGATCATCAAAGTCTATTCGTCGGGCGTTTCTTGCTGCCAGGCCCATTGTTCTCACCGAAGTCGAGGCGTGCTCGCTTCATTTTTGCGTGATATGCTCCGGCCCCCCCATGTGTTTCGCGCAGTCTTCGAGTGAGCTGCATCGCTTCTCGCGGGATTGCCGGCGCTCTCGTCCTGGCGAGGACAAGCACCCGTCGAGTGACGCATTTCGGTATTCTTCTGTTTCAGCTGCTACATAACTTCGATTCCGGCGTCCGGTGCCGCTTTGCTAATAAAACGAGCTCCCGATGGAGCCGGTTCGCACGCGGCCAGCTGACAACAAAGTTGCTCGAATGCAAGCGGCTGGGAATCGTTCCACGGTCGAAGTGAATTCCAGTTGATAGACGAATTCTTGCAGAAGATTGGCGAGAAGCCTTGAGAGGGGCAGTCCATGGAAAACCCCAAAGTGGCTCAGGTTTTCGAGGAAGTGGCCGACCTTTTGGAAATTCAGGGAGAAAATCCATTTCGAGTCCGTGCCTACCGCAATGCAGCCCGCACGATCCGCGATCTCTCCGGCATTGACGGCAAGAGTTTCCAACCCACGGATCAAAACCGCCGTGCAGGGACTCCCATATTGGCGGGTTTGTTTAAAGGCAGCATTTACCGCTGACGCGAACGACCCCGTGTGCTGGATCCTTCCAACACTACTATTGGGATCGCGGCGGTCGGCCCAGTGCCGTTTCCATTTCCAGTCGCGAATGTCGTACTGAACTTGGCCGTAGCCCGCAACGTACTATCTATGTTTGACGAGCCTTGGAAAGCGATTCGTATCCTGCCAAAACCTCGAACAATTCCTCATCAATGGAACTCTGGCGTAGGCGGCGAAACGTCTGATTCAAGCTCTCTACCAGCTCGTCGATATTTTTTTCGGCTCGCTGCATTGCGGCCAGACGGCTGGCGTTTTCGCTGGCCAACGATTCGGCGCACGCCTTGAAGAGTGAAACAAAAAGATACTCTCGAATTAGCGCCCCTAGAGTTTCTTTCGGGCGACCAAAAACTTCGGGCAGGTTTTTGGTTGGCCAGGGCAACGTGGCAAACCCGATTAGCCACTTTTCATCCAGGGGCAGCAGGTGCTGACTGACGGGTTCATAAGCCGCGCCGGACCTGGGGCGGTTATGGAAGAGATACAGGTGGCTGATTTTGCCTTTGCTGTGCTGGCCCTCGCTTTCAAGGAGAATCTGGCCGACGAGAGGTGTGATGGCGTTTACCGAATTGGGGACCGCAAAAAGTCCCGTCGGCGGAAGACCTGAATCCGCCAGGCGCGCGCGAATGCGTTCACCGACGGCCCAAATCTGCTTCTGGCCTGGCGCCTTGGCCAGGGAACTGGCCACAAAATCCGCCAGGACGTCGTTAAACTGTCCAACGAGTCCCTGATCCGAACCGAAGACGATGGCGCCCACGATTTCCCTTGACCCCGGCTTGGGCCTGTGATGCTCCGTGGCCCCTCTTCCCAGTTTTCGCAGGCAGACTGACAGACCGAGTTCCACGGTGCGATAATAGTCCGCCAGCGCGAGCACCGATTTCTCATACTGTCCGATGCTCGCGGCTGCCAGGGCCTTCATCGAACGAACCACTGATTCCAAATCACCCGCTCCGGCAATCTTGCGGCTCAAACTCGCCAGCGTATCGCTCATGGTTTCCCCTGAGATTCGGAATCATGATCGGGGTGAAAAGCAGCGAGAACTTTGGCGACAACCTGCAGAACCACCTGGCGATCCTCGTGGCTCAATTTGTCTTTCGACTCAAAGCGGTTACGAACGTCTTCCGGAAGATCCGCCGCGGCCTTTTTCAACGCCTGTTCAGCATCCCTTACCTTGCTGATCGGCACACTATCGAGCAGGCCGCCGGTCAGGGCCACAAGGATGACGATTTGTTCGGGGACGGAAGCAGGCTCAAATTCCGCCTGTTTGAGGATGGCCCGGATGCGTTGACCGTGATCGATAATCTTGCGGGTGTGCTCGTCGAGCCGGGTGCCAAACTTGGAGAACGATTCCAGCTCGCTGAACTGCGCATAGGCAAGTTTGAGATCGCCGGCCACTGATCGGTAAGCCGCCCGTTGAGCTTGGCCGCCAACACGTGAAACGGATTTGCCGACATCGACGGCAGGAAGAACACCCAACTCGAATAACGTCGGCGAGAGGTAGATTTGACCGTCGGTGATTGAGATGAGATTCGTCGGAATGTAGGCGGAGATATTCTGCGCCTCGGTCTCGATGATAGGTAGTGCGGTGAGCGAGCCGCCGTGAAGTTCGTCGCCAAGATGGGTGGCGCGCTCCAGCAGTCGCGAGTGGATGTAAAAGATATCGCCAGGAAACGCTTCGCGTCCGGGCGGACGGCGGAGCAGCAAACTCAGCTCACGGTAGGCGCGTGCGTGGTGGGTAAGGTCGTCGTAGACAATGAGCACATCGCGCCCTTCCTCCATGAAATGTTCCGCGATGCTGGTGGCGGCGTACGGGGCGATATAGGCCAGCCCTGGCGGATCGTTGCCTTCGGTGACGACGACCACGGTGTATTCCATCGCGCCTTTTTCACGCAGATTGGCGATGTCCTTGGCAACAGCAGACGTGCGCTGGCCGATGGCGCAATAAACGCACAGTACATTTTGGTCGCGCTGATTCAAAATGGTGTCGATCGCGATGGCGGATTTGCCGGTTTGGCGATCGCCGACGATCAGTTCACGCTGGCCGCGGCCGATGGGAACGAGCGCATCAATGACGATGAGGCCAGTCTGAAGCGGGACGCTCACGGGCGCACGATCCATGATAGGTCGCGCGGGGCGTTCGATGGGCAAACGCTGGCTGGAGGCCACGGGCCCTTTACCGTCGAGGGGCGCTCCCAGAGGGTCTATGACCCGTCCAATCAGGCCATCTCCCACCGCCACATCCATCACACGACCCGTGCGCTCTACCTCGTCGCCCGCATGTAGAAACTCGCACTCTCCAAGCAGCACGACTCCGATTTCGTCCTCATCGAGGTTAAACGCAATGCCGTACAGATCACCGGGAAACTTCACCAGCTCTTCGAAGCCCACGCCCGGAAGGCCCGAGACCTTGGCAATACCAATGGAGACGCTTTTGATCGTGCCCACCTCGCGCGGTGTCAATTGCGGTGTGCAAGCCTCCAGCGCCTGACCAATACCCGCAAACGCCTTGTCGAAAAGATTGTGCAGGCTATCAAACGAGCTATTCAATGTTCCGCCTTTGGGGCCGAGGCCGCCGGTTCAGGCCCTTTCTTAGCTTGCAGGTTCGAAAGAGGCTTCCCATCCGTCTTGTCTCCAGAATGCGAATTTGCAGGAGGCATCGATTCGGGCTTGGCATCCTCCTGCAAAAGTTCGCTGGCGCTCTTTTCCAGCGTCCCGAGATATTCCGCGATGCTCCAGGCGAGTTTCTGCCCGTTCGTGGAAAGTTCAATGCCGTTGATCAGTTCCGGCACGGTCTCGAACTGGATGTGAATATCAGCCGAGAAGGTTTCGTTAAGCGCCTTTTGTATGGCCGCGCGCTGCTCCGGCTGCAGATCGAATGCGCTACGCACGCGCGCCGGAGCAGTCGAGGTCTTTAGAGATGCAGCCATCTGTTCCTTGGCAGCGCCCGCCAGGGCGCATAAGCGTCGGATGAACACTGCGGCCATGCGTTCCTCAAGACTCGTGGCGGCAAGATCGGCGAGTGCCTTTCGAGTGATGGCAAGAACCTGCTTCTGGGTCCAGCGGACAATGTCTTGACCTAGGTTCCGTTGTTCGTTTCGCAATGCGTCCCGACGTTTGGCACGCAACGAGTCGGCGTCCTTTCGTGCTTCGTCGAGCAGCCGCTGACGTTCTGCCTGCGCTTCATCCGTTGCTTTTTTCAAAAGCACTGCGCGCTCCCGATTGAAGACCTCATTCCTGCGCCTGTAATTCGTCGTGCTCTTCCTGAGCCTCAGCCTCCTTCGCCTGTGCCTGAGAGAGCTGGGTGGCGATACCGCGTTCCCGTTCGTCGATGGCATGGAGGATGGGTTTGTAAAGGAAACGTTTCAACAGCCACACCAGGATGATGAAGTTTATTGCCTGGGCAACGACGGTGAACCAATCGATTGGCATGGCTCACTTCCCCGTGGTTTGGGCAATAACGTGGTTCCAGAACGGGTTGGCGAAAATCAGAATCATGGAGATCACGAGACAATAGATGGCAATCGATTCGATCATTGCCAGGCCCACGAACAGCGTTCGCGTGATGGTGGTGGCCGCGTCGGGCTGCTGAGCCAGCGAGTTCAAGGCGGTAGAAACTGCCCGACCTTCGCCGAGCGCCGGCGCGATGCTTCCCAGGGCCATGGTCACGCCAGCGGTGATGATCGAAACGATCGCGACAAGAGTCATGCTGTCCATACAGGTCCTTTCGTTGCCCATGGTTTTTCATCAAGCTTCGCGGGTTCTCGTGGCTGCCGCGATGTAAACGGTGGCAAGGATGCTGAAAATGTAAGCCTGCACCATGCCGGTGAGCAGTCCAAGCAGGTTCATGAAAATCGGGAAGAGCAAGGGCGTAATCGTCAGCAATATGCCAACGATCAACGTCCCGCTCATAATGTTGCCGAACAGGCGAATGGCCAGTGCAAATGTCCGCGAGAGTTCGCTGATGACGTTAAACGGCAGCATGATGAATGTAGGCTTCAGATAAGAACTGAGGTAGCCGACCAGCCCTTGTTCTTCGATACCGAAGAACACCACCGCGAAAAACACGGAAATCGCCAGCGCCGACGTTGTCGAGAGCGAGCCAGTCGGTGGTTCGTACCACGGGAGGATCGCGCAAAGATTAGAGACCGCGATGAACAGAAACAGCGTGCCAATAAACGCCAGATACTTCTCTGGATGCCACAGGCCCACCTGTTTTATCTGTGTTTGGATGGTGGTAACCACTATTTCCAGGAAGCCTTGCCAGCGTGAGATGTCTCCTTCGGTCTTGAGCTTGCGAGTGATCAGTCTTGCCCCAACGCTCATCGCGACCATCAAAGCCCAGGTGGTGACGATCGTACTATTGAGAACGACAAAGCCCCACCGCCAAAGAATCGTTTCATCTGGACTAATCCGCATTGCGCGTCACCTCTTCCGATTGGCTTTCCTCAACGGCCGGCGATCGCGTGAGCTGTTTGACGACGACGATGCGCCACGATCAGAAACCCGAGAAAACACGATGCGACTCGCGACCAGTGCCCCTGCGCAACCAGATAAAAGCCGGCCAAAACCGCGGCGGTCCGCAAGACCATGCTGCCCACGAACCAGAGGGCCGGCGACTCGGACTTGATCCCTCGCTGGACCGTCCACCATAGCCCGCCAAAAAAAAACGTGCCGAGCAGGGCGCCGGCAAACAGCGCCACGGCCAGCGTCAGGAGGTCACTCATCCTTCTCCTCCTGGATTTGTTTGTATTCCGAGGCGACCCAGTGCCAGGCGTTGAGGCAGCCGATGAACAAGCCAAGGAAAAGCAGCATCAAGGTCCACGAAAACCTGCTCGGATAGTGATGGTCCACCCAGATGCCAAGGGCCGCGCCAATGACAGTCGGCACCGTGACCGACCAGCCAATCAATCCGGACATGCCCAGGCCGAACCAGATACTTCTCTTCGCTCCGCGCTGCGCCCTCCGCTTGCGCGCGGCCTGAGCGCCGACCTGTCGACTGAAGTTCGTCTCTTCAATTGGCTCCCCCGCTTGATTGTCTTCATTCATGCTGAAGCTCCAGCAGGCGGCGCAAGAATCCGCTCTCCATCTTCGCCAACACCGAGCGAACTGCTTTCTCATTTGCATCCACGTTAAGAAACTGCTGTTTCACGGCCTCGTGGAGTTTGTCGAGATCCGCCCCGCCGATCGCATTCCGCACCGAAACCAGAACCTGCTTGCCTGACTTGACTAGCACCCCTTCATCGATCGCCAGGTAGACGTCCCCCTCCGCTTCCGTTTCGTAGGTCAGAATTCCCGGCACAGAGCGGCTGTGCAGTCGAGTCGGTGCGGCAAGAGTCCAAAGGAGCCCTGGAGTGTGTGAACGACAATCCGCTTCACGTCCTGCTTTTCGACGAATACCTGAAACGGGAGTAGGATTTTCAGATTAATGGCCAGTGGCTTCCTTAACGGCAGTGGATTGGGGTTTTCCAGCCGTCACTACCTGTTTTTGAGCCGTGGATTTGGCGCCAGGATCGGCAGGAGGTGCGGGCTGGGCGGCCTTTGCTTTTTCCTTGGCCTCGTCGATTGTGCCAATCATGTAAAAGGCGCTCTCCGGAAGGTCCTTGAATTCGTCGTTCAGGATGCGCTCGCAGCCGTCGATGGCGTCCTTCAAGCTGACGTCTTTTCCTTTGATGCCACTGAACTGCTCGGTAGCAAAGAATGGCTGTGTCAAGAATCGCTCTAGTCTCCTTGCGCGACCAACAACCGCACGGTCGTCTGGCGTCAGTTGTTCCATCCCGAGCATGGCAATGATGTCTTTGAGTTCTTCGTAGTGCGCCAGGGTCTTCCGTATTTCCTGTGCCAATAAGTAATGCCGCGTCCCGATGATGGAGGGTGTTGCCATCTTGGAATTGGATTGGAGCAAATCGATGGCTGGATACAGTCCTTCGCTTGCCCGCTTGCGGGAAAGAACGATCGACGCAGAAAGATGCGAAAAAGCGTGCACGGCCGCCGGGTCCGTAAGGTCGTCTGCCGGTACATAGACCGCCTGAATGGAGGTGATGGCGCCTTGGTCGGTGTTGGCGATGCGTTCTTCCAGTCCGGACAGCTCGGTCCCCATCGTTGGTTGATAGCCCAGTCGCGATGGCATCTGTCCCATCAACCCTGACACTTCCATGCCGGCTTGGATAAAACGGAAAATGTTGTCGATGAGCAACAGCACATCACGGTGTTCATCATCCCGAAAGTACTCGGCCATCGTAAGCGCCGCCAGTCCTATGCGGAACCGTGCCCCGGGCGGCTCGTTCATCTGGCCGAAAAGCATGACCATATGCGGGAGCACGCCTGCCGCCTTCATATCATGGTAAAGTTCTTCCCCTTCGCGACAACGCTCGCCGATGCCGCAGAACATGCTCACTCCCCGTTGATGTCCGACCATGTTATGGATCATTTCCGTGAGCAATACGGTTTTGCCGACGCCAGCTCCGCCAAACAATCCTGCTTTGCCGCCGCGTTCCAGCGGCAGCAGCACGTCAATGGCTTTAATGCCCGTCTCGAAGACTTCGGATTTGGTGGAGCGACCTGCCAAGGGAGGCGGGCCGATGAATGAAGCACATTCCACATCGGTCGGCGCCGGCTGACGGTCGATGGCGCTTCCAAACACGTCGAACATTCGCGAAAGAATCCCTTTGCCAACCGGGACTTTCAATGGCCCGCCGCTATCTACCACTGCCATGCCGCGAGCCAGACCTTGCGTCGGATTGAAAGCGATGCCACGAACATGGCGTCCGTCAAGTTGCATCAGCACCTCGATGGCGATTTCCTCTTGCTTTCCCGCACGCAGCAGCGAGAGAATCGGCGGCAAACTATGCTCGAACCGCACGTCGACCACGCTCCCGCGGATCGACGTGACGATACCGCGATTCAAGTGCTCGATTCTGGGAGCTGAGCTCCCTGAAAGGGCCATTTTCTGCCTTTGCGAATCCGCGGGTTGCTGGATCGCCATGCTCATGTCCTTTTTCCTTCCCGACGTTTACCCTCATGTCGCCCTACCCGATTTAGGCGGCGGGTAAGCGGCCCTGGCGATCGTGGCCGACAGCCAGCCGATCACCCATCCCAGAAAGACCAAGAAAAAGGTGTGCACGGTATTATCGCTGGCTACGGACACAACAAAAGCCAAAATGACAAGCCATACAAAAGCACAGCCAATGCTGTAAGCCGTATAGGTATTAAGCGACCGTTTCATTCCGTCATTTTCCTTCGTCTCGTTGGACTGAACTGGAAACTACCGCTTCCATGTGTGGAGAATCGCCAAGCTTCACTTGTTTTTGCTGCCCCACTTCCAGTTCCGGATTTCCGGCATGTCTTGGCCATGCTCGGCTATATATTGTTTGTGCTCGACAAGCTTATCCTTGAGCTTTTGCTTCAAGTAGATCCCCTTGTCGCCGGTCTGGGGCAGTCGGTCGATGGTGTCCATTACCAGATGGAAGCGGTCGAGATCATTCCGCACAGTCATGTCGAACGGCGTCGTGACCGTCCCCTCTTCCTTGTAGCCACGAACATGAAAGTTGTGGTGGTTGGTGCGGCGGTAGGTCAGCCGGTGAATCAACCACGGATAGGCATGGAAAGCAAAAATGACCGGCTTGCTCTCGGTGAAAAGCTGGTCGAAATCCCTGTCGCATAATCCATGCGGATGCTCAGTTTGCGGCTGCAGCTTCATGAGGTCTACGACGTTAACCACGCGGATTCTCAAGTCGGGTAGGAATTCGCGCATAATGGAGACCGCGGCAAGGGTCTCCAGGGTGGGCACGTCGCCAGCGCAGGCCATAACCACGTCAGGCGCATCGTCTTGATCGTTGCTCGCCCAAGGCCAAATCCCGATACCCTCTGTGCAATGGTCGATTGCCTCATTCATCGTCAGCCATTGGGGCGCGGGATGCTTGCCAGCGATCACGACATTGACGTAATGCCGGCTGCGCAAACAGTGATCCATAACCGACAGCAGACAATTGGCGTCGGGCGGCAGGTAAACGCGCACAACCTCGGCTTTTTTGTTGACGACGTGGTCGACAAATCCTGGATCTTGGTGCGTGAAGCCGTTGTGATCCTGGCGCCAGACGTGCGACGCCAGCAAGTAGTTCAATGAGGCGATTTTTCGCGCCACGGCAGGCTGGCTGTGACCTTGAGCCACTTGGCGTGCTGATTGAACATCGAATCGACGATGTGGATGAACGCCTCATACGAGTTGAAGATGCCGTGACGCCCCGTGAGTAGGTACCCCTCGAGCCAGCCCTCACACTGATGTTCGCTGAGCATTTCCATCACGCGGCCGGCGGGCGCGAGAACTCGTCGTTCGGCTCCGTTCTGGCGTCCCACTGGCGTTTGGTCTCTTCGAAAAGGGCCTCCAGGCGGTTTGAAACTGTCTCGTCCGGGCCAAAAACCCGGAAATTCCGCTGTTCTCTGTTCAGCTTCGCTACATCGCGCAGAAAGGGCCCGAGCACATGCGTATCGCCCTCTCCCGACGACCCTGGTGACGGCACGATTGCCGCGTAGTCGCGGAAATCCGGCATCCGCAGATCGCGGAGCAGCAGTCCGCCGTTGGCATGCGGATTGGCTCCCATGCGTCGTTCACCCTTGGGCGCCAGTTCGGCCAGTTCCGGGTTCAGTCGGCCCTGGTCATCGAATAGTTCCTCCGGCCTATAACTTCTCAACCAATCTTCCAACAGCTTGAGGTGAGCAGGATGAGTTGCCGGGTCGGATATGGGCACCTGGTGGGCGCGAAAGGTGCCTTCAACCGGGAGGCCGTCGACCCGCTTGGCCTGTCCAGCCCTTGGGAGAATTCAGCACGATCATGGGCCAGCGTGGACGCGCAATATTGCCCAAGAGCGCGGGCCTCGTGCTGAATCCGCTTGATCTGTTCCACGACCACGTCGAGCGTTGCGGCCATGGCTTGATGCATCATCTCAGGCTCGTGACCCTCGACAAAATAGGGGGTCCACCCGTAGCCGCGTAGCAACTGTTCCAATTCCTCTCGCTCGATGCGTGCCAGAACGGTCGGATTGGAGATTTTGTACCCATTCAGATGCAGGATTGGCAGAACCGCCCCGTCGGTTGCTGCATTGAGAAACTTGTTAGAATGCCACGCCGTGGCCAGCGGTCCGGTTTCCGCCTCGCCATCACCGACCACGCAGGCAACGATCAGATTGGGATTGTCGAAAACTGCCCCGAATGAATGGCTGAGCGAATAACCCAGTTCGCCTCCTTCGTGGATTGAGCCCGGGCACTCTGGCGAAGCATGGCTGGGGATTCCTCCAGGAAATGAAAACTGCAGGAAGAGCTTTCGAAGCCCTGCCTCATCCTGGCTAATGTTGGGATAGACCTCGCTGTAGGTGCCTTCAAGGTACGTGTTGCCCACCACGGCCGGCCCGCCATGCCCGGGACCGGAAACATAGATCATGTTTAGATCGTATTGCTTGATGATGCGGTTCAAATGTACGTAAATGAAATTCTGTCCGGGCGTTGTACCCCAGTGGCCCAACAGCATGTGTTTTACATCCGCTAGCTTCAGCGGTCGCTTTAGCAACGGATTATCGAAGAGATAAATCTGGCCCACGGAAAGATAGTTGGCCGCCCGCCAATAGGCATCCATCCGCCGCAAAAGATCAGGCGAAAGCGTTTGGTTCATAGAGTTGCTCCTTCAAAGGCCTGTCTTCACGAACGGCCGCAGCAGTCTCAATGCTAGTGGAATAATGGCCAGACCCGAACCAAAATGCCTCACGCCCGTCAACTCTGACGGATCTTCAGATAGTTAGTGCGCTCGTGGGCCTTGGAATTGGGGCATCTGAACAAGCTCACGTTGTCGAGCATCTGCCGCAAGGATTGCTAATCGATCATCCCGACGCCTTTGCCTTGGCTGTGATCTTGTTCGGCCCCGACACGATGTGTGGTCAAGTAAAGCGACACAGAGGGCGACGCGTGATGCGATAACAGGGACTTTATGTGATGCCTCTGTATTTGATCCACAGCTAATCTCTCTCGCGACAAAAGGATTCGGAAGAAAACCGGCAGGGCGCCTTTCGCGAAGTCGCCCAGCAGGCAGAAAAGTAAAACGTGAAAGCACGCGCTTTATGTGGTTTTGACGGTAACCTGTTTGCTTATGCATTCAGGCGTTTTTGGCGCCGTAATGGTGAGGACGCCGTTGTGATAGGCAGCCTCAACCTTATCTTTGTTGATGCCGGTCGGGAAGGCGATGGCCTGGTAATACTCGCATTCGCGGTATTCGCTGCCCTCCGTTTTCTTGGCTTCACACTTCTTGGAGGCCCGGATGGTAAGGCCGCCATCTTGAACCTTGATGTCGAAGTCGCCGGCTTCGAAGCCAGGAGCCTCGGCTCGGATAACCACAGCCTCGCCCGTATCCTCGACCTTCACGTCCCAGCGCCAGTTGCTGGCTGCGTCAAACCAGGTACCTGGTTCAAAAATGTGGAAGCGGTTGAGAAAACGGTCAAACTCTTCGCGCATGCGGGCCAGAGTCTGATTGACCGCTTGCACGGGAGCAGGCGTGTTTGCCTTGTTCGCGCCCTGACCCTTTTTCTTCGCTTCGGTCGCCATTACTGCGTTCATTGCTTGAAACTCCTTTATCGGGCGAGGTGCTGAATGATCCACTTCAGCCGTACTGAAGTGGTCTTTTCGCGGGCGGCCTTTTGCAGACGAGGCCTTCCTCCAGCTCTAATCGTTGCCTGTGCAGATCTGAAAGCACGCGCCATGCCAAACTGAGCTTCAAAAACGGAGATGCGAAAGGACTTGATGGAGGTGATTGTCTTATAGTCGTTTAGGCGATTTGTTGGATGGCATAGATGCGTGTGAGCGATCGATCGGGACCCATCACTTCGACTGTGCTGGTTCGCTCACCAGGTGTGCTTCGCACAGAGCCCCAAAGCCAGCGCGCTTTGGGCTAATTACTCGTTTGCCGCTGGACTTGAATGTTTTCGCACTCGGCTTCGCGACCGCGGACGATGCGCTGCCCGCGCAGTTTACCAAAGCGTGCGGTCACGACTGTCCACTGGCCGTGTCCGCCGTAATCATCCTGATAGATGACGACCCAGTCGTGTGTGTGCACCAGTTCGTGAGCTCGGGCCGTATTCGAGTAAAGTGCCGTGAAATGGCGTTCACCCCGTTGTGTGTGCAAGATGGGCCACCAGGCTTTGCCTGTTGGATTGAACCTTTGTGGAGCAATGAGCCGAAGCGTTCCTGCAGCGGTTCTCTCCCAATATTCGCGATCCACATCCAACAATTCTGCAACGGGCGGCTGAGCTACCGGAGGAGTCGGTTTGGCCGCAGCTAGAGGAGCAGGCTGCCGGCGAAAGCGACCTGCAAGCGACTCCCGAATTCCGCGGATGCGCTTGGGCCGCATTCCTGGCACTTGCGTTAACCGACCGTCGTGTGCAGCGGCTTCCAATTCTTGAAGAGTCTCGATGCCGAGCCGTTCGTGAATTCGGCTGGCCATTTCGAGCCCCAACCCTGGGAGCGTGATGAATAGGTGTTCGGGGCCGTGTGGCCGCGGAGACGTTGCAACAATCCCAACCGCCCGGTGGCACCGCCAGGCGATCGATGGAGTGCGCCAAGGAGTTACCGATACCAGGAAGCTCCAAGAGTCCCGGCACGCCGTCCTTCTCCAGAATCACCGCGACCGAGCGATCGAGATGACGTAGCGTTTGGGCTCCCGCCCGGTAGGCCCGGACACGAAAGAGGTTCGCGCTTGAGCTTCCAACAAGTCGGCGGTTTCATCCAGAGCTGAGCTGATTTCCTGATTATTCAAAGGCACATGGGCTTCGGCGTCATGCTCGACGTTCGAGATCATGATAGAGATCTCCGTTCATTGAGTTTGGAGAGGGGTTGAACGTGCAAATCGCACGCCACGCCTCTAGTGCTCCGGTCAGGAGACAAGGGGACGACGCATCTCTGGTTTAGAACGAGCGAATTCGTCGCTGCCTGTGCGACCTCGCACACCTGTCAATTCGCGCCGACCTACTTCCTAGCGAGCACGGCTGAGCGGTTTCATCAGAAATCACAAAAGCAACTGCGTCGCGAGTTTCGGGAGCAACGAGCTTCTTTTTGAAGTTTCGAACCTATCGCCCAGACACTGTCCAGTGACCGAAATCGGCAATTTGTGCCTTTGGCGTTCATTCATTGGACCAAATGGCATCGCAATTGCCAATGACGACATAACCACCAAAGGGTGCAACAGCAATTCCAAGAAGGGCTCAGATATGACAACTCTCAGGTTCATCCGCTGGTTCAAGGATGTGGGCGTAGAGGATGTTGCGATTGTCGGCGGTAAGAATGCCTCGCTCGGCGAAGTCTATTGTGAGCTACGTCCTAAGGGGATTCAGATTCCGAATGGTTTTGCCATAACGGCGGATGCCTATCGACTCTTTCTGCAAACAGGCGCGCTAGGCGAACAGATCCGGACCATCCTGGCGGGCCTCGACACGAGCGACCTGAACGGTCTAGCCGATCGCGGCCGCCGCATACGGGAACGCATCTTGGCCACCGCCCTGCCCCAAGTGGTCGAGACAGAAATCCTCGAAGCTTATGCGAGCTTGTGTCAGGAGTATGGAGACGATACCGACACGGCTGTTCGATCCAGCGCCACGGCAGAAGACCTACCGACCGCCAGCTTCGCCGGCCAGCAGGAATCGTATCTCAACGTTCAGGGCAATCGGCATCTTCTGGAAGCCTGCAAGCAATGCTATGCGTCCCTCTTCACTGATCGGGCGATTTCCTATCGCTTTGATAAAGGCTTCGATCAATTCGCCGTCGCCCTCTCCGTCGGCGTGCAGAAGATGGTGCGTTCGGACGTGGGAGCGGCAGGCGTTCTCTTTACCCTCGACACGGAGAGCGGTTTTCCCGACGTCGTGCTCATCAGCAGCGCATATGGATTAGGGGAGAGCGTCGTGAAAGGACGCGTCGATCCTGACGAATTCTTGGTGCACAAACCGCTCCTCAAGAAAGGCTTCCGGCCTATACTCAAACGCGCGGTCGGTGCTAAGCAGGAGAAGCTGATCTATGCCACGAGGGGCGGACACAGCACGTCGCATCGTTCCCGTGCCCTCGGAAGATCGTTGCCGGCTGAGTCTTAGCGATGAAGAAGTGCTGACTTTGGCACGCTGGGGATGCCAGATCGAAGAGCACTACTCCGCAAAGGCAGGGCATCCGCTGCCGATGGACATCGAATGGGCCAAAGACGGCAAAACCGGCGGGCTCTTCATTTTGCAAGCCCGGCCCGAGACTATACATGCTCTGACCAGAAGTGCAACGAGCTTGGAATCGTACAAGTTAGAAGGTGCCTCAACGGTTCTGGTCCGGGGTCGAAGCGTTGGCCAGAGGATTGTGCAGGACCGGTGCGCGTGATCAAAGACGTCGAGCAGTTAGAAAACTTCAAGTCTGGCGAAGTCCTGGTTACGGATATGACCGATCCGGACTGGGAGCCCATGATGAAGATGGCCGCGGCCATTGTTACGAACCGTGGCGGCCGTACTTGCCATGCGGCCATTGTCAGCCGCGAGATTGGCGTGCCCTGCGTCGTTGGAACGGAGACGGCAACCGCAGTCCTCGCGGACGGGCGGAAGGTCACGGTGTCCTGTGCCCAAGGCGATGTGGGATCGGTGTACGATGGCTTGGTCCCTTTCAGCAAGAACATCATCGACCTTGGGAACCTACCCCGGCCCCGGACCAACATCTTGATAAACGTGGGCAATCCCGACCAGGCATTTGCTTTGGCGGCCATTCCCAACGACGGTGTCGGACTGGCGGGGAAGAGTTCATTATTTCGAGCGGCATCGGCGTTCATCCACTCGCCTTGACCCGATTTGAGATGCTGCCGGCCGGCCCAGCCAAAGACAAGATTGCGGCTCTGACCAAACATTACACCGACAAGCCCAGTTACTTCGTCGATCGTTTGGCCGAAGGTGTCGGACAAATCGCGGCGGCCTTCTATCCAAAAGAAGTCATCGTCCGCCTTTCCGATTTCAAAACCAACGAATACGCCGGCTTACTCGGCGGTGAATGCTTCGAACCCCACGAAGAAAATCCGATGCTTGGCTTCCGTGGCGCCTCGCGTTACTACGACGAACGCTACCGGGAGGGCTTCTTGCTGGAGTGTCGCGCTCAAGAAAGTGCGTGAAGAAATGGGCCTCACCAATGTGAAGCTCATGATTCCCTTCTGCCGGACTTTGCAGGAGGGGAAGCGGGTAATCGAGGTAATGGCCGCGGCGGGCTTGCGGCGTGGTGAAGCCGGTCTGGAGATCTACGTGATGTGCGAAATCCCCTCCAACGTGATTCTACTGGAGGAATTCGCCAAAATCTTCGACGGTTTTTCGATCGGCTCCAACGATTTAACCCAATTGACGCTCGGCCTAGATCGAGATTCCGGAATTATGGCTCATAGCTTCGATGAGCGCGATCCCGCGGTGATGTGCTTTATCGCCGACGCAATCGCTCGAGCCGAAGCATGTGGCAGTAAGATCGGCATCTGCGGGCAAGCGCCCAGCGACTATCCGGAGTTTGCCCGCTTTCTGGTGAAGTGCGGCATCGACAGCATCTCGCTCAATCCCGATAGCGTGCTGCAGACGACCAAGGACGTTCTGGCCATTGAGAAAACGCTGGAAACAAAAGGAATTGAACGAAGGCGAGTCGCCGTTAACGCTTGCACGTGAGGTCGATAATCATGACTGCAATGTCCAAAACGGCGTTTTCGATTGAAACCTACGGCGACGATCTCGGCCCAGAAAAGGTCATTCACCTTTACGAGCCATCTTCGGGCTTGCGGGCCATCGTGGTGGTCGATAATACGGCTGCAGGGCCGGCCATTGGCGGCATTCGTCTTGCTCCCGCTGTCAGCCTTGACGAAGTATCTCGGCTGGCACGAGCGATGACTCTGAAGAATTCCGCCGCCGGACTGCCACACGGAGGTGGCGTTGCGGCGACCATTCTGACCTGCCAACCTCGGGAGACCGTATGTGCCTCGTGCAAGAAATCTATGCTTCGTTGGAACGCAATTCCGAGAAGATCCTGTGCAGAGATTCGGATCGCGAGTTGACGGGACGGGAACTGCTCACGGCTTGCCATGCAGCCAGTCGCCAATTTCAAGCCGCCGCCGATCGCCTGATGGTGGGAATCAGCCTCGCCTCCTGCGCTCTCTATCCAGCTGCCGTAGTAGGAGCTATGGCCACGGGCAAAGTTCCGGTGCTCCTGAATCCGCTCTCGAAGCCGCAAGAGTTGGATTTCATCATCAAGGAGACAGGCATTGAAGTGGTGGTCACCACAAAAGCAACGGAAGCGTGCGCTGCTCGGCTTGGGCATCAAGAATATCAACTTGAGCGACCTCTGCGCATCCGCCAGAACGGCAGATGTCCGGCCTATAAGGGTCGGCATGAGTGACACTGCCGTCATACTCTACACCTCAGGAACAACCGGTGTTCCGAAGGGAGTTCCACTATCGCACACTAACCTATTGAGCAACGCAAAGGCTGTGATCGGGCGATTGGGCCAACAAATCCGGGATGTCGTTGTCGGGGTATTGCCCTCTCATCACGCTTTCGGACTCATGGGAAGCGTCATCGCGCCACTTCTGCTCGGCGCGGAAGTCACATTCACGCGCTTTACGCCCCAGCGCGTCGCGGCGGCAATCGCCCAGCGACACGCAACCGTCTTCCTAGGAGTTCCCAGCATGTACCGTTTGCTGGTTCGAGTTCGGGGTAATGAAGAGGCTTTCCGGAGTCTGCGTCTGCGCTCAGCGGGGGCGACGCCCTGCCGACAAACATTCGAGACGCTTACAGGCAGCGCTTCGGTTGTGAATTGCTGGAACTTTACGGACTTTCCGAGACATCCCCGGGCATTTGCGTAAACACTCCCGCGGAGAATCTGCCGGGCACCGTGGGCCGAGCCTTGCCCGGAGTGATAATTCGCATTCAAGGCGAAGATGGCATTTCGCTGCCGGCTGGGCTGGTGGGCGAGGTGCAGGTCAAGGGACCAGGCGTCATGGCTGGATACTTTAATCGCCCGGAGGAGAACCGCGCTGCTTTCACGGCGGATGGCTGGTTCCGGACCGGAGATCTCGGTTTTCTCAACGTCCAGGGTTACTTGACGATCGCCGGACGGATCAAGGAGCTCATCGTGCGCGACGCGGAAAAGATTATGCCGCGCGAGGTGGAGGAAATACTCGAGCTCGAATACCAAGGTACTGGAAGCCGCTGTCGTCGGGGAGCCCGATGGCAAGCATGGCGCAGCGGTGATCGCCTATGTAATCCCCGCTGAACAAGCCCCTGCTGAAGAGGAACTTCGCGATTTCTGTCGGCAGCGCCTGGCGGACTTCAAGGTTCCCCGCCGCTTTGTGATCGCTACCGACCTGCCACGCGGCCCGACCGGCAAGATCCTTAAACGCGCCCTTCGGCGAATGGCAGTCGCCGGCGTGACGAACCCGGCTTGCGCCGGACCTACTTGATTCCAAACACCAGCATCAATGCGGATATGCCCCGTCGGCGTGCTCGTTCGGCTGACTGGTCTGCCGGGTGTCGATGAATACGTCTACCAGTTGACCGACCAGAACCTTTTTCTCTTGGACTAGCTGGTTCTTGGGATCGATCGCATAGATGACCTGGACGACGCGAGTATCGTTCCGCTCCGTGTTAATTCCCGTCAGCGACGTCTTGGGCACGACGTACGGCTCGAGTCGGACAAAGGACAAGGGGATCTCGTTTTGTCGGACGTCTCCGCGAATTTTGGCCCGAGCCGGCGCGTTCAGCTTGAGACGCGGAAGGTCCTCTTCGTCCACGTTTACGCGAACATGAATGGGGCGTAGGTTACCCATCAGGATCAGAGGCTGTCCGGCAAAGATGGCGACATACTCTCCGGGTCGGACGTTCACCTGCAGGACGGTTCCATCCACCGGCGCTCTGGACTTTCAGCAGCGCCAGCAGCGTCCGGTCTTGTTCAACCTGGGCCTTTGCCAAACCAACATTGGCTTGGGCAAGTTCTACCAGGGCCTTGCTGTTGCGTAGGGTCTGCCTATGGGCCACCCGATTCTCGTCGGCAAGGGTGGACCGGTCCAGCCGCTCGTCCCGCTCGACTTGATCCTGTTGCGTCCGGTGATTGGCCTCCGCCGCCCGCACCTGGGCCTCGGTGGTAACCACGTTGGCTTCGCGAACTTTCAAGTCCGCCTCCGTCTGCCGGGGGTCGAGCTCAAAGAGCGCAGTCGCCAGCCTTCACCTCTTGGCCGACCGACACACAGACTTTGGTAATAACGCCCGCCAGCTGCGAGCCGACCGAGATGGTGCTGGTACCACTGGCCTCGGTGGATGGCTCAACCATCCCGGCCCCAGCCACGGTGTCCCCGAACGGACTCACGGGCGGTGGTACAGGCGGCGGGGTTTCTGCCTCCCGCCGTTGGATGGAAAGGGCATGTGCCACGGCAAAGACCACCAATCCCCCTGCAATCAAGGGCAGCACGTATTTTCGAAACATTTCTTGCTCCTTAGGCCGGCATTAACTGGCCGTGCTTCACTGTCTGTTCCTCGCGCTTCTCTTCGCCACGCGCCCGTCCTCAAGCGTAATGATCCGGTCGGCAAACCCGAACACGCGCGCGTCGTGCGTCACCACCACCGCCACGCGGTCCGGTTTCAGCGCCACCTCGCGAATCAGTTCCATGACAGCCTGGCCCGTGCGGGCGTCGATGGCCGAGGTTGGCTCATCGGCGACGAGCAGCCGGGGTTGATGGACCAAGGCCCGGGCAATGGCCACTCGCTGCTGTTGTCCTCCGGACAGTTGCGACGGCAAAGAATTTATCCGATCGCCGAGCCCCACGGATTTCAGGATCTCAATGGCACGCGCCACGGCCGCCGCCTTCGATTGACCATTGATCACCAGCGGGACCGCCACGTTTTCAGCGGCCGTCAAGGCCGGCAGCAGATTGAACTGCTGAAACACAAAGCCCACGTTTTTCGCTCGAAAGGCAGCCTTCTCACGTTTCGAGAGCCCCTTCAGGTTTACTCCCAGCACGGAAACGTCGCCGCTGGTCGAATCGAGAGTTCCTGCCAGGATAGATATCAAGGTGGTCTTGCCGCAGCCGCTCGGGCCGACCAGGAGCGTCAACTTACCCGGAGCGATTTCAAGATCCACGCCGCGTAGCGCACGTACACGCGAGTCGCCCGTGCCGTAGTCCTTGATCAGGTTTCGGCAAATTACACCATTATCTTTTGCCGAGGCAGCCTTCATGCTCCCCCCTGGAAAACGACTGCCGGTTCCAGCACGAGCACCCGGCGGATGCTCAGCAGACTGGCCAGAAACACGATCACGATCATGGCGACCCCCGTCAGCACCAACACCTGCCATGGGAGGAAAAAGGCCAGCAGCGGCATCGCTCGTTGCGCGAAGATGCCATAGAGGGTCGCCAGCCCCACGCCGAATCCGTAGCCGATGCTGCCCACGACCAGACCCTGAATCAGGATCATGCCGACGACGCAGCGGTCGCTCATGCCCATCGCCTTGAGGGTGCCAAATTGCTTGAGGTTCTCCACCGTGAATAGATAAAAAGTCTGCCCGGCAATGGCGCTGCCGACGAGAAAGGCCAGCAACACGGTGGTGCCGAAGTTGAGCGGGATGCCGGTGTGTTCAAGATAGTAATTCATCGTCAAGGAGATGAAGGCGTCGTTGGTCAGTGCCTTCAAGTCGGTCTGCTCCTGGATGCGATGTGCCACCACGTCCGGCTTGATACCCGGTTGCGCTTTAGCCAGGACGAAAGGCATCAGTCGTCCGGTAGGGGCCGGCGGGACAAACAAAGTAGCCTGGCTGAAGCGCGTGTAGATGATGGGCATCGTCATAAATGTCTGCGATGCCCGATACACGCCCACGACTACGGCCCGGCGTTGGTTCATTTCGATGACCTTGCCTGTGCCCAGCGGTTCGTCGGGCCACATCTGACGAAAACCGGCTTCATCTACCAGGATGGCGTCGGGATCTTGCAGGTCGCCAATCTTGCCCACCAGCACGTGTGTCGGCGCCCCTGCAAGGCTGGAGTCATCCAGGCCCATCAGAATGACGCCTTGGTACGTCCCGTTGGCCAGTTGGGCTTGGCCCTGGCCGCGGTAGAGATTGACTGCCCAGGCGACACCGGGAACGCTGCGAACGCGGAAGAGGTCGTCGTCGGAAATCGCCTTCAAGTCATCGACGTAGCGGACGCCGGTGTTCATCACCCAAATGTCGGCCCCATGCGTATCGCGGATCTGGCTGGTGGTACGCAACATGACGCCGCAAAAAGTGGCGCTTTGTTCGGCGATGAGGAAGCAAGCAAAGGTGACGCCGAAAACAATGGCGAAATACTTGCTTCGGTCCCCCATCAGCATCTTGAAGCGCGATCCAGATCACAGCATTTCCTTTTCTTCCAAGAAATCCACAGGCCCGTTTTTCCTGGCGCTACAGCCGATGCGGCAAGAATTCGGGGGTGAAGAAAGCAACTTGCGAGCCAACCAAGAATTGGATTTCAATTTGATCGAGGAGAGTTAAGTCTTGTGGGAACGGGGCCACGCCCGGGCCGCTCCTACATTCGCGCCGAACGCCCTGGTCCGTAGCTTTCGTCACGCCGGCATAGTGAGCCGCTTCTGTCCCGTCTGTGCGAGAACGCACACAAGAAGATCTGTTCACAAATCCGATTTGCACTATGAAGAGGTTCGCCAGCCGGCCCGATGGCGCTAGTCTGATTACGGAGCTGGGCTTGATACGGAAATTAGGTTCAACATTCCTTGTCCATATCCGCGTGGGGAAATCGAGCGCCTAGTTCGTTCATGGCCGGTAGTTCCCTTGCCGGATCGAGATGCCTGACAAACCATTCCTTCGCTAGGCGGGCAACTTCTTCTAGCGCACCGGGCTCCGCGAAAAGGTGGGTTTCGCCAGGAACGATAAACAATTCTCTGGTGCAATGGAGCAAACGAAGGGCCTGCACATTCAAGTCGATCACCAACTCGTCGTTGCCGCCGACAATCAGCAAAGTCGGCGCCTGAACTTGGCGCAACTGTTCCCCCGCCAGGTCCGGGCCCCGCCGCGGGATACCACCGCTCCGATCGCTGCAGGGTTACGTGCCGCTGCGACCAATGCGGCCCCAGCGCCCGTACTGGCCCCGAAATAGCCGAGGCGAAGGGCGGTGGTGTCCGGATCCTGGCTCAGCCAATCCGCAGCGCACTCGAGTCGTTCGGCAAGCAGGTCAATGTCAAATACTTTCTTCCGATCGTCGGCTTCTCGTTCTTCGAGAAGGTCGAGAAGCAACGTGGCCAGGCCAGCATCCGACAAGACTCCTGCCACAAACTGGTTGCGCGGACTCAATCGGCCGCTTCCACTACCGTGAGCGAACGCAACGATACCGGTTGCCCGGGTGGGATGGTCAAGATGCCGCTCAACCGCCGATGTCCGGCGGGGATTTCGATCTCGCGATCCGTCACTTTCATCTGCGCGGCCATCGCTTGTGCCTCCTGTTAGCTATTTGGTCTTCATCTCAGGTTCGATACCCACCACGAGATTGTGAAGCTCACGCCCAAGGAACCGCAACAAATCGTCCAGAGTCACCATGCCGACTACTTGATCTTCTCGATCCACGATCGGCAGCCTACGCACCTTCTGCTCCCGCATAAATTTGGTGGCAGCATAGATGCTCGTGTCTTCAGGAATAGCGAGAACGTGGGGAGTCATCACCTTCTTGACCCGTTCCTGCGGACTGACGCCTTTTGCACCCAGAGCCAAGGCCAGATCGCGGTCGGTGACGATGCCAACTGGGCGGCGCTTCTCCACGACAACAACCGTGCCGACATTGTGTTCCCGCATTCGACCTGCGACCGTTGCCAGCGTGTCCTCTGGCTCCGCAGTGACCACAAACCGTGTAAAAACCTCATTAAGTTTCATCTAGGTTCTCCTTGTGAAATAAGCCCTCGCTAACTCGATCGCGCCTTCTTACCCCGGTTTGAGAGCAAATAGCCTCCTCCCAATGTGGAGAGAGCGTGCGATTCGCGGGCGGAGCTATTCCCTTCGAAGTAATGCTTGTTCAGCTTCGAGCCAGAAGTTAACACCGTCTCCAAAAGGCATTCCCGCAGCCTCCCAACTCAAATACGCCTGCAGGCGGATCTCATCGCTAGATGGCTGTTGTGATGGTTCCGGGATTGCGGAGGGCGAACGCAATTTCTTCGGCTTTTCAACGTGTTTGGTTGGCGTTGGCCTAACGGTTTTCGCAGCTCGTGCGGCCATATTCTTCTCCTTTCAAATGCAACGGTTTCAAAAACTAAACGGTGCTCAGGACCACACCGTTCGCAAATCATCAGTCCACAATGATTGAAGATCGCCGGGCATGTTGTGCTTGAGAATCTCGATTTCTCCACTCGCAAGGTGCTTGGCCAAAACGTGGAAGACTGCTTTGACAACCCGCTCAGCATTAACGTCGGGATCATCTTGGAAAGCAGTCGCGATGTGTGAGAGGAATTCCTCCTTGTGGCGCTTTTTGAAGGGCTTGCCGTGCGGGTGCCAGCCTTCGTAGTAGATGCCACGTACCAGCATTGGCAACTGTGCCGCCAAAGATGCGGCTTGGTCGACGGATAAGCGGTCACGCAGAGCATGGAGGACGGCACGCAACGCCTGGTAGCGCGGTGATGCCCCACCCACCCTAGTCGTTCCAAGATATCGTTGAGCCAGATATTCGTGGTTTGGATAGTGCTATCAAAGGCCGCCATAGTTGTTTGGTTCATTGTTTTCTCCTTTTCAAGGGCGAAGTTCTCAGCAACCGGGCTGGCATGCTGACCCACCGTTCCCTTACCGCTCCTGTCAGGTTCGGACTCTGCTGCAAGATAATCGCGGATGAGCAGGCGGATCAATTGGCCCACGCCAGGTTTCGTGCAATGCGTTCCGCGGTGTCCTTCTGGTACCACCAGTCGACCTGCCCCTCCAACCTAATCCAGCCGTTCCGGACCGTTATCTTGATGCGATCTTCGGGAACGGTCATATCCCATTTCATGACGTTGAGCGCCGCGGAGGCGATATCCGTATCATTGCGCTGGTGCGTGCCGAGCATCTTGACCTCGACCTCGTCGGCCACGGCCTTGACGCCGTAGTCGCGTTTGGTCACACGCTCAGCAGTTGTTTTATCGGTGAAACTGGCCACGGAACCAGTGAGTGTCACCACTCCGTCCTTGGCAGTGACGCCGATTTGCGAAGCATTGAGGCTCGGTTCCCACTCGAGCTCGGCCAGCACGTCGTGTTGCAATTGTGTATCGGTCTTCATGGAAGTATCTCCTACAAATGAAAAATGAGCTAAACAAAGCGCACGCAAGCTGCTGAATCCCCGAGTTCCGGCTTTGTCGAAGCCTCGATGTTGTGGAATTCCCCGGAACCCGAGGGATGCAGCAGCCGTCGACTACAAATCAGGCGTTCTTGACAGCAATTTTCTTGCTTCGGCCTTCCTTCGTCTTGGGGATGGTCACCGTTAACACGCCATTGCGATAGCGCGATTCGATCTTGTCCTTGTCGATGCCGGAGGGGAGAGTCATCGATTCGTAGCACTCGTGCTCTTCCCGGCGCACGCCATCCTTTTCCTTGGTTTCGGCCTTCTTGCTTGCTCGAATGGTGAGTTGATCGCCACTCACGCGGAGATCGAAATCACCGGCCTCGAAACCGAGCGCCTCGGCCCGAACCTCGATACTCTCCTCCTTGTCTTCGACGTCCAGGCCCCACTTCCAGCCGGAACCACAGTCCCCCGTGGACATAGGCCATTCGCTGGTGAAGCGTTCCACGAGTTCGTCGAACTCGCTCTGCATGCGGCGCATAAGTGACGGAAAGTCCCGCACCGGGGCGACAGCCCCACCGTTAGCTGCGGCTTGCGTCTTCTTGTGTCTCCAGGGAATCAGTCCTGCCATTTCATTACTCCTTCTAATGGTTCGTGAGGTTGCGTACTCGTAGTCCGCGAAGGGCGAATTTGGATGCAGGGCACCATACTCAGCCTAACCAGCTTGAACGGCGATCCGCCTTGGCTTTACACGCTCCTGCTTGGGCAGGTGGACTGTCAAAACACCATCCCGGCACTCTGCCGCAATCTTGCCGGCGTCGATCTCCGGTGCGACCGTAAGGGATCGGTAGAAATCACCGAGGCCATACTCCTGCTTCGAAATCGACGGCATTCTGCCGAGGCGCGACCTTACCCATCAAAGTCAACTCGCCTTTTTCGAAACGCACGTCTACGTCTTGCGGTTTGACTCCGGGAATGTCACACTGAAGCACCACCTCATCGGTGGACTCGTAGATATCGACACGGGGTGTGTAGTA
>CAVVHZ010000058.1:0-183366 GCA_963748025.1 uncultured Gemmataceae bacterium
CATGGAATCTGCCGGCTTGCCAAAACCTCGAGTATTTTGTCATCGCCGGCTGCTCCCTGCTCCGCTATCGGCCTGCTTCCGGAGCGGTGCCCGCCGAAACGATCGGGCAGGAATGGGCTAAACTCCTTAAAGGAAAAGGAGGCCCGCTCACGGCGCCACCTGGGTATTCCGATGCGGCGCCATCCGACGAAACCGCGGGAGACGACCTCGCTACCGAATTCGGCGCGATCAAAAAAGGAATCACCGGCCACGCTCTTGTCGAGGAGTGGCTCAGCATCAATGCGATGCGCAGGGCGTGGAACGTGACAGGCATGGATGCCCGCGGGTTACTGGTGGGTCGAACCTCGCGCCAGCACGAGTTGGTTTCACAATCACGAGCCGTTCGACCGAACCAAGGACCTCAGGGGACCTCCGCCATTCCCTGACCGTGCCAGTAGGGTCTTGATCCTGGACGGCTCAACCTATCTGGAGAAGGCCATGGAACTCAATGCTAATGACACGCTGACGAAGCAGCCACCGCGGACTCGAGCGCAGGCTCGCCTTCCAACGATACAGCGTATCTCAAGATCAACCTGAAGAACCTTCCTCAAGGCCAGACGCCAATGACAGCCGTGTTCGCGCCTGACCCGAAAAGCCTTGGCTCCACGGTCGACGTGCTCCTGTGGTTTCACGGACACAAGGGCATGCTCGGCAATCTCAATCTGAGCGGTTTCTCTGCTCAGAAGTACCTCACGGTTGCGCAGTTCAAACTCCGCGAGTTCGTCTCGAAGAGCACCAAGAAAAACTTCCTTCTCGTTGTGCCGACGCTGGACGACACGTCGGAGGCGGGACTCCTTGAGAAAGCGGATGAGGCCAATGCCTTCCTGCAGCAAGCCGTGAACGCGCCAAGAAATATCTGGGGGCCAAGGTCGAGAAAATCGGCAAGATCGTCCTCGGCGCACACTCTGGCGGCGGCAAGATCATGGGCCACGTGGCCCTCTTTTCCGACACCCAATCGAGCACGGCCGGTGTGTTCTCCGCGAACGTCCATGAAATCTGGTGCGTCGACTGCACCTATGGCTGGGCGACAGGATTCACCTGCCTAGTGGGCAAGCCTTCAAGAGCTGGGCCGCGAAGCCGGCACACGCCCACGATCGGCTGTTCGTTTTCTCAACCGGCGAGTTTGCCAAGTTCAATCTGCCGACAGGCGGCCCCAGGGGCGTGCCGGCTGGGCCGCCAACCCGGCGGTCGGGTTCTGGGGGACCGGCAGCGAGGCCAAAGCGATTTATGATTTCGCCAAGTCGAGCAAGTCCCCTTTGATCCAGGTGCGCATCAATCAATTGCAAGTCAAGGATGACAGGAAGCCCGACAAGGAAACCAACTATGGTGCTCTGGAGATCCCTTCACCCTTTCCCCATGGCAATGCCAATGAGCACAATCAGTCAGTTGGTTTTTATTTCACGAAACTGATCGACAGTTCCGTGGTCCTGAGTTGATGGAGTATCGATCATGCCCGCTTCTCGCGTACCGGGAGCGTTCGGAAAAGACGAGAGTCTCTTGACGACCTTGATAAAGAATGAAATCAAGGCAATCGACCGGGTTTTCGATGCCTATCATGATTTGGGCCAGGCAATCGTGCATGCACTCTCCTCTACACACCTGCCCCATCATATGGGACAGGCGGTACCTGGCGCCGTCGGTACGAAAGGCGCCCGGAGCACGCACCACACTCAAAAAGCCGCCAAGAAAAAGCCGGCGAGCAGCCTAACGCCGCAGTCGCCGCCAGAGGCCCTGGCCAAAGACCCGCGGATCAAGGCGATGCTGGACGTCCTCGGTTTCACCGAGGGGACCGGCTCCGACTACGGCAAGGTGGTAAACGGCACGGTCATCGAGTCGCCCAACTTCCCGGACCTCGTCGGCAAGAAAAACGTGTCGGTGACCGATCTCTCGAAGCACCCGAACATTCTGGTACAGGTGAACGACAGCATAAAAAGTACGGCGGCAGGCCGGTATCAGTTCCTGAAAAGGACATGGGATGGCCTGGCCATGGCGGACTTCTCGGCAAAGAGTCAGGATGTGGCAGCGGTAAAGCTGATGAAGCAGCGGGGCATGATCGGGCCTTTGCTGGAGGGAGATGTGGCGAATGCCGTCCACAAGGGCGCCCCCGAATGGGCTAGTCTGCCGAAAGAGGGCGGTGGCAGCTACTACGGCGGCCAGACAGCCCGCTCCATGGGGCAGATCGAGGCCAAGTACAAAGAGGCGCTGAAGCAGCCAGGCGGGTAGCTCGAGCCGGTGGTCGGGTCGGTCGACCGGGGTGGTTGCCCAGTTTTTGCATTTAGATCTTATGGCACTTTGATTTCCAGGAGAAGACCATGGCTCGCAGCCAAAAAGACCGCAGCCTGACTGTGACGACGCCGCTCGGAAAGGACGTGTTGCTGCTGGGCTCGTTCTCCGGCACGGAAAGCATATCGCGCTGTTCCAATATCAGCTCGCCATGTCCTCCGACAACCAGGACATTGCCGCCAAGGACATTGTCGGAAAAAACGTTACTTGGCAGGTTCAGGTCAAGGACGCCAAGCCGCGTTCTTTTAATGGCTTTGTCAGCCAGTTTGTCGGCGGCGGCGTGACCATCCGCCACACGCGCTCCTACAGCGCCACGCTCGTGCCCTGGTTGTGGTTTCTGACGCGCACCGCCAACTGCAAGATTTTTCAAAAGAAATCGGTCCCCGATATCGTCACTTCCATCTTCGACGATCTTGGCTTCTCCGACTATGCACTCGAGCTGAAAGGCGCCCACCCCAAGCGCGACTTCTGCGTGCAGTACCGCGAAACCGCCTTCAACTTCGTCTCCCGGCTCATGGAGGATGAGGGCATTTTCTATTTCTTCCGCCATGAAGAAGGCAAACACACCCTGGTACTGGCCGATCAGATAGCTTCCTACAAGGACTTGCCGGCCAATCCCATCGAACCCGGCGCCACTATTGAGAGCCTCGATCATCGCTTCGAGTACCGGCCCGGCAAGTGGACGCGCACCGATTACAACTTCGAAACGCCTAGCACCAACCTGTTGACCACAACCAACACGGTCGTCAGTCTGTCCAACATCGGCAAATTCGAGATGTTCGATTATCCCGGCGACTACATGGCCAAGGCCGATGGGCTGACGGGGACCAAGCTGCGCATGGAAGAAGAAGAAGTTGCCTATGACGTGCTGACCGCCAACAGTGCCTGCGCCACGTTTACGCCGGGCGGCAAATTCAAGCTGACGGAGCCCGACGTCAAATCCGAGGACGGCAAGAGTTATGTCGTGGTTTCCATCGAGCACACCGCGGTGGACGTCGATTTCACCGCGTCCGAACGCCCCTCGGAATACAAGAACGTGTTTCATTGCATTCCCGCCTCGGTGAACTTTCGCCCCGGCCGGCACACGCCAAAGCCGTTGATCGTCGGCGTGCAAACGGCGGTGGTGGTTGGGCCTACAGGCGAAGAAATCTACACCGACAAGTATGGCCGGGTCAAAGTCCAGTTCTTCTGGGACCGCCTGGGCAAGAAGGACGAGAACTCCTCCTGCTGGATCCGCGTCGCCGAGAACTGGGCCGGGAAGAACTGGGGCATCGTCTTCAACCCGCGCATTGGCCAGGAAGTCGTAGTCGAGTTTCTCGAAGGCGATCCGGACCGCCCAATCATCACGGGCCGCGTTTACAACGCCGAGCAGATGCCGCCTTATGATTTGCCTGCCAACCAGACGCAGAGCACGATCAAGACGCGCAGCTCCAAGGGAGGCGGGACCGACAACTTCAACGAACTGCGTTTCGAAGACAAGAAGGGCTCGGAAGAGGTTTATCTCCACGCCGAAAAGGACTTCAACCGCGTCGTGGAGAACAATGACACCTTGAAGGTCGGCAGCTCGAAGGCTGACGACGGCAGCCAGATCATCGAGATCTACAAGGACCGTACCGAAACCGTAAAGACGGGAGACGAAAAAGTCACGATCGAGCAAGGCGACCGCACCATCGAGGTAACCCAGGGAAACGATTCGCACCAGATCAAGCAAGGAAACCGCGAGGTCGTCATTGAGATGGGGAACGACTCTTTGGAGATCAAGATGGGCAACCAGACGACCAAGCTTGACCTCGGCATGAGCCAGACGGAGGCCATGCAATCGATCGAACTGAAGGTGGGGCAGAGCAGCTTGAAACTCGATCAGACAGGGGTGACGATCCAAGGGATGATGATCTCGATCGAAGGCCAGGTTCAAACGCAGATCAAAGGCCTTATGACCCAAGTTAACGGTGATGCCATGCTGACGCTGAAGGGGGGCATCACCATGATCGGTTGACGGGACCTTGGGTCGGATCCCGAAAGCCACGTGGCTCCAATCTAGACCCTTCTGCGGTGAGTTATTTGACCTTTACTGGAGCTGTGTACATTTGATCCCTAACCATCGGAAACAATTATTCCTTTTGGATTTCCGGTTTTTACTCCTTGAAAGCGCTTAAACGGATTGGAATACTAGGAGGAGCTCGTAGATTGCTTAGATTATCGTTTGCCACCTAAAGAATAGTTCGATACGGGCGGTAGGTCAGACCCTGAGCGGCCCGTATCTGATGCGCCCATTAGATTCTCTGCTGCCACTAATCCCAAAATACTCGAGGTGCCAGGCCCATGCGGCGGAACTTTAGCGAACACTTTCAGCCGCTTCTCAATTCTCCTGGAGACAAGAAGCAGCGTCGGCGCCGAAGGTCGCCCCACACCGATCGGAAAAGCCTCGACTGGAGGCACTGGAGTGCCGCATAAATCCGACGACCATCGATCTTGCGCTCTCTCGAAGTAGATATTGCGGCCCCCTATACGGTGGACATTCTTCTGGATTCCACTGGCGCCAACGTGCAAGTTTACATCAATGATCCGACGCACGCATCGTCGCCTGCCGCCACCATGGCCGTTGCCGGCACACCGTTTCTGAACATTGTCGGCACGAGTGCGGATGAGATGCTCCGTGTTCTCGATAACGCCAGCGGACAATTGCCCGGGCAAACGGGCGGATTCAACCAGGCAGCCACGTCCGGACATTCGAACTCGGCCTACACGGCCAGCTCATTCGCTTCATTGCCCATTGCCATCGACTTCGAGGGTGGAGGCGGGACGGACGGCATTTCGGCGGTCGTGAGCGCCTCGGTAACACACTCGATGGGTTTCTTTCCCGATTCGTCGGGCATTCTTACGGGCGTGATTGGACTTGGCGGCGCATGCGGAGTGTCCTACACGGGACCTAGCTCGGTTGTCTTTGCGGGCGCCGGCGGGACCTTGACCGCCGATGCTTCCGCGATTTCAAGCTTGAGCGACCTTACGATTGCGAAACCTCTAGGTAGTGCCACCGGCGTTTCCGCAATTACCAGCACTTCGTCGGCTTTCGAGCCATTGACATTTTCCGGGTTCAGTTCGTTGCAAGTCTTTGGCGGCTCCGGATCGCAGACGGTCACTCTTTCGAGCATCGATGCCAACGCCCCGGCCAGTCCAGGGGCAGCCCTAACCTCCGTCGCGCTGAGCGGTGATAACTCCACAGGAACGGATACGTCCCCCAACACAATCACGGTAGACGCACTACCAGCTGGTTTGACAAGTGTCCAATTGATCGGTGCGGCTGGTGACGACACCTTCAATATCGGAAACGGCGACCTCTCCGGGATTCAAAGCGTCGTTGCCATCGACGGCAAGAGTCCCTCTGCGACTTCGGTCCCGATTAGCGGCGATACGCTGAACTTGCTCGACCAGGCTTCAAACAATAACGACCCTGGTACGGCCACCAGTTACGCAGTTGCCTCTCAAACGATCGGGCGCAATGGCACGACCTTGATCTCATACCAAAACATAGAAACGCTGAATCTAGTGGCGGGCATTGGGCCCGATAGTGTTACCGTCAACTCAACGCCCGCTCTGCTCAATCTCAACGTACAGGGAGGCCCGAACGGCAATAGCGTCACCGTATCGAATACCGGTACTGGATCGGTCACGACGTTTACAGGTGGAAACGGCGGCGACACGTATGACATCCTGAACACGGGTGGAAGCAGCACTTTGACGGTGACTGGAGGAACCGGCGGCGACAGTTACACAATTACCAATACCGGCAACGGTTCAACGACGACGATTGCGGCCGGCAGCGGCGCTAACACCTTCAACATCCAGGGCACAGCCGCTGGCAGCAATCTGATGGTGACGGGAAATACCGGTCAAGACACTTTCAATTTCGGCAATGGTGGCCAATTGAGCACTATTGCCGGCGCGATTGCTATAAATGGCGTCAGCGGCACTACCGATACCGCAACCTTTGATGACTCGGCTAATACCAACTCCAGCACCTACACAATCACGTCGACCAGCTTTTCGTTTGGCCCGGCAGCAACGACTATCTCTTATTCGAATATTTCAACGGTCACAGTCACTGGCACAACCAAAGGGGGAAACTTCAGCGTCACAGGAACACCTAGTTTTCTCACCCTGAACGGCGGAGCAGGCAACGATTCCTTCACGGTCTCGAATACCAGTGCTTCCGCCAGCGTCACCGTGAATGAAGACGTGCCGGCGGCCGCAGCTTCCGGTAATGATTCGGTGACTATTGCCGGTAGCGGTACGGGCGCTTCAGTGCTCATAAACGGTGGCGAGGGGGCCGAGGCCCTGTCCATTCAGAATACCGGCACATCGGCTAGCGTCACCGCCAGCGGCGGAACGGGAGTGAATACTTTCGCTGTCTTGGGCAGCGGAACCAGCAGCATCATTTCTCTTACTGGCGGGCCCAAGAACGATACGTTCACCATCGGCTCGGGAACCTTGGCAAATGTGAACTCCTCAACGATCACCATCGTTGGCGGCGGCCAAGATGCTACCACGGTCCCGTCACAGAATATCACGAATGACGCTGGTAGCGTGCCGAATAACCCCAATCTTATCGGCGATTCCTTGATTATCGCCGATCAAGCAAACAGTGCTGCTGGTTCGCAAACTTATACGCTCGACAAAACCCACGTTTCGTTCACGGCGTCTCCGACCGTAGTGACTTTTTCGAGCATCAACACACTGACCCTGAGCGGCGCCAACGGCGGCGACACCATGAACGTGACGACAACTCCGGCCAATGCCAACGTCACGCTCAACGGCGGCACGGGGACGAACACGTATACGATTCAGACGACGGGAACGAGCACCAATCTAACGATTAATGGCAACTCGGGGGTCGATAACATCGTCATCGACAACACGGGAGCAAATCCGTTCGTGGTGGCCAATGGCGGGGCCGGCGCCAACGTGTTCACACTGTTGGCGAACGGTTCGGGGGGCGGCGTCAGCTTTCTTGGCGGGATCGACAACGACACTTTCAACATTGGCAATGGCACGTTGGCCAATCTCAATTCCTTGCTGAACATCAACGGCGGCGGGCATGATGCAACTTTGGTTCCAGCCCAGAGCATCGCGAATGCGGCTGGCACTGTGCCAAACAATCAGAACGTCGGCGGCGACACGTTGAATCTTGACGATGGGTCGAATGCGTCGGCAGGTCCTTTCTTGTACACGTTGACAGCCACGACGTTCACGTTCGCGAACGGTGCCGCGGCCCAGCTTGGCTACAGCAACATCGAGTCGCTGACGCTGAACGGGGCTACTAGTGCAACATCGGGGGACAGCATTTCCGTAGTTAGCACGCCTGACAATGCCAACATAGTCCTGAACGGTGGAACGGGGACGATAGGCGACCAGATCGAAATCAGCAATACCGGCAAGAATGACAATCTGACGATCAACGGCAACGCCGGCAACGACATCATCACCATTGACAGCACCGGTGCATCTCCCTTCCTAATCGTCAATGGCGGCGCGGGCCTCAACACGTTCAACCTCGATGCCGATGGCGCAAGTGGCGCGGTCAGTCTGCGGGGCGGCCCAGACAACGATACCTTCAATGTCGGCAATGGCAGTCTGAATTCACTGAACGGTCTATTGGATATCGAAGGGGGCGGCCAAGACAGCGGGACGGTCGGATCGAAGTCCTTCACAAACGCCGCCGGCACGGCAACGAACAATGTGAATTTGATCGGAGACACGCTCAACTTGAATGATGGAGGCACCGCATCGGCCACCATGTATACCGTGACAGCCCAAACGATTACGGCCAGTTCGTTTGGTGTTGCGTCCGGTTCACCGCAGTTGGGGTATGTGGGTATCGAGTCGTTGACGTTGAACGCCGCCGCCGGCAATGACACGGTCAACGTTTCGAACACCCCGGACGCTGCCAATGTGACTTTGAATGGCGGTGCGGGGCAGAACACGTTCACCGTGGCGACCACGGGGAGCGCTGAATAACCTGACCATCAACGGCAACGGCAACAACGATACGTTTACGATCCAAGCTACGGGCAGCAATCCGTACATCGTTGTCCAGGCCACCGCCGGGGCGAACACCTTCAATTTGCGAGCGGACGGGGCCGGTACGGGAGGCGTGCAGCTTCTGGGTGGGGCGGACAACGATCAATTCAACTTGGGCAATGGGACAGTGGCGGGCCTCCTATCCTTGATGGATGTGGAGGGTGGGGCGCATGACGCGAATCCCGTCAGTTCGCTACGCGCCGATCGTCAGTCCAGCGAGCGCGACGCCCGTTCCCTGCAACCCCAACGCCGTAGGCGACTCGCTGTTCTTGGAAGACCAGGCTGCTTCGACGAGCGGCGTCTATTCCTTGACGGCAACCACGATTGCGTTTGCGGGCGCCCCGCCCCTGCTTGGCTATGGCAGCATCCAGTCGCTGACGCTGAGCGGCGCCAATGGCGGCGACACCATGAACGTGACGACGACTCCGGCCAATGCCAACGTCACGCTCAACGGCGGCACGGGGACGAACACGTATACGATTCAGACGACGGGAACGAGCACCAATCTAACGATCAATGGCAACTCGGGGGTCGATAACATCGTCATCGACAACACGGGAGCAAATCCGTTCGTGGTGGCCAATGGCGGGGCCGGCGCCAACGTGTTCACACTGTTGGCGAACGGTTCGGGGGGCGGCGTCAGCTTTCTTGGCGGGATCGACAACGACACTTTCAACATTGGCAATGGCACGTTGGCCAATCTCAATTCCTTGCTGAACATCAACGGCGGCGGGCATGATGCAACTTTGGTTCCAGCCCAGAGCATCGCGAATGCGGCTGGCACTGTGCCAAACAATCAGAACGTCGGCGGCGACACGTTGAATCTTGACGATGGGTCGAATGCGTCGGCAGGTCCTTTCTTGTACACGTTGACAGCCACGACGTTCACGTTCGCGAACGGTGCCGCGGCCCAGCTTGGCTACAGCAACATCGAGTCGCTGACGCTGAACGGGGCTACTAGTGCAACATCGGGGGACAGCATTTCCGTAGTTAGCACGCCTGACAATGCCAACATAGTCCTGAACGGTGGAACGGGGACGATAGGCGACCAGATCGAAATCAGCAATACCGGCAAGAATGACAATCTGACGATCAACGGCAACGCCGGCAACGACATCATCACCATTGACAGCACCGGTGCATCTCCCTTCCTAATCGTCAATGGCGGCGCGGGCCTCAACACGTTCAACCTCGATGCCGATGGCGCAAGTGGCGCGGTCAGTCTGCGGGGCGGCCCAGACAACGATACCTTCAATGTCGGCAATGGCAGTCTGAATTCACTGAACGGTCTATTGGATATCGAAGGGGGCGGCCAAGACAGCGGGACGGTCGGATCGAAGTCCTTCACAAACGCCGCCGGCACGGCAACGAACAATGTGAATTTGATCGGAGACACGCTCAACTTGAATGATGGAGGCACCGCATCGGCCACCATGTATACCGTGACAGCCCAAACGATTACGGCCAGTTCGTTTGGTGTTGCGTCCGGTTCACCGCAGTTGGGGTATGTGGGTATCGAGTCGTTGACGTTGAACGCCGCCGCCGGCAATGACACGGTCAACGTTTCGAACACCCCGGACGCTGCCAATGTGACTTTGAATGGCGGTGCGGGGCAGAACACGTTCACCGTGGCGACCACGGGGAGCGCTAATAACCTGACCATCAACGGCAACGGCAACAACGATACGTTTACGATCCAAGCTACGGGCAGCAATCCGTACATCGTTGTCCAGGCCACCGCCGGGGCGAACACCTTCAATTTGCGAGCGGACGGGGCCGGTACGGGAGGCGTGCAGCTTCTGGGTGGGGCGGACAACGATCAATTCAACTTGGGCAATGGGACAGTGGCGGGCCTCCTATCCTTGATGGATGTGGAGGGTGGGGCGCATGACGCGAATCCCGTCAGTTCGCTAGCGCCGATCGTCAGTCCAGCGAGCGCGACGCCCGTTCCCTGCAACCCCAACGCCGTAGGCGACTCGCTGTTCTTGGAAGACCAGGCTGCTTCGACGAGCGGCGTCTATTCCTTGACGGCAACCACGATTGCGTTTGCGGGCGCCTCGCCCCTGCTTGGCTATGGCAGCATCCAGTCGCTGACGCTGAGCGGCGCCAATGGCGGCGACACCATGAACGTGACGACGACTCCGGACAATGCCAACGTCACGCTCAACGGCGGCACGGGGACGAACACGTATACGATTCAGACGACGGGAACGAGCACCAATCTAACGATCAATGGCAACTCGGGGGTCGACACGGTGACGATCCAAAACACCGGCGCGAAACCCTTTGTCATCGTCAATGGTGGAGCAGGGGACAATGTCTTCAATCTGCAGGCCGACGCTGCGGGCGGTGGTGTCAGTCTGACGGGCGGAGCCGACAACGATATTTTCAATCTCGGCACGGGCACTTTGGCCGGTCTCAATTCCTCCTTATTCGTCAATGGCGGAACCCACGACGGCACCCTCGTCAACACCCAGGCCATTCATAATGACGCCGGTACAGTGAACAATAACGCGATTGCCATCGGCGATACGCTGAACCTTCTCGATCAGACCAATGCGAGCGCGGGTGTTTATGCTCTCACAGCAAATACGTTCACATTTGCGGGCTCGGCGCCGCAGCTCGGCTATAGCAACATCCAGTCGCTGGTCCTCAAGGGCTCGACGGGCGGCAACACTATCAATGTTGCGACAACGCCAGACAATGCCAATATCACCTTGGACGGCGGTTCAGGAGCTGACACAATCACGATTACCAATACCGGCGCTAACAATAATTTGACGATCAATGGCGGCGCCGGCAACGACGTCTATACGGTCGACAATGCCGGTGCGTTGCCCTTTGTCATTGCCAACGGGGGAAGCGGAATCAACACGTTCAACCTGTTTGCCAATGGAACCGGCGGCGGTGTAAGCATGGTGGGCGGCCCACATAATGACACTTTCAATCTCGGCACCGGAACCTTGGCCGGACTCAATTCTTTGCTGGATATCAACGGCATGGGCAACGACGCGGCTCTCGTGGCCACGCAGACGATCTCCAATGCCGCAGGTTCGGTCAAGAATAATGCCCTAGCAGTGGGTGATACCGTGAACTTCAAGGATCAAACCGATGGCTTATCCGGCGCCTATACCTTGAACCAGACAACATTCCAGTTCGCCGACGGCAATGGAAGCTCGCCGCAAGCGTTGGGCTTCACGAATATTGAAACCATAAACCTCAACGCAGCTAATGGCGGCGACAACATCCGGGTCACGAAAACACCAAATAGCGCCAATATCAACTTGAACGGCGGGACGGGGAGCAATACGTTCAACGTCACTTCGACGGGGGACAACAGTAACCTCTTCATGAAGAGCAATTCGGCGTCCGGCAATAATGATACGTTCACCATCGCCGGCACGGGACACTCGCCGTTCTTAGTTGCCAATGGCGGCAATGGACTCAATACCTTCAATCTTCAGGCCTCGGCCAGGCGGCGCCATCAGCATGGTGGGCGGGCCAAGAATGACACCTACAACTTGGGCAGCCTTAGCGGCAACCTTGGGGGGATCAATTCCCTCATCGACATCAACGGCGGAGCCGGCCATGACGCTGGCATGGCCCCCCAAAAGGCTATTTTTAGCAGTCTTGGCACTTATCCGACCAACCCGATAGCCACCGGCGACGCTTTGAACCTCGCCGACCAAGGGAACGCCCAAAACGCCGCGTACACGTTGACGGCGAATACGTTTCAATTCAGCGGCGCCTCTCCTCAGATTGGCTACGAGAATATTCAGTCGCTTTCCCTGGCTAGCGGGTCGGCAAGCAATACGCTTACCGCCCAGAGTATGCCGGACAGCGCCACCGTCAATTTATCTACGGGGCCTGGCTTCAATGCGGTCAAGATCGTAACAACCGGTGCGAACGACAACGTCTTCATCAATTCGGCAACGAGTTCTGGCGCAACTGATATTATGAACACCGGCCAGAGCACTATCTCGACGTCAACGGTGGCGTCGGTTTGGACGCGCTCTTCCTCAGTGCGTCGGGTACAGGTTCGGCGGTGGCCCTTTCCGGCTCACATGTCGCTATTGGCCATCTGTCCAATGTCGCCGATAACACGGGGGCCGCGTTCCAAAGCATCCATGGAGTGGTTTCCGTCATTGGGCAAGGCACCAATCAAAATCTCCCGTCGGTAATCATCGATGACGGAGCCGATCATAGCGCAAGCGCATACAACCTCACGTTCGAATCCAATCGCCTCACTGGTTTTGGTTCGAAAGAGGGCATCTCCTATACCCAGGAAGCCAACGTGAACGTCTGGTTGGGGGGGCAGAGCAATGACCTGCAACTTCTGAGTTCCATTAGCGGCTCGACCAATATCCAGAGCACAAACGCTGAGCCCGACACGTTCGATATTGTGAGCAAGCCGATTTCGCTCCAAGGAACGGTTACTCTTCACGGCAGCGTTGGCGGAAACCAGTTCCGCTTTGCCAACGGCGCCGGGTTTACCAACGGTATTCTCATTGGAGGCGTCAGTGCCAGTCACCCAGCATATTTCAACCTGCTGAATTACGCGGCATATTCGACGCCGGTTACGGTTAACCTGGGGACCCAGACGGCTTCGGGGACCGCTAGCGTCAATGGCATCGATGCCGTGCTGGGCGGATCCGCGAACGACAATCTAACGGCGGATAATGGCGACGATGTCCTCAATGGCGGCTTGGGCAGCAACACCCTAACCGGTGCAATTCCCTTGAACGCCACCGGTATCGATATTCTTTATGGCGGTCCCGAGGGAGCCGGTGTCAACCGTATCATCGGCGGAAGTTCGCAAGCAATCGTGGTTCTCAACAGTGCTGCGGACTTCAACAACGGGTCTGTGGACATTACGTTTCAAACAAAATTCACCGGCGCAGGATTTGGTGACGACCCTTGCGGGCCTCCCACTTGTGCCGGGAATCGGCGGACTTGCGACGCACTCACCGCCACCATGATTGCCACGACCCCGGCGGCAAGCAATAAGTCGAGTGTCGCGGCTGGCATTTTTTTCTCGGGCCAGAGCCAACAAGTGCAAATTAGCAACGACTACTTGACGCTCCTGGGAAGATCCCCTTCCGCAAGCGACTTTGCTTTCTGGCAAGCGCAAATGACGGCGGGAGCATCGTCTGAAACGGTCGCGATCAGCATTGCCGGCTCACCTGAATTCTTTGCTCACGCAGGTGGAACGAACACGAGCTTTGTTCAGGCCCTCTATACGGATTTCCTCGGTCGATCGGCTTCGAGCGGCGAAATCTCGTTCTGGTCGAACCTGGTCCCCAGCCTTGGTGATGCCGGCGTTGCCAACCAAATTGCCGGAAGCCCCGAAGGCCTCGCCCATGCAGTGAACCAACTCTATAACGAATACCTAGGCAGGAATGTCGAGGCTTCAGCAGCCGCTTACTGGATGAGCCAGCTGCAAGCTCAGAATGGATCGTCTGCTTTCTTCAATCAGATTGCCCTGGCCCTCTTGACCAGTTCCGAATTTAGCGGCAACGGCTTCAAACAATTTGGCAACGTAAGCGTGGGCTACATCCAGGAACTCTACTTCACCTTGTTCAACGGCGAATTCTTGCCCGCCAATTCTCCGGAGGCGGCGTTCTGGCTGGGAATACTCGATAATCCGAGTGGCCCGCTCTCCTAATTTGTTGCGGCCGGATTGCGGATTCTAGATCGAATCCCGAACCGCTCCTTGCGAAGGCGTGCAGCCAGCGATAAACTGAATTGCCCTGTAATTTCACCCGGAAATTGGTTTATACCGTTCGGCTCGAAGCGTTCGCTTCCCGACGCTTGCGAGGATTCGCATGGCTTACCGTAAGGGCGACAAGCCCCTCAAAAATCAGGGTTACTCGCTCGAGAAACTCCTCGGGCGCGGCACTTTCGGCGAAGTCTGGCGGTGGCGCGCCGCCGGCGGCACTCACTGTGCCATGAAGTTCATCAATCTTGACGCTCGCGGCATTCGAGAATTGAAGGCCATCGCCCACGTCAAAGATATTCGTCACCCCAATTTGGTCGAGATCCAGTCCATCTGGCTGCGCGATGCTGACGGCGCATTGCGCGACAACTTTATCGACATCGACGTGCAGCGCTTTCTCGACGATCAAGATCAGGCTGAGCTTATTATCATCATGGGATTGGGTGAGCGCAGCTTGTTTGACAGGCTCAAAGAGTGCCGCGGTCAGAAGTTACCGGGCATCCCGAGCCTGGAACTCATGAACTACATGGAAGCCGCCGCCAAAGGCATCGATTACCTCAACGAGGAACGCCACAACCTGGGTGGAAGCCGGCTGGTGTCGATTCAGCATCGCGACATCAAGCCAGACAATATCGTGATAGTGGGAGGTTCGGCGCAGGTATGCGACTTTGGTCTTGCCAAGGTCCTGGCCAAAGACGGCAACCATATTTCCAGAAGCAGCATCGGCTTGGGTTCGCCTGCTTATTTGCCGCCGGAGGCTAGGAGTAGCAAAGGCGGGGCCAGCAAAACGGGAGACCAGTATTCACTAGCGATAAGCTTCTACGAGATGCGCCGCGGGCGGTTCCCTTTCGAAAGCGAAGACGTGGTCGAGGTCTACAAGGCCAAGGAGACGGGAAACCTGATTTGGCCGGAAATCGGGTCCAAGGAACAAGCTGTCCTCAAGCGAGCAACCGATCTCAACCCGGATAAACGCTTTGGCTCCTGCAGCGAGTTTGTGCAGGAATTGCAGATCGCGATCGGCAGCAAATCCAGTTCGCCCAAGGGCACCGGCGCTCAAGCGCCCGCATACGCTAAAGGAAATGCAGCAGCCTGGCGGTGAAATCGTCCCGTTCATCATTCTCGAGGAAGAGCTAGGCGGCGGGGCTTTTGGCAAAGTGTGGAGGGCTTCGAAAAAAAACTCGATCAGAAGAGTCGCCGTCAAAATCGTCAACTTGGTCCATGAAGGCGGCGACCAGGAACTGAAATCGTTGCGGTTGCTTCACGACCTGGAGCATCCCAATCTGATTCGCGTCGATGAAGTTCACGTGCTCGATTCGACGGGCCGTCAGATTGACATGAGCGGCAACGGCATGGACAGCGGCGTGATTCATGCGCGCGAGCTGCTCGTCATCGTCATGGAGTTGGCAGAGCCGCAGTTTGGCTAAAGTCCGCGATGAAAAGGCCAAGAAGGGCGAAAAGCCCGTGCCCGCTGACGTTCTTTTGAGGTACATGGATGAGGCGGCCGACGCCATCGACTATCTGAATGCCAAGGGAATTCAGCACCGCGACATCAAGCCTGAAAACATTATGTTGTCCAGTGCGGATCGCATAAAAATTGCCGACTTCGGCCTGGCAAAACTGCTCGAAGGCGGAGCGGTCGTCATCAGAGCAGAATCGCGAGCGTTCACACCTATCTATGCGGCGCCGGAGGTGTGGGATAACCGGCTCAGCGATCATACGGATCAGTATTCCCTCGCCATTACCTATTATGAAATGAGCACAGGTAAGCCGCCGTTTGCTTCCTCGCAGATGAACCTTACGAGCATCATGCGCGCCGATATCGAAGGCAATCTTCAATTTGAGCAACTGGCAGGCCAGCCTTGCCAGGAGCAGGTGCTGCGCAAGGCGACCGCGAAGGATCCTGATGACCGCTTTCCTAACTGCCGTACATTCGTCAGCGCACTGAGAAAGGCGATAAATGACGATGCAAGCGATTTCATCCTCCCCTCCGACGAAGACCTGACGACTGCTGCTCCTTCGCTGCGTGACACGCAAGCAGGAGAACTGACTTCGGGTTCATCCCCGTCGTGGCCAACGCGCACAATCCAGCCAGTAATCGATGTGCCCAAACTAAAACCCGTTCCTTCCGGACGAGACACAGAGCGTCATCCAAAGAACGCTCCAACGGAGCGAAAGGTTCCAGCACTTTCGCCGTCGACTGCTCCGGTCCCGCCCGTGCCGTCGGTGCCGCCCACGACAACGCCGGCAGCAACCGGGGCATCCTGGATGAGCAAGGCGATGATTGCGTTGTGTTTCTTAGCCTTGGTTGGGGCGGGGGGCGTATATCTAGGGTCCATCATCAAGAGAGATTCGCGCACGGCAGAGGAGGACAAGGAACCACCCGTGCCCCCGGTGATCGCCAATTTGCCCGGGTCGAAATCGAAGAACGCTAACGAACAGAGGCCGGAGCCGACCGATAAGGGCAAGCAAAAGAAACTTGATACGCTCCACCAAGAAGACACGGCCAACGTAGCTGATAAAGGCAAGCAGAGCAACGGCGGAGCCGGCAAGAACACTTCAAATGACGGAGCCGGCGGAAGCAAAGGTGCTTTCACCACACCAAAGCCGCTTAGTGATGATAAATGGCGCGAGCAAATTGCAGAGGGATATCGCCAGATAATAGATTCCAGACAAGCCGGCAACCGTGAGAATAACAATAATGATGATCTGCAATCCAAAATTAACAGTCTGCAAGCTGATTTGAAATTGAACGTTCGTACGAAACAGCGAGAGGCCCGCACCAAGGAGCTCCAGGATCTCGAGTTGTTGCGAGAGGCTGTCGAGTTTGCTTGGTCTAAGAATCTAATTGCTCCCCAACGCTTCAACTTTGACAATATCGTGACATCATTTCGGAATGCAGAAGGCGACAGGAATCGTGAAGAAGCCGCGGCATTGACTCTGTTTTGGCTGTCGGTGAATAAATCGGATGCCCTGGGGTCCCCTGAATCACTTTTGATTCGGCTCGACGACCTGGCAACAATAACTTCGAGATCGGAAATCCTGAGTTTGTTCAATTTCGCCCGAGCCATCGTATCGAGCAAGTTGCCGGATCGAATGGATCAGTCTGCTCACTATGTGCTGTCCGCTTACAAGCTTCGGCCCAATGAACATAGGGAGTTGGAACAAGAAGAGAGGAAAGCTCAAGCGAGTAAGTTGCTTCTCGATGACGTTCGTCAAATCAAGCTTGCTGAAATTGATTTCCTCGAGAATCCTTTTTCTAGCGATGACGTGGTAAAGAAAATCCAGACATGGTTTAGTCTGGCGGCCGAGCTTCGTGATAAGTCCCAGGAGGCAGCATTCAACAAACCTCTTCCCTCCGATCTCGGAAAAACTTGGGCTTTGGCCAAATGGTTTGGTCAAAAAGATCCAGGGGCGTGCGCAGAACTCGTAAATAGACCCAACATAAATCCGAATGATTTTGGGCCTTATAGATTCCTGGTTTATTGGGTTGCCGCCCAAGAGAAGAAAGTGCCGGCCGACAAGAGATTGCAGTGGTACGTACAGATAATCTCTGAAATCGACAAAAAAAAGCCATTGTCGCTAGGCGACAAGGAATTGTTCGACCAAGTTTGCCTCAAGGCGGAATCGCTCATAGATCGTGCCAAGTTGGATAAGCCTCTAGACGCTCGAGTGCTGGCGCGATGGCCAATCTCATCGAACGAAACGAATGGTCGACTTGGATTCGTGAGAGCCTCAAATTGGCAAACGCAAAACGGGAAGCCGTGCTGAAAAAGGCTGTTGAACGATTGCTCGATGCAACGCGAGCAGATGGCGAGAATGCCATTGGCTACATAAGAAACGCGGTGCGCGTCCAGTATAAACGCGGCAAAGACGACTCGCCATCGGTTCGACTGGTTCTAGACTCGTTTGCTAAACGCGTGCGGCCAGCGGACCGCCTGGTCCTCGAAAATACTGAGGGCCTACTCGACCTCGTCGATGCGAGGAATGCAGCCTCAGTATCCAAACAGATCAACAGTTTGCGCACCGCCAAGAATCACTTTCAAACCGCCCTCGGTTCCGACAACAGTGCGCAAACGCGAGGTGACCGCGAATGTCTGTTGAACCTGGCAACCGCACTCATAAGGCTCGCGAACGTTTCCGACGCAGATTCCAAGGAGTCTTTGACCGAAGCATTGCGCGTCGCCAGTACGGCTCTTGAAAAAACAACCGAACCGGAAACTAGACAAGAGCTCCTAGAGGTGTTGGGCCTGGCTGAAGAGGACCTCGACCTCAGAGTGTTCAAAGGGGTCGACCACTATCGGAAGGCTTTAGAGCATTACAAGAATTCCTACAAAGAACTTGAAGCTTCCAAGAAAAAAGAGAATAAGAATGAGCTGCTCAAGGAGGAGCGGGACGCCGAATGTGAGCTTGATCTTGGCCGCATCTTCTTCCGTCTTTACGAAAGGAAGCCAGACTGCGCAATATCTGCTCAGGGCCAATGAGCACCTTGATAGAGCAAGCATGTATGCAACTGAGTCGCACACGAAGACCGAAGCAGAGCTTCATGCAGGCCTCCTGGCTTTAAGAAAACTCGACTGGCATTCGATGGAGAAGCATTTCAACGTGATTCTTCCTCTGGTAAAAAGCGAGCCAGAGAATCAAAGGGAATTCTACTACCGTCATATTTGTAACGGTCTTTATGATAGGTTCCGGCTGGCTCGGGATTCTGAAAAAGGGGCCGTTAGAAAAAAACTAGAAGATTCACTTCAGTTGCTTGCTGCGACTGCCAAGCCGATGGCGCTCTATTACGAGACGCTGATCGCATTTGAAGATACAGATTACAAAAAATCAATAAATGCGGCGCGAGAAGCCGTCAAGCTCTTTGATGCAGCTGGCGAAATGGACAAATATACCGATGGCAAGTTGATAAGGGCGAAATTGCAGATCTGGTCCGTGAAGGGCGCTTGGTTTGCGGAAGATTTCAAGCAGAAAGACAACGACGTCAAACGAACCAACGACGTCAAACGAGCCCGAGAAGATGCATATCAAAGAATTGCAGATGGGGTTTCCTTTCTCCCCAACAACGACGTGCTTCGTTCTCAAGGTTTGATTCTCAGGGTTCTCTTGAAATGGGACTGTTTGGAGGAAGACAGGAAGGTGTTGATAAAAGGCGAGATGACTGCCGAAAGCCTAGATGAAATCGAGGAGGCTATAAGGGCCGACGCCACATTCGGGATGGCTAACCTATCGGCACAATTGCGATTGATTGGCGCTTTGGCATTCAAGAATGACGCTCGCGGACCGAAATTCCTGCCAAAATGCCTGCAAGAAATGGATGCATATGCGCACACATTCCAGGAAAAGAACCCCAAATCCGCTTCTGAGTACTATAACCAAATCAGAAATCTGCTTGAATCGATAGTGATCAATTACCAGAAACAACAGTGACCGCACTTTGGCTTTGTTGGCTTATCCGAAGTTGCCGAGCGTGATTCGGCGCTAATCCGGGACGAGTTGGGTGCCGGCAATCCTAAAGAATTGGCGGCAAGCGGCTTAGCTGGTCGCGCTTCGCGAACCGTCTCTCATCAGCTCTGTCCCTCTCTTCGTTCGAGAATCTTACGAACAAGTCCAGCTCCCGTTCATCTCCTCTAATCCTGATTTTTCCACTTATCTCTAAGAATCTAGGCCAAGTTTGACGAGAATTACGATGATTAGTGCTGCAACGCTCATACCGGATATTACGACCGGATAGCTCGAGATGGCTATTTGGGTTGTCCGGGCAAGGTGGAATGTCAATGCTTTCTTCCGCGATTGTTGACCCACATGGCATAGCCCTAATCCAGTGCCAGTTTCTGGGAAGATAGGCAAGGCGCGAACTTTCGTCGATCGATGAAATCGGTCGCCAGCTTAGCTGCCGCGCTGCTAGTTTACCTAGGGGGGTGAGAAATGCGTCGCTGGAAGAGGTTTCTGCTGACGGTGGCGCCGGTAGGCCTGCTCGGATACGCAATATCGGTCACCAAAGCGTCGGATCCTGTCCCGGTCGCGAACGACAACGTAGCGGTATCGGGATTGGCCTCAGCGCCAAATCAAGACTCCCCAAAAGTGGATAAGGATATCACGCTGACACAGGCACAGCCCTCCCAATCGCCAACGCCCCCTTCGACAGATCTTCAGAGTACACCTCAACAGGCGCCGACCTCTAGTCTATTAAGCACGGCTCAATCGGTTCTTGGCACCGCTGGCGGCCAGAGCGTGTCCCCCAATGCGAGTGCTGGGCAAGTGTACCAGTCGCAGACCGTACCTGCCTACAACTCCATCTCCGGAGAGCAATCTGTGGGATTGGCAGCGACCGATACGGGCGACTTATTGTCCAAGTCGGCGTCGGCGACAGGAGTATCGACCCAGAAACGGTCACCGATCGTAAATGAAAGCCATATTCGCGGTTTCAATTTAGGAGAGATTACCACTCAATCCGACGGCGTTTATTGGCTTCCGGCCCGCCCAGATCTCGATACTTTCTTGAGCAAGATCGATTCAGGAGAAATCAAAGATTTACTCGTCATCAAAGGCCCGTATAGCGCTTTGTATGGGCCGGTTTCGCCTTCATCGATATCGAAACGAATGAGACCCCGCGCTCCAGCACCGAGAGCCCCGAATATCATGGTCGCACTGTCTTTAATTACAACACGAACGGGCAAGGCTTTTACGGCCGACAAGATGTGTCGGTCGCCGGACCGTGGTGGGGCATCAACGTCACCTATGGGCAGCGCTTGGCCAACGACTACACCAACGGCACGGGTTACGTTGTCCCTTCCCAATATGACTCCCGCGACATGAGCATGACTATCGGTTTCAACGTCAATGCCAACTCCAAGGTCGAGTTCGGCTACTTGCGGCTGGACCAGACCGACATGGAGTTCCCGGGCCAAGTTTTTGAGACCAAATACCTTGGCACCAACGGATTTCGTGCCCGTTATTCGGGCGACGATGCGTCTACCACGGCCCATTATCAGACGGACGTTTACTGGAACCGCACGACTCTTGCGGGCGTGACGACTCCCGACAACAATCAATTGTATCCCGCCCTCACTTTTCTTGGGCCTGGGTTTACGGATGCAGACCAATCCTCCGGGGGATTTCGGTCCCAAGTATCCTGGGGCCACATCGATAAACGCGAGATCCAGTTCACCACGGGTATGGACGTCCGTTACCTGGAACAGGAATTGAATGAATACATCTCGCTAGGACCGAAGCTTGTCGGTTTTGCCTTACCCAACAATCCGATTCCGCCTTCCTATGCAAGCAACGTGGGATTCTTCGCGGAATGCGCCGTGCCACTTGGGGATCACTGGACTGTCAAGGTGGGCGGGCGGGCAGACTGGACGCAGGCCGATGTACAGCGGATTTCGGATGGCTTCACAGGTCCGGATTTCTGGCAAGAACAGAATCTGTACTATTTCGACTCCCGGAACAACACGACGGCTCCCGATCTCCAAAAAGACTTCGGCATGTGGATGCTCTTTGCTACGGCGGACTGCAAGATCAACGACAATTGGAGTGTGAATTTCGGCGTCAGCCATGCGGAACGGCCGCCAACCACGACCGAGCTTTATGCCATGAATCCATTCGTGGCCGTGTTGCAGAATGTGCGCCACGACTGTGCTAGGCAACCCGGAACTCAGACCGGAAGAAATGGTTCAATTCGATTCAGGCACAAAAGTTCAATTCGAGGTGTTTAGGGCAGGCGCCAATGCCCACGTGTCTTTTATTCATAATTACATCACCTATGCAGAGCGGCCTGACGTTAATAACAACGCCTTGTCATTCGTCAACACAGTTCAGTATGAGAACACCGATTTGGCGATCCTGGCCGGCACCGAATTGTTTACGGAGCTCGACGTAACCGGGTGGCTCACAACCTTTGCCACCTTGAGCTACGTTGCCGGCCTCGACACCAGTCGGACCCAGCTAGTGTCGACGATCACCAGGTCCGGAACGAGCACGGAACCTTCCTTGAACAATGCCGAAGAGCCACTGCCCATGATGGCTCCTCTGGAAGGTCGCCTAGGCTTCCGGCTTCATGAACCTCGCGCCAATCCGCGCTATGGAGCCGAACTGGCGGTGCGCATCGACGCGGCCCAGAACATGGTTGCCAGTTCGCTCTTCGAGCAACCGACGTCGGGCTTCAACGTTTGGGACCTCCGCGCTTACTGGCACGTGACGCCGCACTGGACTCTGACAGGCGGTATCGAAAATATGTTCAGCCGGACCTATCGCGAAAGCTATGATCTGTTGACGGGTTACGGGAGTGCGCCAGTCTATGCCTTCGACCGCCCGGGCTTCAATGCCTATGTAGGCACGGAGTTGAAGTTCTAAGTCGCGGTTCGGAACAGGTGATGGTTGCTCTTAGGACCATGACTCGAGTTGGGAAGGTTCGGGCTTCGATCGGCCGCGGCACTGAGGCTAACGGCAATTGAAGGTAGCGTTGTCGGATAATTTCGATAAGAGCCCGGAGGCCGGTTCGAGTCATGTTCGAATCGGCCTCGCCCATTTCAATCGCGTCTCTTTTGCCTGCGTTGCTGATGGACTTCTCGATGGCGACAGGATATGAATGAGAATGATAGCTTGGCTTCAGGCAGGCCAAAAACTTGGTTTGGGCGGACTACGGCATGCGCTCCAACAAGCATACGGGAGAAAGTGATTCATGTCGGCTTGGGAAGTTCAGTGGGAAGAAGGGATGTTCTTGCGGCCGCAGCACTTTCAGGCTGTGCAACGACAGACGCTGCAAACGGTGCGCGCAAGACGAAAAGGCCGACCACGAGCACAACTGGGGTTTGCGAGAAATACATATCGATCTCAACAAGCTGATCAACTTTAACCTGGAAATTCACAGCCTCAAGGCGCGCATGCGCGACGGAACCTACGTGTGCGTCGAGGGCGGGGAGCTGACTCCTTTGCCATTAACGGACAAATTGGCGGGGGGGAAACGCTCACGGTTTACTTGGCCGTACCCCAATTCAAGGACAGAGAAAGGAACTCAGCGAACAACCCGGCCGGCGGCACCCGGTACCTGGTGAAGGAAGCGGATGTTTTCGACGAAAACAATCCGGAAAGTCAGCAGAACATCCGCATGCGCCGCCTGAACCTGTGCCTTCTCGCAACAAAGGCGGAAAATCACGAGCAAGTCGCCAATGGCTTCGAAACGCTCGCGATCGCCCAGATTACCAAGGTTTTCAAGGCCGATGCCCGACCCGCTCTGCACCCTACATTTATCCCGCCGCTGCTGGCCTGCGACGCGTGGAAAGGGCTGCAGGTCGACTTGTTGCAGGGACTCCTCCATCAGCGCGTCGTCAAGCTGCTCGACTACAAGGCCAAACTGGTCGCCAGCCGCCGTTTGAGTTTCGAAAGCCAGGGGCCCAACGATCGCAAGCTGTTCGCACAACTGCGAGCCCTGAATGAAACAGCCGCCCTCCTCCAAGCCATTGGCTATACTGCCGGCCTGCATCCGTACACGGTTTTTGTCGAATTGTGCCGATTGGTGGGCCAATTGGTTATTTTCAGCACGCTTAGTTACAACATGCGCCTGCCTCAGTTGCCGCTCTACAATCACGACGACCTGGGACGCTGTTTTTTCGATTTGACCAAGATCATCGAAACCATCCTGTTGGAATTCGAAGACACCCCCTATCAAGAACGGCCTTTTATCCGCAATCAACTGCGCATGGAAGTGAAGATGGAGCCGGAGTGGCTCAAGCCGAACTGGCAATTCTTTATCGGCGTGGACAGCTCGCTGTCTCAGGATCAGTGCGTGCAGAAACTAAGTCCGAACGGACTCGATATGAAAATCGGCAGCGTACGTAACGTGGAAAAGATCTTCAAGGATGGCTGGCCGAGCCTGAAGTTCGACCCCGTGCCCAATCCTCCCTCGATTTTGCCCCAGACCAGCCGCAACCCTTCCAACTCATTAACCTACTTTCAGATCAATCGCGACGCTTCCCCCGACGAATGGAAGTCGGTGATGAGTTCATTCGATCTGGCCATTCGCGTCAATGAAAGATTGATCGCTGGCAGCACCACCCAAGGCCAACAACGATTGATCTTGCAGCAGGGCAAAAACTTAACGGGCGCCTTGCGCCCGGCCGATGCCTGGATGGAATTCACTTTATACTTGCTACCCAGCGGCCAATCGTGAGATCCAGGAAGAAAGACTTGCCATGTCGACCGATTTGAGAGCCGAGGTCTATCCTATTTTGGATATGGGAATCGCACTTTGGGAATCCCGATCCAGAGGAGACCGGCTGGAACGCGACTCCGAACAAGCGGCCCTCAAAGGCGAGTTGAACAAGAAATCGCTCCGGGACCTCGACGAGAGCTTGGGCGCCCTCACCGACAGGGAGATCAAGGAGATTCGCCAGGCCCGCGGGAGCATCACGGATTTCGCCGATAAGCGATTTCTCGGCCTGCGTTATGTCCTGGCCGTCTGGCTCGATGAAATCATGATCGGTGGCGGCTCGGACGAAGCGGAACCCGACTCCTGGTCGCGGGGATGGAACGAGAGCAAACTGGAAAGGGACCTCTTCAGTTCGACCGATCGCGGTTTCGCATTTCCAATGCAGGCTGCCTGGCTCTTGCAACAGAGAGACTTCGACGAGGTTTTGGAAATCTACTACTTGTGCGTCATGCTCGGGTTCGGCGGCAAGTGGGACCCCAGCTTGTCCGACCAGATTCGCGTGCTCGATAAGGCCAGTTGGGTGAAGGAGGCTCGCGAGCATATCACGCGCAACCTGGATGCTCGGAAGATGAATGTCCAAGAACTGGAACTGCCGGCCGCGGCGACACCGCCGTTGGTGTGGCACGGTCGTCTCGAGAAAATGGGTCTAGTGGCCGCCATCGTATCGCTCGTTTTGCTGCTGGTTGTCGTCGTCTGCGTTTTCAGCATGAACATGGAATGAGTTTCGGGGGATTGTGAGGGTCGCCGTGAACGCTGTTTTGCACGTGCTCGTTGGGATTCGCTCCATCATAGGACTTATCTTACCCGGATTTGCCGCCGGACGGGACTTCTATAAGCAAGGGCCGATCGTCCGCTGGCTGATTCGCATCCTGCTTTTCGTCGTTATTTTCGTGTTGGCATGTTTCGTTCAGCACCGCTGGGAGTGGCTGAACGAACACATAACCAACCCTCCTGTATCGCTGCAGCCTTTCTGGCTGGCTGGCATGGTTTTTTGCTCGTTGTTCATTGCCTGGAACGTTTGGTGGCTATGGAAACTGCTGACGGAACAATACGAGAATATCGAGTTTCCCGATATCGATCTCGCTTGGAAGCTGGCTCTGACGACGCTTCGCGATCAGCGAGTCGATTTGGCCAAGACGCCGATCTACCTCGTGTTGGGGCGCCCAGCCGCCGGCGAGGACGGCATATTCAAGGCCAGCAGGGTCGACTGGCGAGTACGCGCAGTGCCCGCGGGAGAGGAAGAGCCGCTACACGTGTGGGCTTCCAAGGAAGCCATCGTGATCACCTGCGCCGGCGCTAGTCAGCTTGGAGCATTGGCCAAAGCCATCAGAAAAGAAACGATCCGGGGGGCCCCTAACGAGAAGCTGCCTTCCTTGGGTCAGGCCAAACCCGCTGCTCATGCCCCCGACATTCGTGGCACATTGTCAGGCGTCTCCCCGGCCGCCAACCCCTTAAAAGGAACGCTCGGAAGCGGTAACGAGCCGTTGGCTGCTTTGGGTCAGGGCGCGGCGGGAGGCCTTAAGGCGACCAAGTCCGCGGCGGCCGCCGACCGGGAAATCCGAGAGTCTGAGGGCGGAGGCTTACGCGGCACCATCGTTGGAGGATTCGTCCGCGCCGGCAACATGATCCGTCAAAGCTTGGGCGGCAAACCCAGCTCCGTCGCGTTCGTGGAGAATCCGATCGCTTCCTTCATTCGCAACCACCCAGAACGAGAGCGTCAGGCGACCCGGCTTCGCTACCTTTGCCGAATCATGGCCCGCGAACTCAAGCCAAGGTGTCCTCTTAACGGTGTCATGCTATTGATGCCCACGATCGTGCTCGACAAGAATCTCGTGGGAGACTGTGCCGCCGTGTGCAAGCAGGACGTCGCCACGGTGCGCGAATCACTGCAGCTCGATTTCGTAACGGTCGCCGTGGTATGCGATGTCGAGAAAATCCCAGGCTTCTCGGAGTTCCGCAAGGCCTTCCCGGGCGACATGCGCGGCGGCCGCCTGGGATCGGGCCTACCGCTCAAACCCGACCTCGACTACATGAAAAGCACTTATGTCCAATTGCTCGAGAATACGACGAACCTGATCTGCAATCAGACCATTTCGTCATTCGTGTTCAAGTGGCTTCGCGTCGACAGCACCGAAGGCAAGCCAACATCCGATCAGCTGCTCCACAATATGCAGCTCTACCGGTTCCTGAGTCAGATCCAATCGCGCAGACCAGGTCTGAACCGAGTCCTACGCTCGCTGATTCCGCCCAATGAAGGAGCCGTCATGTGCGGCGGTTGTTACTTCATTGCTTCCGGGCAAGAACCCAAGGAGCAAGCTTTCATACCGGGTGTATTCGACAAACTTCTGTCCGGGGGGTTCGACCGCGCCATTTACTGGCGCAAGCGGGCACTGGAACTCGACGCCAAATACAGGCATTTACCTATACCGGCTATGTCTGCACGGTAGTGACGGCCATTGTCGTCCTGGTCGCAGTCGCCGTTCTTTTCTCTCGGTCCGGTGGCGGCGAGAACTGATTGCTGGCGGCAACGAGATTACTTCGCCTTACGACGCAACCCAAGTTTTGCCTCGGCAGTTTTGCCGGCCTCCACCTTCGCGGTGGCAAAAGCATCTGTTCGAGAAGCCTTCTTGTGTGTAGCCAAATGGTAGATCCCTGGCGCCAAGTCCTTGAATTCGAAAATGCCGTCCTTATCGGTCTTGGCAATGTCGCCGACCTGAGTTCCTTTCAGATCGCTCAAGACTACGGTGAGTCCTTCCTGTTCGATCGTTCCCTCAAGAACGATGCCTCTGATTTTGCCTGTCTTGGGTTTGCCCTCTTTCGGATCGATCAGTTCGATCTCCTTGGTGTCGAATGAAACCAGTCCGGCCTGGTTAGCGAAATGAGCCGTAATTGGGACCTTCTTCTTCTCGTCGGGAAGCTGCACCTCAGCTTGCCAGAATTCCCCTTCGACTACGGCAACGAATTTGTCCTTCGCTTTCAAACCGGCGGGTAATTTCTTCGCGCCCGTTACGGGATCCACCTCCGGCTCGCCCAGGAAATAAAACACGTCGATAACCGGTGATTCCTTGTCTTTCGGCTGGCTTTTCACGACCATCCGTTTGCCACGAATCGCTTTCGCTTCCAGGCCTACAAATCCACCCTCCGGAGGGGTGCGATCAAACACGACTGCGGTTCCCAGTTCCTTGATTCCCCATTTCTCCGGATCTTCGCCGGCTGTTCCCGACTTGAAGAAGGTCATGCCCTGATTTCTATCCAGCAATCTCAACCTCAACTTGGCTATGCCGCCGGTTATGCCGGTCACCGGTACCGGAATGATCCAATCCTTGACCTCCGAGCGAATGCCGATCGCGCCTTGTGGGGCCGCCGGATCGATATTCACTCTCCGATCGCGATCGCCATGTCCTACGAACTTGAAACCAAAGTTGCTTTTACCATTTGGGCTGAAGGCCAGTTCGAAAACCTGCGCCGGTTCGGCGTTATCGACCTCCACTTTGACGTCGAGGGGTTTGGGCGGTTCGGACTGCTTGGGAGGCGCAACATAAACGGTCTCAGCCGGATCGCCATTGACGATCAGACGCGCCCGAGGCGTCTTGCCTGGGATCCCCAACAGTTTCTGGCTTGCGCCCCTTTTCGAAATCGCCCTGGAAGACGAAGGCGCGTGGGTAGTCGTCAACTGCAAAGGAAAACAGGCCATTGTCTGGCGCCTTGCTGAAGGGCAGGCGGACCTCGAGTTCATAAGGGTTGTCTTTGGAAACTTTTCCTTCCAAATTGCCCTCGGGCATCGACTTCGGCTTCAGCCCCGGCATCTGAACTGGGTCGAGCTTGAACTCCACGCGACAATCCGGCCCGGTAAAATCCGCTTTGGCTTCCACGGCAGCGGTTACGATCTTGTCTTGCGATCCCGGCTTCGGATCTAGAATTGGGCTGGGTGTCTTGATATAGTCCGTGGGCAGAAGGGTTTGCACCTTGATGGCAACGTCTCGCCGCACATCCGGTTTTTCTTTGTCGATCACGCTGAGCTGAAGGGAAACTTCTCTTCCTTGAAGCGTTTCGCCAGAGGCGGAAGGCGGCGTTGTCGCCGGCGCTTTGGGAAAACTCAACTTTGCCCACTTGTCTTTCGCCACTTCGACAAGGTCGAGGCTGGCGAGCACTTTGCCCCCACCTCGGAATTCAACTCGGTATTTCTTGACTGCATCATTCGATTCGTTGCCGAGGAATATGAATTTGGTCAAAGTCTGATTGGGACGGACGACGAGATTGATCTCCTCATCGCCTTCTCTCATTTTCAAGGCAGCCTTTTCGTCGGGGCTGTCGCCGATTTTGATCCCGATCCTCGAGGGAGCCTGCGCATGAGCCTTACCGGCGTAACCGCAAAGCAACGCGATGCCAAAACCTACCACGGCACATTGGAAAAAACGGCCAAGCCGGATGTGGGTGCGTCGTCGAAGAGTCAGTGCGTGGATCATGTAAGTCACCTTCGATGGCTGATGAGGAAAAGCCCCACGGGTTATTCGGATCGTTCCTGTGACATTCTAATACTTATTGGATCCGGTTTTCATTTTGCTTTTCGGCGTTTCCGAACTCTGGCGTCAGTTTTTGTCAAGGAAGTCCGGCATTGCTTCGAGTTCCAATTGTTCCAAGCGATTGGGCTTACGGAGCGCATCGTAGAGGACTGGCGCTTCCGATGTCCAATGCGCTAGCTCACTGAGGTGCGTTTCATTGATGGCGTAGTAAAGGCGCAACATTCGATCGGTTCGAAAAACTTTCTTGTCGTCCTTCAGCAGCTTGAGAAGCTCCGGATCGATCTGGTTGATCCATAAATCATAGTATCTCACCCCAAATTTCCTTGGGTCGCGTGTTTCTCGTTCGTTGAGCGTCTCCACTACTCGGCGGCAGTCACCAAGCTCCAGCATCTTCAAAAGGTAATCCCTGCGTTGTTCCCTGCGGTCGTCGATGGCAGGTTCGTCCGAACTTGGCTGTTCTTTTTCTAACTCCCTGCAAAATGCCACCTTGAGCTCCCAAAGCGCCTTTCTCTGCTCAGGGTCTAGCCAGGGGTAGGCGAGTAATGCTTCCAGCCGTCGATAATCCGTTCCGGTGACGTCCCCCGGCGCCAGTTTGGTTTTCCACGGAGTACTCTGTGGTTCGCCCCCAGATTTGCTCAGGTAGCGGCCGATACCCTGATCGCCATTGACGTATCCTTCCAGCTTCCGGAGATATTGTTCAGCCTCTGGCTGAGGCCGTTCAGCAGCCTGAACGGGCGCAAAGAAATCTGCCAACTCTTTCGTACTGGCTGCGCAGATTTCCCACGTCTTCCACTGCTCCTTCCAACGATCTTTGTCTTCGTCCGGCGTCGAGAGCAAATAGTCACCTAGGTAAGGCAGCTTTTGTGCAGCCTCCTGGTAAACTTTTCTGAGAGTCCGTAGTTGCCTCCCTTCTTTACGACGATCTCGAACGATTGCCGTTTGCCGAGTTCATCCCCAGCTTCTCGGTCTTTAATCCGTCGCTCTTTGGGATCTATTTGCGTTTTCCATACGTGAACGATATCTTTCCATATTTGTTCGGACTTTTTGGAGGCAGCCTCCGCATCGTCCTTGATCCAGGCATAATCGAATGGATCGAGTGTCAACGCCGACCGTTGGCAGGCGATGACGAGCAGGGCTCGTAACGTGCTTCCCGGTAAATCGACATCCCCTCCGGGAGGGCCTTGCTTCAGAGCTATCAACCCGTCCACGGTCTTTTGATCGAGGTAAGAGCCTTTGCGCAGTTCACCGCTCTTATCCGCGCACAAGAACAATTGGACGAGGTATTCGAGCTTTTCATACTCATCGCCTCTCAATTCTTCCGCAACGCCTTCGAGAGCCAGCGCGAATGGCGCCCTGGACAGCACCTTACCGGGCTTGTTCACCAATAGGTCGGGGGACGATCTGTCAGCTTTCTTGGGCTTAATAAGCTCCTTGATTACCATCGATCGATACTCTTCTTTTTTCTTAGCCGTATCGCTCTCCCCCAATGCCATCCCTGTTTCCTCGGCTTTCGGCATTCGATCAAGGAGGTCTTTGGGGTTCTTCACCAACTCTAGGAAGGAGTCCTTGGGGAAATTCTTCGAGATCTCGTTCAGCTTGCCCCCTTGAGTGAGGCATTGTTCCGCTCGTACAAGGCTTCGGTCCCACAAATGCAGGGCCAAGGGGCGTAACGGGGCATGTCGAATTCCTTGGCGTACTTTTCCCGTTTCCGCCATTCGGAAAGCAACTCCGGCGGGTATGGTTTGGCAAGGATCGGCTTGCCCGGGTCTGCTTTGCCTTGCAGGTAGATTGCCAGCTCTGTTTCGTCGTTCGTTTCGGAGGTCGATTGGTTCCTCGCGACGATGCAACCTCAGAGACCAGTCTTTTGCCCCACTAAGAAAGGGCCGCTGGCTAACTCCGCGATTGCATTTGGTCCATTTATTGACTTGATGCCTTAGTTCGTCGACCAGTGTTTCCGCTCTCAGCATCCGCGAATTGCCTGACAGATTCGCCAACGCTCTCGCCAGATAAAAAGCAAATGGCGAATATCCTAGCTCCGGAGAGGTCCACGAACATTCGTCTCCGCGGCAAGCACTGATTACGCATGTGTCGCTCTTTTGCAGTTTCGACTCGTGTTCGTCCAGCAGTTTTTTCACTTCGCCGGCTAATTGGTCGTCCAAAATACCGCGTTCAGGCGCAGCCAGCGAATGCATGATATCCAGGAAAACAAGCTTTTTTCCATAGGAGCATTGCTCGATTTCCTCCAATAAACTGGCCAATTTCATCGCGTTGTCGTCGCGAACCAGGGGTAAGAATTCGTTGAGTTTGGCGTCCGCCGGCAGGAGCCAAACGTTGTCGTCTTCGTCCAGCCGTGCATGCATATTCACATAAACGATGAGGGCCGTCCGACTGTTCCTGGTTTTTTCGGTTCGGAATGATCTTACAATAGCGTCGAGCTCTTCTTTTCCCCTAACTTCCTTCAACGGCTTGTCGCTGCCGACAGCCCGACGGATTCGCTCGGCGTCAAGGGCGGAGACGTCATTCGGGGGGTAATGGAAGGGATCGTAACTAGCGGCAAAAATAGCCGCGAAATCGGCCCGCACGACCCCTTGCCACATTCTGCCTAGGCGAACGTTTAAGCCGATCAAACCGATCAGACAAACGAGGGCAAAATACGCTTCCCCTAAGCGACGCTTGGGACGGTCCGGATCGTAGGCGTGTGCTGAGGCGTCCTCCGGATTGGTTCCGGTCGATGCCTCGGCCCCGGTCGCAGCGCCATCTGGTTTGCCGGCTGGCGCGACGATTTCTACAGGGAGTTCGCCGGTCGATGGATCTGGAGAAGAAGGCATAATTGACTACCGTAGATTCATTTTCAAGAAAACGTCGCTACGGTCGATTTCGGTTTTATCTGGCAAGCGCAGCAATCCCGTCGTCAAGGCCGTCTTTTTGAAAGCGTCAATCGAAATAAACTGAATTTCGGCGACCCCGGCTTTTTCTTCCTGAATGTCCCAATAAATCGATTCGACAATTCCCGCGTCATGGTAGAAATTGTGCTGCCAGAAAGTAGCGCCGAGTTCCTCAGGCCGTTCCAGGCGGGCCAGGATAGGGTCGCCTTTCGGCTCGTACTGCACGCGAATCACCAACGCCTTTTGTGGTTTTTTCCGCTCGGCTTGCCCAGCCGCGTTCGGGAACTCAACGGTCTTTTCAGTCTGAATCTGACAAACGGTAATCTTTGCTTTTAATCCTGGCAAGTCGATTGGACCTGGCTTGTCGCGGACTTCCGCCAGCGCTTTCGTCGCAACCGCGTTCGGCAGCTTCTCGGACCACCAGCATTGATACCCAAGCTGTTCTGACGTTTTCGGCGTTTGCACGGCTATGGTGTATGCCGGGAAACCAAATTCCCGCTGCCAGGAACTTGGAGCCAATGTCTTTCCAATTGGATCCTTACTCATTTCCAGCCAGACCAATTCGGGGCGTTGAATCTTGGGAATCTCCCCGGCATCGTTGCTTTCTGAAGGCCGTTTTTCCAGGGTCAAAAGCAATTGGGTCGGCTTGTTTCCTCCTGGCTGAACAGCCTGCAAGGGAGCAAAGCTCCAATCGCCATCGCCTGCCGGCCCCTGGGCGGGAATCGACTTGACGCCTGTCGGCCTCTTTTCGAGAAGTTGCAAATAGCTCATGGGACGAAAATGATACGCGCCCGAACTCGTCCTGAACATTTCCAGAATTTGGTAATCGCCGCGTTCGAGCATAAAAGGGTCGCTTCTGCCTGCCCAGGGCACTTCCACATAGTATTTCTCATGTCCTCTGACAGGCTCATAATGACCCCAGTTCATATTCCTCAAAACAACTTGCTTGGCCTGCTCTCCTCTCGGCAGCGGCACGAGCATTTCGTCCTTTGCGTAATGCACGGTGTATTTCGGTTCTACCGTGAGGGCTTTCTTTAGCTCTTCTTTTAGTTTTTCCAAACTATTCACACTGGCGATGAATCCGCGCGGCTCGAAACTCTCACTCTCGATTATTGCGAACTGCTGTTTGGCCTTTGCTTCTTCCCTATCCGCCCATATGAAGAACATGCTCAGTTTAATCTTTTGGGAGCTTTTCTTGCCAAATTCGGCTATAAGAGTCGCTTTGATCTGCTCGACTCCCGTCATTTTTTTTCCCAAGTAGTTATTAAGTGCGTCTCCTTTCCAACCCTTGGGTGCACTTTTATCGTCGTTGGTGCCGTCGTCATTACAGAAAAGCGTGTCCATCCCATCCGTTATTACCAAGATGTTGCTTTCCTCATCGGATTGCTCCAATGTCAACAAATGTCGTTTTGCTTCGATCATCGACCTTACCAAGGGCGTAAACGCGTAGGGCGTAAGGCCGAGAAGTTTTGTTTCTAATGCAGCGACATCTTTCTTGTCGAAATTCTTGTCTATAAATCCGTCCAGCTTTCTAATGGAGGGCTTTGTGCCGTCATCACCCTCCTTCCCATCTCCAAAAACCCAGATTGTGATTCTGGGCCGGAGCCAAGCTCTAAGAGAACCTCCTTCAAGGCCTTAACCATCTGGTCGCGCTTGCTAGCTTGTCCTGTGCTGGGCGAATCTTTCATACTGCCGGAATAATCGAGAACAATGGAGATCTTGCCGTTCAGCGGTAATCTCAAAGCGCTGTTGGCCCAAACCGAAACGCCCGCCTTTTCGACCGTTCCATAGCGTCCGAAGGCAATCTGCGGCTTGTTCAATGGCCGAATATTGCGAGGGTCCCGGTATGACCGGCCGCGGAAGTAGGCTTGAAAGCCAATCTTTTCCTGGGTCGCACTCCAGTCCAAAGGGGGAGGGGAGAGTTCTTTAGTGGTGTCCGAGTCGAGCAGTAAAACTTGGCGCTGGTTTGCTCCGCCTTCCTTGCCATAGGGATAGTTGTAGGTGAAGTATCCTGGCAAAGGCTTCGTATCAGAAACATGAGCTTGATATGTCAAGGAAAGCCTTTCGTTCCCCACAACGAAATAATCTTGATCGTTTGGAGGCGAAATCGATGTCCAAAACGCTTGCGGACGGACACTAACAAGCTTATCGGGCCCTTCATTGGTATCCAAAACCTTGGCATCTTCGAGGCAAGCGGCCAGGCCGCGGGCATAATAGGGAGAATCGCTCTTCCCGTTATCGTCGACATCAAACCAGTAATCCGCATAGATTCTGGCGCCCTCCCATCTGAGCAGGCTAGCGAGGTCCCGCCGCCGTTTTTCGATCAAGCACGGTACTTGTTTCGATCCTTCGTCCATGAGGAATTTCTGCACGGTAGCAGCATTGACGACGCGAACGAAGTCGAGTTTCTCATGGTCGTTATTTCCCTTGTTAAGGCCATGTAGAGTATCGCTGAATTCTTGTGAACTCTTCTGCCAGGGCGAAACGCTCATGCGGGGGCCGTCCTCGCCGACAAGCGCCAGCATGAGCTTGCGCTCGGCCTCGACTACTTCCTTTTCCGTTTCGGGGTTCTCCTCAGCCTTGTTGGGATTGCCGGCGTGTGGGTCTTTCAGCCAGGCATGAAACTTCTCCCGAGCGTCGACGGCTGCCACAGCATCCTTAGCTTGGGGCAAGGGCAGACAGAGCAACCCTTCGAGTTCCAATCGGTCGTTTGGACTGAGACCTAGCTTGCCGGGCTCCAATCCCTTCGAGCGTTCACTGTGAAGCCGAGTCTTGAGCGTTTCGTGTTGTTCCTTTGCTTGGTCGGTCAGTCTTTTGATGTCTGTGACGAGGCGAGCCCTTGTGGCGAGATCGAACGATAACAATTCCGACGGACTCTTTTCGGACAACCTCTTCTCGAGGCGGTGCACCGATTCCGTGAGCCTTGTCAATTCCGCAAGCCAGCCGAGTCGTTCGCTATCTGTTCCACCAATTGCCTTGAGAGAGTGGCACTCCCAGCGTGCATAGAAAGGCAATTTTGCCAGAATCTCATCGCGCACTTGCATTGCCTGGCGTAAGGGCTCAATGACATTGTCTGCCATCCCTTTGTACAAGCGCTGAGCGTCCTCCAGATTCTTTTGAGACTTTTGCTCCATCTCCTTTCCGGCAAACAATAGATCTTCGCCCTGCCTGCGAAGTCGATCCGCAATTTCGACCTCGTTTTTTATCCAGGGCAGCATTTGTTCGCCGTAATCGTTCCCATCGTCCAATTCGTTCGATGATGCGCCCGCCGCCACTTGTTCCCCAAGCACACGCACCTCCTTGGCGAATACTACCTGTGCTGGGAAAGAGGTTGGTAGATCTTTGGGCAGCGGTTGATCGGCGAATTGACCGGAAAACTGCGCATACATCCATGGGAGCTGCAATTCTGCCGCCAGGTCTCGATTTCGAGACCGTGGGCCGCGTTTGCAGTCTTCTAGGAAGGAGTCGAGTCTGAAACCTACTTTGATTTGGTCGAGTAGTTTTTTTTGCATCGCCGCCAGCTCGCGGTCCGCTGCATCTTTGCCGGCAATTCTGGCTATTGCATGGGAATAGCTTGGGGAGCGCCTCAGGGTTGGCTGTGACTCTTCGATCCTTCGTTTCACGCTCACTATCTTGTCTAGGAGCGGCTTATAACCCCCATGTTTGGGATCTTTGGGCAGATAGCCAGCCCGTGATAGGTCGTCGACACGCAAAAGCAGTTCCGAGTATAGACGCCACAATTCCGGGGTATGAACCCAAGGTGGCGCTTGCGAATGGTTACCGTAAAATTCGAAGTAATCCTTCCAGGCGTCAGCCAATTCGTTCGGCCATTTGGACGTTTTGTCGGATGCGGACGAAGCGGAAGCATTCGGCGCTTTCGGCAAGCTGGAAAAGGAAATCTTGATGTGTTGGGCAGGATTCTTGGGCGCGGCATCCAAGAACGCGCGGGTACATAACCGGCACTTGCGTGCCTATGTATTTTTTGTTGACGTTATCTTCGAGTTTTCGCTTTATGGCCTCAAAAAGTCCTTGTGCCGTCAAGGTGCCGCGTCGTCCTACGTGCTCTTGAAAGACATCGAGGACGGCCTTGGCAAAAAAGGACATGCCACTGGCCTCATCGATCCAGGAGCGTTCGCCGGGACCTGAAGCGGAGATTACGACAAACTGGCCCGATTTTCCGCTCAGCTTCCTTATTTCTCCGTCCTGCTTGTCGAGTTGTTTAGCGAAATCGTTTTCGAACCTTCCGTACAACCAGTCGGTATCTGCTTGGGTTGCGTCGAGAAGGAGGAGGGTATTTCGTTTCTTGACTTTTTTGGGTTTGAGTCGATCCACGAGCGATCGTTCGGCGCCGTCCTCCGGAGTGAGGAAGAGCATCTGCTTGGCGGTGCGCTCGATTTCCGTCCCATCCTTCTTGTTATCTGGAAGATAAAGCGCCGGCAGTCCCTGCTTATCGTCACTGAAGCCTAGCCCGCCATGGAGGGAGACAAAGACGATCAAGTTATCGCAAGGCTTTTCCTCTATCGCTTTCTCCAAGTCCTTGAGAGTCCTGACGGGTCTACCAATCAAATTCGAATGGGAGCCGGTGGGATCCAGAGCCTCGGATAGCTTGCACAGGCCTTTCCAGCCGAAACCGTTGTGGGGTGTTGCAAGTTCCAGTGCGTAATCGTCTCCTAGAAACAGGATTCGCGTTTTCTGAGGCCAATCCCAGCGAAAGATCAGGAAGACTAGGCAGGCTACTCCCGCTGCCAACATCGAGGAAACGTAACCAAAACGGCGTCGGCGGATACGTAACGAAGGGGTCATATCCTCTTGAAACGAAGGGAGATCGATTTCCGCATTGCCTTGGTCAGTCGAGCATTTTGAAACTTGGCTGCCGGGAGTTGGCAATGGTCCGGACATGACTAGATCACTCCGTTTATAAACTCGATCAGAAGCGAACCGATTCGCAAATGCAGTGGAGGGAATTGTTGCCAACCCGTTTCTTTGATGCTACACGGGCACGTTCATGGACGCAAGAAACTGACAGGCGCCACGTTACCAACGCAAAACCGGCGTCCAGACAGCCATAAGCATACTGTCCGGACGCCGGTTGATTTTTTTGACCCGATCGGAGAGTCGGCAGGCTCGGTTAGTAGCCGGACCGCTCTGGCGCCCGTGGAGCGTAGTCGCTGACGCCGGACGTGTTCGGCTTCATCGATCTGGACGAAACCGGCGTCACGGACATCTGCTCCAGGGCTCGTGCGGCATCTTCTTGTAGAGCTCTCTGCCCTTCGGCACGAATGCGGTGCAAGGCGGCGCGGACCTCCGGCGTGTCCGCCCTGATCACACGCAGCGACCGGAGGCTGGCAATACGAACCTGCAGGCTCCTGTCTATCAAGGCAGCGTGGGCGAGAGCGGAGACGGCCTCGCTGTGTTTGTTAGGGTCACACTCAGCCAGGCTGTTGGCCGCTTCTTCCCTACACCATGACCTCTGATCCTTCCGCAGCAATTCGACCAGCGCATCGACTTCGGCTCGCGGCAGGGTCGGCCGACTCGATGTGCTGGTGGCAGGCACTCCTTGGGTAGAAGCAAGATCGTGTAATGAAGCCGTTTTGATGGACGGCGTCTGCATGACCAAGTTAGCGGATTTCGGCAGGACCAGCTCTTCCGCCGCGGCACCGGTAGCCGCCTCGGGGACGGCAGGTTTCTGCATTTGGGGCGCAGGAGCGGCAGGCGGGAACGGCGTTTGGGGATTCGTCTTCTCCGGGGTCGGAATGACATACGCCGGCGCCGCGGGCTTCATGGAGGTGGAGGTTGTCCCGGGCGGGGTGGCAATCCGCAGATCGCTCCAGCCATTATTGCTCGTAACGGGGCTCAGAGAAACAGTCGGTGTCGGATTCCTGCCGGGGTCAACTACCTTCGCTACGACTGTTTCTTTGTCGGCATAGATGATGTTCGGCTTGGTGCCGTGAATCACATCCAACAGACCATATTTGGGCGCGGCGTCCGGCGACACGACCTTTGGCTCCGCGGGACGCACCACGACGACTGGCGGCGCGGCAGTCGCGACGGCGCGGGAATCGCTGCCTCGAATTTCTCGAGCCAATTCGGAATTCTCTGCGGACCCGCCCGAAATGACGTGGGATACGATCCCATACACGCTGCGTTGGCCGGAAGGCACCCGGTCGATGGTGGAAGCTACCGTATGGCTTCTTTTCAGTACCTGTCGAGCTTGTTCCACTATGGTGTCCATGCTGGCTTCGCCGAACTCTCTGGTAGTATTCAGGCATCTTGGATTGTTTGTTGATCGTGATCGGGGGGGCCTTTTCTCCCTGCGGCACCGGCTTGATGGGGGTTGACTGTTCGCCCTTGCCTTTGTCAATCGCCTTTGGCGGCTCGGGAGGCATACAAGATAGACAGTGCTCCAGTGCCAGGCAGGCTGCGTCCCGAACACGCGGGGAAGTCTCTTCCGGATTCTTGTCTTCCTTGGTGCCTGCCGCCGAGATGGACAGCGCCTTGACCGTTTCCTTCGTGCAGCAGCAACCCCGCCCAAGGCCAAGGCCGCTTCCAAGCGGACGCATTCGTTCTTGTCGGCTCGCAGGCTGTTAATCAGATCGCCGGCGACTTCCGGCCAGTAGTGGCAGTCGACCGTGCCCAGGTAACGCACCGCGGCGCGGCGGGCCTTGGCTCCGGCCTCGTCCTTCTTGATCTGGGCGGCAGTGCCTTCCGCCCCTTCTTAGCCAGGTCGGCCGCGCTTGGCGTTTGCGGGCACAGGCCCGGAATGATGCCCCCGCTGAACGTGGTAATGGGCGTCATGCCGTTGTTCAGCAATTGACCTAATTGGGTTTTGCACAAGGCGTCTTTGCAGGCGGCCTTGTTGGCTCCCGTCAGGCCCAAGAAGCTCCAGAGAGTGGTGGGCGAAGCCGCCGCAGGCGCAGCCAACTGGGCCGCGGCAGGTCCGGCAGCCGCGGCGCCGAGGGTAGCATCTTGGGCGTGAACTAGTGGTGCAAAGCTTGCCCCCGCTGCTAGCGCCAGCCAGTACTTGCTTATTCTCATCATGACGAATTTGCCCCTTGTTCGGTGTTTCATGCGAGAGGATAGAATCCCCCTCCTTCTTCCCCTCTTTGGCCATCTACCCCAGATGGTCATCGTTGCGAGGTGAATCGTCTTTCTGCCCGTTGACCCTGATTCGCTCTGTTGAACAATTTCGGACGAAACAAGGACAAATATCAGGAAAAGAGGGACGGATAATCCGGTTTTAACGCTTTTATGCTTCGTGATTCTGTCCAAGTGGCCGGTCCACTTGGCCTCGCCCAGCCCTTTCTTCGAGTAGATACCGCAAATCCGATTGATTCCTTAAGCCTTGCCCAGTTTTCAGACGATAGTGGCAATGACCCTGAAAGAATTAAATTCGTTGCTCAGCGACTCGATGCGGCGCGACGGTCGGTACACCATCGGGCCTGGCTCGAGAGCGCGCTCGCTCTTGACAAGAAATAAACACACGCCGGTTCGTCCGGATCGGGCCTCGTATTTGGAGAGGAAGTATGCAGACAATTCAATCCGCTGCCTCGAGCCGGGGCCGATGGCGAAGACTCGCCACGCTCGGAGTGTTAATGTGGCTTTCGACCTCGAGTCTGAAGGCCCAAACAAGTCCCCCATCCAACGTAGGCGGGGAGGCTTCTCGACCGGCGGAGGCCACCCAACCGCCCCCATCTATGCCGATGCCGCTTCCCGCGTTGGAACTGCCGCCACTGGATTCGGGCTGCAGCACCTGCGGATCGGGCGGCTCGTCGCTCAATGCTTGTGGCGGGCGCTGCATTCCGGGGCATACCGACGATTGCGCCACTTGCGAAGGCAACTCCACGCCCGGCCGCATATGCTCGAGCCTGTTCAATTGCCTTTGCTGTCCCGATCCATGCTATGAGGGCCACTGGCTGCCCGTCGCCGACTCTGCATTCTTCGTGGATGCCGCGCGGCCCAAGTCCCAGATGGATCTGATGCTCGATTCGGGATTTGGCACTAAAAGCCTGGACCGGGCCGAATACATGTGGGCCAAGGAAGGGGGCCGGCCCAAAGGATTCACGAATTTCCTCAACTACGAGACGCTGAGCTTGTACATGGAAGTGGCTGCCGAACGCTTCAGCGCAGTTCGTGTCGACTCCCTATACACGCATGGACCCTGCCGGCTTGGATACCAGCGGATTCAGCGATGTGACGGTGGGCACCAAGAGCATGCTCCTCGACTGCGAGCTGATGCAACTCACGTTCCAATTCAAGACCTTCATCCCCGCCGGCAGCGCCAGCTCTGGCTTGGGCACGGGTCATGTGTCGCTCGAGCCGTCGCTGCTCTACACGATCAAGCTCTGCACCGACACTTACATGCAGGGCCAGACGGCTTACTGGATCGCCTTGCCGGGCGATCCCGGCTTCAAGGGCACCATCATTCACAACCACTTCAGCTTCAATCGAGCCCTTTGCCGACCTTGTAGCAAGATTCTTGTCGTCGGCACGCTCGAATTCAACGAGTGGAGCGTGCTAAACGGTTCCGTGACGGATGTCGCCACCGGCGTCGCCTCCTCGGCTCGCGCCACCATCGTCAGCGCCGGCCCGGGCGTCCGCGTTTTCCTTTGCGACAAATTTGACGTCGGCGCCGGAACCGCCTTCTCCCTGACCGGCGATCACTGGGCCGATCAGCTCGTTCGGGCAGAGTTCCGCTGGAGGTTCTAGTCGAGTCTTGCTCACACCTCAAAACATGAACAAATACCAAGTAGCCGGCGGCGGAGATGATCTCGGCCGCCTGTCTTCTTGCGCCGCTGACGAGGAGCGGCTGCCAGCGAGGCGTAGACGGGAAGTCCGCCACCGCCTCAGCCTCGCGCTACCCGTGATACGGGAGTCGCCATCGAATTCCACGAGAGAAAGCTGCCAGTGCATACGACTGGATCTTTTTGCTTGCGTTGCGCAGCGATTTCTCGGACCCTACTCTACGACGAACTCGTTTTACCTATTCGGTGGCAAACGAAAACACGAGCTAAGTCCAGCCACGATCAATGACACATGGCCGCCCAGGATCGAAACGCAACCGTTACGCTAGAGCGACGCGCTAGTCCAGCCGGCGGCAGGGTCGTCGACGCTTTGGTACGAGCACTCGACCCGGGCAAGTCAGTGCCAGCGATCAGACTAGGTCAAACAAGCGAAGCTCGAGTTTCATTGGAAGAAGGGAACCGTTTGTGGCAAGCATCGATTGGAAAGCACTTGTCGAAAAGTTGAACGCGCCGAGTCACCGCGCCTTGGAAGCGGCGGCCGGCACGTGCCTATCGCGCACCAATTTCAACGTCGAAATCGAGCATTGGCTTCTCCAGTTGCTGGAGCCTGCCGACGGCGACTTTGCCGTCATAAGCCGACAATTCAGCCTGGACATCCGGCACCTCGTAGCACAATTGACTACGGGCCTGGACAAACTCAAGACCGGCAACTCCCGAGTACCTTCCTTGGCCCCCGATCTGGTCGAGCTCCTCAAAGCGGCCTGGATGGAAGCTTCCATAAACTTTCAAGCGCCGAAAGTTCGGTCGGGCCACCTTTTGCTGGCTCTCATGAGCGATGAAGACTTCGGCATGCGGATGCGCGTTCTGTATCCCGAATTTGGCAAGATATCTCCCGAAAGCCTCCGACAAAATCTCTCCGGACTGCTCGAGAAATCCGGCGAAGAGAGCGGCGAGTCGCCGACAGCGCCGGGAGCCAAGCCCCAAGGAGCCGTCGGGCCAAGCAAAACTCCAGCACTCGACCAATTCACCCTGGACCTGACGCAACGCGCCAGCAAAGGCGAGATCGACCCCGTCATAGGCAGGGACTCCGAGATTCGCCAGGTCATAGACATTCTGACACGGCGGCGTCAGAATAACCCGATCCTGACCGGCGAAGCCGGCGTCGGCAAAACTGCCGTGGTCGAAGGTTTCGCCCTGCGCGTGGTGGCCGGCGACGTTCCGCCCATCTTGAAAAACGTGGCTGTGCGAACCCTCGATCTAGGTCTGCTCCAGGCCGGCGCAGGCGTGAAGGGCGAATTCGAGAATCGTCTCAAGAACGTCCTGGCTGAAGTGAAATCGTCGCCGGTTCCTATCATCCTTTTCGTCGACGAAGCGCATACGATGATCGGCGCCGGCGCCGGCGCCGGCTCGGGAGATGCCGCTAATCTGCTCAAGCCCGCCCTGGCCCGGGGTGAGCTCCGCACCATCGCCGCTACCACTTGGGCCGAATACAAGAAGTATTTCGAAACCGACGCGGCGCTTAAACGGCGTTTTCAGGTCGTCAAAGTTGAAGAACCCACCGAAGCCAAGGCCGTGCATATGATGCGCGGTCTGACGCCGACGTTGGAAAAACACCACAACGTGCTCGTGCTGGACGAAGCGATCGAGGACGCCGTCAAGTTGTCGCACCGCTACATCACCGACCGTCAGACTGCCCGATAAATCGGTCAGCTTGCTCGATACGGCTTGCGCACGCGTCGGGTTGAGCATATCCGCCCAGCCCGCGGCCATCGAAGACTGCCAACGTGAAATCGAGCGGCTTGGCGACGAAGTTACCATCCTGGAACGCGAACAAGCCATCGGCGGGGCCCATGAGGCCCGCCTGCAAGAGGTTCGTGAAACTCAGGCCGCCAAGCGAAAAAAATTGGCGGCTCTGGATGAACGCTGGCAAAAAGAAAAGGAGCTGGTGGAGAAAATCCGCACGATTCGCGACCAACTTATGAGCCCCGCGCCCTCGGCCGGCGTCAGCGCCCCGCACCCGGTGCGGCCGATGGCCTGCGCAAAAGTTGAACGGCTTGGTTGGCGAGCTGAACGTTCTCCAAGGGGAGTCGCCTCTCATCCATTCCGTGGTCGACCGGCAAGCTGTCGCTGCCGTCGTCTCCGCCTGGACTGGCATACCAGTCGGCAAAATGGTTCTCAACGAAATCAAGACTGTCTTGGCACTGAAAGAAAAGCTCGAGGAACGCATCGTAGGGCAATCCCACGCACTGGAGGCGATTAGTCAACGCATTCGCACGTCGCGCGCCAACCTGACCGACCCCAGACGCCCTGCCGGAGTTTTTCTACTTGTCGGCCCGAGCGGCGTCGGCAAGACCGAGACCGTCATGGCGCTGGCCGACATTCTTTATGGCGGCGATCGCAACACGGTTGTCATCAACATGTCGGAATACAAGGAAGAGCACAAGATTTCACGCTTGACAGGTTCAGCCCCTGGATATGTCGGCTACGGCGAAGGGGGCGTGCTCACCGAAGCGGTACGCCGGCGTCCCTACAGCATCGTCCTCCTTGACGAAGTCGAAAAGGCCAACGAATCCGTGCAAGAGATCTTCTATCAGGTATTCGACAAGGGCACGCTGCAAGATGACAAAGGCAACGAGGTCGATTTCAAGAACACGATCATCTTTCTCACGGCCAATGTCGGCACCGACACAATCATGAAAATATGTGCCGACCCGGACACGAGGCCCGATGCCGCCGGGTTGGCCGCGGCTCTGCGGCCGGATTTGCTCAAGGCGTTCAAACCGGCCCTGCTGGGCGCTTGGTCGTCACGCCCTATTTTCCGTTGACCGACGACGTGCTGCGCAAGATCATCCGTTTGCAATTGGGGCACATTCAAAAGCGCATGCGGCGCAATTATCGCGCTACTTTCGAATACGACGAGAGCGTCATTGCCGCCATTGCCAGCCGATGCAAGGAAGTGGAATCGGGCGCGCGCAACGTCGACCACATCTTGACCGGATCCGTGTTGCCGGACCTGTCGCGAGAATTCCTCGCTCGAATGGCGGAAGGCAAACAGGTGCAAAACGCGCGTTTACACATCGGCCCCGACGGCAATTTCCTTTACGACCTCCTCTGACGCGGATTGCATTGGACGGCAGCAGAGGGGAGATTCTGGATAGGGTTTTTGAGGCTTGGGCTCTTTGATTTTGCAGGCCGTAACTGTAGACTTGTCCATGGCGGGTGCTCCAAAACAGCACTTGCGCACGCCCTGGGACGGTTGTACGTCGCCAGGGCAACCCTTCACATGCAAGTATGCTAGCGGGTGTCAACTGGGAAGTGGAAAAACATGATTGAGCGGTTTATCCAGTAAATAATCATCGCGCGCCTGTAGCTCAACTGGATAGAGCAACGGTCTTCGGAACCGTAGGTTGGGGGTTCGAATCCCTCCAGGCGTATTTGAGGAGGCGCTGACTGTCTACCCCTCCGACTCTACGACCTACTTCAATGGCGGCGCCACCTCCCGAATCAACGCGCCCTGTTCGTCGCTCAGGGCGAGGATGGCGAAGCGGCCAACGGGTTGCTGTTCGGGTGTGCTCACCGAGGCGTAGTCGAAGCGGCCGCGGTGGTCGGTGTAGCCGTCCTTGTAGAACTTCACCTGGCCATTACCCAATGGGCGTAAACCTTCACGTAAACCTTGGCAACCGGCTTGCCGCTGGCGGCGTTGGTTACGCGAAGCTGGCCGTAGTTTTCCATCATCTGCACATCCATGGCGTTCGCATAATAGGGCAACATCCGCGACTTGCCCGCCGCCGACACTTCCACCAACACGTTATGGTGAATCAAATTCTCCGGCAGCGGCACGGACAGTCGATTCTGGCCGGCCGGCAGCTTGATTTCCTTGGTGGCGTTAGGCCGGATCGAGGCGAATTGGCTGCCGAACTGCTGAATGAACGGATTGCGGCTAAAGAGTAACTCGACGTCCATGAGGTAATAGTTTACCTGCACGGCTTCCAGGTTTTGCCAGTTCAGGTTGATCTTCTGGGCTTCCAGTGTGAAATCGAAAGCGGCTTCCGTGGCTGCCAAATGTCCCTGCTGCTGACTGCGATCGTCGCTATCGGCAATGGGGGTGACCTTACCTCTGGCTTCCTCCATTTGCTGCCCGATCACGCCAAAGGCATTGCGCCAGCGATCCACCGGATACTTGGCGTAACGGGCGGCGATTTCCGGGCGCGTGCCGGCTCATCGCTAAACATATCCAGATAGGCGGCGTAATAATCGTATTGCAATTTGGTCGCCACCTTGGCGGGATCAACCTGCGCGAACATGGCCAACGCCGGTTCGATGCGATCCTGCAACAACAAATAGTAGGTGGTGTCCAGCAATTCATTCTGATCGAGCTGATTGTGGTAGGTCAGCAACTTCAAGAATTTGTGATACTGTTCGAGCTCCTTGGCATTGACGATCTGCCGGCGCTTGCCCAACGCGTGCGCCCGGGCATTGACCAAAGGCTTAAATTCCAGGTGCTGGTATTGATGTGCGCACAACGGGATCGATCGTAAGCAGCGGACTCCGGATCGGCCCCGCACAGGCGTTCACGATCGTTTCCGCATGAAGCAGGAATTCGCGAGCAACTGCTGGGGCGTTGTGGAAGATTCCATAAGACCACAACGTATTCTGATAAACGTGGCGTTCGCGCAGCAGACGGATTACCGATTCGAAGGTAGCCTGATCGCGCATGCGGAAGGCAATCTTCTCCAGATCGAGAGTCAGGATGTTCTCGCGGTTCAGCAGAGCCAGTAGCTGCTCCAGAGTTCCTTCCTGCGAAACGTAATCCCACGATTCGGTGTCAGGTTTGGTCGGCTTGGCGACCACATCGAAATTGGCAGGCTCGGCTGCTGCCAAAAGCTTCTCATCGCGAGCCACATGCACCGGGAAATCCACGAAGTGACCGGGATCCGGGAAATAGAAGAGCACGTCGATCGTCTGCGTGCGGTAAGGCTCCAACTCGAGCTGTACCGTTTTGGTGAATTTGGCATTGCCAATGGGAACCGATCCCGTGGGCAATTGCACCAGCGCCGCCAGTTTTTGTTTGGCCGAACTCGAATTGGTAACGACCAGTTCGCAGCCGTAAACCGCTTCAATGACGAATTCGCCGGTTACGAACTTATCGGTCTTTTCGCCATTCTCCTGGCGGAAACGATCGCCAAACCGATAGAAGTTCTGGCTGATGAGAACGGGCGATTTGTTGGCTGGAGGAGCCACGGGACGCACCTCCTCATGGAAGGCAATCACTGGCCCTGCGGGCGTGAAGGTCATGCCGCCCTTTTCGTACACGATGGTGTGCTTGCCTGCCTCGAACGGCAGATCGAGCACGGCCAACGCAAACATCATCTCCGTGAAATTGTGCGAGGCATCGGCGAAGTGGGTAGAAAGGAACATACCCTTGCCGTCGTACCGAGCATAGTCGAGCCAGAAGGAACTGGCTCCCACCAAACCAGCGACTTGTTGGTCGATGGGTAGATGGTAATAGTTGTCTTCGGCCCATTCTTGCGTAGGTTCGAGGCCGCGATAGAGCGGGCGAGTGGCGACTTTTTTCCTCTCCAATGCAAAAAACTCTGCCGGTCCGGGCTTTTCTGCATCATTTAATTGGCGGCGAAAGTACTGTTCTTTGTCTTGGCCGGGTTTTTCTTCGAGGCGTTCAAGTTCCCTCATTTTTGCACTTGATGGCGCGCCGCCGACGCCCCTGCCTCCACCTCCTCGGGCTCCTCCCATACCTCCGGCAAATCCCGCACCGGGCCTCCCTTGAATTATGGCGGGCGGCATGCCCATCTGCGGCTCGGCCATGGCGCCTGGGAGTTGCAAGATTGCCCGCGGCACAGGGCCACTTTTACCCAATCCTTCAAATCGTAGCCGCAAATCCAATTCACTTGCCTTCACTGCAGTCTCAAAGAGCAGACGCGTTCGATCGCTCTCAGGTGGCTGCAAGCGGACGATATCGTCCAAGTAGTGCACGGTGCGAGCTGGTTCGCCCGCAATGCGTTGTGCCAGCAGAACGCGTTCGACGGTATTCAGTTGCTCAAAATTCCAGGGTGTTAGGAATTGGCTTAGGTTTTCTTCGAGCAGCCAGTGATCCAAAAAGGTTTTGTCTTTTTTGTTGGCCAGGTAAGGGCGCACCACTTCTTTGAAGAAAGCAGGATCTTTCTTTGCCAGGAACAAATGGAACTCGTGACAGGCATATTTCGAGTATTTCGCTCGCTTCTCCTCATCCTTCAGCTTCGGCCAATTGAGCAGGAACGAAAACTCCGCCAGTTTCGGATCCTTCGAAAGCGTTGCGTAAAGGGCATATACCCGAGCCAGGCTATCGTAGGCTTCGAATCGGCTGGCTGCCGCGTCGGCCAATACAAACGGCTTACCCTGAGTCAAAATGCTGACCTGTTTTTGCTGCGTGAAGTGGCCCTTCGGATCCAAGCCGCTTAGCAGCCTCAGATCGAGAAACTTTGCCGGCTGTTCCGGCAGCGTGATACTGCGGACCGTCGTGCTCAACGGATCGACCGCGACGACCTGGATCATGGAATGCGCTCCGAGATCCGCGCGGCGGATTTTCACCACACCATCTTTGTCGGGCACCAGGTTGACGAGTACTGCCGAGGCTTCGGCGAGGAAATCCAGATTGGCAAAACTATCTTTAGGGAGCGGTGTTATTAAATCAGCAACAAGTCGTGACCTGGGAGCCGGTATGCTGGCCGCAGGAGCGCCCATTCCCCCAAAACTCTCGCCGCCCGCTGCCACCTGCTCGCCCGTTTCCGTCGAGCGCACGGCCCACGGATTCAGCAGCAGCGCCGGCCGTTCTGCCATGTTGCCGGGGAATTTGGGCAATCCCTTGCGGTCGAGCACATAGCGATATTCGTCGCCGATATTGCGGCCCGTCAGATAAGTCGATTCCGCGTGAGCTGGGTAGAAGCCCGAAAGCTCGGCGTCCCGAATCTTGCCCAAATCGGCGAATGCCGAGTAAGCCGGCCGATAACGCGTGGCAAAAACGTGCACGCGAGCGAACGGCGAAACATCGCTCAGGCGCACCGTCACGAAATCGTCCTTCGTCTCGATGGCTTCGATTTGCACCGGCTTGAGGGCAGGGGCTTGAAGATTGCGCAGTCGGCCGAGAATGTAACCTTCCACAATCGGCCCATCGACTACCCGAATCCGGATCTTCTCGCCGGTTCGCTTCAGCCAAAGGTCGTAGTCCCCGCCCGTTAGGCCGCGAATTTCGAGAAGGCCGTTGCGGACGCCGAGAGCATCGAAGCGGTCGGCCCGAATCACCTCATCGCGCATCTCGAATAAGGCAAGTTCAGCGCGTGGGCTCCGTCGCCTTGCCCAAGTAAGGAATGGTAATGGTCGTACCAGCTTTGGCATCGAGAAGCTGCCGATAGGTGTGGGCATCAACGGGCAAAGTCCAATCGTGCTCGATGCCATTGGGACCAGTTACATGCACATTGGTTATTTCCGGAAGCGGTCCCAGAAACACCCGCCCGCGAGCATCGGACTTCAGCATCACATGAACCGTTTCCCGAAACTCTCGATGTTTGAGGGCAACCGCCACGGTCCGATCGGGCTCGAACTCACCGGTTCGGCCCAGCACCTCCAGCACATAGTCCGGTCCGAACTTGGCGAAGTGCACGTCCTCAATGTGATTCGTGGCGTCGATTTTGTTAAGCTGGAATGTCTCGCCCGTAACCAAATCGATCGACTTGCTCAAGCTGAGGCTCTTGACCTTGGCATCGAGCTGAATCGCTCAGGAAGGCGAGCCGGGGCGGCACGCGAAATTCGTGGACGGATTCTCGATCTTCATAAAGCTTGAAGTCGGGGACCTCGGTACTGGTCGCGATGCCGTCGTGATCGGTCGAGGTGATCCGCATCTTCACTTCTTCCAGCAACTTCAGCGACACCGGCTTGTCATTCAGGTAAATGCCAGGCCGCACAAGCAGTGAAGCCACGCGTTGCGACAGCAGGGCCTCGCGATCGACGTGAATGCCGGCTTCCAGGTGATAAGCCTCGGCCTGATGATCGAGATAATCGAGGCAAGAGAAATCGCCGCTGCTCAGCACCATGGGCACGCGGCCCGGACTGGTGCTGAAGGGCACGATAATGGCCCCCTGATCGTCCGCCCTATATTCTTGGCCTCTTAGCCACACGCTAGCATTCTTCACCAGGCGGTTGGCGTCATCCACCACATGGATGAGCTGCCCCGCGGTGCTCGTCACTACCAGCGGCCGCAGCTTACCCTTGCGCACCAGCGCCCGGCTGCTTTTGCCGTTGCCGATGAAGTCGACCACATAGACGCCGGGCTTGGTGAGCTGCGGAAAAGCGAACTGGCGATCAACCCGGCGAAATGGCGAGTCGGCGAACGCGATGGACTGTTCCGAGTTGGCCACCAAGCCGTCGAGGTTGATATCCGTATCAGCTTCGCGCTGATGCTCGCGATAGAAATTGCGCGTATTGAGCTCAAACACTTTCACCAGCAGCGTTGGCACATTCTTGATGTGCAGATCCAGGCGCACCGGCTCATCCGTGCCGAAATTGGTTTTGTTGGTGAAGGCAAAATCGATATCGACCCGCTCCTTATATTGGCGGAATCGCTCGGGTGGCAGTTGCGATGCCCACTGTTCCGGCTCGCCCAAGCCTTGCCCGATCTTGGTCTCGGCGAAGAGCTGCCTGAGATAATCGTCGTTGATGTAGGGCTCGAATTCGCGAGGCGAATCCGCCGAAATGAAGAAATGTTGCAGGTAACTGCGCACCAACGCCTCGTCGGTGCGGATGGGCGGCAAGAGCGTCGCGGACATGAAGTTGGCATTCAAATCTGCCGGGTAGCGGACATCGGCCTCGAGTAGGCTCCTGGACATATAAGGCTGTCGCCTGGGAAGCTTCAGATACTCGGTAAAAAGAGCTAGATCGTAAACGCCCTGGGTGCGATCGAACAGCAACCGTTGGTAAAGAACGTGAGCCTTCAAGGCGTTGTGGGCCGCGTCCAGTCGGCGGGCAAAACCAAGTAAGCGGTCCAGATAACCCTTGGTCAGCTCGGGATTGTGTCGCCAATCATCATCGGCGCCGGGTCGCAGCTTGGTGATCCAGATGTTTACGAAAGCCGAATGGTTCAGAAGCTCCGGGCGTAGCTTCTGCAATTCGGCAAGCTGATCCAGCGTCAATTGATGATGGATGGGATAGCTGCCGAATTCTGCCGGATGTTCCGCCGCGCAAGTCTTCGGCGATGAGTTGAGCAAGGTTGGGCACGTCTGGCCTGGTAAGGCGTTGCAGGAGATTTCTCCGCCGTTCCCAGTCAAGGTTCTGCGTGGCTAGCCAGCCCAAGGCGGCGTCCTCGAAGTTGTCCAGGTTGCGCCAGCCGGTCAGGGATCGCGCTTTCAGCGCGTCGCGGGTTATGAGCCTCGGATCCAGGCTCGTGGGCAGATTCGGAGCAGCGCCGGGCACGGACTTTTGTTGATCGAACCTGAGTGCGAGCTGCTTCTTCAAGAAATCGAGCGAGCGTTGCGGGTTCTGGGTATAGGTGAGCAAGGCGTAGCGCGTCTGAATTTCGGTGAGCCGTTGGGTTTGGCCAAAGCGCGCGAGCCAAAGCCCGGTGAGCTGCTGAACCTTGGCGAATTGTTCGGTATTGAGCGCGTGGAGACAATGGTAATAGTAATAATCTTCAGTGCCGGGAATAAGCTGGGCCAGGGCGGCGGCGCGATCTTTGGCCAGGGCAAAATCTTCGACATAACCGACGTCATCGGCCCACGCCAACGGCCCCAAGAGAAGAACCAGGCCCAAACTCCAGCTGAACTTCTTCATGGCAGAACCTCGCAAAAAGCGCGTGAGACCGCAGATCGCCCCCGTGTGCCGGCGCAATCTCGCTATCAATAGGACGAGCATTGTCCCAGATGGTTTCAGGAGATGGGTGGTTATTTTCCGGAAAGCGATCAGGCAGCTCAGACGAGCCAAGCATGAAGTAGGTCCGGCGAGCCGAGCCGGACAGCGGGACCTTCCCGCATTCGCAAGCACGTGACGCCCCCAGGTGCCGCTCGGCTCGCGGCGCCTACTTGCGCCAGCGAACCGCTGATATCCAGTAGGTCCGGCGAGTTGAAATCTATCTTTGTTTCCTCCGAACCCCCTTAGCACTTCATGACCTGCCCGCTACCGGTGCTGCGGGCTCGACCTCACTGCCGGCCGGTAGATCGTCGCCGGGACGAACGACGACGCTTTCACCCGCGTCCAGGCCCGTCACGATCTCGATTTCGTTGCCGAAATCGCGGCCGAGTTGGACGTCGCGGTAGGCGATGCGGTTTTCGGAATCCAGGATCGCGACGCGCGGTCCAGCGGTGCGGGTGATGATGGCGGCGGCCGGGATGATGACGCTGGGAGCGCGCTTCTGGAAATTGAATTTCACCTGCAGGTAAAGGCCTGCCTGCAGAGCGCCGTCCTTGTTGGGGACCTGCACTTCGGTCAGCAGCGTGCGCGTTGCGGAATCGAGAGCGTTAGCCGTGCGCGTCACTTTTCCCACAAACATCTTGCTTGGATCTTCCCGGCGAAAGACTTTTGCCTTTTGGCCCACTTGTACGTCGGTGGCAAAAACCTGAGGCACATTGACGAACACGCGAAGTACGTCGGTCCGCATCACGTGGAATAACTCGAGAGACGAGCTATTGGCCGAGACGAGATCACCTTGATCGATGGCCCGGGCCGTAATGACGCCTGGGAACGGAGCAATAATCTTTTCGAACCCTTGCAGATCCGTGAACCGCTGTACCGTCGCCTCGTTGACTTTGATGGAGGCTTCCATGGCCGCCACGCTGGCCTTGGTTACGCCATAGGCTTGAACCGTTTTGTCGTAATCTTCTTGCGAGATCGATCGGGTGCTGACCATACGCCGGTAGCGCTGCTCTTCAGCCCGAGCATAGGCATCATCGGCCTTGGCTTTGTTCAGATTCGCCTTGGCTTGTGCTAGGTCGGCTTTGGCCTGCGCCAGCTGATCGTCGATATCGGGGGCGTCGATGACGGCCAGGGTCTGCCCTTGCTTTACGTGGTCGCCGATGTCTACCAATCGGGCCTTGATGTAGCCTGTGGCTCGCGGGAACAGTCCGGCCTCGAAAAGCGGCAGTGCGTTGCCGGGGAGAACTCGATCCTCCGAAGATGCCATGGCCCGAGCGGAGGCAACCAGAACTCGAGGCAACCGGTTCGATGTCTCCTCGGCTGCTTCGTTCAGTTCTTTTTGATGCTGAAGACGCGGCATGATCCCCGCAGCCAAGACGCCCGACAGTCCCAACACGGCCAAGGTGCCGATCAATAATGGCCAACGGCGCGACGAAGGTGATTTCAGCGGCACGGTCGCCGGCGGGGCTTTCCGCATCACGCGATGTTCGCGAATGATTCGTTCGTTCACTACAAGAGCGCCCATTTCAATTCCTCCAAACCGGCTTTCAGACCGGCTTCAGATTGGCGTGAAGATCTAATGCTGGATCCGCATCCGCGTCTTCATCCGAAGTCGCGGGCGCCTTGCTGCGAAGCAGCGTGTACATCACCGGCACGAATATCAGCGTAAAGAAGGTAGCGACGAGCAAGCCGCCGATAACGGCCCGGCCCAGCGGAGCGTTCTGTTCGCCTCCTTCGCCCAGGCCCAGCGACATGGGCAGCATGCCCACGATCATGGCCAGGGCGGTCATGAGCACTGGCCGCAAGCGCGTGGTCCCGGCGCTCAACGCAGCGCTTTTGGCATCGTGGCCGGTGCGGCGTTGATCGTTGGCGAAAGTGATCAGCAGAATGCTGTTCGATGTTGCCACGCCGATACACATGATGGCGCCCATCAGGGCCGGCACGCTGATGGTCGTCTGCGTGACGAACAACATCCAGAGGATGCCGGCCAAAGCGCCGGGAAGAGCAGTCAAGATGATGAAGGGATCGAGCCACGACTGGAAGTTGACGACGATCAGGAAATAGATCAGCAGCACGGCAAAGAGCAGCCCGAAGGCCAAGCCGCTGAACGAGCTGTCCATGCTTTCGACTTGCCCGCGGATGGCGATGGTGCTGCCGCGCGGGAGCTCCGGCCGGATTTCGTCGACAATGTGGCGAACCTTGGAGGCCACACTGCCCAGGTCGCTGCCCTGAACGGCCGCATACACCTCGAACACTGGTTGCACGTTGTAATGGCTTATCACGGCTTCCGATTCGCTGCGTCGGAGATTGACCAGATTGCTCAAGAGCTGCGGGTGGCTCTTCGATGGTTTGACGCCGAGCGTCGAAGTGGGCTGAGTCGCCGTCGCTTGGGTATTGGCGATGGGCGTATTCAGCAGCGTGTCGACCGAGTCGATTTTGTCTTGGGGTGTCTGGGCCGCGAGCACGTAATTGACGCGATTGACCGGATTCACCCAAAAATTGGGGGCCGTTTGGAACGACGAACTGAGCGCCACCAGCACGCTGCCGGCCACGTTCTGTTGGGTGAGCCCCAGTTGCGAAGCCATGGTGCGATCGACGTCGAGGTTGAGCGTGGGCTGATCGGTGATCTGGTGGATGTGGACGTCGGCTATGCCGGGCACCTTGGCCATCTGCTCGCGCAGCTTCTTGGCTATCGCCAGGTTGCCTTTGCCGTTGACGCCTACCACCTGAACGTTGATGGGCGCGGGCAAACCAAAGTTCAGGATTTGCCCGGTGATGTCGGCCGGCTGAAAATAGAAAGTGCACTTGGGAAAGCGCTTGGGCAGTTCTTGCCGCAGCCGAGCCACGTAGTCGGCGGTCGGATGATGATTCTCCTTCAAGGAAACCAGAATCTCGCCGTCCGAATTGCTGACGGTGCCGTTGTCGATATAGGCCCGCACCGTGAACGAAGGCGAGCTGCCCATGTTATCCAGGATCATTTCGCGTTCCTTGTCGGGCACGATCTCGCGGATTACGTCCTCGACTTGCCCGAAGATACGTTCCGTCTCCTCGATGCGCGTCCCGGATGGGGCTCGCACGTGCATGCGGAATTGGCCCGCATCCACAGTGGGGAAAAAGTCTTGGCCGATCCACGGAGCGAGGCCGAGCGAACCGAACGCGAACGTCAGCAGCGCCACGACGGTGATGGCTCGGTGCTCGAGTACCCAGCCCAAAAGTCCCTGATAAACGTTCTTCAATCTCTCGAACTGGCGGTTGAAACCCTGATGAAAGCCGCCAGATGGGCCCTCCTGCCGAGCTGCCGTGCTCGTCGTCGGTGTAAAGGCCAACTTCTTTCGGCAGCAGGTAGAGCACCATCGTTGGCACGAGAGTCCGAGACAGCAGATACGAAGCGAGCATCGCGAAGACGACGGCTAACGCCAGCGGGAAGAATAGGGAAGCGGCAGGTCCAGTCAAAAAGACCACCGGCACGAAAACGATACAGATGCCGAGGGTAGACACAAAAGCCGGCACGGCGATCTGCGACGCGCCGTCCAGGATCGCCTTGCGCAGCGGTTTGTTCATGCCGATGTTGCGGTGCACGTTTTCGAGTTCCACCGTGGCATCGTCGACGAGGATGCCCACCGCCAGTGCCATGCCGCCCAGGGTCATCGTGTTGAGCGATTGCCCGAGTGCCCACAGGGTGATGACAGCCACGAGAATCGACAACGGAATGGAAATGGCGACGATGAGCGTGCTGCGCCAGGAACCCAGGAAGAGCAGGATCATGAGCGCGGTCAAGCCGGCCGCGATCGCTCCTTCCTTGAGCACGCCTTCCACGGCGGCACGGACGAAAACCGATTGATCGAAGAGCAATTCAAGTTTGAGTTCGGGTGGCAACTGCGCCTGAATCCCGGGCAACGCTTCGCGAACGCGATTGACGACGCTCAGAGTCGACGCGCCCTCACCCTTGAGGATGGTCATGAGCACGCTACGGCGACCATCGCGGCGAACGACGTTGGTCTGCACCATGTAACCCATACGGACGTGGGCCACGTCGCGAACGTATACGGGTATGCCGTTGACGGTTTTGACTGGAATCTCGTTGAAGGCATCGATCAGGTCCGGGCTGCTGTTCAACTTGACGTAGTATTCGATGTCGCCGATTTTGGCGGTGCCGGCCGGGATGATGAGGCTCTGTGAGTTAAGGGCATTCTGCACATCCTGCGGCGACAGCCCACGGGCATACATCTCATCCTGGTCGAGATCGACCATCACCTGCGGCCACTTGCCGCCCCAAGGTTGCGGCACGCGTCCGCCTTGTACCGTTCCAAGCCGCTGAATGATGAAGTTGGCAGCGTAGTCGAAGATTTGCTGTTCGGTGAGCGTATCGCTGCTCACGGAGATCTGCACGATGGGCACGCTTGTCGCGCTATACTGCACTATGTAAGGCGGGGTGATGCCGGGCGGCATGATCTTCAAGATGGCCTGGCTAGTGGCGGTGACCTGGGCGACGGCGGCCTCAATCTTGGCTCCCGGATAGAAGTAAATGCGAATGAGGCCGACGCCGAACTGCGATTGGCTCTCGATATGTTCGATGTCGTTGACCGAGGTGGTAAGAACGCGCTCGTTGGGGAGAACAATGCGTTTTTCAACTTCGTCGGCAGGCATGCCAGTGTATTGCCAGACGATGCTGACCACGGGGATATTGATTTCGGGAAAAATATCGGTCGACATTCGCTTCACGGCCACAACACTGATCGCGGCGATCAAGAGGGCCATCACAACGAATGTATAGGTGCGACGCAGAGCAAGTTGGACGATCCACATGGTTATCACCCCTTGGGCATTTAGGCGATCGGAATGTTGGATTGCAAAAGCAAGGACTGTTCCAAAATGGAAAAGTTTCGAGCGAGATTTGCGCAAGCCGATTCGGGAAAAGAGAATGAGGATCTAGATTTGAGTGGGCAGTGAAAGGAGAAAGCCAACTGTGTCGAAGGAAAAGTGACGAAATGTCGACGCGCGTCGGCGGGTCGACACTACGGCCGGCTAATGCCCAATCTCTCCATGCGTGAAATCAGCGTGGTCCGTTTCATGCCCAGCTTGACGGCAGCGCCGGAAGGGCCGCCGATGACCCAGTTGGTTTGCTCGAGCATGTTCAAGATGTGTTCGCGTTCCGCTTGGGCCAAGGTTCCGTCCGTGCTGGCGAGTTCAGGTGGCGCCTTGAGCTCGTCGGCGACGACGCGCAGAGCCGGCCCCGGTGAAAGTAAGACGCTGCGTTCGATGAAGTTTTCCAGCTCGCGTACATTGCCGGGCCAGGGGTAACCGGTGAGAGCGGCCATGGCCTCGGTCGGAATGGAATCGATCGAGCGTTTTAGTCGCCGGGCGTGCTGTTTTACGAAGTAGCGAACCAGCAGAGGAATGTCTTCGCGGCGTTCGCGCAAGGTCGGCAGAGTAATGGGAAAGACGTTCAGGCGATAGTAGAGGTCGCTACGGAACTGGCCCGCCGCCATCATTTTCGCCAGGTCCCGGTTGGTGGCGGCAACGAGCCGAACGTCGACTCGAAGGGTGCGGGTTGCCCCCAGCCGCTCGAACTCCTCTTCCTGCAAGACGCGCAGCAGCTTGGGCTGAAGCTCCAGCGGGATGTCGCCAATCTCGTCGAGGAAAAGCGTGCCGCCGTCGGCAAGCTCGAAGCGGCCAACCTTTTGCACCACCGCGCCGGTGAAGGCGCCTCTCTCGTGACCGAACAGCTCGCTTTCGAGAAGGCCACTAGGGATGGCCGCGCAGTTCAACTTGACGAAGGTGCGCTCGTGACGATTGCTGAGATTGTGCAGGGCGCGGGCGATCAGCTCTTTGCCGGTGCCTGTTTCTCCTTGGATGAGGACTGTCGTGTCGGCGGGAGCAGCGATTTCCACCTGGCGGAGCACGTTCTTGATCGCAGCGCTCTCGCCAACGATTTCGGTGAACCGATATTCGCTACGAATTTCGTCTTCCAGGTAGAGCTTTTCGCCGGCAAGCTTGTTCTTGAGCTCCTCGATCTGCCGAAACGACAAGGCGTTCTCCACGGCCAAAGCAATTTGTGCGGCAACCTGAGCCAGCAAATCAATCTCTGCAGGCGTGAAGGCGTTGTCCTCCAGCCGGCCGACATTCAACGTACCAAAGGTTCGATTGCGCGACATCAACGGTACCGCGCAGTGACTCCGAATGCCTTCCGCGAGCAGATAACGGGAAACCGTATTGTCGAGTTGCGTGAGATCGGCGCTTCCGAAGACTACCGGCCGGCCCAATTCCAAAGCCCGGCTTGCCGGCGCCTCCTTCCAGGGGATGACCATCTCCTCCTGCATAAGCCCCTTGCCGGCGGGGAAATCCAGGGCGTGAACGCGGAGCGTTTTTTTGGCTTCATCGTGCAGGGCAACGCTTAAATAGTCCTGCTGCAATACGCGCCGGAGCGAGGTGGCGATCTGCTGAAACAAGCTGTGAAAATCGAGCTGGCTGACGACTGCGTTATTGATCTCCAGCAGCAGCCTGAGCCGATCTCGCTCCGCGGCTAATTGACTCTGATAGGCCCGCGCGTGGCGAAGTTCAGGGCGGTATCCACCGCCACGGCCACGAGGCGGGCGACGCGGCCGAACAAGCGCAGGTCCCAGGCGTCATAGGCTCGGGGCTGGGCGCTGGCGAAGTTAATCGAGCCCAGGCGATGTTGTGGCGTCGTCAGCGGCAGGTAATATCCCGATTTCATGCCGAAGGCTCGCCAAATCGGCGTCATGCGCGGGAAGCTTTTCTGCCTCGTAATCCGAAATGATCATCGGCTCTTGCGACTGCCAGACCAGGCCGCCCGGCGATTCCGCAGGTGGATGATCCGGGCCCATGGCCGTATCGATCGGCCGATCGGATTCCAGGATATGCAGGCACATCATCTGCAGAGCAGAATCGTAAAGGATGACGCTGATGAAATCGAACGGCACAACTCGTTTCAAACGAGGCGCCAGTTCGTGGAAGAGCGTCGGCAGGTCTTCGTGGCGCGTAAGCGTCTCGATGGCTTCGAGAAGCGCCTCGTAACTTTCGACAGGCTGCGTATCCGCTTGGATCTCGCTCATGCTCGCTCGGCTCGGACGAAAGGCCGTGATTCGTTTCTCGGCTGGTGTTATTATTGGAGTAGGCAAGCAGGATTGGAAGCCCGCAGTCCAGGCTTATCTGGATGCGCGGCAGCGTCAGGCCGAGCAACTCGAGAGCATCATGCATGCAGAGGGAAGGGCCCCCTCAAAAGAACAAAAAGAAGCCATAAAGCTTCGCTGGGCAGAGCTAACCAAGGATCATCGGTATGCTCCGCCTGGTGACTGATGCCCGGATTTATCGCTTAGTTCCTGACGATTCCAAAGGCAGCCCCAGCGTCTTGGCGGCCTCGACGGCAAAGGCGTCGAGTTCCCGAACTTGCTCGGTAGGCAAGTGGGATTGAGCTCGCTGCCAGGCAATGGCTTCGGCATAGTAACTCTGCGCTGCATTGGTGTTGCCTTGGCGGTAACTGATCATGGCCAGGAAGTAGAGGTCAAATCCGGCAGTCTGGCCGGCACTGCCTTTGAGACTTTTCTTTAGCTCCTCCATGGCGTCGGGCAGCCGGCTGGCTCGATAAAGGGCGATGCCCAGCGTATTGTGATAACTCCATTCTCCCGGTTCGCGCGCTGTCGCGACCATGCCCAGTTTGACCGCTTCGTCGGCATTGCGGAACTTTTCGGGGCCCGTGCAAAGTAGCCAGGCCAATTCGTTGGACAGCATAGGGTCGTTCGGTCTTAGCTCCAGTGCCTTGCGCCAATCCGCAATAGCTTCTTTGGTGAAGCCGGCTCGTTGACGATAGGCTGCACGCAAGAACCACCGTTGCGCCAAGCTTTGGAGCGGCCTGTACCGCAAGATCGTAGTTGGCAGCTTCCCGAAGGTTGCGGATTCGCTCATAGTCGCCACGCACCCATTGGACGCGAACCGGCTCTCTAGGGGGCCGTGCCGAGGTTGGCTGCGCGGCGTCCCAGTCCAACCCACGCTGTGCCAGTTCCTCGCGCAGAAGACGCAGGTTCCAGACGTGCATCCCTTTGCGGCGATGAACGGTAATAAGCTGTGAACCGTCCGGTGCGAACAGGATTTCATCGGCGATTTCGAAATCGGGATCTTCCAGGCGGGCCAGTTCCCGCCCGGAGGCGGCCTCAACCAGGCGAAGAGCGGCGGTGTCGGTCCAGACGGCTAACAGTTTGCCGTCCGGAGAAAAACGGCTGGCGTTTCCTAAGGCAATGCCATCTTGCCAAGTTCCCACGCGAATGAGCCGACCGCGCTTGCCGCCCAACGAAAGCCAATTACCGTCCGGACTGAACTGAGGCAAGGCTCCATCCTCATCAAGCGTGCGTTGGAATTGCCCGGTCGTTGCGTCCCACAATTGGATAGGCCCAACAAGCTGCTTGCCCGTCACCAGCCAGCGACCGTCCGGACTAAGAGCAAGGTTCCAGAGGTCGGCGCCTGCCGCCAAATGTAGCGGTTCGTCCGGGCGCTCCGCATGAAGGATCCAGCCGCCCGCCCATGGCTCGGAAGTGCCCACCGCTCGACAGGTGGCGGCCACCACGCGGCCGTCCCGACTTCGGCCGGGTGCAGAACCTGCGGGCAAAGCCACTGCTTCGGGCGGCCCAATCCGCACGAGCCCCGGTTTCGATGAATCGGCTTGTATCGGCCAACGGAACGTCCCGCGCTCGTCTCCGATAAGCAATGCGGCACGAGGCGCCTGCTCGAATTGGGCGAAGCGGGGCCGTTTCAGAGGCAAGAATTCCAGCTCGTTTCCCGAGTCCAGCTCCCACAAGCCAACACCATCGGCGACCGCAACAGCCAGGAGTTTGCTGTCGTGACTGATCGACGCACCCAGATAGCCCCAGTCGCCGGGCGCTGACCGATGCACCAGGGTACGATATTCCCTGCCGTCGCCTACTTGCCAGATGCCGAGACGATTGCCTTCGCTGAAACCGGCCAGCCGGCGATCGTCGCGGTCGAAGCGCAATGAGAATAGCGGCCGTGCGTTGGGAACGCGAAACAGCAACTGCCCGGTGGCGGCATCGTAAAGCTGGACCGCGGAATTCCAGCCATAGGTCGCTAAGCGGTCGCCGGAATGATTGAAGTAGAGGCGTTCACCGCCGCCTCCGCTTGCGGGGAACGTGAGCCGGCAAGTGAAAGTGGCCCGGTCGAACAGGCGAATGACGCCTCCGCCGCTGACGGCCAGCGTATGGCCTTGGGGGTGCCAGGCCACGAAAAAGCCGCTCGAACCGGGCATGTTCAACGATTTGACGATCTCACCAGTGCGGAAATCGCGAATCTTTATGACCCTGGCAAAATAGGATGCCACCGCGACCAGAGGCTCGGTGGGATGCAAAGCGATTACCACGTCGTGCGAAAGTTCATCCGGCGGGAGGCTGGTTTTTTCGCCGGTATTCAAATCGTGAAGGACTATTGCCCCATTAGCGTGAGCAATGGCGACTTGCGGCCGGCTGGAATGAAAATCGACCCAGACCACGCGTGTGTCGCTCAGGACCTTTCTCGGCTGATCCTGGTCGAACTGCCAGACTTGTAGCCCGCCCCGAGCCTGGCGGACGGCCAGAAAGCGGCCATCGCGACTAAGAAACGGCCAGTTTTCGCCGCCGCCGCTTGAGTCATGCAGGGATAACAACTCGTGATCGTCCGCCAACCGGCGTACGGAGCAATTGCCGTTTCGATCGGTGCGTGCGTAAACCGCTAAGCCGTCGTCCATATCCACGTAGGCGGCCCCTTCCAGGTCCCCTTGCCGGGTTTTCTCCGGATAAAGGTCGGGCATGCCGAGTGCGGCGAGGGCGACGTTCCGGACCGCGTCGAGCCGGTCGCCTGGCAGCCGTAGCGTTTTCGCCAATTGTCCGGCTTCGTCCAACAGCGCGAGGCTCTCGAAACGCTGGCCGGGGCGCTGCTCAGGGTTAAGGCCCGAGCCTCTGAGATCCTGGACTCGAACAGTTTTTCCTGAGTTTGGCCTTCGGCACGCAAGGCCCACACGGAGAGAACGGTAGCGCCCATGGCGCCGATCAGAAGCAGTCCTGCGATGCTTCCGATCATCGCGGACCACCCGGGGTTGCGTCGCGCCCAACGCCAGGCGCGCCCTCCGGTTCCGATAGGCCGGGCAAGCACTGGCTGGCCATCTAAATAGCGGCGCAAGTCGTCGGCCAAAGCCCGCGCGCCGCCATAGCGCTTGCCAGGCTCTTTTTCCAGACATTTGAGGCAAATCGTCTCCAGATCGCGGGGGATGCCGGTCGTGAGTCGGGACGGCGCGATCGGCTCGCGCGTGCGCACCTGTTCCAGGGTTTCCAGAGAGCTTGCCGCCACGAAAGGCGGCCGGCCCGTCAGCAATTCGTACAGAATGGCGCCGAGAGCGTAAACGTCGGCTGCAGGGCCGATGTTTGTCGCTCCGGCCGCCTGTTCCGGGGCCATGTAAGGGGGAGTTCCTAGAATTTGTCCCATGGAAGTGAGCTCGGGCATGTCCTGCTTGGCCAAGCCGAAATCGGAGATTTTGGGCGCAAGGAGTGGGGAGTGAGGAGCGGAAAGTGGTGAGTGAAATCTTGGGAAAGGAGCGCTCGCAGTCAAGTTTGTCGGGAGGCTCGTCTTTGGCTCGCCACTCCCCTCTTCCCACTCCTCACTCAACAGAATGTTGCTCGGTTTGAGGTCCCGATGGACAATGCCGTGGCCATGGGCATGGTCGATCGCTCGGGCCAATGTCTCAATCATCTCGGCTGCCTGCCGCGGAGGCAGGGCCTTGCCTGCAAGCCGCCTTTCCAGACTGCCGCCGCCCATGAATTCCAGCACCAGGAACGGGGCCCCTTCGTTCTCGCCGACGTCGTAAACTTGTACGATGCCGGGATGGTGAAGACGGGCAATGGCGTCCGCTTCCGCCCGGAAGCGCGCCCGCCGTTCGGTCGATGCGTGGGCCCCGCTGAGGAGGATTTTCAAAGCGACCACGCGCCCCAGCCGAAGCTGCCGAGCCCGATAGACTACCCCCATGCCGCCGCGGCCGAGCTCTTCGAGAATCTCGTAGCCGGGGAATGCTTGCGGGAGCGGCTCCGATGAATTCTGCTGAGCGCAAGCGAAATCCGTAAAGGTATCCCGGCTGTTTTGCGAGGTCGGCCGCGGGGCTAACGAGTTTGTGGCGGAATCAGGCCCAAAGGGGTGGGAAGGCGTGTGAACTGCTTGGCGTAACGAATGGAGGAAGGGGTCGGCAAGAGAATCCAAGCGCCGCGCCGTGGCTTCGCAGTTGGGACAGCCCTCGAGGTGGAGCGTGATCAGGCGCGCAACGCCTTCCGGCAATTCGCCGACTGCGAAAGCATGCAATTCCGCCTCGCTGACACAGCCGACATCGCTCATCGTCCGGACCTCGGGCACTTCCGCGGCCTTGGCTCAATCCTGGTTCGTTTGCGTCCAGCGAGCCTGCTGCGGAACTGCCGGCGCTTCCGCCTACCCACTATAATAGATTGTCTGGCGTGTGACACCATTCGTGAATCGCTCGAGCCGGCAGAAGGGAGTTAGTGCCGTTCACACGACACCGCTAAGCCTACTCGACCGGATCCGCACGCGCGACGCCGACGCCTGGCGGCGCCTGATCGAGCTTTATCAGCCTCTCGTTCGTTTCTGGTGCTCCCGGGGCGGGCTGCACGGCTCCGAGGCCGAAGATGTGGCCCAGGAGATCTTCGCTGCGGCAGCGGCTCATTTGGATTCGTTCCACCACGATCAGCCGGGCGACACGTTTCGAGGTTGGCTGCGGAGCATTGCCCGCAACCAGGTGCGCTTGCACTATCGCCGCAACCAGGGACGCCCGCAGGCAGAAGGGGGCTCCGACGCTTCTTGCGCCACCTTCAAGATGTGCCGGACCCTTTTGCGAATATCGGGGATGAAGAAACCGCCGAGATGAGCCAGGTATACAAGCGCGCCCTGGAACAGGTGCGTTGCGAATTCGAGGAACGCACCTGGGAGGCTTTCTGGCTCAGCGCCGTGGAGGATCAGGCCCCGGCGCTACTCTCCAAACGGCTAGGAATGTCCCCGGCCGCCATCCGTCAGGCCAAATCGCGCGTGCTCCGCCGGCTGAAGAAAGAAATGGGGGAGTTGCTTGCGTGAGGGAACAATCTCAACGAGCTTTTACGATTTGGCGCCTTCCGGGTCGGATCGATTAAATCTCGAAGCTAGGTAGCTGGATGAAACGTCGGGCACTTCTACCTTCTTTAGCGTAAGTTCGCCTTTGGCATGTGCAATGCATTCTTCAAGTCCTGTTCTTAGTCGTTCGAAGAGCGATTTACGGATCTTGCTCGCCATCGTTTGTTCCCCTCGAGCCACTCCTTGGAAACATCGAACCTAACCGAAACGCTATCTATTGCCAATCCGTCCCCGGTTCGTCTGACACTCGGTCACCACCCTTTGGAAAACTGATCCCCTCGATAGGGTAAGGCGTCAGTAACGCGGACCACGTTTTGGGCGACACGGACTTGGCAATGAAGCGCGCTGCCGTCGCCCATAGCGACATTGATCCCGCCATCATGCGGGCTTTGTGCCAAGGTCGGATCGCATTGGCCCCTGGCAGGCTCTATCTGAAAAAGCCTCACCGAATAAGGCTTGGTTGGATTCGCATCCGCGGGATCGTAGCCAATCGAGCTCGCGTAATTGAATCGAGCCTGAGGATCGGACGGGAAAAACGCGGGAACAGCCCAAAGATTGCCGCCCTGCCTGCCGCTGGCGGCGTCTGCACAAATGGGTGCTTTTTCGGTGAAGATGATCGTCCTCGATAGGCCGTCCGGAACGGATTCGGGCAACTTGGCGTCTTTCACCATACCGAATAGAAGGTAATTGGCTGCGTAGCAATTGGCTCCCCAGGTCGATTCGGGCATTTTTCCAGGGATCAACGAAAGTTTATCGACGCCCGAAGGATCGCCGGTGATGTCCGAAGGACAGATAAGCGTGCGTACCTTGAACGTTGCGGCATTTTCATCATCTTTCCCTATTCCAACAAGAGGCGAATTCGGCGACAAGCACATATTGGTTCGCAGCCGGATAATTGAACAACGGCGGCAGCGCTGGTAAATACCGGCTTCTTCGAGATGCGGGAGAAGGTGGTAGAAAATCGTTGCAGGATAAACGCCCGGGGCCTTCTCGCCGACCCCTGAATTTGGCTTCTTGTTATAAGTTCCAAAGTACGGTGGCAAACGATTATTGACAGCGTTGGCCGCTTGAAGAGCCAAACCGATTTGGCGGATGTTATTCGCGCATGCCGTTCGGTTGCCATCGCCGACTCGAATCCGTTGAACGCTTGGGATAAGCATCCCGATGACAATAACGACTATCAGCAGTAGCACCACCAGAACCCACCGGCCGAACCGGTTACGATTCTTGCCCTGATCTTGGCGATCGTTTTCTGGTTGAGCCATGAGCGTCTCCGCTGAGTGGAACATTCGGTGACTGGATTATACCCGAGTGTACAGGCGCTGATTGGAGATGGAATCATCGGACCAGCAATGGCAAGTCCAGGTCCATTTTCCCCAGCCCCGCCTATTCACCACCCCCACCTGCCCCCGTCGGCAACACCGCCCGCAACTTTCCCGGTAGGGTCAGCAGGCTGTTATTGTACATGCCGGCTTGGCGCGGATTACCGGGATCGTTGCGCCAGGTCTTGCCGTCCACCATGAACTTGTATTCGTGTTTGCCGGCATTCAACACTTGCTTGGTAATGAATCGATTCTGAGCATCGGGACCGTCCATTTTGTGTTCTGTGGTGTTCCATTTATTGAACTCCCCTGCGAGATACACACTCTTCGTCCCGGGTTTTGCCTGATAGTGGAACTCCACTTCATATTGATCGTTGGCAAGCACCTTCACTTTGGGCGGACCCTAAGCGCAAATCTTGATCGGCCAAGGCTAAATCAAAGTATCCCACCAGCATCTCATTCCACGTTTGCTCGCCAAAACGTACCTCGACTTTCGGATCAGGATTGGAGAGGTTCAGCACGGAATTGTCGTAACGGGCTTCGCAGTGGAGCACCGTTCCCTCCGGAACACGCAAGGGTTCTGCCAGCGCATATCGGTTTTGCCAGTCGAAGCGGTAGTGAGGAACCACGAGCAACATTTCGCGCTTACCATCGGGATAGATTGCCTCGATCCGGAACGATTTGCCCCGCAAGTGCATGTGAGGAAAGAGGGCATACAAGATCGAATCTTGACCAAACCGATAGTCGGCCGAGACCGGATAACTCGCGTCGCCAGGCGGGATGCGAAACTTGATGTTTATCGCCATATCCGCCTTCATGGCTCGTTCTATCTTGCTCGGGTCGGCAAACACCAGGCCCACAGACGTGCGATCGATCTGTTCCACGCCATTGGGTGTGTAGTGCATCTGGAACACCAGTTTGGAGCCGGCTGGAACATAACGAGCCGTACCTTCAGGGAAATTGAGAGGGGCCGTGCCCGGGGCGCCGACGGCCACCGGGTCGCCAATGCCGCCGCGCAGTTCGGGCGGAGGAGATCCGGGCGGCTGCACGATCACTACCACATGGTGAACGACCGAAGGATTGCCGGGGCGAACCTCCGAGGCCCGAATCCACTTATCTTCCTTGAAACCAGGATCGACGGTGAAATATTGATAGGGAAGTGTGCCCTTCGCCGGCACCCGGAACATCTTCGGCATGGTCAGGATCAGGTCGGGTTTGGGAATCCGCCAGCCGTCCGCGAAGGAGACTGGCTTGGGCAAGTTCTTGGGATTGCCTTCGGGCACGCCGTTTTCGACCCATTGTTCGATGAGCTTCACTTCCGCTTCCGAGAGGCTAGGATCGTCGGCGAACTTGCCCACTTTCGGGCTTGCGTCCCACGGCGGCATGCGTCGGGCGTGGACCACCTCTCCAATCGTCTCGGCCCAGGCCGCCACATTCTGGTACGAAGTGAGGCTGAAGGGCGCGATGCCAGCGGTTCTGTGACAATTCAGGCAATGGCTCTGAATGAGCCGAGCGATCTGATTGGAGTAAGTGATGTCGCCGCGCGGAGCCTCGCGTTTCACCTTGCCTATGAAGCAACCGCTGGGCTCGGTGAGCGGGCGACTGACGACTTTACCGGCGAGCAACTCGTCCAGAGCTTGAACCAAATCCCTCTCTTTGGGGGCGGGCTGCTGGTAGCCGATGCCATATTGGTCGTCGACTCGGCCCTGGTAGCGAATAGTGCGTGCTGCATCGAGCACGAACACTTCAGGCGTGCGCTCAGCGCCGAAGCGGTCCGCTATCACATTGCCCGGATCCTTGAGCAGCGGAAAATCGATCTTGTGAACCTTCGCGAAATGGACAATCTCCGGCAACGAATCCTGTTGATTGGAATCGATGGCCAGGAAAGCCACGCCTTTGGATTCATAATCCTTCGCCAATTCGCCCAAGCATCGGAATAGCGATTGGCCAGCGGACAATCCACGCCGAGGAAAGCCACCACTACCAGCTTGGCCTTGGCAAAATCAGCAAGGGCATGCTCTCTGCCCTGGAAATCGTTGAGTTTGAAATCAGCGATCGATTTGTCGGCTCCGAGAACCGTGCTGGCCAGGACAGTGCTCAGGAGAGCGACAAGAATCCACAAGGAGATTCCAGCACGCGACATGTCATGTTCCCTCGGCTATCGGGCGATTTCGAAAAGCAATCGAGCAATCGATTGTACTTCCGCGGGCGCCGCCGCCGCAAGCGACTACGCTTCCCCGGTTAGCCGCGACGCGCAGCGGAGCGATCACTACACGCTTCGCTGCGCGTCGCGGCTAACCGAAAATGAAAAAAACCTCTTGACTCGCTGTGCAGTCGTGTCTACTATAAAACCAAATCTAAATAACCAAATGTCGCCCGTCTATCATCGGAGGAAGCAAATGGCACGGCCCCGAGCCAAAGAACTGACCGAGCGCGAACTGGAGATCATGCGCGTTTTCTGGCGGCAAGGCGAACTGACGCCAACAGAAGTGCGCGATGAGTTGGCTCGCACCGGACTCGACCGGGCTTATACCACCATCGCGACGCTGGTCCGCATCCTCACCGACAAAGGGTTTCTCGAGCAGATGAGCACGGCCGAGAGACCATTCCGCTATCGACCCATCCGCTCCTACGAAGAGGTATCGGGTCGAATACTTGGCGACCTGGTCGATCGGGTCTTCGGCGGCTCGCGCGAACAGTTGCTGTTGCGCTTGCTCGATCAACAGAAACTCACCGCCAAGGAACGCACCCTCCTACACGACATATTGAAGGAGAAGCAGCGATGAACGGGCTCGGAACTTCGCTGGTATGGGGCGCAGTCCAGGTCAGCCTTTTTTGTCTGGTCGGCGCCATTCTCTATCTGCTGTGCCGAAGGCGCGGGCCTTCAGCCGGCGCTTTGGTTGCACTTGTGGCAGTTTTGTTGGTGCTTGGCGTCAGCATCCTGGCGCTTAGTCCCTGGCCTCATTGGTTGGAGCTGAGTCCGCAATCAACCGATGCGGTCGCAACGGCGGAAAACCCTGAGCCCGTTGTGCAGTTGGATGATGGCGCCAGCATCAGGCCCGTCGCCAAAGTTGACACGGGAGCGATCCCCCCAGCGCCGTCGGCTCATTCGACCATACAAGATGGCCGCGCTCTCTGGAAAGCTGCCTGGACGGGAATGGTCGAAGGTTTACAGAACCCAACTCAAACACCAACTGAGCAGGGCTGGCATTGGCCCGCGACCTTGGCCTGCCTGCTGTTGTCGGGCATGGCCATCGGTTTGGTACGCCTGGCGCTGGGTTTAGCGACAGTGAGACGCTATCGCCGGTTTTCCTGCCCGCTCGATGATCCAGAGTTGACCGATCTGTTGGCGATTACCCAGGCGGAACTTGGCTGCACACGATCCATTGCTATACACGAAACGGGCGCCCTTGATGCTCCGGCCGTGGTGGGCTGGTTACGGCCGCTGGTGTTGCTGCCGGAAAGTTGGCGTGACTGGACACACGATGAGCGGCGGGCCGTGCTGGCACACGAAGTGGCACATATCGCTCATAACGATTTTGCAAGTTGGGTGCTGGCACAAGTTAGTTTGATCGCGAATTTCTACAACCCTCTCGTTCACTGGTTGGTCGCTCGACTCCGTATCGAACAGGAGCTTGCTGCCGACGGCTGCGGTGCAAAGTTGACGGGCGGAAACCAAACCTATCTCACGATTTTGGCCGGAATGGCATTGCGTTTGGACAATCGCCAGGCGAGTTGGGCGGCGCGCCCCTTCCTTCCGGCTCGGGGTACCTTTTTGAGGAGGATCGAAATGCTTCGCGATGCGAAATCGGTGGGCCAGCCGCAGCTGGCATTTGTGAGCCGTGTGCTCGTGGTTGGGGTTTTATCCGCGGCAGCTTTGATAGCTGCCGGAGTGCGAACTCCCCTGGCGGGCGGTGGGACAAATCTGATTAGTCCCTACATCGCCGGCCCTACTGACGGAGAGAAAACGCCCATCACGGGCGAGTTCATTCCACCCAATGCGATCATGGCAGTAGCCATTCGGGTGCCGGATTTGTTGCGACAAGTGGGGAACAAGGATCTCCAGGCGCAGATCGATGAATTCTCGCCCCTCAAGCAGATGGGCATCCACGTCGCGGACATAGAAGAAGTGAAGCTAGCCTTGACCGCACCAGGTCCAAATGTTCCCGGCGAACAAATCTATGCACGCAGCATCAAACCGTTTGATTGGATTGCCGCTTTACGAAAGACAGATCCGAACCAGCAGGAAGTCGAATTCAACGGCGTCAAATACTACAAACATTCTTACAGAAGAAATGGGGGCGACCAGGCCTGCTATATGCCCGATGAACGCTCCATCGTTGAGGGCTCGGAAGCACGCATCCGCGAGCTCATTCAATCGGGCGGCAAGACCGCGCGACCAACTTGGGCGGATGGCTGGGATAAATTCTCCGGCGGCCAAGTGGTAGCGATGATTGAAGCGGAAACCTTGGCGAAGTTGGTGAACGCAGAACGCGGCGGTCGCAATCCCAACGACCCCATGTTCACGCTCTTTGCGCCCTTGTGGGAGAATTCCAAGGTTGCTTTTCTCGGCGTCAATCTGAACAAGAACCTGGTCATTACCGGCAAATCCGAATCGCCGTCCGAGGAAGCTGCCCAGAAAGTAAGCAAGAACCTTCAGGCTGTCGAAACTTTTGCAGAAAATAGCCTAGACGCCTTGAGCAAACAGCTCGAACGTGCCCAGTTGCCCAATAAAGAAAAGGATATGTTTCTGCAGTTGCTAGGTGTCGGCAAGGACCTGCTCAAGCACGTGCAGATTACCCAACAGGGCACGATCGTGAGCGTGCAAACACAATCCGACAAAGTCGGAGCCAATACGATTGCAGGCCTGTTGATACCGGCGGCGCAGAAGATGCGAATGTCGGCCTCGCGCATGCTAGCGCGAATAATCTGAAACAGCTTGTCCTGGCCATGCACAATTACCATTCAACCTATGGTCATTTTCCACCAGCTGTGGTCCTCGGCCCCGATGGCAAAACGCCTCATAGTTGGCGCATAGAACTGCTCCCCTACTTGGAGCAGAACCAACTCTACCAATCGTATAAAATGGATGAACCTTGGGACAGCGAGAACAATCACAAGATTCTGGCTCAGATGCCCAACGTGTTCAAGGCGGATCCGAATGCTGCCACGACAGCGAGCTCCTATTATGTATTGACCGGAAAAGATACGATCTTTTCCGGCAAGGAAGGGACGAGAATACAAGATATCACGGACGGCACCTCCAACACCATCATGATTGTGGAAGCCAAACGCGACATCCCCTGGACCAAGCCGGTGGATTTGGAATATGACGCGAAGAAGCCGTTGCCGAAGTTCGGTGGCTACTTCTCGGAAGGCTTCAATGCCGCCATGGCCGATGGCAGTGTTCGATTCATAAGCAATAACATTGCCGAACAGACCTTACGTGCCCTAATCACAAAGGCGGGTGGTGAAGTGATTCAGCAGCCCTGAGATGCGTGCCAACAAATGAAGCATGAGCCGGGGTCTCGCAAGGGTGCGAGCCTCGGTTTTTTTTGGTAGCGGGAGTCAGGCGTGCGCGGTGTGGACTAAAGTCCACACTCCGGTGACGGCGACCTCATGGCATTTCGACTGTCTACTCCTCATCCTCCTGATTCCTGACTCCTGACCCCTGACTCCTGACCCCTGACTCCTGACTCCTCATTACGCCAATATCTCCCTCACCACCCGGGCCGGCCTGCCGTCCGTCAGCGATTGCGCCCGGCCGTTGCGGAAATAGGCAAGCTTGGCATGATCCAGGCCCAGGAGGTGCAAGATGGTAGCCTGGTAATCGTTAGGCGTGACCACATTCACTGCGGCCTTGTGGCCGACTTCGTCGGTGGCGCCGTAGGTCATGCCGCCTTTGATGCCGCCGCCGGCTAGCCAGATGGAGAATCCCTGGCCGTTGTGGTCGCGGCCTACAGAATCGTTCAGGTCGCCTTCGCACACCGGCAACCGACCGATCTCGCCGCCCCAATGGACGATGGTGGAATCGAGCAGGCCCCGTTGTTTCAGGTCGATAACGAGAGCCGCGGCCGGCCTATCGGTGTGACCACAAATGCCCGGCAGAGTCTTGCGGATGTTGGTGTGATTGTCCCATGGTTGGCCACCCAAGAAAAGCTGCACGAAGCGTACGCCTCGCTCCACCAAGCGGCGCGCGACAAGGCAGCGCGAGCCATACGATCGGGTGGCAGGTTGATCGATGCCATAAAGCTTGTGGATGCTGGCCGGTTCTTGCGAAATGTCGAGCGCTTCCTTGGCCGCAGTTTGCATGGAGGCGGCCAGCTCATAGCTGGCGATGCGGGTTTCGAGATCGGTTTCGTGGGGATGTTTTTCCAGATGCTTGTGGTTGAGCATGTTCAAGAAATCAAGATTCTGCCGCTGCAATTCGCCGCGCAAATGAGGCGGCGGATCGAGATTCAGGATGCGCGGCTCCTGCGGCCGCAGGACGGTTCCCTGATAGAGCGGCGGCATAAAGCCGCTCGACCAATTCAAGGTGCCGTCCACCGGATGCCCGCCCGGATCGCTCAGCACCATGTATGCCGGCAGGTTCTGCGCTTCGCTTCCCAAACCATAGACGATCCAGCTGCCCATCGTCGGCCGGCCGGTCACGGCGGGAATGCCGCCGTGGAAATAGCGGATCGAAACCTCGTGCCCGTTGTGGCCCGTATGCATCGAACGCACCACGCAAATGTCATCGACGATTTGCGAAATGTGCGGCAGCAGTTCGGATACCTCCGTGCCGCACCGGCCCCGCTTGCTGAATTTCCACGGGGTGCCAAAGAGCTTTTTGTTGGCGCGATTGACAAAGCTATAGGTGATGTCCCCCCCATACTCTTTGCCGTTATGGCGCGTCAGGTCGGGTTTAGGGTCGAGCAGATCGACGTGCGAAGGCCCGCCATGCATGAACAGCGAAATCATCGCCTTGGCTTTGGGTGCGAAATGGGGATTCCGCGCCTTCAGGTCCAAGGGCAAATTCTCGCCGGGCTTGCCGACGGTGTCCGCCAACAGCTGATCGCGCTGCAGAAGATGGGCCAAGGCAAAGGCCCCGATCCCAAAAGCGGAACGGGTCAGAAAATCGCGCCGGGTCGAAATCTGCGGATCAATCCACATAGAGAAACTCGTTGGAGGAAAGAAGCTGCTGACACAGATCCGTCAGTGCGGCCAGTTCCGGGTCCTGTTTTGGCCAGTAAACTTAGCCCGCTGGTTCTTGAGGAAAACGCGAGCGGCAGCCAGTTCGTCGGCGTCGACGGGCCGCAGGTAAGCCAGTTGCCAGGCCAGGCCGATGCGGCGATCTTCCAACTCTGCCTGCGCCCTCCCGTTGGTTTTCGGAACTTCGCGTAACAATCGTTGAGCGAAATGAGCAGCTTCGCCGAGCACGAAGTCGCTATTCATCAACATCAATGCTTGAGGAGCAGCAGTCGTGGCGATCCGCCGATCGCAATTCAGCTCCCCCGAGGGACTATCGAAAGCAGTCAGGAAAGAGACCGGCTTGCTGCGCCGCTCGGTGAGATAGATGCTCCGGCGCGGCTTGTCGATCGGCGTTCCGACTTGCCCGACTGCATCCTCGACGATGGGAACCGGCGGGCCATATTGGGCGTTACTGAGCCGGCCGGCAGTATCCAGGATGCGGTCGCGGAAGCTTTCACCGTCCAGGCGGACCACGGGATAGCGGCCATACAGAGCATTGCCTGCGTCCACCGCGTCTTTGGCCGGATCGCGATGCGACGATTGGCGATAAACGGTCGAAGTCATCAGCAGGCGGTGCATCTCCTTCATGCTCCAGCCGCGCCGGACCAATTCTTCTGCCAGCCAATCGAGCAATTCGGGATGCGTCGGCAACTGGCCCAACATCCCGAAATCGCCAGGCGTATCCACGATGCCGCGACCAAAATGATGCAGCCAAATGCGATTGGCCAGCACGCGCCCGACCAGCGGATGCCGGCCGCTGGTCCAATGCCGCGCTAAGGCCAGACGCCGGCCGGAGGTCGGCAGCTTCGGATCCTTAGGCGCGATTTCCAGCCGGCCGCCGTCCGGAGCAGCGATCGTCAAATCGCCTGGTTGCACCGCATTGCGGCGGTCGCGATAGTCGCCACGATTGAAAATCTTCGTAAGCGGTACTTGGCCTGGAACCTCGCTCAATACGGCCAAGAAATCTTCGGGCGGAATCTGCGATCGCTTCGCCCGAATCTTGGCATCCATCGCCTTCAATTTGTCGGCGGCAGCCGTGTCATATTGATAGAGCACGCCCGGATTGACATTGAGCTTGGGATTGTTGGCCACCAGCTTCTTTTGCTCGGCAGTGCGTTTGGCCTCGGGCGTTTCGAAAGCCGTCCGCAATTGAGTGCACTGATCGGCGGGGAATTTCTTAAGTTCTTTATCGAATGCTGCCTTCACGAACTTTGCCTGGGTCGTGGCGTATTCGGCCGACATCTTCGCTGCTTCGGCTCCGATGGCGCTGGCTTTACTGCGTTGGGCGGGCGTGTAGAGCGAAACCCGCCGCTGTGCCGGCCGGCGCAAATGATCGGGGTCGAAAGCCGGCTCGAAAACGGCTCGGAGCCGGTAGTAATCCGCCTGCGGAATCGGATCGTAGCGATGATCGTGACATTGTGCACAGCCGACGGTGAGGCCCAGCAGCGAAGAACTGACGATTTTGAGCGTGTCGGCCACCAGTTGCTGTGCTTCCGGGGCGCCGCCTGAGGTGGTGCTATCGGGAGCCATGCGCAGAAAGCCGGTGGCCGTCAAAAGCTCGATTTGTTCGGGTTTCAAGTTATTCCAGGGCAGCGGCACCAACTCGTCGCCAGCCAACTGTTCGACCACGAAACGATCCAGCGGCTTATCCGCGTTGAACGATTTGATCACATAATCGCGATAGCGCCAGGCATGCGGCCTGGCGGTATCGTTGGCGCCGTCCCCTTCGGAATCGGCGTAACCGGCCACATCGAGCCAGTGCCGGCCCCAGCGCTCGCCATATTCCGGGGAAGCCAACAACCGCTCGATAAGGTTCTCGTAAGCGCGATCGGATCGGTCGGCGAGAAAGGCGTCGACTTGCGCCTGCGTCGGCGGCAAGCCAATGAGATCGAAACTTGCCCGCAGGATAAGGGTTCGCCTGTCGGCTTCCGGGTTGAAGGACAAACCCTTCTCGCGCAGCTTGGCCAAAACGAACGCATCGACTGGCGTGCGCACGCGATCCGAATCAGGAATAGCCGGCGGCACAACCGGGCGTAAAGGTTGGAAGAACCAGTAGGCTCGTTCTTGAGGCGTAATGTCGATGCCCGGCGGCAGATGGTCCGGCTCGTTGCGAAGAGCAGGGCGCCGGCGGCTATCCAACGCTCTACCAGGGCAATCTTGTCGGCCGGCACCTTTTTCTCGGTAGGCGGCATCTCACCGGCTTTCATCCGTTCGAGCATCAGGCTGGCGTTCGGATCGCCCGGCACGAACGCCGGTCCGGAGGCGCCGCCTTTGGCCGCGAAACGGCGCAAGCGCAAATCGAGCTTGCCCTTTATTTTTTCGCCGGCGCCGTGGCAATCGAGACAATACGCCTTCAAGATGGGGCGAATCTGGCCTTCGAACGATATTGAGTCGTCCCCCCAAAGCGCCGGCGTGCTCGAGGCAACAAACGCCCAAGCCAACAGCAAGCAAACGGCAAAGCGGCAGGTACGCATTTGGCAGTGCATTCTTGATTCCGCGCGGAAGGTAAGGCAGGAGGGCGGCTGGCGGGTGGGCAAAACTTATTATGGCCGGCAGTTAGGGCTGCGTCTACGGCTATTGGCCCTGACCGGGGCCGTGCTCGGCAAGTGCCGAGATTACGGGTGGAGAATTGGTTGACTTGAACCCGGACGACTTCGCACCAATGAACGTGTCAAGCCAGAAGGCAAAGTACTTGCGGGAGCGAGGCAAGGCGATCGCTACTTTTCAGCCTCGGGAAAGAACGCCTCAACTCGACAACGAAATCCAGGCAGCACCTCTTCGCCGGTGATTTCATCGTTGGCGATTCCCGACGCGCTGCGCGCATGAAAAAACCCCGCTGTCCTGGCGGAGCAGCGGGGCTATCCTTGTATTCGACAGCACCACCAAAGGAGAATGTTAACATGTTTGGTTTATTTCCGGACGTGAGATCCAGAAAAATGAATCATCCTTAGAAAGGAGGTGATCCAACCGCAGGTTCCCCTACGGTTACCTTGTTACGACTTAGTCCCAATCAGAAAGTCCATCTTCGGCGGCTGTAACACCGACTTCGGATGTCCCTCCCTTTCGTGGCTTGACGGGCGGTGTGTACAAGGCTCAGGAACACATTCACCGCAGTGTTGCTGACCTGCGATTACTAGCGATTCCAACTTCATGTAGGCGAGTTGCAGCCTACAATCTGAACTGAGGCGTTCTTTTTGGGATTTGCTCCCCCTCGCGGGTTGGCTTCCCTCTGTAAACGCCATTGTAGCACGTGTGCAGCCCTGGACATAAAGGCCATGAGGACTTGACGTCATCCCCACCTTCCTCCGGTTTAACACCGGCAGTCTCTCCAGAGTCCCCGACATTACTCGCTGGCAACTGGAAACAAGGGTTGCGCTCGTTACGGGACTTAACCCAACATCTCACGACACGAGCTGACGACAGCCATGCAGCACCTGTAGTAGGTTCCGGACTGGATACCGTTGGTCTAACGTTTCCGCAGACTACTTCCTACCGCTTTCGCACATGTCAAGTCCAGGATAAGGTTCTTCGCGTAGCCTCGAATTAAGCCACATGCTCCACCGCTTGTGTGAGCCCCCGTCAATTCCTTTGAGTTTCAGCCTTGCGACCATACTCCCCAGGCGGGGTACTTAACACTTTTGCTTCGGCAGTGAACCCATGTTAAGTCCACTACCTAGTACCCAACGTTTAGGGCTAGGACTACCGGGGTATCTAATCCCGTTTGCTCCCCTAGCTTTCGCGCATCAGCGTCAGAAGAGGTCCAGCAGCTCGCTTTCGCCACCGGCGTTCCTTCCAATATCAACGCATTTCACCGCTCCACTGGAAGTTCCAACTGCCCCTACCTCCCTCCAGCTGACCAGTATCCAAGGCACTTTTCCGGTTAAGCCGAAAGATTTCACCCCAGACTTGATCAACCGCCTACGCGCCCTTTAAGCCCAGTGATTCCGAACAACGTTCGCACGGTTCGTCTTACCGCGGCTGCTGGCACGAACTTAGCCCGTGCTTCCTCCAGGGATAGGTCAAGCCTTGCGGCTTTCCTCCCCCTCGACAGTGCTTTACAACCCGAAGGCCTTCATCGCACACGCGGCGTCGCTCGGTCAGGCTTGCGCCCATTGCCGAAGATCCTCGACTGCAGCCTCCCGTAGGAGTCTGGCCAGTGTCTCAGTGCCAGTGGCGCGGGTCGTGCTCTCACACCCGCTAAGCATCTTTGCCTTGGTAGGCCGTTACCCCACCAACAAGCTAATACTATATGAGCCCCTCCCGAGGCGAAATTCATTTCCTGGCAAGAAGATGCCTCCTCGCCAGATCGCCTGGTATTACCCATCCGTTAGGAAGGCTATCCCAATCCCCGGGGTAGGTTACCCATACCTTACTGCCCCTTTCGCCACTTTCCCCTTCAGTTGCCCAAAGGTTCTCGTTCGACTTGCATGCCTAATCCACGCCGCCAACGTTCGTTCTGAGCCAGGATCAAACCCTTCAAAATTATAAGCTTCCCTCACCAGCGAAGGTGAAGGTACTAACCTGATGCTGTCTCGAGGACAGGTCAGGATCGTTAGCTACTAAAACTGAACAGTTTGTGTCACTTATAGACTCTACTCAAAAGAACTTGAAGCAATAACTTTCGTTACTGCTCGCAAGGAATGTGTAGAGCCGTAAAGTGCTACACATCCTCGCTTTGGCTTTTTTTGGTGCTATCGAATTGTCAAAGATCTAGCGTAATCCGGTTGCATTACCGCCAGAGACGCTAAAACAACCGCTTCCTTCGATCAACTCCCCTTCACGGGGACATGCTCGAAGAAACCGTTGCGTGCAATCGACTCACGTCATCAGCACATCGACTAATATAGGGAACCTATCGTGCGATGGTCAAGGGTTCTTGAAGAAAAAATTTGGAAACAACCCCCGGACGCCCCCCATGTGGCCTCGGTGCGAGCTCGGATAACGGGGACTTCTTCGAACGTAGGTCAGGCTTTCTAGCCTGACAGCGGCGATAAGATCTCGCTGTCAGGCTAGAAAGCCTGACCTACGAGAATGAGAATGACCTACGAGAATGTCCCGATTTCCCTCGCCCGCACTGGCGATGGGTGCGTTTGCACAATAGAAGATCCATTATGATTGGCGAGCTCGGCAGCGTCAATAAAATTCTTCCCTCACTCGTGAAGCCAGCCATGGCCAAACCGCGCATCTTGATTCTCCGTGCTCCGGGAACCAACTGCGACAAGGAAACGCAGTTCGCTTTCGAGTTGGCCGGCGGCCTGCCCGAACGCGTGCACATCAACCGTCTACGCGAGCAGCCCACCCTGCTCGACGCTTACCAAATCCTGGTCGTTCCCGGCGGCTTCAGTTACGGCGACGACGTCGGCGCCGGCAAAATCCTCGCCAACCAACTTTCGGTTTTCCTGGGCGACGCGCTTCGCCGCTTTCGCGATGAGGAAAAACTGATATTAGGGATCTGCAATGGCTTTCAAGCCCTTCTCAAGGCCGGCCTGATCGTGCCTCCCGACGAAGACGGCCCCCTGGCGACGCTGACGCACAATCCCAAAGGCTATCAAGATCGTTGGCTGCATCTGGCGGTCTCCCCTGGCAAATGCCCCTTCCTCACCGATTACCAGCAGCTCCACGTGCCGATGGCCCACGGCGAAGGCCGCTTCATCTGCCGGGAAACCTGGATTCTGAAAGGCCTGCAGCAGACCGGCCAGGTCGTGCTGCGTTATGTCGATGCTCACGGAAAGCCTGGCCCGTTCCCCGTGAATCCCAACGGATCCGAAGACGACATAGCCGGCCTCTGCGATTTCAGCGGCCGCGTCTTGGGCCTCATGCCCCATCCCGAACGCCACATTTTGCCCACGCAGCATCCTGCCTGGACCCGGCGCGGCTTGGCCGCCGAAGGCGAAGGGCTGCGACTATTTCGCAATGCCGTCGACTATTTCGCAGGTTAGCCGCTATGCGCAGTGGAGCATGACCCTGCCGTCTTAAGTCGCTCTAATTGCACTGGGCCACAAGTCTTCGATGTCTGCCAACACTGCAATTTCGCGATGAACGCGATAGGCCTCACATGCCAATGCCTTGCGATGGCGCCAAACGGTAAGTGGCTATTGAGCGCACAACAAAGCGAGCGGCAGAAAAAAGTAGACCTCACGCTCCGCGTGAGGAACGCCTCACGCGGAGCGTGAGGTCTACTTTGGGGAAGCCAATTCATGCCGATCGCCCAAGGAGCAAATGGATCGCAAACGAACGCATAGATAATTCTGCGCCAGGGGCTGAAGACAAGCGCAACTGCACTTGGCGATCCTTTCTGAAATCCGACTGATTTCCGCTTGCTGTCCATTGCGTTTGGTCTCACTTTTCCTCCTTTTAAGTCTCACCTTCCCATCGGCCACTCTTACGTTCCCTCATAATGTTGCCGAACGGCAACAGGTTACGGCCCCCTGTCTGCGCCTAAGAATCAAGTAATTCCGTGTCGCAAGCGATTGAAAAAGAACGCCTTAAGTCGATTTATACGGATTCGTCCATGAATTCCGAAAAAAGTGGATTGCATTCACTCAGCGATCGGGTATCAACTAATTGTCACAGGTTGAGAAATTCGCACACGCCAATCAGAGTTGGCCAAAAATGCGAGAAACTCCTCCTGCGAATCGGTTTTGGTCTTGCTTGAGTTTCGTGCTGCCTTTCGCTGCACCAGCAGCCGATTACCCCTGCAATCGAGGCAATGCGACACTTTTGGCTGTTTTGCGCCAAGCTACTTGGTTGACGTTGCGCTTTCGAGTCGCGACGGGGTGGCTTTTGTGCAAAATGGCTGTGTCGCTATCGTCGATTGGCGTTTAGGGAAATTGGGTTGGTGGTGTCTTCTTTGCGATAGGACATCCAAAACTATTGGCTGTTGAAACATAATCGGTCCGCAGTCATCTTGTCGTCGTTCCCCTCTAGGACGCATTGATGAGGCCAAGCGGCTGGCCGCGAGTTCGCACTTCAGCGCGCGAAGAGCATTGCTCGCTCCTGAATGAACGGCGCCTGAGTACTTCTCGATGGCACCCTGGCGTCGCTTGCCACCGCCACAAAGACGGGCAGGTTTATTGGATCTCACTGAGGTGAACAGGTCTATGAATTTCTCCCGCTGGCTCTTCCCCCTGGCTCGCAAAATAGGTTCGACGCCCAACCATAACGCGTTTCGGCGAAGCCAGTTTCCCGATCTGAGGATTGAGGACCTGGAGGCGCGCCTCGTGCCCGCGGGGACGTTCCAATGGACAGGCATTAAATCAGCCCTGTGGAGCGTCGGCAGTAACTGGTTGGGAAACGTGCGAACGTTTGTGGAAAGCGGCCACAGGTTCCGCATCACTTATAGCGTTTTTAACACCGTCTTCCTGACGTTTTTGGGCTGAGAGGCGCACCAGGGTGCTACCCGCGACGCCTCGAGGTGCGCGGATCCATGTTCGAGGACTTTTGAGATACACCTGGCAAGTTTGCCTCAATGGAACCGACCAACATGAGCAAGACCAGTGTCACGACCGTATATAGTTCCGTGCAAGAAGCAGGCGGAGCGGTGGACGATGCCTATACTCCCCTCCATACGTGGTACGAGCCGTTGCATCGAGCCACCGACATTGCGGCGGCCGCTTTACTGTTGACGGCCTTGCGCCGGCCATTGCACTGGCTGCCTTGCTGGTCAAGCTGACTTCACGAGGCCCTGCTTTCTATCTACAGACGCGCGTGGGTCGTTACGGTAAACTGTACACGATGTACAAACTTCGCAGCATGGTTCATAACTGCGATGCGCTTTTCCGGTGCTTGCTGGGCTAAAACCAACGACCCGCGCGTCACCACCGTCGGCTGGATGCTGCGGAAGCTGCACTTCGACGAGCTGCCCCAACTCTGGAACGTGCTCAAAGGTGAAATGAGCCTGATTGGCCCCCGACCCGAGCGGCCTGAGTTCATGCACGAGTTGGAGACGGCTCTTCCTCACTACCGTTTGCGGCTCACTGCGCTGCCAGGAATCACCGGCTTGGCTCAGGTGCAGTTGCCACCCGACACCGATCTGGAGAGTGTCCGTTGCAAGCTGCCCTACGATTTGCACTACGTGCGTCACGCGAGCCCCTGGCTCGACATGCGAATCTTCCTCGCTACCATTCTTCACCTATTCTCGGCTCCCGTTCCCCTGCGTCGAGCCTTACTCATGCTGCCACATGGAGAAGAATTGCTGGTTCAAGCCGAAGCATCCGGCGTGGACGCAGCCGATTTCGAGATGCTGTTCGTGATTGCCGGCAACAGCCGACAATAGGCTCCCCCCAGAATCTTGTGAGTTTCCAAACACTATGTCCCTCTCCGAAATTCGCCCTGTTCAACAATCGGCGGGCTCGGTTCGTCTCCCGCGAATCGACCGCGGCATCGTACTGGCCGCGGCCGTGCGTCGTTGCGGGCTTGCGCTGGTTGACCGCCTTGCTCGATTCGCATCCGCGTTCGCTCTGCCGAACCGAGCCATTCGATCGAAACCGTTTCATCGGCCTGGACCCCGTGCTGCGCCGCTTGCAGAAGACCGGCACTCTGACCGGGACAGAACGCGAGCGCCTCATCGACGCCTGGACCAACGATGCACTTGCCGTCCCACCATCGCTGTTTTTCTGCAAGCAGTTCACGGAAGCCGGACCGGTGCGTCAGTGGTGGTCCTGGTTTCGTGCCGGCTGGTCGGATCGGGCACGAAGGGCGAATCTCGCAATCAACGCTCCTGCGGACCATCAGCCCTATGATCTGGTCCTCACGCAGACCAGCAACGCTGAACGCATTGCCACGGTGGCCCGCGGCCTCAAGGCTCGGCTGTTGATTCTGCGCCGCCATCCGGGAGCGGTGGTAGCGTCGCGGCTGCGGGGCTTGCGTCGCGGCTATTTGCAGCCTCTGGATCGCGTGGGCTGGTTCGACGAGAATGAGCGTGCCTGCCGGGAGCTGGAATTGCACCTCTCGTCGGTGCTGCGCATGCCACTCACCGAATTGTTGGCCTATCAATGGCTCGTACAGAACATGCAGTTTCGTTCGGCATTGTCCCAATTGCCGGATAGCAGCTTGGCCATGCAATTCGAAGACTTCTGCGACGATCCCGCCGCTCGCGCCGCGAGTTGTTTGACTTCCTCGGCTGGGAATTCGGCTCGCAAACTCAGGCTTTCATACAGCAGAGCACGAGCGGAGGCTGGCATTCGCTTTATGGCTGGTGTGCGGGCCGGCGCCACTATGCGACGGTGTTCCGCCATTCCCGCGACATCTGCGAAGCTTGGCGCAACGAGCTGACCGATTACGAACAGCGGCGCATCTTGAATATCGCCGGCGCCTCCCTCACTTCCGCCGCTTCTGGCGGGAATAAAGGCTCGGGCAAAACAGTCCCGACCATCACCCCTAGCTGCCAACGTTTGAGTCAGGAAAGTATCCCGGCGAAAGCCCCTGGAGTGTGGACTTTAGTCCACACCAACCCTGCCCTGACGCCGAACTAAAGTAACGCAGCCCCAACGGGCGACGCGTGAGAAAGTTTCTGGGCCTTTCTCAGAATGTAGCCGCGTTCGCCAGAACGCGGGTAGGCCATAACTGCCGCTGCATCGACTCAGGGTAGGCCCGTGCGTGGCCCCGCGTTCTGGCGAACGCGGCTACATGAAATACTAAAGATAAATACTCTGCTGTTCCGGCGTCATCGTGCTGAGAAACTCACAGCCCAAAATCCATTCGCCGCCGGCATGTTGGCTCATGAACATCACTTCGGCCTTCAAGGGCGTTCGATCGACGAATCGAGGCGAAACCAGCTGCACATTCAATATCGCTCCCAGGGGAAGCTTGCCAGCGCCAGCAATCCCACGCCTCCGCCAGAAATGTCGCGGACAGTGGCCAGCCAGGTTGCCTCGATTTTCTTGCCTGCTAGCCAGCACACGGCTTGCAGATTGGACGGATGCCTAGTCCAGCGCCGCCTGTTGTTTTTCGGCTGATCTCCGTTGGCTGAGCCAAGCGCGCTGGTTCAGCGCCGCCTGGCGGCATCATTCGGCTACCGGTCGTTTCCGCCAGGTAGGTTTTGAGGATGTCGAATTCCCAAACGCACCGCGCCAGATTGCCGCCCACGACCGCCCCGAAGCCGGCATGCGTTGTGGGCGTTTCCGACCGACATTTTCGGCGCCTGACAGGCGCGAGGGCGCTGGCGTGTTCCCGTCGCATTCAAAGCCACGCAACAAAAAAAAGCACGAGAAAAAATCCGAACACGGCCTGTTCGAGCAAGCTTTGGCTGCCATCTCCCAAGCATGTCTGGAGCATGGGGGACGACAATAGTTGGCGTGTCACGGCTTCCTCATTCAGGTTACGGATTATTTTTCCGGCCAGCCAATCAACCGGAAGGCCTAGGGCGTCGATCGCGGGCTATTGGCCACGTTTCGAGGAGATGCGGGCACGGGCGCGGATCACACGGGGAAGCGGCGCGGGATAGGAGTCCGCTTGCTCAAACCTAGTTCGGAGGGATCGCTGCGTCAACCAGGCGGGCGCAAAGGTCCTGTTAGCCCGAGGCGCCGGTTTTGAAGTTGGGCTTTTTCTGAAACACCTTCGGTGAAAGCAGTGATCTCGTTTAACTCGGAGCCAGCGGCGACGGCGGGCAGGCACCTGCTCGAGTCCCGCCTGGTTTGGGCAAGTGCGCACCACAAACCCCCTAGCGGAACTGGCCCAAAGGACCGTCTGCTAGGGGTATATTGCATTCACCGACAATCAAGTCGGCTTATTTCCAGGCTTTGCCGAGATCGATTGTATACTCAGTCTTGCCGTCCGTAACGATGAAACTGCCGGGAACGCCGAGCTTGGCTGCTGGCCCTTTCTGGTTCGGTTTGCTCCTTTCCGCTATTACGGTGTACCTGCCGATGGGCATCCAGCCTATCTCGAACGTGCCATCAGGATGGATCTCAATACCATAGTTATGATGGCTTTCATGCCTTAACTGGAGCACAAGGTGCTCCCCCTCCGGGACCGTGATCTGTTTGCCATTGCTTACAACTTTGCCCGTGAAATGAGGGACCGTGGGCCCATCAAATTCTTTGCCATGTCCACAACCAATCGCCGGCAAAACGAAACCTGCAAGCAGCAAAGCACAAACAAGCAGCCGCATGCATCACCTTATGTTTTTGAAGATCAAAACTACATGAAGCGAAGGAAGACGCCTGGAACGATCGAAGCCGATCGTCCCAGGAGTTTTTCCACAATTGGCGAGAAGCCGAGTTATTGGCCCTGCCCGTCCTGAGCGATGACTTCGCCGCCATTCGGCGTAGACAAAGCTACGACGGTGTTGCTGGAAGTAGAGTAGGAAAGCGTGCGGACGCTGCCATCGCACATACCAATGAGAGCGCCGCCTGCATATGAAGCGCCCCAAGAACCGAGCAGGTATCCCAAGTTGGGCTGGTCCTGTTCGATCACGTATTCGCCAAACCCGGCGGCCCAGCTAGCGGCCTGGAAAGTTTGCCCGGGAATGGTCACGCCGCCACTGCTCACGGCAAACCACCAAAGCGTATCCGGTCCGAAGGAACGCATGCTGCCGTAACCGTCAGGTCCGGAAGACATTGCGGCGCAATCGCCGGGATCGACCGTGCTGCCGTTGGAAAGCTTGATGCTCTGATAAGCAGCATTGGGGTTGGCGCCGCAAATACCGCGCGTTTGGTAAACGTTAGTTGCCAACGATTTCATGCCGACGGCAATGGTGTTGGAAGTGCCGTCCGTGATGCCGGTGTACTTACGATTGTAAGGATGCCAAGTCGTAGACGAATTGACCCAAGCCGGATCGTACGTCGGCCCTGCGACCGTATTCTCCGCCGAGCCGATCAGCATGGAATTGGCCGCATAGTCGGTGACAGGGCCGGCAAAAAGCACAGTGTTGTCTGGACCTTCCCAATACCCACTCTGGGGATCCTGAAAAAGCCGAAGTCCGGTAAGCGGGGTTGCCGACAGGCCTGTGCTGCCGCGACCCGGATCCGTGAAGACCTTGAGTCCCGACAGGTAGCCGCCTGCACCGCTGGCGTTGTTCGCGAAATTGTTGTACAGGTTGCCTTGTTCCACAAAGGGAAGGATCTTATAGACCCAGCTGCAACCGGGGGACATTTGCGGAGACGGGGCACCGCGTTATTCCAAGGGGGGCCCCAGGTCCAAGAACTCGTGTCCCAAGTCCCGTTGTGAGGCAGGCAGCCATTGGAGTCGTGGTACGTCGCGAACGCCAACCCGATTTGCTTCAGATTATTAGTCGACTGAATGCGAGCGGCAGCTTCGCGAACCTTTTGAACGGCGGGCAACAAGAGGCCGATAAGGACGGCGATGATAGCAATCACCACCAGCAATTCGATGAGCGTGAATGCTTCACGCGTTCGACGAAACATGGAACAAACCTCCAAAAACATAAAAAGAAAAACACGGACCCACAAGAGCCCGATCGAACACTAGTTGGATTTCGGCATTGCCGAATCGTGGAACAACTAATACCTTCGGTCTACTCTATCCCTTTATCCTAAAATCGCAGAGCCTTCGCAAGAGCTAAAGCAGTTCTACTTTGCCGCGCGATGGATTACCTCGAACCCTGCAACTTTCAAGCCGATATCGGAGCGATAGGTATTGAAAATGACCAAAAACCCTATCCAAGGAGCGTCAAACTTCGGCGCGTGCACGTTGTCGAGCATGTCGCTCGCCCTCACCTCGAGCACTTGCCATGCCTCCGGCCTGGCCCGGGCAAACGCGCTGTTGCACTCCATAACGCCGGTCGCCGGTTCGGAGTGACTGCCCTTGCGCACGCAAACGACCAGCTGGCTCGGCCCCGGCTTGTCGACCCAATACCTTACGCGAATGATCGAATCGGGGTGCAGGCGGAAGAAGCCACGAGCCCACTGATGATCCGAGCGGATCTGGCACATTTCCACTTGATAGTAGGGGTCCAGCCAATATTCAGGCACAACAACTGGGCCGTCGGCCGTCTCTTCACGTTGCCCGACGTTCCAGCCGGAAGGAAGGGGCCTGCTGAGGTCCCAGGCGAACTCGTCCGGCGTCGCCGGGGTGACCTGCTTGGTGCGATCGCCGTCCGCGCGAACGGTCAAGATCTCGCCGGCGCGAACAATACCCAAGGATTGTCCTGTCGGCGAGTCGACGGCAACCACGCCGGTCTGAACGCCGATTTCCGTGCCGCGCCTGCGAACTGGCCAGCGTCATCAATACGTTGCTCAATCGCGCCAACGTCGCCTGGGTTGTCTGCAGAATTATGGACTGAGGCCCCAGCCTATGAGCCGGTATGTTCGCGGTCGCAGTACCGTGCTGCAGCACTAGCCTGGACCCTTGCCCCATCACGGCGACTTCTGAATCGCCTGTGAACGAGACCTCCGTCCCGTCCGGACAGACGAGCAGCGCCGAGGAAACGGGGCCGAAAGTGGCCAAAGTGCCGCCGGGCGGAATGTCGCCGGAAGGACGGATATTTCTTCCACCAGCGGTGCGCAGAGTGACTTCGCCCGTGGCCGATGCCACACGAACCCCGCTGGCGGCTCCCGATTGCTGACGTGCCAGCAGGCTGACCAGAGCAAAGACCGCTGCTCCGCCTCCGATATAGCGCAGCATCTGCCGGCGCGACCACTCGGCCGTGAACAGACCTCGATTCCGCTGCAGCGCCTGCGTCACTTCGGCTTCCGCAGCGGCGTTGGCGAGGGGGGGCAACTCTGCTGCCACCACGGCCTGAAGGCAAAAAAACTGAAATTCTTGCGCGTGCGCAGGATCGGCCGCCAAACGACTTCGAAACTCCGCGGCATCCACCTCGGAGAGATCGTTCTCCCAGTACCGGACGAATAAATCTTCCAGAGAATGATTCACTGGTTCGCCGATTATAGCACCGCTCTTCCAGCCACGCTTTCAAACACGCCTAATTCGCGGGCCACGCATTCGCGAAGGGAACGATGTACGCGGGAAAGCATTTGATAAACCGCATCGGGCGTCCGCCGCACCTGGCCTGCTATAACCGTAACCGCCAATCCATCCGCATATTTCTTTTGCAAAACCTCGCGAGCTCTGGACCCCAGCCGACCAACGCACCGATGCAAGGCTTCCACGCGATCCGGCCATGAAGCCGGCATCGGATTGGCCCACTGGGCCTCCAAAAGATCGAGAACTTCGTCCGGCAGCGAGATCATCTTGCGGCGGCGACTCAGATCGATGGCCCGGTGCCGAGCCGCTCGAACTGCCCATGCCAAAAGGTGGTCCGCGTCGCGAAACTGCTCTCTATCCTCGAGGGCCGCCAAAACTACCTGTTGAAAAATATCGTCGGCTGCATGCACGTCACGCGCAACGGCAGCCGCAACGCCTGAAACGCGCAGGCAGCGCAGGCAAAAGAACCTGAACGACTTCGTCCGCCTTCATGGTCATGAACGAGCCCTCCAGATAAACACGAACCGAGGGGGCCAAACCTGACAGGGGCGCAGGACAGATTTCTTCGCTCCAACGCGCAAACTTATGCAATTCCTCATACTTGCGCCGTTTGTTGCATATCGCGAATTCGCGGATCGTTAGTCGTGTTTCGGGGAGCGTGAGTCGCGGAATCCTTCTACGGGCCAAGACTTCGTCCCTACCTACTGATTCCTGACCCCTAACTCCTGATTTTCACTGCTTCCAATTTTGCCCCAATTCGAACACGTACTCGGTCTTGCCTTCCTCGATTCTGAAATCGGGGTCGACGACGAACCTGTTGATATTCCTGGGGTTCGCTTTCTCTTTGCGCTCCAGAACCGCCACATACTTGCCGATCGGCATCCAAGTGATGTCAAAGGTGCCGTCTGAAGTGAGCGGAATCCCCCACATACGTCTCGTTTTTTGGAACATCAACTGCAGACTGGGGATCTCGTCGTCGGAAAACTTGACGGGCTTGCCTTCGTGCAACAGCTTACCGACAAATTTGGGGACCGTCGGCCCATCGTATTCCTTCACCTTGGGAGGGTCGCAACCCAGCATAGGCAACAACAGACCGCCCAAGAGCAGCGCTACGATGAATCCCCGCATTAATTGTCCTCCTGAAAATCGACCGCTAAAAGAGAAGAGAAATAATCCCTCGTTCTCGATAGCGCCGAAAGAGCAATCAAGAACGGAAAAACCTGGATGAATGCTGAACGGTTTCGTCAGGCTGAATCGAGCCGACGAATCCGGCGAAAAACTGCGGCCCGGCCAATTAAGTCGTAACCCAAGACCCAGCTCGATTCTAACGCCGTCAATTCCGCAAGACCAGGGTATCTTTGGGTTCGCACATTCGATGTGAAAAAGAACCGATTGTCACTGCTTCGGCGCTCGCCAGCGTTTTTGAGCCGCATGCGTTATAATGCCATCGACTCAACGCAGGCACAGCTCTGGGAGAAGGAGGCGTTATGTTGAAGCGCAGTCTCCTCGTCCGCATCGCCGGACCAACGGTTTTGGTCAGCCTGCTTTTGTTGGGTCTGTCCATCGGCGCCGCCGTCTACCTCTACAAGGAGCAGGCGCTCTCCGCCAGCGATGTGGGCGAAAACGTCAGCAGCACGCAAATTGCCCAAGACCTCGATGCCTTGCTCAACGCCCTTTCGACCAGTCTGCAAAATGGCATCGAGCCTTCTCCCGACCAATATAAGGACATTCGCGATCAGCTCAAAAAGGCCCGCGACTACGCCGACAAGGACCAGGAGAAACGGCTCGTCGACCAATTGACGGAAACCATGAAACGCTACTTCGAGACCTGGAAACGGCGCGACAAATCGGTCGCGGTCAACAGCGACGTGGCAGTGGCCCAAGCGCGGACCATCTTGCAGAAGGCTCGACCGCTCAGTCGTCAGCTCGAAGCTTTCAACACGCAAGAAAGCCAGCGGGCGGCGCTAGCCCATCGCAAAACCATCCAGGGAATGATCGTCGGCCTCATTTGCGTCGGCACCATGGGGTCGTTGGCCGGGCTGTTGCTCGGCTACGCGACCGCCCGCGGCTTGCGGCAATCCATCTATCACCTGAGCGTGCGCGTGCAGGACGCCGCCAACAAACTCGGCCAAGATTTGCCCGCGGTTTCCGTTCTCGAAGACGGCGACCTGCAACACCTCCACGAGCAGATGCGCGGCGTCGTGCAAGAAATCGAGCAGGTGGTCCGCGATCTCCAGCAGCGCGAGCGCGAAATCCTCCGCGCCGAACAGCTTGCCGCGGTGGGTCAACTGGCGACCGGCGTGGCCCATGAGCTGCGCAATCCCTTGACCTCGATCAAGCTGCTGGTCCAGACCAATCGCGAGGAAGCGGAGGCGCGCGGCACACCGGCCGAGGATCTGGTGGTGATCGAAAAGGAGATTCGCCGCATGGAGCGCAGCCTGCAGAATTTCCTGGATTTCGCCAGGCCGCCCAAGCCCGACCGCCGGCACATCGATCTCACGGAAGTCATCGAACAGACCCTGCGGCTCATTGGCGGTCGCGCCCGCAAGCAGCACGTCGAGGTGCGTTTTCTATCTCGCTTGGCCCCGGTGCCGGTGGACGCCGATGCCGAACAGGTTCAGCAAGTGCTCGTCAACTTGACGCTCAATGCTCTGGACGTCATGCCTCGCGGCGGCCTACTCGAGCTCGAGGTGGCTCAGGTGCATGCGCCGGATGGTCAACCCTGGGTCGAAGTCAAAGTGATGGACACCGGCCCGGGCATTGCCGAGAGCATGGCGACCAGGCTCTTCCAGCCTTTTGTCAGCAGCAAAGAAACCGGCCTGGGGCTGGGGCTAGTCATTTCCCGACGCATTGCCGACAGCCATGGCGGCGCCTTGGAAGGCGGCAACCGCTCCGGCGGCGGCGCCTACTTTGTCCTCCGGTTGCCGCAGGCAGCCGCTCCGCAACCGATTCTCGCTTGATTCATGGGATAGCGCATGCAAAGCCTTTTGGTCATCGACGACGAAGCATCGATTTTGCACGCCTTCCAGCGGGCGTTTAAGGGCGAGCCCGATTTGCAAGTGCTGACAGCTTCCTCGGCCGGCGAAGGATTCGAGCTCTTCAAACTGCACAAGCCGCACGTCGTGGTGCTCGACATCTACCTGCCTGATCGCTCCGGCATGGAAACTTATCAGCAGATTCGTGCCTTCGATGCCCGCACTCCGGTGATCTTCATAACCGGGCACGGCACGACCGACACCGCCATCGAAGCCATGAAGTCCGGAGCGTTCGATTACCTGCTCAAGCCGCTGGAGCTGGCGCCGCTGCGCGACGCCGTCCAAAGGGCTTTGCAAATCAGCCGGCTGTCGCACACCCCCGCGGTGCTGTCGGAAATCGAGGAAGTGCCCGAGCAGGCCGATCTCCTGATAGGCCGTTGCCCGGCGATGCAGGAGGTTTATAAGGCGATTGGCCGCGTCGCTTCGCAAGACGTCACCGTCCTCCTGCTCGGCGAGAGCGGCACCGGCAAGGAGTTGGTGGCGCGAGCCATCTATCAACACAGTCGCCGCAGCCAGGCGCCTTTCCTGGCGATCAATTGTGCGGCCATTCCGGATAACCTCCTGGAAAGCGAGTTGTTTGGCCACGAGAAAGGCGCCTTCACCGGCGCCGATCGCAAACGCATCGGCAAGTTCGAACAATGCTCGGGCGGGACGCTGTTCCTCGACGAAATCGGCGACATGGCGCCTCTGACCCAAACCAAGCTCCTCCGCCTTTTGCAGGAACAGCGTTTCGAGCGCGTCGGCGGCAACGAAACGGTGCAGACCGACGTCCGCCTGATCGCTGCCACCAACCGGGACCTGGAAGAGCTGGTAACCACCGATCATTTTCGCAAGGATCTCTTTTATCGCTTGAATGTTTTCACGATTTCTCTGCCCCCTTGCGCGAACGACCAGGCGATCTCAGTTTGCTGATCGACCATCTGTTGAAGCGCTTTCGTCGCGAATTGAACAAGGACGTGCAAAGCGTCGCGCCCGAAACCATGGAACTGCTCGAGCGCTATTCCTGGCCCGGTAACGTTCGCGAGCTGCAAAGCGTCCTCAAACAGCGCTGCTGCACGCCACGGGGCACGTACTCATCCCCGACTTCTTGCGGGCGGCCTTGCGCTGGACGAAAAGCCGGCGGAAACCGCCGCCGCCGGCGACTGGGAGCGCTTGGTGAAGGAGCGTCTCGATGCCGGTTCCGAAGATCTCTATGCCGAGGCGCTCGCTTCCATGGAACGCCAGGTGCTCACCATCGTGCTCCGGCACACCGCGGGCAATCAAGTTCAGGCGGCGCGGATCCTAGGGATTACCCGCGGCAGCCTGCGCAACAAGATCCGTTCGCTGGGAATCACCATCGGCAGGTCGATTTGGTCGGAGGAAAACCAGCCTGATTGATGAGCGACCATATTGGGATGGCATCCACACGAACAAGATAACGCTTCCCGCCGTCGGTCGATATCCACAAAATCAACTCGGCAAATCGGTTAAGGCAAGATTCTTCTGGCGACTCTTTGACGGCACGAGGGTTGCTTCCAGAGTATTAATTGTTTGAATCCCACCAGGGAAGAATCGCTTCGAATAGTACCACCATGGATGGAAAACGGGGTTTAGAATCGGGTCTCCCCGCAGCCACAAGCGATTGACTTGTGCCTTACACGCCGCAAGGCGTTCGGCGACTGCCAGCGAGTCCGCTGGTTGCGACACCAAAACTTGAGCCCGGATAAACCGTTTTCGCATTAGGAATCCGTTCATGAAGATGGTAGCTGGAGCACGCATGGGCCGCATTTTGGTCGGTAGTCTGCTTGGGCTGCTGGGCGTCATTCTTTTGGCAGGCGGCGGTTATTGGTTTTTCTTGGTCCGTCCCGCCAATGCGCAGCAGCGCAATCCCGGCACGGAAGTCGCAAAGGTCGAAACCGTAAGTCGGATCGACGCCGACACCGTGGCGATTCATGGAGACATCACGACATCGATCGGCCTGCAAATCGCCGAAGTCAAGAAAGCCACTCGGCCTCGGACCATGGCTCCTTTGCCCGGCACCCTGAACTTGGATAGCGATCGGTTGGCGCGCGTTCATGCCCGCTTCTCTGGCGAGATCGTCGCCATGGGCACCACGCAAGGCGAGGAAACCACCGAATCCAAATCGGATTCCGCCTCGTCGGGCCGGCCGCTCCGCTTTGGGGATCACGTCCGCAAGGACCAACTTCTCGCCGTGCTTTGGAGTAAAGACTTGGGCGAGAAGAAGAGCGAATGGATCGATGCTCAATCCAAGCTCAATCTCGATCGCGGGGTTCTGAAAGATCTGCAAGAGCTCTACGAAAAAGGAGCGACCCCCGAGCGCAGCGTACGTGAGGCTCAGCGCAATGTGGACTCGGATATCATTGCCCTTAAGAGAGCCGAGCATACGCTACTTTCCTGGGGCCTGAAAGAAAAAGAAATGGCCGAGATCCGCGCCGAAGCCGAAAAGCCGGATCGCAAGGCGAAAGACAATAAGTTGGATTTCGAACGCTGGGCGCGCGTCGAGATTCGCTCCCCGCAAGACGGCACCATCATGGAACGAAACATCGCTTTGCACGATCTCGTCGACACGAGCACCGACCTCTTCAAGATCGCGGACACCAGCACCCTGGTCGTCTGGGCAAGTCTCTACGAGGAGGATTTGCCGACGATCCAGAAATTGCCGCGCCCATCCATTGGACCATCAAGCTGCCGTCACAGCCGAATGTCGTTTATTCCGGCACGTTGGATCAAATCGGCGAATTCATCGACGCGAATCAACATACGGCGCTGGTCAAAGGCTTCGTCGACAACAGCCGCGGCGACTTGCGCATCGGTCAATTCGTCACGGCGAACATCACCATACCGCCTGCCCCCAACGAGTTGGAGATCCCGACAGGCGCCCTCGTGGAAGACGGGCACGACAGCATCGTTTTCGTTCAGGTCCCCAACGAAGAGCACCGCTTCCAAAGAAGGAAGGTGACCGTCACCCGCCGCTACCAAGACTTCGTTTACGTCCGGGCTGACGCCGCCGGCACAGCCGGAATCAAAGCAGGCGATCGCGTTGTCTCCGGCGGCTCCGTGCTGATCAACGAGGCCATGAGCGATCTTCCCGTCGAAGCTCCCAAGTAACTGAATCGCTGTTCCTTCCTCACCAATCCAAGCTCTCATGGTTCGTAAGCTGCTCGAATGGTCTGTTGCCAATCAGTTCATCGTGGTGCTCATGGCTGTCGCTCTCACTGTGGGCGGCGGCTATGCGTTCTTTCACGTCAACGTTGAAGCGTATCCCGACCCGGCGCCGGCGATCATCGAAGTCGTTGCCCAATATCCCGGTGCTTCGGCGGAGGAAGTCGAACGCCTGGTGACCATTCCGCTGGAGATCGCTCTGGCAGGCATGCCGGGGCTGCAATATACCCGCAGCAAATCGCTGTTCGGTCTCGCGCCACCTGCGCAATCAATTCGATTACGCCAAGGATTACGAACAAGCTAAGCAAGAGGTCATCAATCGCCTCCAGCTGGCCAACTTGCCCCCAGGGGTGACGCCGCAGATTTCGCCCGAGTCGCCTACGGGAGAAATCTATCGCTACACGCTTTCCAATCCGCTCAACAAGCTGGGCAAGCCCATTTACACGCTTTACGATCTGAAAACGCTTCAGGATTACATCATCCAGCGCGAACTGCTGCGCATTCCGCGCATCGCCGGCGTGACCGCCGCGGGCGGCATGATCAAGCGCTTCGAGATTCAACCCGATCCCGATCGGCTCCGGCAATATGGCATCACGCTGGCGCAGGTGCAAAAAGTCCTGGGCGACGGCAACGCCAACGCCGGCGGCGACAACCTGGTCCAGGGCCAAACCAACCTGGTGGTTCGCGGCATCGGGCTTTATGGCCGCGGCGACGATCCGATCATGGCGGTTCTGGGCATGAAGGATGCCGAAACTGCCGCGGCATACCTACGCAAGGAAGAGGCGCGCCGCTGCCGGGAGATTCGCCAGACGGTTATCACCAGCGTCAACAACGTTCCGGTGCGCATTCGACCAAATCGTCGACGGCGGCCCGCTGCTCAACGCCAATGGCACTCCCAAAGTGGACGACGCCACCTTCATGAAACGCGGCGTGATCGTTTCCTTCCAGACGCGGCAGGGCAAAGCCACGATGTCCCGGCCCATGAAGGACGAGTACGAACGCGACGTTCACAAACCCGACGGCAGTCTTGCCTGGGACGATTTCGACGAAAAGGTTCAGGGCATCGTGCTGCTCCGCAAAGGCGAGCAATCGTTGCCGGCCCTGCACGACGTCATCGCCAAAATCGACGAGCTCAATCAGCCCGGTCATCTGCTGCCTGGCGTAAAAATCGAGATGTACTACAATCGCACCGATCTCATCAATCTCACCACCGAGACGGTGCATGAGAACCTGCTCGTCGGCATGTGCCTGGTGTCGGTGATCCTGCTCATGTTCCTGAACAATATCCGCGTGGCCATTATCGTCGCCCTCAATATCCCGCTAGCCTTGCTGTTCGCTTTCAGCGTTTTGTACCTGCGCGGCAAATCGGCGAATCTGCTTTCGATCGGCGCTGTCGATTTCGGCATCATCGTCGATTCCGCGGTCATTCTGGTCGAGAGTATCTACCGCCATTTGACGCACGGCGAATACGCGGACTTGCCCTTCGAGCAGCGCGTGATCAAAGCCTGCAGCGTGGTCGAGCGCAGCATCTTTTTCTCGACGCTGGTCATGGTCTGCGCCTTGCTGCCGCTGTTCACCATGAAAGGACCGGAAGGGCAAATCTTCGGCCCCATGGCCGATACCTACGCTTTCGCGCTGGGTGGCGCCTGTTGTTGGCGATGACGATTTCGCCCGTGTTGTGCTGCATCTTCCTCCGAAACATTAAGCCGACGCGCGACAATTTCCTGGTGCGCGGCCTCGAGGCCTTTTATCTGGGGCAGCTCAGGTTTTTGCTCAAGGTTCGCTGGGTTGCCTTTGCCGGCTTCTGCCTGGTGGTCGTGCTCACGGGCTGGGAAGCGAGCCGCATGGGCCGGGAATTCATGCCCGAATTGGAAGAAGGCAACGTCTTCATTCGCGGCACCTTTCCCATCAACATGTCGTTCCAGGAAGTGACGGCTCGCAATCGCGAAGTGCGCCGCATCCTGCGCCATTATCCGGAAACGGAAGTCATCGTGCCGATGATCGGCCGGCCCGACGACGGCACCGATCCCACGGGGTTCGGCAATGTCGAAATCTTCGTGCCCCTGCGCCCGAACCGGGAATGGCCCATCGCGCCCGGACGCAAGCGGCCGCGCACCAAAACGGAACTGATCGCCGACATGAATGCCGAACTGGATAAACATTTCCCCGGCGTCGATTGGGATTTCTCGCAGATCATTCGCGACAATGTGATGGAAGCGCTCTCGGGGGTGAAAGGCGAAAACTCCGTGAAGATTTTCGGCCCCGATCTGGACAAGCTCGAAGAACTGGCCGAGCAAGTGAAGAATAAGCTCAACGGGGTGCCGGGCGTCGTTCATGCCGGCGTCTTCCGCATCCAAGGTCAGAGCAATCTCGAAATCCCCATCGATCGCGAGAAGTGCGCCCTCTGGGGCGTTTCCATTGCGGATGTGCAAAGCACGATTCAGGCAGCCGTCGGCGGCCGAGCCACCACGCAAATGACCGAGGGCGGCATGACTTACGACATCACGGTGCGTTATCCGGACCGTTTGCGCAACAACGTGCAGGCCATCCTCGATATTCCGGTCGATATCTCCAATAACCAGGTTAGCCCGCGCGGCCCACCATCGCCCAATGCGACCCCGATCGCCGGTTCCAGCACCGGCCCATCCTCCGTGGGCGCCAGTCTGCCTCTTCCCGCCGTCACCGGGAGCATCTTCAATGCGCCGAGCATCCCCAACCAGGTGCCGCAGCGGCGCCTGGGCGATCTCGTGTCGCCCTACGGGCCAGGAGGTAGCCAGGGACAGTTCATCCGGCCTGGGGCCAGCACCATTTACCGCGAGCAAGGCCAGCGCTTGATCGCCATTAAATTCGGCGTCAGCGGCCGCGATTTGGCCGGCACGGTGGAAGAGGCCAAAGCGAAAGTCGAACCGCTCATCCATTTGCCCTACCGGGACGAATGGAGCGGCGAATTTCAGGAAATGCAGGAAGCCGAGGCCCGGCTGGCGACCGTGTTCGGCTTATCGCTGGCGTTGATAGTCGTGCTGCTTTACATGGCGTTTCGTTCGCTTCTCGATGCGGCGGTAGTGCTTGCCAACGTGGTGGCGATGGCTTTGGGAGGCGTTTGGGCTCTCGAGCTTGCCGGCATCAATTTCAACATTTCGGCCGCGGTCGGCTTCATATCCATTTTGGGCGTGGCCGTCATGAACGGGCTGCTGCTGGTCTCGGCATTCAATCGGCACCGCAGCCAGGGCAAGCCGGTCGAGGAAGCGGTGACGCTGGGCATGAGGCAGGTGATTCGCCCCGCGACCATGACCGCCCTTACCGCTATCTTGGGGCTTCTGCCCGCCGCCTTTTCCACGCGAATCGGCGCTCAATCGCAACGGCCTTTGGCCATCGTGGTGGTCGGCGGCATGTTGACGACGCTCGTGTTCCGCAACCTGGCGCCGATGCTTTACAGCTTCTACGGCAGCCGCACGCCAAACGCCGCCGCCAGCGATATGGGGCATTGAACATTTGCCTAAGCATAACCTGGCCATTGACACACGGCTGTCACATGGAAATCCGAAGCGTAAGCGAGGCATTCTTGCCCAGCCCTGGCTAACGCCCTTTCTTGAAGTTTCGTTATTTTGAAAACACCATCGCCGGTGTTAGCAGGGATCTCATTCAACCCATAGTGCGGGCTTCGCCCGCAACCCAAAGGCGGCTTCCAACAAACCTGGGCCGAAAGGCCCCTCTTTCTCTCCCCTTGCCAAGGGGGGGGAGAATTCAAGGCTTCGCCTTTATCCTTCGTTTCCAACGCGATAAGCAAAAGCGCCGAACTTTCGGCGCTCGAGGAATTTGGTGGATACCTTCGGAGCCAGCGGCGACGGCGGGCAGGCACCTAATTCATCGCAAATCCGCCGCTAGCGAGGTCCGAAAAGATCTGCAGGCCTTGGTAGACGACCATACCAACCGCTACGCAAGCAAATGTCAAAACATAGTTGCCCCAGCGCGGTCGGTGCCGTTCGATTATCTCGCTCGAAACGATTACCACAGCCACAAGCGTGAACTTGAACAGCGTCATGCCGAGTATGTTCCAGCGCATCAAGAACCATTCCGCTACCGGATTGGCTTCGTAGACCTCGGCTGAAAAGCAGCACAGCAGAAGGTAGGTCAGCATGAGATCGACGATGCTGAGAGCGATGAGGCACAATCCAAGCTTCTCGATGCGGCTTTTATCCGAAGTGTGACGGTAGCGCCAGATGAAGCGAAGGCTGCCTCTGAACGTTCGGTTTCCTTCCAATGCGTGATTTTGAAGTTCGCAAATCATCGCCGTGCTCCCACCGCTCCACTTCCGAAACGTATCCTTGCCTCCGGGCCACACACCTCAGATTATCTTGGCAATTTTTGTGCCAACATGAGCGAGCAGGCCGGAAACTGTCTAGCTCCTGCATCGGCACATCCTGCTTGCGCGGTCCGTCATCATGAGCATTCGCCACCCAGGAGCTTCTCCTATAAGCTTAGTTCGTAAAAACGACCTTGTGCTTCTCGAACTCGCCATCGTTCCTGCTCAATCCAGAACATTCCGAACGGCTTCCAATAGCTCGGCGCCGCTGAAGGGTTTGTTTAGAGTGCCTGCTGCACCGAATGCTTTGGCCAAAGCGAGATAGTTTCCAGGAGTTGTGGCGGAGCCACCGCTCATCGAGATGATGCGCACTGCTGGAAAATGGCTGCGCATTTCTTGGATCGTTTCGAGGCCTTCCTTGACAGGCATAAATACATCGCAAATGACGAGGTCTGCCGGCTGCTGACCGTACGACCGAATTCCTTCAGCGCCGTCGTTCGCCTCGCGGACTTGATGACCCGCTCCTTCCAGAATCAGCCGCATAAAACTACACAATTCCCGATTGTCGTCGATGATCAAAATGTTGGGCATGAGTGGGCCTCGAACCCTTGGCGGTTGGGATGGACACGCCGGGATGTGGACAATCGATTATGATCCAGCCCTGAGCCCGACGCGAGCTTAACCAGCTCATTCTCCGTTGTTTGTTTTCGCGTCACGGTGTTCGATTCCTTGCTGTGAAAAAATGATTAAGACTTGAACGTTCAAATTACTAATGGGTCGGCATCGTCTCCCCTTTCACCTTGGCTAGGCAGTCGGGGCAAATGCCGTGCGTAAAGCGGGCCTCGGAGTGCGCGGCCACGTAGCACTCCACTTCCTGCCAGTAATCCTGATCGTCGCGGACCTTCTTGCACCAGGCGCATATCGGCAACATCCCACTGAGCTGCTGGATGCGATTAGCAGACTCCTCCAATTCCAGCACGCGCTTGGCCAGGCTCGATTGAAGCTCCACGATGCGGCGACCGGCCCGGAGGCGAGCGCAGTTCTTCGCGGTCGAATGGCTTGATGATGTAGTCGTCCGCCCCACCATCGAGCCCGGCGATCACGTCCTCTTTCTTGGCCTTTGTGGTAAGTAAGATGAGATAGAGCGCTTTCCCGGCCTGTGCCAATCGAGCCCGTCTGCAGATTTCCAGTCCATCCACCTCGGGCAGCATCCAGTCGAGCAGGGCCAGTTGCGGCGCGTCATCCTTTTCGAGCGCCTGGCACGCAGTCAAACCGTCGCCCGTCACCTCGACTTCGTATCCCCAATCCGTCAGCGTGGCCTCGAGCAACCGGCGTGAAACCGGTTCGTCTTCGGCTATCAAAATCTTCATGCCCGGTTCACACTCCTTCTTCGCTTAGCTTTGCCAGCTCAGGCTCCAGTTGCAGCAGGGCTCTTTCCAGTTCGTCATAGGCAGCGGAAGCACTGCTCAGAACGCCGTCCCGTCCCAGCGCTTCCAGTTTTTCCGAAGCCGCCACGGCCGCGCCGGCAAAGAAATTGCTTACCGCCCCCCGGAGCGTGTGGGCAGCACGCTCCACTCCTGGAGAATCCTGGCGAGCGATGGCCTCCTTGATTTCTCGGAGCCGCAAGGGATAGTCCGCCCGGAACAGGACCGCCATCTCGCCGAGCAAGCCCTGGTTGTCGCCGGCCCGCTGAAGGCTGGCGGTTTGGTCGAATAGCTCGACAGCCCGTGCCTGCGGGACCTCGGCGGGGCCCTGAGCCAACGCTGCCAGGGTCTCGTCGATGACTTGAAACAACTCTTTCTCGAAAATCGGCTTGGAAAGGTAACCATCCATACCACTGGCCAAACAGCGGTTGCGGTCTCCCTTCATCGCGTGCGCGGTCATGGCGATGATAGGCAAATGCTCGCCGGTTTTTTCTCCCCCTCACGTATAGTGAGGGTGGCTTCGAAACCTCCCAACACCGGCATCTGCACATCCATAAACATTAAGTCGAACCGCTGAGTTTCCAAGCTCGCTAGTGCCTGCTTACCGTCTTCGGCAACGGTCACCTTGTGGCCCCCCCTTTCTAACAAGCTAACCGCCAACAGCCGGTTCACCTGGTTGTCCTCGGCCAGCAGGATTCGCAGCGGCCGGCGTTTTTCCGAATCGGCAGCGCCGGCGGGCTGTTGGCTTGCGCCGGGCGCTCCATGGTGATCTTCAGGGCGCGAATGACGGCGTCCAGAAGTTCCGCCTGCGTAACGGGCTTGAACAGGTGAATGGCAATATCCAGCTCCCGGCAGCGGTTGACGTCGCCCATCCGCCCGTTGGACGTAAGCATGATCACCGCGGCTTTCGCGAGAGCGGGACTGGCTTTGATGTGGGCCGCCACGTCGAACCCATCGACATCCGGCATGTGGGCGTCCAGAATGACCAGAGGAAACGCTGTCCCCTCCGCCACAGCCCGGTCCAGCAGCACGAGAGCCACCTCCCCGCCGCCGGCGATAGTGGGCCGCATTCCCCAGCGCAGGAGCACCTCTTCGAGAATCTGGCGGTTGGTGGTGTTGTCGTCCACCACCAGCACGCGCATGCCTGCCAGTTTGGGCGGCGGCAGGCGAATTCTCTCGGCCACCGAGCCATGCCCCTCGCTCAGGTGGACGGTGAAATGGAAAATGCTGCCTCTGCCTGGCCCGCTCTCGACCCTGAGTTGGCCTCCCATCTGGGAGACCAATTGTCTGGAGATGGCCAGTCCCAGGCCGGTGCCGCCGTACTTGCGCGTGATCGAGTTATCGGCCTGAGCAAAGGCCTCGAAGATAGCGACTTGCTTCTCTACCGGGATGCCGATGCCCGTATCCTGGACGGAAAAATGCAGCAGACGGAGTCCCCGGCCCGCTCCTGCAATTCCACACGCACGACCACTTCGCCCTGCTCGGTGAATTTGATGGCATTGCCGACCAGGTTGACAAGGATTTGGCAAAGCCGGCCCGCATCGCCCACCAGCGCCACCGGAACGTCGGCGGCGATTTGCCAGGCAAGTTCCAGGCCGCGCTTCTGGGCGCCGATTGCCAAGGTCGCAGGACGCTGCCGATAGACTGGGCGAGATCGAACTCGGCGAGGTCCAGCTCGAGCTGGCCGGCCTCGATCTTGGAAAAATCGAGGATATCGTTGATGACCGTCAAGAGTTTGAGCGACGAGGCTTTGACCATCCCCAGGTATTCGCGCTGATCGATCGTCAAGTTGGTGTCGAGGGCCAAATCGGTCATGCCGAGGATGCCGTTCATCGGCGTGCGAATCTCGTGGCTCATGTTGGCTAGGAATTCACTCTTGGCCTGGCTGGCCGCTTCGGCGGCGGACTTGGCCTGAAGCAACTCAGCTTCTGCCCGTTTGCGGGCGGTGATGTCCAAGTAGACGCCCAACAGGCCGATAATCTTCCCCGCGGGGCCGGCAAAGGGACCTTGCTGGTCAAAAGCTCCAGCCGGCTTCCGTCAGGCTTGGTGAGGGTCTCCTCAAAATTGAGCCTCGGCTGGCCCGTTCCCATTACCTCAAGATCGAACCGCCGAAAAGATTCGGCTTCTTCGCGAATGAGCGGGAGACCGGTCTCGCTCGTGTGGAGAAAGTCCGCCGGTGTTGCGAACCCTAGGTCGCTCGCAGCCAGCTGGTTGCAACCCTGGTGAACGCCGTCTCGGTCTTTCCAGATCACGCCGCAAGGGATGTGATCGATGACGTTTCGAAGGAGTTCTTTTCGTTCGCGGAGATCGTTTTCCACCTTCTTGAGGTCGGTGATCTCCAGACATACCGTGCCCACGTAGCGAATCAAGCCTTCTTCTGTTCTAAGCGGATAGTAACTGACCAGCCAATCGCGCATCCTTCGTTGGGTCCGAGGCAGTAATGCCATGAATCGCGAGATCCAGGACCGGCTCTCCTGAAACAAACACTCGTTCGACGACAGCCCCGACTTCTCCAGCGACGTCGGGCACGATCTCTTTTAGCGTGTGTCCGAGGTGTTCGGCAACCGTTTTTCCATTGATGGCGGCGAGCCGTTCGTTGATGCGAAGAATTCGACAATCCCTGTCCAGCAAAGAAAGACCGACAGGAGTCATTCGGTACAGGAGTTCCAATTCCTCGACCTGGTCCCGATTGAGGCGATTGGCTTGCTCGGCTTGCTCCTGGGCTTGCTTGAGCACCGTGATGTCGGTGCGCAACTGACGATGCCGCCATCCCCGGTCCGGCGATCGCCGATGCGGATCCAGCGGTCGTCGAGATGTTGCACCGTCGGCTCGCCAGGATTGCGGTGGTCGGCAAGCCGGCGGGCCACCCATTCGGGCGCCGAATCGTTCCTAAGCTCAAGGACGCCGGATTCGGCGAAAGCTTTGAGTATCTCCTCGTAGGGCGTCCCGGGAACCATGACGTGAGCACAAGCCGCGTAGTATTCCTTGTATTTCGTGTTGCAAACCACCAAGCGCTCGTCTGGACCGTACATCACCAGGCCTGCGTCAAGGCTCTCGATGGCATCCATCAATTGGCCGTGTGCCCGCCGCAGCTCCTCTTCCTGTCGCTTGCGCTCGGTGATGTTCTCGTGGGACATGACGACGCGCAGGGGACCTTCTCCGTCAAATAAGGTGGCACGAGCCAGAAACCAGCGCTTTTCCAAAGGCGAATGGCAGGGGTACTCCAAGGCGAAATGCGCTCGATCTCCTTGAAGGAGGCGCGGATACCGGCAGCTACCGTCGCAGCCTCTTCGCCGCACGGACCGGTTGCGCCATCGCAAACTTCCAGGTAATTGGCGCCCACGCCGACGGAGACCTTGGCCCCATTGGCGGCGGCAAATTGGCGCCAGGCTTTGTTGGTGGCCAGGATGAGTCCGCGTTCATCCAAGATGGCAATGTGGGCGCTGAGCGCATCCAAGGTCGATCGTGCGAAGCGCTCCGATTCGGCCAAGGCCTCCTCGGCCCATCTCTGCTCGGTGATGTCCGCGTGGATGCCGACCCACTCCAGGACCGCGCCTTCGGCGTCCTTGATGGGCACTGCGTTGGCCCGCATGTAGCGGTATTCCCCATCGCGACGGCGCACCCGGTGTTCTACCTGATAGAGCGTCTGGGTCGCCATCGCGCTGGACCAGGCGCTGGCGGTGTGAGCCCGGTCGTCCGGATGAACCGCATCCAGCCACCCCTGGCCCTTGATTTGATCTAAGGGTTGGCCGGCAAAATCCGCCCAATCGGGCTGATCCGATTCGACCAGGCCGGAAGCAGCGGTGCTCCATTCCACGGCCGTGGTCGCTTTCACGAGCGAGCGGTAGCGTTGCTCGTTGCGACGGAGATCTTCGGAAGCCTGCGACAGTTCGACCGTGCGCTTCAACGACGCGCTTCTCCAGTTCTTGTTGTGCCTGCCGAAGCCCCTCCTCCATCCGGATGCGCTGGTCGATATCCGTGCAAGTGCCGATCCAGCGCTCGATCGTTCCCGCCGCATTCTTGACCGGCAAGGCCCGGCCCAGATGCCAACGATAGCTCCCCGAGGATTTTTCTTTGAAGCGATATTCGATCTCGTAGCTGTTGCCCGTGTGGACGGCCGCGTACCAGGCGTCCAGGCACTTTTGCACGTCGTCGGGGTGGAGAACGGACTTCCAACTCTCGTCGCCGCCTGCCCCGCGGGGAAGGCCGGTGTACTCGTACCAGCGGTCGTTGTAATAGTCCAGGAAGCCGTCGGGGCGGGCGGTCCAGACCATTTGTGGCATGGCATTGGCGAGCTCCTCGACACGCTTCCGCGCAGCGGCTCCTCGAAATAACTTCCGAAGGTATTCGAACATGGACGCGACCTTTCCCGCGAAGCCGGTGATTTGAGCTGAGTTCGTCAGGCCTTTTCCGTGGTCGCCTCAATGCCACTGCCGGCGACGCCCAACTCTTGATGCTCGTTCCCGCGATCGAGAACTTCGCGCCACCTTCTGGGCCAGAGCGATCGGCGTAAAGGGTTTGGACAAAAAATTCGCCCCCGCGTCCTGGATGCCGTGTCGCACGACCGTGTCGTCCGTATATCCCGACATGTAAAGCACTTTGAGGTCTGGACGGGTAGGAACCAGAAGATCGGTCAACTGCCGGCCGCTCATCTTGGGCATCACCACATCGGTGAACAGCAGCTGAATAACCCCTTGGTATTCGTGACAGACTTGCAACGCCTCATTGCCATTCCTGGTGCAGAGGACCTTATAGCCGCTTGACTCCAGCACCATTTTCGCCAACTCGCGCAGCCCATCTTCATCCTCAACCAGCATGATGGTTTCTAAGCCGCGAGGCATCTTCACCAAACCTTGATCGGCCTGCTGGACTTGTATCGCCTCCCCAATTTGAGGCAGATAAACCCTAAAGGTGGTGCCGTAGCTGACTTCACTATCGACTTCAATGAACCCGCCGCTCTGCTTGACGATGCCAAAGACCGTTGCCAGGCCCAGGCCGGTGCCTTTTCCTACATCCTTGGTCGTGAAAAAAGGCTCGAAGATGCGCTTCTTCGTCTCCGCATCCATACCGCTTCCCGTATCGCTCACTGCCAAAAGGGAGTAACGGCCAGGCGGCAATTCCTCATGTTCCCTGGCCTGCAGTTTTGTGAGAACGGTGTCGGCCGTCTTGACGGCGAGGCGGCCTCCCTTGGGCATGGCGTCGCGAGCGTTGACGACTAAATTGATGATGATTTGCTCGATCTGCCCCGGATCGGCTTTGACACACCCTAGGCCGGGGTGGAGATCGGTGATCAATTCGATGTCCGCGCCGATCAGGCGGTGAAGCATCTTCCCTATTTCGGTCAAAAGGAAATTGAGATCGAGCACGATCGGGGATAGGATCTGCTTGCGGCCGAAAGCGAGAAGCTGGCGCGTGAGGGCGGCGGCGCGTTCGCCGGCTTTGAAGATTTGCCCCATCGGTTCACGGCCTGGATCGGCAGCGGGCAGCCTGCTGAGGAAGAGTTCACTATAGCCCAGGATGATGGTCAACAGGTTGTTGAAGTCATGAGCTACGCCGGCCGCCAACTGGCCGACCGCTTCCATTTTTTGCGATTGCCGATACTGTTCCTCCAGCTGTTTTAGTTGGGATATGTCGATTTCCATGTTGACCGCGCCAATGATTTCTCCTGCAGGACCTCGCAGCAGCTCCGGGTGCTCGAGCACGTGAACCCTTGAACCGTCGGGGCGTTCGATAATCATTTCCTCGCCACGCACGCCCTGACCGTCACGCAACGTCATGGCCATGGGACTCTGGTCGGGTGGCACCAGAGAGCCGTCGGGACTGAGGAGTTTCCAAGCTCCGCACCACCGATCTATCCGCATTCTTGGCCGCCGCCCCCATAGCTCGACGGCATGCTCGTTGAACAGCGTGATCAACCCCGCCTCGTCGGTGGTATATACGGCCGCCGGCAAAGCCATGACCAGGTTGCGAAAACGCTCTTCGCTGATCCGAAGTTCTTCGAGGCTCCTTTTTTGGTCATCGATGTCCGTACCCGTTCCATACCAGCGTGTGAAACCGCCTGCCGCGTCAGCGCCGGCGATGGCGCGAAACAAAAACCAGCGATGGCGTCCGGTATTACGCTCCATCAAGCGAATTTCGATTTCGAAGGGAGAGCCTGAGCGGACTGATCTGTCCCAGATATCCTGGACCCGGTGCAGATCGTCCCGGTGAACAATGGAGCGCCAGGTATGCTCGGGATCGTCTTCTCGCGAGCATTCGGCAAACTGGTACGCGCGCTCGTTGAAATAATCGATCTTGCCATCCGACTTTGCCGTCCAAACGATCTGTGGCATCGCATCGGCAAGCTGCCGGAACTGCTCTTCGCTGGCCAGAAGTGCAATCTCCGTCTGGCACCGCTCACAGAACTGACTTATCTGGCAGCCGATGTTGTCGAGCGAAGCGATGAGCAACTTGTCCGGCTCGCGAAGCTCGGGGCTGAAGAACTCGATGACCCCTACCATTTCCGGGCCCTGGCGCATGGGCAGGCCGAACCCGCCGCGCAATCCGTCGCTCGTCATCGTCGAAGTTTGGGTCGTGTTGATTTCGATGACGATGCCTAGTTCCCAAACGGGTTCACCCATGCTCCAGGCTCGCCCCGCCACGCCCATGCCCGGTCCCAAGACCGTCTTCTGGCTTAGGGCCTCGAGGAAACTGGCATTTGCCCATGCGGGATGCCAGCTATGCGTGCGGCGGAGAACATTGGCCGCCCGATCAACCATCCAGAGCATGGCGACTTCCCAGCGCAAGCACTCGGCAATGGTCTGCAACACCTTCGGACCGGCTTGCGCCAGATTCTTGCACTCCGTCAGGATGCTGGTAACGGCCCGTTCCACATTCAGAAAACGCTCCGAACGCTTGCGCTGGGTGATATCCAGCGCGATTTCCGAGGCGCCGGTCACAACTCCGTTTAGTTCACGTATGGGAGAAAGGCTCAGAAGCACTTCGATCCGTTGCCCATCCTTCCGAACGCGCACCGTCTCAAAGGCGGCAATACGTTCGCCTCTGCTAAGTCGCTCGAAAATATTCTCTAGGTCCTCGGGGGTGTCAGATTCCCGGCGCCCTTGTGGAATGAGAACAGTTATGTGCTGACCGAGCATCTCCATCGCCGAATACCCGAAAAGATCCTCGGCCGCGCGATTGCAGCTAATGACTTTGCCGTCAAGTGACCTGGCGATGATGGCATCGCCAGAGGTTTCGACGATCGCAGCCAAGCGGGCAACCGTGTGCTCGGCTTTGAGTTTCTCCTCCTTGAGCTTCCATCGGGCCAGCGCTTGTTTGACGGCCGGGCCCAAGCGGGCAAGCCGATCTTTGATGATGTAATCGGTGGCGCCGTGCTGCATCACCTTCACCGCGCGCTCCTCGCCGATAGTTCCCGAAACGATGATGAAGGGAACGTCCAGCTTGCGCTCTTGCATGATCTCGAGTGCGCGCAGCGAATCGAACTCCGGCATCGTGAAATCGGCAAGGATGATCTCGGGAACCGGGTGCAAATTATCGAGGAACTCCTGTTCCGTTTCCACCCGATTGTCGGTCGGATCGTAGCCGGCGCGGCGCAGCGTGTGCAGGGCCAATTCGGCGTCGGAAGGATTGTCTTCGAGAATCAGTACACGAAGTGGTATGGCCATATCGGGAGCCTTAAAGCAGCTGGGTCGACTGGTAAAACGCTCAATTCACTTCAGACGGCTGCTTGTTGACAAGCAGCCAGTAGTAACCCAGCTGGCGGGCCGTTTCGCTGAACTGCTCGAAATCCACCGGCTTGACGATGTAACTGTTGACGCCCAACTGGTAGCTTTCGATGATGTCGCGGTCTTCCGCAGAGGACGTGAGCATCACCACAGGAATCAAGCGGGTGCGCGGGTCTTCTCGAATCTGCGCAACACATCCATGCCATCCACTAGAGGCAGTTTCTTGTCCAGCAGAATGACGCGTGGGTTTTCGAAATGGCGCTCGGCATAGGCGCCAGTGCAAAAGACATACTCCAACGCCTCTGCCCCGTCGCGCACCACATGTATTTTATTGGCGAGGTTATGCTTCTTGAACGCATGCAGCGCCAACATTTCGTCGTTGGGATTGTCCTCGACCAACAGAATCTCAATGCTTTTATCGTTCATGAATCTTCTCTTAAGCCAGTGTGAATGAAAAGGTGGCGCCTTCTTTGGGTTTGGCTTCGCCCCAGACTCGGCCGCCGTGACGGGTAATGATGCGCTGCACAATGGCCAGCCCCACACCGGTGCCGTCGTAATCCGCCGCGCGGTGGAGGCGCTGAAAGACGCCAAAGAGTTTGTGGGCGTACTTCATGTCGAAGCCCGCCCCGTTGTCCTTGACGAAATAGACCGTTTCCATGCCGGGCCCGGGTGGATGCGATACATGCCCGTTGGTCAACGGCCGCTCTTGGGTGGTGAAGCCGATCTCCACACGCGCATCCACTCGTTTGCGCGTGTATTTCAAGGCGTTGGACAGCAGATTCATCCAGACCTGTTTGAGCAGCGTCGGATCGGCCTGACAGGTTGGCAAGTCGCCGATGACGATTTCAATCGTGCGGCCTTGCTGCTCTTGCTGCATCTCCGCCAGGCAGATCCTCACGATTTTGTTCGGGTCAACAGTTTGCTTGGCCAGCGCCATGCGACCCAGCCGGGAGAAGGCGAGCAGATCGTCGACTAGCTGTGCCATCTGCTGCGTGTTTTCGCGCACCAATTTCAGGTAGGCTTTGCCTTCGTCCGGCAAAGGGGCGGCGTAATCTTCCAGCAAAATGCGAGAACCCGTCGATGGCCCGCAACGGAGCACGCAAATCATGGGAGACCGAATAGGAGAAAGATTCGAGCTCTTTATTCGCTGCCTCCAATTGCGCGGTGCGCTCCAGGACGCGTTGCTCCAGGTCTTCGTTGAGCTTGCGGGTTACCTTCTCCGATTGCATGAGGGTCTCGATCCGCGATTTTTCCACGGAACGGGCTAAAATGCTGCGCTTCCTGCTTCAGTTCCTTGATTTCCGTGTCCGAATGCAAGAGCGTCTCTTCGCGCTCGGACTCTACGGAAACCGCCAGGTCCCGAGCTTGTTGGCCCAAGAAAGCGATCTCGTTCTGCAGGAGTGTCTTTTCACGCACGCTCACCACGGAATTTGCCAAGTCCACCGCTTTTTTGCCCAAGGCCGCGATTTCGGCGTCCGATTTCAGGCAGGGTCTCTTCGCGCACCGATTCCACGGAAGCCGCCAAATCCCGTGCTTTTTGACCCATGGCCGCGATTTCGGCTTCTGTTTGCAATCGGGTTTCTGTGCCGCACGGATTCCACGAAAAGGGCCAAGTCCCGGGCTTTTTGCCCGAGCGCTTCAATCTCCGTGTCCGATTGCATGCGCGTTTGATTTCTCAAGGTCTCCACGAAATCAGCCAAATCGCGAGCCTTCTGTTCCAGGGCTTCGGTTTTCCGATCCGATTGCAACAGGGTTTGCTGCCGGGTGGTTTCGACGAACCAGGCCAGATCGCGAGCTTTTTGTTCCAAGGCTTCGATTCGCTCATTGGACTGCAATAGGGTTTGCTTGCGCACGGTTTCCACCGAACGAGCCAAGTCGCGGGCTTCCTGTACCAGCGCTGCGATGCGCTGTTCCGACCGGAGAATGGTTTCCGAGTCAGCCAGATTATGGGTATTAGGCATTGCTGTTTCTTCTTTCGTCATGTGTCAAATCGTGGAATCGCACGGCGGCCACAACGCCCGCGATCAGAGCTTCCATTCCCGCAATCAAGCTTCCAAAACCAGCGCGATGAACTTAGTTGCGCGAACAAAAAAAGCTGATGCAGCTGGATCGCATTCGTGGATCCGGCTGCGTCGGGCTTACTCTTTAACCAACCCCCCTGGGCAGCAGTGGGCTGTTGTTCAACTAGTCTACCGAAATTGCATCTACATCGATCAAGCTATGGTTAGTGGATGGTTATGCTAGGGGGACTGGCGTTCACTGCTTTAATCTTCCCAAGATTCCTCTCTTCTCCTAATCCTAAAGTCAGCTAGAGCGGCGACTACCTATCTGCGAAGTTCTTTAGTGTTTCTCGGAGGGAGGCTGGCATCTCGGGGCGCCCCATCGCAGAGTGGATGCTCACTCTTCTTTCCCTCTCTGGTTCATTTGCCCATAATGGCCCGTCAGTTCTGTACACAGATATACGTGGGAAAATTCTGCACCATCTTTCTTTTCAGTTTCAGTGCGCATCGTAGATAATTGATTGATTTTGCCAGCCGCCGTGCGTCAAACTACTGTTGAGTCGTCTCCAGCGGACGCGACTCGATGATAGGAGCCCAGTGGAATCGCTCAGTTTCCCCTCATCAAATGATCAACTTTCCGATCCGGGACGATCCCGGTGGTCCGCCACGACCCCTGACGCTTCGCCTCTGCGCTCTGCTGGGTTTCTTGCCGCTCATTCGGGTTCTGCAACTTGGCGCGGCGTGATCAGCGCGCGCCCCATCGAAGGGGAGCCGACTCGATCCTGCGGGGAACGCTTTCCTACCAGCTAGGAGTTCACCGGTGACCGAGAGTTCTATCGAGATTCTTCTGGTCGAGGATAGCCCTCAAGACATCAAGCTGGCGCTCCATGCGTTCAAGAAGCATAAACTGGCCAATCACGTTCACGTTGCCCGCGACGGAGCTGGAGGCACTTCATTTTCTCTTCGGCACCGGGCCTTACGAAGGCCGAGACATTTCACAGCGTCCCAAGGTGGTTCTCCTCGATCTGAAGCTGCCCTTTCTCGATGGCATCGAAGTCCTGCAAAGAATTCGCTCGGACCCACGAACGCTTACCCTGCCGGTGGTGGTCCTTACTTCCTCGGCAGAGGAGCCGGACATAGCAAAGTGCTACCAGTTGGGAGTCAACAGCTACATCGTCAAGCCCGTGGACTTCGATCAATTCATCGATGTCACCCGGCAGTTGGGGCTGTATTGGCTGCTGCTCAATCAACTCCCCGCTCCCTGAGCGGTGCGGCTAGCCATTGCAAAGCAGCGCCCGACTGCAGGGGACTGGATGAGGGAATTGCCCATGACTACACCGCTTCGAGTCTTGATCCTCGAGGACAGGCCGGCCGATGCAAAACTGATGCTCCACGAGCTGCGTCGAGCCGGGTACGACGTCGATTGGCAGCGCGTGGAAACTGAAGCGGAATATCGTGCTCATCTCGATCCCGCTATCGACGTCATCTTGGCCGATGGCGTGGTTCCCGGTTTTGACGCCTCGCATGCGCTGCAAGCTGGTTCAAGATCGCGAATTGAACATTCCGCTCATCGTGGTCACCGGGTCGCTCAGCGAAGAAAGGGCCACGGAGCTGATGCGCCTGGGCGCAGCCGATTATCTCCTCAAAGATCGCCTGACCCGCCTGGGGCAAGCGGTGACCCAAACTTTGCATAAGCGGCAGCTCTTCCGCGCCAAGAACCAGGCGGAGGAAGACCGCAAACACTTCTTCCTGCTGGCTCTCGATCTGCTTTGCGTGGCGGGTTTCGACGGCTACTTCAAGGACCTCAATCCTGCCTGGGAAACCACCCTGGGCTGGACGATCGAGGAATTGCGCGGCCGTCCTCACCAAGAATTCCTTCATCCGGACGACCTCGAGGCCAGCCTCGCCAACGCTTCGGTGCTAACCTCGTCCAAGCAGGCCCATACCTCTTTCGAGAATCGCTTTCGCTGCAAGGATGGTTCTTACCGATCGTCTGCTGTGGCATGCCGCATCTGTCCCGAGCCAGGGACTCGATCTATGCGATTGCCCGCGACATCACGGATCAGCAACGTCTGGAGGAACAATATCGCCAGTCGCAAAAGATGGAGGCCGTCGGCAGGTTGGCCGGCGGCGTCGCCCACGATTTCAACAATCTGCTCACAGTGATCCTGGGTTATAGCGAGATTGCCTTCGGCAGCCTTCACGCGGCCGATCCGTTGCGCGGCATGATTGAAGAAATCAAGAAAGCCGCCGAGCGCGCCGAATTGCTCACGCGCCGCCTCCTGGCCTTCAGCCGCAAACAGATTCTGCAGCCCGATGTGCTCGATCTCAACGCTCTGCTCGCCGACACGCGCACGATGCTCGGCCGTTTGATCGGCGAAGATATCGAGATCGTGCTCAGTCCCGCTCCCGACTTTGCGCGTCAAGGCGGACCGGGGCCAACTCGAGCAAGTCGTCATGAACCTGGCCATCAATGCGCGTGACGCCATGCCCATGGGAGGAAAACTCTGCATCGACACGGCCAACGTCACCTTGGACGACCGCTACGTCGCTCTCTATCCCGACGCCCACACCGGCGAGCATGTGTTGCTGGCGATAAGCGATACGGGCTGCGGTATGGACGCCGCCACCCAGGCGCGGATCTTCGAGCCCTTTTTCACGACCAAGGGCCCGGATCTGGGCACCGGGCTAGGCCTAGCTACTGTCTATGGCATCGTCAAGCAGTCGGGGGGCCACATCGAAGTGCACAGCAAGCCCAACCGGGGCGCGTCGTTTATGATTTACTTGCCTCGCGAGCGCGAAACAGTCGTTTCCGAACAGGCTCATCCCACTTTAGATGCGCCACCCTTGGGCAGCGAAACCGTGTTGCTGGCCGAGGATGAGGACGCGGTGCGCACCCTCACCCGCCTGGCCCTGCAGCGCGAAGGCTACACCGTGCTCGAGGCCCGCAATGGCGAAGAGGCTCTCATGATCGGCCACCAATACCAAGGCGCCATCCATCTTTTGTTGACGGACCTGGTCATGCCCAAGCTCAGTGGCCGACAATTGGCCGAGCAACTGTTGAAAGCTCGCCCCGCCGTGAAGGTTCTCTACGTCTCCGGCTACATGGACGACGCCATCATTCGCCATGGCTTGCTGATGGCCAGCACCGCCTTCTTGCAAAAACCGTTCAGCCCGGACCTGCTGGCTCAAAAAGTGCGCGAAGTGCTCGATAAGTAACGCGCTAAGGCGAGCGTCGAGGCGTCACCCCGACGAGTCGTAGAGTGAGTTTTCGCGTAAATCTTCCATGAGGACTCGCCCTGTTTGCGCCTCATCCTGCGGCCTTCAAAACTAATAATCATGAAACCATTCCTCCTCCATCGGCCCCGCTTTATCTCTCTAGCAGCCGTTCCCATCATCGCCAGCCTGACGGCCATCCTGGTTGGACCTATCGTTCTGTTCGGCTGGTGGCTGAACAAGCCGCTGCTGTTTCGTATCGCTGCCGGGCTGCCCCCTATGTCGCCGACGACTGCGCTGGGATTTACCTTCGCGGGCATCGCCCTTTATCTTGACGGCAAACGCCGCCTGAGCGTCCTTTGGCATCGTTGCTCTCTCGTTTGCGGTGGGGCGACGGCCATTCTCGGGATCCTTCTCCTCATGGATTACTTCTCTCACTGGAGCGCGGGGTTCGATGATTCTTTCCAGGCAGTGCGGGCTCTGGAAGCTTCCCTGAAGTTTCCCCGACTGGTTTCTTTCCATTCTGGACTTGGGCTTATCCTCATCGGCCTGGGCATCGTGCTGCTCGACGTCCAGCCGCAACGCGGTCCCCAGCCTGCTCCCTTATTGGCCATCGTCGTGGGGAATATCTGTTTGCTGGCATTGGTCGGCTTCATCTTCGGCAACAAAAATCTTTACACCATCAATCGATCTCCGGACGCAGGGATGGCTTTATCCAGCTGTTTGCTCGCGGCGCTGCTGAGTTTGGGCATCCTCTCAGCTCGCCCCAATGCCAGCTTTACGGCCGTGGTTCTCAACAGAGGCAGCGGCGGCGTTTTGGCGCGTTGTCTTCTCCTCGTCCCGATCGTCTTGCCGACGGTTTTTACCGTCTCGAGCGAGCTGGGCCAGCGCACCGGCCTGTTCAGCAAAGATTTTGGCTCCTGGCTGGCCCTGGTTGGTTATCTAACCTCTTTCATGTTTATCATTTGGTGGGTCGCCAACATCGTTCAACGCGCCGAAAACGAACGGGATAGGCAGGAACAGCGATTGCTCCAATTGAACTCGGAGCTCGCCGACGCCAACAAAGAGCTGGAAGCCTTCAGTTACTCCGTTTCCCACGACCTGCGCGCTCCCCTGCGACCGTTGACGGTTTCTCGCGGATCCTCCACGAGGAGTGTGCCACAGTTTTGGCGAGCGATCACCTGACCTACCTGGAAGACATTCGGCAAAACGCTCAGCACATGGGACAGTTGATCGATGCGCTGCTTTCCTTTGCCCGACTGAGTCGCCAGCCCCTCAAGAAGCACCGGGTGCAAATGGACGAGCTCGTCCGCGAATGCCTCGAGTATCTGGAACAGGATGCCGCGGAGCGCAAATTGCAGCTGACTGTTCGGGAACTCCCGCCCTGCGACGCCGATCGTTCGCTCTTGAAACAAGTCTGGCAAAACCTGATCGGCAATGCTCTCAAATACAGCCGGCATCGCGATCCCGCCATCGTCGAAATCGGCTGCACTGCCACCTTGAATGGGGGAACCCGCACCTACTATGTGCGCGACAACGGCACGGGCTTCGACATGACCTATGCAGGCAAGCTTTTTGGCGTTTTCCAACGCCTCCATCGCGTGGAAGAATTCGAAGGCACCGGCGTCGGACTGGCTGTCGTGCAGCGAATCCTCCATCGTCACGGCGGCCGAGCTTGGGCCGAGGCCCAACCCGATAAAGGCGCCACCTTCTATTTCACGCTAGGCACTGACGGCATGGAAGCTTAGCCGATCGTGCCGACGCTCGACAGCAAGCTCACCCGGCTGCCGTGACGGCAGCTTAGCGAGCCGGTGTAACCTGGGGCAAAACGTGGCCTCCCGCGGTCGCCAATAGGTCCGCAGCCTGATCCGCCCGATTCTCGGTCTGGACCACAACCAGAATGCGGCCCGCCCGGAGGTCGGCTTCGTAAGTTTGTGCCTCCTCTTCCGGCACGCCCCAACCAACGAGTATACCGACGAGCCCGCCAACGAGCCCGCCCGCGGCAAGCCCCACTGCGGCACTGGCGAGAATGGCGGCCAACGTGCCGCCTACGATCACCGGCCCGACGGCCGGCAGCAAACCGGCAGCAATGCCTAAGCCCCACAAAACTCCAATCCCGACACCACCGGCCGCCCCCATGGACACCGCCTCCTCGGCATTGCTTTCATTGCCGTCTTCAAGACCGGCTTGGGTGACATCGGCCCGAACGTCGGCATCGCGGGCAATGATGCCAATCTGATCGCTGCCGAAACCGGCCCTGCGTAATTCGCCAACGGCCTGGCCCGCTTGCCCTTTGTCGTCGAAAACACCTACTACTATAGAGCGCCTAATCATCTCTATTTCCTCCTCAGCAAAAACATGACTAGCTTGATGATTGAAAGCCCGTCGATATCGATGAATACTTCGTGCAATCGTTGCGCCAATCGTGAGATATTCGAGAACGCCAACGAACCATTGAGGCGGCCTCTGCGAGCCTGGACCGGTTGAGCCCAGAGCCAAAACAGCCCCCCTACCCGATCGGAGACTTCCTTGACAGCCTCGCACGCCAATTCCCCAACACAACCAAACCTCGATCTTTCGGCCGTCGAGACCACCTGGTCGCCGGGCTTTTGGTCGATGACGGTGCTGACCGGCGCAGCCGCCGGCATCGCGGGCGGCGTCCTCATGCGGCTGCTTGAAGCCGTCGAGCATGTCGCCTGGAACTACGAGGCGGGCACGCTTCTCGAAGCTGCTACGCGGGCGCCCGCTTCCCGCTATCTGCTGAACCTGTTGGGTGCGGGGATTCTGGTCGGCGTGGGCGCCACACTCATCCGCAAAAAGCTCGGCCGTCCCGGGGATGCCGACGCTTCGATTTGGTTTCATTCCGGCCGCATGCCGGCGCTCTCCACGCTGGCGCAAGGCGTTCTTTCGATCGTGACCGTCGGCATGGGTACGTCGCTCGGGCCGAGTCGGCCATCAAGCAGGCTGGCGGAGTCATTGCCAGTCGGCTGGCACAATGGTTTTGCCTTTCCCGCCCCGAACAAAGAGTGCTCGTTGCTTGCGGAGTCGGCGCCGGTATGGCCTCGGCGTACAACGTCCCCGTCGGCGGCGCCCTCTTCGCCGTCGAAGTTCTGCTCGGCAGCATCTCCTTGCGGCTCGCCCTGCCCGCTTTGCTGTGTTCGGGCGTCGCGACTGCCGCATCCTGGACATTACTGCCAACCGGTCCGGTGTACGAGGTCCCTGAGTATCCTCTTTCGATGCAATTGACCGTTTGGGCGATTTTGGCCGGGCCCCTGCTCGGCCTGGCCGCTCTGCCCCTGATGCGCGGCATCGGCTGGGCCGAAAAATACAAAGCACGAAGCGGGCGTGCTCGTCTTCGTTGCTCCTGTGGTTGTGCTTACGCTGCTTGCCGCCGTGTCGATTCGCTTTCCGCAATTGCTTGGCAATGGCAAGGACGCGGTGCAGCTCGCTTTTGCAGACCAGTTCGGCCTTTCCCTGCTTCTGGTCTTGCCGGCTCTCAAGCTGATCGCCACCAGTGCCTGCTTGGGCAGCGGCGCCACCGGCGGCTTGTTTACTCCAACGATGACTATCGGCGCTCTGCTCGGAGGTCTCTTCGGCCACTTATGGGATCGCTTTTGGCCGGGAGCCTCCATGGGAAGCTGCTCGGTCATCGGCTCCTGCGCATTTCTCGCTGCGGCAACGCAAGGACCGATTTCAGCCTTGGTGATGGTGTTGGAGCTGACCAGGCACGTGGATGCCACCATGGTTCCCATGCTTCTGGCCGTGACCGGCGCCATGTTGGTGGCCCGACAACTGGAATCGCATTCGATTTACTCCATGCGCATTCACTTTTTCGATGCGCAAGCAAATCCGATCTCGACGCCGCCGCCGCTAAACTTCAGCCGGCCCCTGGCGCTCGATTTTCAGATCGTTTCCGCGGCAGCCGGATACGGTCAAGTGGTGCGACAACTATTATCTTTGCCCTCCGACACCAATCTCTATGTTGTGGATCATGATGGTAGGCTAGAAGGCAAGATCGACGCCAGTTCGATCATTCGAGGCAATCTCGGCGCCATGCCCGCCGAGGCCGCCAAGGCTGCGGACCTTGCAAAACCTGTCCAGCCTCTGGATTCAGGCATGAGCGATCAGGAGATCGCAGAGCGCCTGGCATCCGCGAACGACCGAGAGCTTCCGGTAATCGATAAGCAAACCGGTCGCATGATAGGCGTCATTGGAAATCTGGTTAGCCGCGACGCGTAGCGGAGCCCTTGCCGCGCAGGGGTGACGAACGCTCCGCTGCGCATCGCGGCTAACCGGCGGATCGCTGACCAAAACGAGGCCTGGAGGTTGAACCGTGGCCGTTCGCTCACCTCTGCCGCTGCGCCGGTTGGCCTTGGCATTTTTGGTGCCGACCGTTTTGATCTTGGTTGGCACCTTCGGCTTTTGGCTGTTGGAGGGCTGGTCGCTCCTCGACTCCGGATACACCGCGGTGGTCACGTTAGCCACAGTTGGCTACGGCGATTTTGTTCCCAAGACCCCCGCGGGCAAGGTATTCACCTCATTGCTGGTGCTCGGCGGCGTGTTCACCATCTTCTACACCGCTTCCGAGCTCATTCGAACCGTCGTCAGTGGCGAAGTTCGCAACATTCTGGGGAAACAACGCATGGAACGCGAATTGGCTACGCTTGAAAATCACCTGATCGTGTGCGGCTTCGGCCGCATGGGCAGGCTCGTCTGCCAGGAGTTCGCCCGCGAAAAACTGCGCTTCGTCTTGATCGAACGCAACGCCGCGCTGCTGGACCAGTTCCAGGTCGTTAACGGCATTCCGCTTCAGGGCGATGCAACCAACGACGAAGTGTTGAAACGAGCCGGCATCGATCGGGCTCGGGCCCTGGTGGCGGTCACGGCTTCCGATTCCGACAACCTGTACATCACCATGAGCACCGTTTGCTCAACGACCACATCGTCATCGTCGCCCGAGCAAGCGAAACGGCTGCCGAGCAAAAACTGGTACGAGCCGGGGCCAATCGTGTAATTTCTCCCTATCAGATCGGCGGCGTCCGCGTCGCTCAAGCTGTGCTGCGACCCACAGTCGTCGATTTCATCGAGCTGGCCACGCGCAGCGAGCATTTCGAGCTACAGATCGAAGAGACATGCGTTGCCGCCGACAGCAAACTGGTCGGCAGGTCTATCAAGGACTGCGGTTTGCGGCAGGAGTACGGCGTCATCGTGGTGGCCGTCAAAAAGGGCACCGGCCACATGATCTTCAACCCCGGCGGTCACGAAATCCTGCAAACGGGCGACATCCTGATCCTCATCGGCTCCCGCGAACATCTCGACCATGTGGCGAAACTGGCAAGGGCCGGCACCCCAATCTAAGAGCGTTCGGAACTGGGACAAGCCCAATGGTGGCATCGGGCCATACCGCCTTCTGAGACGTAGCTCTCGCCACATTTCTTTCTAACGCAATTATGATAGGCACACCTTTTGCACCACATTCAACGGCTTTCCAGGATTGCTTCAAGGCACACGAGGGTAGATCCATGTCTCGATCCTCACTATCGATTCTGACGGTTCTGTTTTTGCTTCCAGCCAGTTCCATGGCTGCGGCTGCCCAAGACAAAAAAGACTCTGCACATCACAACACAGTCACCATTACCAAGATCGACGCCGGCAAAGGTGCAATCACGGTCAAGTACCTGGACGACAAAGGCAAGCCGCGGGAGAAAACCTATCAGCTTACCGAAGATATCCGCCTGCTGGACGAAACTGGACGGGTGGCCAACATTGGCTTGTTTGCCTCGGGCGACGAAGCGTTGATCATCGAAACCGCAGGCAAGCTGCGTGAGGTTCGCCGGGCGGCTTACAGACGCTCAGGCCCGGCAGGTTTCCGATACCGTGCGCACGCTCATCGAACGCGCCGAAGGCAATCCAAGGTGTCGCCAATGATTTGCAAACGATTTACGACATGCTTCGGAAACTCGATGCCGGCAAGAATGGCAAGCTCGACTCGAGCGCCATTAAAGCTGAGGCCGACCAAATAGCCCGCGAACGCGTGCAGGCCGTCTTCAGTCGCCTCGACACGAACAAAGACGGCAAGATCAGCAAGGATGAAGCGCACGGGCCTCGTCAAAGAGAACTTCGACGCCATCGATACGAACAAGGATGGTTCGATCGATTTCGACGAACTTCTCAAAGCCGCCAAGGAACGACATGAAAATGCGAAAGGGGCCGTCCAATCAACTGCTCAGAAACGGAAATAGGCGATGGATCGGTGAACAAATTTCTGACCCAACAAAACGAGGCGCATAGCCATGCGACATTTCTTAGTTCTTGCAATACCATGCTTGTTTCTGATAACTCCATCCGCCCCGGCACAGGTCTATGGCGACCCTAATTCACTGGTCGATCATTGGTATCGTACCTATCTGGGGAGGGCGCCTGACCCCGGCATGGCAACCTGGGTAAACGACCTGAATCAAGGGATCCCCCCGATCAGGTCCTGGCTTGCATCCTGGGGAGCGATGAATACTATCAGCGAGCGGGTTCCAGCCCGGTGGGCTTTATCACACGCCTTTTCAACGATATCTTGAACCGCCAGCCGACCCCCGCCGACTTGAACTTCTGGATCGGCCGCATGTACACCGAGAATCGCCAACTCTTGGCTTTGGAATTCCTGGATCAAAATCCGGCCGAATGGGTCGGTCCCAATGTGCCGCCGGAATCCCCGGGGCTGGTTGCGCCTACTCTAGTCACGCCTCCTCTGTTGGCTCCCGGCATCGGCTGGTATGGGGGCTGGAACCGCGACTTGCATCGCGACTGGGATTGGCATCATGACGTCCACGAATACCGCCATCCCGACGTTCGCTATCATCCCGGCGTTCATTATCATGCAAGCGCACCCACGCGCATCATCATTGATCACGCCTCCACCACCACCTGATCCACGCAATGGGCCTGGCAGCTCAGAATGACGTTGTTCGCCCGGTCGATCGGATCGAGGGCATCCTCTGCGTCCATGACGACATGGCCTGAGAGCAGTTTGGTTTTGCATTGCCCGCAGATGCCGGCCCGGCAGTCGTAATTGATGGCAACCCCAAGAAGTTCCGCCGCCTCGAGCACCGTCCGGCCAGCTGGCACCGGAGCAGACTTGCCGGAACGAGCGAACGTCACCGTCGCTTCCCCCGCATCGCCCGCGTCGGTGGCGGGCTTCACGACGGCCTCCGAGGGTTCTTCGGGAACCGGCGACGTCAAGGCGGCGATCCGGCTTGGCGACGCGAACGACTCCACTTGGATCGCTTCCTCCGCCACTCCCAGGTCGCGGAGCATCTGCCGCATGGGGTCGGTCATCTCGGTGGGACCGCAGATGTGGACTCGTCGAGCCGCTATCTCCGGAACTGCTCGGGCCAATAATGCAGGAGTGATCCGGCCACGCTCCCCGTCCACGCCGACCCTTCGTCGCGCGAGAGCGTAATGGTCACATGCAGATTCGGATGCCGTCGTCGGAGACGTTTCGAGTTCGTCGCGGAAGATGATGTCGCGCTCGGTCTTAACCGAGATTACGAGATAGATGTCGCCCGGCCAACACAGGTCGGTTAGATAGCGGACTTGGCCATGAGAGGTGTGATGCCCACTCCTCCGGCGATCATCACAACGCTCGCAGATTCGGCTCCGGTAAACGTGAACTTGCCTGCGGGAGCGATCACGTCGAGCATGTCTCCCGCCCGGACGGCATCGTGCAGGTGCCGCGACGCCAGCCCGCGCTCCTCCCGCTTGATCGTCAGCTCGCAGTAGCCGGCCCGGGTTGGGGAAGAAGCAATCGTGTACGACCGCCTAACCTTGCGGCCATCGATCGCGAGCGACAGGTTGAGGTACTGGCCCGGGAGGAAGTCGAATGGCAGGCGCGGCCCGGCGGCTGACGTGAGGCGAAACGTCCGAACCTGGGGCGTCTCATCGAACACCTGTGCTACCCGCAGTTGCCCGGCCCACGATTTCGACCGCACTGGGGCCGGAGCGGGTGGCGCCGAATCTGTACTTCCGAGCGTCCGTCCGCAGCCGCCAATAATGGGCGACCAGACGGTAGAGAAAGAGTACGCCCAGAGCGCACGCGAATCCGATCGGGTAGGTCTCGTCCGCTTTGACGAGCATATAGAAGTGAAGCGCGCCCGCCCCTGCTGTGATATAGACCAGCTTGTGCAGCATCTTCCAACGCGCTGGTCCCAAGCGCCTGATCATGCGATCCGTCGAAGTGACTGCCAGCGGAACCATGAGAACCAAGCCCACCGTCCCCACCATCAGGTAGGGCCGCAGGAGGATTTCCGATGCGGTGCTGCGGATGCTCGCGCCCGATCGAATGCGAAGAAAAGGAGGAAATGCAAAGAAGCGTGAAAGAACGCATAGAGACCCAGGGTCCGGCGAAACTGGCCGAGCCAACCCCAGCCGCTGAGCCGGCTCGCAGGTGTGACGGCTAGCGTCAGCACGAGAAAGATGAGCGCTAGCATTCCGGTGGTAAGGATGGCGAAATTGACTGGGTTCGCTCCCAACCGGCCATGCCAGGCATCCCAACAGAGCAGGATGACCGGCACGAGGCAGTTCAGCCGGAGGACAAACTTGGTGAATGGATCAAGTTTCATGTCAGCAGTCTCCCGCGAGTCTAAAAGTTGACCCGCAGGTCCATGCCTGCATAGAGCTGTCCGACCTGGTCGGCGTACCCGTTGAACGGCAGCGTCCGCCGGCGGCCCGCCTCGCCGATGCGCTGTTCGGTCGCCTGGCTCCAGCGCGGATGCGGAACGTCCGGGTTGACGTTCGAGAAGAACCCGTATTCGGTAGGGCGCCTCGTTCCAGGTCGTCGGCGGCTTCTCGGCCACGAAGCCGATTTTGACGATCGACTTGATCCCCTTGAACCCGTATTTCCAGGGAACAACCAGCCGCAACGGCGCCCCGTTCTGGGGTGGCAGTTCTTGTCCATACAGGCCGGCCGCCAGAAGCGTCAGCGGATGCATCGCCTCGTCCATCCGCAGCCCTTCCACGTAGGGCCAGGAAAGAACCGAGCTCTTCTGGCCCGGCATGCGGGTGGGATCGAGTAGCGTTTGAAAAGCGACAAATTTTGCGTGCCCATCGGTTCGACGCGCTCCAAGAGCCGAGCCAACGGCAGCCCAGCCCAGGGAATAACCATCGACCAGCCCTCGACACAGCGCATGCGATAGACGCGCTCTTCCAGCGGGCCGAGTCGGAGGATCTCATCCAGATCGAATACCTTCGGCTTGTGGACCATGCCCTCGATAGCTACCGTCCACGGCTTCGTCACGAACCCGGCGGCTGCGACCGCGACGCTCTCCTTGTCAGTGGAGAACTCATAAAAGTTGTTGTAATTGCCGACCTGCTCCAAAGATGTCAAAGGTTCATCGACGCGGAATCCTTTGGCAAGATTCTCGGGAGTGGCAGCGACCTCCGAGAGGCCCGCTAGCTTGGGCGTTGCGATTGCCATCCCCCCTGCACGATTCAGCCGCCGGTACACTACGCCCTGTGGTCAGCAAACTTGCAGCCGCGATACCGGCCCGCAAGAACGAGCGCCGGTTGAAGTACACGCTCGGCGGGGTGATTTCACTAGACCGAATCGGATGAGTTTCCTGCATGATGGCGCCTTCTGAGCAGATCGATGCAGCGCTTGAAGAGGCCTACTCGTCATTCTACATCGAGATGGCAGAATGCTACTTGGACTTGGCCGGCTTTTCTGCCAGCAATTCGTCAATCAGGTGGGTAATTTTCTTATATCCATCGTCGCCGAGCTCCCCTTCCCAGTGGTAGCGGACGTATTCCAGCCTTGTCCACAAGGTAGACGCAGGGCCAATAACGGTTGCCCCAAGCTTGCCAATTGGCTTGCTTGTTATCCACAGCAATGGCGAAGGTGAGGTGATTCTTTGCCGCTTTGGCCTTGATGCGATCCACATCCTTTTCCGCGTCGAATTCGGGAGTGTGAATGCCGATCATCAGCAAATCCTTGTTGTCCTTATATTTCTCCGTCCATGCTCGATAATGCGGGTAGTTGTGGATGCAATTGATGCAGCCGTTGGTCCAGAAATGGACGATAACTATTTTTCCCTTTTGATCTGCAAGCTTGAGCGGCTTCGAATTCACCCAATCCGTCACGCCGGTGAATTCCGGAGCCGGCACTGGATCGGTGTCACCTTCAACAGAAGCTGGTGAGTGGGTATTCGGATTTGAGTCGCCGCGGCCGAATGCGGCACAAACGCCTAAACCCACTCCCAAGACTGCCACTGTGACCAACAGTTTGGACTTCATGTTCAATCTCCCAAGCCGGGTCATCAGCCTTTTACTACGTCACGGTGAGGTAACTGGATCGCTACTTCATCTTATCGCCGCCCTTTTTGCCATCGTTCATCTTGAATCGCCACCCATCTTATCGCCGCCCATTTTGCCGCCGCTCATGCTGCCCATTTTCGATCCGGACGAGGTGGTGTTGCCGCATCCGGACAGCGAACCGGCGACCACGCCAAATCCGACGATCGCCAACCCAACCACCATGGCCCGCGTTAAATTTTTCATGGGTTCTCCTACCAAAAGGTAAACAGATTAGTCGAGCCGCGCCTGCCGAACCGATCGACCTTGCCGTGCCCCCGTTTAGTCGAAGGGAACGGCGACCTCGGCCAGTTCGTGCATACCTACCTACTGATAGATAGTTTTCGGACGGAAGGCAAGGCGGGCGGGCTTATTTTCTCGATTTTGTGGAATGCGCGGGTGTTACACTCAAGAGCGGGCCAGGCAGCTCTAACGGGCGTCGGGCTTCATGCCCGCCGTGTGGCCCACGCGGAATCCTACACTCTGGATTAATTGCTCGAGCTCTAAACCTTCACTCATGCCTTGAGTTGAGACAAGTGCCAGGCGGCTGCGGCGTCGAATCGATCGTAGTCGCCGAAGGCGCAGCGGAGAGCATGCGCCTTCCAGGGCCGCAATAGCGTTCGGCCAACCTCGGTAGCGGCCTGGAGAAGGCAACCACCCGAGCTTTTCGGCCGGCCTGCAAGGTTCGGGCGAGCCACTTTTCGTTGTCCCCAAAGTAGCCACGAACCTCGTGTACCAGTTCCGGCGGAAGGCTTTGATATTCGATGGCCAGCATTCCTCCCAAACACATCCGCTGGCCATTTTCCAAAGTCGAGCGGAATATGCCGGCATAGCGCCGGAGTTGTTCCCAGGGATCGGGCTCATCGGCGTCAATGCGAGCCAACTCTTTGGCCAGCGCCTGACGATGACGCTTGACGAGGGCCAGCCCCAGGTCGCCTTTGGTCGGGAAGTGGTAATGGATGCTGGCGGTCTTGATGCCCACGCGGTCTGCCAGCCCATGAAAACTGCAAGGCGTTGTACCCCCTTAACTGAACCAGTTCCATGGCCACGTCGAGAAGCCGGGTACGCGTGTCGGGAGCGAGCATCGTTATCTCCGGCCACCTGTGCTAAACGCCTCAATTGGTCGTCGTCTTCTCGCCGCATCCCAGACAGGATCACCCTTGATGCTCGACTACCGGCATCCGGAGGTCGTTGCCCCGTCGCGCTGACCGGTATTCGCGTCCGCGCAATCGGCGCGACCCCAAGCTGCGATATTACAGTTTTCGCCACGATTCGACCGCTCACAATGGACAAAAAGGGCAGTTTTCAGCCGGACAGCGCACAGCCAATACTCCCCGCATTCGTCAGCCCGACGCGCGAGTGCCGGGACAGGCTGTGAGGATTTGCTGGCCCATGGTTCGTTGATTGACGGCCTGCGGACCTGCGCAACATGGTCCTCTCGGTCGCGCGTCGGGCGAACGAGATTGAGCTGATCATTTCTCTTCCGTTTACGAAACACTCTCAGCATAGTTGGAAGCGAGTTCCCCCATTTTCTTGATGAACCGAAAGAAACCATGTTGCACATTCGGATTTCGAGCGGGGTCTTGAAATACTTCCACAAGACCGACCACTTTACCCTTTACCTTAATGGGCACGAGAAAAAGGAAATAACCGGTCGGATTGTTTGCGACTTGGTCGTTTGGGGAGAGCATCACAGCTTGCTGGCCCTGGAAAACGGAACGGAGCAGTTCGCTATGCTCTTCCCTGTTTTGCGGATCGCTCAGCCCTGCCTGCCAGAAATTGATTTGGTATACCACCTTCAAGTGACCTGCGGGAGTACGCATCCAAACAGCGCCTGCGGGCGCTGCCAAGCAGGTCAACAATCCAGTCATGAATTCCCGAAAATACTCGACGGGCTCCGCGCCTTGTTCCTGAATGTGCACAATCTTCTCAACGATCCGGTTGATCTTCCTTCTGGCTTTCGAATTCTTCCGAGTCGTAATCCACAACTGGCCCTCGATCAGGGATTTTTTGGTTTTTCGGGGATGCCTTCAGCCTGAGATTTGACGTACCCTAATACCGATTCTTCAGGTATGGAGTAGTAGAAGACCGGCCCGCTTTTCTTCCACTTGATCGCCTTCCATTTCTCGGATTGTGTCAACAATGCAATATCTTTGAGCGATTGTTTTCTGCTAAGCAAGGCCACTGGTTTTGCCCGGAAAGAGCCATTCGATCGGCAGTATTGCAGATAACCGACAGCAGATTCCGGGGTGCCGCTGATGTCCTGTATGCCGCCAAGTAGGAAATAGGATTCGCCGGAAAGCACCAACGGGAAAAGCGGCCAAGGCTCGAGCGACGTGGTAGTAAACGTAGTAAATGGCAATATACAACCAATCTTCGGGTTTCGTAGCGGAACGCTTCCTTTTGGCTCATACAGCATTCGGCACATCCACATAACCCGCGAATCCAGGCTGAAGCTGGTTCGCCCATAAGCAAGTGACCAATTCCAAGTCCAGTTTGAAGGACTCACCTCCAAAGAAGCGAGTTTCGCGAACGCCCGATCTTCACCCATGGCGATGAAATAGTTCGCAGCCTCAGCGAGATTGCGCGAGTTGAATCCCGGTTGCACAAAAAGTTTGGGAAGATCGGCCGGTGGCAGCAGAAGTCCCAGACAGGGGAAGATCAGCAAGGGGATCATCTTCTACCTCTCGATTGGATCGGCTTTTTGCGAAGCGCGGATTGAGCCTCGCATATCGGAATTGGAACAGAAGGTTCGGAAGGCGGCAAGGCTTTACCGTCTTGGAGATGGCACTTGATGCGGAAGACTCCCCCCACTAACGTGGGAGGCTCGCTGAATTTCTGGCTGGCGTGGAATCCTTTTGGCTAACGGACACGCGCTTAGAAATGAATCGCAGCCCGGGTTAACGGCCGCGCTCTCAGAAGATCGCGGCTAACCATTTTCGCCGGTTCCCGCATTTCTGCTGTCCACCGTGTGCTGTATTCTGTCTACTGGTTACTCCCCACCACCGACTACCGCCAACCGGAGAAGCGTCATGTCCTTTTCCCGCCGTGCGTTCCTCACACAGTCCACCGCCGGGGCGGCCCTCGCTGCATTCGCACCCGTTTCCACTTCAGCACGCGCCTCAGCCCGCGATAAGCCCGCTAGCCGCGGCAATCGGATCGTCGTTTCGACCTATTCCTTTTGGCAGTTCAAGAACGAAGATTTTCGCGATATCGAGCTCTGCTTCGACCTGGCCTCCGACATGGGGTTCGACGGCGTCGAAATCCTCCACAAGCAAATGGTCAATGAATCGAACGGCTACTTGCAAAAGCTCAAAAGCAAGGCTTTTCGGCTCGGCTTGCACCTGTGCGGCTTCTCCACCCACCAGGGCTTTCTGTCGCCCGACGAAGCCGTTCGCAAGCAGAATGTCGATCATACGATCCATTGCATCGAAATGGCCTACCAGATGGGCATTCCTACCATGCGGGTCAACACTGGGCGATGGGAGACGAGCAAGAACTTCGATGAGCTGATGAAAAACCGCGGCATCGAGCCGCCCAAACCCGGCTATACCGACGAAAACGGCTTCCCCTGGGTCATCGATTGCCTGGGCCAATGCCTCAAAACCGCCGAAAAGTGCGGCGTTCTGCTCGCCTTGGAAAACCACTGGGGCCTGGGCCGGACGCCGGAAGGCGTGTTGCGCATCGTCAACGCCGTGAATTCGCCCTGGCTGCAAGTCCTCATGGATACCGGCAACTTCTTGGAAGACCCTTACGACCGTCTGGAAAAGCTGGCGCCCAAAGCCGTTTTCGTCCAAGCCAAGACTTATTATGGCGGCGGTCTCTGGTATACTTTAGATCTCGACAACGACCGCATTGCCGCCATCCTGCGCAAGCACGGCTACCAAGGCTATATCTCGCTCGAATTCGAAGGCAAGGAAAACCCCAGAACAGCGGTTCCCAAAAGCCTGGCCGTTTTGCGGAAGGCGTATGGCAAGGCGTGAGAAGGATTTCTGGAGTTTCGTAGGACGGGTTTGTAACCCGTCCAATTGAGTGTGATAGGGCATGGACGGTTTAAAAACCCGTCAGACATGGCTGCTACTGAGATCCCATCACGGGCCGACCAGGCCGCTAATGACAGACGACCCCTGCCGGCTTGCCCGGCAGGTGAAGCAGTTCTGTGGCTAATCTTGAAGGGTGAGTAATTCACGACCCCTGCCGGCTTGCCCGGCAGGTGAAGCAGTTCTTGAGCTAGCCGCGGTTGATGCAGCCGGGGAACTTCTTCACCTGCCGGACGAGCCGGCAGGGGTCGGCCGCAAGTAGCCTGAGAGTTCTAGCGGGCGAACTGGTTCACCTGCCGGACGAGCCGGCAGGGGTCCAATAAGCGTTATGATTTCTCTACCTAGGTGATCCCTTGACACACCACCTGCCTACTCACTGCTTCAGCCGCCGCCAATTCCTCGAAATCGCCTCGGCGGCAACTCTGGCCGCTTCAACCCCGCTGGCTCACGCCGCCGACCAACCACTCAAGGTCGCGGCGGTCTTTACCGAGCTCACCTACCGAAGCCATGCCCATGTGCTGCTCGAAAACTTCTTGGAGCCCTATTACTTCAACGGCAAAGTGACCGCGCCGGGTTGCATGGTCGTCAGTTTCTATGCCGACCAGCTGCCTGCCGGTCGCGATATGGCGCGGCAGGTCGCTGCAGCGTACAAAATTCCGATTTATCCAACCATCGATCAGGCTCTTTGCCTGGGGGGCAAACAGCTGGCCGTCGATGCCGTCTTGAGCATCGGCGAACACGGGACTTACCCCACCAACAAAATGGGCCAGCACGAATATCCGCGAAAGCGTTTCTTCGACGAAATCGTCAAGGTATTCAAGCGCAGCGGCCGAAGCGTGCCCGTCTTCAACGACAAGCATCTCTCATACCGTTGGGATTGGGCCAAGGAGATGGTGGACACGGCCCGCAAACTGAATTTCCCGCTGATGGCCGGCAGCTCAGTTCCGTATGCGCAGCGCATCCCGCCGTTGGAAATCCCCGCGAGCACCAAGATTGTGGAAGCCGTGGCGACGCATGGCGGCGGCCTCGATTCCTACGACTTTCACGGCTTGGAAGTTTTGCAATCGATGGTCGAATCCCGGGCCGGCGGCGAAACCGGCGTGGCCCAGGTTCAATATGTCGCGGGCGCTGGCCTGTGGAAAGCGGCAGAGCGCGGCCTTTGGTCGACCAGCCTGCTGCAAAAGGCATTGGACGCCGAGCCCAATCACCCGGCCGACGGTTTCGACAAATGGCGGCAGTCGGGCGACAAAGCCTGGGGGATTTTGATCCAGTATCGGGACGGCCTACGTGGCGCGGTGCTGAACGCCTCGGGCAGCGGAACGCACTGGCATTTCGCCTGCCGGACGGCCGAGCAATCCAAGCCGCTGGCCACCAGCTTTTATGTCGGCCCCTGGAATAACCGCAATCTCTTCAAAGCCTTGGCACATGCCATCCAGGTACATTTCCATCAACGCAAGTCGCCGATCCCTATCGAACGCACCCTGCTGACCACGGGCCTGGTCGAAGCCGGCGTCGAATCGCACGCCCACGGCGACAGCCCTTACCAAACCCCTCACCTGAATATCGCCTACCAGGCGCAAGACTATCGAGCCCTGCGCGAAATGGGCGCTAGCTGGAAAATCATGCGTGAGGGGATGGAGGAGCCGAAGGGAATCGGAAGAATTGGTGGAGCGTGAAGGGTGGAGGGCGAAATCAAGAACACGGTGGAAACCGCTATCTTCCGTGCCGGCCTTGCTTTGCACTAACCCTCCACGCTCGACCCTTCACGCTCCACCTTTTGCCCGCTTGCTCCAAGCCCCTGCCCGATGCTAGAATGCTCTGCAGACCTCTGCGGTGTTCGTGACCAGGCGTATCATTTGACGAACCAACGCTGTACCCGCAGGGAGCCGATATTCATTGTTCGGCGCTTGCAAGCCCACCATGAGTGGGATCCAAAACCCGGGCATAAGGCACCCTCTTTCAACTGCGGGTTCTCAAAAGGCGTCTAAACGGCACAGGTGGAGGTCTTTTTGCGCCACAGCGCAATCGATTCCGAACGCAAGTCGGTCTGGCCTAGGTGGTTAATGGATTGCATTGCGCTACCTGCACACACACGACTCCGGGCGGATGTCACCAGGGAATGGCTGCTTTTGAACCAGGCCTCCTTTTCTATCCTCCTTCACCTCTTTCGAATCCGCGCGTGATCTTCGGCCGTCACATTTTGCCCCGTGAGAACCACGCAAACAGGTTCTTCCAGTTCGCCGGCGTGCGCTTGCACGAAGGCAGTAGTGATAGCGCTCGATGGTTCCACGGCCATTCCTTGCTGGTCAAATAACTCGCGCAGAGCAGCGACGATAGCCGGATCGGGAACCATGTGAACTGCAGCCGGTTTCACGGATGCGTTGCTGCACTTTGGGATGCGGTATCTCCAGGAGAAGACCATCGGCGACGGTCGGGCTCCGTGCATGCGTGAACGTGGCATATTTCGGATAGTTGTGGGGCTCACATCCATAAAGCCGAATCGGACTCGGCTGGTGGACCAGGTATTCCGTCAAGCCCATCAGCAAGCCGCCTCCGCCCAAAGGGAACACCAGCGAGCGGCAGTCGGGAAGCGCCTGAAGCACCTCCGCGGCAATTGCCTGGTAGCCGTCGGTCCAAAGCGGATCCAGGTGTGGATGGACGAAATAACCGTTTCTTTCGGCGGCAACCGAGGTGGCATGCTTCAGCAGGTCGCTGCCGCCGCCGACTATCTTGATCAGCTCGACGCCAAGGGCCTGTAAACGCTCGTCCTTGGCTCTAGCGATGTTTTGAGGCACCACGCCAACCATCGAGAAGCCAAAAGCACGCGCGCCGACCGCGGCTCCCAATGCCGTGTTGCCCATCGAAGGCACCACCAGCGGCCGCTTGGCCCCTTGTTGGGTCAAGTGTTCGAGCAGGTGAGCGGCGCCGCGGATTTTGAAACAGCCCGACGGGGCCAGAAATTCGCACTTGGCATACACCGCGCGATCGGGAAACAAATTGGACAGCCGGACCAATGGCGTTTGCAAAGGGGGAAGCACAGCGTTCGTCCTCGGAGGTAACTCTTAGACAGGATTAAGGCGAGCGGCAAAAAAGTAGACCTCACGCGGAGCGTGAGGTCTACTTTGGGGAAGCCAATTCATGCCGATCGCCTAACAAGATTTACATGAAAGAGACAAAGAAAATGCACTATGGCAAAAAGATAAGAATAGCAAAGATTATTTTTGCTCCCCATCTTTTTGGCATCAATGCCGGTGAGAAACCGGTGGCAAGAAAGAGTCGCTGGTGAAGTGGGCATAGCGGCCACCGATGGAATGCGGGCAAGGTCGCCGATGGGGAATTCCACGACAGTAAGATCGGAGACAAAAAGAGAGGCGGCCGGATTCATTTTTTGTCCAGATCTTTTTGTCGTCAATGATTCAAAAGCCGGCCGCAGGAGAGAGCGTGTTCTCTGGAAGCATCGGAACAAGTGATGCGGACTCGTCGGGCTAACGCCTCGACGCTCGCCCGCTCCCTGTCTCCCTGTCTCCTGTCTTCTTCCTACTGCCTGCTGTATACTCACTGAAGCTTCCGCTCCGGGTGCTGTCCCCTAGCAACCATCCATATTTTTCGAGGTTTCCATGCGTCGCGTGATTCCATTAGTTGTCTTGCTTTGCAGCGTAGCTGCAGTTCGTGCCGACGAGGGCACGAAAAAGGTCGCCACCGTCGAGGGCGTGACCGAATATCGCCTGGCCAACGGCGCCCGGGTTTTGCTGTTTCCCGAAATGTCCCGACCGACGGTAACCGTCAACATGACCGTGCTGGTCGGCTCGCGGCACGAAGGTTACGGCGAAACCGGCATGGCCCACTTGCTGGAACACATGGTCTTCAAGGGAACCCCGACCTTCCGCGACGTTCCCAAGGCCCTGCGCGATCATGGCGCCAGCTTCAATGGCACCACCAACGTCGACCGCACCAATTACTTCGAAACCATGCCCGCGACCGATGAAAACCTCGAATTCGGCATCCACCTGGAAGCCGATCGGCTCGTGCACAGCTACGTCAAACGCGAAGATCTAAAATCGGAAATGACCGTGGTCCGCAACGAATTCGAGCGCGGCGAAAACAGCCCGCAGAACGTGCTTAGCGAGCGCATCGCCGCCGCGGCTTACGAATGGCACAACTACGGCAAGTCGACCATCGGCAACCGCTCCGACATCGAACGGGTGCCGATCGAGAACTTGCAAGCCTTCTACCAGAAGTTTTACCAGCCGGATAACGTCGTCCTGATCGTGGCCGGCAAGTTCGACGAAGCCAAGGCCCTGGCGCTGACCGAAAAGTACCTCGGCGCGATTCCCGCGGCCGAAGCGCAAGCTGACGAAACCTATACGGAAGAACCTGCCCAGGACGGCGAGCGAATCGTCATACTGCGCCGGGTCGGCGGCGTCGCGCTCGGTCGGCGTCGCCTATCACGTTCCGGCGGCGGCCCATCCCGATTGGGCTCCCCTAAGCATTCTGGCCGGCATCATCTCGCAGCAGCCCAACGGCCGGCTCTATAAAGCATTGGTCGAATCGAAGAAAGCCATCGAGCGCCAATGCGCGCGGAGGCAAACGACCACGATCCCGGTCTGTTCACCGCCAATGCCCAACGGAACCGGGCCAGCTCGAAACGGTCCGCGACCTCTTGGTGGGGACGCTCGAAAACCTGGGCAGCGTCGCCTTCACACCGGCCGAAGTCGATCGAGCCAAGGTACGTGCGCAAACGCGGGCGAAGAAAGCGGCTTGTCCAACGCTACGGCCATGTCGCAGGCCCTCAGCTCCGCATCGGCCTTGGGCGATTGGCGGCTGCTCTTCGTGCAACGCGACCGCATCAACGCGGTCACGGCGGACGACGTCAACCGCGTCGCCAAGACCTATTTCCAGAAAGCACAACCGCACCGTGGGCATGTATATTCCGCAGGATCAGCCGATGCGCGTTGACCATGCCCGAGACGCCATCGATCGCGGCGCTCGTGAAGAATTACAAAGGCGGCACCGAGACGGCTGCAGGCGAAGCTTTCGATCCGTCGCCCGCAAACCTCGACGCCCGAACGAGGCTAGTGGACTTGGACGGCATCAAGGCGGGCTTGCTCCAAAAGAAAAATCGCGGCGAGACCGTGTCGTTGGTCTTGACGTTGCATTACGGCAACGAAGAATCACTGACCGGCCACACGACGGCGGCGGGCATGATGCCGGCGCTGATGATGGCCGGGACGAAGAAGCACGATCGCCAGGCGCTCCGCGAAGAGCTGGACGCCTTGGGTGTTTCCATCACTCCCGGAGTGGGCGGCTTCGGCGGTCGCGGCGGCCGCAGGGAGGTGGCGGCGGTGCGCGGCGGCGGGACGCCTGGACAATTGACTTTTTCGATCCAAGCCAAGCGCTCGACGCTGCCCGCGGCGATCAAATTGCTGGGCGAAATCCTACGCGAACCCGCCTTCCCGGAAGCGGAGTTCGACACCATGAAGCGCCGCTCGCGAGCCGCGTTGGCAATGACGAGCTCCGAGCCAACCGTGTTGGCGGCTAATCATTTGTCTCGCGCTTTGGCTCCTTACCAGCCGACCGATATCCGCTATGTGCCGACGGCGGAAGAGAATGCCAAACGAATGGCTTCGGTAACGATGGACCAGGTCAAGGCGATCTACGAAAAACAGGTCGGGGCCGGTTCGGCCGAAGTGGCCATCGTCGGCGATTTCGATCCCGATACGACTTTGCCTGTACTTAGCGAGATTCTCAAGAACTGGAAGTCGGACGTGGCTTACAAACGGATCGAGCGCTTGGCTCCCACCGATGTGGCCGGCTCCAAGGAAGATATCGTTACGCCCGACAAGTCGAATGCTCAATTCGTCGCCGGCGTCACCTTCCCGATGAAAGAAAGCGATCCGGACTTCGCAGCCTTGCGAATCGGCAACTTCATTTTCGGCGGCAACACGTTGTCGTCGCGCTTGGGCAACCGCATCCGTCAGAAAGAAGGTCTTTCCTATGGCGTAACGTCGGCGTTCAATGCTTCGCCACGGGATCCCCTCGCCACCTTCACGGTGACTGCCATTACCAATCCCGCGAATATCGATCGCGTCGAAACGGCTTTTCTCGATGAGCTGACCAAGTTCCTCTCCGAGGGGCCTTCACCCCAAGAACTCGAAGAGGCCAAGAAGGCTTACTTGGATGCGCAAAAGGTGGCCCGCACGGCCGATGCCAGCATTGCCGGGCAGATCGTCGGCAATATCGACATGGGCCGCACGTTCGCGCACGTCAGCGAGTTGGAGAAGCGAACGCGCGAGGTGACGCCCGACGATGTGAAGGCGGCGTTCCGCAAATACGTCGACCCCAAGAAGCTCGTCATCGTGCGGGCGGGCGATTTCAAGAAGTAGAAAGCGTTTCTTGGCCCACCGAGGTCGCATGGGAACCCGAAGCGTAAGCGAGGCATTTTAGCAGTGCCCTCGCTAACGTTTCGGGTTCCCATTTTGTTGAAATTCATCATCATTTCTTCCGAACGCGTTAGGCAATCGAGAACCCACCCAGGCTTAGACCCAGAAAAATCTGCAACCCCTTGTAGACCACCACTGCCGCGGCGATGCAGGCGAATATCAGAATGACTCTTCCCAATCCCCGGTGGCGCCGTTCGAGTATTTCACTCGCGACGATTACCACGCCCACAAGTGCGAACTTGAAAATCGTCATCCCGAAGATGTTCCAGCGATGGAAGAACCACAGCACCACTGGATTGGCTTCGTAAACCTCGGCATAGCTATTCAAAAGCACGTACGTGAGCAATAAGTCGAGCAAGCTCATGACGATTAAGCACAACGCCAACGACTCGACTCGGCTTTTTTCCCAGATAGAGGATAGCCAGTGCGATTTCGGTAGCTGCACATTGCCGCGTCTTTTACGCCGAACCCTGTTCACAGGCGATTTCGAATCGTCCGCTTGGCCCCTCATGGCGGTCGGCTCCATGCAATCAAACGAAGGTGGGTAGTCCTGCTCCAACGCCGAAGCTACGATGACTATCATCTACTGGAAAGCACCGACTCCGCAAGTACCAGCGAGCCATGCATGCAGATCTGCCTTTTTGACATCGACGGGACGCTGCTGCGCAGCGGTGGGGCCGGTAAAGCCGCCATGGAAAGCGCCTTGCAAGAAACTTTCAACGTGGCGCTAGCCGCCGAGCAAGTCAGCTATAGCGGCCGTACCGATCGCGCCATCGGTCGCGATTTGTTCCGCCTGCATGGCATCGACCTGAACGAAGCCAATTGGCAACGATTCATCGACGCTTATTTGCATCGCCTCCCTGCCTGTTTGGTGAGCATGCAAGGTGTGGTTTGTCCGGGAATTGCCGAGCTCCTCGACGAGCTGGCGACCTGGCCCGACATTGCCGTGGGTTTACTGACGGGCAATTTGCCGCCGGCGCTCAGGTCAAGCTGGGACACTTTGGTTTGCACGAGCGTTTTCTTTTCGGCGGCTTCGGCGACCATCACTGGGAACGTGACGACGTGGCTTTCGAAGCCGTGCAAGCCATGTGCCTTCACCTGGAACGGCCGATCGAGCCCGAGCGCATTTGGGTGATCGGCGATACTCCCTTGGACGTTCAATGCGCTCGCGCCATCGGCGCTCGAGCCGTAGCGGTGGCCACCGGCTGGGATACGGCAGAAGTGCTTGCCGCCGCCGGGCCGGATTTGCTTCTCGAGGACTTGGCCGACCCTGCCCCATTCCTGCGCGAACTCGAGCTTGGACGACTTGCCAGAGGCCATATTGCCTGAAAGAATAGCCACCAAGGAGAAACGCAAATGCCGAGGGCGTTGGTGGTTGAGGACGAGCTCAGCACGGGCGAATTGCTCGCCGAAATCCTGCGCCGCCGTGGCTTCGAGGCCTCTCTGGTCACGGAAGGCAAAGGCGCGGCGGCCTGGGCCAAAGAGCATCAGCCCGACCTTATCCTGCTCGACCTCATGCTGCCGGATATCGATGGCTACCAAGTCTGCGAAGCGCTCAAGCTCGACCGGACGACGAACCTGATCCCGGTGGTGATGGTCACCGCTCGCGATCAGCCTCAAGATCGCGTGCACGGCTTGGAAGTCGGCGCCAACGGCTACGTGGTCAAGCCGTTTTCGCTCGATCAGCTCAATGAAGCCATCACGCAGGCGCTTGCTTGGCAAGCCGGCATCCGCCGCGTGGGCGCCCAGGGGCAGATTCTCTTTCGGCTGCAAAGCGATACCCGCTACGTGGAACAGGTCAATAACTTATTGGCTTCGCTCTACCTGTTCACCGGGCTCAAAGAGATGCAGATTCATCAGCTCACGATGGCGGTGCGCGAGCTGGGGGTCAACGCCATCGAATGGGGTCACAAAAAACAAGTCGAGCACATCGTCACCATCGCCTATCACATTCATGCGGACAAAGTGGTCATCGACATTCGCGACACCGGCCCCGGGTTCAACCCCGCTCAATTGCCGCATGCCGCCAAGGTCGAGGACCCCTTGGCCCACATGACCGTTCGCGAAACGATGGGCATCCGCGAAGGCGGTTTCGGCATCCTCATGTCGCGCGGCTTGGTCGATGAGCTGCAATACAACGACAAGGGCAACGAAGTGCGGCTAGTGAAATACTTGCCGAAATAAGCAGCTCGGCTATTCAGGCAACAGGATCGTGAAACACGAGCCCTTGCCCGCGGTGCTGGCAAATTCGACCTTGCCGCCGTGCATCTCCACGAAGGCCCGCACCAAGCTCAGTCCAAGGCCAAGGCCCTTGCGGCCGAACTCGAAGATCCCCGAGGAATGCCGGGCGATGTCGCCGCCCGTGAAGAACGTCTTGAAGAGATGGACCTGCTCCGCGTCGGCAATGCCGACGCCTTCATCCACCACGCGAATAGCGACGGAACGATCCGGTAAGCGTTCGGCAGCCAGCTGAAGCTTGCCGCCATCGGGTGTGAACTTGATGGCGTTGAGGAGCAGATGCGCCAGGCTATCGCGAATCATGCTGGCTTCCAAAGGCAAGCTGCCCAGGTTCGCCGGAATATCCAATACCAGCTTTTGGTGACGCTGGACAATAAAAGCCTGAACGTCGCGAGTCGCTTCGTGCAAGAGCATGCCGACATCGGTAGGCTGGCGATCGAGCGGGCGCTCGAAGCGGCCGACCGCCAACATTTTGCCGAGTTGATCCACGTGGCGCGACAGGCGCAACGCACTCTGCTGCATCCTCGCGAGCCAATCGTCCAGCGGCGCTGGCACGCCGGGGATGCCGGCGGCCAACTGCGCGAGCCCCAGCAGAATGGTCACGGGAGTGCGCAGCTCGTGACTGGCGACGCGGATGAATGCTTCCTTGAGATCGAGGGCGCTTTGCAGATCTGCATTGGCTTTTTCCAGAGCGGCGTTCTTCGCCTGCACTTCTTTTAAGAGATGGCCGCGTTCCTTGACCAGATCGTAATGCGTGGCCGCCTGACGGATAATGGCCTGCAGCTCGTCGGGGTCCCAGGGTTTGGCGATGTAACGATAGACGTGTCCCTGGTTGATGGCGTCGATTACCGCCTTGATGTCGGCATAGCCCGTGAAGAGCAGCCGAACGGAGCTCGGATGATCGCGACGCACCTGAGCCAGAAATTCGACCCCGGTCATGTCCGGCATGCGCTGATCGGCCATGACGACGTGCACGGGTTGCTTTTCGAGCTGCTCGAGCCCGATGGCGCCGGAAGTGGCGCCCACCACGCGATACTCGAGGCGCAGGAGATCGTGCACGCTCCGCACCACGTCCGGCTCGTCGTCGACTACCAATAGCGTGTGACGTCGTTTGTCCATACAGTCGGCCGTAAAAAAGGGGACGCGGCTGAAAGGCATTAACTTAACAGGACCAGTTCCTGTAAATCGCCGGCGGACTCGTGCGTGTATTAGCCCCAAGGGGGCGGCCTATGATAGCCCAGGGCGATGAGCCCTGGGGATTCGCCGTGATACTCATTCAGCCCCAAGGGGGCGCGCCTAGACCGCCCCGTTGGGGCTCAGGGAATCCCTGAACCAGTGCCCAGGGCTCAATCGCCCTGGGCTAGCATAGATCGCCCCCTTGGGGCTGCAATCAATTCTCCGCCAGTTTCGTCTCTTTTTTCTTCCTACCCCGTCCGCGGCACCCGTTGGATGGCCACCCGCGGCAAGCGAATGCGAAAGCAAGTTCCCTTGCCGAGAACGGAATCCATGCGAATCGAGCCGCCGTGCCCCTGGATGATACCGTAACTGATGCTCAATCCCAGCCCGGTCCCCTTGCCTTGCGGCTTGGTGGTGAAAAACGGGTCGAAAATGCGTTCCTGGATCGCCGGATCGATTCCGGAGCCGGTGTCTTCCACTTCCATCAAGACATCGGCGAAGTCGGGTATCGTCCGCACCGTCACGCTGCTGCCGGGGGCGCAAGCGTCGATGGCATTGACAACCAGGTTAAGGATCACCTGATTGATGCGCGCAGGGAAGCAGACGACCGGCGGCACGTCGCCCAGCTCGGTGATGAGCGCGACCTGGCGCAGAGCGCGCTTCGCCTTGGATGAGGTTCAAGGTGGAGACGATGTTGGCGTTGAGGTCGGTCTCTTGCAGGTCGCTCTCGTCGAGGCGGGCAAAGGCGCGCAGATCTTTGACGATTTGCTGAATGCGCCGGAGCCCGTCGCGGGAGCGCGCCATCAAGCCGTCCAAGTTTTCGAGCGTGTAAGCCAGATCCATGTCTTCGGCGCGCTCGGCCAAACGGGCGGCAACGTCGGGAAGCTCGCGCCATGAGCGGTTCGGCCTGGCGATAGAGCACGAGCAGGTCGCGCAGCGCCGCCACGTCGCGCTCCAAAACCACCACGTTGTTGTAAACGAACGAAAGCGGGTTATTGATCTCATGGGCGATGCCGGCCACCAGCTGCCCAGCGCCGCCAGCTTCTCGTTCTGCACCAGCTGACTCTGCGCCTTCTTCAACTCCTCGTGCGCTTGCCGCTCCGAATCGGCGCTTTCGCGCAAAGCCGCCGTGCGCTCTTGAACGCGCCTTTCGAGCGAGGCATTGAGCATTTGCAGCTCCACGGCATAGCCGCGGCTGGCGTGCTCGGCTTGCCGAAGCTCGAGCTGCACGCGCTCCAAATCGGCGCCCACGTGATTTGCCAAACGCACGCATAAGAAGCTGACAAAACCGAGCGAGCCGACGGCCGCAATGGAATTCATCAGGGCCGCCGGCGAGGCATCGAAATTGCCCCCGGCAAAGTTCATAAGCCCCGAAACGCCGGCCACTACCAATATGGTGAAAGGCACAAAAGCGCAGCAGCAGCTGAGCCTGCACCGAGGGGCCGACCAACAAGCGGAGCGGAGCGGCATCCGGCCCGGCCGTCGCGATCAAGCCGACGCCGATGGCCACAAACGCGAGCGAGCTGTGCAGCGCCATGGGGATGATCGGTTCGCCCGTGAAGAAGGAGACGCCGTAGGCGTAACTCAACATGAACACCAGACCCAAAGTCGCAACGCCGGCCCCCAGATAGCCGGCGGTGCTGGCAGCGGACGTATTCTTGGAGGGAAGGGTAAGCAACAAAAAAGCTATCCCCGCCATCAAGAACGCGCAGGCGGTCTGCACCGCCATTTGCCCGCTCGGACCTTGCGGCAACGACATGCCCGGCGGCATGAACAGCCAGCGTTCGGTGCCGACGTCCACATCGACCTCGCTCGTTGCCCCAAACACCCGAACCGCGATCGAGGCCGCCACCAGGAAGATGATGGCTCGCACTGTGCGCAGCACCCAGTGCGGCCGAGGCTCGAGCGACATCAAGCCCAATGCCGCCCCTAGCAAAACAAAACTGAGCGCGCGAAGTGGGGGCGACGGGAATCGGTTGGGCTCCGCGTGTGGCCAAAGGCGCCGAATGCGAGAACCAACTGATGAGGACGACCGCCCCCAAGCCGGCGGCAACCAGTCCGCACAGCTCGCGCGTCCGACGCAGCAACACCGCTAATGAAACCGCGATTGCCACAGGATTTACTTTTGCACAGGCCGAGTCACGAGTCCGCACCAGGCAGCATAACGGCTGGACAGCCTCCATTGCGACAGCATTCCGTATCCGCTACGCTCTAATCAGTCATGCTTACGCTCATTCGATCACCTTCGCCATGTTTGCCGATCTCTGCGAGCGGCTTGCCTCCCGCGGCGCAGGACCTGATTCAGCAGCTAGAAAGTGTCCCCACCGATTGCCTGTGGATCGTCCCCACGCGGCGTCGATTGCGGCATCTCGAACGAACTTGGCTTGCTCGGTCGGGGCGGCCAGCCTGTTTGACGCCCGCCTGGCAGACTCTCGAAGGCTTCGTCCAGGAAACCTTGTCCTTTTCGCGGGCCTGGCGACCGAGCATCACCAATGTGGAACGCTTGCTCCTAGTCGCTCGCGCTTGGGAGCAAGCCGCTCGGCGACCGGCGGGGGCTGGGCTGCTACTTCAACTCGATCGCTTCCAACGCGATTGCCAGGCCGTGGGTGAACCCGAGATCGACAGCGATCTCTTTGACCTATTCAGGAAGCGTTATCGAGAAGGGCTCGCTCGGCGCAGGCCGGGCTCGATCGCATGGCGGCTCTTCGCGTCTTGACCGAGCAAGTTCGAGCTGGTGAATCGGCCCTTGCCGCCCTTCTGGGAAAATATGCGTTTATCTTTTTCGACGGTTTTCATCGTTTCGAGCCTCGGGAGATCGATCTTCTGGCGAGCCTGGCGGAGTTGGTTCCGGTGACGGCGTGGCTGGTTGGCACGCCCGGGCAATCGTCCTGGCGTGCTGTCGAGTTTGCCACAAGTTATCTTCAAGAAGCCGGCGCCGCACTGGCGATTTGCGATGTCGAGCCGCCGGCCAGCGCGTTGGCAACCCTCGGTCGCCGGCTCGTTCCGCTCCAAGAGAACTGCGACGCCGTTGGGCGCCTCAGCCCGAACCACGCGTGTCGCCGCCTGGACTGACTCTGGCCACAGCGCCTACCGCGTTGGATGAGGTCGAACAACTGGCGGCAAACATCAAAGAAGAGGTAAGACGAGCCCAGGTTTCTGGGCATCCCTTGCGATTATCTGAGATCGCCGTGGTGATTCCCGGGCCGAGTTACGATCTGCTGATTCGCGAGGTGTTCCCGCTGCGGCCTGCCCTTCAATCTGGCCGGCCGTGCCTTGGATCTGGCCGGTTCGCGTCCGGCCGCGATTGATTTTGTCCGCGCTGTCGGTGATTCGCGGACAGTGGCGCGCCGACTTGTTGCTCGATTTCCTCTTGCAGCCTGTCGTGCGCCGGAGTTTGACGAACGCCGAGCGGCTGCACGAGTTGTTCGAAAATCGCCCTCGGGAACGCCAGCGGCTGGATTATCAACTCTGGAGCCGTTCCTGGCAATCGAATCCTCGCACTTGGAAAGATCGGTTGGCAAAGCAAGAACGCGAACCGCTTGATGACGAAGACCAGGCTCCTGTGGTGAACCGCGAAGCTTTCGAGCAAACGACCCGACTCGTCGGTTCGCTCGAAGGCGTGCTTGCGTCTGTTGTCGCCCTGGAGCGATCCCTGGCAGAACCGGCAAACGAAGTCCGGCCAGTTTCTCGGCGCCTGTGTCGAGCTTCTGCACAAAGCCGGCATGGCCGAGTGGTTGACGCCGCCAGCCGATTTGGCGATCGGAGACAGCGCCTTGTGGATGGAATACCACAAGGATCAGCAGGCCTATGTACGTTTGTTGGCACTCTGGCGAACGCTTGCCGATATCCCCGTTGGCGAACTCCCGAAAGCAGCGAACGGCCGCACCGATTGGATGAGCGTCGCGACGCTGGCCCTGGCCAACGAGACCTACCAGATTCGCACGGAAGATGACGCGGGCGTTCAGGTGTTCGAAATTCGCGAGATTCGTGGGCTTAGTTTTCGGCACGTTTACATGCTGGGGTTGGTCGATGGCCAATTCCCGGCCGTTCCGGAAGAGGGAGCGTTGGCCGACCTGCGCCGACGCGAGCCGCGTCTAGCCACGCAACTCGATCTCAAGGAGGCTGAATCGGCGTGGTCGTTCGCCCAACTGTTTGAAGCTGCGCAGGAAAAGCTGGTGCTCAGCAGGCCGAGTCGCGAAGCGGAAACGCCCACCCAACCAAGCGTTTACTTGGCAGCGGTGGCCAAGCAAACGACCTCGCCGACGCTTGAGCCGCCAACCCGGCTTGTCAATGTTCGCGCGGTTGCCGGTTGCCTAGGCCGGCGCCCTGGCGCCGTGCCCGCATCAACGACTCTGCAAGAGACTTGGCCTGACCTGGAGCCGGCTGCGCTGGCGACCCTGCAACCTTTGGCGGTCGCCGCTCAGGCCTATCGCCATGCTGCTTTCAAGCGCAATTTGATGCTCCGGATGTCGCCGCTTTTGGAGCACGTCCTCTCCGATCAGCGGGCGTTCAGCCCCAGCGAGCTGGAAAAGTATGCAGCTTGCCCGTTTCGCTTTTTCGGCACCCGCATGCTGCATTTGGAGACGCGAGCCCGACACTACCCGGCTCCAATATGGTAGTTTCATTCATCGCGTGCTCGAAAAAATGTATTTACAGCTCCGCGCTCAAACCCCCGGCCTGGCACCGGATGCTCCCTTGCAGCCCGTTCGCTCCGGGGCTCGGGCAGTTGTTCAGCGAGATCTTCGAGAAAGAGTGGCGGCAGATGCAAGCCGGGCTGTTGCCGCAAGAGCTGAGCACGCTGTTTCAGGAACAAGAGGGCGTGGTCGATTCCTTGTTGGGAATTCTGGAACTGTTCGAGGAAACGAACAGGCTCGGCAATCTCTGCACGGAATATCAGTTCAAGGATGTCGAGCTTGGACAGGATCAGAAGGGCCGACCGGTTCTGCTTAACGGCATCGTCGATCGCGTGGATCTCGATCGCGAAGATCCGCTGCGCGCCTTCGTCTTCGACTATAAGACAGGCAAAGCCACGCCGCCGAGCGCAAAGTCAAATCGGTGGATGGCCGCCTGCTGCAGCTCGCCCTTTACGGCTACGCGGTCGGCAAGCGCTTGAACAAAGAAGTCGTGGGGGCTGCCTATGTTTATCTGAGCGAAAAAAGCGCAGCCGGGAAGCTTCGTTATCCGAGCGCCTCGGCGAGGAGGGCGATCTCAAGGTTTCTTCGAGGAAACAAAAGAGCGAATACGATGTCGAACGAGCCCGGCAGAAAGCCGTGGAATTGGCAAGCATGATCCGCGCCGGCAACATTTCTTTGACTGCTTTCGCCGACGGCAAATTTAAGGAGTGCACCAATTCCTGTGCGATGCGCTCGGCGTGCCGCGAAGAGGTGACGCGAACGGGAACCAGCAAGCACGATGTGCGCGTTGGGTAGCCCAACGTGCCAGCGAGAGGGCCGGGTTGCAACGGTTCAGTACTGCCGACACTCGGATCTGACCAGTAAGGCCATCTCGCCGGCGCTTTTTGAAGTTCCACTTTTCTTGGGAACCGGATCAGAGACATTTCCTCAGACCCCTGCCGGCTCGTCCGGCAGGTGAATCAGTTCGAAAGATAAAGGAAATCAATCTCATCATTCCGCGACCCCTGCCGGACAAGCCGGCAGGGGCCTGAATAGCCAGGCTAACTAAGGCCCCTCGCTGACAGCTCTATGTCAGTGGAAATGTCTCGAAAGCCTAATGCGTCACAACTTCTTGCAGCCGCTTGGGGCCACGCAGCGGTGAAGGCGGATCGATCTTGCCTAAGCCGTTGATGTGCAGCTTGCCGAAGACGATATTGCAAACCTGCACGGCCCGGTGATGCAGTGCCAGATCTTGATTCGTGCAGCTTGAAATGTGGCGTTCCGGATACTCTGGCTGATAGCCAAACTCTGCCATCTGTTCCTGAGCGGCCGATTCCACCAATTGAACCTGTTGGGGCGTAAGGTCTTTCTGCCAATTGCCGAAATTGCGGCGCAACGGATTGATGGCGGTTTCTCGTTCGAATGCCGCAACCTTGGACGAATCGACCGAACCAACCACAAATTGCAGTAAGGCGGTCATAGTTTCGGCAGGCTTGGTTAGCAGATCTTCGTAGCGAAATTCAAGATAACGTTGAGCGCCAAGCCTGGCGCCCAGTCGTCGGGCGATGCCGATCAAGCCGATTCCAATCGTTGGCGGCGACGACCGCGTTATTTGGTCCCCAAGGGAACTGGAGCACGCTCGACGTGACGTCCGCGGATCTCGGACGATTTGGATCAGCTTGCAGCCCGGGTACAGGTCGACGACTTTTTCGAGATCGTACATGAAGACAGGATCTTCATGGCCGAGCAAGGGGAGTTGCCACCGGATCGCGGCCAGTTTCAAAGCCGCTTGTGCCAACCCCTGACGTGAACGATCGTCGATCAATGGCAGCAGGTCGCCTGCTACGCGTTCAACTTGGTGGTGTTTTTTGTAAAGGAAATGGAAATAAATATGGTCGGCAAAACGCTTCAGTAGGTTTCGCAGAGCTGCGTCATCGCGCAAGACTCGGGTCGGCAATCTTGCTGAGCAAGCCAGAACTCGAACGTGCCTTCGTTAACCGCGGCGATGCCCAAATAACGATTGGCCAAATCGCCGAGATAGGTCGTGCCCGACCGGGCCATTCCGGTAAGGATGACGGGAACCATGTTCTTCAGTGTCGGGATCATGCTTGGGGAGCACCGATCGGATAAGGGGAAGCAACCGCGGGCCAGACAACTCACCTTAGATTATAAGGACGAGTTGCTTTCTCGCAAGCTAAATGGCGCGGTTTTTCTTCGCGACCGGCTGGCCAAGGAGGCGATTTTTCCTTATAGCTGCAAAAGAGTTATGGCGAGACATCAATTCCAGGATGGCAATAAATTGCGCGGTGACTGGGCGGGTTGCTGCGCTGCTTGAGCCTGCTCGAATGCCAGCTGATAGACAGCCATTTGCCAGCACTGCATGCCGCCGGGCATCGTTTGCATGAGCCCGAAAGGACATGCCATAAAAGCATTGGGCTGGACCATTTGAGGCGCGGATTGCTGCGTGGGTAAGCCGTCGATCAGGTCGCGAAAACGATGCGCTTGCATTGCCAAGACCCTTCCACTACAGGTTCGAATTGCAGAACAAGTAGCCCCGCCTGAGTCTACTATGCTAATCGACTTGGTAGCGGTGTTTGGATGAAGATGGGCAACCCCGCGATTGCAATGATTGGGCGAATAGGGCATAAAATCGTTGCAACCGTTACGCGTAGACTCTATAATCCGCTCATCTTGACTGAGGCTCGAGTGGGCGAGCTTCGGTGGAATTCCAACTCGCGTCGGGCCAGCGAGCGCCATGATGGCCCGGGTCTAAGGGAATAGTACGATGTCCAGCATGATGATGGAACGAACAGGGATGGGGATGCAGGGCATGTCCATGCCTGGAATGGGAACCCCGACGATGGGCTCTCCCACGGGAATGCCGGCCACAACCAACTGGATGATGGTGCCGCGTTGCACCTTCAAGATGGAAAAGTGCACCGGCGGGATGAAGATCACTTGCTCCTGCGAAGACAAGATGGCCTGCAGCATGGTGCAGAATCTCTGCACGATGATGGCCGGCGGCATGTGCTCCGTCTGCTGCATGATGAACGGCATGATGGTGTGCTGCTGCAACCTCACCATGGGCATGTGCAAGTGCGAGATGACCAAAGACGGCGTCTGCATCACCTGCACCAGCGGCGATCCCAAGTGCTGCGAGATGATCCAGTGCTGCTGCGATTGCCTCGCTTGCTGTCTCAAGGACGGCTGCACCTGCTGCGTGATGATGAACAGCACGCCGGTCTGCTGCGGCTGCTGCTAAGCACCGCTTCGTTATCGAACTGATTCGAAGAGGGTTGGCGTCTTTTCGCCTACCCCTCTTCACGTTTCGTCTTCAGACGGGCGGCCCGCGTCCGGCTGTTCGATCGCCATTGATCGAACAATCGGACGTTGGCCGCCTTTTCGTGCGCACTCATTTAGATGTCTGGATAGATCAGTAGGTCCAGCGAGCAGAGCGGGACAGCGGGTCCTTCACCTTCCAGGGGGAAGATAAAGCGAACGGTGAGTAAGATTGTCGCACAACCTCAAAGATGCTTGACCGTCAGTTCCTTCCATTTGCCCTGCAAGTATTCGACAACGAGACGCCGGTGACAATGTTCAGCCGTCGGTTCGCTGCATAGCAAGGCAGCGGGGACTTCGAACAAGGATCGATCGATTCGCTCTTCAATCTTTCGGGAAGCCATGAGTTCGAGAAACTGCTTCTCGTAGTCCGCCCAAGGTCCCTTCTCCTTTTTGAAGGTGTCCAGCATGTCTTGCGTTGGCGCCAGCAGGAGCTCGTGGACATAGTCGGCGCCGCAGATTTCTTTGAGGAAGAATTGGAGATCTTCTCGTTTCGCGAATCCGGCCAGCTGCGAAACGTTATTCAGTCGGACATCGACCAGCCGCTTGATGCCATGCTGTTTGAGAAGCCCAAAGAACTGCTGGGCGGTTTTTTTGGTGAAACCGATGGTGAAGATTTGCATGGGTTGTCCTCCGCTAGATCGAATAACGAGTGTTGCTCGTTGGCGATAAAAGGTTCCTTCTTCAAGCAACTTCAGTCGTTTGGATGAGCAAGGAGATAGCACCGAGCCAAGAATTCTGATCACTACGACCTAATCAGGTCACGCCGGCAATCGACGGCGGCACGAGAATAATCGCCGCGATCAGCTTGTAGCAATTCAGTCCAAACGGCTCGCCCAAACTTATCGTTACCAGGAACTTGGTTTCGCTCTGTCGGAGTATGCGAAAACCCTGTTGAATCACCACTGCTTCCCAAATGGGATCCGTGATCACGAGGTCATAGATGGTGGCCTGTGGCCCTTGACCCAGGAAGAAACGCCCTCTTGCCTGTTTCCTGCCGCCGTAGCTCTGCTGATCGTAGAGATCAATCGTCTCTGGAGCGATTAGAGCCAAAGAGGTCGTCGCAGCCTGCTGTTGGAAATTGGAATAGGGCACACAATCTGAAAAACCTTGCAGTAACTCAGGGCCTTGCACGATCGCACTTTGCAATATCTGGTTATGATTAGCTCGAATCGGCCTAAACTTTAAGCTCCAAGCAGTCCCGTCGATTACCCAATTTTCCGGTTGGTGCGGAGCCGGACAATGCGCCCGAATGCCAACCTCAATGAGGTCAAGCAATGCAGCCTCTGTCCCATTGGTCAAAGTGTAGTCCGGTGGATAGAGAGTGCCGTCAGGTAAGGTTCCAACGGGACGAAGCCACCCGCCTCCATCGGTCCGAAGCCCTGCGACGCAACGTCCGCCATGTTTGCGGGAGTTAGCCAGGCAAATGATGTCAGCCTGCGGCATACCGTTCCGTCGATAGGTTCAGTTTGGCTCAGCCACCAGATCCTTCCATTTTCCTGTTGGTTTTCGGCAATGATTGCTCAGTCGGAAATCGTCAAATCGCTTGCCTCCTCGTCGCCGGAGAAGTCCAAAGAATTGCTGGGCTGTTTTCTTCGCGAAACCGCTAGCAACGACTTCCACGTGCTGTTCCCAGGCAGATCGAATAACGAGCGTTGCACTTTGGCCGGCGTTGGCAGGTCCGCATCAGACTGGATTGTTCCATCCCCGCGAATGTGACGAATCTCCGTGCCGCGCTGAGACATAACTCGGCTGATAAGGAGATGGCGATGACAAACGGCGGGATTCTCCTCGCTGCACAGGATCGCTACCCGAAATTGCCGAATGCCCTTCTCCAAGCGCTCAATTCCGCTTAGGAAAACGGGCGACTCGGCAAGGCGAGAGTACAAAACATGACCGTCTTCGTCGTAGAATTCTTCTTCCTCCGGCTTTCCTCCAAGTTCCCTGCCCATGAACAGGTAGTTGATCCCGTGCGCTTTCAGCGCGCTCGAAAGTTCTTCTTTATTGAAATGCCGAACATACCTTGAATACGGATAGGAACGCACGTCCACAAGAACTTGGATTTCGTGGCTTTTCAAAAGGCCGACGAAGACGTCCACGGAATGGTTCGAATGTCCCACCGTAAAAAGGCAAGCGTCCGATTCTGTTCCAAATGGCTCCATCCGTTTCATGTCCTCGCAGCCACCGACTTTTACCCGGATGCCAAATCCCGGCCCTGTCGTCATGAAGTTTACAAGAGCGAAGGCTTTATTGCCAGAACCGTTGCAAAGCGCCCAGGACCAAAGAATGAAATTGATTCTGTAGCCAGCCGAAATGCCGGGTAACCCTGCCCATACAACAAAACAAGACGCCGCCTCCACCCCATTCGGATAGAAGCGACGTCTTGTTGTTCGCGTTAATCGGGTCGATTACTTCTTCTGGAGTTCGCCTTCGATTGCCTTGGTCACCTTCTCCGATTCGGGTTTGTCGGCAGGCTCGAAGCGGGCCACGATGGTGCCGTCGCGACCGATCAGGAACTTGGTGAAGTTCCACTTGATCGGGCCAGCGAATTTCTCGTCGGTCTCCTTCGAGGTGAGATACTTGTAAAGCGGCGCTTGGCCAGCGCCTTTGACGACGACCTTGGACATCATCGGAAACTTGACGCCGTAAGTGGCGGAGCAGAATTCGGCGATTTGCTCGTCGGTGCCCGGCTCTTGCTTGCCGAACTCATTGGCCGGCACGCCGATGACCACCAGCCCATCCTTGGCGTACTTTTGGTGCAGTTCTTCCAGGCCCTTGTACTGAGGCGTGTAGCCACACTTGCTGGCCACGTTGACGAAGAGCACAACTTTGCCCTTGTAGCTGGCGAGGTCAACGTCTTTACCGGTCAGACTCTTCATCTTGAAATTCAAAACGCCAGGCACTTTGCTACCTCCTTTGTCATCGGCTCGAGCCACCCAGCCCAAACCCAGGAGCATCGCGACGCCAATCAGGGACAACGCAGTTTTTCGCATGACTTTGGATCCGCCTGTGAAGTACCGGCCTGGAAGGAAGCGAGCGACCGGTGGCCGACTGCCCGGAACGCTCGAAAGGGTACTCTCTTTATATTGCTGGCCACGTCAGCAGCTACTTTGGTGGCAAACACAATGCGTGTGGACTAAAGTCCACACTCCCGTTTGGTTTGCCAGGTTGGCAGCCATTTCGCTAGTGGACGCAATGGGTGTGGACTAAAGTCCACACTCCCGTTTGGTTGGGCCGCTACTTCGCCCCGTAACAAACGATTAAACCATCTTGGTTGCCGATGATGAGCTTGCCGTCGACGATAACCGGCGCTGCGGTGATCTGCCCGCCAAGCCGGATTTTTTGCACCTCGGTTCCCTTGGCCAAATCGAGGGCATAAAGATAGCCGTCGTAAGAGCCAACGTAGACGCGTGGCCCGGCCACTACCGGCGAGCTATCGACTTTGCCGCGGGTCGGGTAGTTCCAGATTTCCTTGCCCGTTTTTCGGTCCAAGGCATGCACCAGTTTGTCGCGGCCGCCAACTATGACCAAAGTATCGGTTACCGCGGCGGACGAAAAGAACGGCTGGGCTCGCTGCGCGGGCTCAAATGTCCAGGCAATGCTGGGCTTCTTCCAATCGATGGCCAGCACCTGATTGCTCATGGTGCCGACGTAAAGCCGATCGCCCGGAACCGCGACCGTCGCGCCGATCTGCCCGTTTAGCTCCAACGGCGTCTCCACTTCCTTGCCGGTATCGAGGTCGATAACGTGCAAGTTGCTGTCGCAGCCGGCCGCGAAGGTTCGGTTGCCGATGATGGCAGGCGTACCCATCACGGGGCCGCCGGGGACCCGAAACTTCCATTTTTCCTTGCCCGAGCGCAGGCAATAGAGCGTTTCGTCAGCGCAGCCAAACAGAACGGCGTCGCGGTCGAAGTTGGCGCCGCTGCTGATCTCGGCACTGGTGTCGTAGGTCCACTTTTTCGTTCCCGTGGCGGCGTCGACGCAATGAAAGAGGCCGTCCAGGTCGCCAATGTATACGCAGCCATCGTGCACGCCGGGCGGCGCTTTGAACGGGCCGGCCTTGTAGCGCCACTTTTCCTTGCCCGTAATCAAATCGAGAGCATAAAGATTCTGATCGTACGATCCAACGAAGACCAAGCCATTGGCGACGGCGACGGCGTTCTCGATGCCATCCTTGGCCTTGAATTCCCAGAGAAGTTCGAGCTTCGCGGGCAGAACGCATTGGGCAATGCCGGTCTGGCCCGGATTGCCACGAAAAATCGGCCAGTCGGCAGCAAATAGGCTGGCGACTCCAGTCGAGAAGAGCACGGCTCCACAAATAAGCACGCGTCCCATCGGATGAATTGGCCGGATCCAGCGCATGGTCGAACCCCGTTATTAAAACGCCGCCTCGTAAAGATTGAGCAAATCGGCCTGGGCGGCGGGCCTGGGATTGAATTGAGCGGTCCATTGCTCGGAGGCTTCCTCCGCAAGCAGCGACAGGATGCCCGGACTTACGCCCAGCTCACGCAACGATTGCGGAAGGCTAGCCGAGCGCAATAGCTGACTAAGCCGCTGAGCGAGCACTTCGCCGGCAGCTTGCGAGTCGCCGTTCATCATGCCGGCTTCGTGCGCCAAATCGCCATAGAGCCCCGTCACTGCCGAACCATTGAAGCGAACGACGTGCGGCAACATCACTCCCACGGCGATGCCGTGCGTGATCCCATAATGGGCGGTCAGCGGATTGGCGCAAGCATGGCAGGCGCCCAGCATGGAGCTTTCGATGGCGATGCCCGCAAAGTGCGCTCCCAATTGCATGGCCCCGCGGGCCGGCAAGTTGTCCGGCTGCTTCAGCACGCGCTCCAGGTTGGGCTCGAGCAAGCGCCAGGCTTCGCGGGCGAAGGTCATCGACAGCGGATTGCGCCGCGTGGTGACGTAAGCTTCCACCGCGTGTGCGACGGCGTCGATGCCGGTTACAGCGGTTACGCGCCGGCTGCGATACAGTCAATTCCGGATCGAGAATGGCGACGCGAAAGGCGGCCTTGGGATCGCCACAGGCCATTTTCATGTGGGATTGTTCGTCGGCAATGATGGCAAACGATTGGGCTTCGCTACCGGTGCCGGCCGTGGTCGGAATGCCGATCGAGGGCAGCATGGGATGAACGGCTTTGCCGATCTTCCGGTAGTCGGCCATGACGCCGCCATTGGTCAGCAAGAAATTGATTCCTTTGGCGCAGTCCATGGCGCTGCCGCCCCCGATGGCAACGAGAAAGTCGGCGCGATGGCCGCGAGCGGCTTCCAAACCCGTTTGCACATGGCGCGTTGTGGGATTCTCTTCCACGCCGTCGAACAACAGCGTGTCGAGTCCTGCCTCCGCCAACGAGGCCAGCGCCTTCTGCGGGTGTCCGGCTGCTTCGAGTCCGGGATCGGTAACGAGCAAAACACGCGTGCCGCCAAACTCGCGGACTAAGGCGCCCAGGCGGGCGACTGCCCCGGCTGCATAGACTACGCGCGTGCGCGGCTGATAGTCGAAGCCTGGCAACACACCTGGCGGGGTGACACCGCGGGCGCTAGATACGGAGGACGCGACACTCGGCTGCATGCTGCCGGCTCCAACGAACGATTAGACTGCGATGACGTTCTTGTCGAACTGGAACGCACGGGCGCGGAACAAAAAGTCCACGATATTTCCCTCGTGCGGCTGGAGCCAGTTCAGCTGAATCGTCGGAATTGCCCCAATATTGAGACGATCAATGTGCGTGGCGTCAATCAAAGCCTTCTGAAATTTGCGATCGCGCGTCACGGCGGAGCAAACCAGCGTAGGCCCGATTTGCTCGAGCATCTTCTCCTGTGGGCATTCGACCACGGTTACGAACGGGAACATGTACTCTTTGCGGACGATGGCCGGCTCGGTGGAATCGCACAGAATCACGGTCGGCCGCAGGTAGGCGCAGCGTTCTTTTTTGACCAGGCGCGAGCCGAACTTGGCCGTCATGTCGTGCACGCCGGAGGCTTGCAAATCTTTGTCGATATCCGCGGAAACGGCATCCGCCTGGCCGGCAACGGTGAATGCGGCAAGCGCGGACTTGGGATCTTCCGGTGGCAAAGGTTGAACGGGACCGATCTTTGCGGCGAGGGCTTCCGCGATGGCCTTGGCATGGCGCGGCACCCAGATTCCTGAGCAATTGATGCAGCCACGGCCGCTATTGACGAACACACTGTCGGCCATCATGTCGAGATATTTCGGCCAATTGTCGACTTCGTCTTCGCCAAGAATGATCTTGCTGAAGCCCGGCCCATGCGCCTGCACGCGCGGGTTGCCCTTGTATTGCTCGACCGTGGCCGTGCCGCCGAAGATCAAGCTCCGCTGACAATGGGCGAGCACCGCGGCGCCCACGTCGCCGAGACCGGGATAAATCGCGATGGCTTGCTTCGGTATGCCTGCCTGGTAAAACGCCTGGGCCATACGATAAGGCGTCCAGGGTTCTTGCGGCCCGGGCTTCAGTACGAGGCCGACTTGCATCGGGATGATCGGCAGCCAGAGCGTATGTACGCCTGGCGAATTACTGGGCAGCACCAGGCCGAGCACGGGCGACTGCGCCTGGAAGCTGACCGGCACGCCCCGCGATTCTTCGCCATAGCCGCGGGCCAAGATGTTGAGGTCGAGCCCGCGCGTCAGCGAATCCAAAATTTTGTCCATCTGGTTCAACACGAAGTGGTTTTTCTTCATGTTGAACCGGCACATGTGTTCGGGCAGGCCGGTGGTTGCCGATTGCATGCGACGAATTGATCGGGCGTTTGCGTGCCGTCGCCCAGAGGCAGCTCGGCGTCGACGTAGAGGTCGGCCGCCTTCTTCATCATGTTGATGAGCTGCGGAATAGGGATTTCGCGAAGAACGTCGCGAGCCCGTTTGGAATGCCGCATGTCGCGTTCGACCAGGCCGGCGTTGGCCCGGCTGGTTTCGCAGAGGACCTCGCCGGTATCGAAGTGAACGACCTTGTCCACATCCATGCTCTTGTAGGGTTCGCCCCAGCGCAACACGGGGATGTGGATCATAAGGTCTTTCCTTCTGGCTGCCCCATAGGGGGGCGATCGTTGAATTCGTTAGACCGTTAGGGCGCCGGCTCAATTCGTTACCGAACATTCCAAACTGTGTGCTTGCGTGCCATGCCCACGCTAGGCGTGGGCATGTGAGGCACTGGCCCATACAACGGATCGTCAATGCGGCAACTTCGCTGCACCTTCAGCCCTTGGGAGGCGAGATTGCTGTCGATCGTGAAGACCCTCACATGCCCACGCCAAGCGTGGGCATGGCCGGGCCTGAGCGCGTACGCCCCATGGCAGTTATTCGAATAACCCGGAGCAGCGGCGACTGACGTCACCTCTCACATGCCCTGCATTGATAGCCCTCGGCCTTTCCACACGATCCCGCCGACCCGTCGCCGTCGCCGTTGGCTCCGGGTTAAACAACTGAGGAGCGACGGCGACGTCAGTAGCATCACGGCTTGATCCGCCCTCGCCACAAATGATCGCAGGTCCTGTCACCGTAGCCGTGGCTCGGGTTAAACGATCCATTGGCGATTAAACATTTTAGGCGTCTAGTAAACCCCCACCGTGGTCGCCGCCGCGAATTCGCGGAAAGGCCGCACGCCGCTGACGCCGTCCCATGGATATTTCTCGTAGGGCTTTTCGCGCTCGCCCTCGTCGCGCTCCAGGAAACGCGGCATGAAGAATTCCTTGGTGAGCGTGGTTAACATCACCCGGCCGGTTTGCCCATAGGGCACGGTCTTTTCGGGGTCGTCGAAATCCACCACTTGCAGCACGGCCCGGGGTTGCGGGCGCGTAATAAGTAATCTTGTAGCCGTCTTCCGCGGACACGGGCTTCGAGCAGGCCAAACCCATGAGCGTGTTGCCGTAGGTCGGCGTCATGTAAACGCCTTCCAACAATTCCTCGACGGCAAAGCGCGTGAATTGCGGCGTAAACTCGGTCCCGCCGGAGAAGATGCCGGTGATGCCGGTCTCTTTGACGCTCGATCCTTGGCGTCTCAAGCGCCCGGCCATCGATTCCAGCAGCTTGGGCGTGGTGAACATGCACTTGATGTCGTGGCCGGCTTTGAGAATGGTCAGAGCTTGTTCGATGCAATGTTCCTTGTAGGCGTTCAGGTGTTCCATCCAGCCCTTCTTGATGAGCTTGACCACCCAGCGCGGATCGAGATCGATGCAGAAGCAGATGCCGCCGCGATGCTGGCACAAGTGCTCGACCGCTAGCCGCAAGCGCCGCGGGCCACTCGGTCCGAGCATCAGCCAATTGGCGCCCTTGGGAAAGTACTTCTCGGGCAGCGTTTCGCTGAACATCGAGTAATCGGTGCGGAAATCCTCGATGCCGATGCGGCTCTTGGGAATGCCCGTGGTGCCGCCCGTCTCGAAAACGTAGATCGGCTTATCCTGCAGGGCTAAAGGCACCCAGCGACGCACCGGACCGCCGCGCAGCCATTCGTCTTCAAATAAGCCAAAGATCTTGAGATCGTCGTAGCCCTTCACTTCCTTGCGCGGATCGAAACCGAGCTTCTTGATTCGTTCCAGCCAAAAGGGTGTGCCCGTTTTTGGGTCGAAATGCCAGGCGATAATCTCGCGCACGTGAGCGTCGAGCTTTTCGCGGGCCAGCTTGGCTTGAGAATCGAGGGTTGCGGACTCCCCGGCGGCGGTAGTCATGAGGGAAGGGTTTCTCCGAAAATTGGAACCTAGACGATTCTTATCCTGTTAGCCCGACGCGATCCAGCTTTTCGAGCGACTAAGAAGTTTGTTGCATTCGTTTAACCCGGAGCCAACGGCGACGGCTGACTTCAAGTTTTTCGGGTCAGCAAGCACGATTCGGCATCGAGAGCCTTACAGCCGTCGCCGTTGGCTCCGGGTTAAACGAAAATCGCGCTCAACTTCGCCTACTTATTGCCGATCGCATACAGCGTGGTTTCGGTCATGATGTAGAGCGTGCCGTTGACGGCGACCGGCGTCGACTTGACGCCATGCTTCATCTCGCGAATGCCGATGAGCTTTTTCTCTCTACCAGCCTGGAGAATGTGGACGTCGCCATCTTCGGTGCCGATATAGATCTTGCCGTCGATCCAGGCCGGCGAGCCCCAAACGGCGGACTTGAGATCGTATTCCCAAAGATGCTTGCCGGTGTTGGCGTCCAGGCATTGCAGATAACCTCCGAGTTCGGCGGCGAAAAGCAGCCCATCGTGCACCGCGCAGGTGCTCATGGTGCGGCCGAAATTGAAATCGCGATTGCCGCCCTTGGTCGATCCGCCGAAACGCCAGATCAGGCCGCTATTTTTGTTGGGAATGGTTTTGAGCGGCGTGGAGTTGTAGTCGACCACCAACTCGGGAGAAATGTCGCCGGACTTGGTCATGTCCATGCACCAGAGGTCGCCGATGCCTTCGCCATGTTCGGGATCCTGGCCGACTCCGACGTAAACCTTGTTGTCGTGAATCACCGGGGTGGCAATGATATTATTGCGCGTGCCGCGGCCGCCAATCTCGTAGTGGGAGTTCTTCGGATTGCAATCGAACTTCCAGAGGTGCTTGCCGGTCGCGGGATCGAGCGCGTAAACCCAGCCGTCGCCGCCAGGGAAGACGACTTGCGGCCTACCGTTGACGACTCCGTAGGCCGCATTGGACCACTGGCCATGCAAGATCTTTTGGCCGCTGTCCTGGAGCCTGCGCAGGAAATCCATCTGGTCGGCGGCGCTGGCCAACCCTTCGGCCACCTTGATGCTTGGGGTATTGTCTTTCCAGATCACCTTGCCGGTCTTCTTGTTGACGGCAAGGAAGCTCGGCGCCTTGGGCGAGGGCACGTTGATGTGTCCCTCGTCCACGCCATTGCTGGTCAAAAGGTAAATGGTGTCGCCGACGACCAGGGGTGAGCTGGTGGCCAAGTTATGCGGGAAGACATCCAGTTCCTTCATCATGTCCAAGCGCCAAATGATGTCGGCGTCGGTTGGCCCTTGTATTTCTCGTCCTGAACGCCGTCGTTCTTGCCGTCCAAAAAGCCTTCCGTGTCGGCGCAGATCAGCTCGCAGCGATTGTTCACGTAATAGATGCGATTGCCTTCGGCAAAAGCCGTCGAGCAAATGCCCTCGCGCGGCCAATCGTTCACCATTCCGGACGCCAGTTTGTCGTGTACGGCTTGCCAGAGGAACTTGCCGTCCTTCTCGCTGAAGCACATGACGATGCCCTTGTCTCCCTTGATCTTGGGATTGCGCGGGCCTTCGTTATTGGTGCCGACAAAGATTTTGCCGCCGTGCACCACGGGCCCGCCATAGGCGCGAGCCCAGTTCAGACGACCACTTGATGTTTTTGCCGGTTTCCACGTCCCAGTCGGTGGGCACGTTCTTTTCGAAGGTGTTGACCATGTTGCGCTGCAACGTGCCGCCGAACATGTCCCAGCTCTGACCCGCGGCAGCATCCGCCGAGGCCGTGGTGGCCGGCTCCGGATCGCGCGTTTGCACGGGACGGACAAAATAGCCCAGCAACAGCACGAAAATGCCCGCCGTGACGAGGGCCGAAATCCCGCGACGTAAAGTAGGAGATTGCATTTATGACATCCTTCTGTGTTGACGAATGCTTGGCTTCTAATTCTTGTTTGGCGAGACTGTCACATTGGCGAACATGGGTTCTGTTCCCACCGCCGCTTCCAAAATGCCGGTGGCGTAGCCGTAGAGTGCGGGGCTGCCTTCCAGATTCGGGCAAGGATCTTCGAATTCCGTCGTCCAGCCGGCTGGCTCGGGTTCCCCCTTGGGCCAAACCTTGCCTTTGGCATAAGCCTTGTTGCCCGCGGGTATGACCATCAGTTTCATGTGGTACCAGGTGTTGGGTTTCCAGTGGAATGCAATTGCCTTGTCAACGCGCGGCAAGGCCTCCCACGACATGAGCCGCAACATTTGTTTGTTGCCGTCGAGCATCAGTGTGTAGCGGCTGTTGACGATGCCCATGTCGGGCAGATCGCTCTTCACCTGAGTCCCCATCACGTCCGCCTCGATCGTGTAATTGCTCAGGCTCGGCATGCCCATGTAGGTATAGGCGCGAGCGACGATCGGGTTGGGATTCGTGGCCACCTTCTGCAAGACGTTCATGTCGCCGTGTTTCACGACGACGAACTTACCCTGGCAATTAACCCAGGCGGCCGGGACGCTGCCCGGAGGCACTTTCGCAAAGTTCTGCGTGAAGGGAAGCTTGGGTAAAATGCGCACCCTGGCCTGGCCGGTGACGCCATCGGCGCTAGCGGCCACGTGGCCCCCTTGCCAGGGTGGAACGGCGGCAGCCATGAATTCGCCCGCCGCCGAAATGGTACCGGCCAGTGGCCGAGGCGAACCCTTGGCTCCAGGAGGGAGAGGAGGCGTGGGCAGCGTCCACTGGGCAGCGCTCTTCCGCAAAAAGCGACCGTGTTTGTCGAAGAGCCGGGCCTCGAAAGTAACGCTCTCGCCGGGCGCCAGCACGACGTCGGCGGGTACAATCTGCAGGTGCGTAGCCGGGCCGTCGGCTGGCGGTTCGGCCGGCTCAGGCTCCCGCTGCGCAGGCGCTTCCGAATGGTTTTTCTTGCCGATGCAGTACAGCTCGTCACGGGTGTTGAAAAAGATCTTGCCGTTGGCGATCGCCGGCGAGCCATTGAGCTCGACCACCGTTTCGCGATCCTTGCTGGGAAAGAATTGGGAATATAACTCCTCGCACTTGTCGGCTTCCGGCTTCAAAATGTGAAATCTCGACGCCACCTCGCAAACGTAGATCTTGCCGTCGGCCCAGACAGGCGAGCCACGGGCGGTACGGCCGTACTTTTTCTCCCACAGGGTTTTGCCGGTCTTGGCGTCGAGGCAAAAAAGCCTGGCCTTGTCGTCGGCGACGTAAAGGCGCCCGCCTTGAAGAATCGGCGTTTCGAACCCGGCCTTGATGCCGTCTCTTTTCCAGATGAGCTTGGGCTTGCCGTTGACTAGCTTCGAGGCATCCACGCAGATCACACGGCCGTTCACGTTGGTATCGGTATTCTCTTCTCCATGGCAGGCGTAGACTAGGCTGCCGTCGACCACTGGGCCGGAGTTCATCGCCCGGGCGCCCAGCGGATGACTCCAGGCCTCTTCGCCGGTGCGCACCTTGAAGGCGTGAAGCGCGCCGTCGGAAGCACCGGTGATCATCAACCGTTCGCCGTTGATGACCGCGACGACCGGAATGGAGTAAAAGGTGCCCCTCGACGGCGAGCGGCGCACTCCACCAGACCGGCACGCCGGTGCGCTTGTCAAGAGCCAGAAAGCGGCAGGCGCCGCGAGCCTGATCGCCCCAGCCGGAATTCAGAATGCCCATGATGACCAGGTTGCCATCCACGATGGGGCTGTTGATGCGGCCGCCGAAGCCGGAAATGCGGCCATATTCTTCGGTCAGGGAATGCGACCAGAGGACCTTACCGTCCTTGTCGAAACAAAAGTAGAGTCCCTGAATGCCGTGGGCGTAGATGTTGCCGGTTTCGGGATCGCCGGCCAGGTTGCTCCAGCCGACGCGATTGCTGGGAATGTCGGTCTGGAAGACGTTGAAGCGATATTGCCAAAGCGGCTTGCCGGTGTTCTCGTCAAAACACATAACGCGTTCTTGATCGTGCACGCCGCTGCCGGCCTCGTTGATGATGTAGACGCGCCCGTTCATGACGATGGGGCAGCTGCGGCCGCCGTAGGGCTGCTTCCAGACGATATTGCTGTTGGGGTCGGCTGGATCCAGCCCCATGTGCTCGGGCAGGTCCTTGTTGTGCGAGACCCCCGTGTTTTCAGGCCCCCGCCAGTGGGCCCAATCGTCGGCCTGTGCGGCCGGGCCTTGGAGCATCATCAGAGCGACACAAGCGAAAGCGAAACGTTGCATCATCTTTAAGTCATCCTGGCAAGACTAGCGTTTGCGCACCAACCGGCGCGCTTTCATCTCGAACCGTGGCAAACTGCCACCCGGGACCGGCGCCACGTCGACCCGAAAGAGCAACTCGTCGCGAAGAGCCTGGCTCACGGTTTCCGCCAAGCCTTTTCCTTCGATACCATCAGCCGGTTCCACTTCGATTCGCAAAGCGGTGAGCGGCGCGGTTTCATCGACCGTAATCCGGTATTCGACCACGCTCTCGAACCGCCGCAGAATCGCTTCCACGGCCCCGGGATAAAAGTTATTGCCGCGTAGGTGGATCATATCATCGACTCGCCCCAAGATTCCACCTTCGAGCCGCAGCAACGATCGGCCGCAGGGGCAAGCCCGGCAACCGGCGCGAACCAAATCGCCCGTGCGGTAACGCAGCAACGGGCTGCCCTGTCGGCTCAACGTGGTGAGAATCAGCTCCCCGAGCTCACCGGGCGGCGTCGGTTGAAGGTTCTCGGAGTTTACGATCTCGGCCACATAATCTGTTTCTATTATGTGCAGACTCGCCGGGGATTCCAGGCATTCGATCGCCGTGGGCCCAACTTCGGTCATGCCGCAGTGATCCACCACTCTGGCGCCGAAGCCGCGCTCGATGAGGCCGCGCGTCTCGGGAATGCTGCCCCCCGGTTCCCCGGCCACCAATACCATGCGCACCGCCGACCCCGCCAAATCGATGCCGTGCGTTTTTGCCGCCTGAGCAAGGTGGAGGGCATAAGTGGGCGTACACAAGACAACGGTCGCCCGATGCTCGATAATCTGCCGTAAGCGGGCGACAGTGCTTAGTCCGCCGCCCGCTTGACAGAATAGACCCAGTTGCCCCGCCCCTTCGAAGGCCGTCCAGAACCCCAGAAACGGCCCAAAGGAAAAGGCAAAATAGAGCCTATCCCGCGAACCAATGCCCGCCACGCTAAAAAGCGTTTTCCAGATGTCCAGGCAACCTTGCCAGCTCTCCGGCGTATCGAGCCAATAAAGCGGCTTCCCTGAGGTGCCTGAGGTTTGGTGGATGCGACTATAGCGCTCGGCCCCAAAAGTAAGGTTGCTGCCATAAGGCGGGTGAGTCTCTTGATCCGCCAGTAATTCGGCCTTGGTGGTCAGCGGCCAGGTGCGCAAATCGTCGAGGCTCCGCAAACCGTTAGGCTGCACATGGGCGGCGGCAAACTTGTTCGCATAGAACCGATTGGCAGGAAAAACATTGCTTTGGAGCGTCTGCAAACGTTCGGTTTGCAGTCGCTCCAAGGCGGAACGGGACAGCCGATCCGGCGTAATGAAGCGGGCATGGCGGCCCCGATCCTCGCAAGAATTAACGCGCCCGGGCGATCTGATCCTTCACGTCGAAGCAGAAAATCAAGTCCTGATCGCGAATGTAAAGCTTGCCGTTGGCGACTACGGGATGCGTCCAGAAGCGGCCATCGGGCCGTCGGATCTTACTTTCCTTGGGGAGTGAAAATCGGCCGTCTTCTTTCCAGCCCGTGGCATTTGCCTGAACCAGAACCACGGTGCCCTTGGTTTCGTCGTAGCAGATGAGGTGCCCGTCAGCGTAGGTTACCGATCCCTTCCCGAATTTGTTTGAGTTGGTCGATTTCCAAATCAGCTTGCCTGTCTTGAAATCTTGGCAGACCCAGCCGCGCTCGCTATCCGAGTAGCCATAGAGGTGGTCGTCGATCAGCACGACGCCGCCGTGATGGTTGGTCATGACTTTATTGGAAAAGACTTTCGTCGCCTTGAATTCGCCGCCATCGCGCTCGAGCTTCACGCATTCGCAACCGGCCCCATAGCCCGCGCTGATATAGACGCAGCCATCGTGGTAAATGGGCGTCGGGATAACGGCCGTCCGCAGTGCGATCTTGGGTTTGTAGCGCCAGAGCAATTTGCCGGTTTTTGCGTCTACGCCGACGATATTGGCGGCAGTTACCTGAATGTATTGGCGAACGCCCAGGGCGTCGGCTGCGATCATCGATGCGTAAGAGCATTTGTCTTTGAGATCGGTGGTGTGCCAGATTTCCTTGCCGCTCATTTTGTCGAGGGCGATGATGGCGCCCTTGGAACCGCCAGGAGTGCACACGACTAGGTCGCCATCGACTAACGGCGATTCGCAATAACCCCAGCCCGACATCAATTGGCCGCCAAAATCCTTCTTGAGATTTTTGCTCCAGATTTTCTTGCCGTCGGCCGCTTCCAGACAAACCAGATCGCTCTCGCCGCCCATGACATAGAGATACTGCGCCATTAACCGTTGGAGTGGTGCGCGGGCCGTTGCCATGGGTTTCGGTGAAGACTTTTCCGACAGGCGTCGTCCAAACTTCCTTACCTGTATCCGCATTCAAAGCCAGCACGCATTCGGCATTGCCGCGGGTTCCCATCGTATACAGACGATTGCCGACAACGGCGGGACCGGAGTAGCCCGAACCGGCATTTTCGTAGGTCCAGATCAGCCGGGGGCCCTTGGCGGGCCAACTTTTGAGCAAGCCCTTTTCATTCGAAATGTCGTCGCGATGCGGGCCGCGCCATTGCGGCCAATCGTCCGCGACCGCCGGCAACGCACAGAACAGAACTGCCGCCAAACTAAGCCATCGTGTGGTCATCCACGGAACCTCTCGAAAATATGATCGCGCGTTGCTCGCACGGAGCACGGGAGGGAAGAGGCCATTTAGGTGGGCTATGCGGGCGGAAATCCTACGCCACGTCGCTTTTCCCAATATAGACAAGGCCGTTGGCTTGGGCGAGGGCAAGAGCTGTCGGGAGTTGGGAGTCGGGAAGTCGGGAGTCGGGAGTTGTGGATCATGGATCATGGATCGCGGATCGCGGATCGTGGATCGCGGATCGTGGATCGTGGATCGTGGATCGTGGATCGTGGATCGAAAAACGCTTAGGAGGACCTGCTTGGCTATCAAGTGACTTTTTGTTCAGAATTTTGCCTAAAAAAGGTCAAAGATTCTTGTTTTTTGGGAATTAACGGCCTAGAATCCTCTGGAGTATGGATTTGAGGCACTTTTTTTTCACGGAGGATGGATCTTATGCTGGTTCTCAGCAGAAAGCCCGGCGAACAAATCTACATCGGCAATCACATCACGATCACGGTGGTGGAGATTAAAGGAAATCGCATCCGCATCGGTATCGATGCTCCGGAGAGCGTGCCGGTGCTGCGTGCGGAACTAAACGGTTTTCTGAAGCAGGATGAAGAACCGACGCACGAAGCAGGTCTGGCGATGGACAAGTCACGCTGAGGCGTTGGCTGACGCATTCGTCCCTCGGCAATCCAAGTTCGCATGTTCCAAGCCAATGTGCGAACACCATTGAACGGTTCCTTCCGGCAGCGCCTCGTTGTGCCGGAGTTTTGCGTATCGCAGAAGTCGTGCCTCCTACCGGCCGTCGTTTTCGCGCGGCACGGCACGCCCAGCGGCTTCGAGCGATTCCAGGAATGGGTCGGTTTTCAGTAAGTCAGGTTCGATTTCCGAGCCGAAAGCGCGGAGGGTCGCGTCGTTGAAATGCAACGGCACGATCTCGGCGGTTTCGAGGAAAACGAGCTGGACCTGCACGCCGTTGTCGATTTGGGCAGCCTGGCCGCTTCGCCAATGCCAGCGCGTAGAGCAGCATCTGCCTGCGGTAGCGCTCTGCACCCACGCTGGTGTTGTGCAGGGAGCCGGTCTTCCAATCGACCAGTGTGTAGCCGTTCGTTTTTTCGGCTCGGATGAGTTTGTCAAAACGTCCGCGCACCACCCAGCGACCCAGCGCCAGGGCAAAGGGAACTTCTGTCTTTCCCGGCGCTCGCATGAGCCTGCGTATCGCCTCCGCGTCCGAATCAGGACGGTGCAGGCCCGTGAGAATTTTGTGGGCGGCGTTCGCGACGTTAGCGATATTCCGTCGATCTTCGGACGCGATGTCGCCTTCCTCTTCGAGGACGGCGCGTTCGAGCAGGGCCGCGGCCAAGTCGAATATCCGCCGTTCGAGCGCCGCGGGAGCCATTTCGAAAAGATCATCGCCCAGCATCAGCAGGCGGTGCACCAACTGTCCAATCAGGGCGCCGCGCTTTTGGGCGCGTAGAGAGCCAGGCTGTTTCCACGCCTGGACTGCCGGCTTAGGCGCCGCGTCCAAATGCACACGGTGGCGCAGCCACCAGGCATGCGGAGTCCCGGCCAATTCTTGCGCAACGTGTCCAAATGCGTGGCTGCGATCAGCGGCGTCAGACTCTCTTCGCAGATCGGCTCGAGATCGACGACCAAGCCAGACGCATTCCCCGAAGGCAAGTTGAGTTCAGCCTTTTCTGAGGCGGAACCGACGATCGTGAGTTGCCAGCCCTTGGCCCGATCTTCCCATAGGCCCGCCTGGCGCTGATCTTCCTCAATTTTCAATGCCTTCTCGAACCATGTCTGCCAGCTGACGCGCTCGTTCTTGGTGGTGCGCCCGGCCAGGATCAATCGTTCGGAGGTGCGCGTGCCGGCAACGTAAAAGAGTCGCCGCTTCTCGGCAATTTCCTGCCGTTTGTCCAATTCGCGAAGCCTGCGCAGCCCTTGGCAGTTAAAGGTGCGCAAAGGGTGCTTGGGGTGGCGTACGCTCACATAGAGCGTGCCTGCGCTCGCTAACGGGTTCTCCTGATCTTCCACCAGCAAGTTGGATCCTGCGCGACCGATCGACGGCGCCCTCCATCTTGAGGACCGCTACCACGGGGAATTCGAGCCCCTTGGCGGCGTGCACGGTCATGATCTGCACGGCATCATCGCCGGCAGAAAGATTGGCCTGACCTTCCCTATCGAAGTCATCGACGTGTTTGCGCAGTCTGCGTGCCAGCCGGCCGAGGCCCAAGGCGCCACGTCCTTCTTCCGTGCGCACGCGATCGAAGAATTGCCGCAGATTGGCCAGGATCTGCTCACCTTCGGGCAGCACGGCGTATAAGGCGTAAGCGCCGCTCTCCTCCAGGCGCGCTGCAACACGTCGGCGTGCCCCATGCGATCGGTGCGCTCGCGCCAACGCTGAAGTCGTGTGGCGGCGTCGCGAATCGCCTGGCGTCTCTCCGGCGTGAATTGTTGCCAGGTCTGTTCGAGAGCACCGGAGAGCCCGGGCGTTTCGGGCCGGCGCGAAGATGTCGGTTTACTGTCTATGGTAGGCAACGAGTTGCCCGCCTGCGCGGCGGCTTGCAAGCCGCGCCACAGGCTGCCTCGGCCCAATTGCGAGATAAAGAAGATTTCTGAATCGTTCAGCAGCACGAGCGGGCTGCGACTCACGATGAACAGAGCCATCTCATCGCCCGGATCGGCCAGCCAACTGGCCAGATGGACCAGGTCGCGAATTTCCTGGCGTTGCCAAAAGCCAATGCCGCCGAAAACGACGAACGGAATTGCGCCGGTCGCCGCAACGCGCTTTCGAGCGCGCTTAAAGTCTCCGACCGGCTCGGCAAGAGGACCGCCATGTCGCGCCACCGCAAGGTCGCCGCTTCTTGCCCCTCAGGCAATAGCCGCGGTTCCCCCCAAAGGCGGACGAACTCGGCCGCCACAGCTTCGACTTGAGCGGCCACCAGCTCTTCATCGGGCGGGGTTTCCTCTGCTCCATTCTCCGAGCCATTTTCCTCAGACTCTGTCGTGTCCGCATCGGCGAACACGTAACGAACTTCACCATTCGCGGGTTCGCGTCTGCCAGCTTTCAGGCGCTGGTATTGAATCTCGAAAGTGTCGACAGCGGGGTTCAAATTGTGTTTGTCTGCGTCAAACGTATAGTGGAATACCTCATCCATCAGCAACAACGGCAGGGGACTTAGCGAGCGATAGTTCTCCGCCAGCACGACGAATCCCTCGCGTTCTTCGAGAGTCGATAGGCGGGCATTAGGCATAGCGTCGTAAGCCATGGGACTTTCGGCGAGACCGCGATGGCGATTGCTGGCCACGATTTTTTCATGCACTTGCTGGAAGACGCGCACGTCGGCTTGGCGGAAACGAAAGATCGACTGCTGTGGATCGCCCACGATGCACAGGCGGTCCTTATCCAGCAATCCGTCAGGGCCGTCGCCGACAATGTAGGACAAGATGTCCCATTGCAAGGGATTCGTGTCCTGGAATTCGTCCACCATCACGTAGCGATAGCGTTTCCGCAACTCCGCGCGGATCGCGCGTGGACGATTGCAGCAAATGGCGAGTCCGCCTTGCCAGCGTCAAGAAATCGTAGCGGTTAGCCTCGCGGCACAATCCTAGGTATTCCGCAAATACAGGGCCGAGCAAGCAAGCCAGATAATCTGCTGCCCGAAAGGCATGCGCCTCGCCTTCCACATCGACGAGTTCAACCTGTAACGCTGCTGTCCAAGTCTTCTGCAACGCTACAAGCTGCGGTTCCACATCCTTGTAGTTCTTCATTTTCCGAGGCTCATTTTTCTCAGTCAGAAGAATGCCGCCCAACAGTCCCAGACTAGCCGGATCCTGGTTCGTGTCGGGCAGTGCGAGAAGAAGTGCTCCGCATTCTTGGCGGAGATTTCCCAGGGTTATGGTTCTTGGTTTGTTCCCCAAAATGCTCACGATTTCCTGCAACGCCGTCTGCAATTGATCGCGCGATTCCTGGAGCAGGCAGACCGCAGGCGCTTCGTCCCGACATGTCGCCGGCAACGTTCTTCGATGCTGGGCTGATCGCTTTGAGCGGCAATGATCCGTTCGGGCTCGACGGGATCGTTTAAGAGTTGGAGCAAGTGCTGACTAAGGACAGCGAATCCCTCGCGCTGTCCCCACCAGTTCAGCGCCGCCCGTTCGGGCGAGTCGGCGCCGTCTCTGGAGTCTCCCGAACGGTTGATGACGCGGTCGATGGCTTCTTGTTGGAGCAGATTCTGATCGTAAGGATCGAGCGGTTGAAAATCGACTTCGATGCGCTCAGCGCCCTGTGAATCCCAGTGGAATTCGCGCAAAATCCGGCTGCACAAACTGTCGATAGTTCCGATCGTGGCTCGCGCGAGATCAGCAGATGCCTTGGACCAGAAGGCTTTCTCTGCCGGGTCGGCGGCGGCATTTTGCTCCTCGTCGAATGCTTGGCGCAGTGCTCCTGCAGCTCGGCAGTCGCTTTGCGCGTGAAAGTGATGGCGGCAATATCGGTAACCGCGAGCGGGGTGGAAGTTTGCCGGCTCTGCGCGAAAATCTGCACAATGCGTTCGATGAGCACACTGGTCTTGCCGCTGCCCGCGTTGGCGCGAATGACGAGGTTTCGACTGGAATCCAGCGCATGCCGCTGGCTTTCGCTGAATCTGGCGAATCGAGCGGTTTGGCGCATCCAGCTCTCGTCTCCAACAGTCGCCAGCGAGCCTCCCACGTTAGTGGGGGGAGTTTTCGGTAGCCTCCTCTCACTTACGTGGGAGGCTCGCCGGTCGCTTCAGGGCTTCTCCTCAGCCACCGCCTTGATCGCCGTCCAAAGTCCCGGAACGACATCGTGCGGACCGGAAGCTGCAATCTCTTCCAGCATGGAATCGGGGGATAGTCCGCGCACCAGAGCAAGCGCCGCGGCTGCCACCGCGGGCGAGCGACTCATGCCGCCCCCGCAGGCGACCAGCGTAGGGACGCGGCAGCGCACCAGGGTCACGGTGGTGTCGATGGCGATGCGCAGAATAGGCGGAGCATTGCCTTCGCCATCGACCATCGGCACCCGGCAATAAAGGATATCCCGCGGGTAGATCACCGGTTTCTCTTCGATGGCCAGGTCCACCACGGCCGTGATGCCGGCATCCAGCACCGCCCTGATGTTCCCGGCATCGACTGCCGTCCCGATCCACAACACATCCCGAACGATCGCTCTCATCGTGCAGCCCAAACCTTTGAGGAAGTAGACAATAGTCAGAATACAGCAGGCACGCGGCTAAACGAAATTGCGTTTCCCGATTCCCGATCCCCGATTCACGACCCATCCATAAGACAATAGTGGAGTCGATCCACCCAGCTTACATCGCACGAGCCACTGCATGAGCACCGTAGAGCAATCCACTTTCCAGGAACGCAAGAAGCAACTGCGCGAGCAAGCGCACGCCAATCGCAACGCGCAGCCGGACAAAGAAGAGCTGAGCCAGGCTGATTCTGGAGCGTTTCGTGGCGCTGCCGGAATATCGCGCGGCCCAAGTGGTGATGTACTACGTCGACGTTCGCAGCGAAGTGCGCACGCGGCATTACTTGCCCGAAGCTTTGAAGCACTACAAGAAGATCGTGGTTCCTTATTGCGTCGACGGCGAGCTGGAGCTTTTCCATCTTACTTCGATGGATGAGCTGGCGATCGGCATGTACAAGATCCTCGAACCGAAAGCCGAGCTGCGCTCGCTGCCCGAGAAGCGCTTCTTGCCCGAGCAGCTCGATCTGGTCATGGTTCCGGGCGTCGCCTTCGATCGCTCCGGTGCCCGCATGGGGCATGGCTTCGGCTACTACGACAAGCTCTTGCAACACGCCCGACTGGACGCGCCACTGATCGCTCTCGCATTCGAGTGCCAGCTGTTCCCCGAAATTCCGACGCAAGAACACGACATTTTCATGGATCGAATCATCACCGAAAAAGCAGTTTATGAAGGGCGCGGCCGCAGCCATGGCGCCGAAATTGACGATACTTTTGCCGAGGCGTTTCGCAGCATCTACGCCGAGGTGCTGATCACGGCGCGGGATCGCACCTGGCTCGATCACGCCGTGCAGGCGGCAACCGGCAATGCTTCGAGCACGATTCTCTGCGATTGTGAAGCAGGGCTAGATCGCTATGTAGGTCCCGGCGGCGACACCACTTTCGCGACTCCCGATGGCCGGCCCGGGGCGGTCGTGCAGTTTCATATGCCGCGCTTCCGCAAGGATCGCGTGCCGGCCCTTGAGCGCTCGCTTCTGGTGCGCTCAGTCAGAATGTGCTCACCTGCCCGACCACTGCCTGCTTCAATCTGCTCGACGAGCCGGAAAACTTCTTCAAGCTCGGTCGCAAGCTGGCCTTCTTCGGCGACGGCTGGCAGTTCCGCGACCAACGCTTCGGCCGCAAAGTTTGGGTCGTGCCTATCTTGGGCGGCGAATTCATCTTGGATCGCCGATTCGGCTACCGCGATGGGCTGATGGGGGGCAACCTTTGGTTTATGGGCCGCGACTTGGACAGTGCCCTGCTCGCGGCCGAGCGTGCTCAACGGGCGGTGGCCGCCACGCCCGGCGTCATCACGCCTTTTCCAGGTGGATTGGCAGCCAGTGGATCGAAGGCGGGCAGCCGCTATTCGTTCAGCATCGCCAGCACTTATGAAGATTACTGCCCAACCTTAAAGGACCGTCTGGGCACTCGGTCCAAGGTTCCGGACGGAGTCGGTTCGATCATGGAGATCATCATCAATGGCCGGGATTTGCCGACGATAGCCCGGGCCACGCAGGCGGCCCTAGCCGCCTGTCGCGAAACGCCTGGCCTCGTTAGAATATCGGGGGGTAATTACGGTGGCCGACTGGGCAAGAGTTTCATCTATCTGCGGCCCGAGCTGCATCCCGGCAACTAAACGGGACAGGTCTCATTTCGCGTCCTGGTTCTAGCGGCCTGAGGATCCTGCGGCGAAATGAGACCTGTCCCGTTTAGTTGCCCCTGGCGCACTGCATAGATGTTCGGGCCGCCTCCTTCTAGGCCGAGGCTATTTTGACGGAACAGCTATCCATCGAGTTGTTGGAAAAAACGCACGCGTTTCCTGGTCCCTACCTGTTCAAGCTCATCGGCAGCGAGGACCAAGGATTTGTCGCCAGGGCGGTGGCAGCGGTGCGCGAGGCCTTGCAAGCCGAACGCGATCCGCCTTACACGACCCGAGCCACGCCCGACGGGAAGTTCATTGCCGTCTCGCTGGAGCCGGTCGTTCATTCGCCGCAGCAAGTTCTTGCGGTTTACGAACGCGTTCGCGCTTTGGCCGGGTTACGTTATCTTTGGTGATTGCCTGCGATTGTTTCGGATACCAGCGTCGTACACGAAACGCCCCGGATGGGGCGTCGGAATGTAGCCACGGGTGGAGCGGCGCGGCGGCGAAGCCGGCTGCCGCGGAACCCGTGGATAGTAAACGACTTTCTTTCCCCCTTGCCCCGAATGGGGCAAAGGAGACGTGCCTATTCACTTGGTAAATTGGTACTCTGAGCGAGTTGGTGTTTCCACCGCCCCTCACGGGGCGGAATCGTATGCCTTTGGTCCACGGGTTTCGCTTTGCTCCACCCGTGGCTACATTCCGCGACCCCTATCGGGGCCAAGAACGAAACCGCGTAAATCGAACAATCCAAATAGCGCCATTTCAGATGGTGCTGGCAAGTGCAGACGTTTATCCTTGCTAGCGCCGCACGCTGGAATAATCCCGCAGGCGGTTGAGTTCTCGATACTTGTATCAAGCGCGAACCGGCCCGGCAGTCTGCGTGTCCAAGGAAAACCGTCCGGCTGTTGGAGACTCTCTCGTGCCGGGTTTCTTCCCATGAGCACAAGGAGCATATGGTGTCGCGCATGAAGCAACCGGCGCCCGCGGGCGGTTTTCGCGAGATGATCCGTCTGGCGCTGCCGCTGATTCTCAGCAGCAGCTTCATGACTTTGCAAATCACGCTCGATCGCATTCTTTTGAGTCGTTACAGCACCGACGCGGTGGCCGCAGCCATGCCCGCGGCGTTGCTTTACTGGACCATCTTGGCGCTGCTGCAAAATACCGCCAGCTATGCAACGACATTCGTCGCCCAGTACACCGGAGCCGGCCGGCCCGAGCGCGTCGGGCCGGCGGTTTGGCAGGCGGCTCTATTTCAGCGTGGCCTCCGGTTTGCTTTTCTTGGCACTGATCCCCCTAGCGCCAAAGATCATGGCCATAGGGGGCCATTCACCGGCCATTCAGGGATTGGAGGTCGTCTATTTTCAGTACCTTTGTTGCGCTGCCTTGCCGGCCCTGATTGTTGCCGCCGTCAATAGCTTTTTTGCCGGCCGGGGCGACAGCTGGACTGTGCTCAAAGTCGACATCGTTGGGTTGGCGGTGAACGCAGCCATGGTCTTTACACTTGTTCCAGGCCGTTGGGGCCTGCCCGCCATGGGCATCAAGGCGCCTGGATTGGCGACGGCGGTCGGCTCCTCTTGCTCTGCGCCTGTTGGCACTCTTCTTCTTTTCCAGACGCTCTTATCGCGAGCCCTTCCGCACGATGGCCGGCTGGCGCTTCGATCGCGAGCTATTCGCCAGACTCATGCGTTTCGGTCTGCCCAATGGCTGCCAATGGATGCTCGAAGGCCTGGCTTTCACGGTTTTCCTGTTCCTGGTGGGACGGCTCGGCGACACGGAATTGGCCGCCACCAACGTTGCTTTCAGCATCAATTTTGTGGCGATTGTGCCGATGCTGGGCATGGGACAGGCCGTCATGATCCTGGTCGGTCAACGGTTGGGTGAGGATCGGCCCGATCTTGCCGAAAAGAGCACTTGGACCGGCTTCCGGGCTGCCTGGCTCTACATGGGGATTCTCGCCTTGCTCTACGCGTTCGCGCCCGGGCCATTTCTCTTGTTGTTTGAGAGCGGCGATCCAAAATGGCCGGGAATTGCCGGCCTCGTGCCCGTTCTCTTGCGTTTTGTGGCGTTATATTCCTTGTTCGACAGCATGAATCTCATCTTTTCGTTTGCCTTGCGCGGCGCGGGCGACACACGCTTCGTGACGTTGGTTTGCCTGACCCTGGCCTGGCCCATGATGGTGCTGCCTACCTGGGCGGTCTATTACTTCGAATGGGGCCTGAACTGGGCATGGGCAGCCGCAACGACTTACGTCATCGCTCAGGCACTGGTCTTTCTCGTTCGGTTCCGACAAGGCCGCTGGCGGAGCATGCGCGTCATCGAGCGCAGCCCCGTTGGGCATCCCCATCCCGCCATTCCTGAGCTACTGGAACAGGTTAGCTGATCCCGATTCCGACGCCGAAAAGGTGTTTTGGGGTTTCCCGAGCAGCTTCCTACGGAGAACCCAATGTGCTGCGCTTGCGTAGTTAAGTGGGTCCGCTCTGTAAATACAGACGTCGAACAAACGAAAAAAAAGAATACGCGGCGCGAAATCTGCCATAATTGTTGAATTCCCGAGCCAGAATGGTGTCCGTGGGGGTTCAGTTATTGCCACGCCTCGTCGATATTTTGGCGCGTGCCAGCATGATTTCCAGCTTCCTATCCTTGTCGCAAGTCTCCCCCGCACGTGCCCGTGGTGGCGTGGTATGACGCGCAAAGGCTTTACCCTGATAGAAATCCTGGTGGTTATCGCAATTATTGCGGTCTTGATCGGACTGTTGCTTCCCGCCGTCCAAAAAGTGCGTGAGGCGGCGGCGCGGATCGGCTGTTCGAACAACCTCAAGCAGATCAGCCTGGCCATCATGAACTACGAATCGTCGTTCGGCCAGTTCCCACCTGGCTTGGGTTTGCCGGCGAACATCAACGTTAGCGGCCGCGCCTCGGTGCTGGCCATCATTCTCCCTTACATGGAGCAAGGCAACAAGTACAACCAGTTCGACTTGAGCCAAGACATCTACCTGTCACCGGCCAACGATAGTGCCCGCAAGCAAGACGTGAAAAGCTATCTCTGCCCTTCGGACGGGTCGACGGGGGGAATCGATTACGGAACAGGCCAATATGGCCGATCGAACTACATGGGCAATCTTGGCAATACGGCTGATGCGCGAAGCACGGATACGCGCAGGGTCGGCATCTTCAACTATACGATCAATCTGACGACTGGCATGGTAACGAACAAAGTCACCCTCTCGAACGTCACCGATGGCGCCAGCAACACAGCGCTCTATTCCGAGACTACCCGTTCGACCGTGAATGGCGGCGTGTGGCCGATTCCTTCCGGCGCCGACGTTTACAATCCGACGAACATTCATCTCGAGCCGGATGCCATTTTCAACAAATACACCCCCACGTTGCCGCTAGGAAATGGCTCAAAACCCGCTTGCGACGACTGGAGCTATCCGCAAACCACGCGCATCGTCTATCGGGGCTGGGAGTACTGCCTGGCCATGCCGGAAATGATGACTTATACGCACACCGTGCCGCCCAACTACAGCGGTTATGATTGCGGCGACTACAACCTCACGATGGCTCACATCGCCGCGCGCAGTTACCACACGGGTGGTGTTAATATGTCTTTTGCCGACGGCTCGGTGCATTTCATTGCCAATGACATCGACTTCGCAACCTACCAAGCCCTGGGCACCCGGTCGGGCGGCGAAACGATCAACGGCTGGGGATTCTGACGTGAAGTGCCTGGCAAAGACCCCCCCAACCCCCCTTTGCCAAGGGGGTGAGAAGAAGCGCGAGCGGCCGCCTCATAGTTGTTCAGTTTTGCGTGGCAACAATAGCCACCAAACTTTATTTCGCGCAATTTTGATTTTAGCATTCAGCATCCCGCTCTTGATCCTTCCAGCTTGTAAACAGGCTAAGCGGGAATCCACCGGCATCGATCGACCGGTGGATATTGCCATGCCCGAGATTCACCAGCTCTATTTCACCTATCTCAAGGCCGAGAATAAACCCCCGGCCAAATTGGCGGATTTCGACAAACTGAAGCAGACTTGGCCGCGCGGTTACAAAGCCATTCTAACGGGCGACATCGTGGTGATCTGGGGGATGGAGCTTTCCGCCAATACGCCGATCGCTTACGAAAAAGACACACCCGAGAAAGGCGGCCTGGTGCTTTTCGGCAGCGGCACGAGCAAAAGAATGACAGCGGAAGCCTTCAATTCGATTAGGAATTAACGGTAGCTCTGGCGCCATGCGCTGCCTACGCAAAAGCGGCAAGGAGGATAAAGCGCCACCTTGCCGGCTGGGGCGAATGGGAGGCAGTGCGCCGGCGGAATCTGCGCGATCCAACCTAGTTTGATTCAAGTCGGCTTTCGAGCGGGGTCGATGTACCTGTTGAGACACGATCCTATCTAGCATGATGCAGTTTCTCCCATCGGAAGGGGCTCTCCCATGAGCAGGGGACATCTCGGGGCGCTAGGAATGCTGCTCGCCAGCGCGGGACTGGCGATGGCTCAGTCCACGCCTTCGCAGGTACCTGCCAACGCCAACCAGGGCTCAATGACTTCCCCTGCCTATGGCGGCTCGGTGCCCAACGGCTCGGGATACGGGGGTCAGTCTGCCACGGGATCGTATAACGGCGGAAGCATGGGAGCGGCGGTTTACGGCAACGGCCAGCGCATGCAATCGAACGGTTATAGCAATGGCTCGAGCGCCAATATGTCGCAAGGCAGCTACGGGGCCAGTGGCAATTACGGGCAAGGCTACAACGGTCAGGCCGCCCCGGGTTATGCGCAACAGGGACAAGCGGGCTACGGCCAACAAGGTTATAGCGGTCAAGGCGCCGCAGCCTATGGGCAGCAAGGACAACCAGGTTTTAGCCAACAAGGCTACAATCCCCAAGGCGCCGGAGCCTACGGCCCGCAAGGGCAACAGGGCGGCGATGGTCCTCCGGTATCAGGCCCGGGGCAGGGAGGTTATGGCCCCGCCGCCGCGCCGCCTTACGGGCCAAGCCCTGGAAACGTGCGCCTGGACGATCCCACCGAAACCGGCCGTTTCTGGTTCAAAGCCGAATATCTTTATTGGTGGCTCAAACCGCAAAATGTGCCCGCGCTGGCGACTACCGGATCGACCACCGATCCCGTGCCGGCAGCGCTGGGTCAGCCCGGCACGTCCGTGCTCTTTGGCGACGATTCCTTGGGCGAAGAGGGACGTTCGGGCGGTCGCATCGCGGCCGGTTTCTGGCTCGATTGTGAACACTCTTTCGGTTTCGACGGCAGCTTCTTCATTCTGGGCTCGCAGAACACCAACTTCGCCGCCAACTTCGCCAACGGAGCCAACGGCCTGGTGCTGGCTCGACCCTTTTTCGATGTGGTCGGGACACCTTCGCTCGCCGGCTTCAGTGGGCCGGTTCCCGCCGCTGAAATTTTGGCTTTCCCCGGACAATCTTCCGGGACGATCAATGTCTCCACGTCGAGCCGGCTTCACGGCGCCGATGCCAATTTTCTGTGCAACTGGTTGGAAGACAGCAAATATCGACTCGATTTCCTTCTAGGGTTTAGCTGGGCACAGCTTCAAGAAGACATCGACATCAGCGATAGCAGCCAGGTCAACGCTACCCTGCCGGCCAACCAATTCGGCGGCGGCATCACCGACCGGACAGATTCGTTCGGAACCAAAAACAACTTCTATGGCGCTCAATTAGGCAGCCGTTTCGAGTATCGCTACAAGGCCCTGGTCATGCAGTTCACTTCCAAGACGGCTTTGGGGGCCAGCAACGAAAACGTCGATATCAACGGCGACACGACAATCCGCCCCTTTGGTCAACCGGCCGTCGTCGTACCGTCCGGCTTGTATGCCCTGGAATCGAACGTCGGAAATTACAGCAAGGATCGCTTCGCCGTGCTCAGCGAGCTGGATCTTACGCTGGGCTGGCAATGCAAACGTTGGTGCCGGATCTATGCCGGCTATTCGTTCATGTACTGGTCGAGCGTGGTGCGGCCGGCGGACCAAATCGACGAAGGCGTCAATCGCTTCTTCGTGCCGCCCTTCACTCCCGGTACCGCCCTCCTAGGCCCCGTCCGCCCGGCGGCCCTCTTCAAAGACTCGGACTTCTGGGCCCACGGCATCACGGGAGGCGTGGAGTTCCGGTATTAGTGGGAGGGGTCAGGGGTCAGGAGTCAGGACTTACTGTAGGAGTCAGGGCTCAGGAGTCAGGAGTCAGCGGTCAGGAGGAATACATGTGAATTCCTTGCCCTGACATTACACGATCCGCTATCTCGTTTTCTGCTCTACCATTCACACGCTCCACGATTCACGATTCACGACTCTTCATCTCCGCTTCAGGTAACCGTTGCTATTTTGAGCCCCGTGGAATGAAACGCCGGTGGTTGTCGGCGACTTCCTCCGATGACCAAAAGGAGCTCACGATGCGCAGCGTCAAGTTTGGGTTCTTTGCACTCACCATTTCGGCAGGCTTGATAATGGCTTGCAACGCCCAGCAGCCCAATGGCCGCAAGGGACCGCCTCCGCAATGGAACCCTGTCCATGTGTTTCCGCCGGACGTCCGCGAGAGTTTGAACCTTACGGACTGCGCAGGAGAAACAAATCGACGACCTGGAAAAAGAGGTACGCGGGCGCATTAACAAAATCCTGAACGCCCAGCAACGCAAAATCTTGAATGAAGCCCGGCCCCGCCGTGGCCCGGGCGGACCTGACGGTCCGCCCGATGGCCCTGACGGCCGACCCGGTCGCCGCGGTCAACGACCTGATGGCCCCGGCGGCCCACCAGACGGTCCTGACGGTCGACCTGGTCGTGGCGGCCAGCGCCCCGGCGGCCCCGGCGATTTCCCTCCGCCACCGGATCGTCCTGGCGATTTCGATGCTCCCCCGCCCCCTCCTAGCGGGCCGCCCGAATGGGAAGCGGCGGCTGAGTCGCTGAATCTTTCCGACCGTCAGAAAGAACAGGCCGATGGCGTTTTCGAGAAGCTTCACGCCAAACTTCGCAAGCAGAACGAACAGGCGCAGGCCGAACTAATCGCGAAATTGAAACTAGTGCTGAACGACCGACAATTTCGACAGTTTGAGAATGCCTTGCGCTAGCGACGATTGAAGAGTGAAAAGTGGAGAGAGAAAGCCGCCGGGTCTATTGGCGGCTTTTTCCGGCGCGGCCAGTTCGACTCCGTAAAATGACCACGCCCTTTGACTTGACTCGACCTGGTTGGCGGAGTGCGCGGCATGATGGCGAAGCCTAAGGTGTTCGTTACCAGGATTCTCCCGGAAGCCGGGATGAAGCTCATTAAGGAGGCCTGCGACGCGGAAATCTGGCAAGAACCGCTGCCGCCGCCTTACGCGCTTATCAAGCAAAAGATCGCGACTTGTCAGGGCCTGGCCTCCCTGCTTACCGACAAAGTTGACGCCGAGCTGCTCGACGCGGCGCCCCATTTACGCGTCGTCAGCAACTTTGCCGTCGGCTTCAATAATATCGATGTGCCTGCTGCCACCGCCCGCGGCATAGCAGTCGGCAACACGCCCGGCGTGCTGACCGATGCCACCGCCGACATGGCTCTGTGCCTGCTCGTGACCGCGGCGCGGCGCATTGTGGAAGGCCATCAATATACGCTTTCCGGGAAATGGAAAACTTGGGAGCCGCTGGGCCATCTCGGCCAAGACCTCGCCGGGCGCACGCTGGGCGTGGTCGGCATCGGCCGTATCGGCATGGCCATGGCCCGGCGCTGCCGCGGGGCGTGGAACATGAATATCCTCTACCACGACGTGAACCGCAATCTGGACGCCGAGCGCGAATTGCAAGCCCGTCAGGTTCCCTTCGACACGTTGCTTGCCGAAGCGGATTTCATCAGCATCCATACCGATTTGAACGAAAAGACGCGGGGCATGTTTTCCACCGAGCAATTCAAGAAAATGAAACGGTCCGCGGTGCTGGTCAATACCGCTCGCGGCCCCATCGTCGATGAGAAGGCCCTCTACACAGCTCTTGCTTCGGGCGCCATTTTTGCCGCCGGGCTCGACGTCACCGACCCCGAGCCCCCGGCCATGGACAATCCGCTTCTGAAGCTGCCTAATATCGTCATCGCCCCCCACATCGCCAGCGCCACGATCGCCACGCGCAATCAGATGGCGGAAATCTGTGCGAAAAACCTGATAGCCGGCGTCACCGGCCAAAAACTGGCCGCGTGGGTCAATCCGGAAGTCGAGAGCAAACGGCGCAAGTAGGAGACTAAGTATGTCGGACATGATCGCAGATCGGACCAGTTTTCTCAGCGAATTGAAGCGCGACCTGGCGACCCAAGCTCGCGGCGCTGTCGACTTGCAAGCCCTACTCGAACGGCTGCTCGAAAACCTGGAGGCAGCCGTCGGCACCATTCACGGTCTCGAACCGGGGGGGGATCTGGTGCTGCTGGCGGTGCGCGGCCTCGATCCGGAGTTGACAGGCAAGGTGCAGCGCATTCCGCCCGGCAAAGGGCTAGCGGGACTGGCGGCGCAGAAGCGGGCGCCTGTTGAAGTGTGCAACCTCCAAACCGATACCTCGGGACAGGCCAAGCCTGCAGCGCGTCAAACCGGCGCGGGAGGCTCGATCGCCGTTCCGATGCTCGTCGATGGCGAGCTACGGGGCGTGCTTGGCATCGCTCTGACCGAGGCCCACGATTTCGAAGACGACGAAAAGCTATTTCTGCTCGAGTTGGCCGCCGCAACAGGGACCGTGGTCGCTTGAACAGTCCTTCTCTCGGGAGTGTCTCGACATGCTGGCCCAGAAACGGCGTTACGGTTTGGCCATGGTTTGGGCATTGCTCGCCTGCACCGGCTTATGCACGGCTGGCTTGGGCCAGGAGAAAAAGCGCGACGCCATCAAGCTCCCGGAAGGTGTGCCTGCCAAGGTGGGCAAGGTTCTCGATTATGTGGACGAGCACCATAAGGCGATGGAGGGATACGAGGGCGGCCGCACGTTCGGCAACTTCGAGCGCTTGTTGCCGCAGAAAGACGAGAAAGGGAGATCCATCAAATATCACGAATGGGACGTCAATCCTCTAAGGCGCGGGGTCAACCGCGGCGTCCAGCGACTCATCACCGGTTCGAATAATAGCGCGTATTACACGGACGATCATTACAAAACCTTCAAAAAAATCCGGTGAAGCCATGAGTGAGTCCGTTTGGAGGAAACCCACGCCCCCCTGGTTTCATCTCCTGGTCGCGATGCCAACCGACACCTGTGATTGGCTCGGCAGCTTGGAACAGGAAACCAAGCAAAAGTTAGTGGCCCGGCTCATCCGTGGCCGCAAATCGGCAACGGCAGCCCACTTCTTCGACGAAGCGGCGGCGGCTTTGCAATTCCCCTATTATTTCGGGGAGAACTGGGACGCGCTGCACGATTGCCTGGCCGATCTGGCGTGGCTTAAGACGGACGCCCTGGTTGTTTGCATTGCCGACGCCGATCAGCTTTTCGTTAAAGCGCCGGCCGACCTAGAAACGCTGATCGACGTTTTGCAGACGACGGCAAAGGAATCGAATCAGCCGGAAAAGCCGCACAAACCTCGCGCTTTTCACGTCGTTTTGCAAGCCGCACCCAATCATGAGGCTGCCGTCAAAGCCGCCTGGCATGCGGCGGGCATCAAGTTGGAGCCAGTCGCGGGCATCAAGAAGACCTAGTGCCCATGGGATAGAATCTCACATCATTCTGGGAAAGAAATGGTCATCCCTCAAACCCGCACCCGAATGTGCCGCAAGGTCTCTTCGACTAATTCATGGCCGCCGGGACCAGAATGGTAAATGCCGCGTAGAAAACGAACCGTCCTTTGAGCTGCCTCTTCCAGATGCCAGGAGCAGCGGACGAAGTGGCATTGATTCAGCTTGGGCAAGTCGCCGCCGCGGTAAATCATCTGGCAGCTTTCGAATTTGCAGCCGATATATTCGTTGCCGTCGAGCACGATGCTCTTGTGGCCAATGGTTTGATCTTGAAAGGTCGCCATGTTCTCTCCGCACTAAGCTTTTCCGTGGGCGGCGGTCATTCTAGAAGAAAGACCGCAAAAGGTTCGGGCATCGTGGCCGGTTCATGGAAATGCGCGCCCAAGCCTGCCCCATGAGCGGCATGCCATAAAGCGTGGTGTTATCGGAGTCAGTTCGTTCCGCCTCACGGATGATTTCATCCACTTCCCCTTGCGTGGCCAAGCCAGCCCCGACAACCTTGGCGGCTATCTCTCGGAAACTCAGCGTTAGCAGACCTTTGGCAGGCCCACGCAAGGCTGCCGGCGTGAAGAAGCTCAACTCGAATTGTCCGATGCCGGCGTTCTGGAAGAGCGTGTTCATGCGACTTCCGAGCCGGTAATGCACGCCTTGGCGATCGCCCAAGGCCACGTTTAGTTCCATCAGGCGCTGCATGAAAAGGGATGGAGGTTCGAAGAAACAGCGGGACAAATCCAGTTCTTCACAGATCACCATGCCGCCCGGGCGTACGGCCGCAGCCATCTGACTCAGGCCCTTTTCGGGCTGCCGTTGGTGCATCAAGACAAAACGGCAATAAACCAGATCGAAAGAAGCTGGAGGGAGTGACAATTGATTGACATCGCCCCGAACGAACTCCACATTGCCTAGCTGGCGAACCTTGGCCTGCTTCCGGGCTTGTTCCAGCGATTCCTCACTCGCATCTACGCCTGTGACGTGGCCGTTGAGCCCAACCCTTTCGGCCATCCAGCAGGTCATGTTGCCGGAACCACAGCCGATCTCGGCGACACGCAGGCCGGGCTTCAAGCCGCCCTCGATAAGCAGCGCTTCGCTCGGCGGTCCATAGACCTGATTCAAGAGGGCAAGCCGATCGACGTCGGCCGCACCTTGAGCGAGCAAGTAATCGTTTGACATGGCTAGGAACCTGCCGAGAGTCTTTTGCGAAGGGGAGCCGTCACTCTCCGAGGATTTTGACCAACACGCGCTTAGACCGGTTCCCGTCAAATTCGCCGTAGAAGATTTGCTCCCAAGGGCCGAAATCCAGTCGTCCTTTGGTAATGGCGACGACAACTTCCCGGCCCATCACCTGGCGTTTCAAGTGAGCATCGGCATTGTCTTCGCCGGTGCGGTTGTGGTGATAGAAATTAGGGTCCGGGTTGAAGGGCGCCAGCTTTTCGAGCCATTTGCCGAAGTCGTGATGCAAGCCCGATTCGTTGTCGTTTATGAATACGGACGAAGTGATGTGCATCGAGTTGACCAGCACCATGCCCTCTTTGACGCCGCTCTTCTTCACCGCCTCCGCCACCTGGGGAGTGATGTTTACGAAGGCCATTTTGCCTGGCACGTTCATCGTCAGATATTCGGTGAAAGACTTCATGGTTGTATTTCCAGCTTCGTAAAATGTGGCGATTCATCGCGCAAAGCGTGATGATTTCAGTAGTCATCACGCTCCGCGTGATGGATTTCGCCTGCCCAGCAAATGGCAGGCTGTTGCACAAAAACGATAACACCGAGCGTTTTATCGATATGGATTTTAGACCGTTTCGCGACCGCCCAATAGGGCATAATTCGGCAAGCAACCAGCGTCCTTCATCACGCGGAGCGTGATGGCCACTGAATCAGACCTTGTAGCAATCTGTCACGCCCCACCGCACCATCACACGGCTCCTGACTCCGGACTCCGGACTCCGGACCCCTGATTCCTGACTCCGGACCCCTGATTCCTCCTCCGCCTATTGCCCCGCCGGCACATCCGCCGGATCGATCTTGGAATCGCCTGGCATCCGGAGCACCGTTCCGCCAGGCACAAGGTATTGAGGATCAAAACTTGGGTTCAGGCGATATATTTCGGGCCAGCGATTCTCGTCGCCCAACGTGCTCCGCGCGATGGTCAAGAACATCGCCCCGCCGCCACGCACGCGGTAGCGTTTCTCGGGAAGTGGGGCCACCGTGTTAGCTGCGGGCGAAACAGCAACTGCTGGTTGGCTTACCTGTGTGGCTGCTGTTCCGGCGGATTGCTCCGGAATGACCGAACCATATTCGCGCTGGAGAATGCGTGTGGGCGGCAAATAGATCGTTTGGCCGGGCACGATCACCGACGGGTTACTTCGGGTGGCGTCGGTAGCCAGCGGATAATCGCGATTGTAGTCCATGAGCGCTTCGGCGAATCGGTCCGAATTATACTGATTTCGCGCTATGCTCTGATAGGTGTCGCCTTGCCGGCTCTGATATTGTCGGTCGTCCCAGTTGTCCTTTTTGGCGGGCGGGGACATGGTTGCCGTCATCGGCTGGACGCTGACTTCGGGCTTGCTCCCGTAAGGCGGCGGCGCTTGGTAGACGGGCGGGGATTGGCCGCTCGTGAGTTGCGCATATTGGTTGTTGCCCTGAGAAGTGGGGTTTCCCAAGGAAACCGGCGCGGGGCCCGTGAACCTGTGCCGATGCCGGCCGGTTCCGTTTGGCCGGGGTAACCGTCTGGTTGATTCGCCGGCAAACGGGGTTGGCCGGTTCTCACGGGAATATTCATTCCGGCGCCAGCCGTGTTTCCCGAACCGCCGTAAAGGCCGTTCTTGGCTGGGTCATTGAGGGCAGCAGCGCCATTACTAAGTTGTTGTCGCGAGGCAGCCAACGCTGCATCCGCACCGGCCGCGGTATCTTTGCCGGCATTTGCAGCTTGTTCGAGGCTCTTCTGCCGGGCCAATTCCTTGGCGAACTCATCCGACGGCGACAGCGTTGGTTTCTGGGCGCCCATCCCATTGAGAGCTGCCGCGGTTTCTTGGGCTTTTTTTTGTGCCGCTAAGGTCGCGTCGTCGAAACTCGGTACGACAGGTTTCGTCGAATCTGGCGTTGGAAATGCGCGGCCAGCGCCGGTTTGCGCGGCTGGCTGTGCATTTCCCAAACCGGAAGTGCCGGCCGTTCCACTGCCGGCGCCGGTCTGCTTAAAGTTCTTGGCGAAATCATCAAAGCTGGGTACCGGAGGTTTACTCGGATCCGGCAGCGTCGTTGGTCTTGGCGGATTATCGGGGGCGGGGTCCCGAATCGGCTGTGCGACTATCGGCGCATTCACGACGGGCTGGTTGTTGAACGTCGGACTTGGAATGTTCGGCACGACTGGCTGGTTTCTGGCGACGTCGTCGTTTTGCGAGGGCGTGCCCTGGAACGGGTCCTCTTCGTCTTTGAATAGATCGTTCACGTTAGCGCGTGGATTGGGATTGCCGGTGCCTGTCACCAGTTGAAGGCCATTCTCATTACCGGGGGGAGGCTGCAGTTTGGGAATTTTGGATTCCGGAGCCACGTTGTTGGCCAGCGGCTGCGGATTGGGGCCGGTCTGTTCCTTCTTTTCAGTTTCGGGAAGCGTGCCGGCGTTGGCGGCCCGTCCTTCCCAAAGTTTGGAAGACAGCACCACTCCCACCAGGCAAAGGAACGAACAGGAAACGGCCAAGCCTGCTTTGGTTTCGTGGGTCATGCTATCCTCCTTGTTTCAGAAAAGGGGGGCCTCCATGCCCCGGTTCGCCTTTCACGAAAGCGAATCAGCCTCGCCTCGTAACCGGGCCGCTCGCAGCTTGGCGCTGCGCGAGCGTGGATTGTCCCGCACCTCGTCTTCCGTGGCCGTCACTGGCTTGGCAGCCAGCTTGTGCCAATGCTCGCGATCGCGGAAGGCGTTCTTCACGTGCCGATCTTCGAGCGAATGAAAGCTGATTATTGCCGCACGTCCGCCTGGCTTCAGGCAAGCAGGCAGTTGGGCGAGCAGACTTTCGAGCGCTTCCATCTCATGATTGACCGCTATCCGGATGCCTGAAAAGTTCTCGTTGCCGGATGAATCACCGGTCCACGACCTTTTGGCCTGGGGACGCAACGGCGGACCAGTTCGGCCAGCTCGGCGGTAGTCGTCACGGGATCGCTTCTCCGCCGCTCGACGATATTCCTGGCAATGCGCCGGCTGCACCGTTCTTCGCCATATTCGAAAATCAGGTTCGCCAAATCCCGCTCCGATAAACGCCGCAGCAAGCTCGCCGCCGTTTCGCCTTCGGTCGGATCAAGCCGCATATCCAAAGGGCCGTCCGCCTGAAAACTCAACCCGCGTTGCGGATCCTCCATTTGATCCGAGCAGAAACCCAAGTCGGCCAGCAAGCCATCCACGCGTTCGATGCCCAACTGATCCAAAACCTCGCGAAGGGCGGCAAAATTGGTGTGCACCAGGGTGATTGGCAGGCCCTTCAGATGCTTGGCTGCCAGCTCAACCATCGCCTGGTCTTGCTCCAGGCCAATGAGCCGGCCGCCCGGAGCAATTTTCGCGGCCAGTAGCCGGCTATGTCCGCCAGCCCCGACGGTGGCATCCACGATCGTTTGCCCGGGCTGCGGGTCAAGTGCCTGCAACACTTCGACCGGAAGAACCGGCCGATGTTGCGGCAAAGTGGCATCGTGCTCGGCATCCATGGCAAATGGTCGAAACGCGAAGCCAACAACGGACCGTGATGCGGGCAGCCCGTTCGTCTCGCGGAGGTGAGAAGAGAAGTTCTCCTTGCCGTTGGGTACGGCAAGGAGAACTGAAAAAGCGAATGGACCGCGTGCATCGGCTCATCCCTGGGAGGGGATTGGCCATCGCCCCGAGCGGACATCTGCTCATGCCCGCTCCACGATCTTCGCGTCGACGCCTCTTCTCTAGGGCCGCTGTGCGGCAATCGATCCTTCGGCCACCGCGTCAAAGCCCGGCGAGTGATCGTTCAAGTAACGCTGCCAGCGTTCTGCGTCCCATAGTTCCAGATGGTCGCGAACGCCTATCAAAACCACTTCGTGCTGCAACACGGCGAACTGAACCAAGCGGTCGGGGATCAACACGCGTCCGGCGCGATCCACATCGACTGCTTCCGTCTGGGCAAAATAGAGCCGGCGAAAAACCCGTGCTTCCGCATCGGCGGCAGGGGCCGCATCCAGCTTACCGGCGAATTCCTCCAGACCGGCTCGGGTATAGAGCCACAAGCACTGATCCGGCCCCGGAGTCACAAACAGCGTTTCGGGCTCTCCGAGCTGCTCACGAACGCGCTTGGGTAGGACAAGACGCTTCTTGTCGTCCAGCGTGCGTGCGTGAGTCCCTGTGAGCAACATGGGTTTCGGCCCAGGCGAGGCAAAGCATCCTTCCAGACGCCCTTTCTCGCGATCTCTTTGGGCCGGGCTCCCACCTTCGCCCACTTCCGCCCACCGCCAACCACAAATATACCCGGGCAGCTTGGCGAATCAAGGCGAATAGCCGAACGAGATGAAGTGCACTGCCAGCGTTCGGAAAAAATGGGGACTGGCTCCGAGTCTTCGAGGTGCCTGTCCACATTTTTTCCGAGCGCTCTCAACCAACTTGGTAAAGTGAGGCAGCCTCTGGAGTTAGGGGAGCAGCGCCTTCAATAGAACAGCCGGTAAGATTATCCGCGATCTCCTGAGAGCTCGGACAGGCCGCCTGGCTGGCCTGGTTTCAAACGAAGGTAAAACCCCAATGGCGGCGCCGAGCGCAATCGATCGCGGACGCAAGCCTGTTTGGCCTAGGCGTTTAATGGATTGCATTGCGCGACCTACACACACGCACCAGGGCGGATATCACCGGGAAATGAGTGCTCTTGAACCAGGCCTTCTGGCGCCGTCTAACCTATCTTGAGCACCCGTTGGTGTACAAGAACTGTGCGGCGCGGCCGGCTTTCCAGCGTTTTTCGCAATCTGCCTTCGGCGGTCCTCACTACAAAAGGCGATCGTGACTGAGTCGCTCGGGTATCTGGATACCCGGCATCCAGGATGCGCTTTTGTTCCGCGTTGGGCCGCGCCACGCGGCGCAGCACCAAGTTCTGACCGGTCGTGGTCTCCAAGTGGATGTCGCCGATCTGGATTTTGCTCAACTCCCGCAAGATAACTTCCGGTGTCATGGGCCGGGGCTTGGGAGCGTCTTCGGGATGCTCCGGGTCCGGCTTGCGACACCAGGTTTGCAGGCCCGCTTGCTTGGCCAAATGATCGAGCGTTTTCCACAACGCATAGGCCAAGACGCAGACGAAGATATGGGCCTGAGTTCGAACACTGTTGTGATGCCAGATAGGCCGCAGGAGCAACTCACCCTTGAGGACCCGGAAGGCGCGCTCCACGACGGTTAGTTGGATGTAGGTTTCCCAAAACTCTTGTGCCGACCAGCCGGCTTGATTGCTGCGCAACAGGTAAGCGCCATCGCGAACCAGAGCGGCGCGGAACTTGACGACGTTCCAGACATAGCTCAGTGACACAGGGTTGTCAGCGACGGTGATGGCGACGAAACCTCGAGCTTTCGGGAAGCGTTCCTTGAGGCGGCCGACGGCTTCGACAATCTTGTCGCGTTTTTTGAGACGGCCGGCGCGAACGCGAACCTGCAGTTTTTTCAGGGCCTTGGCTAAACCACGACGCTGACGTCGCCTGATAGCGCGTTCCTTGAGGCGACGGGGCCTGCTGCATGCCAAAAGAAAGTGAACCTCGTCCCGTTTGAGGAGTTTGACCTCGACATCGGGATTTTCCGGCAGTCGCTGCCAACCGGGAGAACGCAGCTCGGCCTGGAAGGCCGTTAAGGCCGCACGTTTGGTGGCCAGCAAATAACGCCGTCCCGGAGCGCTGAGGAACTCCAAGGCATCGTCACTGACCATGCCGCGATCCATAACCCAGACGCGATTGCTCTTGCCGAATCGTGTTTCAATGGCCGTGACCAGACGCTGCACGGTTTTGAGGTCTTGCGTGTTGCCGGCCCAGGTGTAATGCGCCAGCGGGAAGCCTTCGCGTGTCACCACCAGCGCGACAATGACTTGGGAGCAATCACTCCGATGATCGCGTGAGTAGCCGCGGCGGGCCAGGTCGTTCTCCTAGCCAAGCCTTCGAAGTAGGTGCTGGTCAAATCGTAAAGCAACAGGTCGTAATCGAGTTGAAAGAGGACGCCGAAGCGTTGCTTCAGATCATTTTCGATCTTCTCTTGAGCGGCCTGGAACGGGTTGAGCGTGCGATAGAGGCGGTCCTTGGTGACCTCCGCGTCGGGCACGCCCAAGAGATCCTCTAGACCGGTCGAGGCATACCAATGCTCGGCCAAGGCACACTCGCTACACGGCTGACACAAGCGATTGATTACTTCGATGGCGATAACGTCGGCGGGTGCGACGGTCTCCTGGTTGTGCGGCAGATGACGGGCGACGATCTTATCGAGTTCCAATAACTGCCAGAGCCAGCGAGCGAGCCAGACATCGCCGAAGCGTCGACCGTTGGTCCAGGAGACCTTGTCGAGGCAGACCCGTGCGACGTTGGGATCGTCGGGGAGCGGAACATCGTCTTCGGGGAAGAGGAGTAATTGGTGAGCGTCACCTTGGCAGTTGTAGAAGACCGCAGTTCGTTGCCAGCGTCGTTCTTGATCGTGGTTGAGCTCGCCCAGATGGGCAACGACGTGCTGACGCGGCCCGGCGTCCGTACGAGTGCTCTCGACGAGCGCGAAGTAAACGTGGGTCTTACCATTCTTGGTTCGGCGGTAGCGGCGCACCAACATGTCGGCCTCCTTGTCCGACCAGCATGGGGTCGGAAGCCGGGCCGAGGCAAGAGAGTAGGTTTCCACTACAACGCCAAATCGCGATTTCCACTACCGAAAACGCGGCACTTTTGCTGAAAACAGGGCCGAAAATCGTTCCGATTTTCAATGACGTGCACAAGCTAGGCTAACGAGGAAGATGTTGAAGTCGGCGGATTTGAACATCGCCGCTAACCGATTTTGGAGCTGACCCTTGCCCCACGCGACCGATCTCGACTTGACCGCCAAAGAAGTGGCCGAACTGGCGTCTACGGACGCTCTCGCGGCGTTCTTCACCAAGCTCGGCTACGACACCGCCGAACGAACGCTCCTTACGCCCGAGGCGGTTGGCCTCACCGGCGAATCGGCCGCCGCCATCAAGAAGATCGAGCTGCTTTCGGAAGATGCCGAACAGTTCTACGAGTCGTTTTCGCTCAGCCAAAGACCTTGACCGCCAAGGTGCCGCCAACGATCTGGTGGGCAGTCCTCGGCAGCGCAACGTCGATCATCTGTTGGTGCTGGCTTCCAACTTCGACACGCTGGAGTTCGTGTTTCTCGACAAAAAGCGTCAGGCGAAAAAAGGGCCGGCCGGTGGCGGACACATCCAGGTGGTGCCCAAGAGGCACTCCCGACTTGATTTGGTAAAAGTGCTAGTTTTTTCGCACTTTGAGTCTTTCATGGGTTGGCGCACAATACCCGAATCGTTTAGGCCCAAACTTCTTGACAACAATCATTAGATAGGTAGTATTTGTACAGATATTCCGGAATTTGGCGATTGGGCACGCCATCAGGGCTACTGCCCTATTTTTCGTTAGATACGAACCAGTGAGAAACTGAGCGACATCCTATGTACTTTGTTGTGCCCAGAAGAAGGAGTGCGGCCATGATGCTTTTTTGGCCAATCCGCTACTTTGATTGCTCTGATAAACAATTCAAAGATAGGAGCCTTTACCTTCAAACAGAGAATCTTGAACCCGCCACCCCGCGCGGCGGTTGAGCTTGTCGCCAAGTACAGTTCATCTGAAAAGGAACGAGGAATCCTGAAGTTTCGAAAACTATTCGTCGAGCACAATTCCAAACCGCCCAGCGTCGATCCGAAGGAATGAAGGTCTTTGCAAACGATTTGCTTGGATAATTATCACGAGGACGAAACTGGCAAGGAAATGTCGCTCCTAGAAACTGTGCGAATTCGGAATGGCGACCACAAATGTCATGCTGATTCCGCACGGCGTAAACAGCATGACATCGACCTTATGCTCGCGGAGCCAAAGCCGATCCCAGTAATCGAAGTTGATCTTGGCCCCGATGAAGTCCGCCTTTTGGGTTATTTCGTAAGAGACTTGCTTGAAATGCAAGATTCTGCCTTCATGAAAGATGGTCCCGGCTCGCTAAGCTCTTTTGGCCCGTCACTTGAAACTGCGGTTACGGACGAAGAAATTCGGTCGTTTGTGACCATTTTTCGACGCCTCTACATGGACAAGGAGCCAGCAAATTTTTAAA
>CAVVHZ010000059.1:0-103681 GCA_963748025.1 uncultured Gemmataceae bacterium
ACCACATTGTCACCCTGCTGGCTCCGCCCGGCAGGTGAAGGAGTTCTTGCGGCTACTGGTAAAGCGAGGGGAATTTTCCACCTGCCGGACTCAGCCTGGCAGGGGCGGCAAAACCATGAAGGCCCCCCATTAGCTGCTGAACTTCTCACTGGCCCGGGGAAGCCGGGCAGGGGTCTCTGAGAAGCTGCTCCAGTTACTTCTTCCGCGGATGCTCTTAGTTAGAATTTCGTCAACAGTTCGACGCGTGCTCGCTGCAGTTGGCGTGTCCGCCTTTGAGGTTGGTAGCGGCCGCCTCGACCGCAAGCGCGCAGTGTCAGCGCCACTAGCCGGTATCATGCCACGGCAGACGTGTTGGAGCCGTCGGCGTCTTGCTTGCCGCCAATTTCCATAATCAGTCGCTTGCGAATCTTCCAAAAAGATCTGGTAACCGATGGCGGTGCCGCTGATGGGCATCGCGGTCAAGGAACTACTGGCGTGCCTGGTAAAAAACCGGCTCATGGCGGGCCCGGCTCGAAAACAGGGGTCCCGCCTTCCGGGGTCAAAATGGGGCCGCCTCGGCTCCGCCGCCGGCCGCCGAAAACGCATCTATGGCCCCGAACGTTGTCAAGGCGCTCGCCGCCCCGTGAGGCGTCACGAAAAGCTGATTGAACACAGCACGCCATGGCCGGTGGCCGAGCGTTTTCGTCGCCAGGCAACGATCCGAGCATGCTGGAATGGTGTCGTTCAGCGTATTTACTGCAGTGGGAATGCGCGGCGCGTGCCTGATGCTCGTAAAATACAAAATTCTGCTTCCCGTTGGAACCGCGCATCGACGTAGACCAAGTCCACGTTTACCGTGCTTACCTTGCAGTCGATTTCGTTGAACAATCCATAAAAAGCTTCAAAATGTTGTCCTGAATGTAAGTCGTTGACGTTTTCGTTTTCGATGGAATCAGGTTGGAGGCGAACATGGTGCTCCGCGTTCGCAAGTGTCAGCAGCACCGTTGCCGTGGAGCGCATGCGCCGCATCGCCAGCGCGTTGAGCCGATCTGCATTTATTAGCAGAACTTTTCCTGGACCATTACTGGCTGGGCGGCCGATCGAAAAGCTGTACGCAGAGCCTTGGTGTCACAACAACTCGCAGCTGTTTGGAATATTTTCCCGTCTCCGCCTTTGAAGAGCCAGCCTGCGGCTTGATATTCACTGGCGCTCCGACCACGGCTGTCGCTCTTGACGCCAAGTCGTGTATTCGCGGGGCGCTATCTCCGCACTTCCTTGTCCAGCGGTCGCATTTCACACACGAACCGTTCCGTAGCGGTCAAGTTTACCTGTGCTAATAGGTTCGTAGCGGCTCGACGATTTCGGCTCGGTCCCGTAGTCGAGTTGTTGTTGAAACATGGGGCGGCCACGCCCACCGTCGCCGAAAACATAGTAGGGAAGGCTGCTAAAAAGCTCCGGTCGGGTATCTCACGCGAGGGCTAATCCGGGCGACAAAGTCATCGTTGGTCTCGCACCCACAGGCGTGGCCTATCGGGTATCGGTTGGACACTCGGCACCGAAATCCGGCTTGGCCGACCTCCGCCGCGGTGGGCGGCGCATTGGCCGTTGTCGTTTGGTGCGCGATAGGTGCGCTCACCCAGTAAATGTTGACGGCCCCTGCAACAATGGCTTGAAATACCCCTGGGAGGAAGGCTTGCCGGTGCCAGCAATTGGCTCGGACTGGTCCGCGCTTCCTGCCTAGCCGCTGAGTTTTCCTGGGCTGATAATGAGGTTAGACAGCAAAGAAAAGCGTCACCAAGGCCAACGCCCATGGCGCGGGCTGTCAGTGCTTGCCAGGTGTTTTGCAAGAATCGGGTAGGGTAGCGCCTCGAATTCACGTGCTGATTCTCGGGTTAAGCTGCTGCCGGCTCGAATCCAAGGGAACGCCATTCACTGAGCAACGGTCGCCGCGCTCTGTAGATGACCACATGGCCGTCGACAATGCGATATCTCGGCCAATCATGCGCGGACCATATGAAAATCGAAACCTAGACCGCTATCACGGAGCACGAACCAGCCATGCCGCCGAGAAGACGGTCACGCTAGCGCTTCTCCACGCCCGTGCTTGCCGTGGCTGGCACTTCATAGATGACGCGACCATGGCCGCCGACTTCGAGATTCTGCTTCTGCTTTGCGATCGAAATTGGGCCTGCCATACGGCTAAAAGTGGGCAGTTTAGCGGTCTCATAAAAAGGGTAATGCATCTGTAGAGGAGGCACTGGGATACCCTGCATTGCTTTCGCTGCCCCGGATGCTGCGCGTGACGCAACTTAAGCCAAACAGGGCGCGATCCGGCGGCAGCTCGCCGTCGTGGACATGGTGAACGGTCGTCACGCAAATCGCCATTGGGGTCGAGATTGCCTGACTGATAAACGAGTTTCCCATCGCAGTCGCAAACCACGACGCAGGAATATGACTCGGCTCCGCGTCGAAAACTGGTGGGCACGCCATGCCCGTTGGTGGCGTCGGCAACCGTGACCGAAAAGCGCATGCCTCGGCGTTGGCCCGCATCGACGCTGATGTCGCCGAGGCTGAGGCCGTGATCAGGAGACGCAACCCCTGCCTCCGCAAGCAAGGTGCTGATTGTAGTTGATGATTTTCCCGCCCCTTTACGCTTGGTTCGGTCTCGCCAGCCTTCGGGAAAAAGATCGCGGTCGCGGTCCTGGGACTCCCACGCTTCCTTGCCCCAGCCCGAAAACCTATTGAAGGCGAGCCATTCGCGCATTGTTGCCGCGCGGCCACGCCCAGGTTCCCCGGGTTCGGTTTTCTTCGCGGATGGCGTAAAGGGGCGGTGCGGGAAAATGCGGCCATGGCCTGGCCATCAAGCGGTTGGGTCACTTTTGGCGCGGTGGGCGTGCCATTTCGCCCAATGCACGGCCGGAGCAATCGAGTAGCCGGATAGGATCCTCCTCACCTGCCTAACTCGGCAGGCCGAGTTCCGATGCTGCCGGTGAAAGTTTTCTCCAAATCGCTGAAAGCGTCGAGCTGGAACCGTCTGGGCCAACACGTCATGAGACCTGCCGCAGAACCCTGGCGTCACGATCTGAAAAAATCGTTGTGTATTGCTGCTGTGCCGTTGAGGATCGGCCCTCGGTTTTTGTCTATGTCCATCCGAGTTGGCCGAGCACCTTCTTCTAACCCTTCGTTCGAATGGTGGTGACGGACTGCAACGAGGAGCCTGGCGGGCGGCACACTGTGAAGCTCCTTATCGGCACACGACGCAGGTCACTCCTTCCCTGAAGGTGTCCATGTTCGAGATGTCGACGGCTCATGGAGGCTCACGGACCGGGCGCGTGGTAGCGAATGCAAAAATTGCCTAACGTGCCGTTGGTAAGCTCTGATGGGGAGCCTGTTCGAGAAGGTGTTGAGGCACCCCGGGCTAAGCCTGGGTGTAGTCATTCGCGGAAAAATGGCTCCTCGTGAACAACTTTTGGCATTTGAGGGCTGAGGATACCAAATTTCCGCTATCGAGGCACTGTGCATGTGCTCGATTTCTCACTATCTCGGCACCCGACACCGATAACGGTGAGGGGCCGAGACCATTCGGTGGAGCTGCCGGCTGCTATCGTGGAAGGATGCCGCCGTCACGGCGCCTTTCGGGCACTGCTCCAAAGGACTCCTGCTCCCACCGCCAGTGCGCGGCCGCGAGATCAACTCCACCCAAATCAGGGCTCGTCCAGCGCGCTTTGCCACTCACATCTCCAATGGCTTTAGCCTGTTTTCCAGTGTGCCCTAACTACTCGCAATGACCGACGAATCGCCTGCGCGTCTCCTTTATTCGAAACGCTAGTGAGATTGAACTGGATCAAGATCAACGGACACAATCATGGGGCGGATAAAGGGGGTATAAACTGTGAGCGGCCTCAAGCCATACGGGAATTCAGGAAAGACAAGGCAATTGTCCCGGTTAAAAGTCGTTCGGACTGAACACAAGTTCGAACCTCTCCCCCCCCTCGGCAAGAGGCACAAGTGTTCGGCAACTTGACTTTAGTTGTATTTTGGAAACTTTTTTCTTTCCATTTGGCAACTGCTGCGCAGTGGGTAATCCCTCCGCAGCGGTGGTTTCTGCCAATTCGGCAGCCGCTTCGGAGGTGGCCGGCATGATTGCAGAGCGCTCCGACCTCAAATCCGGGAAGAAGATCTCAGGGGCTTCAAGTATTCTCGCCCTATTGAGAAACTGCTCGTCCGTCTTCATCGCGTCGGCACAGCTCCTCGGATGGGGCTGAAATTCCGCCAGCTTTGCCATAAAAACACGTTGTGTCGCCGCCGCACTCTTTTACTCCGATCGTTTCCAGATGCGTGGTTCGGAGCAGGCCTACAATCCTTCGCCAAGGTTTCAGGATGCCTCGATGTCGGACGTTTTTGCCTCGGAAGCTTCAAGCGTGACCAGCGTTTTCCCCGCTTCCTGCCTGCGCTCCATCGTCCAGGAATTGGCTGCGCAAGCTCTGCCGCGGACAGGAAGCGAAGCTCTTCGTGGTTCGACCGCTGCCGATGGTGCACACTTTGCGGCCTTGCCCTGATGCATGATGTGGGCCTTGTGGACACGTGAGCATCATGCTGCCAAAATGCACCTGCAATTCCACGTTTTCAAGGGTGCGCCCATGGACGCCCGGCAAGCCTGCTCCAGCCCGAACAAGTCCAACTCCTGGGCGCCTGTATGTCATCGATCGTGCCTATGCTGGCTATCAACTGTTCCAGAGACTCCTCGATGTTGTTCCTTGGTTCGGCGTCAAAGACAATACCGCGTTCACGCCGATCAGAGCGTCCCCTGACGCAGAGGCCAAGCCGCAGGCGTCGTCCGTGATGTCCTGGTGTCCAAACTCGGTACAGACCATCACAAGCTATGACCTGGCGCACGGTACGGTTGGTCATCGTACGTCGACTTCACCGTTGGATTTCAGTCTACGTACCATGCACCAACCGTCCGTTTGCCGCAGGTAATCCTTGTGATGGTCTGTACCGAGTTTGGACACCAGGACATCACGGACAACACCTGCGGCTTGGGCCTCTGCGGTCAGGGGACGCTCCTTGATCGGCGTGAACGCGGTATCGTCTTTGACGCGACCGACGAACGAATAACGGGCGTCGAGAACATCCTCGAAACAGTTGATAGCCGGCATAGCCACGATCGATGACATACAGGCGCCCGGATCGGTGGCCTTCAGTTGTTCGGGCTTGGAGCAGGCTCCAGGAGTGAAGGGCGGCGTCGATGGGCACACCCTTGAAAACATCGAAATGCAGGTGCATTTTGGCAGCGTGATGCTGACGATCCTGCCACAAGGCCCACATCATGCGTGGCAAGGCCGGCAACAGTGTACCATCGGCAGCGGTCAAACCGCGAAGAGCTTCGGCTTCGAGCTGTCCGGTGCTCCAGCGGCAGAGCTTGTGCAGCCAATTCCTGGACGATGGAAGGCGCAGGCAGGAAGTGGGGAAAACGCTGGTCGCTTCACTGAAGCTTCCCAAGGAAAAACGTCCGACATCGAGGGGCGTTCTCTACCTTTGCCAAGGTGCTAGCCTGCTGCAAACCACGCATACTGGAAACGATCGGATTGAAGAAAAGAACAGATACAGTAATGCTGACAGACTGATCCAGAAAAGCTCGCGGTTTCCAGCCCGATCCCGAGCCGCGCTGATGCGATGAAGACGGACGAGCAGTTTCTCAATAGGGCGAAAAGACTTGAAGCCCTTGAGATCTTCTTCCTGGATTTGAGGTCGACGCTCTGCAATCATGCCTGCCACCTCCGAAGCGGCTGCCGAATTGGCAGAAAAACCACCGCTGCAGAGGATTACCAGCTGGGGGCGTGCCAAATGAAAAAAGAAAGGAGAAAACTTCCCCCAGAAAATGGCGAACGAACATCAAAAAGCGCGCCAAATACTATCGCCCCTCTTGCCAAGGGGGGGAAAAATTCGAGGCTTACCTTCGGTCCAAACATTAATCGGGACAATTGCCTGTCTTTCCTGAATTCCCATATCGCTTAAGGCCGCTCACGGCTTATGCCCTTTTATCCGGCCCAATCGATATATCCGTCAGAATCTAATCCAGTTCAATCTCACTAGCGTTCGATAAAGGAGACACGCCGTAGCGCAGGCGATTCATTCGTCCATGCCGGTGATTTAGGCGCTTGGAAAACGGGCTAAAGCCATTGGAGATCTGCATGGCGAAGTGCGCTGGGAGCAAGGGCCTGATTGATAAAGTGATACTCGCGGCCGCCGCGCTCGGGGCGGTGGGAGCAGGAGTCCTTTGGAGCAGTGCCCGAGCCGCCGATGACGGCGACAATCCTTCCACGATAGCAGCCGGCACTCCCATCGATGGTCTCGGCCCCTCACCGTTATCGGCCCCGGGTTCCGAGATGGTCGATCGAGCACATGCCGCATGCTTCGATAGCGATCCGTATCCTTCAGCCCTCAAATGCCAAAAGTGTCACGAGGACCATTTCCGCGAATGGTCCGTTTCTCAGCATGCCTACGCCCAGCTTAGCCCGGTGTTCAACACCTTCTCGAACAAGCTCATCAAGCTTACCAACGGCACGTTAGGCGACTTTTGCATTCGCTGCCACACGCCGGTCGGCATGAGCCTCCATGAGCCGATCAACATCTCGAACATGGACCGGCCGCCTTCTTCGCGGGAAGGAGTGACCTGCGTCGTGTGCCATCGCATCAATCAGGCTTGGGGCAAGATGTCCGCCCGCCAGGCTCTCGTTCCCGGTGACATCCATCACCCGGTCTACGGCCCGTTCGACAACGAAGGGTTGAAGAAGGTGCTCGCCAACTCGGATAAATGGGGCGTGACGAAAACCGAGGCCGATCCTCAACGGCACGGGCGGGACATCCATAGCGATGCGCGACGATTTTTTCAGATCGTGACGCCCGGGTTCTGCGGCAGTTGTCATGACGTGTTCGGCCCAGACGGGTTCAGGCTCGAAGACGCTTTCAGCGAATTCAAGACTTCACCGGCCCGCGCTCAAAAGGAAACTGGCCTGCCAAGATTGCCACATGAGCGTGGATCAAGGGGTGGCCTCCGGCTACTCGATCCTGCCGGCGGTGCGCATAGGCAATGCCCACACCCCGCCGCGCAAACATACCAACCACTTGATCGCCGGGCCCGATTACTCCGTCGTTCACCCCGGCATTTTCCCGCACCACCCTTACGCCATCCGCGAAGAAAACCAGAAACCCGGGGAACCTGGCGTTGGCCTGGCGAATGCGGCGAATGGCTCACCTTCGATGTGGACTCGGGCTGGGGCAAGGAAGCGTGGGAGTCCCAGGACCGCGACCGCAATCTTTTTCCCGAAGGCTGGCGAGACCGAACCAAGCGTCTAAAGGGGCGGGAAATCATCGACTACAATCAGCACCTTCTTGCGGAGGCTCGCGATGCGCGGGTGCGTCTCCTCATGCACGGCCTCAGCCTCAGCGACATCAGCGTCGATCGGGCCAACGCCAAGGGCATTCGCTTTTCGGTCACGGTTGCCAACGCCACCGACGGGCATGGCGTGCCCACCGGTTTCGACGCGGAGCGAGTCATATTCCTGCGCGTCGTGGTTTGCGACTGCGATGGGAAACTCGTTTATCAGTCGGGCGATCTCGACCCCAATGGCGATTTGCGTGACGACCGTTCCGCCTATGTCCACAACGGCGAGCTGCCGCCCGATCGCGCCCTGTTCAGCTTGCAGTCCCTGTTCGTCACCCGCAACATCCGGGGCGGCGAAAGGATCCAGGGTATCCCCGTGCCCTATTCTCCGGATCCGTTGCCCTTTATGAGACCGCTGAACTACCCCTTTAGCCCGTATGGCAGGCCGATTCTCGATCGCAAGCAGAAGCAGAATCTCGAAGTCGGCGGCCATCGTCGGCCACCTATGAAGTGCCGGCCGCGCAGCTTACAGGGCGCGGCCCTATAGCGTGACCGTACAGCTTCTGGGCGGCATGGTTCCGGTTCATTGGTCAAAGAGATAGCGGATCTAGGTTTCGATTTTCATATGAGTCCGCGCACCATCGCCGATCGCATTGTCGACGGCCATGTGGTCATCTACCAGACGCAGGCGACCATTACTTGTCAGTGAATGGCGTTCCCTTCGATTCGAGCCGGCAGCAGCTAACCCGAGAATCAGCACGTGAATTCGAGACGCGATCCCTACCGATTCTTGCAAAACGCCTGGCAAGCGCCTCGACAGCCCAGCGCCATGGGCGTTGGCCTTGGCGACGCTTTTCTTCTGGTCTAACCTCATTATCGCCCAGGAAAGCCGCGGCTGGGCCCAGGAGGCGCCAACCAGTCCGAGCCAATTGCTGGCACCGGCAAGCCTTCCTCCCAGTCCGAGCCAACTGCTCGACCCCCCGGGCATGCAACATTCTTGGGTAGACGCACCTATCGCGCCGCCGAAAACGACAACGGCCGATGCGCGTCGCCGCGGCGGAGTCGCCAAGCCGGATTTCGGATGAAGTCATCGATCTCCAACCGATACCCGATAGGCCACGCCTCCTGGTCGAGACCAACGATCACTTTTTGTCGCCCGGATTCCTCAGCCCTGGCATCGAGATACCGACCGGAGCTTTTTGGCGGCCTTCCCTCTAGTGTTTCGGCGACAATCGCGTCGCCGCCCAATACTTCAACAACAACTCGACTACGGACCGAGCCGAAATCGTCGACCGGCTCGACCTATTCACCAGGTAAACTTGACCGCTACGGAACGGTTCGTGTATGAAATGCGACCGCTGGACAAGGAAGTGCAAAATGTCCGCAAATACACGAGCTTTGACATGAGCGACGGCCAATTCATCAACGCCGTCAATATCAAGCCGCAGGCTTGCTTCTTCGAAGGCGACTTCGGGGAGATCTTTCCGACGCTCGACTTGTATGACACCAAGGCTCTCGATTACAGCTTTTCGGTCGGCCGCCAGCCCGTAATCGTCCAGGAAGGCCTGCTGATCAATGCCGATCGGCTCGACGCGCTCACCATCACGCGCAATACGCTCCACGGCAACGGTATCCTGAACATGCGCTCAACCTTTATGTTCGCCTGGGACCTGATTCATCGAAACGAAAACGTCGACGACTACATTCAGGACAACCACGCGAAGCTTTATGGATTGTTCAACGAAATCGACTGCAAGGTAAGCACGGTAAACGTGGACTTCGTCTACGTCGATGCGCCGGCTCCAAAGGGAAGCGGCTTCTATTTTGGCGTCAGCAGCACGACAGCGCATCCCCCTGCCGGTCAATACGCTGAACGACACCATTCACGTGCTCGGATCGTTGCCTGCGGGCGACGAAACGCTGGCCACCGGCCATGGCGTGCTGCTGTTCAATCAGCTTTCCATGACGCCTCACGGCAGCGACAACATTATTTACTTGACGACGTTCGGGGCCATGGGGAATTTCGTTTCGGCGGCCCGCGGCGTCGAACAAGGCGGCCCGTTGACCCCGGAAGGCGGCCTGCTTTTCGACCGGCCCGCCATCGGCGTTTTCGGCACGCCCATAAGTCCCTTGACCAGCAATGCCGTCGGCGCCGCCATCGGTTACCAGATCTTTTTGGAAGAGATTCGCAAGCAACTGATTATGGAAATTGGCGGCAAGCAAGACACCGACGGCTCCAACACGTCTGCCGTGGGCGTAGACATCCGCTATATCCAGGCACTGGGTCAGCACTGCACGCTTGCGGTCGAGGCGGCCGCTACCAAGCCTGAAGGGCCCAACGTCAACTGCGGCGCACGCGTCGAACTGTTGACGAAATTCTAACTGAGCATCCGCGGAAAAATAACTCGACAGCTTCTCAGACCCCTGCCGGCTTGCCCGGCAGGTGAATAAGTTCAGCAGCTAATGGGGGCCTTCATGGTTTGCGGCCCCTGCCGGCTTGTCCGGCAGGTGAGAAAGTTCCCTCGCTTTACAGTAGCCGCAAGAACTCCTTCACTTGCCGGACGAGCCGGCAGGGGTCGCTGAAGGAAGAGCTCTGGGGGATTTAGCGGGCGAACTGATTCACCTGCCGGGCAAGCCGGCAGGGGTCTTCATCGCGATTTTTGGCCTGGGCTGCGAATAAAGCGTAACTTCGGCGTCGGCCTGAATGACCAATTTATGGCTTGCGCGGGTGCTAAGACTTTTGGGCGGCTTCATAACAAGGTCTGCTGCAACTGCGGGAAAACCTTGCCCACCTTGTTCAACAGATAATCGCCGTAGGTGCCCTGAGACGCCCCAAAGCGTCGGGTCCTGCGGCGGCGGATAGCTAAAGATGCGAAAAAGCGTCAACGGTTCGCCGGTGCAATGTTCCGCGAAGTAAGACTCTTTCAAGTCCAAACTGAGCGCCAGCCCGGCCATCAGGCGATGCCCTAACTGGGTAAGGGCAGCCATGTATTCCAAAACGGTCTCACGCATGCTGGGCAACTCGACCGGAAAGAGATTGGGGCCATGCAGAGGCGTGCCAGCCTTCAGCAGCGGGTGCTCAGCCGGCAGCTCCTCGCCAAAGTAGAGACCTTCCTTCTGATCCGGCTTCCCGGAAGTCAGCTCGTCACCGACGCGAAAGTAGCCCCGCCAGGCCCGACCGCCTAAGGCCATGCGGATGCGCAATTTGGTTTCCGGCGCCAGTGCGAAAAACTGTCGACTTTGTTCCTGCAAGTGCAATTGCAAATCGGCGTCGACGCCGTGGTTCACGACGTAGAAAAAGCCGCTTTCGCGGCATGCTTGCCCGAGTTGTCGGGCAATCGCTGCCTTTCCGGGAGCGCCAGCGATCAGGTCGCGCACATCGACAATCGGAATATGCGAGAATTCTTGTGTTCGGCTCATGACCGCGCCTTCATTTCAACGACCTCAAACAAAGGGAGACTTCGTCGCGCTGATAATCGAGGCGGCGCGCCAAGGCGGCGATTGTTTTATCTGCATCGGGGAAGCGCTGGGCCACCACGGTCAACAGCACGCGTTTCTGGTCAGGGTCGATCGGCAATTCGCGAAGAGCAGCGGCATCAATAGGCTCCGATCCCTTGAGCACCTTGCCAAGATAACGTAGATCCCGGCCTCCGCGGTCGAGACAGGCTATCAGTTGCTGCCATTCGGATTCAACCAGCGCTTTATCGTGTTGCTTTACGGCAACCAAATAGAGCAGCCCGCGTTGCGTCACGTCGCGCCCGTCGGCGTCTTTTTTCACTACGTCATCGGCGGCCAGAAGTTTGCCATCGAGAAGCAGCGGCCAGAACAAAGATTTTCTTTCCTCGGGAGAAAGCGTTCTCAAGTAGCCGGATACATCGTGAACGGCACAGAGCCTGGCTAACTCCAGATGTTTGATCGCCTCGCCCAATTGGGGAGTGTTCAGGTTCTGGGCTGCGCGTTTGCTCGATCGCTTGGCGGGCCGCTCGATCGTCTCCGCGCGCGGCCAAAACCTTGACTCGGAACTCTTTGGCGAACCAAAGAAACCCGGGAACTTGTTCCAGTGGCTGAAGCTGAGCCAACAATCTGTCGTAAGTGCCCGCCGCCCAAAGGCCCGACAGATGCAGCAGATATTCCCCCGAGTCCGGCGGAAATTGCGGACTCGCTTTAGAGAGATGGCTGGTCGCCTCCTGAAATCGGCCGGCCGCCAAATTACGGAAACCCAAAGAAGCCATGGCATAAGCCGATGGCACCGGCGCACGCTCGGCTTCTTCCAAAAGTTTAACGGCTTCCTTGGGCTCCGATATGCGCGCCAAAAGATAAAGGGCGCTAGGAGAACGCTGATTCTCCTGAACCAGCTTGCGATATTCCGGAGCCAAGTCGTATTCGGGATGCCCCTCCTCCATCAACCCTTGGTAATAACGATGCCATTCCACATTGATCGGCCGATCCGCGAGGCCGGGTGCGCAAGAACGTGAGTGCCTCTTCAGCCGGCACGCGCGTAACAAACCAGCCAAGCGTCCAGATGTCGTTCGGGTCGAAAGCAAGCCGGCGGTGCGCGTAAGCGAGTTGCCCGGCTTCGTCCAATTTGGTGGTCGCCAATTGAAGCCGAGCCATGCCGTTCAATCCGGAAATCAGCTCGAGCCGCGTCTTCTTGGTACGCTCGTTTTCCTTGATGGTTAGTGTCGGCGGGAACGGCGCGAACTCATAATTCACATCGCTAAACTCATGCACGAGTTTGGCCATGTGAACCTCCGCCCGATCTTGCGGCTGCGGTTTTCCCGTCGCCACGTATTCCGTTTCTTCCCAAAGAAGAATGGCGGACTGGTCCGGATTGAGAACAAATGTCTTGCTGGAGAACGGCCGGCTGAAAAAGGGGGTAGCGATGCGGCACACCATCGGCTCGGGCGGGAGCGCGGCTCGAGCACCTTCAGCGTCACATCGCCTTCCCGGACGTGAACCGGTACGACCTGATTGGGGCCAAGCTTTTGCTCGACGCCGTTTACGGTGACGGTATAAGCCTTCGACGTACCGTTGGCCAAATAAACCTTGCGATTGCTTCCCATCCAGAGGGCAACGCTCAAGTAGATGCACACCGCGGCCACCACCAGGCCCGGGAAGATCATCCGCGGCAGGCGTGCAGTCCAACTCCCTTCGGAGGTGCCGACGCTCCGCGACTCATTCAAGAGAGCCGAGGCGACTTTCTTCCCGGTGTTTTCGTGACGCTCCGAAAGTTTCCGCCGAACTTTGTAAGTTTTGTTCTTGGCCAGTTCCGGAGAGTGCTTGCTCGCTCCGATCCATCACTGCCAAAGCCTGGCTATGCATGCCCTGGCTCTGATAACCTTGGATCAAAAGATCGATCATCCCCAAGTTTTCTTTCAAACTTGTCTTCAGAATGGGCTGGAGCAGTGGTTCGGCTTCGTCGGGCCGCCCCTGTTTCAAAAGAATGTAAGCCAGCTTGCGCTGGGCCTCAGGCGTTTCCTCATGGTCGAGAGCGGCGCGGCACGCCCGCTCCGCCTCGGTCCAGCGAGAGAAATAGCCAAAGGCATCTGCCAACCTGACGAGTTGCGGCCCATCCAGGACCGGGGCTTCGACAATCGCCGCAGCCACCTCGTCCAACAGCGATTCGTCCTGAAATTGAACGCTGGTATCGATGGCCTTGAGCAAGGCTTCGCGATTGCCCGGGTCGGCGTTGAGCCGTTCGTTCACGTCCGCGATGGCTTTTTGTTTGTTGTGCGCCGAGTCGGAAGCACTCAGCGGCATGATGGCGCTTGCAGGAGGGACATTGTTCAAAAATGCGTTTAGCGCCCAGTGGAATGACCGGAACAAAGAAAACCACGAAATAGAGCGTGGTATCGTACGATTCCAGGACGCCAGGCTTATTGCAGTGATTGCAAAAGCTGGTGCGACGATGGATATTGCTTTTGCCCCAATACCAGGTGCCGATGCCGTTATGAACCGAGGGCATGGTAGTTTCCAATTCAACGTGAAAAGGCGTTATTTAGCCCGAAAGAGCACAGAAATAGGCAGGTCATTGTGAAGGATAGTTCCCGATAGGGCAAGTGGCGAAAATGGTAATGCGGTTCGCGCCTGGTGCTTGATTTGGCGACCCTTCGTTTAACCCGGAGCCAACGGCGACGGCGGACTTAAAGTTTACGTGACATTCTGCACGGTTCGGCATGGAGTTCTGTCCGCCGTCGCCGTTGGCTTCGGGTTAAACGAGCTTACCCGGGAACATCGCCTTGAACCCCGGCGGGGGCCGCCCTTTTCGTGAACCGATGCCCCCGCGCGGCAGAAAACCTAATCTAATCCCAAAGCCCTTAACACTTATAGGCGAAGGAAAACCCATGGCTCACTCACGATTCGATCTCACCGGCAAAACTGCTTTGGTCACGGGCGGCAGCAAAGGGTTAGGCAAAGCCATGGCTCGAGGATTGGCGGAGGCCGGCGCCGACATTGTCATTTCCAGCCGGACCGAAGACGAATTGAAGCCGGCCTTGGAGGCCATTCTGGCGGGCACGGGTCGCAAAGGCTGCTACCTTGTTGCCGACCTGAGCAAGCGCGATCAGACGAAGCGCTTGGCCGCGCAAGCGCTCGAGCGCATGGGCCGCATCGACATTCTGATCAACAATGCCGGCAGCAATAAAGTCGGGCCCGTCGATCAGGTTAGCGATGAAGATTGGGACACCATCATGGAGCTCAACCTGAACTCCGTGATGGCGCTGACGCGCGCTTTGGCGCCCGGCATGAAGGCGCGGCGCTGGGGCCGCATCGTGCACATCAGCTCCGTCATGGGCTATGTGAGCAAGGAAGGCCGCAATATTTATTCGACCACGAAAAGCGCCTTAATCGGCCTGGCTCGCAGCGAAGCGCTGGACCTGGGGCCTATAATGTAACGGTGAATTGTCTTGCTCCGGGGCCCTTTTTGACTGACCTCCCCGGCAAGATGCTTTCTGCGGCGGAAAAGCAGGAATTCGCCAAGCGAACGGCCCTGGGCCGGTGGGGCAATCCCGAAGAATTGGTGGGGCCGGTGTTGTTTCTGGCAAGCGAAGCCGGCAGCTATGTCACCGGGGCCACCCTGGTGATCGACGGCGGTTATCTGGCCCGCTGAGAGTTCGCTTGCAACCCCTTGTGAAGAAAGGTACGATTAAGCTGGGTAGAAATTCACAAAGATTCCGGCTCGAGAGAGGCTGACCAGAGAGGTAGTGTCCGGCGAGGAGTTTGGTCGATGGACAACATGAGAGGTTGTGCAGACGCACCGACGCAGAAATCCAGCGTCTATGCTGAATGCGAGCAAGAGATCGAGCGCTTTAAGTGGATAGAAAGCGAGAAAGCCGGTCGCGATTTGGGCGAAGATGCCATGCGACGCTGGGTGAAGGAGCATTGGTGGGGCTACTTGCGATCCCGCTGGCTCGAACATCTGCAAGGCAGACGATTTTGGGTGAGCTCGACCGCGGCGACTTCGGACTTCTTCTCAACCGCTTCGAAGATAATACCCTCCTATTGGACCGCATTCTCGATCGCATCAAAGCCGGCCAAGAAAACCTCGACATCATTCGCTGGGCCCTCAACTGGGGCATCGATACCAAAGCCCTGATCGAGATTCTGGAAGCCCTCGACATCAACAGCCGCCGGCTAGCACATCGTTTTGGCCCTTGATCCTTTCCCGATGCTCGTCCCTTCAGGCGCGAACCGCGCCGCCATTTACGCGAATAACTTGGCCCGTAACGAAATCTGCAGCTGGCGATGCCAGCCAGCGGGCGGTCGTCGCCACATCTAGCGGCAATCCCCAACGACCCAAAGGCGTCTCTTGGACCGCGCGGGCGATGCCAGGCTGGCGGAAGCCGTCGCTCCCCAAGCCGTCTTGATCCATCCGGGCGCCAAACAGTTGACCCGCACGCGCGGCGCCAGGGTCACCGCCAAGCTTTTGCTGAAGCCGTGAACTGCCGCCTTCGCCGCGGCAAACAACTGGCCGCTATCGCCTTCCATACCCGTCTCGGCCTGATCCCAACCGATATTGATGATGGTACCGCGGCCCCGCTCCTGCATGCGCGGGCCAACCGCGCGGCTCAAAAGCATGCTCGCACGCACGTCGACTTCCCAGAGCGATTCCAGTTTCTGCTCGAAGGTCCAGCTGGCAGCGTCGCCGGTAAGCGTGTCGGCCCCGGCGTTGTTGATCCAAATATCCAGACCATCCCAGGTATTCCATGCCTGCTCGACCAGGCTCGAACAAGCAGCCGGGTCGCGCAAATCGGCCAGGATGGCTTGGGAGCGTACGCCGTGCCCACGTAGAGCAGCGGCTATCTGGTCAGCCTGCTGTTGGCGGGCAGCCTGTTCTTCCGCATGGACGGAGCGACGCCGATGCACCGCTACGTCGGCTCCAGCTCGGGCTAGCTCTTCTGCGATCGCCAGACCGATGCCGCTCGTTGAGCCGGTGACCAGAGCCCTTCGCCCCTGCCAATTCGCGAGATGCAGATCGTGGATCGTCGATCATGGTTCGTGGTTCGTGGAGCGATGGCGTTGCGAATGTCAGCTCGTGGAGAAGCTGGGCGATAGTGCGCGAGAGAAGCGGGTGTTGTACGTTCGCGGCGATTTCTGTCAGCGGTTCGAGCACGAACAGCCGTTCGTGCAGGCGCGGATGCGGCAGAGTAAGTTCGGGAGTCTGCACGATTCGAGTATCGAAGAGCAATAGGTCCAGATCGAGCGTTCGCGGCCCCCAGCGTTCACCGCGCACACGGCCTAGCTGGTTTTCGATCGATTGCAGAGCCGGAGCAGGGGCAGAGGCTCCAATTCCGCGGCCAGCTCTGCCGCCGCATTGAGGTAAGGCCCCTGCCCTGCCGGACCGCCTACAGGCGCCGTTTCGCGATAAGAGGAGACCCGATGAACCACGATGCCATTCATTGCCGCCAGCAGCCCTACGCGCCGATCGAGCGTGCCTTTGCGATCGCCCAGATTGCTGCCCAGTCCAATGTAAGCCAGTGCGGCCATCAACCAATCCTTGCGAAAACTTCGCTGACCCGAACGCGACAGGCGGACCAGGCTGGGAATGCGCTGCCCAGGATTGCAGCGCCCGCCCCCAGAAACCCGCCCCAAGGAAGCATGATGCCGGGCACGAAAATGGGGTTGGGGACATACGTGTTCAAGACGTTGTTGACCAGAAAATAGGTGATCGCCACGCTGACCAGACCGCCAGCCCCGCCGATCAATGCCGCTTCGCCAAGCACCAAAAAAAATCTGCGCGGGCAAAATCCCAGCACCTTGAGCACGGCCAATTCCATGGGCGCTCGCGAACGCTGATGCTGATGGCGTTGGCGAGCACCAGAGTCATGGTGGCCAAAATCGCCGGCGAGAGCAGCCAACGCATGGCGAATATCATGTCGCGAAAGCCTTCTCAGCGCGGTGGTGATGCCGGAAGACAGCGTCTCGCACTTCAGCGGAGGCGCTTGGAGAAACGGCGCCCGCTCGATTTGGTGGCCGATCTTGTTGAACTCCTCGATGTCGCGCACCTGCAGCCAGACCAGGTTCAAGGTCTTCGAAGCCATCGGATGGCTGCGGCCATTGTGCGAACGAGCGTAAGCGTCGAGTGAATCGTTCAAGTAATCGCGATTCATGACGGCATTGTCGTCGAAGCCCCCGTCGGAAACGTGCCCACGATTTCGAATTCGAGATCGATGTCGGCGTAAGTAATTCCCTTGAGCGTGAACCGTTCGCCGACTTTCTTGTTCATTGCCTTCAGGCGCGTTTGGCCCACGATCGCCGCTTTCTTGTTCTTGAGCATGCTCTCGACCGCGGCTTGCATCTGTTTCGCTTGCTCGCTGGAGGCTCCCGCGGCCTCAGGCCCGGACCGGCCAGGGGCGATATCTCGCAAAAAACTATCCAGAATGGTCGGAATTTTGGCTGGGTCCATGGCGATGAGAATAACCTGGTTTTCGCTGGTGTTTTTCTCCCGGTCCATGGTACCGATGTAGATCTGCCAGGTCATGTAATCTTGGGGCCGAATGTCTTCGGGATGTGCGGAATCGGCGGCACCTTCACTGAGAGGCGTCGCATAGGAAATGGGCATGCCTCCATTGGCTTGCCACTTTTCTGAAACGATGATTTTGACGTCCCGCGTCTTTTCCGCAGTTAACAGATCGAGATAGTATAAAGTTGACCAAACCAAGGTCACCACCACTACGAGTACGAACGTTGCCAAATAGGTAAGGGTGGTTCGCAGCACGTTTCGCCGCAGGTTCTTGAGAATGAGAAGCCCAAATCGTCCTGCTGCCCCTAGCGGCGTCATTTTCAGAGCGAATTCGCCTGCGTAAAGGAGGAAAAAGAGCGGCGCCAATGCCAAAGCGAGTGTAATCGCCATGGCAACAATTAAGACGACGATACCCATCAACACGAAATCGACTCCCTGCCTCAACAATCAACTCGATTCAGACATCAAAAGAAAACTCAACCGGCGCAGCAACCACCAGGGGCATCCGCTCACGCGAGGGCGCTCGCCCAAAAGGAGCGCAGCGCCTAGAGGCGGCGGGAGACATCATCGAGAACAGCTCTCGGTTTATCCAGAATTGATTCGATTGATTTTTCACGGGCTTTCATTTCGGAAAGTGTTTTGCCAACCAGGAGGAAAAATCAAAATCGTTTGAATTTTTTCCCTTGACTTTACCTACCCTCACCCGCATTTTAGTTAACGTAGGTAGGCCGAAGGGGCGTGTTTGCGCAGGAGCAGGTACAGCGGGTGAGTTGGCGCATTTTTTCAGCTGTCGGTCGCACCCGGCTTTTAAGAGTCCTGCAATACGTCTGTATACTGGCGCGATGTAAAGTTCTGCGCCAATTAACCGACGAGGCTGCATCGTCGGGGCGTGCGACTCCCGAAGCTGCCCGGGCGTCATCAAACGGATTCTTCATCTTTCGAGGAGGCTGCACTGTGGTTTTTTCTTGGTTCAGCATTCGCCGCACTGCAAAAGCAATGGCCCGGAACAGGTCGCGAAAGGATTCGGCAAGTTCTTCGTTCAAGCCCCGCATGGAGGCCTTGGAAACACGCTTGACGCCGACGGCTGGCGTTTCCGTCATCCAGTTCCACATCACACCGGCTTCCGGCTCACCCACCTTCGCTTTGGGTGGAACGGACTACATCACTACCGAACCGACCACCGGCACCAGCCAAGTTACGCTCACCGTCGATCGCATTACCGATCCAGGTGACACGGTAGCCCTTAATACAACAGTAAGTGCCCAATACTCCACAGGCGACGAATCGGCCGTAGCCGGGACCAATTACACGCAAACGACCGGCACCGTTACGATTCCTGCGGGACAGACTTCCGCAACGTTTACGGTAGACGTTCTTCATGTGGCGCCGCCCCAAGACGGTTCGTTGGTAGGCAACAAGGTCTTTGGAGTTGAGCTGTCGAATCCGAGCGCTGAAGCCACAATCAATCAGACCGCTGATCTCTCCGCAGTCACGATCAAGGACTCGACTGGGACCCAGGATCAGCGCTACATCAACGATGTTTTCTTCGAGCTGCTCAATCGCCCGGCGGACCCCGGCGCTCTAAGCTTCTTCGCTCCTCAGATAGCTGCCGGTACTGCTAAAGAAGTGGTTCTTCTTGAAATTGAGACTTCCGTAAATGCTGCCGGCAGAAATGAGTACCAAGACAACACCGTCAACAATGTGTTCCAGCAGTTCTTAGGGCGTAACGCCGACCTCGGCGCTCTCAATTTTTATGATGCTCAGCTGACGAGCGGCACCGGCATTCAGCAAATCCAAGCCCAAGTGATCGGTTCCGATGAATACTTCGCAAACGCCGGCACCACCAATAATGGATTTGTCGAAGCCATGTACCGCGATATCGTCAATCGCGAGCCTGATGCCGGCGGCGAAGCCTTTTATATCAACCTCATCAACCAGACCACCCAGCAAAATCCGAACTTCACCCAGGCTCAAGTGCGAGCCGTGGTCGCGGCCAACTTCCTTGGCCAAACCGAGGGTATTCAGGACGAGATAACGAACTTTTACATAATCTACCTGAATCGAAACGCCGATTCGGGCGGTGAACAGTTCTATACCGGCGAATTGCAGAACGGCACTCCCTTGCAAACCGTCATTAACCAGTTCCTCGGGGCGACCGACGAGTACTTCAACAACGTCTGATCGCATTTGAGGGCTTGATTCAGAGCCTCGGACAACTTCAACTCCTGCAATGCGCGACTCTCTGGTCTAGCATCGCAGGAGTTTTTTATTGCTCCCATCTTACCCATTCCATCGAATCGTTCGAACTCGCACATTCGCTAAATTGGAATCATCCCAAAAAGGCGGAAAAGTTCTCGGGTCGATTCGGCCAAGCAGCCGAAAGTAATCAAAGACTCCACGTCCATGCCCCCGCCTCTTGCGGACGATGGTGTCGCTTCGTTCGGGACCAAAGAGGAGTTGGCTATGAATAAGGCGTGTTCCGCAGGTCTGGCACTGACTGCGGCGCGATGTGCCGGCCGCCTGTCGGCGCAAGAACGGCTCCCGTTGCCTGCGCCCCTGCCCGAACCGCCGGCTCAAGCCAGCCCTCTTCAACCTGTGGGCACTCCCGCTCCGGTGGAAGCAGCTGGCGGCCTAAACTTTCTGGAAATGTGGGACCACGCCAATGGCTGGCTTTCGGTTACCCCCGCCAATCTCTGGCCGCGTCACGATATGGGGCTGCACGCCAGCCTGTTCCGATACTCTGCTTTATACACAAGCTGAGTATCTCCTCTGGTGGATGAAAGACTCCCACCTGCCGCCCCTGGTGACGGCCGGCTCGTTAACCGATCCGGCCCCTGCCGTGCTCGGGCAACCTGGCACTTCCGTCGTGCTGGGCGGCGATGCGGCCCACCAAGAAGTGTTTTCTGGAGGAAGATTTACCTTGGGCACTTGGTTGGGCCAACCGGACCTGATCGCACTCGAAGGTGTTTTCCTTTTCCTTGGCGATCGTTCGCTTCAGTCGCCAACCGTTTCCGCGCCGGGGTTGGGTAACTCCCCCGTTCTTGGTCGACCGATTATCGACCCCAGCACCGGCGCCGAAACCATCGAACCTGTCGCTTCCCCCAACGAGCAATCGGGCGCCGCCCGCTATTACTTCAAAAGCGAGTTCTGGGGGATGGAAGGCAATGCCAAAACCCTTTTAGCTTCCGGCTGCTGGTATCGCACGGAGATCCTGACCGGCTTTCGCTTTCTGGATTTGCAGGAAAGGTTGGGCATTGGCCAAAGCGAATCGTTCTCACCAGCGGGAAGTTCACTCTCTGCTGTGATCAACGACGATTTTCAGACAAACAACCGCTTTTATGGCGGACAGATTGGCACTTCCACGCGCATCGGCTGGGATCGTTGGACGCTCGATTTTACCAGCAAGCTCGCCCTGGGAAGCACCGTCGACGTCACCCATATCGACGGCTCCACGTTGTTGACCTCATCGACGGCTGGCTCGACCCTTCTCCCGGGCGGCATTCTGGCGGCCCCAAGCAACAGCGGCCGCTTCCGCAGCGCCGCCTTCAGCGTCGTTCCGGAAACAGGCATCACGGTAGGTTGGCAGATCACCGATCACTTACATGCCCATATCGGCTACAACTACCTCTGTTGGACCTCGGTGATCCGTCCCGGCGATCAGATCGATCGCGTAGTGAACGTCAGCCAGCTGCCTACGCTGAATGGCCCGGGAGTCCTCGTGGGACCGGCCAGCCCTGTTGTGCCCTTCGGGCGAAGCACCTTCTGGGCTCAAGGCGTCGACTTCGGCTTCGAATTCTCCTTCTGAGCCTTTGCATCGGCGCAAGATTAACTTGCTCATTGCCCTCACATGGAAACCCGAAGCATTAGCGAGGCATTTTTGACCTGGCCTCGCTAACGCTTCGGGTTCCCATTTTCGTCACTGTCACATGGGAACTCGAAGCGTTAGCGAGGCATTTTTGTCCAGGCATCGCTATCGCTTCGAAGGTACCCACCAACTTCCTGGCTGCGTGCGCGGATTTCAACCAGATTCCTCAGCGCCGAAAGTTCGGCGCTTTTGCTAAGGCGTTGGAAGCAAAAAATAAAGGCGAAGCCTTGAATTCTCCCCCCTTGGCAAGGGGGGGCTGGGGGGGTCGCAGAATCTGCACCCCAAAGCGGGAAAGTTCGCCCATAAGGAGATCAGGGCAGGCGCATTTCTACCGTGAGTGGTCACGTCGCGTCAGACCCCCCCAACCCCCCCTTGCCAAGGGGGGGAGAAAGAGGGGCCTTTCGGCCCAGGTTTGGTGTAAGCTGACTTTGGGTTGCGGGCGAAGCCCGAACTATGGGTTCCCATCCCGTTATTCCTACGCGGGCGCCTAGACCTAGGCGGGCTACGATTCAGAAGGTTCGTGCCATGCCCACGGCCTTGCGTGGGCATGTGAGGGACCTGCCCCCGAAGCAGCAATCATACTCGCGCATGAAAAAGGCCAGACCCTCCGTCGGAGTGCCTGGCCTTTTTTTGTCAATATCGCAGGACTGAACTCTTATATCAGGGCCCGACTGCAGAAGACACCGTGAACGTGTGCGGCGAGCCAAGCGAGGCTGCCGAGTTGTCCCAAATCCCGAAGCGATCCTTCTTGTACTTCAGCCGAACGAACACGGTGTAGGTTCCAGGCCCAAGGTTGACATCCACAGGGGTGCCCGAGGCTGCAGAAAAGTTGCTGTGTCCGTAAGTGCGCCAGCACTATTGAGCGTGTTTGGCACCACGTTCACTCGGGTTCCGGGATTGGCCTCGCTTATCTGCTGGAAATAAACGATGCTCTGCAGAGATGCGCCTTGCAGCAGCGTTTGGTACTGGCTGAGGATATCGACGTTTTCGCCCGACGAGCCGATCTGGATATTACGTTGAGCCGTGAAGAATGAGATAGCTCCGGGATTCACCGCACTTCCTGGCGGTCCTGCTTGCGTAGTGATGCCGTTCTGCCCCATGTCTACGGTCAGCGTCGTGCCCGTGGCGAAATCAGTCGCAGTCGCGACTGGCGCCGGTGCGTTCACCGTCATGGTGTTGAATGACCACGCCGTCAAGAAAGTAAAGCCGAGGGCTGGGATTGGCGCATAGCAGCAAGGTTGCTGCCACGGCACCGGCTAGCTTCGCGGTCCGACCTTTCCCGACTCCCAGGATCTTCGATATGACCGTCATGAGTACGACCTTTCAAAGTTTAGTTGGACGGGGCCACCTTCCGTGCTCATCCTTCAGCCTTTTATAGCGGCCCACCTGCCTGAGGCAAGTTTGGGCACTCCTGTAAAGCTGAAGCTTGGCGTCTTGCCGGCAGCGAACTTGCCTATGGCAAGCTGTCTCCGCGCCTTCTATCCTCATCGAATTTCTAACACCAGGCCCCAATTAGTCAAGAAGAATCTTCCGCAAAATCGTCCCCTTAGGCGTTCTCGACTTACTTGGAATTGCCGTAATTCTTCGCCCGGCTCTGAAATCTCGCATCAATCCGGGTCAGTCGCCTCATTTTTCCCCGCAAATCTCTCTGGGTAAGGATTATCGTAACCGCGAGCAGCGTGCCAGAGAATCCGGTTGAAGGTATCCTCGTCAGCCTGATCCCCTTCATCCAGATTCATCGCCACGGATTTTCGCGCCCATTCGAGCGCCGGCCCGCGCAGCTGACTCAGAGCCGGGTTCATTTCATCGAGTTTTATACGGTTCGGCAAACAACGATAGGCCACGTTCGGCTTGTTCTGAAAACAGCCCCGCATGGCAGTCGCGGACAGATCCAGCTAATTCATCGGCGGCAATCCTAGCATTAACTCGATAGTTTTTACCATGCCGGTTTGGTTGTGACAGGTGTGATCGACGAAGCTCCGCCGCGTAAAGGGGCTAAGTGCCAACGCGACGGTTCGGTGCGCGTCCCCGTGATCGAACCCGTTCTGCGGATCGTCTTCCACCACGAAAATGCACATTTTCGGCCAAAATGGGCATCTTGCTTAGCCCTTCGACGATCCGGCCCAAAGCCAAATCGTTGTCGGTCACCATGGCCCGTGGCGCCGGGAACAAGTCTAAGCCACGGGTACCCCGGACGCGTATAAGCTTCGAGCGATTTGAGGTTGGCATGGATCGTGAACTGCATTTTGCGGGTGCCATTGCGGTAGTCGTCGTAGCCGTTTTGCCAGGTGGACGAAACGGGTTTCTGAGCCCCGGCTGCAGGCAGATCGCCGCCCCGATTGGTCACGAAGCAGCGGTCAGCCGTTGGGCATATCACCATAAATGGAGCGACCGCCACGCCAACAAGCTGTTCCACCTTGTCGGTGGTCAAATTGACCAGCTGCACATTGTTGCCTCGCGTGGAGGCGACCCAAAGGTGATCGTTATCCAAAAGTGCCATGCCTGCGGGATGCGCCTAGCCCTTCACTGCCGGCGCAGCCAACCGAATCGTGCCGCTCCAGCCATAGGCTCCCAAGGCTTGTCGTTGGGCGATGCGAATCTCGTTAAGAAAAAACGGCTCGCGCAGGAGCAACCTGCGTGAGCCGTGCGGATTTGGGGAGCGATGAACTGACTGCGACGAGGGGCCTGTTATTACATGAGGAGCGCTCCATCTCCTCCGGGGAGAGGCTGCGCGACAGCCGGCAGCCGAGCAGGCAGGAGCCGTCGTCTTGACGAACGGCCCGAACGACTTTGGCCGACAGCACGTCAGAGAAGCCATTCTCTGTGCTGCGCAGCTGAATCGCGATGAGCGTGCCGGGCTCAAGGATTTGTGCCGAGATGAGGGCCATTCCCATCCTCGACACATCGCGAATTACTCCTCGGCATGGGGCGAGCGTTTTCGCTCGGGCCAAGAAGCCAATGGTGGGGTACCAGTTGCACCGAAAGCGCTCCGACTCGCGGCGCTCCAATCGAGGGGATACTTCTCTGCATCCGGCCTCCGCATGAACGAGGGGTTCACACACAGCGGCCATGTTCGTTTCTCCCTGAAGGGATCATTCTGCTGGGTATCTAACGCTAGGTCACGCTTTGCCGAAGTGCAAATTTCAGTTGCTGCAATAATAAGGCGAGCGTCGAGGCGTCAGCCCGACGAGTATCACGCAACAGGAACCTGCGCTCTCAGCAATCTATCCGGAACCACCCATGCAAAACGACTCCTCGATCGACCACGTCTCCACGCGCGAAGGCTACGACCGTTGGGCCTCGATCTACGACACCGACGGCAACCCACTGGTCGCGCTGGAAGAGCCGCTCGTGGAACGATTGCTGGGCGACGTCCAAGGTCTTGCCATCGTCGACCTAGGTTGCGGTACCGGCCGGCACAGCGTGGGTCTCGCAAAAGCCGGCGCGTCAGTTCAAGCAGTCGATTTCTCTGAGCAAATGCTGGCTCAAGCTCAAGCGAAAGCCCAGGGTTTGAACGTAACCTTCCATGCTCACGATTTGACGCAACCGCTTCCCTTCGCGGATAAAACATTTGACCGAGTCGTCTGCGGCCTGGTCCTCGACCACATTGCAGAGCTCGATTCCTTCTTTGCCGATATGCATCGCCTCTGCAAACCCAGTGGCTGGGCCGTCATTTCGGTGATGCACCCCGCCATGATGCTCCGAGGCGTGCAAGCTCGTTTCTGGGACCCTCACAACGGCCGCGAAGTGCGCCCGACCAGCCAACCCAACCAGATCAGCGACTATGTGATGGCCGCCGCCCGAGCCGGTTTCCGCTTCGATCACCTGAGCGAGCACGCCATCGACCAGGAGCAGGCGGACCGGTTTCCGCGCGGGCAACGGTATGTGGGGTGGCCGATTTTGTTTCTCATGCGCTTGAGTCCAGGGCGATGAGACATTCCTTGCCACACCACAATTTCGACCTAAGTTTCGTTTGACGCCGTCGAAGATGCATGCGTGCTGGCGCCTGCTGCGGTTCCATCCAACGGTCCGCCGTTCGCATGTCGCCGTTCCAATTCCCGCGCACGCCGAAGACAAAACCCAGGAGGGGTTCTCCCTTGCGAAAGATCACTCTCGGATTCGGTTTGGCAATCCTTTGCATGATCGTGATCGTGTCTGCCTCCTTGTGGACCACGGCTCGTCTCAAGGAAACGGCGAATAATGCTGCTCACGCACATCAGGTCGTGGCAAAGGTAATCGATCTTCATGAGCTCATAGAGAGTGTTCAGCAGAAAATGCGCGCTTTCCTGGTCAGCGGCACAGGGCAACAACTCGAAGTCTTTCGAGCACAAGACCTCCAGACCGCTGTGAAGCTCGCCGAGCTAAAGGCCCTCGTCGGCGACAAGCCGATTTTGATCGAGCGGATCGACGACATTGCCGCATTGGACCAAACGCGAGCGGGCCTTTACGAACGTTGGATCACCGAGCGAGCCAAGCACACTCTGCCGCTCCCGAATTTGCAGAACAGGCTCGAGCAAACGGCGAAGGCTTCCTACCGGATCCACCGAATTTTGGATGACGACATTGCGGCCGACGAACGCGCCTTGCTGGCGGCAAGCGTCTATCGGTGCAAGTCGACTGCCCGAGTCGCTTACTGGATCAACGGTTTCGGCGGGTTACTGGCAATCACCATCGTGCTGTTGGCCGCGATCATTACCTTGCGCGATTTCGGCCGGCGCCGCGCCGAGGAACAGGCCTTGGCTAGCAGCCAGGCCAAAAGTGAATTTCTGGCCAACATGAGCCACGAGATTCGCACGCCGATGAATGGCATCCTGGGCATGATCGAGCTGGCATTGGGCACCAACCCTTCCGCGGAGCAGCGCGAGTATTTGACGACAGCCCGTTCGTCGGCCGACGCCCTTCTCGCCATTCTCAATGACATTCTCGATTTCTCGAAGATCGAAGCAGGCAAACTGACCCTCGATCCCGTTGATTTTCAGCTCCGCGATGCCGTGGATGCCACGCTCAAGCCCATGGGCATGCTGGCGCAGGCCAAGGGAATCGAACTCGCTTGCCGTTTCGACGCAACTGTTCCCGACGCCGTTCGCGGAGATGCCTCCCGCTTGCGCCAGGTGTTGGTGAATCTAATCGGCAATGCCATTAAGTTTACGGACCGAGGCGAGGTGGTGGTGAGCCTCCTGGCGGAGCCGAGCGGGTCGCCAAGAGAAGTGCTTCTCCATTTCCAGGTGCGCGATACCGGCATCGGCATTCCGGTGGAGAAGCAGCAAGTCATCTTCGAAGCATTCGGCCAGGCCGATCCTTCGACGACGCGCCGCTTCGGCGGCACGGGACTGGGCCTGACCATCACTTCACGCCTGGTCGAGATGATGGGCGGCCGCATCTGGTTGGAAAGCTCGCCGGATCAAGGCAGCATCTTTCATTTTACCCTTCGCATGGTTTTGCAGGCAGTGTCCCCTTCTCTCCTTGGTGCCAGACGGCCGGTCAATCTGCGCGGCATGAGCGTCCTGGTGGTGGACGACAACGAAACCAACCGCCTTATTCTCAAAGAGACTCTCACGCGTGGGAAATGTGCCCCACCACCGCTTCCGGAGCAAGCGAAGCTGCTTGCCGAGCTGCGAATGGCAGGCGCATCGGCGAGCCATATCAAATGCTCATCCTGGACGTCATGATGCCCGGAACGGACGGCTTGACCCTGGCCGCCGAAATTCGAGCGAGTTCCCAACTGGCTGATCCCGTGATTCTTGTTCTCACCTCCACCGATCGTCCAGGAGATCGAGCTGTTTGCCGAAACTTGGGAATTGCCGCTTACCTCACCAAACCCGTTGGCCAGGCCGAGCTGTTGCGGGCCATACAGGAAAGTTTGGGAACCGTCCTCGTGGATGCGAAAGGACGCACCCTGGTCGACATCTCGCAAGCCGGTGAAGAGATGGCCTGGGCTGGGAATTCACAAGCTCTCCGCATTTTGCTTGCCGAGGATAATCTGGTCAACCAGCGCGTGGCGACGCTCACCCTCGAAAAACAAGGGCATGAGGTGTGCGTGGTGGCCAACGGCCTTCAGGCATTGACCGCTTTGGAACAGCGAACTTTCGACCTGGTCTTGATGGATTTGCAAATGCCCGAAATGGACGGAATCGCCGCCACCGCCGCCATTCGCAAGCAGGAGGCCGGAACGGCCCGGCATATTCCCATCATCGCACTGACGGCCCATGCCATGAAAGGCGATCTGGAACGCTGCCTTTTGGCCGGCATGGATGGCTATGTGACTAAGCCCATCGTCGCGCATCAACTTCGACACGCGCTTGCCGAAGCAATGGCAGTCAAAGCAAAAAGAGTGAATACGGGCGCGGACAAATCAAACGGAGTGATCGGCGACTCTCAGAAACCGATCCTCGATCGAGAAGCTCTTCTGGAGCTGGCGAACGGCGACTTGAACTTGGTCAAGGAATTGGCAGGGCTCTTCTCGGACGATTGCCCTGTGCTGATAAGCGAGATCCGCCGAGGCATCGAACAGAAAAACACGGCCGCCCTGGCAAAAGCTGCGCACACGCTTCGGGGCATGCTCGGCTCCGTGCAGGCCGTCTCCGCGGCAGACAAGCGCACGTGCTCGAAGTTTCGGGCATGCAAAATGACTTTGTCCAAGCGGCTCAAACGCTTCGAGAATTGGAAGAAGATTGCGCTCGCGTGCAGATCGAACTTTCGGAGATGGCGAATACGGAGGTGGTTGGCGCCCTCTACTCCGGCCAACTAACTCTGGCCAATTGGCCAGAGTCACGCCGACACATCAACCCTTGGCCAAAGTGCAAAATGCACGACCGCTTGCCTCCATCTTGGTGGGAAAATGGATTGCATGGCGCTGCATCACACAAAGGGCTTTGCAACGGACACAGGCAGACAACGACGCCGCGGCGCGTTACTTCGTCGATGGTAAGCCGTTCCCGCCTGACCTCGTGCGTCGAATTCAAGAGAGGTGGTCGCATCCGTGAAGAAACCTTTTCGGCGCGTCGGCGAAGTCGACGTGGATAAGTTGATTCACGAATCCCGCGACGATTCCTGACCACGCAGCCGCTCGTTTACGAAGCCCAGCAGTTTTTGCATTCCGCTATGGCTCTCGCTTTGCAAACGAAGGCCGGTTTTTACGACTGCTTGTCGTTGGCCAACTCATCGGCCATGTTGAGTTGACAATCCACTCAACGTTGATTAAAATGTCAACATGGAGACCACATTTGGTGAATTGCTGCGTCTGAAGCGAAGAGCGGCCGGGATAAGCCAGCGAACACTTGCAGAGCAGGCGAGCCTGGATTTTTCATATATATCCAAGCTCGAAAACAATCGGTTGGCACCGCCCGCAATTGGTACTGTTCTTAAGCTGGCAGAGGTGCTTGGCTGTTCCTCCGAAGAGTTTCTCTCTGCCGCTGGTAAAATCCCGGGGATGTTGGGCAGAATCTGGCTAGCAGTCCCGCCGCGCTTCGGTTTGTTCGCGAAGCGAGTGCGCTTGGGCTTACTACGGACGAATGGGAGAAAATGCGCGGCATGCTCCTCGGGCTTCGGGAAGAGCCGGATCGGAGGGGCCTAAAATGAAAAGGATCTATTCCCACACGAAACGTTCTGCCCTGGAAAAATGCCCACGTATGTATTTTTTCCAATATTACGCGGCGACCTGCAAACCGCACATTCGTGGCCCCCAGGGGCTCCTGTTCGGCGATGACCGCCCAAACCATCCCGCCTTCGTTGCCTCGGAAAGCGAAACCGCCAGCAAACTTGCCAAGCTCAATTCGGCACCGCAGTTCGCAGGTAAGATCCTCCATGATCTCATCGCCCAAGTGCTCAAACATCCCGATTGGCAACTCCCTTGGTTTGAGAGAAAAGCTCGCGAAAGATTTCTGGCGCCTCAAGACGCCGTAGCACCATTCGTCGAACATTACAACCAGCTTCCGGACGCAGACCATCGCATCAAGCGCGCTCTTGACGGGCTACTCAATGCTCTTCGGAACTTTTTTGAGAACTCCAAGGTTCGTGCGCTCGTTGAATGTATGCGATACGGAGATCATCAGCTTATCGAACATTCCATGAGAGGCTTTTCCCCTGTGAGACAATTCTCAATCCAGGGGCGCATTCGACTATTGCGCGAAGATAGGCCCTCAGGTGGAAGTTATCGACTGGAAAATGGGACGGTCGACAGGTGACGAAGACAGCCTGCAACTCGCTGTCTACGGCCTTTGGGCCTCAAGTCACTTTGGTGTCGAGCCAGAGTCTGTCCAAGTTCGTCGCGTTTTTCTCGGCGACGGAACGATCGAAGATGCGAGGAGTTTAACGGAGCTACGCATCTCCCGGACCAGAGCTCGACTCGCTCAAGACATTGAGCAGATGGCCCAATTGCATCCATATGGGAAGGCCGCCCTCGCGAATGCGTTTACTCCCAAGCCAATGGAGAAGCTATGCGAAATGTGCAAGTTTCGGAAACTGTGTCCAGCAGCGGCCTGCTCGAATCAGTAGAAACTAATCTCCGCCTTGTCGAATGGAATGACGGCGTTATCGCCTGTCGGCGCGTACTGGTCGAATCTGCGGACCGAAGTCCGGATCTCCGCCAAAAGATCTGTAGCCGATTGTGCGCCGATCGAATCGTGGCCGTGCCATATCCGGGAAAGAGTAGCGAACTATTGGTTGCACCGCCGAACGGTAGCGTGCGCAGTGAAGCGCATGGCGATGGCTGGTGCGCGAAATTGAGACCGGACCCATCGGCTTCTCGCCTCGAACTCAAGGACGGGCGGGACCGTACAGCCGCCGTAGAACTTGTCCAGAAAACGATCGTTACGGCACTCGAACATTCCGGGGACTACTGGTGGTTTTCGGAATCAACTCGTTACTGGTACGGCTTCCAGGCGGTGGCGAGTGATGACGGCATAGAAATGCTGCCGCGAATTTCCTTTGCTACGCACGAAGTGGGCCGGAACGAGATCGGTATAGCCTTCGATTTCGGCCACATGTTTCAGTCAGAGCTTACACTCGCGGATTTCTTGCAGGACGAGAAGGGTGTGCGGCGGTTTAACCAACTTCGTGGGCGTGGAGAGGGGCGTCGCGGCACGCTCATATACGACACGGACTCGCACCGCCGGATGAAATGCTATTTCAATGATTTTGCACGCGACAAGACCTGCGAAAAAACAGGTGTCATTACGATCGGCAACAGGCGGTACGATTCGCTTTTTCATTATTACCAATCTGTGCGGCCCGGCCTCGGTGTTCGAGCCGACGACCCCGTTGTCTATGTCAATTTCGAGAATCTCGGACGCCCAGTACCTGTGGCCGCCGGCCTCCTCAAGATGCGCGTGCATTTAGACCCTTGCTTTCTCCCGCCAAGCATGCGACGGCTATCCATGCCGCCGTCAGAACGAAGGAGTGCGCACCATTTCTGTCTGGACGGGAACCATTGCAAACGCGGTGCAAAGTCTTGGCGGCAAGCCCGGGCTTGCTCTATGGCGCCCGCAAACCGACGAGGCCGAGCAGCTACCTGCACCTGATCTTATATTCGGACAGGGGAGGAAGGTCGTTGCTCCGCAGACGCCAACTTTGAGGGAATACAAACGCTACTATCGGGAGCGCGAGGAATCGTTACGGAGGGGAGGCTTGTACCGCTTCGAACAGACTGTGCCCCAGGAATTGTGGTTTGTGCTGCCAAGAGCAATTGGACGGTGGTCGACGAAGCTGCAAGAGGAGTTCACTAGCCTCTTCCGTGATTGTCTGCAAGACATTACGGGGAGTATCTTCCGGCTAAATGTCACGGTTGCCAGGGACTGTGACGATATCGTAAGCCAACTCGCAGAAAAACGGCCTTCCACCGCCGTAGTAGTCTTTGATGAGACGGAAGTAGACGGCTCCGCTTACTACTTGCTTTCCGAACGGCTCCAGGAGAAACAGGAGTGGCGGCTAAAGCGCCTTACACGGCGGACGATTGAAGAGTCATGGCACCGCCGTGAAGAGGCACGCGGCGATGAAGCCCGTTCGCGAGCCGATGGCCACTGGCGCGACATTGTGTTTCACAGCGTTCTGGACGTTCTTGACCAGATGGATGCAGTCCCTGGCGCATCGCAGCCTGGCCCTATGACGCTTGCCTAGCCATAGATGTTTCGGCCGACCGGCGGTATTTCGGCCTGTCACTTCTGGTCTGCCGGGATCCCCAGAAGTTCCCCGGGGCAGCCGGATTTATCCGGATCATAAATTCCTGGCCAAAGCTCGAGGTGGATCGCGAGGCGATTAACGCGGTCTTTCTGGAGGACAAAATTGCTGAAATCATCGAGGACCTTTGCCGATTTCGATTTCCGGAACTTCAATCGATCCTGATCTTACGGGACGGGCACGTCTGTGGTGATGAGGGGAAAGCGATCGACGGTGGATTGAACCGTTGGATGCGAGCCGGCATCCTTTCCCAATCGGCCAGTATCGACATCGTCGATTACCAAAGCGCACCGTCAAGGATCTGCGCATGTGGTCCGCGGATCGCACCGCTGCAAACGTCCTTGAAGGGCGAGCCATTTATCTGGGTGACAACGCCGCCCTTCTTTGTTGCACAGGGGCCTCTTCATTGTCGCCCAAGGCAACTGCCGAACCTTGCCGACTACAGGCACGAAAGGGCTGCGACATTCGGCGCGCTGCAGCTGGCGTTTTCGCCCTCGCGCAGCATAACTACCTCAGCCCCAGGGTTGCTTACCGTGATGCTCAGCCCATTAGAGACCTCGACCGCGAGCTAGAGCAAAGAGTAGCGATGGAAGTACGAGGCCTGAGGTAAGAGCATTCTGAGGAGACTCTCATGGATCAGCATTGGCTCGATATTCAGAGCTTCATGACGGACCAGCGATTGCTCGCCGCAATTGATGATTTGGCAATAGCCACAAAGTTCCGTATCGCTGGCGTGAAAGATGCGGAACGGGAAGAGCTTGCCGATGCGGCTCGGCAGTGCTCCGCACGTTCCTAGCGAGGCTCGGAGAATTGACGCCAAATGACGCGCGCCAAGTCCTCAAAGGGATTGACCCGCGTCTCAAGGAACTGGTTGACGCTTACCAGGCCGCAAGGCTGGACCGCGAAAACTATCCTTCCTGCGCTAATGCGGGTTGGAAGCGACGCTTTGCTGAGTCTTCTGGGGGCAGGAACACGGACAGATCAGAAAGAACTGCTTGCTTGCCTAAGCGACCTGCGCCGCATCGTAGAGAGACACCAGCAAGTGGATGTTTCAGCAATTCTGGAAGAAATTTGATGCGTGACCGACTCCTTGCCTCGAATGAAGACCTGCTACATCAAGTCGCAACGCTTCAGCGACTGTTCGGCGATGCGAAGATTCCTGCGGAACTGGGCGGCTATCGCAGCCACATTGAAGGGGTATGTGAGCGCTTACGACGGCAGGTTCAACGCAACATAAAAGATCTGAACCATGACGTGCCAGATACGTACGAAAACGTCCTGGGGCAGACGCAAAACGTAATGCGGGTACTCGAGCTCGTCAATTCGCTTTACGCAGGTCCGATTCTCCGAAGCCTCCCCGATGATCGCCTTGCTCTCTTGATCTTGAGGTGGCTTCACGATGAACACCCGAAAGCGCGCGAGTGGCCCTTCGGCCTTTCAGACGGAAGTTTTGCTATCTATCCGCACTTGGACCTGCCGTCCCTTTTTTTTCTACCCTGGTCTAGGCAGCGAACTCTTCTTTATCTTCCCCTTCTGTTCCACGAATTTGGTCACCTTCTTTACGCTCTCCATAAACCCGAGATGGACGATTTGGTTGGCGAGTTCCAACAAATAGTCGGAGACGTGTTGACCCCTCTGACACGCAGGCGAAGGAGAGCCGCCGAAAACCAGGAAACGTTTCGACAAACAGTTGTCCTTCGGTATTACGAATGGTGTCAGGAATTTTTCTGCGACGCCGTGGGTTTTCGAATCGGGGGCCCGGCTTTCGCGAAGGCACTTACCAGCTATTTTCGTCTGCAGGGAGCTGGAGAGTTTTACGTTTCCCGCATGAAGCAATTGGGGCGACGCCATCCAGTGAGTTGGCTTCGGATCAAGATGATACTTGATCGCTGCCAGCTACACGGGCTGTTTGAACTCGCGACTGAAATTGATTCGGCCTGGCTTGGCACAGCGCGACTGCTCAAGGTACGCGAGGATTACGAGGGAACCTGGTTGGATGAGTTTTTCATGCCGTTAAGAAAGCTTCTCGACGACATGCTTGAGGAGGCTGCACCCCGCATTTTTGCCAACGAGGAAACAATTTCCGAGCACCCAAGCATGGCGCTGACACCAGTTGCCCTGTTAAACGTTGCATGGTACAAGTTTGAAAACGACCAGGCCGGTTACAAATCCTGGGAACGTAGCGCCGTAATGGATTTCATTAAACGCCATTGATGGAAGAGTTACGCGCTGCCTGCGGGGCAATTAGTGGAGTCGGATTGACCTCTTTCAAAGGCCGGATTCCTGCCCTACTTCTTGCCCGTTCAGCGCCCCGCAGCTCCTCAATCTGGGCGGAATTGATGTGCGGAGCAGTAGCCTCGATGGCCTTCAAGAAATTCTCGATATATTTCGCCTCGGTTGGGAAGCCGATGTTGCCGTCTTTGCTGTCCCAGTTTTCCAAGACGTGTCCCTTATCGTCGAGAATGGCACACCAGGGAACGCTCCGGTCAGGCCCTTGTCGCAAACGTCTCATTATTTCTGCGCCGTTCGTGAATCGCGTGCGATCGATTTCGACAATCACATAATTGTCGTCGAAAACGGCTTTGTGGTCGTCGAAGAACCGCGCCAACAGCCGGCACGGTCTGCAGTAGGCTCCCGTCTCGCAGAGAAGAAGGCGTTTTCCTTCGCGTCTTGCCTCCCGTACCGCATCGCCAACCAGCTTCTCGGCATCCAACGGCGCCAAGGCATGGCTTGTCAGAAAATCATGTAAAGCGGCCGGCGAGAGATCGGGATTGCGCTCGTCCAACCATGAATCCCGCGCGGCCAATACCTTGCCGTCTGGCCCCAACACAGCCAGGGCCGGCACGGTGATCGGCCTGCTGTCCATGCCGTACTCTCGGCGCAGCAAGTCCATCGAATCCTTGTCGTTTGCTGCGACCACCACCTGCTCATACTCGAACAAAGGATACATGAGGACCTTGGGATTGCTCGCATCATGGGCCAGTTCATAGAAACGTTGCGTCCGTGCATCGGTGGGGTCGCCCACCAGAATCGCCACCCGCAAGTAATGGCGTTTAGCCACGGCTTGCGCTTGTGCAATCCGCTCTGCCAGGTGGCCGCGTTTGTTGAAGTAATCGCTCGTCTTTTCCGCCAGCGTTTTCTCATGAACAATTTCTGGCGGCCGCACATCGCCTAACTGAATGATGTCGGGTTTGAGAGGTTTGGCTGTAGTCAAGTGCAAGTACCGGCGGCTTTTTTCATCTTGGCCTTGGTAAAAGTCATATTCTTCGCCGGGTATGAGCCCTTCCATGACGAAATGCCCGGCGGCATCGGACTGGGCAGACCCGCCGAAGCGGTGGCTATAAGGGCTGTTCGGTTTATCGCTATCAGACGGAACTCGAATTCCGCAGTGAACCTTTCCATTGGCGACGATTTCACCGGCCGCGGTCAACAAGCGACCAGCGGCGCGGGCAGTGGGGCCGACGCAAACCGTCACATCCTCCTGATAGGTACCAATGCGCACGACCCCGGCAAGCTTGTTGTCGGCAGTGTAGGCGAACAGGGCCGTCGGCACTTGCACCCGCCGAACCTTGAAGCTCCCGTCGGCGCCGCTGTTGGATTCGAGATCGACCCAGCCCACCGAACGCATGTAGGCGCCCGCTATCTTTGCCCCAATAACTGGCGTCCAGTTCTGGTCGATTACTTTTCCGTTGAGCATGCCCCATTCGGCTCGCGCCCTATGAAAATCCTCCACGATTTCACGTTGTTCATTGACCACAATGGTCTTCGCTCCTCCCGATTCCGACCTCAAGAACAACTTGTATGTTCCGGGGCCCACGCAGAAGCGATATTCTCCTCGCATTGGTGATTAGGCTGCTTTGAAAATGTATTTCGTGATAAGTCTTGTCTCCCGGCTTCCGGATTTCGTTGGGAATCTGGCCGCCGCTCTCGTGAAGCACGATGAGCTCTTCCGGGCTTATACGGGTTGCTGGCCCGACCGTTACGGTCCCTCGCAAAATCGTCCCTTCTGCCAACGTGAAATCCAGATTCGCGACGGGTTGGTCTTCGCGGACCAAAACGCCGATCCGGCTAGGAGCAGCCCAACGCTCGTCAACAACCTTGATGACATAGGCTTCCTCGCCGTTGACGAACATCTCGTACGAACCATCCGCTTTTGTTAGTGTCCCACCTCTAAAGTTGTGGAATGCCGGCCCGGCTCCCGACGCCGCAACGCTGATGTTTGCAGCCGCGCGCCCATCAGGCAGCACGACCTTTCCCGAAAGCTTCACCTTCCGCAACAAAGGCATCGTCAGCTGTTCCAAAGGCATTTCCGGTCGGATCGCCGGAATCTCGACGTAGCTATATTCATTGGAAGAGCAAAGGAAGGAAATGCCCTGCGTGAACTCGGCGGGCAGCCAGTCAAACACGGCGATGCCATGGGCGTCGGTTCTGGCCCACACGGCGTCATAACCGCTGAGATTGGCGTTCTCCATCGCGCCCGTTTTGTCGATATACCACGGATAAATCAATAGTCCCGCTACGGGCCGTTCGGAGCTGTCGACGGCCTTGACGCGTACAGTGCGCGATCCTGTCAGTCGAAGCGTAAGTTCGCGAGCCAAAGGCTTACGCCCGCGCTCGCTTTTGGCGATCAGCGTGCTCGCATAATCGAACCCAGCCCCCGATTTGAACGCCATGACAAACCCAACCTCAGCCTCGCGAGGATAGCGCAGAGAAACTGTTCCATCGGCCGCGGTCAACCCGGCGAAGGATGTCGCAAGGTCGGTCAAGATCAAGACAACTTTGCCCCCGGCAATGGGCCGGTCTCGGCCATCCACAACCCTGGTTCTCACTTCTTTCGAGGGCAAAAGACGAATGGTCAATCCACTCTTTGGACTATCCTTGTCCAGCCTAAGGATGCCCATACGGCCGCTCGCATCATCGGCTACCAGCGGCGCAAAACTGGGCCAGTCGCGAATGGCGATCCGAAATTTTCCTTCCTGATCGCTAGTGGTTTTGAAGATTGATGAGAACGTCCCCTCTTCTCGATCGCGACGCCTGCAACCGGTGCGCCTCGCTCGTCGACAACCTTTCCGGTGACAATCGTCGATTGATCCGCTTCGGTATCATTCGCCGCGGGCTTGGACCAACGGGTCCCCCGCATGGTGCCTGCGGCAGCGACCTGGTAAAGCAGTCCGGCCGAGCAGAGCCCGGCAGTCAAAACCATAAGCAACGAGGCCAGCAGCTTGAGTTTGATCATGAACATGGATTTGAGCGCTCCCTCGGTGGCTGCGGCAATGCTCGCCGAAAACAATTCCGGAAATGGGTTGGCCCGCCGCCAGAAGTGTGGCGGCTTTGGTCGTGTTCATGGTGAGTACCCGGGGAACCAGCGCGACGGCGTTTTCGCCAATCGCTGCCGCGGCGACCGATCCCAGCGAGATGCCGATGCCGCGACGGTTCAGCCTCTGCGCCAGCGAGAGCCCGCCGGCGAGCCAGCCGGCTGGCCACCGTTCCCTCCGCACAGCTCAATTCCCGGGCGGCCTCGCGGCGTGTCTTCGCCTGGAGATCGCAGAGGCACCACGGCCTCGCGATATTTGCCGGGAAGCAGAGCCAGCTCTTCGTCGAACGCCACGCGAAAATCGATCTGCTCTACGGCCTCGGGTTCCGTTCGCGGCACGGCCATCGCCTCCTTCGCCCGACGCTTGACGCGGGGCGTCTCATCTCCATGGCTGTCCGGTTGGCGACTCCATACAGCCAATTGGCCAACGATTCGGGCGACCCTAAAGCAGCCGCCTTGCGCACCAAAACCAGGAAGGTCGCTTGAAAGGCATCCTCTGCATCATGATCGTGACGCAGCACTCGACGACAAACGCCTAGAACGAGCGGCCCATGGCTGCGCACAAGGATCTCGAATGCGAATTCGTCGCGATTGCGAATGAATTGCCGCAGCAAGTCCCGATCGGACAGGCTCGCGGAAGCGCTCTTCCGGGCCAATCCTTGGAGATATCGAACGACCGCATTGAGCTGGCCGACCGCCATGATGTGCGTCCTTGGACCAACGAAAAGTTAAAACGCCGCCCTCTATACTGGGCGGAGGAGGCGAATTGATCCAGGATTTCTTGCGGAACATTCAAGATTTGAGGGGCGGATATGCGTTTCGAGGCCAAAAGCGCATTTTCGCTTGTTGGAATATTCAGACCGTCCCGCTAAATTGCCGTTGACATTTTGGCCGTCCCAACCAATAGTTAAATCAAAGGCTGGGGAACTCTGTCGGCATTTGGCCTCGGCGGAACGCTGTGGGCCAATTAGCTTACAGGGAAAGGTTTTCAACCCATATCCCTCGATTCTTCCTAGGCTTGCCTTTGACCTCAATCGGTCGTTGTATTGCAAACAATTGACATGCTTTCCTTGGTTGCCCCAATGCCTTGCAATCTGGATTCCAATACGTCTTCACTCGTGTCGCGCAAGACTCACGTAACGTCTTCATACGGCAAGCATGTAGCCTTCCAACATCCAGAAATATCAGCCTGTTGTCTTTTCCCCGGCTGTCGCTGCCAAAGTGCCCGGCCATCGCAGCCGGCGGCTGGAGTTCGAAAAAGATGGTTTTGTAGTAAAGCGGACTCGACCATTACGTCTACATCACTCCTGCAACAGACTCCGGCTTCTCAAGGAAGTCAGATTTTCGGCTATGCGCTAGCATGCTATGAGTTAACGCAACAGTAGATTCACGTATTCTTCAACCAAGCTGGTTGGCAAGAGACGTCCTCATCCTACGCTACTCCACCCCCACCCGGATATGCAGCCGCGCTGTGCCCGTAAAGCCTTGGCGGTCGGTCCGTTCAACGCGCACTAGATAGTGGCCAGGTTTGGCATAGCGGTGAACCGTGCGGGCGTAGCCGTCCTTGGCGTGCTGATCGACATTGCCGTCGCTGCGGACTTCCACCTGGGGAGTGCCGTCGCCGAAATCCCAGGTTTCTTTGCCGTCCGTCGTGCCGAAGGTTCTGACCATGAAAACGATCGGATCTCCCGGCTTCAGATCGAACGTCGGGCGTAGACCGCATGGATCGAAGGCGGCAGCATGTCCGGATGATCTTTGTCGATAACGTTGACGACGGCGAAATCGTAGTCGATCAGGCCGGCGGCGTCCGTTATTTTCAGAATCTCGCTATAAACGCCGGGCTTGGGATAGGTGCGTTCCACCATGGGACCGGTTGCGGTCATGCCATCGGAAAATGTCCATTCAAACGAGGCGATTTTGCCACTGGCCGCACCACGATCGGCTGCCGTCGAGCACGACTTTTTCGCCGACGGCGGCCAGATGGTGCGGGCGGGCCACGGCCAGGAGTTTCGGCTGGTACTCGTTGCGATACGCTTCCCAAAGAAACGCGTAGCCCTCGATGATGCCCCATTTGCCCGAAGGCTGCCGGCCGGTGATGTCGAAGTGCAGATGCGACCAGCCGCCGCTGCCGCCTTCCTTGCCCAACACGCCGATGCGCTGGCCCATCTTGACTCCGCGCCCGGCTTCACGGCCGGATCGAACGACGCCAAATGGCTGTAGCGATAGTACCAGCCCGGGCATCGAGCAGATAAATCACATCGTAGCGCGGGTAGACGGGAGCGTCGGCATAACCGGGCAAAACCTCCTTGCCCGAGGAGACAACCAAGCCGTCGGTAGCGGCACTCACTTCGACCAGCTTTTCGGCGCCGCCAATGTCGAGCCCGTAGTGGTAGTAGATCTTGCTTGACCGAGGGCTTCTCGCTGCCGTCGACGAAGCAAGGCTCGTTGGCCATATGCGTAAGGCTGGCGAACCAGCGTTGGTGGGCCGGATAACGAAACATGCCCGGGTTCATGAGCGGCGAGCCGGCCGGCCAAGGCGCACCCGCACGTCTTTTTCGAGCCCCCATGGGTCCTTGCCCAGAAAGCTCATCGAGTTATTGCTGCGGTAGCCCCGCGTAATCGGGCAATCGATCTGCACCCCGCCAACGAGAACCGGCAGGCGATAATTGGCCGAAACCAGCGACGCTTTCGTGCCGATTCACCTCGACCAAGACCTCTGCACGCCGAACCGCCTGACGCAGATCGTCGCGCGTCTCCTTCAAATCCAGAAGCTTGACGTGAGCTTTGGCGCCATCGGCCAATTCGATCTCCCGTGAATCGCCAACGTTCAAATCGACGGCTCGCAAGAGCGGCTGCAAGGTCGCAGGCGGCTGAGCCTGCAAAGGTAAAACCCAGCCGATCGCAAGAAGGGCAAGGAACATCGAGCCGCGCACATCACAAACTCCCTGCTTCGGGCAAGATGATAGAAGAGCCATCCTCCACTCTGGATCAGTGTAGCCCCAGATTGTCCGCCGCTGAATTCAATTTTGAGCACAGCGGCACGAATATTGCTCCAGGTTTTGTCTGGACGACATTGCCAGCGACGGAGGCCGGGCAAAAAATGGCCCAAGTCCTCGTTCGGGAGGGGCAAAAAGTCCGGACAAAGTTTTGATGCGCTTTGCGGAGCAGTAGGCATTCGCCTAAGTGCGAGGGTCGTTCTATGTTCCCTATCAGCAACATCTTACATCCGACGGATTTCTCCAGTTACTCGGATCACGCCTTTGAAGTGGCGTGCAGCCTTGCCCGCGATTATGGCGCTGCGCTTGGTCGTTTTGCATGTCGTGCGCCGCCGTCGGTTGTCTATACAGAAGACCCCGTTCCGCCCGAAACTGACCTCGTATTGAAGGATGCTGAGAAGCAACTGGAACAACTTCGCGCACCCGACCCCGAGTTTCATTTCGAACGACGAATCGCGGAAGGCCAACCCGTGGAAGAAATTCTCAAGGCGATCGACAATCTCGATGCCGATTTGGTCGTTCTCGGTACGCATGGTCGAACGGGTTTGCAACGGTTGCTAATGGGAAGCGTTGCCGAACAAGTTTTGAGAAAGTCGTCTTGTCCGGTGTTAACGGTGAAGGGGGAGGGAGTGAGGAATCGGAACAAGGGAGATGAAAACTTGGAGACAAGGAGACCTGGAGACAAGGAGACAATGAGAAAGGGGGACAAAGAACTCAGCTCTAGTTCCCCTAGACCTGAAGTGGAATTGAAGGAAGTTCCGCTGGATATTGTGGATGAGGCTTCCGAGGAATCGTTCCCGGCCAGTGATCCGCCTTCATGGATCGGACATCGCTCCGGTAAGTAAGCTACGTTCGAGACTCGCACAATGACTCGTGTTCTTTTGCCGAAAGTAACCCCTTACGAAAGCCGCCATGGCTTGGCGGTAAGTTTGTTTGAAAACGGTCCTTTCTCCAGAGGGTCTCCCTAACTGGTTGCAGTGCCCGCGGCAATCGGCTTCATACGAAGTTTTTGGCTGAAAAAGTGATTTTGCCCTCGTTATACTACTATCGATTCGCCCCTACGATGCCGGGCCAGGCATTCTCCTCGGTTGCCATCGCGACCAGCCTGGAAACCCGACAAGCGTCAGCTTCCGTTTGTCGAATTCACCGTCTACATAGCCCGCGCAATCGCACATTCCAAGCCTGAACCAATCCCCAATGAGGTAGCCATGCAAGCCGTTCAAAAATCGCGCCCAACACAGGTGAAATGTCGGCTTTATTGAACGCGTTGCTCGCCCTGAAAAAGGGCAAACCCGGTGTCCGCCTCCCCGCGGAGTGGACAGGCGTCGCCGGCAAAGTAGCCGACGCTTTCAACGACGTGGTAGAGCTGAACGAACGCATGGCGGGCGAACTTGCTCGACTGAGCCGGGTCGTCGGCAAAGAAGGCAAGCTGAGTCAGCGTGCCTCGTATGGCGACGTCAGTGGCTTTTGGCAGGAATCCGTCGATTCCGTCAACGATTTGATCGACGACCTGGTGCACCCGACCGAGCGAAACTCGCGCGTCATCGGCGCCGTGGCCAAGGGCGATCTTTCGCAAACGATGGCTCTGGAAATCCAGGATCGGCCCCTCCAAGGGGAATTCCTGCGCACCGCCAAAACCATCAACAAAATGGTCGAACAGCTCGGTTCGTTCGCTTCCGAAGTGACCCGCGTGGCCCGCGAAGTCGGCACCGAAGGCAAGCTCGGCGGACAAGCCAAAGTGAAAGGCGTGGCCGGCACTTGGAAGGACCTCACCGATTCGGTCAACATGATGGCCGGCAATTTGACCGGCCAGGTGCGTAATATCGCAGAGGTGGCTACGGCTGTCGCCAACGGCGATCTTTCGAAGAAGGTGACGGTCGACGTCAAAGGCGAAATCCTCGAGCTGAAAAACACCATCAACACGATGGTGGATCAATTGCGCTCGTTCGCTTCCGAAGTGACCCGCGTGGCCCGCGAAGTCGGCACCGAAGGCAAGCTCGGCGGCCAGGCGCGCGTCGAAGGCGTCTCCGGCACCTGGAAAGACCTTACCGATAGCGTCAACTCAATGGCAGGCAACCTGACCGCCCAGGTCCGTAATATCGCCGCGGTCACGACGGCCGTCGCCAATGGCGACCTGTCGCGCAAGATCACCGTCGATGTGAAGGGCGAAATCCTCGAACTCAAGAATACCGTCAACACGATGGTCGATCAGCTCAGCTCGTTCGCCGCCGAGGTGACTCGCGTGGCCCGCGAAGTCGGTACCGAAGGCAAGCTGGGCGGCCAAGCCCAGGTGCCCGGCGTTGCCGGCGTCTGGAAGGATCTGACCGATAATGTGAACTTCATGGCCTCCAACCTCACCGGCCAGGTGCGCAATATCGCCAACGTGACCACAGCCGTCGCCAACGGCGACCTGTCGCGGAAGATTACCGTCGACGTGAAGGGCGAAATCCTCGAACTGAAGAACACGATCAATACGATGGTCGATCAGCTCGGCTCCTTCGCTTCCGAAGTAACCCGCGTGGCTCGCGAAGTCGGTTCCGAAGGCAAGCTCGGCGGACAGGCCGACGTCCCAGGCGTCGGCGGCACCTGGAAGGACCTCACCGACTCCGTCAATTCCATGGCCAGCAATCTCACCGGCCAGGTCCGCAACATCGCCGACGTTACCACCGCTGTCGCCAACGGCGACTTGTCTCGAAAAATTACGGTGGATGTGAAGGGCGAAATCCTCGAGCTCAAGAACACCATCAACACCATGGTCGATCAGCTCGGCTCCTTCGCTTCCGAAGTGACCCGCGTAGCCCGCGAAGTAGGTTCTGAAGGCAAGCTTGGCGGCCAGGCCGACGTCCCGGGCGTCGGCGGCACCTGGAAGGATCTGACCGACTCGCGTCAATTCCATGGCCAGCAACTTGACCAGCCAGGTGCGCAACATCGCCGACGTCACCAAAGCCGTGGCTGCCGGCGATCTTGTCGCAGAAGATCACCGTCGACGTGAAAGGCGAAATCCTCGAGCTGAAGAACACCATCAATACGATGGTCGATCAGCTCAGCTCGTTCGCCTCGGAAGTGACCCGCGTAGCTCGCGAAGTGGGAACGGAAGGCAAGCTGGGCGGACAGGCCGACGTGCGCGACGTGGCCGGCACCTGGAAGGATCTGACCGACAGCGTGAACATGATGGCAGGCAACCTGACCGATCAGGTGCGCAATATCGCCGACGTCACCAAGGCCGTGGCCGCCGGCGACTTGTCGAAGAAGATCACCGTCGATGTCAAAGGCGAAATTCTCGAGCTGAAGAACACCATCAACACCATGGTCGATCAACTCCGTTCGTTTGCCGCCGAAGTGACCCGCGTGGCCCGCGAAGTGGGCACGGAAGGCAAGCTGGGCGGCCAGGCCGACGTTCCCGGCGTCGCCGGCACCTGGAAGGACTTGACCGATAGCGTCAATTCCATGGCGAGCAATTTGACCAGCCAGGTACGTAACATCGCCGAAGTGACGACCGCCGTCGCCAACGGCGATTTGTCCAAGAAAATCACCGTCGATGTCCGCGGCGAAATCCTCGAGTTGAAGAACACCATCAACACGATGGTCGATCAACTCTCGTCATTCGCCAGCGAAGTGACGCGCGTAGCCCGCGAAGTGGGTACCGAAGGCAAGCTCGGCGGGCAAGCGAATGTGAAAGGCGTCGCCGGTACCTGGAAAGATCTCACCGATTCCGTCAATTCCATGGCTTCGAACCTGACCGTGCAGGTCCGCGACATGTCCAAGGTGGCCACGGCCATCGCCACCGGCGACTTGACGCAGAAAATCACCGTCGACGTGCGCGGCGAGATTCTGCAGATCAAAGACACCATCAACACCATGGTGGATCAACTCTCGTCGTTCGCCAGCGAAGTGACGCGCGTGGCCCGCGAAGTAGGCACCGAAGGCAAGCTCGGCGGCCAGGCCGATGTGCGCGGTGTGGCCGGCACCTGGAAGGACCTTACCGATTCCGTCAATTTCATGGCCTCGAACTTGACTAGCCAGGTGCGCAACATCGCCGATGTGACTAAGGCCGTGGCCGCCGGCGATCTCTCGCAAGAAAATCACCGTCGACGTCAAAGGCGAAATCTCGGAGCTGAAAAACACCATCAATACCATGGTCGATCAGCTCGGCTCGTTCGCCGCCGAAGTGACCCGCGTGGCCCGCGAAGTAGGCACCGAAGGCAAGCTCGGCGGACAAGCCGACGTCAAAGGCGTGGCCGGCACCTGGAAAGACCTCACCGATTCCGTCAATTCGATGGCGGGCAACTTGACCGGCCAGGTGCGCAACATCGCTGAAGTGACCACGGCCGTCGCCAACGGCGACTTGTCCAAGAAGATCACCGTAGACGTCAAAGGCGAAATCCTCGATCTGAAGAACACCATCAATACGATGGTCGATCAGCTCCGATCGTTTGCCGCCGAAGTGACTCGCGTGGCCCGCGAAGTAGGTACCGAAGGTAAGCTCGGTGGGCAGGCCGATGTGAAAGGCGTGGCCGGCACCTGGAAGGACCTCACCGACTCGGTGAACATGATGGCCGGCAACTTGACCGGGCAGGTGCGCAACATCGCCGAAGTCGCTACCGCCATAGCCAATGGCGATTTGTCACGCAAAATCACGGTGGACGTGAAGGGCGAAATCCTTGAGCTCAAGAACACCATCAATACGATGGTCGATCAGCTTCGCTCGTTCGCCGCCGAAGTGACCCGCGTGGCCCGTGAAGTGGGTACCGAAGGCAAGCTCGGCGGCCAGGCCGACGTGCGTGGCGTGGCCGGCACCTGGAAGGACTTGACCGATAGCGTTAATTTCATGGCGTCCAACCTTACCGGTCAGGTGCGCAACATCGCCGACGTCACCAAGGCCGTGGCCAGCGGGCGACTTGTCCAAGAAAATCACGGTGGACGTCAAAGGCGAAATTCTCGAACTGAAGAACACCGTCAACACGATGGTGGATCAGCTCCGCTCGTTCGCCGCCGAAGTGACCCGCGTGGCCAAGGAAGTCGGCACCGAAGGCAAGCTGGGCGGCCAGGCCAAAGTCGAAGGCGTGTCCGGCACCTGGAAAGACCTCACCGATTCCGTGAACATGATGGCCGCCAACCTGACCGGCCAGGTGCGCGGCATCGCCAAGGTCGTGACCTCGGTCGCCAACGGCGAATTGAAACGGAAGCTGACTGTAGAAGCCAAGGGCGAAATCGCCGAACTTGCCGACACGATCAACAGCATGATCGACACGCTGGCCACCTTCGCCGATCAAGTGACCACCGTCGCCCGTGAAGTGGGTGTCGAAGGCCAGCTAGGCGGACAGGCTAAGGTGCCCGGCGCCGCCGGCACCTGGAAAGCCCTCACCGAAAACGTCAATCAGCTCGCCGACAACCTCACCCGCCAGGTCCGTGCGATCGCCGAAGTGGCCACCGCCGTCACCAAGGGCGACTTGACCCGTTCGATCGCGCTGGACGCCCAGGGCGAAATGGCCGCGTTGAAAGACACGATCAATGAGATGATTCGCAACCTGAAGGACACCACGCTCAAGAACAGCGAGCAGGATTGGCTGAAAACCAACCTGGCCAAATTTAGCCGCATGCTGCAAGGTCAGCGCGATTTGACCAACGTCGGCCGCATGGTGCTTTCCGAGCTCTGCCCCGTGGTCACGGCCCGCCAGGCCGAGTTCTACGTGCTCGACAATTCGACGGAACAAGTGCAACTGACATTGCTGGCCAGCTATGCTTCCGAAGGACGCCAAACCCTCGGTAAACAGATCAAATTGGGCCAAGGAATCGTCGGACAGTGTGCCGTCGAAAAGCAGAAGATCGTTCTCGACAATCTGCCATCCGACTACATCAAGATCTCGTCCGGCTTGGGGGACGGGCCGCCGCGCACGGTTCTGGTGTTGCCGCTGATCTTCGAAGGGCAGGTCAAAGGCGTGTTGGAGCTGGCCTCGTTCGAAGGCTTCAATCCGACCCACCAGGCGTTGCTCGATCAGCTCACCGAATCAATCGGCATCGTGCTCCACACCATCGAAGCCAACATGCGCACCGAAGGCCTGCTCAAGCAGTCGCAATCGTTGGCCATGCAGCTTCAGACTCGCCAAGAACAATTGCAGCAAACCAATCGAAGAGCTGCAGGAAAAGGCCCGCCTCTTGGCTCAGCAGAATCAGGAAGTCGAACGGAAGAACAGCGAAGTGGAGCAAGCCCGGCAGGAGTTGGAAGAAAAGGCCAAACAATTGGCGTTGACGTCGAAGTACAAATCCGAGTTCTTGGCGAACATGTCGCACGAGCTGCGAACGCCGCTCAACAGCTTGCTCATTCTTTCCGATCAGTTGACCAAGAACTCCGAAGGCAATTTGACTTCCAAACAAACGGAGTTCGCCAAGATCATCCACTCCTCGGGCAACGACCTGTTGATGCTCATCAACGACATTCTCGATCTCTCGAAGATCGAGTCAGGAACGGTCATCGTCGATGCCAGCGAACTGCGCCTGGACGAATTGCGTGGCTATGTGGAACGGACTTTCAAGCATGTCGCGGAGCAAAAGAACGTCGAATTCCAGATTCGCTTCGAGCCGGGCATGCCCAAATCGATGTTCACCGATTCCAAGCGTCTGCAGCAAATCATCAAGAATCTGTTGTCCAACGCGTTCAAGTTCACGCATCACGGCCAGGTCGCTTTGAGCGTGCATTCCGCCGAATCGGGCTGGAGCACGCACAACGACGAACTGAACAAGGCCCTCGAAGTGCTTGCCTTCTCGGTGTCGGACACCGGCATCGGCATTTCTCCAGACAAGCAGCAAATCGTCTTCGAAGCTTTTCAGCAGGCCGACGGTTCCACCAGCCGAAAATATGGCGGCACCGGCTTGGGCCTGGCGATCAGTCGCGAGCTCTCCCGGCTGCTCGGCGGCGAGATTCGCCTGAATTCCAGCCCCGGCCGGGGCAGCACGTTTACGCTTTACTTGCCTTTGAACTACACGCCGCCGCGGTCTTCGCGCAAGGCACTTTCCACCAACGATACCCCGGTTCCCGGCACGACCAACCGGCTGACGCGACCGCAGGACAAGCAAGGCCAATCCGACAAGATTCACACCAATGGAACCAACGGCAATTCGGGGCCTTTCGCGGTACTGCAACCAATCCTCCAAGAATCGGACCTGCACTACGCAGTCAACGAAGCAGGAGACGACCGCGACGACATTCGCACCGGCGATCGCGTGCTGCTGATCGTGGAGAACGACCTGAGCTTCGCCCGATTCTTGCTCGAAACGGCCAGAGAAAAAGGCTTCAAAGGCTTGGTAACCTCGCTGGGGGCCACGGCCCTTTCTTTGACCCGCGAATACAAGCCGCACGCCATCACATTGGATATCTATTTGCCGGACATCGCCGGCTGGCGCGTCTTGGAACGTCTCAAGAACGACATTTCCACCCGCCACACGCCGGTATGTGTGATCTCCACGGATGAATCGCGGTCGCAAGCGCTGGCCTCGGGCGCATTGGCGTTCATCGCCAAGCCGATCCAGAGCAAGGACCTGCTCGACAAGCTGCTCACTTTCTTGGGCGATTACATCGGCCGGGCCACCAAGCAACTGCTCGTGATCGAACCCGATGAAAGCCGCCGCAATCACATCCTCGAATGCATCGGCGGAGAAGATGTCGAAGTGGCAGCGGCCGCCGACAACGACGGCGCCCGCCAAATTCTGGATAAACGGCGCATCGATTGCCTGGTGCTGGGGACCCAAACTTCCGGCGCCTCAGCAAATTTCGAGCCGGCGGATATGGCCGGCGAAGGGAGCTTCAGCAAGCTTCCCATCATCGTTTACGGGAACGAAGAAAATGTCGACGACGGCGCCAGCTGGAGCGCCTGGGAGAAGTCGGCACCGTCTGCCGGGTGCATTCGGCCGATCGCCTGCTCGACATGAGCAGCTATTTCTTGCACCGCGACGTTTCTCGCTTGCCCGATTCCAAGCGCCAGATTCTGCTGGATTTGCACGAATCGGACAAGATTTTAGACAATAAGAAAGTCTTGATCGTGGACGACGACATGCGCAACATCTTTGCATTGTCGAGCGTGCTCGAGGAACACGAAATGATCGTGCTGTCGGCCGATAATGGCCGCGATGCGATTCGCGTGTTGCAGATGGAACCGGACGTCGACATCGTCCTGATGGATATCATGATGCCCGAGATGGACGGGATGGAAACGATGCGCGAAATTCGCAAGATTCAGCGCTTGAAGAACCTGCCCATCATCGCCGTAACCGCCAAAGCCATGAAGGGCGACCGCGAGAAATGCATTGAAGCGGGTGCCTGGGATTATTTGTCCAAGCCGGTGGACACCGAACAAATGCTGGCCGTTCTACGTGCCTGGCTGCATCGCTAATAGTATTGGCGAGCGTAGAGGCGTCAGCCCGACGAGTCTCGAGCAAAGCGAATGCCCCGGCCCTTGTTCGGCAAACTCCACGGGTGCTTCCGAGCTAAATCGATTTGGAACCGCGCATGCCATCACCGACCGATAAAACAAATATCCTTCTGGTGGACGATTTGCCGGAGAAGCTCCTCATCTACCGGTCCGTGCTGGAAGAACTTGGGGAAAACCTGGTTTCGGTCCAATCCGGTGCTGATGCCCTCAAACAGGTGCTCAAGCACGATTTTGCGGTAATCCTCCTCGACGTGCAGATGCCCGAAATGGACGGCTTCGAAACGGCCCAGCTCATCCGCCAGCGTAAACGTTCTGCCCACACGCCCATCATCTTTCTGACGGCCTTCGCCGACGAAGTGCGCACTTCGCAAGGCTACGCCACCGGCGGCGTCGATTACATTGCCACCCCGGTGGTGCCTGAAATCCTCTGCGCCAAAGTACGCGTGTTCGTCGAACTGTTTCGCATGCGCCAGCAGGTGGCGCATCAAGTGGAAGATCTGGCCAAACGCGAGGCAGCCGAAGAAGCCGCCCGCCGCTCGGCATTCCTGGCCGATGCCAGCCGCGGTTTGGCCAGCTCGCTCGATTTCGAAGCTACGCTCCGGACCTTGGGCCGGTTCCCGGTGCCGCAGTTGGGCGATACCAGTCTCGTCGCCTTGACCGATGTCCAGGGGCGGATCACCCGCAGCGAAATCAGCTGGGCCGATCCGATCGAGGGCTGCGCCCTGCCCCTCCAAGAAACCAGTTGCCAACTGCAACCCTGGCTGGCCGACATGGTCGCGCAACTGCTTGCGTCGAGCAAACTCCACGCGCTCAAACGCCTGCACGCCCCCGCTGTGCCGATCGTCACGGAAGCAACCGAGAGCACAGGCAGCGCGACTGCCGTTCCCCCTGTCGAATCTGTGCTGATGCTGCCGCTCGCGGCGCGAACCCGAGTGTTCGGCGTGCTGATTCTGCGCGCCGGCCCGGGTCGCCTCCGTTCGATCCCAAAGATGTGGCGTTGGCGGAAGAACTCTCTGGCCGTGCCGCCATCGCCCTCGACAATGCTCTACTCGTGCGCGACATCCAAGAGGCAGACCGGCACAAGAACGAGTTTCTGGCCATGTTGCGCACGAGCTGCGCAATCCTTTGGCGCCCATCAAAAATGCTGTCGAACTTCTCCGCATGCAGAACCTTCAGACCGATGATTTTACCTGGGCGCGCGATTTGATCGAACGCCAGGTGATTCATTTGGTTCGGCTGGTAGACGATCTGCTCGACGTCTCGCGCATCACGCGCGGCAAAATCAGGCTCGAATTCAAGCTGGAAAATGCAGCCGACATCGTTGCCACGGCCGTGGAGACGAGTCGCCCGCTCATCCAAGCCCACAAGCACCAACTGACCGTAAGTTTGCCGGAAAAGCCTCTCTGGCTCATGGCCGATGCCACGCGGCTGGCCCAAGTGCTTGCCAATTTGCTCACCAATGCGGCGAAATATACGCCCGATGGCGGCAACATCGTGCTGAGCGCCTCGCGCGAGAACGACCTGGCTATCTTTCGCATTCGCGACACCGGAGAAGGGATACCGCGCGAAATGCTGGCGCGGATTTTCGACATGTTCGCCCAAGTGGACCAATCCTTGGCGCGGTCGCACGGCGGTCTGGGAGTTGGACTGACCCTGGTGCGGCGCCTGGTCGAAATGCACGAAGGCAGCGTCCAGGCGCACAGCGACGGCCCGGGCCGCGGCAGCGAATTCATCGTCAGGCTGCCTGCCCACTCGGAAGCTCGAGGCGAAGCAGAAGCGGCGCCCAACCAGGCTGCCCCCGGACTCCAGCCGTATAAATCCTCGCGGATTCTGCTCGTCGACGATAACGTGGATGCGGCCGAAAGTCTGGCGATTCTTCTGGAAATCAATGGCCACGAGGTCCATCTCGCCCACGACGGCGTGACCGCCCTGGATGCCGCCGGGGTTCACCAACCTGACGCGGTTTTGCTGGACATCGGGTTGCCAGGCTTGAACGGTTATCAAGTGGCGGAACGTTTGCGGGCCCAGCCTGAAACCAAAAGCACCCTCCTGATCGCCGTAAGCGGCTACGGGCAGGACGAAGATTTGCGAACCTCGCGCCGGGCAGGTTTCGACTATCATCTCATCAAGCCGGTCAACGTCGATGAACTGCTGAAACTGCTGGCTCAGCCTGCTAACATGGAAGTTGACGTCACGGATCTATAAGCAAGAGAAGTGCCCTTTCAGCAATGTCTCATCGGCGAGATGTGTGTCGAGATTTGGACCGGAGTCGAGTTTTATGATGATCTACGGCGTCTCTCAATCCAGCGGAGTCGAACGGCAGCTGCACTTCGAGCCGGTCCGAGAAGGCGTCATCCTCTTGATATCCGACCTTAAAGGCGACGTGAAACGGGGACGAATCCTGGTTAATCCCGACAGCCTTTTGGCGCAGTCATGCAGCCGACCCCAGGCGGCGTCACCATCGAAGGCAAATCGCCTTCGCTGGGCTCGAAGCGGATGATCGATCTGGAAATCCGTCGCAATGAAGTCTTAATCAAGATTCGGGCCGAGTCGGAACAAGACAGCGACGTCGCCGTCGGCCTGGACGATTTCCAGGACGCCCTCGAGAAAGCGATCGGCTAATTCTTGCTTGCGGCCAAACATGTAGCGGAAGTTGCCGGACTTCCGATAGCCTCTCTACCCCACAAACCGCGGCCTCTCGCATCCCAGGCTGATGCCTCGTTTTGATTCTCGAATGAACGAAACCAACTCCGCCACGACGTCAAAGTGACCCAACTCGCTCTCGAGTTTCTGCACGGCCACGGATAAAAGATTGCTCTCACGATAAATGATGAGGAAGGCGTGCTGGAGCGCCTCAACCAGATGAGGCGCGATTCCCGCCCGGCTCATGCCAACCAAGTTCAGGCCGCTGACCACGTTGACGCCCTGTTGCACCACGAATGGCGGCACATCCTTGGTTGCTATCGACACGTCGCTCAAAAACGCCAGGCGTCCCAAACGGACGAATTGGTGCACGCCGGCGTTGCCCGAAATATGAACATGGTCGCCGAGGCTGCAATGGCCGGCGAGTAGCGCGCCACTCTCCATCACGCAATCATCGCCCACCTGGCAATCGTGCGCCACATGGCTGTGAGCCATGAAAATATTACGGTGGCCGATCCGCGTCGTCCAAGCCGCGCTCGTGCCTCGATGAACCGTAACGTGCTCGCCAAAATTATTGTCATCGCCGATTTCGAGAGAGGTCGGTTCGTCGTTATAGCGCAGGTGCTGCGGCTTTTCGCCGAGCACGGCCCCGCCACAGACCAAATTTCGGCTGCCCAACGTGAGGGGACCACAAAGATGCGCGCGTGGACGCAGCACGCAACCCTTGCCAATCCTCACTTTGTTTTCGACGACGACATGCGGACCGACGATTACATCGTCCGCCAACTCGGCTTCCGGTGAAATGAGAGCTGTGGGATGAATCAGTGCAATGGAAATGGCAGCTTCCTTGCATCGCGGTTGTAAAGTCCGTCGGTTCCGAACCCGACAGGGGCGATGGCCTGACGGGTCCGGCTCGCGAACGGCCTTATTGCCTTCTCGCATCCGGTACCCACTCTATACGCCAAACTACCCAAATTGTGCCATAGCGATTTAAGTAAATCCGAATCTCGAAACTCGAAATCCGAAATAATCGCAATCAGATCGGCAACTGGCCACCTGGCGCAATCGTAGCACCGAACGCTCTCCAATACCCGCAGCTTTCAGCGCAGTCTTCCCACCAACAACTGTTTCCTCAAACTTTCGGATTTCGAATTTCGGATTTCGAGTTTCGCATTTCTGTTCGTCGATTTTGATTTGTACTCCCCGCCGGACCCATTAGAATAATTGGCAAGACAGAGAAGCACTCGCTCGCGCGTCGGCTCAGGTTTTCGTGCTCGTTCGGCACCCGCATTCACCCCTGCCATGCGGCCCCGGCGATTACGACTGAACGTGAAGAATTCGCGCGAGGCTCTTAATACGCTGTGCTGGAGCAATCGCGCGATCCCATGCGCCATCTCGCTCGCCTGCGATTTCTGGGGACGTGACTCATGACCACCGAAACGGCCAGCCCCGAAGGGCAACGGCTTGCCAACAACCGCTACCAGGTCCTGCAGAAGCTGGGCGAAGGCGGCATGGCCACCGTCTACAAAGCTCGCGATGACAATTTGGATGCGGATGTCGTCATCAAGATCCCCAAGGCCAGTCTTTTGGCCGATCCCGAATACACCAAGCGGTTCACGCGCGAAATTCGCGCGCTGGTGAAGCTGAACCATCCGCACATCGTCAAGGTGCTCGACGTCGGCGAGCAAGACGGCCTCCCCTACGTTGTGATGCAATACCTGACCGGCGGCACCCTGCAGGATCAGGTTTCAACGGACAAGGACGGGGCCCGCACCCCGAGGAAGCTGGCCGCTCTCCCTTATTGGCTGGGCAACGTGGCCAACTCCCTCGATTTCATTCACAAAGAAGGCTACGTTCATCGCGACGTCAAACCCGCCAACATCCTTTTCGATGCCCATGGCAACGCTTACTTGAGCGATTTCGGCATCGCTAAAGTTCTGGCGGCCGATCAAGACAACAAACAGAGCGTTTCCTTGACGGGAACCGGAGTGGTGTTGGGCACGCCGGCATATATGGCCCCTGAATTCGTCATGGGCTTGCCCTACGATGGCCGCATCGATCAATATGCGCTGGCGGTCACGGTTTTCGAGATCCTCGCCGGTCGCACGCCCTTCGAAGCGACCACGCCGGGAGCCATGCTCGTCAAGCAAACCACCGAAGCGCCCCGACCGCTGAGTGAGCTCGTGCCCGGCGTTTCGCTCGAGCTTTCCCTGGCCGTGCAAAAAGGGTTGGCCAAGGGCCCCAACCATCGTTTCCCCAGTTGCACCGCCTTCGCGGAGGCTGTTCTGCACGGCTATAGTGGAACCGCTGCCCCAGGGCCACGCGTCTCTTCCAGCATGCGACCCACCGACGCGCCCGTTTCGCAGCAAACCGTTCCACACGGGCCAGCAAGCCCAAGCAAACAAGTGCCCGTGCAACGCTTCACGCCCGCGGCGCCGCATTCGGGCCTACGCCCGTGCGCGCCATCACGCCGCTGAAGGGCACGCGTCTGTCGGGCTCCCAAATCGTCAGGCCAACAGCGCCCTGATTCGCGCGCAACGACCTGCCAGCAAAGCGCCGCTCTTTATCGGTGGCACCCTAGTCGTGGTCGCCGCCGTGGCCGGAGGAGCATATTTCTTCACGAAGGGCGACGACTCTAAAGGCGCGACGACCGTGAGCGGCGGCAAGCCGGAAAACGTTGCCAAAGACCCGTCCAAAGGCGCCACACCGTCGACCCCGATCGCTTCGCCCACGGTTCCCGAAGAGGCTATTCCTGGGGAAATCCGTCACTTCACGGGCCATGTCGGCGAAATACGCTGCCTGGCCGTGTCGCCTGACGGCCGCTTGATGCTCTCCGGCAGCATGGATCACACCGTTCGGCTCTGGGACGTCGAAACCGGCAAGGATCTGGCCACCGTGAAGATGGAAAATGCCGGCGACATCCCTCTGGCCGTCTCCTTTCTGCCGGGAGGAACGAAGCGCTTTGCCGTCGGCAGCGGGCAATCCGTTTTCGTCTACGAGCTCGACAGCAAGCGCGTCAGCAAGTCGATTAAACTGCCTGGAGCCGATGCTCTTGCCTTCTTTCCGGACGGTACTCGTTTTTGCATTGGCGCCGACCGGTCGTTGGAGATCTGGGACCTGGAGCGAGGAGAAAAGATCGGCCGGCTTTCGGAGAGGCCCCGATCCCGCAGGTACGCAGTTTGTTCGTCTCGCAAGATGGCAGAATCATCGTCTCCGGCCATGGCCGCGGCAACGTGGGCAGCAAATCCCAGGCCGAGTTCACCGTCGTTCTCTGGGACGCCAACAGCGGCAGGCGGCTCAAGATTTTGGATGGCCATACCGATGATGTGACGGCAGTTGCCCTGGCCCCCGATGGGGGCGCGTACTTTCCGCCAGTTTCGACAGCTCCATCCGGCTATGGGATGTGAGCAAGGCCGAAATGCTCCATCAATACGATTTCAGGCGTGGCGTGGTAATGCCAGCAATTAGAGACGAAAAAACCGGCGCCAACATCAAGCTGCTCATGGGAGTTGCTTTTTCGCCCGATAGTAAACGTGCTGTTATGGGCGCCGCCGGCATAGCCTCTTATGAAGACGTAGTCGATTTGAGCAATCTTCTTTCCTTGAAAGGACACAAAGACGAAATCGTCGAGTGTGTCGCTTTCACACCGGATGGCACGAGGGTCTTTTCAGCCGGGGGCGACAAAGTCGTCCGTCTCTGGAAGCTGAACTGACGATCTAGTTTCACGGAGACCGGGCTTGGCACATCGCGTTCACGGCGCCTGTCCCCACGATTGCCCTGACACCTGCGGAGTAATCACCGAAGTTGAAGATGATCGTGCGGTACGTTTCTACGGCGACCCCGATCATCCCATAACCAAGGGCTGGCTCTGCGCCAAGGTTCGTCCCTACTTGGACCATGTCTATAACCCCGATCGACTGCTTCATCCGCTGAGGCGCATTGGCCCCAAGGGAGCGGGCCAATGGCAGCGAATCTCGTGGACCGAAGCGCTCGCTGAAATCGCCGGCCGCTGGCAAGGGGTTATCGCAACCTACGGGCCGGAAGCCATCTTGCCCTATAGTTACAGCGGCACCCTCGGGCTCGTGCAAGCAGGCGTTTCGGCCGCCCGACTCTGGAATCGGCTGGGCGCCAGTCAACTGCAGCGCTCGATTTGCGGTGCGGCTGCCGAGCTCGCCGTGGAAAGCACGCTCGGCGCACGTTGGAGTCCGCCCGTTGCGGAACTCGAACAGACCGAGCTGGTCATCCTCTGGGGCCACAACCCCGTCACCAGCGCACCTCATTTCTTGCCTGCCCTCCGCAAGGCCCAGCGACGCGGCTGCCAAGTGGTCGTCATCGACCCGCTTCGCACCCGCTCCGCCCAGGGCGCCAATCAGCATATCGCCCCAGTGCCCGGCAGCGATGGCTGGCTCGCCATGGGACTCGCCCACCTCATCGAGCGTTATGGGTGGCACGATGAGGCCTGGCTCGAACGACACACCGTTGGCTGGGCCGCTTTCCGCGACCGGCTTGCCGAGTTTACTCCCAGGCACGTGGCTCAAAAGACAGGAGTCCAGGAAGAAATCATCGTGGGGCTGGCCCAGCTCTATGCCGAGCGCAAGCCCGGCCTCATCAAGATTGCCGATGGCGTCAATCGGACCCAAAATGGTGGACAAAACGTTCGGGCCATTTGTGCTCTGCCGACTTTGACCGGTCAATATGGCACTCGCGGCGGCGGCCTGGCTTATAGCAACAGCGGTTACACTGTCTGGGATCGCGAAGCGGTTCACCATTGGCGCGACTGCCCCCCGCCAGGCCGAATGGTCAACATGAACCGCCTGGGCGCTGCGCTCCTGGGCGAGGCATCGTCGCCGCCCATCCAGGCGCTTTACGTCTTCAATGCCAATCCCGTAACCTCGAGCCCCAACAGCCAACTGACGATTGCCGGCATGAGGCGAGAGGACCTTTTCACCGTCGTGCACGAACTCTATCTCACCGACACGGCCGAATATGCGGATATCGTGCTGCCGGCTACCTCGCAACTCGAACAAACCGATCTGCACCGAGCTTACGGCCACGCCAATCTGACCTACAACCGACAGGCGATCCCGCCGCGCGGCGAATGCAAAAGCGATTGGGAAGTGATGACCTTACTGGCCCAGGCTTTAGGGTTCAGCGAGCCCTGGCTGCGACAGACTCCGGACGAAGTGATTCGCGAAGTGCTCGATGCGACGGCGCGCACCAATCCTCTGCTTGCCGGCATCACGCTCGAACGCCTTCAGGCGGGCGGGGCCGTGCCCTTAAACCTACCGTCGGCTCCGCCCTTTGCCGGCGGTGTCTTCCCGACGCCCAGCGGCCGGGTCGAACTTTACTGTTCCGCGTTGGCCAAGCGCGGCTACGATCCCCTGCCCGGCTCCTTCAAGGACAATCCAGGCAGCCCCGATGAGTTGTGCCTGCTCTCGCCCGCCTCGCACCACTTCATTAGCAGCAGCCTCGCCAGCCAGGAGGCCCAGCGCCGGGCCGAGGGTAATGCCATCGTTGAGATCCATCCGGACGACGCTCGAAGCCGGAGCTTGGCGAATGGCGACCGGGTGCGCGTCGAAAACCAGCGCGGCTGGTTCGATGCCGTCTGTACCGTGACCGATCACGTGCGGCCCGGCGTGGCCGCCACGCACAAGGGCCTCTGGCACAAGCATAATCAGGGACACGGCGTAAACTGCACGACCCCGGACGAGCTCGCCGATTTCGCCGGCCAAAGCACCTTCCACAGCAACCACGTCCGCATTCGCAGGCTGGATGGAAACAGCTTAGAAAGTCCCCGTGCCTGATCCCCTAGGAATCTAGACCGGCTTGTTGAATTGCAGGCATGAGATCGTTGAATTTTTCGATGCGAAGCATGCGGATATCGCGAACGGATGCGGCGAACCATGGAAGAGTTCGCGACAACTCGATAGCAGCAAGAACGCAGGTAACGGCATTGACCTTGTCGCCACCGAAGTGTTCGAGCGTCATTTTCACGGCACTGTGATCGTGGGCGGTCGTGGCGGGTACGTAGGCGGCCCAAAACTTGGCGCCGATGCCGCCCGCGCAACGCGGAATGTCGGTGTGAAGTTTGGGTTGAACGCGCGTGATGTCCACTTTTTGGAAACCAAGGTCCTTCTTGGTGCGGAATTGCCAGGGGAGATCGTTATGGCCATCGATCACGATCGCCGCTTTATGAATGGCTCCGCGCCTCATCGGTCACCTTCACCGGTGCATGAGCACTCGCAGCCTGCTTGGGAATGAACGGGTTACTCCGAAATGATCTGCAAAGGCTAATGGGAGTTGATCGCTTCCGAGTTCTTATCGCCGAGTCGACGATCGACATATTTCAGGAGTTGCGTGAATTCGCCCAGTTCGTTGGGAGCAATTAAGCTGACTGCGGTGTCGTTGACCTGCCAGGAGCCGGAGATGCGCCGCTTGCATTGCGAACTTTGAGAGGTTTTTCCCCCAGCCAAAAATCCTGGAGCGGCTTGTCGCCGTAAACTACCGTGCTGCCACACGGATAAAGCAGCAGGATGACTTCCTGATTGCCGCGAGCATACTTGTAACGGACCACGCCAGTGCAAAAAACGCAGCACTTTTGCAATTTGTAGCCATTCGGCAGGTCCGGCATTGGAGTGTGGGAAAAGGAACCAGCGAGCAAACTTCCCAAAGCTGCACCGATTTGCCGCTCGACTGTCCGTGTTCGTCGTCCAGGTAGGTCACCAGGTTGATCCGATTGCGCACGATCGAACGGATCCATGAGCCCTGCGCCGCGGTAGTGCACAATCGCCCAGGCGGTACCGCAGCAAACCAGTAGGATGATCGCAGCCGCCAGCCAGCGTCTCGTTCGGAAACGGCGTAAAGAACCGTCCTCGAGATTCACCAGGCCTCGTGCGACCCGTTGCCAGGCCTGTTCGCTCGGTTCCGGCGGCGCCGAGGAAGACCAAACCTCGCCGAGATTCCGCAGCTCGCTCAACCGTTGCACGCAGTCCGCGCAGCGATCGAGATGGACCGTCACCGCATCGCGGTCGGAGCCATCCAGCTCGCCATCCAGGAACGGACTCAACAAGGGTTGCACCGCTGCACAGTCCATCTATCGACCTTTTCCCCTTCAGGGCCGCGTTGCCGTACCATATGCCGCAACAGTTTAGACGCGGCATCGGCGTCTAATCTTCATAAATCTAGCAGGAGGCCCTTAAATTGGCATAGGCTGACCCAAGAAGCAATGACGAACAAGCTGCCAACCTCTTTTTCCGAGATGAAATCATGACTTGCCCGCCCCGAATTACCCGATTAAACATGGTCACGGCAGGCCTTGGCCTGGCCCTTTTCGGATCGGCGGGAACTCTGGCACTTTTGTCGGGCCCCTTGCCCCGCCGCCAGATTTGCCGGCCCCCCGTGGCTATGTCTGCTATCGCACCGCCGCCCCCTTGAAAATAGACGGCAAACTGGATGAAGACGCTTGGCTCAAAGTCCCCTGGACCGACGATTTCGTCGACATCCAAGGCAACAAGAAGCCGGCTCCGCGCTACCGCACGCGGGCCAAAATGCTCTGGGACGACCAGTTTTTCTACATTGGGGCCGAACTGGAAGAACCTCACGTCTGGGCGACGTTGACCACCCATGACGCCGTGATTTTTAACGACAACGACTTCGAGGTGTTCATCGATCCCGATGGCGATAACCACGACTACGCCGAATTCGAAATGAACGCTCTTAACACTTGTTGGGACTTGTTGCTGACGAAGCCCTACAAGGACGGCGGCAGGGCAATCAACAGCTGGGAAATCCCCGGGCTCAAGAAGGCCGTCCACATTGACGGCACGATCAATCAGCCAGGCGATAAAGATCGAAGTTGGACAGTCGAGCTGGCCTTTCCTTGGGCCGTTCTCACCGAACTGGCGCAGCGACGCCGGCCGCCACGCGACGGCGAGCAATGGCGCGCCAATTTCTCGCGCGTGGAGTGGCAGACCGACATCGTCGACGGCCGCTACCACAAAATCCCCAATAAACCTGAAGATAACTGGGTCTGGTCGCCGCAAGGTGTGGTCGACATGCACCGCCCCGAGACCTGGGGTTATGTCCAATTCTCCACCGCCCCCTTCGGGAAAGCCGCCTTTCATCCGGACGTCGATTACCCGGTCAAGCGGCGACTGCACGAAATCTATTATGCCCAGGCCGCCTTCCGGAAGAAGCACGGCCGTTACGCAATTAGTCTAAAAGAATTGGGATCGATCGATTCTCAACCCGTCGGAACTCGTCGCCCCTGTTCTCGAAGCAGGCCGCTTCGGGTTCACGGCCAGTCTGCCTAGTTTGGACAAAGCCGGTCCGCCCAAAACCTGGCAAATTAGCCAGGACTCACGACTCTGGAATTCTTTGGAGGAGAACCCAAAGGAGAAGGATGAGGTGAAGCCCTGAATATGACCTGTTAGGATAGCTTCATGACCCGGTTTTTTACCTTCCTTTTCCTGTGTGCGTGCTTCCCGAACATCGCTTCGGCCCAGAATGCGTCCGTTCGTTATCTCGATCAGGAGCACTTTGAAGCCCGAAGCAAAGCCCTGTCCGCGGCGGTTTTTCTCGCGGATGGGTCCGCGTTGGCGACGAGTTCTCTCGCAGCCGATTCTCAGGGGGCGATTCAGCTCTGGAACGTCAAGACCGGCACATGCCGCTGGCAGCCTCATGGCCCTCCCGGTGGCGTATTCGCCTTGGCGGCAAGTCGTGACGGCAAATATCTTGCCGCCGGCGGCGACGGACTGGTCGTGATCTACGAGGCGGCCAGCAGAAAAGAGACTGCTCGCATCGTGCTGCCAGTCTGGACGCCTGTTGACTTTGGCATTCGCACCTAAGGGATCGCTCCTGTCCGCAGCCGGCGAAGGCAAGCACATTTATGTGCTCGACCTCGCCACGGGAAAATTGCTCAATTCGTTCGCTGCTCACGACGAAGCCATCACTTCGTTGACGTTTGTGCCCGAAGGAAACACCCTCTTTTCAGGAAGCTACGACGGCTTCGTCAAAACGTGGGATGCCACTGCCGGAAAGCTCAAATCCACCTTCACCGCCAATGGCGGCCGCATTCATGGCGTGGCGGTTTCTGCAGATGGCAAGTCGTTGGCGGCGGCTTGCGCCGGCAACCCCGAGGGCGATTTTAGGCAGCCGGAAGTTGCTCTCTGGAATCTCGAAAACCCCAAGCGTCGGAAAAGCCTTTACGATGGCAACGCAGCATTCACCACGGTGCAGTTCTCGGGCACGGACGGCGGCCTCGCTGCCGCGAGAGCTGACGGCTGGGTCGTGACTTGGAATGCGGAAGGCCGACGCTGTGTGGCTTGCGAGCCCATTTGAACTGGATTACGTCGCTCAGTTTCTCGCCCGATGGCGGCAGTCTGGTCACAACGAGTTGGGAGCCCGAAGCTCGGCTTTGGGACCTGCCTGTGCTGGAAAACGCCCCTAACGGTGCCGGGGGAAGGCAACAATCCCACCGTGCTGGCCTACGATTCCAAAGCAAACTTGCTCGTTGCCGGCGGCGTGGACAAGGCGATACACCTGCTCGACCCATCCGGCAAAAAGCCCGAACGGCAACTGCAGCTCAAGGCGGACAGCACCCAAGCTCTGAGCGTCAGTTCCGATGGCAAGTTGCTTGCTTCGACGGCCGGTCGACAAGATGGCATGCCCGTAGCCGGCGGCCGTATTCGCGCCGTTCGCTTTGGCGTGGCGGGCCCACAGGTCGTGAAGCCTGAACCGGTGACGCTTTGGGATCTTGAATCGGGCAAGGAATTGCGAACGCTGACGGGCCATCAAGGTCCGATCAACGTCTTGGCCTTTTCTCCTAACGGGTCGCTGCTGGCGTCTGGATCGGCTGACAAGACAGTCCGCATTTGGAATGTTGCTCAAGGTACCGAGCAGACGCAATTGATCGGCCATGCCGGTTCGATCGTGGGATTGGCGTTCCATCCGAATGGCACGACATTGGCCAGCGCTCGGACAACGGGGTCGTTCGCCTCTGGGACCTGCGCACCGGCCACGAAAAGCGAGCTTTTCAGGCTCACCCAAGCGGTCTGAGTGGTTTGGCCTGTTCGAACGATGGCCGCTGGTTAACGACGTGTGCGTCCGGTTTCGAAAACGGTTCCTTAGCTTTGTGGGACGCCGAAACGGGCGTGAATCGTTGGTTGCTGCCTTACCCCAGAGCCTTTTGGACAGGTTTGACGTTCAGTCCCAACGGGCGTTTTGTCGTCGCGGGCGAAGGATTCAATGCCGATGCCGGCTGCGTGCACCTCATCGATGTCGAGCACGGCAAGCCGCGGCTCGACTTGTTTGCCAGCAAGACCCAGATAACCGCAATCTGCCTCTCGCCCGACGGCAAAACTTTGTTTGCTGCGGGACAATCTGAAGCGGAAAAAGGTGAATTGTTGCGCTGGGCCGTGCCGACGATCGATGGTCCATGAACCGAATCCTCCTAGCATTGCACCGCCGCTTTTCTGGACGAATCCATCGGACTACGCAGGCCCCTCCTTAGCTATCTGTTTGCCGAGGTCAATGGCATGGTTACGCTTTCGCGCATCTACACGAAAACGGGCGACGGAGGCGAGACGAGCCTGGGCGACGGGGCCCGTGTTCCCAAGGATCACCCGCGCGTGGCGGCTTATGGCACCGTCGATGAATTGAACGCCGTGCTCGGACTCTTGGTTTCCTTGCCTTCGCTGCCGCCCGAACTATCACTCCTAAAAGCCATCCAAAACGATCTTCTGGACCTGGGCGCCGATCTTTGCGTACCGATCGAAGCCAACGAAGCTCCGAACGCACGCCTGCGAATCCAGCCCGTGCAAATCGAGAAGCTGGAACAAGCGATCGATCGCCTCAATGCCGGTCTGCCGATCTTGCGGAGTTTCGTCATTCCCGGCGGACCGCCCGCCGCCGCCTGTGCCTACCTGGCGAAACGGTCTGCCGCCGCGCCGAACGGGAAGTTATCACCTTCGCCAGGCAGGAACCCGTCAATCCGAACGTGGTGATTTATCTCAATCGACTATCTGACTTGCTCTTCGTTCTCGCCCGGGTGGCGGATAGAAAAGAAAATTCCGAGGAGTTATGGAGTCCTGGGAAGAATCGAGAAGATTCGCAGACGACGCAAAAACAGGAGGTTCTCGAATGACTTCAATTAACTGCGCCAACTGCAAAAATGAGTTGACGCCACAACAAGCTGGTGAAAGATGTCCCTATTGTGGAAGCCTCGATCGCAATCTCAGAATGGAGGATCAGACGATCGTTCGAGAAAAAGCGCTAATGGCCAGGGAACTCGCCAAAAAGCACTATGAGATAGAACCTGGACTAACACGAGTGATCCGTTGCTCCGGAGCAGCGGAAATCGAGTTTGGCCCAACAGAACCAGTCAAACTCCTGGAGGTGAATGAGAATACTGTTCCATCGGGCGTACTGCCGCTTCATTTCGGGCCTGCTCCAGCCAGCGGAATTTCGTTCCCATCAATCATTGTGAAGGTAACACCCGAAGAGTATGAGAAGATTCAAAAAAGGAACTCGCCCTCCCAGAGGGATGGGGAGTTGAAGATGACTTGCCAAAACTAGCGGAGCTGGTGGGAAAAAGCTAATGGCAACTCCTGCCGAGTGGTCGACGGGCTATATTCGTCAAGCGGACGCTGATTTCAAGGCATGGGAAGCCATTCAAGGGCTCGAAGGCGTCTGCAATAGACCGGCTCCTTTCGTAGCTCTCTAATACCAAGCCTATCTCCACGTCAACCGCTCGCGCTGAGCATGATCGCGGATTTCTTGGAGCTGTTCTTGCAGATAATCGATAAACTCGGAAGTTTCGGTGCTGCTTTGAGCCACCTTGTTGAGTGAATTCGACATCGCAACCATCGTGGGATAGTTGCTTTTCTTGCGGACGGGCCGGCTCAATTCGCGAAGGTCCGCAATATTGGCAAGCAAAGTGCTGTTGATGTGCTCGATCAAGTCCCGCGAGAGTTTTTCGACATGCGTCATTTGCTGCCGCAACGTCATCCGGCGCGTTGGTCGTTCGAAAAGTGCCATCGGCAGCGAGCCTCTTGGTAAGAAAGCCAGCGGGTTACGCGCCTTGGCCTCGGCAAACTCTCTGAGGATGCGGCCAGCCGCTCCATCGTCAACCAATTATGGATATACTCAAGGAAGCCGTCAAGGTTCCTCAGGCATTTTTGGGGCCGTTCTCTTATGCGCATCCTCCTGGTGGCCGACCTCCACGCTAACTGGCCCGCGATGCAGGCCCTGCAGGAACCGTACGATCTCGCCATTTGTTTGGGCGATTTAGTGGACTACGCCCTGGAACCGGCTCCCTGCATCGATTGGGTCCGACGCCATTGCGGAATGGTTGTCCGCGGCAACCACGATCATGGCGTCGCCCAAAATGTCATCGTCAACGGCAAGTCTGGATTCAAGTTCTTGACCGGCGTGACCCGCCCCTTGACCCGGGAGCGCTCGGGGCCCGGGGACCTTCGCTATCTTGCAGGCCTACCGCTCACGATCCACACCACCATCGACGAAACGCGCTTCTTTTTCGTGCACGCCACGCCCCGCGACGCCATGGACGAGTATGCCCAGCCCGATGTCGCTTTCTGGGAACGTCGCTTGCAAAATGTGGAAGCCGACGTCATCTGCGTCGGCCACACCCACATTCCTTATGTTCTGGAAGTGGGAAGTAAGCTCGTCATCAACCCGGGCAGTCTCGGCCAGCCGCGCGACGGCGATCCCCGTGCCGCTTACGCCGTCGTCGACAATCGCCGCGTCGAGTTGAAGCGTGTCGAGTACCCCATCGAAGAAACCGTCCGCGTGGTTCAGAAGAGCGGCTTGTCCGACGAAGTAAAGGAATTGCTCGCCCAAGTGTACCGCACCGGTCGCGGCGCCCAGCGGCCTCCCAATCAACCGCCGGCCTGAATTGAGCCGGGTCCGCTCGAGGAGAAGCGTCATGCACGCAGCGCCGACGGCAGGTCAAAGCGATTTCGTCGAACAGGTCGAATTGCAAGGCCACATCATCGATTCGCTGCTCCTGCCCAAAGTCCTGGACGAGATTCTCACGCGTGGCGGGAACTACGTCATCAAGGAATTCAAAATCGGCCAGCGGCAAAACGATCCTAGCTTCGCCCGTCTCGAAGTCCGCGCCCCCTCTGGTCCGCTGCTCCAGGAAATCCTGGATAGCATTCACGACCATGGAGCCGTCTCCATGGCCATCAATGACTGCACCGTTGTGCGTGCCGACCTGGATAGCTGTTTTCCCGAAGGCTTCTATAGCACCACTAATCAGCGGACGCAGGTGCGCCTTCACGGGGAATGGGTGGAAGTGGAAGATCAGGAAATGGATTGCGGCATCTTGGTGGACGCGGAAGGCAACGCCGCCCGCTGCATCCCCATGACCGACGTCCGTAGAAACGACCTGATTGTGGTCGGCAGGACGGGCTTGCGCGTGCTGCCGGCCGAGACCACTGCCCGCCATAGCCTCTTCGAGTTCATGGCCAGCCCGGTTTCGAGCGAAAAACCCAAAGGCGTAACGGTCCGCGAAATTGCCGCTGCCATGCGCCACACCAAGGAAGCGGGCGAAAAAATCCTCGCCGTGCTCGGGCCGGCCGTCGTGCACACCGGCGGCAGCGAATACATTTGCAGGCTCATCCGCGGCGGTTACATCCAGTGCCTATTCGCGGGCAATGCCCTGGCAACGCACGACATCGAGCAAGCCCTTTACGGTACCAGCCTGGGAATTTCGCTCACGCAGGGCATGCCTACCGAAGAAGGGCACGAACACCATCTTCGCTCCATCAACACAATTCGCCGCCTGGGAGGCATAGCCGCCGCCGTGCATCAGGGGGTTCTCAAGAGCGGCATCATGTACGAATGCATGCGCCACCAGATTCCCTTCGTGCTGGCCGGCAGCCTGCGCGACGACGGCCCTCTTCCTGAAGTCATCACCGACATGCTCGAAGCTCAACGCCGCATGCGCGAACATATCCAAGGCATCGGCTTTTGCCTGATGGTCGCCACCATGCTGCATTCGATCGCGACAGGCAACCTGTTGCCCGCCTGGGTCAAGGTGGCCTGCGTGGACATCAACCCCAGCACCGTGACCAAACTCATGGATCGCGGTAGCATTCAAACAGTGGGCGTCGTCACCGACGCCGAGCCCTTCCTGCGCTCGCTGGTGCAGGAGTTACAGTTGCCAGCATGAGCACATCCTGACAACATTTAGAGTAGACTTCCAAGTATTGAGTTTTAGCCCTGGAAGGGCGAAAGTTAATAGCCAGGGGCGTCAGCCCCTGGAAAAAACTGCAATAACCGCCAGCCCGGGATGGGGCGACAGTACTTTCGCCCCATCCGGGGCTTAATTCGTCTACGAAGCAGTCCAGGGGCTGACGCCCCTGGCTATTGACTGCCGCCCCATCCGGGGCTTGGAAGCCGGTAAAGAAGTATCCAGGCCGTTTGAAGAATCTCGTGGGTTTAGCATGCGCCAACCTCGCATCCTGATGTGTCCGCCGGACCATTACCGCATCGAGTACGAAATCAATCCCTGGATGAACCGGGCTCGGGGCAGCACGCCCGAACGGGCGCAAAAACAGTGGCACGATCTTGCGGCCATTTTGCGCGAACTGGGCGTAGTCGTGGAATTGATGACGCCGCAACCCGGATTGCCCGACCTGGTTTTCACCGCCAACGCCGGCTTGGTTTTTCGCGAGCGCTTCTTCAATTCGCGATTCAAACATGAAGTCCGGGCCCGCGAAACGCCCTACTTCAACGCCTGGTTCAAGGAGCACGGCTTCACGGTCGAACATCTACCCGAAGGCATGTTTTTCGAAGCGCCGGCGACGCTCTTTTCTGCGGCGACATCCTATTCGCCGGCTACCGCATTCGCAGCGACGTGCAGAGTCACAACGTGCTGGCCTCGATCCTGAAAAAACGCGTGCTGCCGCTCGAGTTGGTCGATCCTAGTTTCTATCATCTGGACACCTGCTTCTGTCCGTTGCGCCGGGCCAGGCGATCTATTATCCGCCGGCATTCGACGAATATGGCCGCAAATTGCTGGCGCTGCACATCCCGAAACTGCTAGCGGTGCAGCCCGAGGAAGCGATGCGTTTCGCTTGCAACGCCGTCATCGTGGGCAAAACCGTGGTCATGAACAGCGGTTGCCCGCGCTTGCAAGCCGACCTCGAAGCATGGGGATATAAAACCAGGCCGACCGAGTTGGATGAATTCATCAAAGCCGGCGGCAGCGCCAAGTGCTTGACGATTCGCTTGGACGGCGAAGACGCCGCCATTTGGGAATGACTTGCAGCGCTGCAGAATTAGTCATCAGCGCGCGGGAGTCTCAGTGGCCATCACGCTCCGCGTGATGATCTCTCGATCCCCTGGCACAATAGCATCCAAGCCGACCAACCTGACGAACTCATCACGCGGAGCGTGATGGCCATTGAATTGCCACTCCCAGGATCGAGCTGGTCGAAATAGAGAAACCGCCGGGTGCAAGTCCTCACGCATTCGCCAGCTTCGCCAGAGTTAGCGCCAAAACTTGCACTCCTTTCACGATCGCTTCAGGTGACGCATATTCATCCGGCCGGTGGCTGACCCCGTCGCGACAGGGAATGAAGATCATGCCCGTGGGGCAGAGCCGTGCCATGTAGAGCGAATCGTGATAGGCCCGGCTTACCATGCGCTGGCTGGCAAGCCCAAGCCGGTTACAGGCAGCCAGGCTCGCTTCCACGATTTCAGGCGCCATCCTGGCGGGCGGATCGGCGTTGAGTTTCTCCACGCGAAACCGCAGGTTCCGCTTGCTGGCAACGGCGGCGCCGGCTTCCTCGATCGCTTGCACAACCAAATCGCGCGGCGCCTGAGCGATATCGCGAATATCGATCTGCAAGATCACGCGACTGGGAATGCCGTTGACGGCTCCCGGATGCACCTGACAGGTCCCTGTCGTGGCGACCGTGTCCGGGCTGCCGGAATGCAAAGCCGCTTTTTCTACGCTCAAAATGAGTTCAGCCGCCGCGCAAAGCGCGTTGCGCCGCTCGGGCATCAAGACGGCGCCGGCATGGCCGCCCGTGCCTTCGAACTCGACGCGCAATGCTGCCGGCGCTGCGATCGCCGTCACGATGCCGATCGGTATGCCGGCTCGTTCGAGCAGCGGTCCTTGCTCGATGTGCAATTCGACGAACGCTGCATAGTAATCTGTGGTTAACCTGACAGTTGCCAAGTCGCCCGTAAAGCCGTGCTCTCCCGAACCTGGTCTAGCGACCGCGACTCGTTGTCCTGCAAATGCGCCAGTGCCGCCGGACTGGTGGAGCCGCTCATCGCTCGGCTGCCCAGGCAGCCCAGACCGAATCGCGTTGGCTCTTCGCTGGTGAAAAGCAGCAACTCCAGCGAACGCCGCGGCTGAAATCCGGCAGAGTGCAAGGCCCGCAAGGTTTCCAGGCCACCGAGCACGCCGACAGTGCCGTCGTACCGTCCAGAGTGAGGGATGGCATCAATGTGCGATCCGGTTCCCACCGCCGGCAGCTTGGGCGAACTCCCGTTCCAGCGGGCAAAGAGGTTGCCGAGGGCATCTTCGCGCAGTCTCAGGCCGGCTTCCCGACAACGCTCCTTGAGAAACGAACGGGCCCGCAGGTCGACGTTCGGAATAAACGATGCGGGTAACGGCCGGCGGCTCCGTCTCACTGAAATTGGCCAGCTCGTCCAGCTCATCCATCAAACGCGTCGAATCGATGACTATGTCCAAATCGGTCATGGCAACATTCTGAAGAAGAGGTGGACTGGCTCCAAAGTGGACCCAGGGGCTGGACGGGGTTATCCTATCTCAGGTTGCCGGCTCGGCATGAGATGATGCGGCAACCTGCCGCCTGGAATCAACTTCCTTGTCAATTCAGAAGGGTAATTCATGACGGAACCGACGCGGAGATCGTTCCTGGAGGCAGCGGCACTCGTGGGAATAGCTGGGGCTGCAATCGAACCGCCAAACAGAGCAGCAGCGCCCCGGACCCTGCCAAGAAAGAGATCCCCCCGTTTCGATTTCCCTTCGACGCGCAGCCGCCCAGAAAATCAAAGGGCGGCAACAACTCCAAGGAAGTCACCGTCCGCGAATTGCCTATCTCAACGGGAATGGCGGGCGTTTCCATGCGCCTGGAACCGGGCGGAATGCGCGAGCTGCATTGGCACACGTCCTCCGAATGGGCTTATATGGTCAAAGGGCAAAGTGCGCACCACCGTGATTGTCCGCCGGATGGCACTTCCGAAACGAATGATTTCGAGCCAGGCGACGTCTGGTTCTTTCCGCCGGGCCATGCCCATTCCCTGCAAGGCATGGGAACCGAGCAATCTCATTTTATCCTCGTGTTCAACGATGGGAATTTCTCCGAAACCAGCACCTTCAGCATTACCGATTGGATCGGGCAGACGCCTCACGAAGTTCTCTCCAAAGTCTTCAGCATGCCCGAATCGGAGCTGGCGAAGTTTCCGAAGGAAGAAGTCTACTTCGCTCGCGGTCCGGTACCGCCCGCAGAAATCGCCCTGCCCTTGTCGGGCGGACTCAAGACCCCTTCCGCCACCCATAAGTTCAGTCTGGCAACCCAGGTTCCTAGGACCACGCACAAGGGTGGCTCCGAACGCCGTGTGACCGTCAAGGAATTCCCCATCGCTACGACTACCTCCGGCGTCCTGCTCGATCTGGCGCCGGGCGCCGTTCGCGAGCCGCATTGGCACCCCAACGCCGACGAGTGGCAATTCCTCGTTTCGGGCCACGTCCGCATCGGCGCGTTTGCAGGCGAGGGCCGCTCGCGCGTGGAATCCTTCAATCCGGGAGACGCCGGCTATATCCCGCGGATGTATGGTCATTACATCGAGAATGCCAGCGACACCGAACCGGCCCAGGTGCTAGTCGTCTTCAATAGCGGCGAATATCAGGCCATTGATCTGATCCTGGTGGATTGCTTCGAACCCCGTCTATCTACTGGCCGAGAACCTTAGCCTGCCCGAAGCTGTGATCAAGAAGCTCCCCAAACACCCAGTGTTTTTGGCTAGCAAGGATGGTTGAAAACGCATCTCACGCCCGAAAACTCCGCGGATCGCCCAGGCACCAGCAAACAAGAGGCTGCGAATATGAAAAATGCCTGGGGATCGCTATGTGGCTCACTGTCCATACTGTTCCTGTCGTTCGCGCTTTGTCCTGAATCGCGAGCCGGCCAGGCCGATACGGTATTGCCTCCCGACGTGAAGCCTGTATGGGACCTGGCTAAAGCAAGCCGCGACCAAACCGCGACGCGCGAACGGCTCTGTATCAATGGCCTCTGGCGCTGGCAGCCGGCCGGCACAAGCAACGATTCCGACCCGGTACCGAAGGCGAACTGGGGGTTTTTCAAGGTTCCCGGCTTCTGGCCCGGTCGCACCAACTACATTCAGGATGACAGCCAGACTCTCTACGCACATCCGAATTGGAAGAACAAGAACTGGCGACAGGCCACCGCGGCCTGGTACCAGCGTGAGATCGTTGTTCCCAAAGAATGGGCAGGGCGTCGAATCTCCCTGCGAGCCGAGTATCTCAACTCATTCGCCTCTGTCTATTTGGACGGCAAGAAGGTAACGGAGATGCGGTTCCCCTTAGGGGAAGCCGATCTGACGAATGTTTGCACCGTGGCGGCCCACCATCAACTTAGCCTTCTGGTGGTCGCCATGCCGCTGAAGGCGGTGATGCAATCCTACACCGATACCAATTCAGCCAAAGAGATGAAGGGGTCTGTGGAAGCCCGCGGCTTGTGTGGCGACGTCTACCTCGTCAGTACGCCGGCAGGTTCCAGGATTTCGGATGCGAAGGTCGACACATCGGTGCGCAAGGGTGAGATCACCGTTTCTGCCGCATTGGAAGACTTGGTTTCCGATGTAGACTACGCCTTACAAGTGCAGGTTCGCGAACACGATCAGATCATCCACGAATTTATCAGCCCCTCTTTTCGAGCCGGCGATCTCAAAGCTGGCCGTTTCGCTGTCACGGAAAAGTGGATGCCCAAGAAACTGTGGGACACGCACACCCCTCAAAACATGCTAAGCGCCCAGATTTCGCTGGTGAAATCTAGGAAAGACATTCTGGATGCCTGGCAACCCATCCGCTTCGGCTTTCGCGAATTCTGGATCGATGGACGCGATTTCTATTTGAACGGCACGCGCATCCATCTCTCCGCTGAGCCACTGGATAACGCCCAGCTTGGGCCGGCATCGGCAACGTACCAAGCGGCACGCGAAACGATGCAACGCTTACGTAGTTTCGGCATCAACTTCGTTTACACGCATAACTATGGCTGCGAGCCGGGTAACCTGCGTGAGCTTCGAGGAGATTCTGCGGGCGGCCGATGACGAAGGTATGCTGGTGGCTTTCTCCCAGCCGCACTTTGGGCAATACGACTGGAAAGCTGCGAACGCCGACCAGGCTAATGGCTACGCCCTGCATGCCGCCTTCTTCGTCCAAGCGGCCCAGAATCACCCGGCAGTGGTGGCTTATGCCATGAGCCACAACGCTACCGGCTACGAACAAGACATGAACCCCGACCTCATTGACGGCATCCGCGACATGCATGCCGATTCCTGGTCCGCCCGCAATGCCAAGCTGGCCGTGGCGCGGAGGCCATCGTCAAGAACTTGGACCCCGGCCGGATCGTTTACCATCATTCGTCCGGCAATCTCGGTTCGATGCATACGGTGAATTTCTACACGAACTTTGTGCCCATTCAGGAAATGTCCGACTGGTTCGAGCATTGGGCAACTCACGGCGTCAAGCCGGTCTTTCTCTGTGAATACGGCGTGCCCTTCTCCTGGGATTGGACGCAATATCGCGGCTGGTACAAGGGCGTGCGCACCTTTGGCAATGCCCGGGTGCCCTGGGAGTTTTGCTTGGCCGAGTGGGATTCCCAGTTACTAGGCGATCGCGCATTTCAGTTGACCGAGGGAGAAAAGCGCAATCTTCGTTGGGAAGCCGGCCAATTTCGCACCGGCAGACTCTGGAATCGTTGGGATTATCCGGTATCGGTCGGCTCCAGCAGTTTCGAACAGCGACAGGAAGTTTTCGCCAAAATATCTCGAGGACAATTGGCGGGCTCATCGCACCTGGGGGCTCTTGGCCAATTCTCCTTGGGAATATGCCATGTTTTGGAAAGTCCGCGCAGCGCCGGCAAAAAACGCAAACAGTTCGAAGTGGACTGGGAAAACCTGCAGAAGCCGGGCTTCAGCCCGGACTATCGCCAGCGCTCCCAGGGCTCGATGGGCATCGATTTTGAGCGTTCGGACTGGATTCCGACGGCGGCTGCCCAAGCACTCTATCGCAATAACATGCCCTTGCTGGGCTACATCGCCGGCAAGAGTGCGAGCTTCACGAGCAAGGACCATATATTCCTGCCGGGAGAGACGGTCGAAAAACAATTGATCCTCATCAATAATTCGCGCGAACCGATTTCGTGTGCTCTGTTCCTGGACGTTGGGCCTGCCGCAACCCGTGAGCGGCACCAACCATTTTCCCGTCGCCGCAGGTGAGCAGGAGCGCGTGCCGTTGCGATTGGTTCTGCCCAAAACGCTTGAACCGGGCACTTATGAACTCAAAGCAACCTTGCGAATTCAGTAGGGGAGAATCTCAAAACGATGCATTTAGTATCCAAGTGTTGCCGCGGCCTGCGGACTTGTCTTCGGGTACAAAGATCGCCGTCTTGGATCCCAAAGGCGAGACCACGAAGCTGTTGACGCGACTGGGCATGCAGTTCCATCCCGTTGACACTACTTCTGATCTGTCGGCCTACGACACGTTGATTATTGGTAAGGAAGCGCTAACGTCTGGCGGACCTGGGCCACAACTGGATCGAGTGCATGACGGATTGAGAGTGATCGTATTCGAGCAAAATGCAGATGCGTTGGAATCGCGTCTCGGCTTCCGTGTTGCCCAGTATGGACTGCGCCAGGTCTTCCCGCGTATTCCCGATCATCCGATTCTAGCCGGGCTCACTGTCGACCATCTGCTCGATTGGCGCAGGCTCCGCAACCTTGCTGCCACCACAACTTGTTTACACGATGCGGACCACGCACGGTCCCGCGGTCGAATGGTGTGGCTTACCGGAGTCGCGAGTCTGGTGCTGTGGCTGCCGGGGCAATGTCGCGTCAGTCCTGATTGAAGAGCCTGCGCGAGGTGATTTTCTTGTCCATCGTGGATGGCGGCTACGATCTGCAATTTAGCCAACTTCTCGAATATCGCGAAGGCAAAGGGATGATGCTCTTCTGTCAAATGGACGTATCGGGCCGGACGGAAATTGACCCTGCTGCTGATAGGCTTGTTCGCAACATGCTTGGTTACGTTGAGAATTGGAAACCACAGCCCAGCAGCAAGGCTCTTTACGCCGGCGATCCTGCCGGGATGAGCTACATTCAAGCTACCGGTTTTTCCGTGGAGGATTACACCAAAGAAGCCCTGCCGGCGCACCATGTGTTGATCGTCGGCCCAGGTGGCGCTGCGAAACTGGCCGCGGATTCTGCTGCCATTGGGAAATGGTCGGAGGCAGGCGGACGGCTTTTGATGATCGGCCTCGACGAGCGCGGAAGCCAAAGCACTGGTACATTCCAGAATTGAGATCATGAAACAGGAGCACATAGGAGCCTTTTTCTCTTCGTCACCGATGCATTCTTCATTTGCCGGCATCGGACCAGCCGATGTGCTCATCCGCGATCCGCGTCAAATCCCGCTGGTAATTGGCGGAGCCCAGATTGTGGGCGATGGCGTTCTGGCGGAATCGGTGGATTCCCAAACAGGTTTTCTGCCAACTGGCCCCTTGGGAATTCGACCAGAAGAAGCAGATGAATCTCAAACGGAGCTTTCGGACAGTTTCTCGTCTGCTCACCCGGCTGATGGCAAATATGGAGGTCGAAAGCACCACGCCTTTGTTAGAGCGATTTCGTCGGCCAGTGAAATCGGCCAAAGCAGAAAAGCGCTGGCTCGATAGTTTCTACCTTGATGTGCCAGAGGAATGGGACGATCCATACCGTTTCTTCCGGTGGTGAGCAGGAACCGCTTGCCTTACGGGTGGTTGCTATTCCGAACGCAATGGCAAAAAGATGTAGGGCAAAAAAATAATTCAATGCATTTATTTTTTGCCCTACATTTTTTGCCAGCAATGCATTTTCGACTCAGTGATCGCCAGGATCGCGAGCCATTTCTGCCGGAATTCTGTCGAGGGAATCCCGAGCGATGGTCTGTCTTTTCTTGCGTGAGATGGATTGCATTGCGCCACCTGCACACACACGGCTCCTGGCTGAGGTCACGTAGATGGATTGCATTGCGCTACCTGCACACACGGGACCGAGGCGGTGGTCACCTGGGAATGGCGAGTCCTCGAACCGGACTCATTAGTTCGCATCATTGATCGCAAACTAAATTGGCATAATACTTTATAAGCCATTCCTCCGATGAAAAAATCGGAGTCTCGAATCCTTGACCAAAAAGTATAGGTTCCTAGAATAGAGATAGGAACGGGTGGGCTTTTGGGACGAGGCCGGATGAAAATCACTTCGCAAGAAGAGTACGGCCTGCGTTGCTTGCTCCGGTTGGCGGAGGCAGGCACCGGGAAGTCGTTGACCATTCCGGAAATCGCTGCCGCCGAAGGGTTGTCGTCGCCCTATGTCGCGAAACTGCTTGCCGTTCTAAGGCAAGCCGGCTTGATCGACAGTGTGCGTGGCTGCCAGGGAGGTTATCGCCTGGCACGACCGCCGGTTGACGTAACGATCGGGCGAAGTTTTAGCGGCGCTGGGTGAGCCGCTCTTCGACGATCCAGGTTACTGCACTAAACATGCAGGCACCGAAACCGACGGCGCCTGCGTGCATCATGGCCAATGTAATTTGAAGGACCTCTGGCAAAGCCTCGAACAGTGGATGAGGCGTGCCCTCGAGCAGATCACGCTGGCCGACGCTTTGCATCAGGGGCCGCGTTTGGGTGAGCGGATTGCGCCTCGGTTGGCCGAGGCGGTTCGTGAAGAACCGGCGCCCCGGATTCCGCTCACGACCGTTTAAAAAGACTATTTGCTTCATAAATGGGCGACAGCGTTGGTCGCCAAAGGACGAATTATGAGCAGCACAGCTACAAGCACGATACAGGAACTGGCCGACCGCGAATACAAGTATGGCTTCTTCACCGATGTCGAAACCGATACGGTGCCGCGTGGCTTGAATGAAGACGTCATTCGCATGATTTCGGGCAAGAAAAAAGAGCCCAAATTCCTGCTCGAGTGGCGGCTCAAGGCGTTTCGCCACTGGCTGACCATGGAGGAGCCGCATTGGTGGGCGAACCTGAAGTATTCACCGGTCGACTATCAGTCGATCGCTTATTACTCGGCTGCCAAAGCCCAAAAAGCAACTCACTAGTCTGGATGAGCTCGATCCCGAGGTGCGTTCCACCTTCGAAAGGCTCGGCATCTCGCTCGACGAACAGAAGCGTTTGTCAGGCGTGGCCGTGGATGCCGTGTTCGACAGCGTTTCCGTAGCCACCACTTTCAAAACCAAGCTTGCCGAGTTGGGCATTATCTTCGGTTCGTTTTCTGACGCCGTTCAGGAACATCCCGAGCTGATTCAGAAATACTTGGGCTCGGTCGTCCCTTATAACGATAACTTTTTCGCCGCCCTCAATTCCGCCGTCTTCACCGATGGTTCGTTCTGTTTTATCCCCAAGGGCGTGCGTTGCCCGATGGAGTTGTCGACCTATTTCCGCATCAATGCCGCCAACACCGGCCAGTTCGAACGCACGTTAATCGTCGCCGAAGAAGGCGCCTACGTCAGCTATCTGGAAGGCTGCACCGCACCGATGCGCGACGAAAACCAACTGCATGCCGCCGTCGTCGAGTTGGCAGCGTTGGGGCGCGATTCGAGTATCAAGTATTCGACCGTGCAGAACTGGTATCCGGGCGACAAAGAAGGCAAAGGCGGCATCTTTAATTTCGTGACCAAGCGGGGCGCCTGCCGCGGCGAAAACTCCAAGATTTCCTGGACCCAGGTTGAGACCGGCTCCGCGATCACCTGGAAATATCCAAGCGTGCTGCTGCAAGGGGATAACTCGGTAGGCGAGTTTTACTCGGTGGCTTTAACGCACCACAAACAACAAGCCGACACGGGCACTAAAATGGTGCACATCGGCAAGAACACCAAAAGTACCATCGTTTCCAAGGGCATCTCGGCGGGCAACGGCCAGAACACCTATCGCGGCCTCGTGAAGGTCTTGAAGGGGGCCGACGGCGCCCGCAATTACTCGCAATGCGATTCGCTCTTGCTGGGTGACCGTTGCGGCGCTCACACCTTCCCCTATATCGAGGTGCGTAATTCAACTGCCAAAGTCGAGCATGAGGCTTCGACGTCAAAGATCGGCGAAGACCAGATCTTTTATTGCAAACAGCGTGGCCTTTCCGCCGAGGACGCCGTCAACATGATCGTCAATGGATTCTGCAAGCAGGTGTTCCTGAATCTGCCCATGGAATTTGCCGTCGAGGCCCAGAAACTGCTCGGCGTTAGCCTGGAAGGCAGCGTCGGCTAAGAGTATTCATGAGCGAGCCTCCCACGTGAGTGGGACGAATTTGCGCCATCCTCCCCCCACTCACGTGGGAGGCTCACTGTGACAAACGTCTGCGAAGGAGATTGAGTTCGTATCATGCTTTCCATTCACAATTTGCACGCCTCTGTCAACGACCGAGAGATTCTCAAAGGGATCTCTCTCGACATCAAGGCGGGCGAAGTGCACGCCATCATGGGGCCCAATGGCTCGGGCAAGAGCACCTTAGCCGGCGTGCTTGCCGGGCGCGAGGCGTACGAAGTCACCCAAGGGACGGTCGAGTTCCTGGGCAAAGATCTCCTGGACATGGCTCCAGAAGAACGAGCCTGCGAAGGGATCTTCCTGGCGTTCCAATATCCGGTCGAGATTCCGGGAGTCAGCAACACTTATTTTCTGCGCACCGCCGTCAACGCAGTTCGCAAATATCGTGGCCAGCCCGAGCTCGATGCCGCCCAGTTTCTGGCGCTGGTCAAGGAAAAGGTCAAGATCCTGCATATGGATCCGGACTTGCTCAAACGGCCGGTCAATGAGGGCTTCTCGGGCGGCGAAAAGAAGCGGAACGAGATTTTCCAGATGGCGGTGCTCGATCCGAAGCTGGCCATTCTCGACGAAACCGATTCCGGTCTCGATATCGACGCCTTGCGCATCGTTTCCGAGGGCGTGAACGCCCTTCGCAGCCCGGACCGGGCTGTCATTGTGGTAACACACTATCAGCGGCTGCTCAATTACATCGTGCCCGACAGGGTGCATGTCCTTTATGAGGGCCGCATCGTGAAATCCGGCGGCAAAGAGCTGGCGCTTCGAGCTCGAAAAAGAGGGTTACGGCTGGATCGAGCAGTCGCTGGCCCAGTCGGTCTAAGGGAACAGGGGATTCTTCGCATCATGATCGCGGTTCAGGAAGAAAAGAACATTTACCGATCCCATTTCAACCAGCTCGAACGCGATCTGGACCGAGGAAGCTCCGGCCGCATGCGCCGGCTGCGTCAGGAAGCACTGGGCCTCTTCGAGCAACTCGGATTTCCGACTGCTCGCGACGAAGACTGGAAATTCACAAGTTTGGCATCCCTTGCGAAGGTGCCGTTCAAGCCTGCGAATCTACCCTCTGCCGGACAACTGTCATTGGCTCAGCTCGAACGGGCTACGTTGCCGCTTGAATCGGCGCAGCGTTTGGTATTCGTTAACGGTGTTTATGTTGCCGAGACTTTCACGCGTCGATCTGCTCCCCAAAGGCGTGGTGGCGACGAGTTTGGCCAAAGCGATTGCGGAGAAACCTGAACTCGTCGATACCTATTTGGCCCGGCAGGTCCATTTTCGCGATCACGCTTTCACGGCTTTGAATACCGCCTTCTTGCGGGATGGGGCATTTGTCCATGTTCCCCGCGGCGTCGCAGTAAAAGAACCGCTCTATGTTATTTCGGTGACAAGCTGTGCAGGTGAAACCTGCGTGATCCATCCACGCAACCTGATTCTTGTCGATGAGAACAGCCAGCTCACACTCGTGGAATACTATGCGGGGCTCGAACCGCACGCATCGTTCACCAATGCCGTGACGGAGATTGTCGCCGGCCCCAAAAGTGTGATCGATCATTACAAAGTGCAACGCGAGAGCCTTGAGGCGTTTCATATCGCCACCACTTATGTCGAGATGGCCCGCGCCAGCACGTTTTCCTCGCACCTGGTCTCGCTGGGCGGCAAGTTAGTTCGAAACGATATACGTTCCCGGCTTGGAGCGGAGGGTTGTGTCTGCACCCTCAACGGGCTCTATCTGGCCTCGGGCCGGCAGCATGTCGATAATCACACCGAAATCGACCACGCCATGCCCAATTGTCAGAGCCATGAACTCTACAAAGGCATCCTGGATGAGCAGGCACATGGCGTATTCAACGGCAAAATCTTCGTTCGCCAAGATGCTCAGAAGACCGATGCGAAGCAGACCAATCAGACGCTTTTGCTTTCCGACTCGGCCGTCATCGACACGAAGCCGCAGCTCGAGATTTTCGCCGACGACGTCAAATGCACGCACGGAGCCACAGTCGGCCAATTGTCCGACGAGGCGATCTTTTATTTGCGCTCACGAGGCATTGGCTTGAGCGAAGCGCGCAGCTTGCTGACCTTCGCCTTCGCCAATGACATCGTCCGGCGCATTCAGGTTGAGCCTATCCGGGCACAGTTGCAGGACACGCTGCTCGTCCGCCAGCACTTGCCCGTGGCCGAGGAGGCGTCATGAGCGTTCCTTTGGCTGTAACACCAGCGACGCGCCACCGAGAAAGTCTATGGGGGATTTCGACGTAGATCGCCTCCGCGCCGGCTTTCCAATCTTGCGCCAGAAGATCCACGGCAAACCGCTCATTTACCTGGATAACGCCGCCACTTCGCAGAAACCACAAAGCGTGCTCGACGCCATGAACCGCTACTACGAGCACGACAACGCCAATGTGCACCGAGGGGTGCACGTGCTTAGCGAGCGGGCAACCGCCGCCTATGAAGAAGCCCGGGCGAAGGTGCAGCGCTTCGTACACGCCAACTGCGTGCGCGAGATCATCTTCACCGGCGGCACCACCGAAGCGATCAACCTGGTGGCCCAAACATTCGGTCGGCAGCGCGTGCAAGCCGGCGACGAAGTCCTCGTCACCTGGCTCGAACATCACTCCAACATCGTTCCCTGGCAGATGCTCTGCCAGGAGAAGAACGCCCACCTCGGCGTCGTCCCCGTGACCGATGCCGGCGAACTGGACATGGCGGAGCTAGAAAAGCTGCTGACGCCGCGCACCAGGATTCTGGCCCTGGCGCATGTCTCCAATGTGCTGGGCACGATCAACCCGGTGAAGACGCATCATCGAACTGGCCCATAGTAAGAGGTCCCGGTGTTGCTCGACGGGGCCAAGCAGTGCCGCATCTCGAAGTGGACGTCAAAGATCTGGATTGCGATTTCTACACGCTGTCCAGTCACAAGGTTTATGGACCGACCGGCATCGGCGTGCTTTTTGGCAAGGCGGTTCACCTGGAGGCGATGCCGCCGTGGCAAGGCGGCGGCGACATGATTCGCTCGGTGACCTTCGAGCGAACTGCGTACAACGAACGGCCCCTATAAGTTCGAGGCGGGCACGCCCGCCATCGCCGAAGCTATCGGTTTGGGGGCGGCTCTCGACTTTGTCGAGACCGTCGGCCTGGACGCCATCGCGATTCACGAACATCAGCTTCTCGAACGGGCCACGCTCCGCCTGCAAGAAATTCCCGGCGTGCGCTTGATTGGCACTGCCAAAGAAAAGGCGGCTGTGATCTCGTTCCTACTGGAAGATCCGCCGCTCTCGGCACTGGATCTGGCCGGCAAACTTGATTTGGAAGGCATTGCGGTCCGCAATGGCCATCACTGCTGTCAGCCGCTGATGGATCGCTTCGGCGTCAGCGGCACCGTGCGGGCATCGTTTGGCCTCTATAACACCATCGAGGAAGCCGACGCGCTAGGCGACGCGGTCCATCGCATTGCCCAGGGCAACCGCAAGCGGCCGCCAGTGCAGGCGTCCGCGACTGCCGAGCCAGCGTTTCCGCCGGCGGTTGCTTCGAGCCCGGCCAAGGCAGCCGACGAGATCATCGAGGTGTTCGATTTTCTCGATATCTGGCCTGAAAAATATGGCTACATCATCGAGCTTGGGCAAAAGCTGCTGCCCATGCCCGATAAGTTCAAGACCGAGGAAAACCACGTCCGTGGTTGCCAAAGCACCGTTTTCCTTACGCTCCGCAAACGGCCCGGCACCAAGGATATCGTGGAGTTTCTTGCCGACAGCGATGCCGACATCGTCCGCGGTTTGCTGAATCTGCTGCAGCGGGTCTACTGCGGGCAGCATGCCCGCGATATTCAGGCATTCGACATCCAGGCGTTTTTTGCCAAGCTGGGGCTGGACCAAAATCTGAGCATGGGCCGGCGCAACGGCCTGGGCGAGATGGTTCAGCGCGTCCGCAATTTTGCGGGCTTGGTGGCCGCGGCGGAGTAGGAGCCTCGTTCATGAGCGGGACACCCGGGAGAATTCCCTTGGAAATGGAAAAACCGACCGCCCCTGTTCCCGCAATCCAACCTGCGCCGTGCCGGCGGTTCCTGCGGTGCCGACCGAGCCGGTCGACGTGGGCGCCATGCAAGACAAGATCATGGAAACGCTGCGTGGCTGCTTCGACCCGGAGATTCCGGTCAACATCGTCGAGTTAGGCCTGATTTACGAGGTGAAAGTCCAGGAAACCGGCGCCGTCGCCATTCGCATGACGCTGACCTCGCCCGCCTGCCCGGCCGCGGGATCGCTACCGCCGGAAGTCGAGGCGAAAGTCAAAGCCGCTGCCGGGCGTGACCAGCGCCAAAGTGGATGTCGTCTGGGAGCCGACCTGGACGCAGGATCTCATGTCCGAGGCGGCTAAATTGCAGTTGGGTTTGTATTGAGTTGGAACGCCGAGCGTAGGCCCAGTCACGCAGTCTGGCTGACCGTCGCCCCGGGGTATGAAAAAACACTGGGTGTGGTTTGGACAGAAGAATAAACGTCCAACCCTTGTGTGCCATGCCCACGCTCGGCGTGGGCATGTCGGGCACCGGCTGGCGCATCGGCTACCGTGAGCCCATTCCGAATCCACAGATTACAGGTGCCCTTGCGGAGCCATATTTGTTGGGAAAATTGGAGTGCCTCACATGCCCACGCCGAGCGTGGGCATGGCACCCGTTATCCGTGTCAGGCTGTTCATGAGGGCAACTACGCTGTTTGGATCGGAATGTTTCCGGTTTTCAATTCCACGCCAGCCCGCTTCGCTTGCCCCAATATTCCTCCGACGTCTCCGCAACTTGTTCCAGTCGCTTGGCAGCTTGCCCATCCCACTTCACCGTCAGCGCCTCCCAAATTGGATCGAAGCTGATCCACGGTTGCCGCCCCGCTAAGAACTACATCTGCCCAAGGCTGGGCCAGAACTGCGGCCAAAGCCAGCGCGTCCAACGTCGTTTCGAGCCGAGTGGATTCCTCCTGGAGAATTCGCCGCTGCGCGGCGAAAGCCGGGCCCGCATTGCGGCTTGTCAAACGGCCGTTGGCGAGTGCCTCCTTCACGATCACGCCCATGCCGGCGTCATGGGCAGCCTGCAAGGCGGGACCCGCCGAAGGCTCCAACAAGTTCCAGGTTGCTTGCACGCAGTCGAAGAGGTGCTTGCCGCCAATCCGAATATCCATGGCCTTGCTTACCGTTTCGGCCTGCTTAGGTCCGCTCACGCTCAGGCCAACGGGCAGTCCGCTGTCGCGCATGCGGGCCAGTTCTTCAAGCACAGCTTGGTCTTCCAGGACGCCGCTTTCCAGCGTTGCGGAGTGGATCTGGTAAAGGTCGAGATGATTGCCCAGCTGGTGCCGACTTTCCGCCGCCTGCTTTTGGAGAATTGGCAGCGAATGGTTCTTGATCTCGTGATTCTTGGCTTCGACTTGCCACTTTGCTGTGTAGGTATAACCCCATTTCGAACCGATGGTGACTTCATCAGGCCGTAGTTTGCGCTTCGCCAGCCAACTGGCCAAAAACTCTTCGGCGCGGCCGTAAGAACGGGCGGCATCAAAGTAGCGGACGCCAAGTTCCCACGCGGCATCAAGGACGGCATGGCAGTGGGCCTCCATCGCTTGGGCGTCATAGTCGCGTTCGAGATCGTCGGCATGGCCGATGTTGATGTAGCCCGGCCGCCCCAGGGCAGCCAAGCCGAGGCCGATGCGAGAAACAAAAAGCGAAGTCTGTCCCAGGTGGCGAGTTTCCATCCTGCGATTCTAGCGAATTGCTGTGGTTAACTCCGTAGCACCCTCACCGGCTGGAATCCTTCGCCCAAAATCTCTTTGCTGTTCACGCCGAGCCAGCCGTCGAGGATGGCGGCGTAGACTTGGCGAAAATCAGTATGGTGCTTGAGATTGCCCATCTCGAGTTTGCTCAAGCTCGGATGAGCGCCGACCACGCCGGCTTTGACCTTGCCGCCCAGCAGGAGAATTGGAGCAGCCGAGCCATGATCCGTCCCCTTGCTGCCGTTCTCGCGGGCGCGACGGCCAAACTCGGAAAACGTCATCATCAAAATGCGGTCCTTGTGGCCTCGCGCGGACATATCCTTAAAAAAGGCCGTCATGGCATCGGACACCTCGCGTAACAAGTTGGCGTGAGCGTTGAGCTGGCTGGCGTGCGTGTCGAAGCCGTCGATGGAAACGTAGAAGATACGGGTGCCAATCCCGGCGTCGATAAGCTGGGCCGCAAGCTTGAGCCGTGTTGCCAGAGCCGTTTGGGGATAGGGCGACTTGGGCTGATAATTCTTGCCCAAGGTCTGCAGTCGCGTGCTGCTGTCGTAGGTGTTGACCGCGGTGCGCTTGACGAAATCGAGCAGTCCCGGCTGCTCGCTCGACATCCGGGCCACACCCTCGATGAGTTTCCGCTGCGCCTGGCGGTCCATGCCGCTTGCTGCAGTCGTGCGCAATTGGAAATCTTCGAGCGTGTTGATGGAAGGCACACGCACCGGAGTGCCGGCCAAGGCCAGCGGTGCGCTCTTGTTGCTTGCCGCCACATGAAATGATGGAGTCGCAGGCAGTTTCTTAAGAGCCCTGCCGATCCAGCCTTCGGTGAGCGTTTCGGCCAAGCTGCCGGCTTGCCAGATATCCATCGACCGAAAATGCGATTGGCTCGGGTTGGGATAGCCCACTCCCTGGACGACACAGAGCGACTGTTCTTGCAGAAGGTCGGCCAGGCCCTTCATGGACGGGTGCAAGCCGACGTTGTCGTCGAGTTTCTTGATGTCGGCCACGGGCAATTTCAACGTCGGCCTGAGCTTGGCGTATTCTGGGTCCTTATAGGGGATGACCGTATTCAACCCGTCGTTGCCGCCTGTGAGCTGAACGACGACGAGAATCGTGTCACGAGCGCCCGGCTTGTCCGCGAAGGGCGCTGCCTGGGCCGTTCGGGCCAAAAACGTTGGGGTGCTCAAGCCGTAAGCAACTAGCCCGGTCGAGGCGAACGATTGACGCAGAAAAGCGCGACGATGCATGGTCATGAGCCGAGCCCTCAAGCGAGTTGGAATTCGGGTAAAGTTAGCACCAAATAGCACACCGTGCGGACGCGATGGTCGGCAGCGTCCTCAGCACTCCAGTAGGCGGGCATGCCCTTGCCTGAACTATCGCGCAGATATTGCATGAGCCGGGCCCGGGTGTCGGCGGCGACGTCTCCTTGCAGAAACAGATCCAACATGAACTGAACGAGCTGGTCATCGGTGCGAGATCGTGCCGGCGTGCCAGCTCTGCCGGATCGACGTGCCGACCGAAACGAGCGTCCTCAGTAGAAGTGAGTGCCAGAGCCAGGTTTTGGCGAGAGAGCAGCGTCTGCCCATTGAGCCAGGCAGGCCCGCCGTCCCAGCCTTTTACAGAGGGAGGATAGCCAACATTCTGCCCGAGCTCTTCTAAAGCCTGAACCAAGCCAGGGGTGCCAACGCGGCCCTCCAGGCCGTGAACGATGCCCAGCGCGAAACAAATGGGCGATTTCACCTGCGTCCGATAGGCGGCGTGTGCGAAGAAAAGGTTGGAGCGCAGCATCGTTTGCACGAGGTCGCCGAAATCGTAGTTCGACTTGCGAAAGCGCTCTGCGAGGGGAGCAATCAAGGCGGGCGTCGGGACTGTCGTTTCGCTAATCAAGAATCGGTAGAGCTTGTGGACAATGAACGGACTGGCCGATTTCTGTTCCAGGCAGATGCGCACGACGTCGGTTCCGGTCCACTTGCCCTTTTGTCCTAAAACCGTTTTCACCGAATCGTCGTGCCGAGCCGGAACGAAGTGCGCCTTGCGGTCGCTGATCTCCCAGCCCGTGAAAGACTTGGCGGCCTCACGAACATCCGTTTCGGTGTAATTGCCGATGCCTAGGCTGAACAACTCCATCAGCTCCCGAGCGTAATTCTCGTTAGGCATTCCCTTCTTGCTGAGCTGGGTGTCCAGCCAGACCAGCATGGCAGGATTCTTAGAGATGTCTTGCAGCAAATCGCGAAAACTGCCTAAAGCGTGGCGATAGAGCAGTGCGTATTGTTCGAGCATGAAACCGGCATTGTTGACCTTGGCATTGCTGGTGGCGAAATGATTGTGCCAGAAAAGCGTCAACTTTTCCTTGGTCGGGTGCGGCGAATAAAGCATCCGGTAGAGCCACCAGGCCCGAGCCTGGAATCCATTGTTCACCCGTTCGATGCTGGGCACCATGGCCTGCGTTTGGCGTTCGAATTTATCCTGGCCATCGCCACCGGCCAGGAGATGATCGATCAATTGTTCAGGACCGGCGTGCAGTCCCTTCTCCAGTTCGGCGTGCGTTGCTCCAAAGGCCTGCGCGTCGATAGAGGTGGCCGACCTTTCGCAAGTCCCAAGGTTCTTGCGGCGAAGGGCGATAAGCTTCCCAGGCCCAACCCGGATCGATGGCGGCGTCCATAATGCTTACTCCACGCAACCTCAGCGGATGCTATCCAGCGAACCTCCCACGTCTGCAATCCAGCGAGCCTCCTACGTCTGCAATCCAGCGAGCCTCCCACCTCTGCAATCCAGCGAGCCTCCCACCTCTGCAATCCAGCGAGCCTCCCACGTTAGTGGGGGGAGGTCGCCGCAAACTCCCCCCACTAACGTGGGAGGCTCGCTCAATCAAATGCGAGGCTCGCTCAATCAAATGCGAGGCTCGCTCAATCAAATGCGAGGCTCGCTCAATCAAATGCGAGGCTCGCTCAATCACCTGTCTGGCTCGCTTATTACTTCTTATCCTCCGCTCCCGCCGACTTGGGCACAAACCGGAAGTCGTAGTGAAAATCCTTGGCGGAATAGCGCGACTCGATTTCGAGAACGCCGAGATCTCGGACGAGCCGAGTCAATTCCTCAACTTGCTTGCCGGCAATTTCAGGCGTGGTCGCCCGGGCGAGGATGGTCTGGGTCAAAATCACATCCTTGTAATAATCGAGAATCCGAGCGCCGCCAGAGCTGTAGAAGTGCATCAATGACGCAATCCCCTGATCGCTACCGGCGGGGACCTTGCTCTCGCGCTCCAGGATCTCGACCAGTTCTCGGCACAAGCTTAGGCTCGAGCAGAAGACAAATTGCTTGCCGACACGGGTAAAGCAGGGGACAAAATTGAAGCGGAGGTTCGTCGTATCGACTGCCCATGGAGCAGTCTCCGAAAAGCGATAGCCGACGATTTTGTGACCGTGGCAATCTTCTTCGAAAAGCTGCAATTTCACTTGCGTCGAAGCCAGCACCGCCGCGGCGCGGAGGATCACATTCATGCGCAAAGCAAACGACTCCGGATCGCGCAACTCCACCACGTAGGCGAATGCAGGCAGATTCTGCTGCGGGCTGGTTTTGTAGGCGTAGCTGGGCTGATGCGCCATGACGATCCGTTGATAGGGAGCCGTCAATCCCACGAGCTTGCTGAAAGATGAACCTGCGAGAAATTTCGCTGAATTCTTGTCGAAGCCTTCGAGCGCTTTGGCCTGAGCCGCGTTGAACAGCCCTGCTCGATTTTCCCACAGAGCGGCCAAATCGAGATAAAAGCTGTCGCTGAACAAGACGGCCTTGGGTTCGAGCAAAGGCCGAATGCCGGCGGCGCCAGGAGGCGGTATGTGCAGGCGCATGGCCGGCGCCGATTGGGCAAGATCGCGAGGCATGCGAAAACTGAGCCGCGATTCCTTGGGATCGACGTAAACGCCGGCACACAAAAATGGAGCATGTTGGGCCACGTCGAGCCAGCCGCCGAACAAAACCGTCAAGTTGGCGTCGTTGCGCGGCAGCTTGAACGCATCCTTACCGCCGGGCGAATTGCGTGCGACAGGCAGATTGAACCACATCCAGGCGTTGGCCTTGGGCCCGACAAGTTCGTGGGCTTGCTTCACGCCTGCGACGCTGGTCAAATTGGGCGTCTTGGGATCGAGAAAACGGTCCAAGGCTTTGTGCAAACCATCCGGTTTATTGCTGAGAATCAGAGCAGAGCCTGCGACGGCGGCGTGAAAGTCGCCAATCTGCACCGTGTCGACTGCGCCGATAGCTGCCATTCACCGGCTTCTCTTTCATCTCCCTGCGAGCCATTTCTTGCTCGGCGACTTCCAAGAAAACCTTGAGCGAACGCCGCCACAGGGTTTCATCGCGGCCTTGAACGACGAGAGTGACGGCCGAGTTCTCGCCTTCGATTTTGGCGGCAAAGGCGACGCCGCCGCTTGTCAAGTCATCGAAGAGGGCATAGCGGTCGACACCCAACTCGCGTTCCAGATAGCTGAGCAGCTGATAGAACCGCCGTGCCGTGGTCGAATCGTAGGCTTCACGAACCCCGTCCAGCTGCAGGATTCGGCCGACCAGCGGATCGGCCAGCACGGTTTGCAAAAGTGCTGCCGGCTTTTCAATCTTGATCAAAATGTCAGCCTTGGCGGGCAGAAAACGCAACGGATCGGCTGAGGAATCGGCTTGACATGGTCGGAGAACGAGCAAGCAGCCAAGGCACACCAACAGCGGCCTGAGCCCCATCGCATACTCCTTCCCAAAAGAACTGGCGGTCTAGGCGGGTCGACTTCCCCTATACTACTTGACTCCCGGAAAGCGAGTTTCAAAAAAAGGATGTCACGCAATGGAGATCCTGTTGCCCGCCGACCGTTTGCAGAAGCGGGTTGCCGAATTGGCCAAGGAAATCGCGCGGGACTACGAAGGTCGTCCCGTGACGATCGTCGGTGTCTTGACCGGCTGCTTGATGTTCCTGGCCGACCTGGTCAGGCACATGGATCTGCGCTTGCGGATCGATCTGATTCAGGCTTCGAGCTACCGAGGTGAAACGACGACCGCCGGTGAGCTGACCATCGATGCCGCCACGCTTCCCGACATCCGCGGCCACGATGTGCTGCTCTTGGACGACATCCTCGACACGGGTCAGACGCTTCATCATCTGGTTGCTCGATTGAACGGGTTAGGCGCCAAATCGGTGCGCGTGGCAGTGCTGTTGCGCAAAATCGGCCGGCAAAAAATCCCCTTGGAGCCCGATTACTGCGGCTTCGAAATCCCCGACGCTTTCGTCGTGGGCTACGGGCTGGATTACAACGACGAATATCGCCATCTGCCTTACGTGGGCATTTTGGATGAGTCGAAGTGACGCGATGACTGAGGACTTGCTTTACCGCAAACGAGGCCGGGCTTCCAACGTGGATGCCAGACACTCTCTGCAGCCCCGGTAGGGGCGACAATCAATAGCCAGGGGCGTAAGCCCCTGGACTCAGCGATAAACGAATTTAGCCCCGGTAGGGGCGACAGAGTTCTGCCGCCCCTACCGGGGCTTGACTTTCTGGGGCATCTTTCCAGGGGCTCACGCCCCTGGCTATTAACTGCCGCCCTTCCAGGGCTCAAATGCAACCTTGGAATTCCTGACCTTTGGTGTTGAGGCGGCGAGAGACAGCCATTGCCATCGCCGCGGGGGGAGAAGACGGGAGCGTGCAACCAATCCTCTTCGTTTTGCCCGGCTTTCGCCCAAGTTCGGCCGTTAGCCAGGCGCTGGTGGCGGCCCATGGCTTGTTGGCCAAGGGTATGTCAGTACATGTTGCGGGTTGGGGCAACACCAACTTCGTGACGAACCAACTTCGCTCTGCGGGAGCCGAAATTCACGATCTAGGCCGTTCCCGATTGCTCGATGTGGAACGGCTTCGTCGACTCTATGAAGTCGCGGCCTCTGTCCGGCCAAGCTGCACGCTTGCCTGGGGTTGGCCAGCTTTGCATCTGGCCGGGTTATTGCCGCGCCGATTATTGGGACGATTGTTGACGATTAAGGTGCTCCCAACCTCCCGGACAATTGTAGGCAGATATCGCGATCTTTGGACACTCCGGTGTGCTGAGCGGATCATCGTCTCTAGTCACAGCGAATTCGAGTTGGGGTTGCGGATCAGGATGCCGGCAACGAGAGTCGTTTTGATCCCGCCGGGAGTTCCAAGAGCCCCGGACGAAAAAACTGATCCTTCGCCAATCGCGGCAGGCCGCTATCTACTCGCTGTTGGGCCTCTAGAACGCTCGAAGGGCATTCAAGATGCCATTTGGTGCTTGGAGATCTTGAAATACGTGTTCGATGACCTGCACCTTGTGATTGCCGGCGCTGGCCCAGATCGTCAGCGCTTGCAAGACTTTGTCCGGTCGATCGAGGCGGAAGCCGCCGTTCATTTTCTCGGTATAGTGCCCGATTTGCCTGCTCTCTATGTAGGTGCGGCTACCGTCTGGATCCCCAGCCATGCCAATCGCGGCGTACAGGTCGCTCTCGAAGCCATGCAAGCTGGCCGACCCATTATTGCGAGCCGGCGGCCAAGACTGGCGGAGGTAATTGTCGATGGGGAAACCGGCCTACTGGTGCCCGTAGGAGATAAAGTGGCCTGGGCTAAGCAGACTCGGAGATTGCTCGATGATCCAGCTCTGGGCGATCGGCTCGGCCAAGCCGGGCGCCGGCGCGTGGCGGAGCTTTTTCCCGCGGATGCTTTCGTGACGAAATTGTCGGAACTCCTGCAATGAGGACTAAGCGAACCACCGCGGCAGCCTCCCTATCTTGGACATAGGCATGACACCCGGATCGCTCGGAGTTAGGCCAGAATCCGCAGCAAGGCCTTTTCTTGCTCGCGTCACATGGCCAGAATGTACCGCGTTGAGCCATGACGGCGTGTGGCCTGGAGAACCGTCGTGAACGATGTGTTGACCCTGATTTTAGCGGGCGGCAGGGGAACCCGATTGGAACCCCTGACGCGCGATCGAGCCAAACCGGCCGTGCCGTTCGGCGGACTTTATCGCATCATCGATTTCACGCTCTCCAATTGCATCAACAGCAACTTGTGCCGGATCATCGTCCTCACTCAATACAAAGCGCGGAGCCTGGATCGTCACATCACGGCAGGCTGGGGGTTCTTGAGCCGCAGTCTGAACGAATATATCGACGTGCTGCCGCCGCAACAGCGCATCGACGAGCATTGGTATAAGGGCACCGCCGATTCGATCTACCAGAACATCTACAGCATCGAAAAAGCCAATCCGCAGTACATTCTGATCCTGGCCGGCGACCATATTTACAAGATGAACTACGAGGCCATGTTTCGTTCGCACGTCGAATCGGGCTGCGATTTGACGATTGGCTGCATTCCGGTGCCTGCCAAGGAAGGCAGCCATTTCGGCATCATGCAAGTTGACGAGCGCGAGCTGGTCACCGGCTTCGACGAGAAACCGGCTCAACCCAAGACTATTCCCGGCGATCCCGAGCATTGTCTGGCTTCCATGGGCATCTACATCTTCACGGCCAAGCCGATGTACGAGCTGCTCTTTCAGGACGCCGCCCAGCCCCTGAGCGATCACGATTTCGGCCGCAATATCATTCCGCCCATGATTGCGTCTCATCGCGTGCATGCTTTCCGCTTCCGCGATCAGAATCGCAAGGCGATGCCTTACTGGCGTGACGTCGGCACGCTCGACGCTTATTACCAGGCCAACATGGACCTGGTGGCCATTGACCCTGTGCTGAATCTCTACGACAAAGAATGGCCCATCCGCACGTTCCAGCCCCAGTTGCCGCCGCCCAAATTCGTCTTTTCCGACGAAGGGCTAAAAGGGCAGGTTCGCCGGGGCGAAGCCCACGACAGCATGGTTTGCCAGGGCTGCATCATCAGCGGCGGCCACGTCAGCCATAGCATCCTGTCGACCAATGTGCGCGTAAACAGCTATGCACTGGTGGAGAATTCCATTCTTTTCGACGGCGTGGACGTCGGCCGCCATTGTCGCATCCGACGGGCGATTATCGACAAAGACGTGAAGATTCCGCCTCACAGCACCATCGGCTATGATCTGGAACACGACCGCCGCTGTGGCTTCACCGTTACGGAGCAAGGCATTGTCGTGATTCCCAAAGCCGAGCTGGAAGAGGCGTTTGCCCGCAAGAATTAGCGAGCCGCTCAACCTAGCAATCCTCTGAACTTGGTGAGCCTCCCAACCTAGCGAGCCTCCCACGTTAGTGGGGGGAGAACGCGGAAAACTCCCCCCACTAACGTGGGAGGCTCGCTAGACTCAATGTGGGAGGCTCGCTGGAGCCAGACAGGTGGAAGAGTTGTTGCAGTCAGAAATGGAGAAGATCCCCTATGTCCGTGGATGCCGCACCTGCGCCGGCCTGCTCGTCCTTGGTTGTGGTACTTCGTCTTCTTGACCGTGCTCAGCATTATTGCGGTGGCAATCCAGGTTTGGTACGCTCGCGGCAGAATCCTGACGCTGGCCAAGTTACAGGCGGCGGAGAAACTGTGGCAAGAAAATGGTCCGGCCAGTTACGATTTGAAGTACACCATGACGCGGCAGGCTTTGGTGCCCGACGAATATCACGTGCAGGTCCGCAAGGGGAAAGTGGTTTCGGTGACCCGCAACGGCAATCCCGTCGAAGAACGGCTCTACCATTATTCGACCATGCCGGCCCTATTCAGCTTCATCGAGGATTACCTGCGCCTGGACGATGAAGCCGCCAAGGAAGGTCAGCATCGCCCCTACGTTTTCGGCGATTTCAACCCGCAATTGGGCTATCTGCGGTGCTTTGTTCGTAGCGTGAATGCCAACGATCGAGTTGAAATCGTGACCGAATTTACTTCCGTGAACGATCCGTGAGGGTCTACCCTCAATGGGTCTCTGGCTTCCAAAGCTGATGGCCGGCACGATTCCCTAGCCCCGGTAGGGGCGACAGCCAATAGCCAGGGGCGTTAGCCCCTGGACCCGCCGACAAACTGGGCTAAGCCCCGGTAGGGGCGACAGAGTTCTGTCGCCCCTACCGGGGCTTAACGTTGTTGGTGATCTTTTCCAGGGGCTAACGCCCCTGGCTATTAACTTCCGCCCTTCCAGGGCTCAACAGAAAGAGCCAGCTACGCGCCTTTGCGGGAGCGAGGCTCCCAATTCTCGACGATTTGACCGGGCCGTTTGCCCAGCTCGAGCAAACCCAAAACGTGCTTGCAGAAGCGGCCTTCGTTGTCTTTGCGATAAATCGCATCCTGCGCAGGTGCAGTGAAGATGAAGATTGCCACGCGCGTCGCGTTCCAGGGCGATTTGGTAAGGGAGTCGTCCGCCGGCCACTTCCCATAATCGTTGACACCCCTGCTTCTGTTCGGGGTTTACGTAAGTAAGCCGATAGCTGTAGGCCTGCGGCTGCCGCCGGCGTTCGGGGCCGGGCAGGGTGATTTGTAGCTCCGCCCATGCTTGATCGAGTTCGGGTTGTTCGGGAGAAGTCATTGCCTGTGCCTCTGTTCCGCGGTTCCTTTCTCCATCATAGGCAGAACGACCATTCGGATTCCAGGTGAACCGCGGCGCTGAATAGAGATGGTGCCAGAAAGAAATCTGCGATAAAAAGGTTGCATTGGAGCCGACCCGCCAGCCGTCTATTCCTGGTTATCTCCACACTCGTTTAACCAGAGCCAGCGGCGACGGCGGACAGGTTCGCGATTAGACCGTGTGATTTATGCGAGGGCCGATCCATTCAGCCACGTGAGGCGTGAAGTCCGCCGTCGCCGCTGGCTCCCAAGGTATCCACCAGATTCCTCGCAACGTGGCGGATTTTGGCCGAATTCCTCAGCGCCGAAAGTTCGGTGCTTTTGCTTGAAGGGTTGGAAACGAAGGAAAAAGGCGAAGCCTTGAATTCTCCCCCCCTTGGCAAGGGGGGGCAGGGGGGGTCGCAGAATCTGCACCCCTAAGCGGTAAAGTTCGCCCATGATGAGATCAGGGCAGGCGCATTTCTACCGTGGGTGGTCACGTCGCGTCAGACCCCCCCAACCCCCCCTTGCCAAGGGGGGGGGGGAGAAAGAGGGGCCTTTCGGCCCAGGTTTGTTGGAAGCCGCCTTTGGGTTGCGGGCGAAGCCCGCACTATGGGTTAAACAAAGAAGGAAGAATTTGCATGAGACTTGACCGCATGCCCGTTGGCATATCCCTTGGCTTTGCCCTGGTTCTTGTGCCGGCCTGGCCCGTGCCGACAACTGGCCGCAATGGCGCGGCCCAGAGATGGACGGCGTCTGCCATGAACATGGCTTGCCGACCAAGTGGAGCGCAACCGAAAACGTCGCCTGGTCGCTCAAGATGCCGGGCATGGGCAGTTCCACGCCGGTCATCTGGGGCGATCACATCTTCCTGACTAGCGAGGATGGCGAAAATGTCGATCTGGTCTGCGTGAGCACAGCCGGGAAGGAACTTTGGCGTCAGAAGTTGGGTTCGAGCGAGCATGGCAAGCGCTATCGAGGAGAAGGCAACAATTCTTCCGCCTCGGCAAGCACCGACGGCACGAATGTATTCACCTTCACAGGCACAGGAGACATGAGTTGCCACGATTTCAAGGGCAACCAGATTTGGGCCTTCAATGCCCAAGAGCGCTACGGTGAATTCGAGATTCAGCATGGCATGCACACCACGCCGCTTCTGTATAAGGACAAGCTCTATCTAACGCTGTTGCATTCGGGCGGCCGCAAGGTGATCTGCGCTGGCCAAGGCCACCGGGAAAGAAGCCTGGGTTCTCCACCGGGAAGATGACGCCACGAATGAATGCGAACAGGCTTACACTTCGCCGATGCTTTGGCATAAAGGAACGGATGCCTACTTAGTGGTTCTGGGAAACGATTACTGCACCGCCCACAGCTTGGCAGACGGCAAAGAAATCTGGCGGGTCGGCGATCTGAACCCCAAAACCAGATACAACAGGGCGTTTCGCTTTGTGGCTTCTCCCTTGGCAACCGCTGATCTGATCGTCATCCCCACGGCGAAGAGTGGCCCCGTGGTGGCTGTCAAACCGGACGCCAAGGGCTTGGTGCTGACGGGAAATTCTTCCATCCAATGGCGGCTGGCGCGGCACACCCGATGTCCCGGCCCCGCTTTTGTATGACGGCCTCGTTTATCTCTGCAGCGAGAACGGCATGCTCACTTGCTTGGATGCCAAAACAGGAAAACAGCATTACCAGGAACGGACGCATGCGTCGAACTTCCGTGCGTCGCCGGTTTTCGCCGACGGCAAGATCTATCTGACGGCTCAGGATGGCGTCGTTACCGTGGTCAAGGCTGGGCCCAAGTTCGAGGTGCTGGCAACCAATCGGCTTGGCTCCAAGCCTGGGGCGGATGCCCCTGCTCCGCCTCGTCGGGCTGCCCCTCCGCCTCAGGGGGGCGGTCGCGGTCGTCGTGGCGGTGGCGGTTTCGGCGGCGGCGGCGCGAGTCTTGGGGCCGATTCGATGAACGCATCGCCCGCTATTTCCAATGGCCGGATTTACCTCCGATCGATGGGAACGCTTTACGCCATCGAGCTAGACAAAAAAAGCTAATCTCTTCGTGGGTTAGCCGCGACGCGCAGCGGAGCCTTCGCCACGCGCTCCGCTGCGCGTCGCGGCTAACCGAACCCAAATCTCTCCCTTTTGATCTTGAAGAGTATCGAACGCGCAGACTAAACTTGAATAAGCTAAATTAGTGATGACTAGCTTAGCTTTTCTGCCATGTCGTCTTGAGTTGTGAAATATCGGTCGGAGTTGCAGCGAATAGAAGGAAGTGAACCTTCTCGAGGGAGAGTCATGATGCGTTTGGGATGGATGGTAGTCTGCGCTTCTGCCGGGCTTGGCTTTGGCAGCGAAAACAAGCCGGCCACGGGTATCGGGGCCAAGGTGTCTACCTTCAAGCTTCGCGACTATCGCGGAGCCGAACGATCGCTGGACGAATTCGCGTCCAATAAAGCCGTCGTGCTTGCTTTCGTCAGCTGCGATTGTCCGATCGCCAAGCAATATGGTCCGCGCCTGGCCAGCCTAGCCAAAGAATTCGAGAGCAAAGGCGTGGCGTTTATTGGCATCGACCCCAATCAGCAAGATGGTCCGACCGATATTGCTCGGTACGCTCAGCAAGCCGGCGTCAATTTCCCGGTTTTGAAGGACGTCAACAACGTACTGGCCGATCGGCTGGGCGTTCAACGAACCACCGAAGCGTTCGTACTCGACTCCGAGCGCGTGATCCGCTACCGCGGCCGTATCGACGATCAATACAACATTGGCATTTCCCGCCCCCAGGCCAAGCGCAATGACTTGGCTGAGGCCCTCACAGAGGTCTTGGCCGGCAAGCCGGTCAGTCAGCCGACCACGCCCGCTCTGGGGTGCCTAGTGGGTCGCGTTCATAAACCTGTTGCCAACGGCTCGGTAACCTACACGAAGGATATCGCGAGCATCCTGAATCACCATTGCGTGGAATGTCACCGCCCCGGAGAAATTCGGCCCTTTTCCCTGACTTCTTATGACGAGGTCATAGGCTGGGCCGACATGATCGACGAAGTGGTCCGCCAGCGCCGCATGCCGCCCTGGCACGCCGACCCCAAGTATGGCCATTTCGCAAATGATAGTCGCCTGAGCGACACCGAGAAGAAGCTCATCCTCGATTGGGTAGAAGCAGGTACGCCCCAGGGCGACCCCAAAGACCTGCCCAAGCCGCCCGTTTACGCTGCGGGATGGCGCAATTCCCAAGCCCGATGTGATCTTCAAGATTCCCAAGCCCTTCAAGGTTCCGGCTCACGGAACTGTCCAATATCAGTTCTTCATCATCGATACGGGATTCACCGAAGAAAAATGGGTAAAGGCTGCCGAAGTGAAGCCGAGCTGCCCGTCGGTAGTCCACCACGTGCTCGTCTTCGTGCAGCCGCCCGACAACGGCAAGTCGCCGCGCGGCCGTGATCGCGGCGGCTTCATCAGCAACTGGTTAACGGCAACAGTGCCCGGGGCCAGGCCCACGCTGCTGCCCGAGGGGCTGGCCAAGCGCGTTCCCGCTGGATCTCGCGCCTCGTCGTCCAAATTCATTACACGCCCACGGGCGTGGCCCAGGAAGACCAGTGCAGCATCGGGCTCGTTTTTGCCGACCCCAAGACCGTTCGCAAAGAAGTGGTCACCGACATGGTTGTCAACCACGAGTTCAAGATCCCGCCCAACAATCCCCACTACAAGGTCGAAGCATCGCGGACGCTCGATCAAGATGAAGAGGTGCAGATCTTGATGCCGCATACGCACGTGCGTGGCTTCGCCTTCGAGTACGATGCTATCTATCCGGACGGCACCAAAGAAGTGCTGCTGGATGTGCCGCACTACGATTTCAACTGGCAGAACTCCTACGTGCTCGCCAAGCCGAAAATCCTGCCCAGAGGAACCGAACTGCACTGCGTCGCTTATTACAACAACTCGGCATCCAACATCGCCAACCCCGATCCGAACTTGACGGTGAGGTGGGGCGAGCAAACCTGGGAAGAGATGATGATCGGCTACTACGATCGGACTCTCGTGAAAGAGGATCGCATCAAAAACCCTCCTGCTCCGCCCAAGCCCTACGTGGTCAAAGCATTGCCCCCGCTCGATCCCAAACTGGACAAATTGGCTAGGGCAGCTCTCAGTTCGCAAGAAGCTTTCGATGCGTTTGCCAAGGGGGTCCATGAGAAATTGCCTCAGGTCGATCGCCTTTGCGTAACCAGCGTCGTGGATGGCAATCTTCTGGTTCAGCGCTCGGCCTATCCCGGCAAAACCGTTCCGCATATTGCCGAGACCGGGTTCAAGCAGATGTCCAAGGCATTCATGTTGACGGCATTTCGCGCTGTTCAACCGCTTTACGATTTTGCCGGACACAACCAGGCTCCAGGGCATGGACATGCAGCTTATGAGCAAGACGCTCAAATCGAGCGCTCACGCTCCGGTGGTCATAGAAGGATCTGCAAGCACCCTGAATTTCTGGAGCACGAAGCCCAAGGCGTTTACTCCGGACGAAAGCGACTTGCTGAAGAGCCTGGCCAGCGCGGTGGCCAAAGGCAAAGAGTAACACGGGCGAGCGTCGCGGCGTAAGCCCGACGAGTCTGGCCCCAAAACGAGTCGTGCCCAGAATCCACGTTATCAGGACGTCTTTGGGGTGTGGACTGAAGTCCACACTCCGAAAGTCTCCGCCAGCGTGATGGCTAAACAGCGTCTCGGGAGTGTGGACTTTAGTCCACACCGCCCCCCCCACTTTCAATCACCCATTCCATAGGGTACAATTCACCCTGTCCTACCTCACGCTCCGACCCAGCCACTGGCTGGGACGCTTGCCTTCGGCCGAACCTACCTGAAAGATTGTCCGCATGATGCGCACTTCTCTGTGCCTTGGCATTCTTTTGTTGTCGCCCTGCCTGCTGTGCGCACAAACAGCGGATCGCACCGAATTCTTCGAAAAGCAAGTCCGGCCTGTGCTTGCCGCCCATTGTTACAGTTGTCACGGAGCCAAGAAACAGCAGGCCGGCCTGCGGCTCGATTCCCGCGAGGCGTTGCTCAAGGGCAGCGAAAACGGCCCAGTCGTCGATCTCAAGAATCCGGAAAAAAGCCTGCTCCTGCAAGTGATCGGCTACCAAGGCGACGTCAAGATGCCGCCCAAAGGGCCGCTGAGTGCAGCGGCCGTCAATGCGCTTCGCGTGTGGGTTAAAGAAGGCGTTCAGTGGCCGGCAACGGTGGCTTCTGCTTCCTCGGTCCGCGATCCGATCGCTTTGGCGAAGAAAACCCACTGGTCCTTCAAGCCGGTGGTCAAGCCAAATGTCCCGGCTGTCCAAGACGTTGCGTGGACGCAAACGCCCGTCGATAACTTCGTCCTGGCCCGACTGGAGAAGGAGGGCATGCAGCCCTCCGCGCTGGCCGACCGCCGCACGCTTTTACGCCGTGCGACCTTTGACCTCACGGGCCTGCCGCCGACGCCCGAAGAACTTGCCGCTTTTATTAGCGATCCATCGCCCAATGCCTGGGATCGGGCGATCGAACGCCTGTTGGCGTCGCCTCACTATGGCGAATGCTGGGGCCGGCATTGGCTCGACGTCGCTCGCTACGCCGACACCAAGGGTTATGTTTTCACTGAAGAGCGCCGTTTCCCCTCGGCTTATACCTACCGCGATTACGTCATCCATGCGTTCAACAGCGACCTGCCTTACGACCGCTTCCTCGTCGAACAATTGGCGGCAGATCGTTTGCCTCTGAATGGTGACAAGCAACCGCTAGCTGCCATGGGATATCTGACGCTGGGCCGTCGCTTCCTCAATAACCAGCAAGATATCATCGACGATCGCATCGACGTCGTCTGCCGCGGACTCATGGCCTTGACCGTGAGCTGCGCCCGTTGCCACGATCACAAGTTCGACCCGATTCCGACGCGCGATTACTATTCGCTCTATGGCGTCTTCGCCAGCTCGGTCGAGCCGGCGGAACTGCCGATCATTGGCAAAGCTCGAGATCCGGTCGCTTTTGTCGCTTTCGAGAAGGAACAGAAACGACGCCAGGACAAGCTGCGCGAATTCAACGACGCTCAATTCCTCGACTTGACCAGTCGGTTCCGAACGCAAGCAGCCAACTATCTGAAAGCGATTCTTAAACCAGCTTCGGCTGGTGAGGCTCGCCAATCCGCCAATTTGGCCGCGGGGGAACTGCACCCGCTGATGGTGCGACGTTGGCGCGTTTATTTGAACGACAAGGCACGGGCCGCCGATCCGGTTTGGGCCGCTTGGAGCATCTTGGCGTCTGCTAAGGCCGACCAGTTTGCTAACAAGGTACAGTCACTGCTGCTCGACAAGGCAAAGACTGCAAAATGGAACGTTCAAGTAAGAAAATTGCTGGCCGCCAGGCCGCCTGCGTCGCGCGAGGAACTGGCACAGCTATACGGCAAACTGTTGGCCGAGAGTGAGAAACGCTGGAAGACCGAGGAACAGTGGGCCCACGAAACGAACCAACCCCCTCCCACTTCCCTGGCAGACCCGGCTTGGGAAGAGATTCGGCAGCGGCTGTATGGCTCGAACGCCCCGCCGACGGTTGCGCGGGTAGACATCGAGCGTTTCTATAACCGGGCATTAAAGGATCGACAGCGAGCTCTCAAAAAGCAGATCGAAGAGTGGCAAGCAACGGCTCCTGCTGCTCCGCCTCGTGCCATGATTTTGGAAGACTTGGCCACGCCGATAAAGCCTCGCGTGCTTATGCGTGGCAACCCGGGCAATCCCGGCGAAGAAGTGCCTCGGCAATTCTTGGAAGTGTTGAGCAACGCGCATCGTCAGGCATTCCAGCACGGAAGCGGCAGGTTGGAACTGGCTCGCGCTATTGCCAGCCCGGACAATCCTCTCACGGCACGAGTGATGGTCAATCGCATCTGGATGCACCATTTTGGGGCCGGGCTCGTCCGCACGCCGGGCGATTTTGGCACCCGCGGAGAGGCGCCCACACATCCGGAACTGCTCGATTATCTGGCGACCTATTTCGTCGAGCATGGCTGGTCGGTGAAGGATTTGCACCGGTTGATTCTTCGCTCCAGCGTCTACCAACAACAGAGCGACGACAAGCCGGCCTATGTCGCTCGTGATGTCGAAAACCGCTTGCTGTGGCGGCAGAACCTCCGCCGGCTCGATTTCGAAGCCTTGCGCGATTCGTTTTTAGCGACCGCCGGCCAGCTCGATTGCAACATGGGCGGCCCCAGCGTGGAGATCACCACGCCACGGAGTGCTCCACGTCGAACCGTCTATGGCTTCATCGACCGTCAGAATCTGCCGGGCCTTTTCCGCACGTTCGACCTGGCCAGCCCCGACGTCAGCACGCCCCAGCGCTACACCACCACCGTGCCGCAACAAGCACTGTTCTTGTTGAACAGCCCTTTCGCGTGGAGCAAGCGGCCCAATTGCTGCGTCGCCCCGAAGTTGCCGGTGAGACCAAGCCCGCCCTGCGAATCGATCGTTTGCATCGGATTCTCTATGGCCGCTGTGCGGATCGCGAAGAGATTGAAGCCGGGCTGCATTATCTCTCTGCCAGCGGCAACAACGATCGCGCATGGGAAAGTTACGCCCAGGTTTTGATGTTGGCCAACGAGTTTGTGTTTGTCGATTAAGGCTTTCTGCATCGCCCGATGAGAATGCACCATGAACGCCGACCTCACTCCGAATCCTTGCATCACGCGCCGCGATTATCTGTGCCGCAGCGGTATGGGCATGGGGGCGCTTGCGCTGGCTGGACTTCTAGGCGACATTGGCATAACACCCTCTGCCGCTCGAGCGGATCTACTGAACCCCATGACGCCCCACGGTCCGCATTTCCCTGGCAAAGCCAAGCGGGTCATTCATCTCTTCATGAATGGTGGGCCCAGTCATGTGGACACGTTCGATCCCAAGCCGTTGCTGAGCAAAATGGCGGGCAAATCGCTGCCCATGCCCAAGCTGCGCACCGAACGAAAAACGGGCGCCGCCATGCCCTCGCCTTTCAAGTTCCAGAAGCATGGCAAAAGCGGCATCGAAGTCAGCGAGCTTTTCGAACGCACCGCCCAGCATGTCGACGATATGGCTATTATCCGTTCCATGCATGCCGATGTGCCCAATCACGAGCCATCGCTCATGCTGATGAACTGCGGCGACGCCCGCCAGATTCGGCCCAGCATGGGCTCTTGGGTCACCTACGGCCTGGGCACGGAGAATCTGAACCTGCCCGGCTTCATCGCCATGTGCCCGGGCGGCTACCCCATTCAAGAGACCCAGAATTGGCAGTCCGCGTTTCTGCCCGGTATTTTTCAAGGCACCTATCTCGACACGCGCCACACCGAAATCGACAAGCTTATCGAGTATGTGCGCAATCCCAAATTCAGCCGCTCCGAGCAGGAACGGCAACTGGCTCTCTTGCGGCAAGTCAACACTCGGCACCTGGAACGCCGCCAGCATGAAGCGCCATTGGAAGCCCGCGTGCAATCGTTCGAGCTGGCTTATCGCATGCAATATGAGGCCAGAGAAGCGTTTGATGTGCAACACGAACCCAAGGCAATTCGCGATATGTATGGGCCGGGCGTACAAGCCCGGCAATTGCTGATCGCCCGCCGACTGCTGGAGCGAGGCGTTCGATTCGTGCAAGTATGGCATGGCCAGGGACAACCTTGGGACAATCACGACGATCTCGAAGTCAATCATCGCCGCCTTGCACAACAATGCGACCAAGGCATAGCTGCCTTACTAACGGACCTCAAGCAACGGGGCATGTTGGATAGCACACTGGTAATTTGGGGCGGCGAATTCGGCCGCACGCCAAGCGTGGAGCTGCCGACGCCTGGAGCCAACGCCGGTAAAGTCAATGGCCGGGACCACAACCATTATGGTTTCTCCATGTGGCTTGCCGGTGGCGGCGTCAAAGGCGGCCAGGCTTACGGCGCCACCGACGAAACCGGCTTTCAAGCAGCCGAAAAGCCCGTTCACGTCCACGATTTGCACGCGACGATTCTTCATCTCCTAGGCTTCGACCACGAAAAGCTCACCTACCGCTTCGCCGGCCGCGACTTCCGCCTCACCGACGTCCACGGCCACGTGGTGCATGATCTGATTGCGTAGTTTGTCGGACGCGCAGCTCTCGTTCCCACGCTCTGCGTGGGAATGTACGTCCGGATGCTCCGCGTCCATTCAGACGACGCGCGTGAACAGCCTCGACCCGTTACTCACTCACCGGCCAATGGCTGCAACCACAGCGCCAACGTGACGGATCCGATTCATTCATCGCGACAATTCGCCGAACGATTGTGGTAGCTTAGCTGTGGCGGATTTGGATGCGAAAAGTGACTGTCGTGGTGATATACCACACACGCACGTTGCCCTGGATGACGCCATCGGCCAAGGTGCGCTATTCTGCAATATGCTTCGCGAATCGAAGAAAGGTAGCGCATAGCATGAAGCAAACTCTCCTGATTCTGTGCGGTGCTGTTGCCGGCGGCGTCATTGGCTACTTTGTCTTTTTTTGGATCGCTGCCCAAGGCTTCTATGGTTTGGCTCTGCCGGGCGGCATGATCGGCCTTGGCGCCGGCATTGGGAAAAACCGATCCATATTGATCGCCGTATTCTGTGGATTGGCAGCCACAGCGTTGGGCCTTTTCACGGAATGGCGCTATGCTCCCTTTATCACCGATGAGAGTCTTGGCTACTTCGTCAGGCACTTTTATGAATTGAGTCCGATTACTCTCATCATGATATTGTTTGGCGGACTGGTCGGGTTTTGGGTGCCATTCCGGCGGAGGGAAAGCAGAGTTGTGCCTGGTTGAACGAGGTCGAACCGGAAAATCAATGGTACGCCCCGAATGGGGCGTCGGATGGTAGCCACGGGTGGAGCGGCGCTGCGGCAAAGCCGCCGCCGCGCAACCCGTGGAACGCTTCTTAAACTTCATGATTGCGATCGTGCATGGCACAAGATTATCGGGATGTCGATCCGCTAGAGTTGCGTCTCCCGTCGGGTCGGGGTGCGAACCCATTCAAACTGCAGCGCCAGATAGCTCGGTTCGGTTCGTCGTCCGTGGGTATGCCCCCCCTGTGGGTTTACGAAGCATCTGACGGCGTTCTAGTCGTGTACAATGGGATCACCCGCGCCACGCGGATTGGGAAGCTGGCTCCGGGCACGACAGTTCGCGTCGAGGTCTTGGCCAAGCTGCGGCGGGCTTACGCTGGCGAGCCGAAGATTGGAGATTTTTTGCCATGATGCCGACTACCCATCATGAATTGCTCGAAAAACTTGCTGACCTTCAGCAATTGTCGCCCGAGATACGGTTCGGCCAGTTGCTCGCGAACCTCGGATTCTTGGTTGAAGACCAAACCGATCAGTCTCTTCGGGAAATCGAGGATGCCCGACTTTTGCAGGTCATGGAGAAACATCGTGTCGACTTGATGAACCGGCTGCGGACTAATGCATGATCTTTGCGGCGGCCCCTTCTTCCATCCCCTGGCATTGGGCGTGTAACTTCTCCCGGCGGGCATCGCGTAAATTCGGCGGAACTTTGGACAACGCCCGCCGGATTTGATTTCCTATTCGGCCGAGGCAGTCAGAGCAGGAGCCAATTCCAATAGGGTGTGGGCCAACTGTACAACATAGAAGCTCGTGTCGGCCTGCACCACCCGATTGTTGTTCCTTAGTTCACAGAGAACGGCGCCAGGGCATAAATATCTACGCCAGGACCCAGGTTTTGTTCCCCCATGGCTTGCTCGGGTGCCATGTAGCCGGGCGTTCCCAAGGCTTCGCCATCCAAGGTCAGATAGTTGTCTTCCGCGAATGAGCGGGCCAGGCCGAAGTTGGCCAGCTTCGGCGTACCATCCGCCTTGAATAACACATTGGCGAGCTTCAAATCGCGATGGAAGAAGCCTTTTTCATGAACGAACGCAGTCGCTCGCGCTGGCGTGAAGATGAGTTGGGCTGCGTCTCCCGGCAGACATGGGGCACCTGTCAACCGCTCCTTCAGACTGCCTCCCGCTGCTGTTAGGTTTTCTTGGGATCCTGCCAATACTCGATGGGTCAGGCAATTGCTTTCTCGAAGCCGCGCCGGTGTGACGGAGCCGGCGAGCGTCGAGGCGTAAGCCCGTCGAGTCCAGCTCCAAATCGTGGCGTACTTTTCCTTCCGTGGTAACGTTCGCTTGTCGCTCGTGACGCCCTAGCAACCGGCACGACTCGTCGGGCTTACGCCTCGACGCTCGCCTTTGGAGCGATTATTCCCGTGCAGCTGCTTACTGCACCCTCCCCGGCTTGCGCTCGCCCCGGCCGGTTCTCTTCGTCAGCGAATCTCCCAGCTCATCGCGTGCTTTCTCGGCCAAAGCCGTTAGCCGTCTGACCACGTCGGGGTGTTTTGCGGCCACATCGATCTTTTCGCCGGGATCGTCGACCAGGTTGTAAAGACTCATGCCGATTTTTTGCGTGGTGTAACCTGCCGCTTTGCCGTCGTTGCCGGGGGGCTTGGTAAGGCCGTTATAGCTGTGCGGCAAATGCATCTTCCAGTCGCCGCTACGGACGCCCTGCAGTTCTCGATTCCAGTAGAAGCAATAGGCTTCGTGCGGCGAACGAGCATGGGCTCGCCCCAAAGCAGCGGGCCGATATCCAGGCCATCGATGGGCAGCGGTGGCAGCGGACGCCGGTTAGCTTTGCCAGCGTCGGCAGGATGTCGATGGTCATCGCCGGTTCACGGCAGACGCGGCCGGCAGGAATCTTCCCCGGCCAGCGGGCGATGAACGGCTCGCGGACGCCGCCCTCGAAACTGGTGCCCTTGCCTTCACGCAAGCCGTCAGCCGATCCGCCATGGTTGCCGTAACTAAGCCAAGGGCCGTTATCGGAACTGAAGAAGACCAGCGTGTTGTCGTCGAGACCTTGTTTCTTGATTGCCGCCAGAATCTCGCCTACCGACCAGTCGATCTCCATCATCACGTCGCCATAGAGCCCCTGTTCCGACTTTCCGCGAAACTAGTGGAAACTCCCAGCGGAACATGCGGCATGGTGTGCGGCACGTAGAGGAAGAAAGGGCGATTCTTGTTTCGCTCGATGAAGCTGACGGCGTGCTCGGTATACCATGTCGTTAGCTGATTGACGTCGCGGCATGGTGGCGATCGATCTTTTCGCCTTCGGATGAGCGGCAAAGGCGGAAAGTTTTATTGTTCGGCGCTCGGAATCATGTCGTTGGAATAAGGCAGGCCGAAATATTCGTCGAAGCCATGCCGGGTGGGCAGAAACTGCGGCTGATAGCCCAGATGCCATTTGCCGAAAATGGCCGTGGCGTAGCCGCGCTGCTTGAGCACCTGGGCAAGGGTCATTTCTTTGTCGCTGATGCCCGTCTTTGACTGGGGTTCAGTGCGCCAGAATGCCCAACCGATTGGGATAACAGCCGGTAAGAAAGGCCGTGCGAGAAGCCGAGCAAACGGCTTGGGCAACGTAAAAATCCGTGAAACGCACGCCCTGGGCGGCCATGCGGTCGAGGTTTGGGGTGCGAAATCCTTTGGCGCCATAGCAGCCAACGTCGGCCCAGCCCTGATCGTCCGAATAGATGAAAACGACGTTCGGCAGCCGGGGAGTTTGGGCAACCGCCAGAAGCGGCGCCAAGAGCAGCGACAAGAAACTGACGGGAAACCGAGACCAAGTCATGGAAAAACCTCGCGCTGGAGAGAAAAGCCCGGGGAGGACGTATGTCATTGTGGCTGGTCTTTCTCACGATTTCCAGCGACTTTATAGATAAGTAGAATCCCATGCAAATGCCCGTAAGCGTCCTGCAAGCGGGCTATTCACGCATTCGGCCAGGATTGCACATCGCTGGTTGCAAAACGAATGTTCATGCCATAAACTTCCTCCTTACCTGAACATGCAGCAAAAAGAGACCACTTGATATGGGTAAGCAAAAAAAGGAGCCGACTAGCCTCTACTGCGGAACCACCGAGCGGATCGCGAAATTGGCCCCCGTACACGGTCTCAACCCCCAGCACGATCCCGCTTACTTGACCGATGTCTACCCAGGTCTTTTGGCATTTTACGCCAGCACCAACGATCAGGAACGCTTCGGCATCGTCGAAGTGGACCTTGCTCATCTCGACCCGGCGAACTTCATGCCCTGCGAG
>CAVVHZ010000060.1:0-97106 GCA_963748025.1 uncultured Gemmataceae bacterium
CTACGCCCCGGCCCTGGGACAGTTGTGAAAGAGGTAAAATGGCGTGACTTCGCCCGGATCGCGATGCGCTTCGCTCTCGATGAGAATCTGGCCGACGAGCGGTGTAATCGCGTTCACGGAAGTCGGCACGGCGAAGAGTCCCACCAGCGGGAGACCGGCGTTATTGGCTTAGCCGCGCGGTGCATGCGCTCGCCGACGGCCCAGATCTTCTTCTTGCCGGGCAGAGCATTTAGCTCCTTGGCGACAAAATCCGCCAACACATCATTGAATTGGCCGACGAGTCCCTGATCCGACCCGAAGACGATGGCTATCGAGGGGCGAGGGCCGTGGGGCGAGGGGCGAGTGAAATGGGGAGGCAGGTTTATCGGGCTCGCTCCCCGTTCTTCTCGCCTCTCGCCTCTTGTCGGACTAAAGTCTGCCTCCGTCTGCTCAAGCAAACAGCTAGGCCCAGCTCCACCGTGCGATAATAATCCGCGCGCGAGCACCGATTTCTCGTATTGTCCGATGCTCGCGGCGGCCAGGGCCTTCATCGAGCGGACCACGGATTCCAAATCGCCCGCTCCGGCGATCTTGCGGCGCAGACCATCCAAGGTATCGCTCATGGGTTCTTCTTGGGTTCGGGAGCGGGTTCTGGCTGGAATGGGGCGATGGCCGTGCCCACAACTTTCAGAATCGTCTTGCGGTCCGCTTCGCTCAGTTTTTCTTTCGAAGCAAAACGCTGACGAACCTCCTCCGCAGCGGCGCTGCCGCCTTTCCAGCGCTTGCTCGGCTTCCCGCATTTTGCCGATCAGCACTCGGTCGAGCAGACCGCCGGTCAATGCCAGGAGGATGACGATTTGTTCGGAGACGGACGCAGGTTCGAGCTCCGGCTGTATGAGGATGGCCCGAATGCGCTGGCCGTGCTCGATGATCTTCCGCGTGTGATCATCGAGGCGGGTGCCGAATTTGGCGAAGGATTCCAGTTCGATGAACTGGGCATAGGCGAGCTTGAGATCGCCTGCCACCGCTCGGTAAGCCGCCCGTTTCGCTTGCCGCCAACGCGCAAACGGACTTGCCGACATCCACCGCCGGAAGAATTCCCAGTTCGAACAGCGTGGGCGAGAGATAGATTTGACCATCGGTAATGGAGATGAGGTTCGTTGGAATGTAAGCAGAGATATCCTGCGCCTCGGTCTCGATGATGGGAAGGGCCGTGAGCGAGCCGCCGTGAAAATCGTCGCCAAGATGGGTGGGGTGCTCCAGCAGCCGCGAATGAATGTAAAAGATATCGCCGGGAAAAGCTTCGCGACCCGGCGGGCGGCGAAGCAGCAAACTCAACTCGCGATAGGCCCGCGCGTGATGGGTGAGATCGTCGTAAACGATGAGCACATCCCGGCCAGCCTCCATGAAGTGCTCCGCAATGCTGGTCGCGGCGTAGGGTGCAATGTAGGCGAGGCCGGGCGGGTCGTTGCCTTCAGCTACCACAACAACGGTGTAATCCATGGCGCCCTTTTCGCGCAAGTTGGCGATGACCTTGGCGACGGCGGAGGCGCTGGCCGATGGCAATAGACGCAGAGCACATTCTGATCGCGCTGATTGAGAATGGTTTCGATCGCGATGGCTGACTTGCCGGTTTGCCGGTCGCCCAGGATCAGTTCGGCTGGCCGCGGCCGATAGGAATGAGGGAATCGATGACGACGATCCCGGTCTGCAAGGGCACGCTTACGGGAGCGCGGTTCATGATCGGCGCAGTGGGGCGTTCAATGGGCAAACGTTGGTTGGAGGCTACCGGGCCTTTGCCATCGAGTGGCTCGCCCAAAGCGACGATGACGCGACCAATAGTCCATCCCCCACAGGCACGTCCATCACGCGGCCCGTGCCTCGACTTCATCGCCCGCGTTCAGATGCTCGCAATCGCCGAGCAACACGACGCCAATTTCGTCCGCATCGACGTTGAACGCGATTCCATAAAGGTCGCCCGGGAACTTCACCAATTCATCGAAGCCCACGCCCGGAAGGCCTGAAATCTTGGCGATCCCGATGGAAACGCTGGCGATCGTGCCCACCTCGCGCGGCGTCAATTGCGGCGTGAAGGATCCAACGCCTGGCTGATACCCGCGTATGCCAGGTCGAAGACTGCATGCAGGCCATCCGGCGAATTGTTCAATGGTTTGCCTGTGGCGCCGCGGCCACCGGTTCAAGACTTGGTTTTGCTTCACGCTTCGGCCAAGACTTGCATGCGACTTTCGGATCGGGCTCGGCCGCGACCTTCGTGTCGGGATTGGGATCAGGCTTGGTTTCCTGGTGCAAAAGTTCGCCGGCACTCTTTTCCAAGTTCTTGAGATAGTCCGCGATGCTCCAGGCCACCTTCTGTCCGTTGGCGGATACTTCGATGCCGCTGATCAATTCCGGTGCGGTCTCGAATTGGATGTGAATGTCAGCCGAGAAGGTTTCGTTCAGCGCTTTCTGTATCGTCGCCGGCTGCGCCGGCGGAAGATCGATTGCACTGCGTAGGCGAACGGGGCTGGTCGAAGTCTTCAGAGCCGCTGCCAACTGTTCTTTGGCCGGGCCGGTCAACGCACCTAACCTCTGGACGAATACGTCGGTCATCCGTTCCTCGAGACTGGCTCCCGCGAGGTCGGCCAACGCCTTGCCCGCAATGGCAAAGACCTGCTTCTGGGTCCAGCGGATGATTTCTTGGTTCAGATTGCGTTGTTCGTTTTGCAACGCCTCTTGGCGTTTGGCGCGCAATGCATCTGCCTCCTTTCGCACCTCGTCGAACTGTCGCTGGCGTTCGGCTTTGACTTCATCCGTGGCTTTTTTCAAAAGCGCTGCACGCTCTTGGTCGAAGGCCTCATTTTTGTGTTGAAAGTCGTCGCGCTCTTTTTGCGATTCAGCCTGGGTCGCCTCGGCCTCGCGCGAGCTGCGCGGCGATTCCCTTCTCCCGTTCGTCGATAGCATTCCGAATGGGTTTGTAGAGGAATCGCTTCATCAACCACACCAGGATGAAGAAGTTGATTGCCTGGGCAACCACCGTGAACCAATTGATTGGCATGGCTCACTTTCCCGTAGTTTGTTCGATGACGTGGTTCCAAAACGGGTTGGCAAAGATTAGAATCATCGAGATCACAAGACAATAAATGGCAATGGATTCGATCATCGCCAGACCTACGAATAGGGTTCGCGTGATGGTGGAGGCGGCATCAGGCTGTTGTGCCAGCGAACTCAAAGCCGTCGAGACCGCTCGCCCTTCGCCTACGCAGGCCCGATACTCCCCACCGCGATGGTGATGCCGGCGGTCACGATCGAAACGATCGCGATAATAGTCATGCTTTCCATAGATATCTCTCCTGACTCCCCCCCCCACTTACGTGGGAGGCTCGCTAATTGTGTAGTTTCATGCCTCGCGGGGTCGTGTGGCAGCCGCGATGTAAACGGTGGCGAGGATGCTGAAGATGTAGGCCTGCACCATGCCGGTGAGCAGGCCGAGCAGGTTCATGAAGATCGGGAAGAACAGGGGCACGATCGTCAACAAGATGCCGACAATCAACGTTCCGCTCATGATGTTGCCGAACAGACGAATGGCTAAGGCGAACGTGCTCGAAAACTCGCTGATGATGTTGAACGGCAGCATGATGAATGTGGGCTTCAGGTAGGACTTCAGGTAACCGCCCACTCCCTGTTCCTCGATGCCGAAGAGAAATACGGCGCCAAACACGGAGATCGCCAGGGCCGACGTTGTCGAAAGCGAGCCAGTCGGGGGATCGTACCCAGGGAGAATCGCACAGAGATTGGATACCGCGATAAAGAGAAATAAGGTGCCAATGAAGCCTAGATACTTCTCCGGACGATGCAGGCCCACCTCCTGGATCTGTTTCTGAATGGTGGTGACCACGATTTCAAGGAAGCCTTGCCAGCGTGAGATAGACCCTTCGGTGGCAAGCTTGCGCGTGATCAGCATTGCCCCAACGGTCATCACCAGCATCAAGGCCCAGGTGGTGACGATCGTGCTATTGAGTACGAAGATGCCGTTTTGCCACAAAATCAGCTGATCGGGACTAATGCGCATGACCGGCCTCCTCATCCAATGGGTCTGCTCGTGTGCCGGCGGACCGGTGAGCCGCCTCATGACGATGACGCGCGCGATGAAGAATCCCAAGAGGCACGCCACGACCCTAGACCAATGGCCCTGCGAAACCAAATAGATGCCAGCCAAAACGATGCTGGTTCGAACCAGCAGGCTGCCCAAAAACCAAATCGCCGGCGCCTCGGAGGTGACACCCTTCTGAATCGTCCACCACAGGCCGCCGAAGAAGAAAATGCCGAGCAAGGCGCCGGCGAAAAATGCCAGGGGAAGACCAAGGATATCATTCATCCTTAGTCTCTCCAATCTGCTTAAATTCCGATGCCACCCAATGCCAGGCATTGGCACAGCCAACAATCAAGCCAAGGAGCAAAAGCATGAGCGTCCAGGACAAGGAACTCGGATAGTGCTTATCCACCCAGATACCAAGCACGGCGCCGAGCAAAGTCGGAACCGTCACCGACCAGCCGATCAAGCCCGACATCCCCAGGCCGAACCAAATGCTTTTGGTGGTTTCGCGCTGTGCCTTCAGTTGCGCGCTGCCTGGGCGCCTACCTGCCGGGAAAAGACTGTTTCATGGTTCACATCATTCGCTCGGTCTTCTTCATCCATGCTGAAATTCCATAAAGCGGCGGATGAACCCGCTCTCCATCTTCGCCAACACGAAGCGAACGTTCTTTTCCTGCTGGTCCACGTCGAGAAACTCCCGCTTCACCGCCTCGTGAAGTTGCCCGAGGTCGGTCCCGCCGATCGCATTACGCACCGAGACCAGGACCTCCATACCCGCCTTCACCAGCACTCCTTGATCGACGGCCAGATAGACCTCGCCTTCCGCCTCCGTTTCGTATGTCAGAATCCCAGGCGCCAGGGCTGCAGTGCAATCGAGGCGCTGCGGCAAGAGCCCAAAGGAACCCTGGAGCGTCCGTGCCACAATCCGTTTCACGTCCTTCTTCTCGAGGAAGATTTGGAACGGAAGGAGAATCTTGAGATTCATCGGCGGTGGCTCCCCGGACAGGGATCAGGAGTCAGGAATCAGTGGTAACTCGGAGACTCGAATTTCTGACTCCTGACTCCTGACTACTCCTGACTCCTGACTCCTGACTCCTGACTCCTGCTTCCTGACTCCTGACCCCTGACTCCTGACTCCTGACTCCTGACTCCTGACTCCTGATCCCTGCCTTCTGGCTTCGCCAATCGCCCCGATCATGTAAAAGGCGCTTTCCGGATAGTCCTTGAACTCATCCTTTAGGATGCGCTCACAGCCGTCGATTGCATCCTTCAGGCTGACGTCTTTTCCCTTGATGCCGCTGAATTGCTCGGTCGCGAAGAAGGGTTGAGTCAGGAAACGCTCCAGCCTGCGGGCGCGCCCGACAACGTTGCGGTCCTCCGGAGAGAGTTGCTCCATCCCGAGCATCGCGATGATGTCTTTGAGTTCTTCGTAGTGAGCCAGCGTTTTCCGAATTTCCTGCGCCAGGAGGTAATGCCGGGAACCGATAATAGCTGGCGTGGCCATCTTGGAGTTGGATTGCAGAAGATCGATGGCCGGGTAGAGTCCCTCGCTGGCCCGCTTGCGGGAAAGAACGATGGATGCAGAAAGATGCGAAAAGGTATGTACGGCCGCCGGATCGGTCAGATCGTCCGCCGGAACATAGACTGCTTGAATGGACGTGATGGCGCCGGATTCGGTGTTGGCAATGCGCTCCTCCAGGCCCGACAACTCAGTGCCCATGGTAGGTTGATAGCCGAGGCGCGACGGCATTTGGCCCATCAGGCCCGACACTTCCATGCCAGCTTGGATGAAGCGAAAAATGTTATCGATGAGCAACAGCACGTCCTTATGTTCATCGTCCCGGAAATACTCCGCCATGGTGAGCGCAGCCAGGCCCACGCGGAAGCGGGCGCCCGGCGGCTCGTTCATCTGGCCGAACATCATGACCATGTGCGGGAGCACACCGGCGTCTTTCAAATCCTGGTAGAGTTCTTCACCTTCGCGGCAACGCTCGCCGATGCCGCAAAACATGCTTACTCCCTGTTGATGCCCGACCATATTGTGGATCATCTCGGTGAGTAACACCGTCTTCCCCACGCCTGCTCCCCCGAACAGCCCCGCTTTGCCGCCGCGTTCGAGCGGCACCAGCACATCGATGACCTTGATGCCCGTTTCGAAGATTTGGGATTTGGTAGAGCGATCGGCCAATCCCGGTGGGTCTCGATGGATGGAACGCCATTCCACATCGGAAGGCGCCGGCTGGCGGTCGATGGGGTTGCCGAAAACATCGAACATGCGCGAGAGAATTCCTTTGCCGACCGGCACTTTCAATGGCCCGCCGGTATCAATCACCTTCATACCGCGAGCAAGGCCTTGGGTGGGATTTAGCGCGATCCCGCGGACATGATTGGCATCGAGCTGCATGAGCACTTCGATGGCGATCTCCGCGTCATTGCCTGCGCGTAGCAGCGTGTAAATGGGCGGCAAGTTGCCTTCGAACTGAACGTCGATTACACTTCCGCGAATCGACGTTACTACGCCGTGATTCGAGTGCTCGGTTCCTTGAGCTGACATAACCATTCGACGCACCCGTTCTTTCATGAACTGATGAAACCGAAAGTGAGCAGCCCGGGAGCTGATCCAACTGCCGGGCTGCTAAAAAGGCTGATAGCGTCGATTTAGGCGCCCTTCTCGAAATCCCGATTGTTGTCGAGAGCCTCGATGCGGTCTGCCGCATGATTATCCTTGGCGTCCGTGGTAACGCGGATTCTCATCCCCTTCTTGAGGTCTGCCACCGTGCACGCCTTGCCATCGCAGGTCACCTTGACGTTGGCAGCCAGCGTGTGACTATGTTCTTTTCCATCCTTCTCGGACATCGTCAATTTGTCGGGCGTAATGCTGACCACTTTGCCATCCATGGTCTTCTCGCTCGTCCCCGTGACTTTGTCTTTTATCTCGTGGCCGACGACCTCCGCCTTCGTTACCGCCGTTTTGCTATCTTTCTCGATTTTGTCCTTGTCCACCGAAAGCGTGACCTTGGATTCACTGCCCTTGTTTTCTGACCCGATGTGGAACCACCCCAGGTAAAAGCCCAAGCCAATTACGCAGGCTCCGATCACAGCGACGCCGCAAAGTAAGCGATTCATAGAATCCCCTTCATTGAAAATGAACTGAGTTGGAAGTTTTTCTTGATGGTGCAGAATACTGTTGAAGGTCCAGCACCAACACAATCAAATCCGTCCCATCAACACGAGAATGAGCACAACTACCAGTATCAAGCCAAGACCGCCGCTGGGACCGTAACCCCAACTGCGACTGTGGCCCCAGGCGGGGATGGCGCCCAAAAGCAACATGACGAGAACAACTAGAATGACCAATCCGATCATAGGAGACCCCTTTCAGTGGTCTGAAACTCGGTGCCGGCCGGAGCCGTGAACATCACAGCCTGTAGCCGCCCGTTTGAACAAATGTGCCGAAGTCCCATTCGGTGGGTCCGGCTTTGCTGACTGTTTTCCCGCTCTACTGCCACCACAGAACGCCGACGATCATTTGGATTGCTCCTCACCATAAAGAGGGACGATCGGTTTTCCCGGGGCACTCTCGGTCCATGTTTCCGTTGGCGCGTTGCCGGCAAGGAGAAAGACTTGCACCACGGTGCCGGTTGTAAATGCCTGTACCACGGCGCCGCTCGCCGGCTCGATTTCAGCAGTCGCCTCGCGGACCTCCCTCCCGGTGATTCTTCTGATCTCCTGCGCAAGGAGTTGGAAGTGTTCGCGAATAGTTGCCGGTGGAATTCCTGCATCTTCGCTGCGCCAGCGGGACTTTGGGCCAGAACCCTCTCCGCGGGCGACAAGGCTTCGTACAGCGTAATTACCAGCGTGCCCTCGCTCAGGACAATGGTCACCGATTTGGGAACATGGTTACCCGTGCGTCGCTGTTCGAAGGCGATGGCCGCCTTGGCGATCTGCCGTGCCATGGTCGATTTGGGTTTGTTCATTGGGTTGGTCCCTCCAAGTTGCGACCGTCCCGCCTTATCTTGAGCAAAAAAAAACCGGCGTGCTCGAACACCCTGAGGTATTCGATCACGCCGGCTTACTCGTTAACGGACCCCCCGGCTTGGCCGAGTTGTCCTTTAGCTAGTCATCCGACTTCTATCGAAAACTTAAGTGGAGCCAGCCGAAAGTGCGCCGCGCTCCTCTTCTCTTTTTATCTTACGGTTCGGGTCAAGGAATTCAAGTGGATGGATTGTCTTCCCGCGCCCGCTATCATAAGCCACTGCTGATTCTGGAACCTATAGGAGTTCGGTACAAGTTCGAGGTCGCCATGAAGTCACAAGGGGAGATCGAAGCCGCCATTTGTGCAGGAATGACCCGCTTCGAACAGGAATACATGGGCCGTGGACCCAAAGACATTCACGCCCACCTGATCGGCGATCTTCTCGTCGTGCGTCTCCAGGGCGTTCTTACCGCAGCCGAACAGCAGCTGGTCAAATCGCTGTCGGCCGAACGGGGCCGGACCCTGCTTAAGGAAGTGCGGACGCAACTCATCGAAACCGCGCGGCCTGTCATGGAAGCGCTGATTCAGGAGGTTACCGGCGCCAAGGTGATTAGCCTGCATCACGACATCAGCACAGTAACCGGGGAGGAAGTGGTCCTCTTCACCCTCCGCGGATCGCCGCTGTTCCGGGACGCCAAGAAGAAATAGAACGGCCGTGCTCTTCCTTTTATTCTGCCTGATTCGATTGGCCCAGCGTCTCGAACAGTTCGAGCAAGCTCTTCAACTCCACCGGCTTGACGAAATAATGGTCGAACCCCGTTTCCTGCTGACGCTGGCGATCGGCTTCACTGGGCGTAAAGCCGGTCAGGGCACACAGCATCACATTCTTGAATTCCGGCCTTTCGCGTAAATGCTTAGCAACTTGATAGCCGTCCATCCCCGGCAATCCGATGTCCAGCAGCACCACATCCGGATGAAAATCCGAGGCCATTTCGAGAGCGGTGGGCCCGGTACGGGCCACTTGCACGTCGTGCCCGTAGAGACGCAACAACAGGCTCAGGCTATCGGCGGCATCGACGTTATCCTCTACCACCAGCACACGCAAGCGCGTCCAGTGCGTGGGACCGGTTCGAGAACCGTTTTCGATTGGGGCACGGGCGGTTCTACGAGCATGGGTAGTTTTATGGTGAATTCGCTGCCTCTTCCCAACCCGGCACTGGATGTTTGCAACCTGCCTTCGTGCATTTCCACCAGGTTGCGAGCCAGAGCAAGGCCAATGCCCAATCCTCCGTAGGACCGGCCCAGCGAACCATCTACTTGGGTAAACAACTCGAAGATTAGGGGGAGCTGTTCGGGGGCAATGCCGACGCCGTTGTCCGCACCCGGATGACGGCTTCTGCCCCTTCTCTGCTGACGCTCATGCGAATGAGTCCGCCGGTGTCTGTGTATTTGGCCGCATTGTTGAGCAGGTTGACCACGACTTGTTCCATGCGGGCCGGGTCCGCTTCCACCCAAATGGGCTTGGTGGGAAGCGATACCGAGAATTCGTGTTGTGCGTTCCATGAAAGGGCGCACCGCCTCCGCGGCATGATTGAGGATAATGCGAGTTCGACCTGTTCTTTGATGATCCGCAGTTTTCCTTGGGTGATCCTGCTGATGTCCAGGAGGTCGTCCACCAGTTTCGCCATCTGCCCCACCTGGCGTTCGATGATGTTCCCCGCTTGCTCGATAATCGGGTCGTTCGTCCTCATTTGTCGCAGAATGCTTAAAGCGTTGAGAATAGGTGAAAGGGGGCTGCGCAATTCATGGGAAAGCAAGGCCATGAATTTTTCCTTGTTTCGATTCGCCTCGGCCAGACCATCCGCCCGCACCCGTTGAGCCAGCACCGCCTCGTTTTCGGTGAGGTCGTGCATCACTCGGACGAATGAACGCGTCTGTTTGTTCTCGTCGAGCAGGGGCGTCAGAGTGGCCCGGCACCAAAACCGAGAGCCATCCTTGCGCACTTGCCAGCAGGTGCTGTCGGCACGACCGTCCGCCAACGCCGTTACCAATTCGTGCTCTGGCTGGCCTGTGAGAATGTCTTCCGGCGAAAAGAAGCGGGAATAATGCTGGCCCATGATCTCATGGGAATGGTAGCCAAAGTTCCGTTCCGCCCCGGCATTCCAACAAATCAAGTGTCCCTGGAGGCCGACCAGGAAGACGGCGTATTCCTTCGCGTCCATCGCCAAATGATCGAAACGCTCTTCCAGCTCTTGTGATGAGAGATGGACCAAATTGTCCGACGTCATGTCGATCACCTTTCTGCGTGGGCGCCACGTTCCCGCCGGCAACAACAGCTTCCATGCAACCGATTGACAAATCGATTAGGTGGCCGCCTCGATGTTTTGGCTGGCGGTCAGATAAGAAATGTTGGCCATCCGGCCGAGCTTGCAAGGAGTTGTTTTACCATAATAGCGACAGATTGCGAAATAAAAAAACGTGGAAGGCGGCCGGTTCAGGCGCCCAAACGGGCGAGATTTCTAGTACCGCATGAGAAGACGCAAGAGCAATGAAAGTTTGATCATTAGGGATGAGTTGGCCTAACAACAGCTACGCTATTTTCGTAATGCGGATTCCTTTTGCAGTCGGAACAAGACGCCCATAAGATCGAATCATTCGGGGAAATCAAGAGCCGCCAGATTTAGGTCGCTTGAACGGAGCAGAAGCCATGTTGCATGGATTGATTCCAGCATTTGTGCTCGCAGGGATTTTCCATGGCGCAATTGGAGAGGCCCCGGCCTGGAACCGGCAGGCTGCCGCCAACTATCTCGACACGCGTGCCCTCACCTGGCTTAACTTCGAGAGGGCACATAGGGGCCAAGAAGCTACACGCACTTCCTGTGTATCGTGTCACACGATCCTGCCGATAATGCTTGCCCGCCCTGCCTTGGGAAAACGCCCAAACGGATCTGCGACGATTGACTTCCGGAGTAAACTCCTGGCGCAAAGGGTAACCCGCGTCAACAACTGGGCGAATCTGGATACTCCTGCGTTCCAGCTCCTTTACGATTCCAATGACGCCAAGAAAAAGGAATCACGCGGCACGGAAGCGATTCTGAATGCGCTAATCTTGGGTTTCAACGATCGCTATCAGGGACTGAAGAGTCCGAGCGCAACCACCAAAAAGGCCTTTGCGAATCTCTGGGAGATTCAAATAGCCAAAGGTAGCCGGAAAGGATCGTGGGATTGGTTGAACTTCGGAACGGAGCCTTGGGAGTCGGACGGAGCCGGTTATTATGGAGCGGCCATGGCAGCTATCGGCATTGGAACCGCTCCCGGATACTATTCCAAAGGTGCAGATGCCATTGTCGACGCGAAGGTGAAGCTGCTCGGCGACTATCTCGAGAACAACCTGGCCGCCCAAAACCTCTTTAACCAAATTTGGACTTTATGGGCTTCATCGGTGGTCGATGGCATCCTTTCGACCACGGAGCGCCAGCAAATCAGAGCCGATCTCTTTGCGAAACAACGTCCGGACGGCGGCTGGAGTCTCTCCTCGCTCGGGCATTTTTCGCGCAAAGACGGCACACCGGAAGAGGCCGGTTCAGACGGGTACGCCACCGGACTCATCCTGCACGTTCTTCAAGTGGCTGGAATCCCGCACGACGAATCGAAAGCGGCAAAAGGATTGGCCTGGCTCAGAGCCCATCAACAGTCCGACGGCAGTTGGCAGGCATCCTCTCTCAACAAAAAACGCGACCCGGAATCGCATATCGGCAAGTTCATGACGGATGCCGCCACGAGCTTTGCGGTCCTGGCTTTGAGCCACTAACGGCGCGGACAGAAATAATAACGTCAATGAAATATAGATGTCACCGCAGGAGCCCGACGCGCGAGTTTTGAAGTTGCGTTTTTTGGTTTTCATGGTCTTTGAGCCCGATGGGCTCATTCTTCCAGCCCAGGCCAAAGGCCTGGGAATCACGCCATGCTCGGATTTCGGCCCTGATAGGTCCGTTCACCTTGTACCAAACGGCGACCGAATCCAACTTGCGAGAGCCCGCATGGGACAATTGGGAACGATCCCTAAAGGATCGAAGGAAATGCTTGAGAAAACCCAGGCCTCCGGCCTGGGCTTTAAGAACGAGCCCTTCCGGCTCGAGGACTTGGATCAAAATAGCGCACTTTCAAAACTGGCGCGTCGGGCTCAATCCATGCCGAGAAATCTGCTTCAGTGTCAGCCGCTCATTTCGTCTGAATCAGTTTCTGCCCATAGTCATTCACCGGATCGCGAATCACCGTATGGATGTGGTCGGTGCTGCCCTGGGGCGCGTACTCGATGAGAACGGTAGGGCCTTGGACGCGGAAGTAAGCGACGCTCCCCTTGGTCGTCGGCCCACTCCACGCGAAATAAGTGTCAGCCAAGTTGGCCTTGATCTCGGCCATTTTCGCTGCTGCCGCTTCGTTCTGCGTAATGTTGATCCACTCGCCTATCAGTTCCAATAACTTCGATTTCTGGCTCTCGTTCGAGCGCGTTCCCCTTGATGCCCACGGGCTCGATGTGCTTACCATCCTGTCCTGGCCCGAGCACGAGGTTGCTGACGCGATTCTTGAGGATTGCCTGCGCTCTCTGCTTTTCGTCCAGGGAGCCGATGAGCTCGAACGCCTTATCGTGTTCGCCGCCCAGAGGCCGAACGGTCTTGCCGTCTCGACTAAAAGAAGCAGGCTGGGCGCCGGTGTGCGTGGGCGCCAAGACGAAGCTCTTGCCGATGAGCGTGACGTTCACACCCAGATGGTGGCCGCCGAATTGCACGAGCCAAGGCTTGCTGGTTGAAGGCGTGCCGAAAATAGCCAGGAAATAGTTGTCCTTGCCGAAGTTGGGTTGGCCCTTGCCACCACCTTTACCGCCACCCTTGCCACCTCCCTTGCCACCACCTTTGCCGCCACCCTTGCCGGAAACCAACTGCTGATCGGCATCCATGATGTCGATGACCTTCTGATAGCCTTCCTTACTTAGGACTGCTGCCAGCAAGCCAAAGGCCGCCTCGCGCTGCCTCGGGTTCAAGTCGCCCATACGGACTCCGTTGCGCGGCACCATGCCAATGGGCAAGTTGGACCAGCCTGACTTCTTGGCGCTGTCGAACTCGAACAGCGCCTTGCTGCGTTGCTTCTCGTCGAGCGTTTCGAGGAAGCCCTTACCGGCTTCGGCAGCTTTAGCAGCCTGGACGAGATCCTTGTCGGCCTTTTCATCCAACCTGACCACGCCCTCGAAACGCCGCGAGCCCGAGGCGAAGATGGCGATGGCGACGAAGCAAATCACGCCGATGGTTGGAAAGACTCGGAAGCGGCGCTCCGCGTAGCTCCGCCGCCGACCGAGCCGTTGGATGCGTTGAACGCTGTCTGCATGGCCTTACTCCCAAGCGATCATGGAACTGAAACGATTCTACAGCAGGCTTGGATCGGGAGGGAAAAGAATTTGGTGGCAGCTATCCTCACCTGGTAAGAAGGCCGCATTGATCGCACCTGTCGGGCAGAGTATCATCAAGGTCTCCGCTAACTTCCCGCCTCGACAGGTGCCGCCGTGTCTATCCTGGTCCTTTTCATTTCATGGCTGTTCGTTCTTCTCTCCTTCCCTGCTCAGGTTGTGCCGGAGGAACCGAGCAAGACCATGGTCTCTCGAGCCAGTGGTTTGCCCGCAGGTGCCTGCCGGCATTACCCGTTCGCTCAACCCGATCGATGCCTTTATGGCGGCAACATACAAGGCCAAGGGCCTGAAACCAGTCGGCCCGGCCGATAAACGAACCCTCCTGCGCCGTGTCTATCTCGATCTTGTCGGCCTCCCGCCGACGCCTGCCGAGCAGGATGCTTTTCTTCACGACTATTCACCGGACGCCTACGAAAAGCTGGTCGATCGGCTGCTGGCCAGCGACCAGCATGGCGTCCGCTTTGCCCGGCACTGGCTCGACGTGCTCCGCTATGCCGACGTCGACGAAGCCATGACGGCCGCTCCTGGGATTTATCTCTGGCGCGACTGGGTGATCAACGCCCTCAATGCCGATCTGCCTTATGACCAGTTCGTGCGCGTCCAGCTGACTGGCTATCGAACAAATGCCCGCATCGAAGTCACGGCCTTGGGAACCCGCAATCGCTTGGAGCCTCGGCCGGATGATCTTTATGCGCTGGGCTTCCTGGCGCGGCCATGTCGGCGGCGATCCCCGCAACCCCAAGGATCTAGCCTTAGCCGCGGCGGAAACCGTATCGACCGCTTTCATGGGACTGACCGCTGGTTGCGCCAAATGCCATGACCACATGTATGACCCCATAAGCCAGCGTGACTTCTATGCAATGAAGGCCCTCTTCGATCCGCTCGTACTCAAGAAAATCATCCTTGGAACGCCAGCGGAGATTTTCAACCGTGGCCGAGTTCTCGACGAGATCGAACTCCGACGGGCGGCGCTGGAAACTACGATCCAGACATTGATCGCCCCTTACAAAAACAAGCTGTATGACGAACGTGTCAGGCTGCTGCCGCCCGACGTCAGGGCAGCCGTGCAAAAACCGGAAACCGAGCGCACCGACAAAGAACAAAAAATTGCCAGCGACTATTTCCCGGTATTGCGCATCGATCCGGCCAAGATCATGGAAATCATGGCCGCTGGGCCTCGCAAGCAATATCAGGAGCTGCTTGCTCGGATCAAGAAAGTGGAGGGTGAAAAAGCCGCCGCCGCCTATCCCGTTTTTTGGACCGTGGAATCTGACCCGCGCAGGGAATCGGCCCCGAGCTATATCTTGACGAGCGGCGATCCCGATCGACCACAAAGGAACCACGAAGTGAAGCCCGGCTGGCCGTTCGCGCCTCCCGTCGTCAATCTCCGTGATGGATCTCTCAAGGCGTTCGCCGAGTGGTTGACGGCGCCCAATAATCCGCTGTTCGCCCGCGTAGCCGTCAATCGGCTCTGGCAATGGCACTTTGGCGAGGGTTTACATAAACTGCCCAACGATTTCGGCAACTTGGGCGGGAAGCCCGTGCAACCGGAATTGCTCGATTGGCTGGCCGCCGAGTTTGTGAAACGCCAATTCAACATGAAGCAAATGCATCGCCTCATCGTCACCTCGGAAACTTACAAGATGGCATCGACGGCCGATCTGCAACTGATCGCGGCGAATTCCAAACTCGATCCCCATAACACTTATCTCTGGCACTTTCGTTTGGAGCGCCTCGAAGCCGAGCCGATTTGGAACTCGATTTGGGAAGCCGCGGGAACACTCGATACCAGTGTGGGCGGCCCCTCCTTCGATGTGGACGGCGCTTCTAAGAAAACATCCGCCGCCATGCGTGCCCGCACTCCCATTCGTAAGCAGGCCAAGCGCCGGGCGCCTATATGGTGCGCGGCTATTCGAGCCAACAGAATGTGGTGCCACAGTTCCTCGAAGCATTCGATGTGGACGATGGCCGCGTTCCTTGTCCCCTGCGAACACAAACGGTCACGGCGCCGCAAGCATTGTTCATGATGAACAGCGATACCCTCGATCAAGCCTGCGACCAACTTGCCGAGCGGCTGACCAAAGAATCTGGCGGCGACCTGACATTTGCCGTCAACCTCGCCTACCGAATAACGCTCGCGCGCAGCCGTCGCCTCAAGAACTGGACCACGCTTTGGCTTACCTCGACCACGATCCGGGGCGGTTGAGAAGCCTCGCCTGGCTATTGTTCAATCTGGATGAATTCATCTATGTGCGGTAGCGCATCATGAGTATTAGCAACCTCTATCCCTGCGGCCGCATCACGCGGCGGCGATTTCTGCACCAAGCCGGCGGCGGGTTCTTCGGAGCCGCGCTGGGTGGTGTCTGGGCCGAAGCCGGCGAGATTCCCAACGCGCTGCTCGGACCGCACTTTCCGGCCAAGGCGAAATCGGTCATTTTCCTGTTCATGTGTGGCGGCGTTAGCCATATCGACACTTTCGATCCCAAAGATAACAAATGGGCCGGCAAGCTGATCGACGTGGTAGGCTTCGGAGACAACTTGGCCGAAATGCGCCGGCCTGTCATTGCCTGCCAGCGCAAGTTCACGCGTTATGGCCAAAGTGGTATTCCGGTCTCTGATTGGTTTCCACATGTGGGAAGTGTCATCGACGACATTGCGGTCGTTCGATCGATGTGGTGCCATGAATCGAACCATTTCCCCGCGGTCATCGAAACTTGCACCGGACACCGCGGCCGGCAGTTCGATCATCCAACGCTCGGCAGTTGGGTATCCTATGCGCTGGGCAGCGGCAACAAGAACTTGCCGACGTTTGTGAACATCGGTAGGCCCTCATCGCCGATACAACTGACGGGCGGCTACCTGGGCGCGACCGTCGCCGCCACCCCTTGTCAACCAGGCGATACGCCGATCCCGAATCTCAAAACCCCCAAGGGCGGCACCGCAGCCGAGCGCGACCGGCAAATGCAAGCGCTGCTCGAGCTGAATCAGAAATTTCGCCGGGACTATGCGCTCAACTCCGATATCGCGGCTCGCGCCAAGGCATACGAACTGGCCGCCCGCATGCAATTGGCCGCCCCGCAGGCGGTCGACTTCTCGAATGAACCCAAAAGGGTGCTCGATCTTTACGGCATCGGCGTCAAAGAAACCGACGATTTCGGCCGGCAACTCCTACTCGCACGCAGGCTGGCCGAGCGCGGCGTTCGCTATGTCCAACTATGCCACGCCGGCGGCGGCAACGGCCCTGGACGCGCATGGCGACATCAAGACGCACGGCCCGTTGTGCCGATCGATCGACAAGCCGATCGCAGGACTGATACGCGACTTGAAACAGCGCGGCATGCTGGACGAAACGCTGGTGGTCTGGTCCAGCGAGTTCGGCAGAAGCCCCTGGTCCCAGAATACAACGGGCCGCGACCACAACCCCCGAGGCTACACCATCTGGCTCGCCGGCGGCGGCGTAAAGGGCGGCGTAGTTCACGGCGCCACGGACGATGTGGGATACAAAGCAGTCGAAAACCGCCACTATTACAGCGACCTGCACGCCACCATTCTCCAACAAATGGGCCTCGATTACACCAAGATGGAACTCCCCGTCTTCGGTCGCACCATGCGGTTGGTGGAGGAGGGGGACGGGGCGATTAGGGAGATATTGAGTTAGTGCATTACGGATTCGGTTTGGCGCTATCTGCCTTAAAGGAAGGTTTATCTCAGAATGCCCATCTACGCGAAACCAGTGCGACTCCTCATGAAGGACATGGCTGACGCGTTCGCGTTGCGACCAGGGCAGGCGTTCACAAAGCAACAAGCAATCGACTGGTTCGCTCGGCACTATCCCAAAATCAAAACCGGCACAATCCTTTGCCACCTGATTCGCCTTTCAACGAATGCGCCTACTCGACTCCATTACAGCGCAAAGCCCGATGATGACGACGTTTTTTTCCAGTTAGACGGTGGCCATTTTCGACTTTATGATCCAGCACGCGACCCAGAACCGATACAAGAGGGGATGGCCCAAACCGAAGATGAGTTGCCGAGCGAGTCAGAAGGAGAACCGACTGGTTCGGCCGAGTTCGCCTACGAGGCCGATCTGCGAAACTACCTATCGAAGAACCTTTCAATCATTGAGCCAGGGTTGAACCTCTACCAAGACGAAGGGATCACCGGAATCGAATTTCCGGTTGGGGGCCGCTTCATAGACCTACTGGCCGTCGATTCGAGAGGCGCTCTTGTCGTAATCGAGTTGAAGGTTTCCCGCGGATACGATCGCGTGGTTGGCCAGTTGATGCGCTACATGGCAGGGATTCGGAAGAATCAAGCGGATCCGGGCCAGCAAGTTCGCGGCGTCATGGTGGCCCGTAAAATCAGCGAGGATTTGATTATGGCCTGCTCTTTACTCTCGGGTGTTCAATTGTTTGAATACGAGTTGTCGCTAAAGCTGAAGCCGGTGAACACCGGTAGCCTCCAGTAATCGACGGCTGCTCCTGACCATAGAAGCTTCTTCCTGCACGATGACGTCGCAGTCAGTCTGGTTCGAGGCTACAATGGGACGGAAGGAGAGAATAAATGACGACGATGCTTGAAAAGGCCTTCGCCGAGGCCGCTAAACGGCCGGTAGCCGAGCAGGAATTGCTGGCATCCAGGTTGCTCGCTGAATTGGCTGACGAAGACGACTTTGACCGCGCGATCGCGCGATCCCCTGATAGGCTCGCGCAATTGGCGAAGGAGGCACTTGCAGAGCATCGCGGAGGGGAGACCCAAGAGTTGGACCCGGATCGTCTATGAACTCGCGCACCACCCGGCGATTCCGCGAGTTGTTCTCGGGATTACCTGCCCATGTCCAGCGACAAGCTCGGGAAGCGTATCGGCTATTCCGCCAAGACACGTCCCACCCAGGCCTTCATTTCAAACAGGTCCACGCAGACCCGCCCCTCTACTCGGCGCGGGTCAGCATCAGCTATCGAGCCGTTGGCGTTCGCGACGGGAATATGATCGTGTGGTATTGGATCGGGTCGCACGCCGACTATGACCGGTTACTCGCGCAAGCCTAAGGCTCCTGAGGAACGACCAATGGCGATCACTGATTACCATCGAACCGGGCAGGCGAGGAGGCCGCGCCTGCATTCGCGGCATGCGCATCACCGTTTACGATGTCCTCTCTTGTTTTGCGGCCTGCATGACCGCGGCCGAGATCGTTGATGACTTTCGATGCTTGACGCAGGAGGACATCCAAGCCTGTTTCGCTTTTGCCGCAGAACGCGAGCGTGGCATGCTGATAGCCGTCGAATGAAGCTTCTTTTCGACCAAGACCGGAGACTGAAGTGGCTACCCAGATAGATCGGATCACGGTCGACTCCGAACAGTGCGGAGGCCGCCCTTGCGTTCGGGGCATGCGCATCCGTGTCAGCGACGTTCTTGACCTGCTCGCGAACGGACTAAGCCCTGATCAAATCATTGAGGAGCTACCGGATTTGGAGCCTGTAGACGTTCAGGCTTGCCTCCGTTTCGCCAGCAGGCGAGTTGGCTGATCCGGCTTCCAGGCTGCCCGCGAGCGAGGCTGCTATCAGAGGTCATCGTCGGTCAAACCGGCATCGCGAATGATAGCGCGTTGTGTGCCGGGTTTCAAATCTTGGTTGCCGTGGACGGGTACCACCGTCCGCCTATCCGTGGGCGCGTGGCGATAAATGTGATGGCTGCCGTTGATACGGGCCAACGTCCAGCCGCGCTGCTCGAGGACGCGGCACATCCGTTTGCCGGAAATAATCTTCACGGGGCTTCGCCCACCGCATCGCGGGCCATGGCATCATCGTGGGCGACAGCGAGCCATCCCTCGGCGGCCTCGCGAAGATTGGCGCGAACCTCGTCGAGGGTCTCGCCCTGCGTATGGCAGCCGGGCAGCCGGAATCGAGGCGGAGTACCCTCCCGCGTCGGGTTCTACGCGGACAATCGCCGTGAGGTTAACGGCGACATCGACGACAATGGGCGGGGTAAAGGTGCCGGCGCGGTTCATGGTCGAATTCCTCCTATGGTGGTAGCCTACCGCAGAGAGCGCACGACGTCGAGGGCGGGCTGATCCGAACCCATCTATATCCTCAAAAGCCAAGCGCGAAGTTCTCCAGCGGTAGACCGTTTTCCTTCATTCGGGTAAACTTGAGCGAGAAGACTTAAGCAAAGCTGCGTATGATCGCGGGCCTAGCAATGCTGCGTTACAAAGCCGGATACAAATACGTCAACTCGGGAATCCATGCCCAGGTGCTAGACTTCCCGGCGGCGAATACGATGGGGGCCGATTTGGACGAGGCCCGCCGGCGCTGGCAGTGGCGCTGGTGGACGTCGCGGAGGCGGCGGTGGAATCGGGTCAACCGTTTCCCATTCCGGATCCAACCGCGACAAACCCGGAAATGGACATTGAGGAGCCGATTTACTTGCACCTGGGCACCTGACATGCTAATCGATCCCGGGGCTCCGCCTTTTGAAAGTATGCTCCCTGAGCCCATCGAGCTCCTTCTTACGGACCGCTGCGCAAGCAGCGCAACCAAACGCTACATCCGCTACTCCGTGGCGAAAGAAGCTTCGATTTTTTCTGGATAACAACAAAGTTAGGCCACTTGTGAATCGCAACGAGCTTGCAATCTCTGGAAGTTCGTTCTCATCCTGTGTCGTGCAGATTCTGCGCGTAACTCTTCTGATTGCAACCACTAACTTTCGCCACCTGGGAATCCTTCTCTTTTCTTTTTTCTCCGGCTGTCCCGCTGCACACAGAGTCCCCCGGCCCACTCGCCGGAGTGCCGGAGTCAAAAAACGTCGGTCTATCAGTACAGAGGGTTGGATCTTACGTTGATTCAACTCCGGCAACTGACTCCGGCAGCAGTCCGGAGTCAATTCGCCTTGGTGAGCACGCCTGCCAACCGTCGGGAATAAAGGTGGCCGTCAGCGCCACTAAATGAACTGCTACAATGCATAGTGGCAGTGCCGGCATTGAACGTTGTGTTGTGTGTGATGTGCCGCGCAATGCAATCCAATTTCTCGCCACTGACTACTGCTTTTCGCACTTTGGCCAAGAGTTGATGTGTCGGCGGCTCTTGGCCAGAGTTGCAGCAAAATAGGAATCGAACGAAGCCATCCCCTTTCATCTTTTCTTCGAAGCTGAGCTTGCATTCTCGGATAGCGCAGAGTTAGGCCAACAGGCAATACCCATGTCCTTCCCCTCCTGCTTAGAAATATGGGCCTTATTACGAAAGGTTCGCTCGCTCAGCTTCGACGCCCGAAGCGGGGCCGGCTCCGGCTGGGACGGCGTGGGTAGGGGAAGCGTTGCGGTGTCCGAGCCGGCCAATGGAGTAGTAGTCTTCCAGGAATCCGGCACTTGGCAGCCGGGCGCATCGGGCCGGCCGGCAGTCCGGTTCACCAATGTGTTCAGGTGGTCGGCAAGGAGCGAATCGATTCGGCTGGAACACTTCCGCTTCGGTCCAGAAAACCCCGTGCTGCTATTCGATTTGGCTCTCAGTGACAACGGCGATTGGCGCGAAATCAGTCCTCATCAATGTCGCGAGGATTGTTACACGGCGACAATGGCGGTCGAGGGTGAACGACTCTTGGTGCGTTGGTCTATCCAGGGGCCGCGCAAAACGGGAGTCAATCGCGTATACCTACTCATAAGATGCAGAGTGGTTTCCAAACCGGCGGACTCGTCATTGGCGGCAGTATGAACCCCTGGTTCGCGAAGGCAATCATTCTCCTGGCCAGCATCGTGATGGTCGTCATCCGTGCGCCGCATGGACAGCGGAGCCGGACGATTCCCGTGGCGAAGAGCCGGCGCGGACCGCTGGAAATTGGGCTCCTGACTATCGCTTGGATAGCCTTTTTCCTCCCACTCATCTGGATCGTGACACCGGTATTCGCCTTTGCGGATTATCCGCTTCACCCGATTCTGCTCGCCGCTGGCACAGTGTGCCTGGCGTTCGGGTTGTGGCTCTTCTGGCGGTCGCACGCGGATCTCGGCCCGAACTGGTCGATCACTCTGGAGGTTCGCGAAAAACACCAACTCATCACGCGTGGCGTCTACCGTTGGGTTCGCCACCCGATGTACCTCTCGCTGCTCATTTACGCGGCTGGTCAGGGCGCTGGTTATTCCGAACTGGTTGGTTTGTCCGTCCTATCTCGTTGCCATGGTTCTCCTATTTGCCTTTCGTCTGCGACCCGAGGAGCGCATGATGGTCGAGGAGTTCGGCAAGGACTACGAGGCTTACAAGGCGACGACCAAGCGCTTGATCCCAGGCATCTGGTGATCGAGCGATTGGCGGAAGAAGAAGGACGGCGGGCATAAAGCCCGGCCGCTCGTAGCCTAATTCAGCTGCGCGGCGACATGGGCCTGCCGAATTCCGTTCTTTAGTCGAAGGATTCAACCGTGCTAGAAAGTTTGCGTGCCCGCAATGGGTGGAAGTTCTTCGCCGTACTGCCGAAGGCGGACGGGGCCCTGGCCGTTGTGTGGTGGATCGTGCTCGTGCTGCGGGGCGTGCTGCCCGCAGTGTTCGCGATCGCCATGGGGGTCCTCGTTGCGGCCGTCGAGAACGGCGAAGGTCAGGTCGCGGGGCTCGCGTTTGTCGGCATTGTTTTTGTGCTGCTGCAGGTCCTCACGCCGATCCATCAAGCGTTGGGCGCCAACTTGGGCGATCGCACGGCCGGCTGGCTCTACGATCGGTTGACCGAAGCCTGCATCGGCCCGCCCGGGATGGGGCATTTGGAGGATCCGAAGCTCACTAATGATTTGACGGTCGCCCGCGATTTCGATCTAGGCATGACCGGCCCGCCGCTGTTCATCTCCATGGATTTCATCGCCAGCGGCTTAGTCGAAATGATGGGCGGCGTTGCCTCGGCCGTCGTGCTGGCGGCTTATTCCTGGTGGGCGCCGATCCTGCTCGGCGGCGCCTGGTTGGCCACGCATTGGCTGCTTCGCGAAAGCGCGATCTGGCGCGACCGCAACACCGACGAGGTGCGCAGCGCCAGCGCGATGCCGACTATGCCTACCGCCTCGCCGTCGATCCACCGGCCAGCAAGGAGTTGCGTCTCTTCGGCCTGGCCGGTTGGACCATCGAGCGCTTCAAAAACCGCCGCACGCGTCTGCATACGTTGCAATATTACGCGACCAGGCTGCGCGAGCGGTCTGTCCTCTGGAGCATGTTGCTGGTCATTGGCGCCAATGTGATCGTGTTCTGGTCGCTTGCTCATGCCGCAAGCGACGGCAGCCTCAGCCTCGGCAAGCTGGTGATGTTCGCCCAGAGCGCGGTCGGCACATCGATGATCGCGTTCGGCGGGCTTAACTGGGCCTTGGATGGGGCCTCGGCCCCGGTCGGCGCCGTCTTGCGACTGGAACAGGCAATGGCTCCCGCCGGAGCCTTGCCTTTGGGTAAGCGCCCTGCGAACGGGCTGCCGGGTCGGGACATTCGTTTCCGAGATGTCACCTTCGCCTATCCGGGCGGCTCTCCGGTGCTCGAGGGCTTCGATCTGACTATTCCTGCCGGTTCGTCGCTCGCCATCGTCGGGCAGAACGGGGCCGGCAAGACTACATTGGCCAAGCTATTGTGCCGGCTGTATGACCCACAAAAGGGCGCCATCGAAATCGACGGCACGGATCTCCGCGAGTTCGATCTCCGTTCCTGGCGCTCGCGGCTGGCGGCGGTTTTCCAGGATTTCATCCGCTTCGAGCTGCCGCTCCGCGATAACGTCGCCCCGGCAGGCACGACCGATGCCTCGGTGCGGGCGGCTCTTGAATCGGCCGGCGCTCTTGATCTTGCCAGCCTCGACACCGTGCTGGCCAAAGGCTACGAAGGCGGCACCGACCTTTCGGGCGGCCAATGGCAGCGCGTCGCGTTGGCCCGTGCCTTGTGCGCGGTGCAACAGGGAGCAGGCGTGGTGCTGCTCGACGAACCGACTGCCCAACTGGATGTCCGCGGCGAAGCGGAGATCTTCGATCGCATCCTGGTTGCCAGCCGGCATTGCACGACCATTCTCATCTCCCATCGCTTCTCCACGGTGCGCCATGCCGACCGCATCTGCGTTCTCGAGCATGGCAAAGTCGTGGAGCTAGGAACGCACGAGGAGCTGATGGCCAAGGGCGGCCGTTATCGCACCATGTTTGACCTGCAAGCCCAGCGTTTCATCGCCGCCGAGGATGAAGAAGGGAAGGTCTATGACGTCCTCGCCTAGCTTCCGAAACACGAAGGACAAGGATTTGCCGCCGGCACTGTCGTCGATGTGGCGACTCTGCAAGCTCGGCTATCAACACGAACCCGGCTTGCTCTTGGCATCGTTTTCCCTCGCCCTGCTCGCGGCCCTTCCCGATGCGCTGCTCGCGCTCTGGTTCAAGTTGCTGGGCCAGGGCGTGCTCGAAGGCGAGCGTTGGCTTGTCTACGGTGCGGCACTTGCTCGGCGTCTCTGCCGCCGCCACCTGGTTTTTGCGCACGATCAGCACGCGCGTGCAGCGGGGCTTCCGCGACAAGGTGACGATCGCGCTCGAATCGCATGTCGCCCAGCTTCAGGCGACGGTGACCACCATCGCTCACCAGGAGCGCCCGGACTACCTCGACCGCCTTTCCGTGTTGCGCAATCAGGTATTCGTGCTCGATCACATGTACATGTCGCTGTTCTCGACCTGTGGGTGGATCCTTCGCCTGGGTGTAACGATTGTGCTGCTGATGTCGATCCACCCGGCTCTCATCTTGCTCGCCGCATTCGCGCTGCCGACAGTGCTCACTTCGACGTGGCGGCCGGCAGTGGAGCGCAGCCGCCCAGGAGCGTGCCGCCAAGTTTGGGCGTTTGGCCCGTCATCTGTTCACCACCGCGACCACCGCCACGCCCGGTAAAGAGGTGCGCGTGACCGGCATCGGCAATCACTTGATGGCCGAGCGCCGCCTGGCCTGGCAGCGTTGGAAGGCCCCGCTGGCTAGTGCCCGCTGGGGTTCGGCTCTGTGGCATGCGTTGGCCTGGGCCGTTTTCGGCGGCGCCTATGTGGGCGCGGTCGTGTTCGTATCGACAAGACCGCATGCTTCGGCGGGCGACGTGCTGCTGGTGCTAGCAGCCGGCGCACGTTTGTCCGCTTACATTGGCGCCACCGTCGGCGAGATCGGTTTTCTCCGCGGCATCTGGATGGATGGCTCCCGACGCCTCGCCTGGCTCGAGGACTACGCCGCCTCGCTGGTCGCCCGGGCCGACCTGCCTGTGCCCACGCGCCTGACACAGGGCATCCGCTTCGAGCATGTTTCGTTCGCCTATCCCGGGACCGATCGGCTGGTGCTCGACGATGTGAATCTGGAACTGCCGGCAGGCGCCGTCGTAGCTATCGTCGGCGAGAACGGCTCGGGCAAGACAACGCTGGTGAAGCTCCTCGCCAAACTCTACGAGCCAGGCCTTGGCCGCATCTTGATCGATGGCGTCGAACTGGGTCGCATGCCCGCGGAGGAATGGCGCAAACGGCTTGCCGGCGCCTTCCAGGACTTCTTCCGTTTCGAGTTTCGTGCGCGTCACACCGTGGGCGTCGGCGATGTGCCGCGGTTGGAGGATGCGCCCGCAGTGGTAACGGCGGTCGGGCGAGCGGGCGCTGAAGACGTGGTCAGCCGATTGGGCGCGGGGCTGGAAACGCAGCTTGGCCCCACCTGGCCGCAAGGCGTCGAGGTGTCGTTCGGCCAATGGCAGAAGCTCGCGCTGGCCCGCGGCTTCATGCGCGATCGCCCGCTGCTGCTGGTGCTGGACGAACCTACGGCCGCCCTTGACGCAGAGACCGAGCACGCACTATTCGAGCGTTACGCTGCCGCCGTTCACGAAACCAGAAAGGGCAGCACCGTCACTGATGGCAGCGACGACGGCCGCATTACCATCCTGGTATCGCATCGCTTTTCCACGGTGAGGATGGCGGATCTCATCGTCGTCCTCGATGGCGCCCGTGTTGCCCAGGTTGGCTCCCACGACGAACTCATGGCCCGCGGCGGCGCCTACGCCGAGCTCTACGGCATCCAGGCGGCGGCTTATCGGTGAAAGGGGCTGGGCGTTCAATAACGGATTTGGAAGGCAACCGTAATCAAGTCTCGATCAAGTTCTCAGGTCATTTTCGCCGCTCGTTCATTTGCAATGGCGACCCATTCTTTCACGATTTCAGGCAACCGTTCGGCAACTTCATTCCCAAATAGAGCTTCATCCAAATAGCCCATGTGGAGCATATCGATAATCCGACAAAGGTAAGATCGTCCACAATCCCACCAGGTAAAATGGGCATCTACCATCAAATAGTGTTTTACTTCGATCTTCTCTTGTTCTCGCAACTCCTCAAGTTCCATTCCATCCAACAAGGATTCATATACTCCATCTGCAACTCGACTGCCAAATGTTGTCGTATAGTAGTATTCCTTGATCTCCCAAACAGCGATGGGGTTCACAGCAGCGGGAAATGCGCATCTACCCGCCGAGCCAGAGTGCGCAAAGGAGCATCATTGAGAGTAACGGTGGTAAGTTCTCGGGGATCGTAATTGCATGGCAAGCCCTCCGCATTGGCTTCGATTAGCATATTGATGCAAGCCGTAAAGTAGGCGGGGGCCTTCTTATCTCCCTTTTGCTTATTCATGGGCAATGCCCGCTTCGTGGGGAATCGCTTTTGAAGATTGTCAAACAGGGCTTTCGCTTGGACGGCGTTCATGAGACGTGGTTCAACGAAAATGTTCAGGACATTTGCACGGTGTTGGAAATATTCGATTACTCGCCTTCCAAGCTTGTTGGGCCGGGCGCAATCATTCATCAAATGAGACGCCGACAGCCCAAGGTCCCCCATTGCGTTCCTGATTTCGAGTATTGTTGGAACGAGGATTTGGCCCGTCCCTCTTGTCGTGTAGCCAATGTGTTGACTTATAGATCGGATGTTTGCCCAAAAGTGCTTTGGAAGGTTGACGAATCGCGGATCGGGGAGCATAGCAGAGCCCTTTCAAAGCGTTCTGCAAATTCAGCCAGAGAGAGCCCGACAACTCGGCAAACTTGACGAAGCTCCAGCAAGTCAAGTCGCCGTTCGCCTGATTCGTACTTGCTGACGAAGGATTGTGGTTGACCAAGCTTTTCCGCCATGTCGATTTGCCGCAAGCCCGCTCCAAGCCGAATCTGGCGGAGAAGTCGCTGCAGAGTATCCTGTTCCGGGCTAAAGATGCTTTTTTCCATGATCGACCATCTAATCAATCTTGACTGCAAATCCCAAATTCGGATATTCTTGGGGCTGCTATGGACGATAGTGAACGCCCGAATATAAGTGAACGGATAGCAATCAATGCCTAAGAGAAAACCAATGCAACGGCTTCTCAATTTCGGGGAAGGGCAACCCACTCCGGTGGTGCCATTCAAGGCCCAACTTTTGAAATGGATTGGAAGCAAACAACGAATCGCACATGAGGTTGTTTCGTTCTTTCCAGCCCGTTTCGGGATGTACTTCGAACCGTTCCTCGGAAGCGGAGCAGTCCTCGCGACCCTTGCACCGGCAAGAGCAGTGGGATCGGACATTTTCAAACCCCTTATGGAGATCTGGCGTGCCTTGCATGATGAACCTGCCAAACTCAAGCATTGGTATGCGGAACGCCGGCACGCGCTTATGGCTGGAGAGAAAGTAGATGAGTACGAGCGAATTAAGGCTTCCTACAACTCCAAGCCCAACGGGGCCGATCTGCTTTTTCTCTGCAGGTCATGCTATGGCGGAGTAGTTCGCTTCCGCAAGGCAGACGGGCATATGTCAACACCTTGCGGAGCCCACGTTCCAATTCCATCCGATGCTTTCACTCGCAGAGTCGACGAATGGCGGAAGCGAACTTTGAACACTGAGTTTCGTCTTCTCGATTACACCACAGCCATGGAGATGGCCGAAAAGAACGATCTGATTTATTGCGATCCGCCGTACCAGGATTCGCAAAGCATCCTGTATGGAGCGCAGGCTTTCGATTTGCAGAACCTTTTTGAGCTGATCGCTACCTGCAAACGCCGTGGAGTCCAAGTAGCGTTAAGTATTGACGGGACCAAACGCTCAGGGAATCTTCTCTGTGATCTCCGGATACCGAAGGGACTTTTCGAACGAGAAGTTTTCCTCAACTGTGGCCGTTCGATGTTGCGAAGATTCCAGATGGGCGGGCAAACACTGGAAAAGGAAGTTGTTTCGGATAGGCTTTTGTTGACCTACTAGAATGCCAGCCTCCGAGCCATTGCGATTTGACTCTGCCAATCAGGGGAAATACCAATGCCCGTCAACACCGCAAAAGTCGAACGCCGCCGCAAGCTCGATTATGCATCGTTCGATGAATTGCTGGCCGACGCCGACGGGCTCAGTTCAGGTCAGATCAAGACGCTCGGCAACTGGTCGGCGGGTCAGATCTTTCGACATTTGGCCAGCGTTTACGTCGGATCGATCGACGGCCTTAAGATGGTCTTTCCCTGGTACATCTGTCTGGTGGCCAAGCTCTTCAAGAAAAAGCTCTTGGCGGGTTCCATGCCGGCAGGCCTCAAACTGCCAGCCAAAGGCGGCGATGAACTGATGCCGACGACGACGAGTACCGAAGAGGGTCTGGCTGAACTGCACGCAGCCGTCGGCCGCTTGCAAAGAGAAACGATTCGGGCCAAACACCCTGTGTTCGGCAATTTAACTACCGAAGAGTGGAACAGACTCCACCTCAAACATGCAAGTCTGCACATGAGTTTCCTGGTTCCTGCGTGATCCGCGGCGAGCGGTTGCCTGGGCGTCGCAGTTCCTCATTTGGACGCCAGCTATCCTAAATTGAACCAGCAGTTGTGCTGTTCCATTCGGTATAACCAGGCTCATCTTGCAGTAGCGGACTCGTTCGGTTAAAGAGGGCTCCCTCAAAATCGCTGCCTGAAAATGCCTTGGTTTTGGAGCCGTCTTATGATGCGCCTGGTACCAAGTTTGCTGATTGCCGGCTCTGTATTGGCCGTTGCATCCGCTGGCACTGCCAACGCCCAGGGGCTTCCGTCGGCCCCGGTTCCTATTTCAGCCGACGGATCCTCACCAACCGGCCCGGCCTATCAGGGCTCCGCCTGCGCAACCTGCCACAAACCCTTATTACGCGCCGTCGCAACCCAATAACGACCAACGTTACGGAAGCCCGCCACCACAGCCATTACCGGGAATTCCTTATAATGCGCCGCCACCCTATTCCCGGCTGGGACCACCGCCCGATCCGTCCATGAACGGCCAACAGCCTTATCCGCCCCTGGGGCCGCCGCCCGACCCATCCACGCTTCCGCCCCTGCCGCCCGGCCCACCGCCGTTCATCACATCGGAGCAGGCGGCCGAGCGCGCAGCGCATCTTCTTCCTTTCTTGGAATGAGTGCCCAGGTTGGTTCGTGGGTCTCGAGACCAGCATTGTCGGGCCGCACGTCATGAATCGCCTCGCGCAGGGGATCAACCTAAGCGATGGCGAAACCGACTATCTCCATCTGCCCAGTGCAGAGCTGGGAGGCACTGTTTCGCCACGATTTGACCTTGGCTATCGCTTCGGCGAAAACTGGGGAGCCGTGCTCGTTTCCTACAAGTTCCTCATCGCCGAAGGAACCGTGCAAGATATCGATGAATTCAGCGGCCTGCCCACCGGTTCCATGCATAGCAACCTCGATGTGCAAACCATCGATTTCGATTACGCCACGCGCGATTTTCAACTGGGCAATAATTGGGCAGTCCGTGGCCGAGTGGTGCACGCATCGGCTACGCCTATTTCGATAGCAACGATCAGGAATTCTACGCCCCGAACGATCCGACCCAGCCACCGCTTTTCGATGCCATCAAGATCAGCAACAAGTTCTTCGGCGCCGGGCCTCATTCCCTCTTCGAAATCGAGCGCCGCGTGGGCTATCATTCCACCTTGAGCACCTTCGCTCGCGTGGAAGGCGCCCTGCTGATCGGCCGAGTCCAGCAACGGTTCGAGGAAACACTCGTGGAAGGGCCGGATTCCGCTTACGGATCGGTTTCGCCCCGCTCGACTCAAGCGGTTCCCGTGCTGCAGACGGAAATTGGTTTGCGCTGGCGACCGACCTGGCACGATAACTGGGACTTCGCCATGGGCTACACCTATGAGCAGTGGTGGGGCCTAGGGAGCGCCGAAGGCTCGAAGGCCGAGATCTGGTCTCAAGGCTTCTTCTTCCGCAGCCAGTTTATGTTCTAGGAGCCTCAGATTGGTTAGCCGCGACGTGCAGCGGAGCGCTCACACCACGCTGCGCGTCGCGGCTATCCATTAGGCGCATTTTCTTCCGAGCTATAGGGCCTGAGCCACTGAATAATCTCGATGCGATTGCCGTCCGGGTCTTGAATGAAGAAACGGTCGGCGCCCGGGATGAGCGTCGTTTCGTCGACCTGCACACCCTTGGCTCGAAAGTAATCTCGGGCTGCCTTCACATCATCGACACGTAAGGCAAAGTGGCGGGGACTCACCGTGTCCGGTTTGTCCTTCAAAAGCAAATGCAAGGTGTCGTCGCCCAACACATACCACAGCACGACGAAGTCGAACGTTCGCGGCTTGTTGATTTCGCGCAGCCCCAGCAAGCCGCCATAGAATTGGCGGCTCCGCTCCACGTCTGTGATAATTACGGAACAGTGATCCAATTGAGAAAACCGTGGTGGTTCGATCATCTTGCTGACCCATTATTTGAGGGACCAAGCTCCTTGGCAGATAGCCTTGGTCGTTTGTTCTCGTTTATGAGCTTCCAGCCACGATAACGGCAGATCGGCGCCCGTGACGGCATAACGCGTGAAGAACGTCTCTCCCATGCGCGGAGCCATCCACTGCATGGCAGCGGAATGCGGAAATCCTTTCGCGAACGCGCGCAACCTTTCCTCACTCTCCCAAACCGAAAGCGTCCAGAATTCGCGCTTGAACAGTTTTACGTCCAAAGAGTAGGCGATCAAACCGGGAGTCTGCGCAACTGACGCAGGACCCTCAAGGTGAACCACACGAAGAGCGGGAACGACAAGAAATTGCTCAACGGTAAATAGGAGACTAGCGCCAAATACTCGCGCCGTGGATCGGCTGGCCGGATTGAGCGCCAAGGCAATCTCATCAATGACATCCCCAAGGAGTTCTCCTGCCTGCCCGATCTCGATTCAGTGTAAGCAGACAGGTGCTCGGTCACCACAAAGATTCATTAGCTTTTTCTGGCGTATCCCATTCAAGCTGCTATACTTGTGCTACCTAATCATGGCAAATGTCTCTTTGCAGAGGCTTTTCTCAAGATGTCGCCATTCTCTGCACGCCTTCTGAGTTTGCCTTTTCTGCTGACGGCATTCGCCCCACCTTGCGTGCTTGCCGCTGGGCCAACAAGCAGCGTGCGTTTCCAGAAAGAGGTCAAGCCGATCCTCACGCAGTTCTGCATCGGCTGCCATAACGCCGAGTTGAAGAAGGGCGGCATCGCCTTCGATCAAGTTGACGGTAACCCTGCTTTACTGGAAGACCGCCAGCTTTGGTGGAAGACGCTCAAAATGGTGCGTGCCGGCATTATGCCGCCGAAGAACAAGCCCCACCCGGAAGCCAAGCAAATCGAGCAAATCGTTTCCTGGATCAAGAGCTCGGCCTTCAAGATCGACCCGCGCGATCCGGATCCCGGACGTGTGACCGTGCGGCGTCTCAATCGTACCGAATACCGTAACACGATTCGCGAATTGCTCGGCGTCAACTTTGACACCACCGCCGAATTTCCGGCCGACGACACCGGCCATGGCTTCGACAACATCGGCGAAGTGCTTACCATGTCGCCGCTGCTTCTCGAAAAGTACATCGCCGCCGCCCGCGCCATCGTTGGGCAAGCCGTTCCCATGGCGCCCAAGGTCGTCGCCGAGAAGCGCCTTCCCGGGAGGAGCTTTCGCCTCGCCGGCAGCGCCGCGCCCGCCAGAGGAGCGGGCGATTCATTGACTCTTTCCTACTACAAGCCGGCAACCGGCTCGCTGGTCACTCGGGCCGAACATGCAGGCCATTATCAGGTAGTCCTCGATCTTTCGGCAAACGAGAAATATGTCGACGGCGTGTTCGATTACAACAAGTGCCGGCTGCTGTTCAAGGTGGACGGCAAGACCTTGCTCGACCAGGAATACACCCGGCAAGGCGGGAGGCCATTCCACTACGAGTACCCACAAGAATGGGCTGGGGGGGATCACGAACTGGCGATCGAACTCATCCCACTAACGCCGAAAGAAAAGCAGGTCCGCAATCTGACCATGCGCGTGATTGCCGTGACGATGCGCGGCCCGCTGGAAGAGAAATACTGGGTGCCGCCCCCCCATTATCGGCGTTATTTCCCCGAGACGGTTCCTGAAGGCGCTGCAGAACGCCGTGCCTACGCCCGCCGCCTGCTCGAGCGTTTCGCCAATCGCGCCTTCCGGCGGCCCGTTGACGAAGCGACCATTCAACGGCTGGTTCAGCTTGCAGAAAATGTCTACGGCAAGCCCGGCCGGACTTTCGAGGCCGGCATCGCTCAGGCGATGACGGTCGTTCTGGCTTCGCCGTGCTTCCTGTTTCGCGAAGAAGCTTCGCAACCAGGTTCATCTGGTCCGCATCCGCTCATCGACGAATATTCGCTGGCTACGCGGTTATCCTACTTCCTTTGGTCGAGCATGCCCGACGATCAGCTCTTCCGTCTGGCCGCCGCCAACAAGCTTCGAGAAAATCTGAAACCCCAGTTGGCGCGCATGCTGACCGATCCGCGCTCGGGCGAGTTTATCCGCAATTTCATCGGCCAATGGCTGCAGGCGCGCGACATTCAAACGGTTCCCATCAACGCCCGGGCCGTCATTTCTCGAGACGAAACCCCCGATCCGAAAGCACAGCAGCGGCAAGCGCGCTTCCGGGAGCTGAATAGAAAACCTCCTGCGAGTTTGACCGAAACCGAGAAGAAGGAACTGGCCCAAGTGCGCACCAGCTTCTTTGGCGGCTTTCGCCGCTTCGCTCAGTTCGAATTGAACGATGAATTGCGCCGGGCCATGCACCAAGAAACCGAAATGCTATTCGAGCATATTCTGAAAAAAGATCGCAGCCTAACGGAGCTGATCGAAAACGATTACACCTTCCTGAACGAACGGCTCGCCAAGCATTATGGAATTGAAGGGGTCAAGGGCGATCAGATGCGCTTGGTCAAGCTGCCGCCCGGGAGCCCGCGCGGCGGCGTGCTGACGCAGGGAACCGTGTTGGCGATCACCTCGAATCCGGACAGGACCAGTCCGGTGAAACGCGGCTTGTTCATTCTGGACAACATTCTTGGAACCCCGCCGGCCCCGCCGCCGCCGGACATTCCGCCCTTGGAGGATGCCATCGCCGGATTGAAGGGTAAGCCGCCGACCTTACGCGAAACGCTCAAACTCCACCGCAGCGAAAGCTTGTGCAGTTCTTGCCACAATCGCATGGATCCCCTCGGCTTGGCGTTCGAGCATTTCAACGCCCTGGGCCGCTTCCGGGAGAAGGAACGCAACCAGGAGATCGACACGTCGGGCCAGCTCATCACCGGCGAATCGTTCAAAACCGTGCAAGAATTGAAGCATATTCTGGTGACGAAGCGCTGCCGCGACGTGTACCGCTGTTTGACGGAGAAACTTTTGACCTACGCCCTGGGCCGCGGCTTGGACTATAACGATGTGGAGGCTGTCGACCGGATCGTCGAGCGCCTGGAGAAAGAAAATGGCCGGCCCAGTGCCTTGCTCGCAGGGGTTATCGAATCGGCGCCTTTTCAGAAACGCCGGGAGCCCGGGACATCGACCATCGCGTCCCAAAAGCGAACCGCCAACGAGTCGAATAATTGAGGAGTGACTCTCATGCCATCGGCAACGCGACACGACGATTACCGCACGAACGAGAGCGCTATTCGTTTGAGTCGGCGACAGTTTCTCCGCGGCGCTGGTGCTTGCATTGCGCTACCGGTGCTGGCATCGCATGGCGTCAGCCGGCTCTTGGCTGCGGACCCAACGTCCAGCACAAACTTGCCGTCACCGCCACGGGAGCGCCGCTACGGGCTGCCTTCATCTTCTTTCCCAACGGGGCGATTCCGGCGCCTGGTGGCCCAAGGCCGAGGGCAAGGACTTCTCCTTTAGCCGCACGCTGCAGCCGCTCGAAAAGAGCAAGCAGCACATCCAGATTATGGGTGGGCTCAATCAGCGGGCGGCCGAGGCCGGCCCAGACGGCGGCGGCGACCACGCCCGCGGCAACGCCACGTTTCTGACCGGCGTTCGGCTCAACAAGAGCGCTACCGCCATTCGCGCCGGCATCTCCATCGATCAGGCAATGGCCAAGCAGGTTGGCCATCTCACGCGCTTTCCCTCGTTGGAATTGACATGCGATCCCGTACACAACACCGGCAACTGCGACTCCGGCTACTCGTGCGCCTACCAGTACAACATTTCCTGGAGTTCGCCGACCACCCCCATGACGCCCGAAGCCAACCCGCGCCTGGTTTTCGAACGCCTATTCGGCGACGGGGCGCCAGGCCAGCGCTGGGCGAACATGCAACGCCGGCGGCAGGAGGAACGCTCGGTTCTCGACTTTGTACTCGAAGACGCCAAAACGATGCAGCGCCGGCTCAACCCGGAAGACAAAAACAAGCTCGATCAATATTTGACCGGCGTTCGTGAGATCGAATCGCGGATCGAAAAGACGGAGCGTTTCGGTCAGATCAAAGACCCGGCCATGAACACGCCGCTGGGCATCCCCATGGAGTATGCGGAATACGTCCAAACGATGTACGACATTCTGCTGTTGGCATTCCAGAGCGATTCCACGCGCGTGGCCACGCTCTTGCTCGCCCACGACGGCAGCAACCGTTCTTTCGACCAGATCGGCATTTCCGAAGGTCATCACGATCTGACCCATCATCAGAACCGCAAAGACTGGATCGACAAGGTCGCCGACATCGATCTCTGGTATGTGCGCCAGTTTGCTAAATTCCTCGATAAACTGCAGGAGACCAAAGACGCCGACGGCAGCTCCATCTTGCATAATTCGATGATCGTCTACGGCAGCGGCAACGCCGACGGCAATCGGCACACGCACACCAATTTGCCGATGGTGCTGGCCGGTGGCGGCGGCGGCACGATGAAACCAGGCCGCTACATCAAGCATGGATCCAAGCCCGCGGCGAACCTTTACCTGAGCATGGCTCACAACCTGGGATTGAAAGACCTGGCTCACTTCGGCGATTCCACCGGGCGGCTAGAGAACATTTGAAACGCGAGGCGCTTGCGAACATACCTCCGTTTTGGGCAGCCGCATTCACAGGGTCGATGGCTACCGAAACTCGTGGATTTCCTCGTTTAACCCGCGTAGCGATTCTGAATCGCCAAGCTCCTCTTACGACCACCCTCCACGCTTCGCCCGCCACCCGCCACCCATTTGCATTGTCCGCTCTCGGAATAAACTGACGGCATAGGCCCAGTTCGATGCACCTCCGGGAGGATCCACACATGCGTTGCCTACGAGGAATGCTGCTAACTGCTTTACTCGGCTTGCTCGTGCCCGCGCTCACACATGCCGACGTCACCGTTTCGGATCTCAAGCTCAAGTCAGGCGACACGGAGTTCCGAGCGGTGCTGGCGATGCCGGACGGCCCCGGTCCGTTTCCCGCCGTGGTCGTGATCCAGGAATGGTGGGGCCTCAATGACTGGATTGTCGACAATGCCAAGCGCTTCGCCGCCCATGGTTATGTGGCCATCGCTCCGGATCTTTACCACGGCAAAGTGACCAACAATCCTTCGGTGGCTACGCAGCTTATGAAGGGCTTGCCGCCGGACCGCGCTTTCCGCGATCTCAAGACTTGTGTGGATGAGCTTGCCAAGAATCCCAAAGTGATCAAGACCAAGATCGGTTCCATCGGCTGGTGCATGGGAGGCGGCTTTTCGCTCGCCGCGGCGCTGGACGACCCGCGCATTCACGCTTGCGCCATCTGTTATGGCCGGTTGGTAACCACCAGCGATAGCGTCAAGCCGCTCCAGGCATCGGTCCTGGGCATCTTCGGCGCACAAGACCAGGGCATCCCGCCGAGCACCGTGCGTCAGTTCGAGCAGGCGCTGAAGGATGCGGGCAAGACCGTGGACGGCATTCACATCTATCCTGCAGGGCACGGTTTCATGCGTCCCGATAACGGTCCGAGCAAGCCCAACGCTGCCTATAACGAAGCAGCGGCCAAAGATGCCTGGAAGCAGATCGATGCCTTCTTCGCCAAAAACCTTGGCGGTAAATAAAGATCGCGTTGGGGATACCTGTGAATTGCCGCCAGCGAGGCGGAATCAAGTAGGTCCGGCGAGCCGAGCCGGACTGCGGAATCTGCAACCATCCGCAATGCACTGCCACGCTCGGCGGGCGATGACTACCCAGCGCAGGCGTGAAGATGCCGCCGTCCCGCTCAGCTCGTGGGACCTACTCATGCCCGCAACGGTTAGCAGGAAATCCTAATGATCATTCGCTTCATCATCGTCTTCCTTTTGCACTTAAGTGCTTTCACAATGGGCTGCACGCCTGCTGCCAGGGGGCCGGTCCCCCCAGCGCCACCAGCGCTCACGGTCACTGACGTAACCTTTGATGCATCCAGCAGCCCTTGTCAGGGCAAACTTGTGATGCCCGTTCTTTCCGCATCCGATCCCGACAAGCGGCCCGGGCTACTGCTCATACACGAAGATCGCGGCCTGACCGACTGGGAAGTCGAACAGGCGCGGAAGCTCGCCGGTGAAGGTTACATCGTTTTCGCTGTGGACCTTTATGGAGGCCAAAAGGTCGAGGGCGTGCTGGACGCGCACATCATGGGACGCGGGCTGCCGGACGATAGTGTGCTGGCTGCTCTCAAAACCGCCGTCAGTTACTTGTCGAAGCATCCGCATGTCCGGGCTGACCGGTTGGGGGTGATCGGCTGGGACATGGGCGGCGGTTATGCTCTCGACGCGGCGCGGCTTGACCCGCGCCTCAAAGCCTGCGTCATCTGTTATGGCCGCGTCGTGACTGACGCCGCCCTGCTGGCGCCTATGCAATCTGCTGTGCTGGGCATCTTCGCCGGCAAAGATGAGGGCATCTCCGACGAAACCTTGGATGCCTTCCGCAAAGCGTGTCTACGAGCCGGCAAGAAAAGTGAAATCAAAGTTTTCTCTCACAGCAACCATGGCTTCATGAATCCCGCGAGTCCCGAGGCTGGCGGCAAGGCCGATCCCCAGGCGACCGAAGCGGCTTGGAACGCGATCGATTCCTTCCTGGCCGACGAGTTGAAGAAACCATGACGGTTGTCGAGTCAGAAACCTGGATGCGGCTGGCGCTCGATTTGGCGGAGCGCGGCCGCGGCGCTGTCGAACCCAATCCCTTGGTCGGCGCGGTGGTGGTTCGCGATAACCACATTGTGGGCGAAGGCTGGCACGAACGTTTCGGCCAGGCCCATGCCGAGGTCAATGCGTTGCTGCACGCCGGCCCGGCCGCCCGTGGAGCCACCCTTTATTGCACTCTCGAACCTTGCTGTCACCAGGGCAAAACGCCGCCCTGCACCGATGCCATCCTTCGCGCCGGCATTGCTAAGGTGGTTGCCGCCATGCTCGACCCTTTTCCGCAGGTGGCAGGCCAGGGAGTCGCGGCGTTACTGCGCCGCCGGCTTGGAGGTCGAGACCGGGTTATGTGAAGCCGAGGCTCGTCTTCTCAACGCGCCTTATCTGAAGTTGCTCTCGACTGGCCGGCCCTACGTGCACGCCAAGTGGGCCATGACGCTCGACGGCAAAATCGCCACCGCTCAGGGCGATTCGAAATGGATCTCCAACGAAGCCTCCAGGCGCTGGGTTCACGAACTGCGCGGCCGAGTCGATGCGGTGTTGGTCGGCCGCGGCACGGTCCTGGCGGATGACCCCTTGCTCACGGCCCGCCCCCCGGGACCGCGCACGCCGCTACGCATCGTTCTCGATCGCAGCGCCTCGCTGCCGCTCACGAGCCGGCTCGTGCAATCGCTGGATGAAGGGCCGATCCTGCTGGTGACGGCGATCGGCGGCAATCAAACGCGCGAGAATGCCCTGCGGGCTGCGGGCGTCGAGGTGCTCCCCCTGCCCTGCCCCGACTACGCGTCGATGCTGCTCGGTTTGCTCGACGAGCTGGGCCGCCGCCGGTTCACAAACTTGCTTGTCGAAGGCGGCAGCGCGGTGCTGGGCAGCTTTTGCGACGCCGACGCCATCGATCGCGTACATGTCTTCGTAGCCCCGCGTCTGCTGGGCGGCGCACAAGCCGTATCGGCCATCGGCGGCCAGGGAGCAGCGCTCGCGCTTGAGGGCTTGCCTATCGACGCCTGGTCATTCGAGTCCATGGAAGGGGATTTGTTGATCCACGGCCTAGTAGGCAAGCGGCCTTACGTTCACCAGGAGCCGCTGCTTGCTTAGATTGAGCGAAATAGTTTAACCCGGAGCCATCGGCGACGGCGAACTTGTTGCCGACGGTCATACCATTGATTCTGCAACCGCTCACACCATTAGACCTGAGACGCAGCCTGCCCGCCGTCGCCGTTGCCTCCGGGTTAAACGAACGCGCGGCGACCGCTCTTACGAATCACGATTCACGACTCACGATCCACGACCTTCACAGCACCCCGTGCCCGATATTGGCCGCATGGCCGCCGGGGATGGTCTGGCCTGCACGGATGCGCCGCCAGCGGTCGCGGACGACGTGAGCTTCGTAAGGCCGATAGACGAAGTCGGCTCGCAAGGATATGGCGCCTGCTTGCGCCAAATCAGTCAGATGATCGCCCAGGTAGAAGGGGCCGTCGTTGAGGACGATCGTGCGGCAATGATAGTCTAAGGCCGTTACGCGTTCGCCAAAGCTGGAGATCATCACCATGCTCTCGAATCGGCAATTGGCTTTGCCGGGGCAGCCGCCGATCAAGTTGGCATAGGCGGCACGATTCGGCCAAAAAGAGCGGCGTATCTTGATGGACAATCACTACCGCCTTCGAGCCATATTCGGCCAGAAGGGAACCCATGTTCGCCAAACCGTCTTCGGGCGACAGAGCGAACCGCGTTACGCTCATGCTCAAAAGCTGCTCGGCCGCCAAGCGATTGAGAACGTAAAGTGACCAATCCGCCGCTAAATCCAACGCCCCTTCGCTCCGAACACTTGGATCAATGTCCAAGTACGACCAGGCACTCAGATTCGCCGCCTCCCAGCGCGACCAGCCCGCGGCGCGGAGCCGTTCGATTTTCTGCAAAAGAGGCTTCTCTTCCCACTTCCGCGTCAGGGCCGGCAGAGCCAGCCGAATGTGCTCGTGCCCCATACGTTCACACCAAAGAGCGAGCTTGTTCTCGAGCACGTTCAGGGAATCGCGGGTGATGTCGACGATCAACTCATCCAGATCTTGCCAATCGGATGGTTCCAATTGATCGAGGAAGCTCAAGCGATCGATTTTGATCGACCAACGGAATCCCGTGGATGCCGAGGGCCTCGCAGGCGGGCAGACAGCTGCCTGCGTTCGCTGCACTCGCTCCAACCGCTCCTGCTCGATGGCTCGCTCGACAGCTTCGCACCACGTGCGCCGCAGGGCGTTCCATTGCGAAATCGGCACGAAACAACCTTCGTTGCGAAATTGAAAAGTCCCCAGCTGCAAACCGGTATCGCCGAGCTTGCCAAAGGCTTCACGCGCCGCTTGGGCAGTTTGTTCTGGATTCCGTGCCGGCTCGAAGGAGCCAGGCATAGCAACGCGAATTTCGATGTGCTTTTCGTTTGGATCACGCGGCACAACGCGGCCCAGAGCGACGATCGCCGACGAAGATACGTCGATCTCCACATCGACCAGCCGGCGCGAACGGAATAGCCCAGGCTTCGGCCGGCTGAAGCGGTAAGCGCGCTTCACCGCCTGCGACGACGAGCAATAGACACGGCCCCGACCGGAATTGCGGGGTAATCGACCGGCAAGATAACCTCAACCTGGACGCCTTCCGCCGCGGCAAAAGTTTCAACCGCATGCGAGCCGGAACGGCCAGCAGGCAGGATTCGCAAGCGTTCGACCGCGAAACCGAACGGCTTGCCCAGCACAGGCAGATCGATTTGCAAGCCGTCGTGGCGTTCCAGGGGTCGCGAAGTGCGAAAGCAGAGCCAGGCTTCACCACCCCGAACGTTGAGGCGTTCGACCGAGCCGATCGGGGCGCCACGATGGCCTACCGTGTCGCGGTCGGCAACTTCCTTATCTTTGTGCGACTGCATGAACAGCCGGGTCCAGGGCCGGCTGAAAACCGTTTGCAAATCCGCCTCTTCGATCGCCCGGTCGGCATCGTCGAGTTTGCCGTCGAGCAATTTACGATAGTAGTCCGTAGTGGTGGCGACGTAGAGAGGGCTCTTTTTTCTGCCCTCGATCTTGAAACAGGAAACGCCCGCGGAGCGCAACGCGGGCAGATGATCCGGCAACGCCAGGTCCTTCATCGAGAATGGGAATCCCGTGTGCGGATCGCGCTTCACCTCGGAACCGTCGCGTAAAGTGTCCGGAGCACCGGAAACGGTGAATTCATGACGGCAAGAATAGGCGCACTTGCCTCGATTGCCGCTACGGCCCAATGTTTGCGAAGAAAACAGACAGAGACCGCTGTAGGAATAACACAACGCCCCGTGGATGAAGACTTCAGTCTCCACGCCCCCTGTCGCCGTCACATCGCGGACTTCCTCGAAGGTCAGCTCTCGAGTGAGGACCACACGGGAAAAGCCGAGGTGATGAAGCGTCGCGGCCCCCTGCGCGATTGTGCACGGCGAGCTGCGTGCTGGCGTGCAACTCCAGCTTGGGGAAATAATGGTTGGCCAACCAGCGGACGCCCAAATCTTGAATGATGAGCGGCGTCCACGCCCATGTCGTCGAGGGCAGCCAGCGTCTCCACCAGTTCCGGCAATTCGTCTTGCCGCAGCAACGTATTCACCGTCACGAATACGCGGCGCGGCGGCTCGAGGCTATGCGCGTAAGCGACCACCTCGGCCGTTTCTTCCAACGTGAAATTCTCGGCCTCGGCCCGAGCCGAGAATTTCTTCAGGCCCAAATAGATGGCGTCTGCCCCGTAGTGGAATGCCGCATAGGCAGCATCGGCCGCCCGCCGGCGCTAACAACTCCACTTGCTGGAAGGTGCTCATGGAATCGACGCGCGGGACAACCAGCGCTTCCAACTCCCCGCCGGCGTATTCCCCCTGCGGAGCATCGGGTTCGGCTGCACCGAACTCGGGAGCCGTGAAGCCTTCCCAGTCGGCGCAGCAGGGTTCGCGGAGGATAGGAGCGGCAAATCTATGCGACGATCAGACATCGTATTGGGTAATCGGTAGTTGAACGAGAGTAGACAGTAGACAGGATACAGTAGACAGTATAGGGGCGAAAGGCGAGCGGCTGAAGCGAGCCGCGCGGAGATCACTTGCTGTTTCTTATTGTCTATTCTTCCCATGCCCGAACTCCCCGACATCATTGTCTATCTCGAATGTCTCGAAAAGCGGGTTCTGGGCCAACCGCTCGAACGGGTGCGCGTCGTCAGTCCGTTCCTGGTCCGAAGCTTTGAGCCGCCGCTCAAAGTGATTGAGGGCAAGCCGGTTCGGGGATTGCGCCGCCTGGGGAAACGGCTCGTATTCGCATTCAATGACGAACTGTTTCTGGTGCTGCATTTGATGATTGCCGGCCGCCTGCATTGGAAGCCGCTGGGAGCCAAGTTCCCGGGGAAAATCGGCCTGGCCGCCTTTGATTTCCCGAACGGGACGCTCGTTTTGACCGAAGCAGGCTCCAAAAAACGGGCTTCGCTTTTCGTCGTGCGCGGTGAAGACGGATTAGCTGTACACAATCCCGGCGGTCTTGAAGTTTTGGGCGTCGATCTCCCGACATTCCGCAAAGCTCTCACCCGCGAGAACCACACGCTCAAGCGTGCGCTGACCGATCCCCATCTATTCAGCGGCATCGGCAATGCCTATTCCGATGAAATTTTGCATCAAGCCAAGCTCTCGCCGCTGACGCTGACTGCAAACTGAGCGACACCGCTGTCAAGCGGCTTTTCGAGGCCGTGCAGCAAACGCTCACCGAGTGGATCCATCGGCTGCGCGAAGAGGCAGGCGATGGTTTTCCGGAGCATGTGACGGCCTTTCGACCGCAAATGGCAGTGCACGGCCGCTTTCGCCAACCCTGCCCGGTTTGTCAGGCGCCGGTCCAGCGCATCGTTTATGCCGACAATGAAACGAACTACTGCCCGCGCTGCCAAACCGAAGGAAAGATTTTGGCGGACCGTTCACTGTCTCGTCTTCTCAAGGACGATTCGGCCTGCGCCAGCTCGAAGAATAGAATCCCTGCGTGGACAAACAGTCGATCGGAGCGTGAGCGATAGCCACCTTATTGCCGCCTCTGCTATGCTAGAAGGTCAGTAATTCGCCCACGAGCGGGTGAGGCGCATGGAGCAGAAAGACCAAAAGTCACGTAAAGGCGAACGGCAGGGTGCATTCGCTCACCCGCCAACGCCGCCTTCTGCGCCAGGAACCGAAGCGCCGCTGGCGGCGGTTCTGGAAGCAGCGCTCGACGCCATCGTCACGCTCGACGATCAAGGCAAGGTCCTCCACTTCAATCCTGCTGCCGAACGACTTTTTGGCTATACGCAACCCGATGCCTTGGGCCGGGACATCAGCGACCTGATTGCCCCCAGGGCGGGCTACGGTTCAGGCGATCGGGAATTCCAGCATTATTTCACGCAGAGCAAGGGGCCGGTGCTTCTGCAGCGCCACGAAATGTTGGCTTGCCAAGCGGGAGGCGGCACGCTCCCCGTCGAGTTGACGCTAGTCAGGCTGGCAACCGAGGAGCCGCTCAATTACACGGCTTACGTACGAGACCTCTCTGAGCAAAAACGCACCGAAGCGGCCGTGCGCGAAAGCGAGGAGCGCTATCGCGACCTCATCGAAAACGCCAACGACATCATCTACACTCACGATCTGTCCGGCCGGCTAACCTCCTGGAACCAAGCCGGCGAACGCATCACCGGCTACCGCGTGGATGAAATCGAAGGGATGAACATTGCCAACCTGGTGGCGCCCGATTGCATCGAGCGCGCCCTGCGGCATGATTGCCCGCAAGGTGATCGAAGGCGGACGCACGGCTTACGAACTCGACATTTTCACGAAGGATGGCCGGCGCCTGACCGTGGAAATCAGCAGCCGATTGGCCCGGCGTCCTGGCGAAACGCCCGACGTGCAAGGAATGGCCCGCGACGTAACGGAACGCAAGCAGGCCGAACAGGCGCTTAAGGAAGCCGATCGCAAAAAAGACGAGTTTTTGGCGATTCTAGCCCACGAGCTGCGCAATCCCCTGTGCCGATTCGCAACGCCCTGCAAATCCTCAAAATGGCCGACAATAACGCGGCGGTTGCCAAAGAAATGGCGCGAGATGATGGAATGCCAGGTGCAGCAGATGGTTCGCCTGGTGGACGATCTCTTCGACGTCTGCGCATAACCCGAGGCACGTTCGAGCTGCGCTTGGAGCGCGTAGATCTGGCAGCCGTGGCCGCAACCGCGGTAGAGACCGGCCGGCCGGCCATCGAAGCAGCCAAGCACCATTTGACGGTGACGAGGCCAGCGGGGCCGGTTTATGTGGATGGAGATAGAACGCGTCTCTCTCAAGTGCTGGCCAATCTCCTCAACAATTCCGCCAAATACACTCCCGAAGGTGGACAGATTGGCCTGACCGTCGCGACGGAAGATGGACAAGCGATCGTCCGGATTCGCGACAACGGCCTGGGCATCCCGCCCGAAATGCTGTCGCGCGTTTTTGAGATGTTCACGCAGGTAAATCGCGCGGTCGACAGCGCCCAGGGCGGCTTGGGTATCGGTTTGACTCTGCGCGGAACCTGATCGAAATGCACGGCGGCACCGTGGAAGTGCATAGCGAAGGCGCTGGCAAGGGCAGCGAATTTGTCGTGCGTTTGCCCTTGGCGGAGTCGGCCGTAAACGGCCCGGAACCCACCGAAACGAAGGAACCGGCTGTTGACGGACCAGCCGCCATGCATCGCGTGCTGGTGGTGGACGACAATATCGATGCCGCCGAAAGTCTGGGAAGAATGCTGCGCCTGATGGGCAACCAGGTCCGCACGGCCCACGATGGATTGAGCGCGCTCGAAGCGGCGGCCAACTTCATTCCGGAGGTGGTGCTCCTCGACATCGGCTTGCCGGGCATGGACGGGCACGAAGTGGTGCCGGCTCCGTCTGCTGTCCGGCTTACAAGAAACCGTGTTGGTTGCTCAAACTGGTTGGGGCCAAGATGAGGACCGCCGCCACTCGCGTGAGGCAGGTTTCCATCACCATCTGGTGAAACCGGTCAGCGTGGCCGCTTTGCAACAGGTGCTCGGCAGCTTACCGAAGCCAAAATGACTCAGTGGCAAAACTTCTATCTTTTCTGCATCCGACGAATCCATTCACCAAGAACTATTCGGAAACAATCAGGATGATCTTCTACAAACGGAATCCTCCAGCATCGAAAGTGGATTCCGTTTTTCTCCCCCCCTTGGCAAGGGGGGGCAGGGGGGGTCAGACGCGACGAACCAACTCGCAGGGGAATAGCACATGCCGCGATCAACACTACTGGCATGCCAAAGTCGCTCTGGGGTTTAAGGTACTGAGACCCCCCCAACCCCCCCCTTGCCAGGGGGGGAGAAATGCGAAGTTGCCTCAGGCATCAAAGTCACTTCAATCGCCCCGCTGCACTGCATACACGAAAACCTTGGCCTGACCGATCGGTTTGTTTTCGGGCCAGGAATAAACGAGCTTACCGATTCTGGCGAGTTCGATGGCGGCCGGCATAACCGGCAGGCGGGGGTGTTCCTTATCCGGTGAATCGAGAACCGCGTAATAGGTCGGCTTGAAACCTGGTGCAGTGCGGCAGCGTTTTGCCTTCCAGAAACACCCTGCCGGCATAGTAATGTGCCCAACAGAAGGGATCGATGAGCGGATCATCGGGGCTGGCGTTCTTGGCAAGCCATTGCCCTGCCGCTCGGTGCCCTGCGCGATTGGCGTGCAGCGGTTTGAGCGTGGTCGGTAGCCAGCAGAAAGTCAGCAACACGAGCGGCACCGTCGCCACCCAACTCTGATGCCTGAAGTTTATGGGCGAAGCGGCCAATTTGGCGCCGAGCCATTCGAGTGCTGCGGCAATGGTGAATACGCCGCACAACACCAGCATCATCACATGCCGTTCCGACACATAGCCCATCACCACGGCAAGGCGCCACAGCACCACGATCTGCAAAAGGCAGAGCACCGACAAAACCCACGCCCCGGGCGACACCATGAGCGATCGGCGAAAACACCAGACTCCCAATAACAGAGGAATTCCTAGTAGATATTCGTAGGCCTGGATGACTTCGGAGGCGATGGCTCTTACGGCCCACACCTGCCGGCCTTTCGAGTTCGGGGGGGCATAGATTGCGAACAAGGGACCTGAGGCGATTCCTTCTTTTTGGTTGCCGGCAAGTAAGGATGAGCCGAATTCCACGCCCCTTGAATCGAGGCTTTGGCCCACATCTCCGTTAGGAAGGAATGCAGGTTTCTTGCCGCCTGGCATGAGTGCATTGGGCGTTGGCTTGTTGGTGAACCGTCCGGTAACTAGGTAATAGGGACTGCCTGCCACGAGGGCCGCCAGAATGAGGCAGCAAGCGCTGGTCGCGACTGCGCGACCAGGAACGCCGCAACGACGGCAGCGCTTGCAGGCCGAACAAAACGATGGCTGTCGCGACCACAACTAACGCGCCCTCGGGCCGCGTGAGGTAGGCAAGGCCACTAGCCAGGCCGCCGAGCACAAAAGTTGTGAGAGAATTGGTCGCAGAGCCCGGGCCGCTAGCCAAAGAGCCGTCACGGCGAAAAGAAAATAGACTCCTTCCGACAACCCATCCGCGGTAGTGCGGGCGGTCGCTGGAAGGCACTGAAATAAGGCGGCGCCCCAGAAGGCGATTTTGGGGCTGTAAAGCTCGCAGCCCAGGAAATAGAGCGGAAAAACCAGCAAAATGGCGGCCAGCGCAGTGGCCAACTGAGCGCTGAGCTGCATGGAACGCGGCGTGGTGCCGCCCAAAAAATGGCGCACGGGCCAGGACACGAGCAAAAGGGCCGTCGGATAGCCGGGGTGCTGTTCGCTGCCGCGAATCACTTCGGCCCAAGGCTTGGATTCCATCTCGAGCCGCATAGCGGATATAGCCGATGCTGTCCCGGGCGGCCACTTCCGTGTGACCGACGAGCCAGAAGCGGGTAGTGCCCGCCAACACTACGAGGATGGCCAGGTAGATAACGTGCTGCCAGGTCGTGGCTGCGGGCAGCGTTCTATGCTCGGCTAACGCTTGCACTTGGGGAGAATTAAGAACGGCAGTTCCTTCCATGGGTCTTTCCATTGGCCCGAAGATGTCGTCCTGAACATCCACCTCCGCCCGAGTAAATCAGGCGAATTCGGCAAATAGTACGGGCCGCGGGCAGAACAGGTCAATACCACACGCGGCGTTTCACGCCGAGAGAGGAGAGAATAGAAAGGAGAGAGGAGATAGGAAGAACTGCGGAAGAGCTCCATCTAGTTTTAGTGACCCTCCATCTAGTTTTAGCGAGCCTCGATCTACCTTTAGCGAGCCTCCCACGTTAGTGGGGGGAGGAACCCTACATCGAAACAGCCGCTTCTTCCTAAGACGAACCGCCGATCATTGACGCTTGTCCAGTGAGTTAGATGAGGTGATTGCTATGCTGGTTGTTACACCGACTTTGGCCATTCCGGACGACGAATTCAGCTGGACCTACGTGCGCGCGGCGGGCCGGGCGGTCAGAACGTCAACAAGGTTTCCAGCAAGGCGGTGCTGCGCTGGAGCCTGACAGCCAGTCCGAGCGTGCCTGCCGAAATCAAGGCTCGGCTGCAGAAGAGCGAAGGCGGCCGCATCACCAACACCGGCGATGTTCTGATCACTTCTCAGCGGTTTCGCGATCAAGAACGCAATCGGCAAGACTGTTTGGAAAAACTCGCAGGATTTCTGCGCGGCCTCTATCGCACCACGACGTCGGAAGCGCACGCGGCCCACGCGGGGATCGGTCGAAGCGCGTTTGCGCGATAAAAAGCAGCGGTCCGGAGCCAAAGCTGGCCGCAAGCAACCTTCCGATGATTGAATCCGCCGGAGCAACAGTGCCGCATCGCTTTGGCGGGCATCGGGCCCGCCTGGTTCGTTTCTCAAACCACCCGCGTCCCGGATTAGGCCAAGCCCCGACTCCGGCAAGTTTCTCGAGCATTTTGCCGGAGTTGGCGCTTCGCAAGCTCAAGGCAGCCAGCGATTAGCGCAAAAAAAGACCTAACTCCGGCACTCCGGCGGGGGTCTCGGGGCACGGGGCGAATTGGAAATCGAAGGCAAAAAATGAAAGGGCAGAAATAGCAAAGACAAAAAGATTGGCAGAGAGGCTTGAAAAGAAGATCATCGAACTATGACTAGCCTCAATCCGATTGCCAAATTGCTGGCGGCTCCCTTGCCACCTGGTTGGTCGGTCGAGAACCTTGCTGATCGAGTATTGCAGGCAATTGCGAGCCGCTTTGAGGCTAAACCGCGCCGACGTGCTATCTCCCTTGATATACACGACTTACCAGACAGGCAATCCCAACGGCTGTTGCGGCCACTTTTAGCCTATCTAGCGACATTATCTGCACACGAACGAGAGCAACCAGCCAACATTTTTGGTGGCATGCTCTTCTTCGAGCGACTCGGACCCCAGGGCATATCCGTGTCATTCACTGTTCAATTCAAGAATAGGTCGGATGATGTCTGGGTATCCTTTCGGCCTGCAGTTCATTCCGAAATGAAAGCACATACCTCGAGTTAGTATTTACGTTACCCGATACGGGCCGCTAGATGGTCTCGTCAGAAACCGAGTAATCGGGAACCGGTCGAGGGCCAGGGCTGATGAGGGGTTGGCCGGCCTAGATCGCGGCATGCAGTGACATTCCGGACCGGCCTCACTCGGCACTTTGAATAGTTCCCAAATCAGTTTGGGAACGCACTTCTCGAAACTCTGTTTCGTTTGGCCTGGCCCATTAGGCCGTACGCACGCGAAGCGCCTTTTCAAGCATGGGTTCCCAAACAGAGTTTGGGAACCGTGAGGTGGTGCCATTTGCGTAGCGATCAGTAATCCGTGGAACGCTGCTTTTCCAGCACTCGCGTCTGGCTGTCAGATCAGGGCTGATCGCGTCTGCATCCGCACACGGTCGCACGACCGGCACCCGGCCTTTGGCAGCGGCGCCGCCCGTCCAGAGGTGACCGCGTCGGCGTCCGATGCACGCAATATGTTCGGGTTCTGGCGTGGCCGAAGTAGTAGCCATCGCCACGACCACGGTTCATGCCGGGGGCGGCGTGCTTCGGGACGACAAGCAACGGAGCTGGCTGGGTACCGGGGTCTTGACGGCATTTCTCTCGTCCGCCCCGGCCTTAAATGGCTTGACCGTGAGGTCCGACTCGTCCATCAGGAAGTCAAATCGGTCGAAACCGTGCCAGCTCGTCTTGTCGCCGCTGAACTGAGGCGGCTCGCCGCGGACCGGCAGCCCCCCGAGTGCCATGGCAAGGACGACGACTGCGAATGGCTTCATAGCTGTCTCCCACAAGGAGGATGTCAGCTTCGCCCCTTTGGCGCCCGCGAGCACCTGACCTGGCGACAGGAAAGGAAGTGCTGGGCGTGGGCTGCGGCGTCCGAGGCTTGATTAACTGTCTTGTAAACCCTTACCGTGTTGCTAGCAAGTCAGCAAGGGGCCGACGTCTGCACGGCTCTCCGGTTCCGGGCGCATCAAGTTGCGCCGGCCGGCGACGCTGGTTGCGTGCTCGGTCGGACACGCCGTGAGGGTCGTGCTGAAACGCCCATCGCATCAGTTACGTCTACTGCCTCCTCGAGTGAACGCCTTCCCCCATGGGCAGCCCCTGCGACCGCACAGAGATCCGCGGTAAGCCAGACGACCCGAAAACTCCTGCAGATCGGGGGTCTTTGAAAATCGCGCCTGATTGCGTCAACAAACTCAAGATTCAGGCTCGCCAGATTGACGATTCGGCGGATCAGATGCGTCGGGAACAACAGGCAAGCGGCAAACGCGTCGGCTTCAGGTTCGATGCGTCGGCTTTGCCGCCTGAATTCGCTTTTCGATGGTGTAACGTGCCCTCGCTTAAAGGATATTCGGGATGAGAATCGATGAACTAATGTCCGAGCTCATGCGCGATGGAGAAACGCGTCCGCGGAATATGCTTTGCCCGCTGAGTAGCGGATCGAGCAGCCAGATCATGCGGATAGGGGGCGCTGCCGCAAGGTTCGCATTTTAGGTTTCGAGGCAGGGACCTGGGAAGAACCGTTTCAGGCAAGATTCCGTTTCATATCCTACTTCGGGGGCAAAACCTTGCGAACTCCGGTTTCATCGACCGAAATGATCCAGATGACTGCGGCAACTGGCCTTGGACAGGAATAGGACGAACCAATCGGAATCTTGCCAAACGGCTCCGATTTGATGAACTGAGTATGCCTATTTCGGTCGTTTCGGACCGAGTTTCACATGTCTGAGTTATCCAGGAACCGTTGGCCACCTGGTGGCCTTCTGTGGAACTCTACCAGCAAGCCGATGGAAAATGCCACTTACGCGCCTCCCGCCGCCGTGACGGGCCATATTCCTGCCTCTTCCAATGCGCGACGCAACGAGGGACGTTCAGGAGATTGTTCTCTATCCCCTGGACGCTCTGATAGCCTGCACCGGGTTAATAGCCATCTCGCAATCCAGCGTCCAACGCAGTGGCAAAGGTCACGGCGGCGCCGTCGCCCTCTACTGCAAGCTCGCGTGTCTTCGCTATTATGTCGTATGCGACCGCGACCCACGTCCCCATGATAGCCGACCGGTAGGCGCGAGCCCGATATGCCGCGATAGCTTCGGCGATATATTCGCGGGCATTGGTTTCGCGTACCGTCTGGACCAATTCATCAAGATCGACTAGATGGGTCTGGATCATGGGCGATTCTCGTCTAACTTTCACTGGAAATATGCCAAGCGCCTTTCGCCTTACACAGTCGAGGTGATACCTTTGGTTGCCTTTAGGTCATCTGCTGCAAGGTACCCTTCCGTTGTTATGCTGAAGACCTCGCCTTTCGATCCAATGCTCTGGAGTAGGCCTTTCTGTAGCAGTTCGCGGATTGCCCCCTGCCACATGGCCTCAGACCGAGGATTCGTCTGCTCGGAGAACTGCTTTCTGTTGGTCTGCACAAATAACCCCTGCATCGTCCGCACCATTATTACTCGCCCGTGGGGATCGGCAGCAGCCTCCCGCAACAGCGACTCCGCCTCAGCGCTAAGCCGGTACACAGGTTTCAGTGCCTCGATTTCCCTTTCGCCGCCAGAACCGGCAGACTCAAGGAGGGTCTTTGACAGTTGCCTTTGTAACTCCGGCCAATGCTGATTAAACCCTTCCTCCAAAACCCTGTCCTCGTTAGGCCTATCCAGGCCGCGGTTGATTTCGCGCACGAGCTTCCAGGTTCCCTCCTTGGTGGCCTCAACCCAGTGGAACTGAGACAGTGGACCGCCCGGTAGGTGGCTCGGATCCACCCCGGTAAGGTAGCCGCAGACCTTCAAATTGCCACGTCGCCCAGCGATGGCACCTGCCTCGAAGTAAAGCCAAGGTGACCGGACGTTTTCCGGCGTCAAGCAAATGACGCAGAATCTGCTCGTCTCCAGCTTTTCCATCAACACTTGGATCCAATTCGAAGCCTGCGAGAAACTATCAGATGAAATCCAAGGCGCGAGGCCAGGAATAGTCTTCTTGAGCCAGGCGAAGAGTAGGCTGCCCACCACGCGGCTCTGCTTTCCCGACCAGCTAATGAGAACGTCCATTCAACACCTCCCTCTATGCCGCTAGCCTGATGCTTTCCGGGCAACTTGATTCTATCGGAGCCATCTTCTGCCAGGAGGGGAAGTCCGTCCTTCCTGTCGGGCACCCCTGAAATTACCCCAAGGCAAGCGGCAACAGTATTGATACGGAAAGAACTGCTCGATCCGTGGCTACAGGTTCAGGCACCGCTTCTAGATAGTTATTTTACGCTAGTATTACTTGGGATTCATCAAAGACGAAATGGTTCCGGCGGAAAGTTTCGCGCGTCGGTTTCATCGACCACCGCTACCAGAGAACGCCTCCCCCATGGGCAGCCAGCTCCGGAACCGGAGTCAAATCGACGGCCGAGGGCACGACCGGAAGGTTCTGCCAGCTCCTGGCGAACTCGTTCGGCTCGCCGGCTGCAGCGGCCCTGGGCGCGACTGATCCGTCATGATTGGCGGGCGCGGCTCACACCGTCGGCAAGATCAAGTGCAAGGGATTTCGCCATACCAGGGCAATCGGTTTCCCGGAGCTCTCAAGACCGGGACTGGTCCAGCTGCCGTCCATGCTGTAGGCGTGCTGACCGCTGGCCTTGTGGACAAGCTCAAAGAGAGGCATGGTTGTCGGCGGCGGTTGTCGAAAGTCGGCTGGCAGCGCATGAAACAACGCCTCGGCGTTGCGCTCCCCCGTCTTGGAAGTTTGCAGCGTTCCCGTGGGGCCGGTAAAGATCGGCACCGTCCCTTTGCCCGGACGATCGAGGGCGAAGAATGCGGGTGGCGCAGATGGGCTTTTCGTCAATTGGCTTGCCGTGCCGAATCGCGCGGGCGGTTTATCTCCAGAGAGATCATAAATCGCCACGGGTAGATTCAGCCGCGGGTCTGCCAGGTCGAGCTTAAAGAGGATCTGGTCCTGCCGGCCGGCTTCGAGAAGGGCTTCGCGTACGGTGAATCATTTTTCGGGCTTGAAGAATTGCATAAGAGTGATCGGAAACAAAGAGCGATTCTTTGGACTGCCGCTCTTCCGCCGCTTTTGTTTCTTGCAACCTGGTACTACGAGGCGATGAAAAAAAAGCGGCGGAGGCTGCACTCCAAAGTATTTCCTGGCAATCTGTAGCACGCGGAATGTACGCATACATTTCATTGTTTCCGAACGCTCTAAGCTAAGAGCCCGCTGTTTCAGGCGATCCCGCAGGTCGCGGGCGACGTGGACTGGTTTCCTCGAGAACGGGTGGATGGCAGTGCAGTGCATGCAGGTGGCGACATCGAACGGGGCTGGACTTTAGTACCCGCGCAGAAATAAATTGGTCAATCAGGCCTACGACGGGAATCCGAAGCGTCAGCGAGGGCTGGGCAAAATGCCTCGCTGACGCTTCGGGTTCCCATTTGACAGCCATATGTCACTCTTCAGGTTATTTTTTCGCGGATGCTTACCGGAAGGCTCTGCCAACGCTTGAGAAAATCCTTCGGCTCGCCTACTATTGGACGTCCTGAACGTGATTGACTTGGGGCAAGCCCAGCTGTGAGCACTCAACGCATGAAAACCTCGCGCGTTACCTCAGCCGGGTGCCAGGAACACTTCTGGCATGTCGTCAAAGCTTGTCTACTGGAATTTCATGGCGCCAAGCAGCCTGTCTTGTCGAGGATGAACAAACTCCGCCACAAAATGAATGAGGCTCCGATCCAGGAAATCGAGCTTTTCTTCCATGGCGAACCCTTTAACGTTGCATGTGGCATCGCCCGGAATCGTTTGCCCATTGAGCCATTTCGTACACGGTACCTAGAGCTACGTGACGGTGAAGATTGCCATCACGAATGAAGATGTTGTGAAAAAATCGGGACAGGCACCGGCTGGCATGTCCACTTTTCCAGGATCCGATACGGGTGGCCGGAGCCAGTCCCGAATTTTTCACAACATCTGACCTCTCGAGCGTTCTATAACCGGCACTGGAGCCCATTCCTACTTTCCCTCAGTGCTCCCTTCCTCGATCGTCTTGATCGGGAGGAATAGATGCAGGTCGTTGTCGGCGAGTGGAACGAAGCCGTATCTCTTGTAAAACTCCCTGGCATCGGCATCGATAGCCAAGACTTCGACTGCAAACAGGCCGAGTTGTTTGGACAGAGTCAGGCCGCGACGCAAGGCATCGCGCAAAAGCATTCCCCAATCCCTGACCCTTGGCTCTTCGATCGACGGCCAACCGCCCAAGCAAGATGACAGGGACGGGGTGCTTTGGCAACCGCTTGCTGGTTTCAGAAGGGAGGTTTGCGATGGCGATGGCGCCGGCCGCAAGCGTGTAATAGCCAGCCACCGCCGTCGTCCCGGGAAACAGTGCAACGTAGGTGCGCCCAACCGGCGCTTTTCATACTGGCTCGCCCGCAAGTGCAGGAAGTCGTCCAGGGAAACCTCCCCGCTGGAAAACTCTCCGCGCTCGTGGGAGGCGCCCAGCGGTTCGATCCGCCATTCAACCACGTGGCCATTACCTGAAAAAGTGATTCGTTGATGCTCTCGGCGCTGAGGGGACGATGTAGCCAGGCTTACCTCATCTGTCTTTCAACCCCATCGCAAAAAGCTTTTAGGGCCTGCGAAAGTAGAATTTAGCGACTGACCACGTGATGTCATCTTGTTAGTTAGCGAGGGGCATCCCTCTCAGCCTTATATGCCCACGCCGGTGTAAAAGAGAGCATCGAGGAAGGCCGCCCGCGCTCTCCACACTTCTCGTTCGTCCTCCGCTTTTGGCTTCGGCACCTTCCACCAGGTGCAAGCCCGAACTCTTTCGATCAAATCCCAGTACCCTGCCGCGTCCTTGCTCGGGCTGAGCCGGAACGCTTGAACCAGCCCTTCCCTATTTTGGTTGTTGACGCAGAGGAACGTGTCCGGGCGCTTCATCGCGAGCAATCGACTGGCCAGCGCCATGCCCGAGCGCTTGAATGCCTCCAGGAAGCGATCGGCGAATCTCTGATAGTGTTCCCGGGATACATCGCCCTCGATAGGAATCTCGTCGAGGGCAAGCGAAATCCCTTCGTTGTTGTCCTTGACGGCCTGTTTGAAAAGCCCGACCGGCTGCATGCTACCGAAGAGCAAGAAATTCGGGTTAGCCGACTTGAACAGCCCAGCAATCTTTCTCCGACTCACATAGTCCAGATCGCGGAAATGCTCCTTTTGCGCGAACGTCCGTCGGATCTCTCGGAGAACTTGAAGACGTTCCTGCATCAGAGGGTGGCCGGAGGGATGATGCTCCGACCTAACTCGGGCAAAGAAATCCGGCCAGGAGAGAGACACAAGATCGATGGACTGATCAGTCCAACTGCTGTCGTCCGGGCCCTCTTGTTGCTGAGGGCCGTGCCCTGACATCAGGAGCCGCCGCAAGGCACCGTTCGGCGCTGGCGGATTATCGAGGAGCGCGAGGAAAACATCGCGGTCGCGGTCGGAAAGGGGGGACATCGCCTCCTCGACAAAGGGGAGGTCGTCTTCCGGAATGACACGGGCTTTGCGGATCCGAAGCTCCGTGTCGCTGATTTGCTCGACCAGGATCGTAGAGTTAGCGAAATTCTTGGGCAGAACGATGCGTGCTTTTCCATCGGTCGTGTAGGTTCGGACGGTCATGGCCGTATCTCCCGCTTGTTACTTTTCTCCTTCATCTTATCAAATTCTGCATCTAATACATCTGGGGATTTTGGAAATTCGCCGTTTTGGAACATTTGGAAATTTTGGGAAATTGGTTCGGAGCCGTTCGCCTTTATGCGTCCGTGACCAACCAATGTACTGCCGCAGATCGGCAGAGCGCAAAAAGAGACAGCAACCGAGATGGTGCAAGCGACCGGCACGGTCTGGACTGGTGACCCTGGTCACTCCGCCGGCAAGGTCAGGCGCATGGGATTTCGCCACACCAGGGCAATCGGTTTCTCGGAGCGCTTGAAACCGGGACTTACCCAGCCGCTGTCGGTGCTGTAGGCGTGCTGGCCGCTGCCCTTGTGGACAAACTCGTACAGAGGCGTGGTCGTCAGCGGCGGTTGTCGAAAGTCAGCTGGCAGCGCATGAAACAACGCCTGGGCGTTACGCTCCGGCGGCTTGGAGGTTTGCAGCGTTCCCATGGGGCCGGCAAAGATCGGCACCGTCCCTTTACCCGAACGATCGAGTGCGAAGAATGCAGGTGGCGCGGATTGTCCTTTCGTCAATTGCCTCGCGGTGCCGAATCGCGCGAGCGGCTTCTCTCCAGAGAGATCATAAATCGCAGGGGTAGATTTCTCACCAGGGAATTCAATCCCGAAAGAGCAGCGGTGCGAATTGGTAGAGGCTTCGCCGCCAGCTCTGCCACTCGTGGGCCGTCTCCGGCGATTCGTAGTAGACGCTGCTGATACCCGCCTTCTCGAGCGCCTCTCGGTTGGCCTTGGCCGTGGCGGCCCCTGCGGCCTCCCGGCCACCGTAGCTGACGAACAGCACTTTGACCTTTTGCTTGAATCCGGCCGCGTCCTTTATTTGGGGCGTGTCCGCGGCGAGGCTGCCGCCACTGAACACGCCGATGTGCGAGAACTTGTCGAGGTTGGCCAGGGTAATCTGCCGCGTCTGCATGCCGCCCATCGACAGCCCCGCCATGCCGCGGTGCGACTGGTCGGAGAGGGTGCGGTATTGGGCGTCGATGTAGGGGATCAGTTCCTCGGTCATGATCTTCTCGAAGGCGGCAAAGTTGAACCCGCCGCGGCCGCCAGGCCCCTCCTCTGGTTGCCGCCCGGAGGAGCGCCGGGGCGCCGCGCGCAGGGCCACGGCCGCCGGGCGGCCCGCCGCGCCCCGGTCCGCCAAACACGTTGCCGCCGCCGTTGTCCATAACGATGATGAAGGGCCTGGCCTTCCCCCCGGCGATCAGGTTGTCCATGATCAGATTCGCCCGCCCCTGGTTGCCCCACCCGGTCTCGTCTTCGCCGGCGCCGTGCTGGAGGTAGAGCACCGGATAGCGCTGGGTCGGATCCTTGTCATAGTCCGGCGGGGTGTAGACAAAGCCGCGGCGTGTTGTGTTCGTGCTCTTGGAGAAGTACAGGATCTGCCGTAGCTGCCCGTGCGGGACATTCTTGAGGGCGTAAAAGTCCTCATCGTGAGCGGGAATTTCGATGCCGCTGCCCCAGCGGCTGGCGCCGTAGTAGAATTTGCTGCCGGGGTCGGGGACTTCGGCGCCGTCGATATTGATCCGGTAGTAATGGAACCCCTCATCGAGGGGGCGCGTGGTGCCGACCCAGGCGCCGTCTTCGCTCTTCGTCAGATTGATCCCGCCCCATTCGGGCACGCGCACGCTCTGGGCTTGCGGCGCAACGATTCGGAAGCGGGCGCGGCGCTCGGAGTTGACCTGCGGGTATTGCTTGCCGGCCTGATTGGAGGACGCCGGCTTGAAGTCCTCCTTGGGCGGAGTGGTCGGGGCCGGCGGTTGCGGCCGCTGCGTGGATGGGGTGACGGCGGCCGGCGCAGGCGCAGACCGGGCCTTTGCGGTCGGGGGCGGCGGAGGCGGCGCCGAGCGAAAGACGTATTGGGCGAAGTAGTACAGGTTATTCCGCCACTCGGTCGCGTCGTGCCCGTGGCCATCGACATGCCAGACGTGCGGGACGCGGTGCTCCTTCAGGTAGGCGTGCACACCCTGACTGATGCGGATCAGGTTGTCCCGGTTGCCGCAGGCGAGCCAGAGCATCTTGAGCTTTTCCTTGGCCGCCGCTGCGTCGGGGACCAGCTCCGCCGCCGGCTTCGTGTTGGGCGCCGACGAGAAGCCGCCGACCCAGGCGAAGGTGTCCAGGTGCGGCCAGCCCAAAGTTGAGCGACTGACCACCGCCCATGGACAGGCCGGCCAGCGCCCGGTGCTCGCGGTCCGACTGCGTGCTGTAGCGGGCTTCAATTGCCGGAATCACGTCTTTCAATAGGTCCTGCTCGAACGCCGCGAACGCCGGCGCCGAACCGAACCCACCCTGCGCCCGGTCGTCTTTCTGCGCCCGGCCGTTGGGCATGACGACGATCATGGGCGTGGCCTTCCCGTCGGCGATCAGGTTATCGAGTAAAACGTTCGGCTTGGCAAACCGCTGCCATTCGGTCTCGTCGCCGCCAATGCCGTGCAGCAGGTACAGCACCGGGTACTTCCGGCCTGCGGAGTACCCTGGCGGTGTGTAGACGTTCATCTTGCGAGTCGTGGCGACGGATTTGGACTCGTAGGAGATCATCTCCAGCTTCCCGTGCGGCACGTCCGGGCGCGGCACGTCGATCCCGGCCGGTGGGTCGGGAAACGCGGGTAGGTCATCCGCGTTTAGCACGATCGGCGCACCCCGGCCGCCGGGACCGCCGCGCGCTCTGCCGGCAGGCGGCTGCCCCTGGGCGTAGCCCGGGGTCGCGGCCAAGAGGAGAGACAGCACGCCTGCGAACCAGACCTTGTCCATGAATGGACCTCCACGTTGCTTGGATACGGACCTCGTCCCAAGACACCGCCTCACACGGCCGAGCGGCGTTCGGCGCTGGCGGCCGGGGACAGCACGTCCGCGACACGGTGCAAATGCTCCACCAGGGCGGTCGCCTCGCCCGGACGAAAGGCGCCCAGGAGCCGGGCCCGCAACGGCTCGCTCGTCGCCCACAACTTCTTGAACGCCTGTCGCCCCTTCGCTGTCAGCGTCACACAGCGGGCCCGGCCGTCGACGGGGTGGGGCTCCCGGGTGACCAGGCCACGGCCCTCCAGCAACATCAGGATCGCCCGCACCGTGTTCGGGTCCGAGTTGACACGGCGAACAAGGTCCTGCTGGGTCACCCCGTCTTCGTCGGCGAGCGCAGACAGAACCACGAACTGGTCTGCCGTTACACCATCCGTCGCGAAGCAGGCGTTGGTCTGGCGGTGGAGAGCCAGGTAGGCGGCCCGCAGAGCCCTGGCGATCTCGCGCCCCGATGTCATGTCACCCCGCCTGATTTCTTACGCATACGTAACAAAAGCTTTGCGTTACTCTAACGAGGCAGCGGACCGGGTCAAACAAAAAACAACGAGAAATCATGTCCATTAGCCGTGCAGGGCAGCGATTAAGTTGAGGCCAAAATTCGGAAATCGCATGGGGTTTACCCAGTGACCCACCGCGGCTGGAGGCCGTGTCGCTCCTGGTGACGGACATGGACTGCGGCGCTCTTCCGCCGCTTTTGTTTCTTGCAACCTGGTACTACGAAGCGATGAAAAAAAAGCGGCGGAAAAGCGCCGCACTCCAAAGTATTTCCTGGCAATGTGTGGCACGCTGAATGTACTGGCAGTGCAGTGCATGCAGGTGGCGACATCGAACGGGGCTGGACTTTACATGAAGCTTTGCGACTTCAAATTGATTTTTCCATCTCGGCGAGCCTGGCCACGAAAGCGGTGTGCGTTGGATGAGCGAGTCCATCCAGCAAAACAGCTTGAACGCGAGCCTGAGCGCCGGTCAACATGGCAGCGGTATCGAGCCACAAACCGGGAAACACGGCGCCGCGTGTGATGCCGTCCGCATGGGGAAGCAACCGATCAAACCGCCCTTCGCGGAGAATGAACCAGTCAATCTCGCCATCCTGCACGCGCCATACGAGATATTCACGGACCCCATTACGGCAGTAAGCGTTCAACTTCGGCCCAGATCCAGGCTGACGGTGCTGGAGGCCACCTCGGCAACCAACTCGGGAGCACCCTCGATATATCCGGCCTTCCCAATTTTGACTGTTCCACCTCGAAAAGGGTCAATCAAGAGGCAGACATCCGGTTGCGGTTCATTGCCACCATCCAGCCTTACTGTGGCATTATTACCCAGGCGAATCCCCGGCGTGCCGTTTTTATAGTTTCCAGCCCAAATCATCAGATCGCCGTGCTGTTCCGCATGATCGATGAACCGAACCGGCGACGCCATGAAAACGACTCCTTCAATGAGTTCGGCCCGGACGTTTTCTGGCATGGCAAGGTAGCGCCGCTCGAATTCCTCGCGCGTCAAACGATCACCATTTTCAAGCGGTGGCACAACCGATTCGGGAAGCGGGTTCGGTCGTGAGGCAGATGTGACTAGACTCATCGTGAAAGAACCTCCTGTGAATCAGGCTACTGTTTGCGTATACGATCCGTCAACATGGAATCGAATAGGCAGTCAAGGACGCCTTTACCGGAAGGCTCTGCCAACGCCTGAGAAAATCCTCCGACTCGCCTAGTGCTGCAGGCGACCGTCGCGGCTGGTCCATCTTGATTGGTGACCCGGCTCACTCTGCCGGCAAGATCAAGTGCAGGGGATTGCCCCTGCCCCTGCCCTCCTTGCCAAGGGGGAGCATTCAACGCTGGCGCCTTTTTTCATTGTTTCCGAATGCTCTCATCGTGCCGAATTGCGCGGGCGGTTTTGGGTCGGAACTCGCATGAATCGCCACGGGTAGATTCAGGCGGGGCCCGGCAGGTCGAGCTTAAAGAGGATCTGGTTGTACTCGTAGCGCGGCGTGGTCTCTGGATTGCGGGAAAAGGTGTTGGTTAGGGTCGCTCGGCGATGTTCTTGCGCCTGATTTTCAGTAGCGCCTTACCACCCGGCACGATTTTAAGCGCTGTGCCGCCAACACCAGAACCATCGGCAGGAAATTCGTAGCCATGACTCTTGATGGAGAAGAAGACTGTCTGATCCATCAAGCCGGGTTCGTGAAATGCCACGATGCTATTGTTGTCGGTGTAATAGCGAATGTGATGGACGGTCTCCAGCTCCACTAACGGAACACCTCGGCCCGATTGCTCATCGACGACCGTGATCCGAAACCACTCACCGCCTGGGCCTGACTGGGCGGCAAGTACAGCCGTCAGCAAAACCGTGGCGAAACCCGACATGATGACCATTCTCCAACGCCCCGGGACCACGCAACCCAGCGATCACCTGGCGCCCGGCACGGTTGCCACTTGTCCAAGAGTCGCTCGTTGCACGCCTGGCGGTTTCACTACAACTTAGTCGCCGATGGGAAAGCGGTACAGCTAGGCGAGCGGCGACTTAGTCCGCTAGGACTCAGGATGCTTGCTGGCGGCGCACGCACGCCGCTGAGGAACGCCTGGTTTAGCCCTTCATCAGGCCACCATTCCGGTTTTCCGCGCTTCAACACCATTGCGGACGGCCAGGCAGCCAAGCCTGAACATTCGCCGGCGCGCTCGGCTCGCATCGACCTTTGCGTACATCGGCGGGGCGGAGCGGAGTACCCTGGCGATCTGCCCTTGGGTAGGTCGGTCGAGAGGACCGTCGAGATGATCGGAGCAGCAATGGGTCTACGTGAAATTACTTCAGTATTTCGGAATGAGGCAACCTTTGGCACGGCGTTTAGGCCAAAATACCTTGTGACGGCTCGTCTCGCGTATAGGCGCGGCATATGCTAGAGTCCTACTTTGTTACAGTAGATCAAGCAAATAGCTTGGACTGCGGTTGCATGAGCGTCAGAACGGCTCAAGGTAGCGGTCGCGCATGAATGGATCGGTGCTCGGTGCGGTCGGGCTCGACCCGGCGTCGGATGACACGCTGGACGGGCTCGTTTCCGTGCACCGTCCACCGATGAAGTTGCGCATCGACGAAAATATGTTCGTTCGCTCTGCACATGAATTCAAAGCCGTCGGCTACATATTCTTTCGCAGATTCGACGATGGCCGCTCGTCACAACCGGCAGCCTTCGTGATCGACAATACGGCGGAGCGGTTTAGCGAGAGTCAGCTTGCCAGGACGCACCATGATCTGTGGCTCCTCGGAGTGGCGCCGCTGGTTTACGTCGCGTGGCCCACGCGAATCGACCTCCTGAGTTGTGCGCGGCCCGACTTCTGGCACGATGGCGAACGACGGTATCAGCCCGCGATACAGCTCGAAATCGCCTCCCAGGTCGATGCCGCACTAGCGCGACGCCGTTTCTCAGCGCGACCGGTTGGCCGATGGCACGTTCTGGGAAGAACCGCAGAATCAAACGCTCGCCAACCATGAATTGGCGGCCCATGAATCGTTGATTCGAGCGGTCGTGGAGACCGACCGCCAACTCGACGGCGAAGCCAATCCCGTTTTGCGACGCCTCCTGCTCCTGACCGTGCTCGTCAAATACCTCGAAGACCGTGGCGTGTTTCCCAACGAGGGCTGGTTCGGCCGGTTTCGAAGAGCGCTCGCTCCTTCTCGATGTGCTGCAGGGTGAGGAGCCGGAGGAAGTACTCAGGCTTCTTGAGGCCCTCGAGAAGAAGTTCAACGGCGACGTGTTCGACCTAACGGCGGACACCAAGCTTACCAAGAAATCACTGCGCAGCTTTGCTCGCTTGGTTGAGGCGAGGACGGTGGGCGAGCAGCGTTACCTTTGGGAGCTTTACTCGTTTGACCATCTCCCGGTGGACGTCATCAGCCACCTCTATCAACGCTTTGTTCAGGGCAGCACCGCTGTCTACACGCCTCCATTCCTGGCAGCGCTGCTTCTGGACGTTGCCATGCCCTACGAAAAGCTGACCGGGAGCGATGCGTCCTCGATCCGGCGTGTGGTTCGGGAGTCTTCCTGGTAGGCGCATTTCGCCGCCTGGTCTGCGCATGGCGGGCAAGGCATCACTGGCGGAAGCCCGATGTCGACACTCTCAAGTCAATCATCCGGGAACAGATCTTTGGCGTCGAAATGAGTCGAGATGCCGTCGATCTGACCGCTTTCAGTTTGGCCCTGGCCGTCTGCGACTCGCTTCAGCCGAACGTGATCTGGAGTGAGCTGCGTTTCGACCCGCTTCGCGCTCACAATCTCTGGGAGGCCGACTTTTTCGAGGCGTGCGAACCGGACCATCGGGCCGCGGCTTGTGTGAATCGCGACTTCGACCTGATTGTCGGCAATCCCCATTCGAATCGAAGTTTACCGAGGCCGCGAAGCGAATCAATGAGAGCCGCGTCGCCGAACGTGGCGAAATCCCGGACAAACAGATCGCCTACCTATTTCTCGATCAATGCTTGCGGCGGTTGTCCGCGAAAGGACGGCTGTGTCTCGTTCAGCCGTCAAGTTTCCTCTACAACCTGCAAAGCCATTCGTTCCGGAGCTTTGTCGTGCAGACGGGCCGTCTGGAATCCATACTCGACTTCACGTCGGTGCGTGGGCTATACGAGGGGGCCGATCCGAAGACCATCGCCGTTCTGGCGGGAGGAAACAAGGCAGAGCGATTCACCCATCTGACTTTCCGTCGGACGTTCCGGACTGCCGAGCGATTTGGCTTTGAGCTAGATCATTACGATCGGCTCCATCTGTCCGTGGAGGAAATCGTCAAGGAGGCCAGGGCCGCGCGAGCCAACTTGCTCGGTGGGGGACGGTTGGCAACCGTGGCGGCAAGATTGCGCATGATGACGACGCTGGGAGAATATGTCGAATGAACGCGGTTGGTTAATGGGAGAAGGGTTCATCGTCGGCAATCGGTCACGCCCTGGGAAACACCTAACTGGGCAGACTTACTCCTGCCTACGCATGCCCTTGGACATCGACGGAATTGACCAGGCCAGAGTTCGACAAAGTAAGCGAGACATTGTTCTGAGGCCCTCGCAATCCCGAGCTCTTTGAGCCCCCCTTGTGCTCATCCGGGAGCACGAATCCTTCCGATCGCCTACTGGGATCGAAGTGTTCTGGCCTTCAAAGACAAGATTGTCGGCATCCACGCACCGTCGGTCAGATACGCGTGATCGCACAAACAATTCTATGAGGTGTTGCGGAAATATCACGACTTCTTCCGGTTTGCCGTCACTCTCAACGGATCCAAGGCTCTGGTAGGTAAAGCAACGGCAATCCTCAAAAGCGATATCGAGTCGTTGCCGTATCCTGAGAACGAAGCGGACCTTGAGCTGACGTTCTGGGAACAGGCGATGGCCGATGATACCACCCAATTCATGGCGCCTATGTGCGCCTCGGCCAGCAGTCCGTGCTCCTCAAGAACGCGGCCGACGCGAACGCGCTGCTGGACTACGCTTCTCTGTACTGCCGTCTGCTTAGTAGCCTTTACGACAATCTTCGACCGGGTAAGGCCGTTTTCCTGAATGGGCTCATTTGTCAATCATTTTTCTTTGGTGATAGGCCGGCGATCGACTGGCTAGGGCCACACTGCGAAGACCAACTCACGACGCTCGTCTTCGAGCAAACGCTCGACACGCTACGGACGGTGCGCGTTGTCCGGTACTACCAGGACAACATGATCCTCATCGTCAAACCGGATCGTCTTCGGTACTGGATTCGCTCCACAGCGATCCGCGACGCCGACGATACGCTCACCGAACTCCGGCAACAGGGGTACTGACGGTGAGTAGTCCCATTCGTCACGGCCGCATATCCTCCGGCATCTCCGCGGACGCCGCCGCCCTCAAGACGCTGGACTTCATCCACGTGAACCTGGCGGCATGGCGTGACGATCCTGATGCCCAGGCGTCGAGCGCGAGCGCGACCTAAACGGCCAACTCTGCAAGTATTTAAATGTCGCGGCCAGAAGAACCGGCTTCGCGATGGTGCATTTCCATCACGAAGAACCGCAAGGCAATCAGCATTCCGCCGACATCTCTGCGAATCCGCTGGACGCGGACTGGATCGAGGGCCGACAGTACACGAAATACGACCCCATCCTCGTCCTTGAGGGCAAACGCCTACCAACGCCCGGCTCAGGCCGAGAACGAGAGTACGTTTCCTCGACTGCTGGCGCCACTCCGATGGGTGGCGTCCAACGATTCAAGCTCGGTCTGCACGGCGGAGCGATTACGATTGCAGGGATGATCGGATACGTGCAAGAAGAGACCTGCCCTCACTGGTTTGCGGAGGTAAACCGGTGGATTGACGATCTTACGTCCTCCGCTGATTCGTCCTGGTCAAGCGAGGATGGGCTCCGCGGCTTCAGGCTAGATCCCATTACTCGCGTCTCGCGGAGCGAAACCGAGCACTTGCGGGCTTCCGCCGTTTCCACAAGAGTCCGATTGGCCCACTTATGGGTCGAGATGGCTCCAACATCGCAATAGGCATCACGGTCTCTGACTACTGAGACATCGCCTCAAGAAGGATCTGCATAGCTTCGAAACGCTTGCCAATCTCCTCTTTCCTTGGGATTGTTTCTGTAGATTAAGACCTCTGCAAGTCGCATTCAGCGGCGCGGCTTGCTTCTCACTTGCTGAATACCTCGACATTGAGGCGATTGTTGCCGGGCTTGATTTCGATTGTCAGATCCTGGGTGTCGCCAGGATGGACCTTGCGGTAGACGCGCTGGTTTTCGATCGACGGCTCGAGGTTCGCCAGCGCCCGTAGTCGATGAGCTCCTGCTTCTGAGCTTCTGTCCCGGTCTTGATCAGTCTGAGCTTGGGGGTCATGGGATTGTTGGCGGTGCTCAGCCAGCGGACCGCGTCCTGCCGGACTTCCACACGATACTTGCCGGGCACTGCCCCCTGGGAGGCCGCCACGCGAAATTCGCCGCGCGGCCGTCCCGCCGTTGAGTTGAACACGTAACCGACCACCGGCGGGGTGCCCAGCTGATCGACCGGCTGGAAAATGATCGTGCCGCGCGGCAAGGGCTCGCCATCCAGCTTGACGATTCCTTCCAGTGCCATCCGCTGGGCACCGGTCAAATAGCCTCGCTGCGCAGCCACCTAAAAAGCAGGTTCGGCCATTCGCCGAGCACGGGATCGCCCAGTGCGAAACCGGTGCCGTGCGGGCCGCGTTCGAAGAAGTGAATTTCCGCGGGGACGCCTTTGCGCCGCAGGCTCGTGTACATGGCCATCATTCCATTCACCGCTCCGTCCTCCGCCGTGCAGTACATGAAGGTCGGGGGTAAAGGGCCAGCGGTTTGCTCTGGGAGCCGACGCTGCCATAGACCGGAATCAGGAAACTGGGGCTACTCGAGACGCGCTCGACCGGGTCGGCTGCGTCGGCCTTTCCAGGTAGCGGGTGGAACGCGGCGCCGCAAATGTTGCTGGCGCCGGCCGAGAAGCCAATGGCGCCAATCCGATCCGGATCGATCTTGAACTCGGCCGCATGGGCGCGGAGATACTGCACGCCCCGCTGCGTGTCGAGCCGCGCCTCGGCGGCCGTGTAAAGCGGAGCGATGCGATAGCGCAGAATGAACGCGGCGATGCCGTGCTCCTTGAGCCACTGAGCGATCAGGACTCCCTCAAAATCGATGCACGCGCGTCTGGTTCCCTCCGCCCGGGCAGACGAGTATCGCTGCACCCGTGTTCTTGTCCGACTCTGGGATGAAGGGATAGACGGCAGGCTTGTCCTCGGGCGCGTTGCCAGTGGCCCCCGGCGCCTTCTTGTTCCAGAGGAGGATGGGCTCAGGAATGCCCGGAATGCTGGACGCGGTCGGCTTCTGGTCGTCGGACGCCCAGGCTAGCGCCGTGAGAATCAGCAGAGCAGAGGCGACCAAACTGGGGTACGTTTTCGCGATCGACATGACTGCGGCCCTCTTGAATGGAGAACCCAGGTCACTGCGTACCCCGGTTGTGCGTTGCCGGGCATGCGACAGCCAGCAGCCCTGGATCCTCTTCTGGGCAGAGTATACGGGTTTGGGCGATCGGCTGGGCGGCTCGCGGCCTGCCGGCTCGCCCGCCGGTCCTGATTCCCGCGTTTACCCCATCCATTTCCTCGGAGCAATCGTCTAATCTGTTAGGGTCGAGCATGCGCCGCCGGCGAGGTGCGTGCAAAGATGCGGTTGCTATTGCGTCCGGTTCGGGGTCTTGATCTTGCTCAGATCGTCCGTACATCGGCCGGTGTGGTATGTTTGCATAGATTGCGCCTGAAAGGGACAACATGCGGGCGTGAAGTTTAGGTGCATGCTAAATCTTAATGCTGCCATTCCCTAGCCCCGGAGGGGCGGCAGTCAGTAGCCAGGGGCGTAAGCCCCTGGACTTGGCCGTTAATGAGTAAAAGCCCCGGATGGGGCGACAGAACTTTCGCCCCATCCGGGGCTGATTTATTGGCAGATTCTCCAGGGGCTTACGCCCCTGGCTATTAACTTTCGCCCTTCCAGGGCTCGAAAGCCAACTTGGAACAGCCTTGCCCGAGACGGTCCACCACGGAGAAGCCATATGATGGGGCGCTGGCGATCGAACGAGACTACCCGGCCTGCGGCGCGGTCCTTACGCGCTCGCCTGAATCTCGAAGCCCTCGAGGAACGAACGCTGCTTAGCGCCGGGTCGCTCGACACCAGCTTCGGCATCGGCGGCATGGTGCTGACCGACGGCATCGGCGAAGCCTTCGCTGCCGCCTTGCAGTCCAATGGCGACATCGTGGCGGCTGGCGGCCTCAGCGGCAGTATCGTGGTCGCCCGTTATAATCCGGGCGGTTCGGCCGACGCCACCTTTGGCAGTAACGGTGTGGTGTCGACCAGCCTCGGCACGGGCATGGACCAGGCTGAGGGCGTGGCGATTCAGCCTGACGGCAAGATCGTGGTTGCCGGCTTCACCCAAGGGGCGACCACCGGGCTCGATTTCGCCGTGCTCCGTTACAACTCGAACGGCACGCTCGATACCACATTCGGCAAGGGCGGCATCGTCACGACCGATTTCGATGGCTTGGACGACCAGGCCGCCGACGTGGTCCTGCAGTCCGATGGCAAGATCGTCGTCGGCGGCACGGCCACGATCTCCGCCAACACCACCGACTTCGCCGTGGTCCGTTACAACACGGACGGCTCGCTCGATACCAGCTTTGGAACGGGCGGGAAGGTCACCACCTTCGTTGGCCAGTTCCCCACCGCGGAACGCTTGGCACTGCAATCGGACGGCAAAATCATCCTGGTGGGCGGCAGCGGATTCGAGTTGGTTCGCTACAACCCCAACGGCACGCTCGATACCTCGTTCGGCACCGGCGGTATTGTCTCCGTTCTGCCCGATTCAATCGCCGAGGATGTGGCGATTCGGACCAATGGGAGCATCGTGGTCGGCGGCACGCTCACCAACGGGACATCCAACACCGATTTCCAAATAGCCCAATTCTTGCCGAACGGAACGCTCGATTCGAGCTTTGGTTCCGGCGGCATCACCACCACGGCATTCAACGGCGCGGACGCAACGGCGTTCGCCCTTACCATGCAAAGCGACGGCAGCGTGGTGCTGGCGGGCAGCATCAGCAACGACAATACGCTGGCGGACGAATGGGCCCTGACCCGCTACACCGCTACGGGCAGCCTCGATTTCAGCTTTGGGCTGAACGGCAAAGTGCTGACCAACATGGGTTCGGACATCGAAGAAATCCACAGCTTGCTGCTTCCGGCTCAGGGGCAGCTGCTGGCGGTCGGCCTGAACGATTCGGGATTCGCGCTGGCTCGCTACCTCGTGCCTCCACCGCAACCGATCGATACCAGCGCCAACGCCCTTTTCGTCGATCAGCTTTTCCTCCAACTGCTGGGCCGGCCCGCGGACGATGCCGGCCGCAACTACTTCACCGCCCTGTTGGATCAAGGCAACGATAACCGATTCCTCACTCCGGCGCAGCAGCAACAAGTCGCCCGGATGCAAGTGGTTCAATTGATCCAATCCAGCGTGGAATACCGGACGGAAGAGGTTCAGAATCTCTATCAAAGCATCCTCGATCGACCGGCCGATACGGCGGGCCTCAATGCTTGGGTCGCATTCCTGGGCAATGGCGGAACCGAACAGCAAGTGGAAGAGGAAATCATGGGGTCGGCCGAGTTTGTCGGCTTGAATGGCGGCACGGCGTCCAGCTTCGTTACCGCAGTTTACAACGAACTGTTGGGCCGAGATCCCGATCCGGCGGGAGGCGCCGCCTGGGTCAATTTGTTGAATGGCGGCGCCAGCACAGAAAGCGTCGTCACCGGCGTCCTGCTCTCTGCAGAATCGGCAACGCTTACCACCGACGATTTCTTCGCCGATTTCTTGAGCCGGCAACCCGATACTGTCGGGCAAAGTTACTACGTCAATGCCCTGATGAGTGGCGTCAGCAACGAGTACCTAATCATGTTCATCGTCTCTTCCCAGGAATTCTATAACGATGCACAAGCAATGTGATTAGGGCCGAAAGCGTCACGGATGACGCCTGTCCTTCCTGAAAAACCAGCATATTTCCGCTGGCCGGCACATTCCAAAAATCCAGGCGCGTCGCCTGCCCTGCGCCTGCAAATCTTTCCCAATTAGCTTGCCTTGCCTATTCAGACGGCGTAAAACCAGATTACCTGGTTTTTTGACGAAATTGCTTGGCAATTCCGACAAATTCGGCCTTTTTTGGAACAGATTTTGCTCGGGCTAAGGGGGCAGTTTTTGTTGAATTGGTAAATTGGGTAAAGTTTGCGATAGGGCACTGTTCAATCGGGTTTTGTCCAGCGTTGGCAGGGGAAAGGAAGTCCATCTCACCGGGCGTTCCGGTCTGTCTGCGGGGGACGCGTTCAACGGGAGATTCTTGGATGAAAAATCGTTTCTTGATGGCGAGTATTGCTCTGAGCGCCATGGCCACCATTTTCCTGGCGCCAGCGTTCAGCGAAGGCTGCGGACTCAAGCGCCGCGGCGGTTGTAGCAGCGCCTGTTCTCCGTGCGGCAGCTGTGGCGCCACGGTTGCCGGCTGTGGCGACTGCGCCACTACCGGTACCGTTGCGGCAACTGCCCCCACCGCTCCGGCAGCTCCGGCCATGGTTCCGCAACAAGTAACCACCTACAAGGCTGAGACGAAGACCCGCCAAGTGGAAGTGATGGTCTGCAAGCCCGTCACCAAGGAAGAAGCCTACACTTGGACCGAACTAACAGCCGTGACCAAGCCTGTCACACACACCGAAACCTTCTACACAACGGTCCAAAAGCCCGTTTCCTACACGTACACCGCTTACGAGCAGATCACGGAGCCCGTAAAGCAAAAACGCACCACTTACACGACCAAGACCAAGGAAGTGCCCTACACCTACACCGTTTTGGAACCGGTCACGACGATGGAGAAGCGGACCTGCACCACCTACAAGGTGGTGGAAGAGCCGCAAACCTACACCTGCACCATCATGACGCCGGTAGTGACAACGCAGAAGCAAGCCAGAACGACCTACACGACGGTTCAAGAACCGCAAACCTACACCTGGAACGAATGCGTTCCGACCACCACGAACCAGGTGCGAACTTACACGACTTATCGTTGCGTTCCGCGCACCATTCAGGAAACGGTTCCTTGCAACCATCTCGTGCGCGTTCCCGTCAACGATTGCTCTAGCGATTGTGGCAGCTGTGCATCTCCTTGCGGCGGTTGTGGCGGCATGCTTCGTCGCAGTTCTTGCTATAGCGGCTGCGGCTACACCACGCAGTGCGTGACCGAGATGCGGACCGTCTGCCGCACCGTTTACGATCGCGTCGCCGAGGCGCACCAGTGCACCGTTCCGGTGACCACTTACAAATATGAGCCGCGGACCAGCACGCGAATGGTCACCAAATGCATCCCGCAGACCACCATGGTTGACGTGCAAGTCACGACCTGCCAGCCGGTCCAGAAGACGGCCACGCGCCTGGTTCGCAAGTGCGTTCCGGTCACGCAAGAAATCACCGTCCCGGTGATGAGCTGCAAAGCCGTGACGAAGAGCGGCATGCGGACGGTTTGCGAATCCATTCCGGTCGTCGAAGAAGTCACCGTCAACGTGACCAAGTGCGTTCCGGTCCAGAAGACCGGCACCAGGACGATTTGCGAATGCGTTCCGCAGACTCGGCAGGTAACGGTCAACGTGACGAGCTGCGTACCGGTCACCAAATCGGGCAAGCGGACGGTTACCGAAATGGTGTCTTCCAAGGAAATGCGCACCGAAACCTATACCGTCATGGTCCCCGAAACCAAGACGATAATGGTTCCGGCCGCCACGCCTTGCAGCACCTGTGGCTATGCTAGCTCAGGTTGCGACAACTCCTGTGGCAATTCCTACTGCGGCAGCAGCCGGCGTGGCTTGTTCCGCCGGGCCAGCCGAAACGGCGGCGGCTGCGCTTCCTCAAGCTGTGGCTGCAACTAAGCAGGTCGCACAGCGAACGAAGTTAATCCGAACGGGCGTCGTGCTGGCTAAAGCCCAGCACGACGCCCGTTGCTGTTTGATAGCGAATAATCAGCATTGACTTGCAATCGCAGCGCCCGCCCTGGTTAGCCCGACGCGCGAGCGAGAGGATCTTACTGACTAAGGCCGCGGACAGAAATAACTTCGTCAATGACATCCGTATGTCACCGATTGAGCCCGACGTGCAAGCGAGGTCGGCATCACGCCCTTTGGTGGATTTCCGGCCTAATCGGAATTGGTGAAGCAACCGACCTCGCTTGCGCGTCGGGCTCAATCAGGGCCAAGATTGACGAAGTTATTTCTGCCCGCGCCCTAACTCCCCGTGTCGGCAATTCTGAACCGTCGCAGCCTAGCCCTCTCGCTGGCGCGTCGGGCTAACGAACTTGCGCCCCGGCCCCTCGCCCTTCGCCCCTTTGCACGACCACCAAAGCCCCAAGGCTCCGACAGCAACCAGCACGGCGGCGCCGGCATACAGGCTGGGGGGAAGATGTGTGTCGGCACTGGGCACCCAGCCCGTTTCTTCGAGGGTCGGTTCGTAATAGCCCATAAGCGTCAGCAAGGTGTTATGGGTTACGTGCAAAGCCACGCCCGGCCAAATGGTGCCTGTCTTCCAGGTGATCCAGGCCAGCAAGACTCCCAATAATGTGGTAGGGATGAACCGTTCGACGGCCAGGTAATCGAGCACGAGCAGATGAAATAAGCCGAACAGCAGTGCCGATGCCGTGATGGCCCAGAGCGGGCGTCCGGTCGAAAGCAGCGCAGCCAAAAGGTAGCCGCGAAAGAACAGTTCTTCGACGATGGGCGGAATGATGCCGATGGCGAGTACCGGCCAAACGGGCGAGACCGAGCGCAAGCCGACGAACGATTCGCGCAGCCTGTCCATAAGTTCCGGACTCAACGTGCTGAGGCCGGCGCTCTTGACGAGCATCGTCAGCTCGTGGACGGCCGGCCACAGGCCTAAGCCGAGCAGCATTCCGGCAAAAACTTGCACCGCCGAAGGGCGAGACAGCTGCAGGCCGCTTACCAGGCGGACACGGCCCATGTAGGCGGCAACCAGCGGGAAGCCCGCGAAGAGCAGAATGCTGGAGAGGCTCATGAAGATGAAGCGGTCTTGCAGCGACTTGTCTTGGAGTAGCTGCGTACCGCCTCCGGTTGTCACGAAGTAAGCCGGGAAAAGCAACGCCAGGCAAAAAAATGCGGCTGTCGGGGTGGCCCGCAAGCGGGCCTGTTTTGGTCGGCGCCACAAATCGCCCCAGCTGCCTTGATCGGTGAAAAGGACCGCTTCGGCGCCAAATAGCCGGGCTGCCAGCGCCAGCGCGGCCAGCGCATAAAGCGACGTGCAGAGGATGACGGCAACCGCAGCCAGCATGGCGCATGCCCCTGCAAAACATCCCGCGCCAGCAGCACGATGTTGATGAGCGGCGCGATGATGAGAAATCCGTGCAGGCGGACGCCCGGCATCAAGCTCAACATGCCCGGCCCCATGGAGACCAGCATGAGCGGAATCAAATAGGCCTGGGCCTCTTTGAAGCTGCGCAAAGCTGCACAGAGCAAGCAGCACCGCGGAAAAGAAGCCGGCGAACAAGACTAACAAGCCCAGGATCGAAAAGACCACGCCCGCGGACAGGCCGTTCTCGTGGAAAACGTAGGGCCCCAGCCCGCTGACGACCAGCGTGATCATCATCGTGCCCAAATTGACCACCGCTGTCAGCAGAGCCACGGTCAAGACGGCGACATACTTGGCGAACAGCAGCGCCAGGCGCGGCACGGGCGCTGCCATGAGTATCTCGAGCGTGCCGCGTTCGCGCTCGCCTGCCGTCAAGTCGATGGCCGGATAGACGCCTCCGGTAATGGTCATGAGAATCAAAATGAGCGGTATCAGAATGGCCAAAGTGCCGGACTTGCCTGGATGGGAATCCTTTTGTGGCGAGACGGTCAATGTCACGGGGAAAGTGCTTTGGCGGACGCCCTCGACATTCAAGCGCGCTGCGCAAGAACAATTCGTTGCCGGCGGAGACCAGGCGTTCGACATAGTGCGCCGCGTCTTGCCCGTAGCTGGAATCTTCTCGGTAGAGCAACTCCCACTGTTCGCTGAGCTCCCGTTGCGGGTCGATGGCGAAGCCGCCGGGCCGACGGGGCCGAATGGCCAGGTCGATGGAGTTGCTTTGAATGTCCCGCTCCAGGTTGTCCGATGGGAAAGCCTGCATGCTGGGCTGAAGTTCCTTGCCCGACTTCCCTTCCGTTTCGACCAGACGGCCTAGCGTTTCCCGGCCCCCGCTGAGGTAATTCATGATCGCGACGGCTTCGCTTTCGTCGCGAAAGCCGAGCCGATAGGTCGGGTTCGCTTGATCGGCTTGCTGGCTAAGGAAGAACTGCCGAAAACCGATGGCCAGAAGCGGATAGAGCAACAGCGGCATCAGGAAGAGCGTCAAAAGCGTCCGGCGATCGCGCAGCACGCCGGTCGTCTCTTTGCGCACGAGCCGGCTGAGCCGTCGGAACCTGGCGGTGAACGATAGGTGTGAGATATCACTCATGAAGGGGCGCCTAGAACGGGAAGAGGAGCAGTCAACGCCGGTCCGGACTCGGACAACTTGAGAAACATGTCGACCAGGTGTTCGCAACCCGTCGCGGCTTGCAAATCGTGAAGACGGCCGGTGCGAATGAGCCGGCCGCGGTGAAGCAAGCCGAAGCGATCGCAGAGGCGCTCGGCTTCGTCGAGGCGATGGGTCGTCAAAATGACCGCCTTGCCTTGGCTGCGCACGTGAGCGACGAATTCCGTCACCACCTGGCTGCCGAGCACGTCGAGCCCCAGCGTCGGCTCATCCAGCAGCAGCACCGGCGGCTGGTGAATCAAGGCCCGAGCCAGATTGACGCGCTGTTTTTGGCCGGTGCTGAGCGTGCCGCAGCGCCGTTCCAATAATTCGGTCAGACCGAGTGTTTCTGCCAGAATCACCAGTTCCTGTTTCGCCTGCTCTGCCTCCAAGCCGTAAATGTCGGCGAAAAAAAGCAACATCTCGCGCACCGAGAGATAGGGATACAGTCCGGCGCTGGCGGACACCAAGCCAACGCAGCGTTTGACCTCTTCTGGCTGTTCCTGAGAAGAATGACCGGCGACCACGGCTCGGCCGGAAGTTGGCTTCAACAGACCCAGCAGCATGCGCAGGGTCGTCGTTTTGCCCGCGCCGTTCGGCCCGAGCAGGCCAAACACTTCCCCGGCCGCTACGGTAAATGAGACAGAATCGACGGTGCGCACTTCGCCACCGTCGGGCAAAGGAAAAATGCGCGAGAGTTCCTCGACTAAAATCATGAAGGTCCCTTACTAGCAAGTCCTCAGGGGATGGTAGTCGGGCCGGGGGCATGGTACAACCGGCGTTTTTCCTGTCCGAAGGACTATTCCTCATGTCCGTGTACGTTTGGCCGGCCCTTTTGTTCGCATGGCTTTTCTTCATGGGCGCGACGATCGGCAGTTTTCTAAACGTTTGCATCGTGCGCTTACCATCGGGCCGCACCCCTTGTTGGCCCGGTTCCCACTGTTTCAGCTGCTTTCAAGCCATCGCTATGCACGACAACATTCCCCTGGTCAGTTATTGGCTGCTCGGCGGTCGCTGCCGCCGCTGCGCCGCGCCGTTTTCGATGCGTTACTTTTGGATCGAATTCTTCACCGCTTGTCTCTTTGCCTGCTATTACTTCTTGGAAATCGGCTTCAACGTCCATGGCTACCAAATCTTCGGCTCTTGGGGCCTCTGGTTTCTGCAGGCGGCTCTATTCCCTCCCTGGTCGTGGCCGGTCTTCATCGTCCACGCCTTGATGCTGGCGTTCATGCTGACCGCGGCCATGATCCAGTGGGAAAAGGGACGACCGGAACTCTCCGTAGTCAGGCGCGGCTGTGCGGTGGGCCTGATCTGCTGCATCCTCTTTCCCTGGCCATTTCCATACGAATGGCACCTGGCGGTAAGTCTAGAAGATCAACCCGCGTCCACGGCGTGCAAGGCGCGGGTGCGAGTTGGTGCCTGTTGACGCCGAATCCCGGCCCGATGCCGGCCGATTCGCCTTGGTGGTCCTCGCTGTATTCCCCTCGGCTCGGCTTTACGCTCTGGCCCGTCTACGGACCATTGCCGGCCTGGTTCAGCGGACCTCTGCTTGGTCTGGCCACAGGCTTGGCAGGTTGTGCGCTGGGAATGGCTCTGAGATGGATTTGTTGTGGCAGGCTGGCGGAGCGGGCCGCGCATGTGACACAACAAAATCGTTTCGACGATGGCGGGGTACTGGCGCTAGCCGGGAGCTTTCTCGGCTGGCAGCCCATCCTGGTCGGTGCGGCCCTGACGTTTGTGGTGGCTTTGTCGTGGCGGTTAGCCGCGCAGCGACGGAACCTGCCCTTTAGTCTTCTGGCCGGAATCGCCGTAGTGACGTGTTGGCTACTCTGGGCGTGGTCAGCTCCTTGGCTAGCGCCGATATGTTTCAACTTGGATCGCAGCGCCATTGCGCTCGCAGCAGTCGCTGTGCTTGCATTTGGTCTGCGAAAGCTAGCTTAGCCGCGACGCACAGCGGAGCGCTTGCGGCTGCCTCACGCTTCGCTGCGCGTCGCGGCTAACCGGAAAACTTCTCGAACAAATTGAACTCGGGCCAGCGTTTGATTCGATCGGCGGGTCCGTGCAACAGCGGATCGATCGTGCTTGCAAATTCTTTCCCGGCCGCATCGGCGTCGCTGTTGAATAGCACGGCCCAACTGATGCGGTCGCTTCGGCTCACCAGGAGCGACGAGGTACCGCCCAGCAATCCGGTATGCCATTTCGTGTAGCGCCCGCGGCTCGGATTAATAGGCCTAACATTCCAGCCGCAGCCATAGTAAGTCTCGTTGGGCCGGCCGTTTGGATGCCGGCCAGCAAGTCCTGCCGGTCGGGCAACCATGGTTCGGAGGCTCTCCGGCTTCAGCAAATTGCTGCGCTGAGGATACTCCAGGGCAACGGCAAAGCGAACCAGGTCGATGGCCGAGGCAATCCAGCCGCCGTTGGCGTCCATCGATTCCACTGGATCGACGCCATAGGGCACGGCAACGGACTTGCCTATCCGGGTACCGGAAATCGCTGGTCCCATGCGGTTCTTCGAGTCGTAATACTTGACCTCTCCCGACTGCGCGATTGCGCAACAGATTCTTCCCCAACGCATCCGCCGGATGCCCGGAAGGCGCCAACACTTCCTGCTGGACGAAGGCGCCATAGGACTGACCGCTGAGTTTCTCGATGATGCGACCGAGAACGCAATATCCGAAATTCGAATAGGCGTACGCACTCCCCGGATCGAAATCAAGCGGCTTGCCCATCGTATAGTGAATGATTTGTTCCGGGGTAATCGGCAACGGCGCATTCAGGGCCTTGGCAGCCATGCGAATGGAGCGATTACTCATGGGATCGCCCGATTTGTCGCGGTCCCAGCCGCCCGTGTGCTGCAGACACTGGCGAACCGTTACTTCCATGAGCCGTGGGTCGAAGTTTTGTGCCCGGCGCCAGATGAGGTCGATAGCCGAGCAGCTCAAATACCTTGGCATCGAGACTGAGCCTGCGTTTCTCAATCAAGCGGAAGCAGGCGGTTGCCGTGATGGGCTTGCTGACGCTGGCGATGCGAAATAGGGAGCTCGGCTGGACCGGTTCATTCTTCTCGACGTCGGCGTAGCCGAAGCCACGCGCATAGACGAGCCTGCTGTCTTTCGCGACGGCCAGAGCGGCGCCCGGCGGCCGATGCTCGCGCATGAAGCTCGTCATCAGCTCATCGTAAGGCGACAAGCGACGATCGGATTCGCCGGTCACGACATCGTTATGGTCCGCTCGCTGCGCGGCAAATCCTAGTGCGACGTCGATGCTTCCCCAGGCCGCCAGTCCCGAACTCGCTCGAAGGAATTGTCGACGTGTTTGCAACATGGCGATTCGGGGTTGGAGGGGGCGACCTTTCTGGTCTTCATCCTACAGAAGGGACGGCAATCGCCAGACTGTCTTGCGCGGTCTAAGGAACTCGTAGCGGAAGTCGCCAGACTTCCGATGAGCCGTGATGAAGCGGGAAACGCAAATTTGCACCGATGGCGTCCTGATGACGGGGCCAGGCTATCGGCATTCTGGCGAGTTCCGCTACGAATCCTTTCCTACGCCAAAGCCTGCGTAACCACCTCGCCGTCGTTTTCCGTCAGGCGTTCATTCCGACCGTTATGGCGGTAGGTCAATCGTTTGTGATTGAAACCGAGCAAGTGCAACACCGTGGCGTGCAAATCGTGGACGTGGGTACGATCGTCCTGAGGCGCGCAGGCCCACGGCATCGGTGGCGCCGATCACCTGGCCGCCTTTGATCCCGCCGCCGGCCAGCCACATCGTGAAGCCATGCGGATTGTGGTCCCGCCCGGTGGCGCCTTCGCTCATGGGCGTGCGACCGAATTCGCCGCCCCAGATGAGCAGAGTGGAATCGAGCATGCCGCGACGTTTAAGGTCCTTCAACAGAGCCGCGATGGGTCGATCGCTTTGCAAGCAAAGCTTGGCGTGATTGCTTTCGATATCGCTGTGGGCGTCCCAGCCGTTGGTGTCGCCGCAATAAACCTGGATGAAGCGCACGCCGTGCTCGGCCAATCGACGGGCCAGCAAACACCGCTTGCCGAACTCAGCGGTTTCGGGCCGGTCGAGGCCGTAGAGTTGATGAGTGGCCCGGCTCTCCCGCCCGATATCGACGGCTTCGGGCGCATGCGTTTGCATGCGGAAGGCCAGTTCGTAAGCAGCGATACGGGCAGATAATTCCGGGTCGCCGCCCACTTCCTGGACCTGCTGTTGATTCGCTTCGCGAATGAAATCGAGCGTGCGCCGCTGCTGGGCGGCCGATACGCCCGCGGGCGGTTGCAAGTGCAAAAGCGGCGTCTCGGAGCCCCGTAGGATGGTCCCCTGAAAAGCGGGCGGCAAGTAGCCGTTACCCCAAGCCGTGGCGCCGCCTTTCACCCAGCCGGCAGGATCGGGCAAAACTATATAGGATGGCAGATTTTGGTTCTCGGTTCCCAACCCGTAGCTAACCCACGCACCCAGGCTGGGCCGGCCCATCAAGATGGAACCGGTATTCATCAGATAGACCGACTCCGGATGCGTCACACTGTCGCCGAAACAGCCGCGCCACACGCATAAATCGTCGACACAGGTCGCCAGGTTCGGCAACCAATCGGACACTTCAATCCCCGATTGGCCAAACTTGCGGAACGTGCGTTTCGTCGCCAGCAGCTTGTTGCGGTCCACGCGCCGCCGCGTCTGCACGCGGCCGAAGGAATCGGGCAAGCGCTGGCCATGCAGACGCTGTAGCTCGGGCTTGGGATCAAAGGTTTCGAGGTGACTAGGGCCGCCCGACATGAAGAGAAAAATAACGCGCTCGGCTCGAGCGGGAAACTGCGGCGCTCGCGGCGATTCGAGCAAGCCGCCCGTGCTTTGATCGGCCAGTAAGTTATCGCGAGCCAGCATGGAAGTCAGCGCCAACCAGCCAAACCCGGCTCCAGCATGACGGAGAAAAGCCCGCCGTGATGCGGTGCGCGTTTCGGGACCATGAGGACCGGTGCAGGCTCCTCCATGTTCTTCCCCCCTTGGCAAGGAGCCCCGATCTTTTCCCCCCCTTGGCAAGGAGCCCCGATCTTTTCCCCCCCTTGGCAAGGGGGGGTTGGGGGGGTCTTTCCTCGCCCCCAACGACGTCTCATTGCTTCCCAAGTAATTCTCAGATGTATAAATGCTCATTGGTTCGAAGTCCCTCAGCCCCCCATTTCCTTGCCAAGGGGGTGAGAATTCAGAGGCCATCGCCGCTAATCCCTGTAAAGGAATTCATTCAAATTAAAAAGAGCCCGATAAAGCTCCTCAGCCGGCGAATCTTGCAAGAATCGCCGCGCTCGCTCCACCTCGCCGGCGTTCGGCCAGCGTCCGAGAACCATTCGATATCCCTGCCGCACTCGCTCCGTCGGATCGCTCGTTTCGTGTTCCAATCGTGCCGCCAGCGCTCTTGCCGCCTCGGTCGTTATTTCCGCATTCAGAAGAGCCAGCGCCTGCGGGGCAGTGGTGCTTCGCTCTCTGATCGGGCAACTCTGATTGCTGTCCGGAGCGTCGAACGCTTCGAGAAACGGGAAATGTAGATTACGACGCGCCAGGATATAGATACTCCGGCGCTGTTGATCGCGAGGATCGGCGCTGGCTTTCCAACCTTGCGATCCCTGCACTGCGCCTGCGGGAACCGCCGGCAAAACGCTTGGTCCGCCCAAGCGACAATCGAGTAAGCCGGCAGCGGCCAGCAATGCATCGCGCACCACTTCGCCTTCGACCCGATTCCGCAGCATGCGCGTCCAGAGCTTATTGTCTGGATCCTGTTGCCGTGTCTCCGCAGTCGCAACTGTCCCCTGCTGATAGACGTTCGAGGTGAGCAGCAGCCGATGCATCTGCTTGATGCTCCAGCCGCGGGCGACGAATTCGCAGGCCAGCCAATCGAGCAATTCCGGATGCGTGGGCGCTTGGCCGCGGATGCCGAAATCGTTACTCGTCGCCACCAAACCGCGGCCGAAGTGATGCTGCCAAAGTCGATTGACGAGTACGCGCGCCGTCAGAGGATGATCTGGCCGCGTCAGCCACGCCGCCAAGTCCCCGCGACTGCCGGCTGAGACGCCGGGCGGCTCACTCGCCCTCAGTGCGACCGGATAGCCAGCATGGACTTCCTCGCCGCGGTTGCTCGAGTCGCCGCGCACGAGAAGATAAGTTTTGGCCGGCGGTCCATCCTCTATGCGCCATGGTGCTAGGCATGGGCTTGGGTTTCAGGCTTTCGAGCGTTTTGAGTTGGTCCAGAAACGCTTGCCGCTGCCGGCGTTCTTCGGGTGACAATGCCTTGTCAACTTCCGCCTGACTTACCTCGATAAGCCGGTTCGTGGCGGCGGCAAGGTCCTTCTGGGCCGCGCTCCGCTGGGCCGCGGGAGTGCGCTGAGCGGTCTGAGCCTCTTCAGATAACTTGGCAAGCTTGCTCTGTGAGAGTTGTCGACGATGCGGCGCCTCTAATCGGGCGATGCCGGCGCGGATGGGTTTCGTCCGCTGTTCGTAGGCGGCCAAGGTGCGGGCATAGGCTTCGCGTTCGGGGCGTGGGGCGATGCTTGCATCGCGACGAAACTGAGCCGACTCGAAGAAAGCTTGCAGGCGATAGTAATCGGTTTGAGGGATGGCTTCGAACTTGTGATCGTGACAACGGGCGCAGCCGATGGTCATTCCCAGGAAGACCAGACCGCATGCATCGGTCATATCGTTGAGCGTATTGTGCCGGCGCTGCACCTGATCTGCAGCATCGGTCATATCCGGTCCCAGCAGATTGAACGCGGTGGCAATGCGGGCATCGGCATTGTCGCCGGCCGTTTCATCGCCGGCAATCTGCTCGCGCATGAAACGATCGTAGGGCTTATCGGCGTTGCAACTGCGAATGACGTAATCGCGATAGCGCCAGGCATTGGGCCGCAGCTCGTCGAATTCGTAGCCGTTGCTTTCGGCATAGCGAGCCAGGTCGAGCCAATGCCGGCCCCAGCGTTCGCCATAGTGGGGCGAGGCCAAAAGGCGATCGACGACGCGCTCCCAAGCATCCGGCGAGTTGTCGCTGACGAAATCTTCAATTTCAGCAGGAGTCGGCAGCAGGCCAAGGAGATCGATAGTCACTCGTCGCAGAACCTGCTCGCGTTCGGCTGCCGCCGCCGGTTGCAAACCGGCCGCTTCGATTTTGGCCAGAATGAAGCGATCGACCGGCGAGCGAACCCAGGCAGCCCATTTGACTTCGGGCAGCGGCGGCCGCACCGGGGCCTTCCAGGCCCAATGATCGAGGCGTCTGGGCTCCAACACATTTTGCGCCCGCACACTGCTAGCGGAGCATACGAACACCAGGAACAGCAGACGCCATGGAAAGGTCATAGCGGTTTCGCCTTTGCCACGCTAATCGAAGCGATTCGCGGTGCATGACGAGGGAAGGAATGCGGAGCAGGCGGCATGTGCCACGGCTTGACACTGGCAGCATTCTAAACCAAATCAAAGGCATTTGCCAGCAGGCCCTGGGGCGCTACCAACGAAAATGCTGCACGGCATCGATTGGCCCGTCGTGAGCCGCTACGCCGATGAAATCGCTTGTGAGAGGCAGCGTGTGAAAGTGCCAGCGCCTTGTTTCTTCCGGCGCGTCCGCGACGTGGAGAAGGCGTGGCTGTGAACCGGGAATGACGGAAACGTCGAAGCGGTCGAGCGGCACGCCGATGCCGTCGCCGGTGGCTTTCAGATAGGCTTCTTTCTGGGTCCAGCAGGTGAAGAAACCGTAGAGTCGATCGATCGATGGCAGCGAGCTGATAGCCTTACGTTCCGCAGCCGAGAAGAACGAGTTCGTGACGCCTTCCCACCTCGGCACCACGCGAATCTGCTCGACGTCGATCCCGACAGCGCTGCGTCTCGCCACGGCTATGACCGCCACTCCACCCGAATGCGCCAAGTTGAACTGCACCTGACCCCCCGCCAAAGCGGGTTTGCCGCGCGAGCCATAAGCAAAAGTAAGACTTTCCGCGGGTTGGCACAGGTAACGGGCCAGAATGCTGCGCAAAATGCCCCGCCCGGCGATGAAATGCTGCCGGTCTCGGTCGAAATGGAAGCGGGCAGCTCTTTCGCGTTCGTCAACCGAAAGCAGCTCTGCCAAGGTCGACAACTCCCCTTCGGTTCTAGCGAGCTTTACTTGCCAGATGTGCAATTCGCCGGCGCCAACGACCGGTTGCGCTTCAGGCTTCATCCACAAGGGTGATTGGTCACCCGTCATCGTATCCCAGCCGCCATCTTCATGGCGCCCAGGCAACATCTCGATGGGAGGCAGACCCATATTCGCCGAGGACATACGCTCACCACTTTCCATAATAAACATTATTGTACCATCACTTCCCACGAAGCTTGCCCAGTTGCTCGTGCGTCTTCTCGAACACCTTCACCACCGCTTTTCGAACCGGAATGAGCGCACGCATGGCGCCCGCTTTGAGGCTGTCAAGCGCCGGCCGCGTTCCGGGCAGTGTGGGGTTGAGCCACAGTTTCCGTTGATAGTGATTGAAGGCTCGCACGCGACCGTGCGCGCGGGTGGCATTGGTTTCGAAGACGAACGCATAGGATACCGATCGCCTCTCACCCGTCTCCACCCAGTGCGGTGCGTTCTGTGGCTGATGCATTCCCTTGCCGGGAGTAAGGGTGAAAACGTGTTCGTGTTTCCGATCGCGACCCTGGAGCCCCACCTGGCCGATGTTCACTACGCCACGCACGTAGAAATCTTCCAGCTCCGCTTCCGGAAGTGCGGAAGGCGAATAGACGTGATAGATCTTTTCACCTACGATCTGGGCGAAAAAATTGACCTCGGGGTCGAAATGGAAGGGCGTGGTCGTGGCGGCGGAACTGACCAGAACGGCCGATTCTAGACGCAGCACTTTCTCGCCGCCCAGGCCGCCACGCAAGTCCACCACTTGGCGAAATAGCGTATCCAGCAGCTTGCGGAACCGAGGATCGAATTTCTCCGGGCGTTTCATCAGCACGCGACAACTCCCGGCATCGAGCTGGTCGAGCGCTTCGGCCGGCAGCATTCCAGCATAGGGAACCGAGTAAAAAACGGTGCTCGCAGACGGAGCGCCGGCCGCTACATAATGATCGCGAGGATGATCGGCATATTTGACGGCCAGGCTGCGCAACGAACCAGGCTCGAAAAGATCGAGCTCGCTTAGGTTGTGGGTATAGCCAAAGGGCTCTCGGTTAAATGATTCGCGAAAGGTTTCACGGTCGATATCGAGCTCGGGTTGAGAACTGACTGCGATCATGGAATGTCTCCTACTAATCTCTCCACACTCGCCAGAGCCGAGTTCGTTTAACCCGGAGCCAGCGGCGACGACGGACTTGTCGCCGTCAAACACCTCATTGATTCTGCGATCGCCCAAACCATGCAACCCTATTGGGAATCTGCCCGCCGTCGCCGTTGGCTCCAGGTTAAGCGAATTCACAACGGGTTCGAAACCTGCGCGTCGGGCGAAGGACAACGCATTAGCCCCTTCCCAAAACTCGCTTCAACGTATCACGGGCCCCGATGGCGCCGCCCATGGCGAATGCCTTGACCTTGTCTCCAACGCGGGAACTTCCTGGCGGCCGAGGCTTGATGCCGAGTTTGCGGATAAAGTGATTGGCCCGATAGACATTCCCGAGAACGGATTCGGGGAATTGAAAGATCATGGCCAAGGTCACCGAGATGTTGTTGCTATTCTGCACCCAGTGCGGCGCATTAACCGGCATGTGCACCCCAACTCCCGGCTTCAAGTCGTAGCTGAACGCGCAGGTTTTGAAAGCGCTCCTTGTAGATGGCTGCACTCTTGTCGAACGCCCAGAATCGTTCGAGCTCCTCTTCGGGCAGCAATTCTCGATCGTACCGGTCGAACACGTGTATAACCTTTTCTCCTCGAATCTGGCACAGATAATTGCAATCCGGATCGATGTGGTAACTCGAAACGCGATTGGGCGAGGTGATCAAAACCACGCCGCTGCGCATCTTCATTTTCTTGGGAAACCCGGGCCCACCATCCGCCCGGCTTCCTCCAAAGCCCGATCGAGAATGGCTGCATAGCGGGGATCGCGATTCGTCTTTTTCAAGAGGATCCAGGCGCCGGCGTTTTCGATGCGATCGATCAGTTGATCGACACTCAACTGCGTTCGCGGCACCTCATCCCAACGCTGGCCTACTTTGATGTCGCCCGAATCGTAGTAGATGTCGCCTTCAGGAAGCGTCTTGGACAATTCCAAAAGGGCAGGCAATTCGAACAGCGGATGCCCGGCCAGATGATGCGTAAACTGAAAGGAGGCGCGGTTGAATTTTTCGTGGAATTCGATCGGGTCCGCACCGAATATTGTTTGCGGCAGCGCGATCTGGTTCATCCGCACGGTCTCAGCCCATGGGTTCTTTTCGAGTGTTCGCGCACTCATGGATGCTCCTTAGCTAAGTGGTTTTGGGCTTTGTTGTAATGCAGGGTTCTTTGACTCGTATAGAGGCTTTCGATCTGAACCTCGGGATACTGAGGCGCCGCGGTTTCGAGCAAGTGGTCGTCCTGGTCGTTCAAGTAGGCGTTGAAGAAAGAGAGCGTATAGGCATTGATGATCTCCATCGAGCGGATCGTGGCAATCGGCCCGGCATGCGTCAGCCGCTTGATGGGCGTGTACAAGGGGCTGTCGCAAAAATCCATATGACTGGCGCCCTTGACGCTCGCCCAGTAGCCTCGCGCCTCGGGATGGGCATAGCGAATGCATTCCACATTTTCCGCAACGAGAATCAACTCGCGCAACCAAGGGCCTTTGGTGGTTCTTAATTCCTCATCCGTCGGGGACGGCGTACCGTCCATCAGGAACAAGAAAGGCTTGCCGATTCCTTGCTCGAGCACCTCGCCAAACAACAATCCGTCGTAATTGGCGCCCGCTTTGAAACGCGCATCCGTCCGACACGCCTCCGCGGCCACGGCCCCGCCGAAAGAATGGCCGAAGATGCCGACGCGCGCCGTATCGATTCGCCCGGTGAGCAGGCCGTCGGGGTCGGTGCGATTGAAGCGTTCGATCTCATCGAGAACGAAACGCGCATCCGCGGTTCGCAAGCTCAACTGATCATTAGCGACACGGACGCATGCCGCAACGGCCTCGTCGCTGGAGCAGTCCAAGAATTCCGGCAGACTTGATCGGGCCTTGCGCCCGTCCGGAAAAATAGTCAAGTCGGTGCTGTAAGGGTGATCGATGCCGACAACCACAAAGCCATGGCTGGCGAGTTCCTCGGCCTGTACGGTGTTCTGATTGCGTCGCCCCGTCCAGGAAGGCGCGAACAAGATCAAAGGGAATCGGGAAGGTGCAGCAGCTAAGGGTACTCCGGGCGCCGCATGGGTTTGTACGAGAGCCAGATGTTGCTTAACCAAGGATAGTTCGTCGGGCGACCGGTAGGCCTGACCAGGCCCAATCTGATTCGTCGGATACCAAATCTGGATCATCAATTCGCGCGGCCCGCCAGGTTTATCTCCCTGTGTCTCCTGACGGTTACTATCGATCAAGTGCCTGGTCACGGTGCCAATGAGATAGCTGCCAGTCGGCCTGGGCAGTTCGAAGACGGGCAACAAGCTTTCGAGAGTTCCAGCGGTCACAAGCAAGCCGATCATGCCCAGACTAGTCCAGCACCAGGCTGAGAAGCCCTTGGCCAAGTACATAGGAAGAACAGCCAAACGGTCACCACAATCGCGGGCGTCATGGTCCAGCGGGCGCCCTCAACAGCCATGTCGAATGCCATGAACAGCAGGGTGACAACAGGAACGATCCGGGCCCAGTTTGGGATCGTCTCATTCAGCAGGCACCATGCCAGGATCGGCAGGTTCAAGAGCAGGTAAGTGATTTCCAGCGGTCTCATATTGGCGGTCCGGGGCGATTCATTTCGGGCCTATGCCGTCCTGAACAATCGCAAGCTCTTCGCGGGCCGGCAACGATTCCATCGGTCTGGCCCGGTGCAAGCACTTCCGCAAACTATCGGCCAGCCTTTGGACATCAGGTTCCATGAACATGTGATCGTGTTCGCCCGGCATCTCGAACATGTGCAGCCCGCCGTCCGCGACTTTGGCCCAACCTAACTGCGGATCGCGGAACCAGCCGCTTTGAAAAACCTCACTGCGCAAAAGCACCATCGGCAAATCGTAAGGCTCGGGCGTGTAACTCACTGCGGCGTGATATTGCACTTGCCAGGAGTAGCGGAAGAGCTCGTCGCCGGCGTCCTCCTCCGAAAGCTCATCGGGATCGATCGGCATCATCGGTGTCTTCAAGTCGAATTTCTGGGTCCGTTCCCGAAAATACGCCAGGCATTCAGCAGCGTCATGCTGCGAAACTTGCGGCGATGGTAGAGCAGCTTTTCCAAGAAGAAAAAGAATCGGAGCGGCAGCTGCTTCCACCCTTTGAAAGAACGCAGGTAAGCCGGATTGTTGGTGTCGAACAGAACCAGCAATGGCACATCTTTGCCTCGTGCGCGAAGCTGTTGAGCCATCTCATAGGCAATGACGCCAGCCGTGCTCCAGCCGGCCAGGCAGTAGGGCCCGTCAAGGCGTGAGGCACAGAGAACTTCGACTAGATTGGCGGCTATATCCTTCACGGTGAACGGGACGGGCAGGTCCGACAGCTTTGGTAGCGCAATACCATAGACCGGTTGATCGTTGCCCAGCTTGCGTACCAGTGCCCGATACATCGGCCCGGCGTCTACCAGAATCAAGGGAATCTTGGTTCCCTCCCGGCGCATCGGGAAAACCTGTTCATCCGGGTGTTCCCATTTCCCTTCGAGAAGACGAGCAGCGTCGGAATCCTCCATGGTTTTCTGAGCGCTGAGCCGGGCTGCCAATGATTCGATCGTGGGCGTTTGCAGGAGCGCAGCGAGCGACAGTTTGGTGCTGAACACCTTCTGCACTTGAGCAAGCAGCCGGGCTGCCAGCAGGGAGTGGCCGCCCAAATCAAAGAAGTCGGCGTTCACGCCGATGCGTTGCACACCGAGGATCCGTTCCCATATTTCGGTCAATTGGGTTTCGATCTCGTTGCGCGGCCCCACATACGAGCTGCCGGCTGGTTCCGATGGGACGGTAGACTGAGCAATTTCTTCCGCCCTATTGACGGATAGCAGCCGCGATGGTCGCTGCGTCCGCGGCGCTTTCAGCGCTAGTTCAGAAAGCACACCCGTCGGTTTGGCTGCGATCTGCTCCAACACCGTTCGGAAATTGCCGAGCATTTGCAAAACGCTCGACGACTGGTAGAGGTCGGAGTTATATTCGCAGGAGGCGCGCCAGCCATCCGCTCGTTCGACCATGAAGAAGTTCAAATCGTAGATGGCGCCAGGCGACACCGAGGGAATGGGCGTCAGGGTTAAGCCGGCGGCCTCGAACGGCTGCACGAAATCGCGCTGGAAGATGAAATTAATCTGAAAGACCGGATGCCGGCTCGGATCGCGCCTCGGTTGGATCGCCTCTACCACACGTTCGAAGGGCACATCTTGATGGGCAAACGCATTCAGAACGGTCTCGCGCACGCGTTCCAGCAACTGCGGGAACGCCGGATCGCCCGACAAGTCGGTGCGCAATACCAGCGGATTGATGAACATGCCGATCAGCGGCTCGAGTTCAACGCGCGGCCTACCTGCGAACACCGATCCGACGAAAATGTCGCTCTGGCCGGTATATTGCTTCAGCAGGAGTTTGAATCCCGCCAGCATCACCATGAACAACGTCACCTGCTCCCGCTTGCTCATCAACTCGAGTTCGTCGGTAAGTGCTTGGGGCAGCAGGACCGAATCGATGTGGCCCCGAAAGGTCTGTGTGGCAGCGCGGGCGATCGGTGGGTATCTCCAGCAGCGGCAGATTGGCCAGTTTCCCGGTCCAGTACGCGACCTGGTCGTTCAGGTCTTGGCTGTGCAGCCATTCTTCTTGCCAGATGGCATAGTCGCCACACTGCACGGTCAATTCCGGAAGCGGTGCAGCAACCCCCCGGCAATGACTGTCGTAAAGAGCGGCCAGCTCGTGTGTCAGAATGCCGATGGACCAGCCATCCGCCACGATGTGGTGGATCGTCACCAGGAGCATATGCTCCTCATCGTTCAGGCAGAGCAACCGAGTGCGAATCAAGCGGCCCTTTGGCAAGGTCGAACGGCCGGCGTGCCTCTTCGCTTGCAAGTGCTTCGCCGCGTGCCCGGCGTTCTTTTTCGCTGCCGACGCGGAGGTCGGCGAATGGCAACGGGACCGTCGACTCGGGAAGAAATCACTTGCACCGGCACGCCGTCCTCTACCGTGAACACCGTGCGGAGCGATTCGTGGCGGGCCACGATTTCGTTAAGGGCCCGTTCCAAGATATCGACGCGTAGAGGCCCCTGCAGTCGGAATCGAACCGCAATGTTGTACGCGGTGTTCCCGGGTTGGAGCTGATCGAGATACCAAAAGCCCTGTTGCCCGGCCGTCGATGGCAGCACAAAGACCTCTTCCGCGGTAGTCTTCGGACCACCGTTCGGAGGCGTGGTGCAGCCCAAATCGGTCAGAGCGAGCGTGGACGACATTACTATTCCTTCGCTCCTTCCGGTATTTCAGCGGCGAACGCACTTGACGCGATATCGATCGCGTGCGACGGCGGTCAGTCGAGGCGCTTGCGATGCGCGGGGTCGACCGTCCCACCTGGTCGAGCTCTTCACAGAGGGCGGCGATAGTTCGAAATGTGAGGATTTGCGTGGGAGTAACCTTTAAGCCGGCATCGTTGACCCGAGCCACGATCTGGAAGATCTGCAACGAGTCCGCGCCCAGGTCGAACAGGCTGTCGTGTACGCCGAAGCCGGTTACTTTCAATACGTCGGCCCAGATGTCGGCAATCGTCTGCTCGCGGGAGTTCCGGGCGCCACCACATCTTGACTTCGGATTATTCCAGTCGCAGATGGGGCAGGCAATGCCCGCCGGTCGATCTTGCCATTGGGCGTCCGTGGCAGCGCCTCCAAAGGAACAAACAGGCTGGGCACCATATAGCCCGGCAACTTGGCGGCCATGAAGCGGTGCAGGTCGCCGGGCGCCGGAGCTGGCTTGCGTAGCGACAAAGTAAGCCACTAACCGCTTGTCGCCCGGCGTATCTTCGCGAGCCACCACAACGCATTCCCGCAGCCCTGGATATTGCTTGAGAACGTGCTCCACTTCGGCGGTTTCGATGCGGAAGCCACGCACCTTGACCTGCGTATCCATGCGGCCCAGAAATTCCAGCGTTCGATCCGCGCGGTAACGCACCAGGTCGCCGGTCCTGTAAAGCCTCCCCTCCGCCTGTCCGCGGAACGGGTCGGGAATGAACTTCTCGGCCGTCAAATCCTGCCGGTTCCAATAACCCCTCGCCAGCCCTTCCCCGCCAATGTGCAATTCACCAGCCACGCCCAGCGGAACGGGCTGGCCTTTATTATCGAGAACATAGAATTCGGTATTGGCAATGGGAGGCCCAATCGTAACGGGACCGATACCCGTTTCGACGAGAGATACTGCCGACCACACTGTGGTTTCGGTCGGACCATACATGTTCCACACATTTGACGAGCGGGCGAGCAGCGCATCCGCGAGATCGCGTGCCAGCGCCTCCCCGCCACAAAGGAGCTTGAGATTCGACGGAGCATTCCAGCCCGCTTCGATAAGTAAGCGCCAAGTGGTCGGGGTAGCCTGCATCACCGTCGTCTTGGTGTCGGTAAGCAGGGCCAGCAGCTTGTCCCCGTCCGCCGTCTCTTCTTTGGTCGCGATTACTACTTTGGCGCCACAGCTGAGCGGCAAGTACAGTTCCAACACGGCGATGTCGAACGCCAGCGTGGTCACGGCGAGCAGCGTATCGTCGGCGGTCAACCCGGGCTGTTTCGCCATTGAGCAGAGCATGTTGACCACGGCCCGGTGCGGAATCTCCACCCCCTTAGGTTTGCCGGTCGAACCTGATGTGAAAATCACATAGGCAAGGTCGGTGGATGTTGTGGCGGTATCTGGCGCAGTCTGCTTCTCGCGGACGATCTCCCCCCACGCCGTGTCCAGGCAAACAACCTGGGTGGCCACTGTCCCCAAGCGAGAGGCGATGGATGTATGGGTGAGCAACTCGGAAGGCCGGGCATCCTCAAATACTGCCGCGATTCGTTCGGCCGGAAATTCGGGATCGAGCGGCACATAGGCGGCCCCGGCTTTGAGAATCCCCACCACACCGATAAGCATTTCCAGCGACCGATTCAGACAAATCGCAATCCGATCGCCGGTGCCGACGCCGCGCTTGCGCAGGAAGTTGGCAAGCTGGTTGCTCGCAGTTTCGAGTTGGGCGTAGGTGAGCTGTTTGCCCTCGCAAACGGCAGCAATGGCTTGTGGCGTGCGGGCGGCCTGTTCTCCGATTAGCTGGTGCACACACTTGTCACGCGGATACTCCACGCGTGTGTCGTTCCATTCGACCACGAGCTGGTGTCGTTCGCTGTCGCTGAGCATCGGCACCGCCGAGACGGTCTGACGCGGATTGGCGACGAACCCTTCGAGCAGAACTTCCAAGTGGTGCAGCCAGCGGTCGATGGTTCCTGCATCGAACAGGTCGGTGTTAAAATCGCAATCGATAACCAGGCCATCGTCCGATTCGACCACATTCAAGAATAAGTCGAAGTTTACGAAACTCTTTGGGCAGGGATCGACTTGCACTTGTAAGCCTGGGAATGCCAGTCCCGATCCGACCCTTTCCAGATTGAATTGCACTTCGACCAAAGGCAGCCGGCTCGGATCGCGACGCAAGCCGAGTTTCTGAATCAGGCTCCCATAAGTGTAATTCTGGTGATCGTAGGCATCCAGCAACGCCCCGCGCATCTGGGAGAGCACGCTGGCTACCGCTGGTTCATTTTCGAACGAGCTACGCACCGGGAGGAAGTTCACGCAGTGGCCGACCAACGAATCCGTTTCGACCAGCGATTGCCCGGCCGACGGAATGCCCACCACGATGTCCGCCTGATGGGTGAGGCGATGCAGCAAAGTGGCAAAGCCGGCCAGCACCGTGGCAAACATCGTGCAGCCGTTTTGAGCGCCGAAGCGTTTGATCCTCTGATAGGCGCTGGCGCCGATGATTCTTCGCGCCGTGTTGCCGGGGAACGATTTCACCGAGCCCCGCGGCCTATCGGTCGGGAGTTCGAGCGGCGTGACCGGCTCGGCAAATTGCTTCACCCACCACGATTCCACTGCCTCGTGCTCGACAGTCTGCCGCCATTTGGCTTGCGATTGGGCATATTCCCGGAATGGTGTAGGAGCCGGCAGGTTGGGGGTCGAGCCGTTGTTGTTTGCGCGCATAGAGTTGACCCAACTCGCCGAGTAATACGTTCGTCGACCACCCATCACAGACGATGTGATGGCTCGTGACCAGCAGCGTATGGTGCTCCGTGTCCAGCTTAATTAGTTTCGCGCGCACCAGTGGACCGTTGGCCAAGTCGAACGGTTCGCTCGCAGCGTTATGTACGATATCTTGCAGTGCCTCGGCTCGCTCCCCGGGTTTCTTCTGGGAGAGATCGATGGTTGGCAGGTCGACCGAGATGTTGTCGAGTACCCGGATGCAGTTCTTCTGCGTGTCGAAGGTACATCGTAAAGCGTCGTGGCGATTGACCAGAACGTCGAGTGACTTTTGTAGTGCGGGCACGTTCAAGCTGCCCGTTAGCTTCAGAGTGAACGATTCGTTGTAGGCACAGTTCGCTTCATCGCTCAGCCGAGCCGAGAGCCAGATTTCCATCTGCGATTCGGTCAGCGGCAGCTCCTTGGGAAGCTCGACGGCAACTGCCTTCGCTGCCGGCTGAGCGATCGCGGAATCTTGTTGATGCCCGGGCGAAGTCAGGAAGCCGCCCGCTTGCAGTTCTGCGATGCTTTCCTTGAAAGCACGAATGATATGCGCGATGTCGGCATCCGAATGGGCGGCCGTCAGGAAGCAAGGGAAGCCTTCCTGAATGTGGATGCCTTTTTCGCGCATGTGGTAATAGAGCAGGCTTCCATGGGGCTGATCGTGGAAGCAGAAATAAAACCACGAGGCGAAATGGGCGATTTCGAGCGGCACGCCCCTCTCTTTGAAGTAGGCGTTCAACGTCTGCACCATGCAGGTGGTCTTTTCCGCCAGCGATCGCTGCAGCTCGGGGCCGGCTTTTTTCAACTGCTGAAGGATGGCACGCACGGCCGCGAGGGCGAGCGGGTGGCGCACGAAGGTGCCGGCAAAGAAAGTAACGCCCGTTTCCGGGAACGAGTCATCGCCGTATTGCCACATGCCGCCGTCCAGCGCATCCATGAACTTGGCTTTGCCGGCCAGGATGCCAATGGGCATGCCGCCGCCCACCACTTTGCCATAGGTGGCCAAATCCGCCCGGATGCCGAACATAGTCTGAGCGCCGCCCGGATGAACCCGGAAGCCCGTCACCACTTCGTCGAAAATGAACGCCGTCTCGGATTGCTCGGTGATCTTGCGAACTTCCTTGAGGAATTCGATTGGTACGAATCCCGGCCGCCGGCTCTGCACGGGTTCGACAATCACGGCCGCCAATTCGTTGGCGTGCTGCCGAATGAATTCGAGCGCTTCGGGCGTCCCATAATCGAGGACGATCATGTTGGATACGCTCTCATTGGGAATCCCCGGAGCGATCGGCTGCGAGTGGGGCACACCGTTTCTGCGCATTCCTTTTACGAGCACCTCGTCAAACATGCCATGGTAAGCGCCGGCGAATACCACGACCTTGTTGCGTGCCGTAACGGTGCGCGCCAGGCGCATCGCAGCCATGACTGCTTCCGAACCGGTGTTACAGAAGGTTGCTCGTTCATTGCCGGTGAGCTCGCAAACCAACTCGGCAACCTCGCCCGCCAGCGGCGTCTGCGGTCCGATCTCGAAGCCGTCTTCTGATCTGAGCTGCCAGCGCTTCCTTCACAAAATCGGGAGCGTGGCCGAAGAAGATGGGGCCGAAACCGTTGAGAATGTCGATGTATTCGTTGCCGTCGAGGTCCCAAATCTTGGAGCCCTGCGAACGCACCGTCACCAACGGATAGACCAGCTCTTTCCACTGCGCCCGGAAGCCGGCAGCCACCCGCGGGTCCGCCAATCTCGCTCGACGACTTTGCGTCGATTCTTTCGATTTGCCTGTTTTGGCAACGTAGCGCCGGATAAAACTCTCGAGGTAGCGCGACTGCTGTTCCGTAAGTCCGCCGACCGGCCCGCGCTGGGGCGGCTTATAAGGCCCAAACGCCTTGAACTCTTGCGCCGATGCCGGTTTGGCACTTTCGGCGGTCGGGGCTGGAGTCGAGACGGGAGGCTTCGGCGGAGCAGGAACGGCTTGGGCTGTCGCCGCCAGTGGTGCGACAACCCCGTTGGGCCTGCCGCCACGGACCATCTCCAATTGCATCGCCATCAGCTGTGACATGGCCTGAAGCTGATCGCGGATGATGCCTTCCATGGCACTTTGTCCGGCGGCCGCGGGCGCAAAGGATGGGGAAAATTCGGGCGCAGTGCGGACTTCGGCCGCAGGCACAGGGGCGGCAATTTCCTGCGGCGCCGGCACGACTTCGGCAGGAAACGCCTCGACGGGCAGCTTGGAATCGAGATAGGCGGCGAGCGCATTCAAGCTCGATTCTCGATCGAGCAACTGACGAAAGACGATCCGCACCCCAAACTTGGCGTGGACTGCCTGAGCAGCCTGCGTGAGGAAGAGCGAGTCGAACCCCATTTCCAAAAAGGTGGCCGACGGATCGCATGCCGAAAGGTTCAATCCGGAAAGGTCCTGAAGAATGTCGACGAGGGCCGCACGCAGCCGGGTCTCTCGGGAAGCCGCGGGTGTCGCGATGGCAGCAGGCACGGACGTAGTCATTTGACTCTGACTCTCTCTAGGGGGAACTTCGACCGGGTTCACACCCGGGTCACTTGATGGTTCTGTGCGGGCGCTTGGAGCAAGCGGCTCAATCCAATATCGTTGGCGTTCGAATGGGTAAGTCGGCAACGAGCAGCGCCGCACCCCTGGGGCATGCAATTCCGCCCAGTTCAATGCAGCGCCGTGTTCCCATAGGATGCCGGCGGCGTTGTGCATCGAAAGCAGGTCTGAGCCCGGATCGGCGGCGGCGGGCAACGATGCAACCGTTTTCGGCTCGGCCGATCCGTTGCGGTGTTGGCGCGCCAGCGTGCACAATACCCGGCCCGGCCCGACTTCCAAAAAGAGCCGATCGGCTTGGCCATGCAGTAGCTGGAAGCCCTGCGAAAAATGCACCGGCTCACGGAAGTGGCGAGCCCAATACTTGGGATCGGTCGCTTCTTCCGCGGTGATCCAGGCGCCGCTCACTCCGGAGACGTAAGGCAGCCTGGGCGCTTCCATGCGAAACTGCCGAAGGTATTCTTCGAATGGAACCAGGATGGGATCCATCATCCGCGAATGGAAAGCGTGGCTGGTTTCCAGGCGGCGGGCCGGGATGCCACGTTCGCCCATAGTGCGTTCCAAGGCATTGATAGCTTCTTCCGGCCCTGCAATCACACTCAGGCTAGGACCATTCTTGGCGGCGAGCGACAGCGATTCGTGGAGGAGAGGGACCATCTCTTCTTCGCCCATCCGCACGGAGAGCATGGCTCCAGGCGGCAAGTCTTGCATCATCCGGCCGCGCGTCGCGATGATCGCCAACGCGTCTTCGAGCGCGAACACCCCGGCAAGGCAGGCGGCGACGAATTCTCCCACACTATGACCTATCATCGCCGTGGGCTGCACACCCCAACGCATCCATAGTTTCGCGAGTGCGTACTCGATTACAAACAAGGATGGTTGTGCCAGCGCGGTTTGTTTCAGAACGGCCGCTTCACCGCCGTCGCCGTAGAGCACTTCGCGCAGGTCGAGTTGTAAATGAGGCTGAAGTATGGCGGCACAGGTATCCACGTCATCGCGGAAACTGGCCGACCGTCCGATACAATTCCGCCCCCATACCCAGATGTTGCGAACCTTGGCCCGGAAACATGAAGACGACTGACGGAGCTCGTGCCTTTATGCTCATGTGTGTGAACGCGCTTGCGATCGCGACTTTCGAGAACGCTAATGGCGTCCGCCACGTCCGTACAGGCGACCGAGCGACGATAGTCGAACGCGCGCCGGCCGGTTTGGAGTGTGCGTGTGACCGAAGCCAGATCGGCGTCCGGGTGTGATTTCAGATGCCCGGCCAAGTTGGCAGTGGCCACATCGAGAGCCGCGACGGACCGAGCCGACAAGACGATCAGATGGCTGAAACGGACCCGATCCGTCTGCACGGTTGGCGGTGCTTCCTCGAGCACCAGGTGGGCGTTGGTGCCGCCGACGCCGAACGAGCTGACACCTGCACGGCGCGGGCCGTCTTGCGCTTCCATGGAGCCAGCCGGGTATTGACGTAGAACGGGCTGTTGGCGAAATCGAGTTCCGGGTTGGGCTTCTCGAAGCCGAGCGTCGGCGGCAGTTGCTGGTGGACCAGCGCGCCGACGGCATTGATAACGCCGGTCACGCCCGAAGCCGCTTCGAGGTGGCCCACGTTCGCCTTGGCGGTGCCCAGGGCGCAGAAGCCCTTGGCGTTCGTGCGGGCACGAAACGCTCGCGTCAATGCGGCGAACTCGATGGGGTCGCCCAATGGAGTGGCTGTGCCGTGGGCTTCCAGGTAAGTGATGGATTCGGGATCGACGTCGGCCATGGCCTGGGCCATGGCGATGACATTGGCCTGTCCCTCCAAGCTGGGAGCCGTGAAGCCCACCTTGCCCGAACCGTCGTTATTGACGGCGAAGCCCTTGATTACCGCATAGATGGGATCGCCATCTTCGAGAGCTTCGTCGAGCCGTTTGAGCAGAACGACACCCGCTCCACTGCCGAAGACTGTACCGCGAGCCTCGGCGTCGAACGGCCGGCAACGACCGTCGGCCGAGCCCATGCCGCCTTCTTCATAGTGGTAGCCACGCTTTTGTGGAAACGTGATCGCCACCCCGCCGGCCAGCACCATGTCGCTCTGATAATTCAGCAGGCTTTGGCAAGCGTGACAGATGGCTACCAGTGAAGTCGAGCAGGCGGTTTGAATCGTCAGGCTCGGCCCACGTAGGTTCAGTTTGTAGGAGACTCGCGTGGCCAGCGTGTCGGCAATCGCGCCCAGCATCGCCTGGTAGTTGCCCAGCGGATAGGAGCCGACATAATCCTGGATGAAATCGCGATTGGTGCAAACATTCTGCAGGAAGTAGCTGTTCGGGCTGGCGCCGGCATAGACGCCGATGGCGCCCGGATAGGTCTGAGGATCGTAGCCGCCATCCTCGAGCGCTTCCCAGCAACATTCCAACAACACGCGTTGTTGCGGGTCCATCAGCTCGGCTTCTTTGGGCAGAATCCCAAAGAAGGCGGCGTCGAATTCGTCGGCCCTTTCCAGTACGGACCGTGCCTTCACATAATCGGGCTGTGCGGCCAGTTCAGCGGCACCGGCAACCTCCAACTCATCCGTGGAGAAACGCGAAATGCAGTCGACGCCGTCGCGGACGTTGCGCCAGAACTCGGCCACATTGCGGGCGTGCGGCCAACGGCCGGACATGCCGATAATGGCAATGGCGTTGCCCGCATGGGTGGTGTCCGGTTCGCTCATGGCTTGCCTCCGTGCGCCAGCCGCTGCCGGCCGAACGCTTGTTTCTGACGGCGGGCACGCTCTTGGGCTTTGTCAAGCGCTCCGTTGGAATCCTTAGCGCCGGACAGGTGAGCGGAAAGGGACCTCACAGTTGGATGTTCGAAGAGATCAGTCCAGCCCAACGGCCGGCCGAGCATCTTCGATAATTCGGCGTTCATTTCGAGCAGCAGCAGGGAGGTGCCGCCGGCGTCGAAGAAGTTCTCGTCGAGTCCCACCCGGCAACCTAATATGCGATTCCAAAGGGCACCGATGCGTTGCTCAATCTCTGTGCCCACGGAGCTGATCGGGGCCTCGGACGACGCAGGTTGCTCGATGGTGCTCAGAGCCGTGCGGTCGATCTTGCCGTTATGGTTCAGCGGGAAGTCGTCGATCGACGCGATGCGGGCGGGAATCATGTGCGGCGGCAAGCGCTCGGCAAGGAAAGCTTTCAACTCCGCAGCCGAGAATTCGCCCGCCTTGGCGGGAATCACATAGGCCACGAGCTGCTTGTCGCCGCGCGGCATCTTGCGAGCGACCACGGCCACTTGGCGTACAGCGGGATGCTGCCGGAGTACGGCTTCGATTTCGCCAGGCTCGATGCGGTGGCCCATGATCTTCAACTGGTTGTCGAACACGGCCGACGAATTCGAGCACGCCATCGGGCCGAGCATAGACTCGGTCGCCGGTGCGATAGAGCCGGGCGGCGGGATCGGCGCTGAACGGATCGGGAACGAATTTCTCGCGCGTCAGCTCGGGATTGTTGAGGTAGCCCTTGGCCACGCCGTCGCCGCCGACGAAAAGCTCGCCCGGCGTGCCGGGCGGGACTGGTTGCAGCTGCTCATCCAGCACATAGCAAGTGCGTGTTGGCGATAGGCACGCCAATGGGAACGGTGGTCCCTAGCTGATAGCCCTTTCGTCATGCGCATGGGTGGTGGAAAACGTGGTGTTTTCGGTGGGGCCGTAGGCGGCGAAGAAAACGCCGTGATCCATCACGGCCAAGGCGCGGCTCACGTGTGCGGGCGACATGATATCGCCGCCGCAGATCACTTGGCGGAGGTTCTTGAAGGCATCGACGCGTTGTTCGGCCACCAGATTGAACAGGCCAATGGTGATCCAGAGTGTGGTGACGCCATGCTTGGCGATGGCCGCCGCCAAAGCATCGGGCGTCAGCGGGAACGGCGGCAAAACGACCAGGCTGCCGCCATTGAGCAGCGGGCCCCAGATCTCAAAGGTAGCTGCGTCGAAAGCCAGCGGGGCGATATGGATGAAGACTTCGTCGCGGCCGAAAGTGCAGTAATTCGTATCGCGGACCAGGCGAACCACGGCCCGGTGATCGACGAGAACGCCCTTGGGATTGCCGGTCGAGCCGGACGTATAAATGACGTAAGCCAGGTCTTCCGCGGTCGCGCCGGCGGCGGGTTGATGATCCGGCTGGGCGGCAATCGCGGCGGCGTGAGCATCGAGGCACAAGATTCCCGTGATGGCTGGCGAAGGGCGCCAGCCGGCTTGCGGTCGCCCGGTGAGCGACGACCGAGCTGCGCGGCGGTGTCGCGGAGCATGAACTCGAGCCGTTCGTCGGGGTAAGCAGGATCGAGCGGAACGTAAGCAGCGCCGGCTTTCAGGATGCCGAGCAGGCCGACGATGACGTCGGCGGAACGTTCCATGCAGAGGCCGACGAGGTCGCCCCGGCGGACGCCGAGGCCGATCAGGTGATGGGCCAGGCGGTTAGCGCGTTCGTTCAGCTTGGCGTATGACAATGACTTGTCATTATCGAGAAGCAAGGCGATGGCATCGGGGGTCGCACGCTGCTTGCTGGTCGAAAAGATCGTGCACGGTGCAGTTCCGCGATGGCCACGCGGGCAGCACAGCCGCAGGAGTGCGTTTCGGTTGCTCCGGCGAGGATTCTGCCGGGCTTTCGGCGGCGATCCTGTCCATTTGCATCTGAAAAGGGGGAACTTCGAACACCTGCTTCATCCTCCCAATCCCGGGGGGAAGGCTTATTTTGCGGGCGGGGGCGTGAATTCATCTGAGCCAATAAATGTCGCCTGTCTGCAATAAGCCATCGATCAAACGAAGCTTAGTTCGCGATTTGGCCGCGCACAAAAAGCGGGGGCCGCTACAGGGGAGGAGGGTGGGGGATTTGGGGGGATATGAAGCGTGGCTTGAGGAAACGCTCTGTCATGACCAACAGCTTCCGCACGCTCGGCCGCGGTGATGGCAGGGCTGCCCTGAAATGCGGTTGGAGCAGATTATTGCCAATCTTCGAGTTGCAGCCCGGGGACCCTGCTGAATTCGGAGGTGTTGTGGGTCACAAGCTTTATCCCCTTAGACAATGCGATGGCGGCGATAATCAGTCCGAACCGATTATTTGACCGGTTGAAGTAGGGTATGCCCGCAACTTCCGTCTATTTCGGCGGGTCTACGGATCATCGAAAGGAAACGTCGGCAACGATTATTTTTAAAGTTTAGCGATCTTTGCTCGGTTCGTTGCCTCATGAAGTGGGCCGCTCTCCGCCGCCGCTCCAAAGATCAATTCGGCCAGAACCACGGAGCAAAGGTACACGCTGTTGGGCGGGCTGGTGAGCAGTTTCGCCGTAACCTTTGAATGCGGCCCTCGCCTCATGTGATCCACAAAGGCGTTGGTATCG
>CAVVHZ010000061.1:0-18833 GCA_963748025.1 uncultured Gemmataceae bacterium
CTGGGTGAGAATCCAAAACAGGATCTACCCCGAAGGGGTAGTATAGCCAGTATGAAATACTTGTTATGTAACCCCTTCAGCGAAAATCGCGTACTTACCAAGAATCCGGGATCTTGTCTGGGCTTTCGCTATCTCACGCCATTCGGGGTGACAAAGAGCTCACGTCGAACCAGTCCCTTCCTGCATCTCCATATGCGTAACCACAATGCGAATGAGCTCGTATGAAACCTTCTCGTTCAGTTCGATGAAGATAGGCTTCAATCGATCCAGTCCCACTTTGCGAGCAACCGTGGCGACGCGCCGATAAACCTCACTAGGAACCCAACACTCAATCTGCGGAGGTTTCTCCTCGTGAATGTAATCGCATAGATACTTCACGATAACGCTTTCGCTTCGCTGCGTCTGGTGTATCACGTCTTGAAGTGCCGTTTCTTCGCGAAATAGAGTGACCGCCAGATCGCGTGTGGGGTTGGGCTTGCTGCTGATCGGCCGTGGAGCTGGCCGCGGCAGGGCGGCAGGCACTTGGTCCAGTGACACCTTGTTTTCGTCGCAGTGCGTGAGAATTAGGTCGAGAAACTCCTGGCCGTAATCGTGAAGTTTCGCTTCGCCTACGCCGATGACGAGCCGCATTTTGAGAAGCGTTGAAGGTCGCGTCCTGGCAAATTCGCGCAGCGTGGCATCACTGAAAATAATGTAAGGCGGCACGTGCTTTTCGTCTGCAAGCCGTTTGCGCAACGCGCGCAGCAATTCGAAGAGCGTTTGGTCGACCCCCTCCCACGATGCTTTGTTGGCTCGCGATTTCGCCAATCGGCCTTCTTTGCTGCGGGTCGCGACCTGGAAGAGCGCGCTTTGTGTTGACTCTTTAGTATTTCCCATGAAGCGGCGTTGAGTTTCAGGATGGGATAATCGTCGCCGACTTGGAGCAATAAGCCCTGGCCGATGAGCTGATAGATCCAATCGCGCACTTCGGTTTTGTCGTGTTCTCGCAACAGCCCAAACGTGCTGAGCTGATCGTGGCCGCGCCTGCGGACTGCCTCCAAATTCTCGCCGCGCAACACGCTAGCCACGTGGCCGATGCCGAAGCCTCTTTGACGCGTGCCACGCACGAAAGGATTTTTTGAGCGACCACATTGGCCTCGGGCATTTCCTCTTTATCGCCCAGGCACAAATCACAGGCGCCACAGGTGGGAGCCGAGTAGGCTTGGCCGAAATGTTCCACACGCACTTTGTGCCGGCAAACCGCCCGCGGCAATAGCGGTCGATGTCTTGAAGATGTTGCATGCTGCTGGCCCGAAACTGCGGTTCCGCGTCCGCCTCATCGGCCGACTTATCGACCAGGAATTTCCAGGTCATAAAGTCGCTGCCGGAATGCAGCAGAACGCATTCCGCTTCGAGGCCATCGCGGCCGGCCCGGCCGGTTTCCTGTTGATAATGTTCCAGCGATTTGGGCATGCCGGCGTGGAGCACGAAACGCACGTTGGAGCGATCGATGCCCATGCCAAACGCCACGGTGGCAACCACCAAATCGCACTCCTCGGCTGCGAAAGCATCTTGCGTACTCGGCGCGTCTCCTTTGTCGAGGCCGGCATGATAGGGGAGTGCCTTGCAGCCGGATTTCCGGAGAACGGGTCAGCTCGTCGACGTCCTTGCGGCGAATGCAGTAGAGAATGCCCGCCTCGCCCTTGTGCCGCTCGAGACCTCCTGCACCTGGCCCATGAGATCCAGGCGAGGGAAAATGCGATAATTGAGATTCGGCCGGTCGAAATTGCCGACGAGAACGGCAGGGTTCTTGAGCCGGAGTTGTTGGCTGATATCCGCCGCAATTGCTCGGTGGCGGTGGCGGTGTAAGCATGAGAGTGCAATGTGCGGGAATTGCTCGCGCAAGCTCCCAACTGGCGATATTCCGGCCGAAAATCGTGGCCCCAATGGCTGATGCAATGGGCCTCGTCGATGGCAATCGTTTGGATATCGAGTCGTCCCAAGAAGATGCGAAAGTCGGGAACTGCCAGTCGTTCCGGCGACACGAATAGCAGACGGTACCTACCCTGCTGCAAATCCTGCATGACGGTGTCCGCTCGGAAACGGATTGGGAACTATCGAGCTGGATGGCGGGGACGCCGGCTTCCTTGAGCCCGTCGACCTCGTCCTTCATCAGCGAGATCAGTGGCGAGATCACGACCGTCGTGCCGCCGCGCAGCACTGCCGGCGGACTGGTAACAGAGCGACTTTCCGCCGCCGGTGGGCATGACCACGAGCGAATCGCGGCCGTCGAGCACGGCCGTCATCGCCTCTTGTTGGAGCGGTCGAAATTCCGTGAAGCCCCATTGGCGGCGAATCGTTTGGCGCAGTTCGGCAAGGGACAAGGGATGCTCAGGACGAGGCATAGGCGGGATACCCGAAGATTACTAGAAGTCGATGCGCTGGTGACCGCCTGTCCAGCATGTCCTTTTGAGCGGCGCAGGCAAGCCCTTGTTGGCGGAATTGTCCGGCTTTTCGTCGCGGGCCTCCTCGTAAAACGAGACCATCTGAATCAGGCTGCGCTGAGCATGCGCGAGCTATCCGTCGGCTGAGCCTAGATCGAGGCAAATGCCTATTCCTGAAACGCAAGCCTGCGATATAATGAAGAATTCGCCCTTCCATTCTCAAATGAAAGAGAGACAAACATCCGTCTATTCGATCGTCTGCCAACGCCGGACCGCGGGCCGCGCATCAACGAACAAATCCGCATCAGCCCCGTTCGGCTCATCGGCGTCGGGGGGGAACAACTTGGCGTAGTGCCCACGGCCCAAGCTCTGGAGCAAGCTCGAGCGGGTGAATCTCGACCTTGTCGAAGTCGCTCCGGATGAACGGCCGCCGGTTTGCCGCATCCTCGATCACGGTAAGATGCGTTTCGACAATTCACACAAGAACAAGAAGAACGCCAAGGTCCGTCAACAAAAGCTCAAAGAGATTCGCGTTCGTCCCAAAACGGGCGATCACGACATCGACACGAAGGCGACTCAGGCGCTTAAGTTCTTGAGCCATAACGACAAAGTCCAGATCACGGTCCTCTTTCGAGGCCGGGAGATGCAGCACGTGGAAGAAGGGCGGCGCATGATGGCCGCGGTCCTCGAAAAGCTCGCCGCGCTCGGGAAAATTGAGCGTGCGCAGCATTCGAAGGCCGAAAAATGACCGCCTTGGTCACGCCCAACGGCAAGGTGAAAGCGGAGAAGTGATGGGGAGCGTAAGGGCTTAAGAAAACGCTTCATCGAGACCATGGCTTCAAGGATGCCTAAGATTCAGCGATCATCGAGGTAGGCGGCCGCCTTGAGAAGGTTAGCCAGATGCGTACGCGGAACCTCGTTGTGGCTCAGCGTGCTTGCCTTGGTCTCGCCCACCACGGAGATGTTGGTTAGCTTGTGGGCATTGGCTAGGCGTTCAAGTTCCAGGGCCGGGCCCGAAGTGTTAGTCGGCTGCCGATGATCTAGCGGGTTGCCGGGGCTCACCGGCAACTTGGGGTCTTTGCCAACGTCCTCTTGCGTGAAGATATAGAAAATGCTGATCTTGGTCCCAGGATGCTCCTTGGCCCAGGTGGACCAGAATTCGGCGTCTTTGTCTTTGACGCCGTAGATCGAATCGAAACCCCAGCATTCTTTCAACTTGTCCTTATACTTGTCGTCGGCTCCCAAAATCTGAGCGGCCGCCCGGTCTCCACCAGATCGATCGTCTTGCCGACCCGGTAATTGGCAGGAATGAAGACGCCGGTCGATTGAGCGGCAACGTTTGGTACGCCCAAGGGGATCGGCAGATAGAGCGACAAAAGCGGCGGCGTAGTGTCGCGACGGAAGGCTCGTCGCTTCCCTCGTCAACAGGTTCGTCCTTTTCGCGCGCTTGCGAACAGAAGCAAAGGCAACGAAAACGTCATCATGCAGAGCGGCTCATGGTTCCCCTTTCGATCTCGATTTGAGCAACGATAGCAGGTTTCTTGCCAGAACAACGATCCAGGGGTAATATCTCAATGTCAAAGGGCGTGTTGACAAGACACTGCATAGTCGGATGATTGCGTTTTGCCAGAACCTTTCACATGCTCGCTTTTGACGCAGAGTCAGATCTAGAATCGTTTCTCAAGGCATGAAGCCATAAAGAGTTACGATTTTCCGGAGAGGTGGCCGAGCGGCCGAAGGCGCAGCACTGGAAATGCTGTGTGGGGGCAACTCTACCGCGGGTTCAAATCCCGCCCTCTCCGCTTTTCTTGTGGCCGATTCAAAATCCGATGTCAAGTCATTGCTTTACAATAACTTACGTGAAAGGCTGCTGAAGTTGGGCGGGAGGTTATCTGGGCATTCTTCCGCGAGAAAAGCGAAGTATCGGACGGAACCTAAATTCATGTCGACGGCGAAAAGCCATTTCATCAGGCTTGAGGCGTGTTGGTGAACTTCCTTTGGTAATGACACGGCGACTGAAAGGATAGAGCCCGTGTCGCCGAGTCTTGGATCAGCGTGCTTTCCCCCCCAACGCTTTATCCCAGAGTGAAAACTTCATCCTCATCGAGCTTTCGAACCCATTGGCACCCGATCACCCACCGCCCATCAGTTTGTGGCGTCGCGCGTTTTACTATCGCCGTGAGATCGCAGTCGAGCGTTCCATTTTCCACAGGAATCCGAACTTTCAGGAGCGTACCGGTTGGATAATAGTTACAGGATAAGAGCCCAGCCCGCGCACCGAAATGTCCCTGAGAATAGCCGGGAGCGGCCTTCCTCCAACGGAGTTGACCGTAACCGGGACTGATCCGCATCCCGTTCGACAATCCGGCGATTTGCTTGGCTTACGCTCTTGCTCACGGCTCTCGTCCTTTTAAGAATGAACGGAAAACCTGCTATTACGATGTGGGTCAAATGTGGGGAGGAGAAGTCAAGTCGCGCGAGGGGAAGCTTCTTAAGATTAAGAGTAGCTCATCTTGAAGCCAAATGTCGAAAGACTCGGAGAAAACAAGATCAATTCCGCTTCTTCCGAGAGGAGCGTACGTTTGATTCGACTCGAGCTTCAGCGTTTCGCCGGCTTTCAGCGCCAGCTTCGCCGTCAAGTGGCCCGTGAAGGCCGGCGTTGTTCAAGGCACCTTGATGGTGATGCCGATCACTTTGACTTGGTCGCGAGTGACGCTGACCTCGGTGCCACGTTTCAGGTCCTTGAATGCGGACTTGGCGCTCATTATCTTCGTTTCGTCATTGGCCACGACGACGGTCAGCTTGAAATCGTCGGCGACTTTCATGACGGCGGGGTCCTGCTCCGCGCCGACGCCGATGCACAAAACGCCGCCCGTGAAGGTCCTGAACTTGCCGGTCCAGACTTCGATCGGCTTGGCGACATAGATGCTAAGCACTTTGCCATTGTCGGCCTTGACATTGATCTCCGTGCCATGTTTCAGGAATTGGAAGATAGCCTGCGCGGGCCTCTCCTTCGTGACGTCGTTGGGCATTGCCACGGTTACCTTAAAAAGTTTCTCGACCTGGAAGGCAGCCGGGTCTTCATCCTTGCCGACACCGATAACCAACTTGCCGTCCTTGAAGGACCTGAACTTGCCAGTCCATTCCTTCACGTCGAGCTTGTTGTTTTCGGCTGAAAGGAGGCCGGTCATGGCAAACAGGCACAACGCCACCAGAATCCTGCGCAACATGCAATCACTCCCATATGACAGGCGAAAGAGATGCCGTCCATTAGCCGCGGGCTCTAGCTGAACGCACCTCACTCGGTGACCTTGACCCGCAATTCATAGGACTGGGTTCCCAGCCCTTCGAACGATCGGCCGTAATTGAAGACGAGCAGCACCCCCTGGTTTTTTGCAGTCTTTGGCGCGACGAATTCGAATATCTGCGTTCCAGGAGCACCCGCTAAATCGGTTCTCCTGGCCTCGAAATCATCCTTCTTGAGCTCCAGGGGGCCGTACTTGGGCCCAAGCACATGCCACATGTAGCCCGTCGTTGGGTTCGACACGAGCTTCACCGTCAGCGTTTCGCCGGCTTTCAGAGTCACCTGAGCCGTTTTGGTGCTTCCGGTTGTTACGCCGCCTTTCTTGGCGACAAAGTCGCGATCGGTCACCTCCGCCCCGTGCTTCGGGGCATTGGACAAGATAATCCTGTCGTGAAGCTCTCCCTTGTCGTTGATGACTAGGATTTGCGACGGTTCGGTGCCGCCGCCAAAGGGGTCGCTCATGCCCAGGGCAAGGTATTTGCCGTTGGGAGACGGTACGCAAGATCTGCATTCCTGGCGCCTTGGCCAAGCAGATTTTTTCTTTGCCGGGTGTTGTTGACCGAAAAAACCTTGTGGTAGGTCTGCTTGCCCTTGCCGTCTTTTGAAGAATCCTGGAATGGGTCCAGCTTTATGCTGGCGCCCGAGGCGAAGTCAAACCAAAGGGGATGCATCTGGCGTGGATCCCCTTTCATCAGGGCGATGAAATCATCCGACAGTGAAAGCTGTTTTTGAGCCGTGTCGATCTTGTAAATGACCGTGTCGCGCTTCGGCCTTCCCAGGGCCGAGGCGCCGTCTCACCACGAGGGCATTACCAGCGACATGATCGCCAGCCCCCGGACGCCTTCCTCCAAATGTTTGGTTTCTTTGACAATTGCTTCGAGGGCTTCGGTGTCGATTCTTTGTTCGGCGCCGTTCCAGTCCGCGACCGCCAGGTGGGCCTTTTGGTCCTTGATCTCACCTTCGGACACAACCAGCAAAACACCCTGCCCGTCGGGTAGAATCGGCGTGCCGGCATGAGCGAAGGGCATCGTGTTCGCCAGCACGCGCATGGCGTCGGTTTGCACGTTGTAAAGAGCGGTGGTCTTGGTCATGTCGGTTACAACCACCATGTCATTCTTGGGCAACCAGAACAGCATGGCTTCTGAAGTGAGCGAAAAACCTTTCGTTTTGGCCGCTTCCCAGACCATTTCCTTTGATTTCCCCAGCGGCTTTCCTTGGAAGTCCCAAAAGACAAGTTGAACCGTTGTGGGCTGTCCCGGTGCGCCCTTGAAGCGAGCCACGGCGATACGTTTGCCGTCCGGACTAATGGCCGGCCACAGCGTGCCGGGGCCAATGTCCGGCACCACGACGCGCCCGAACTTCTTCGCGATGTCGTAGTGGATCAGTTCGCCGCCTGTGGCTCGAGCATTGGCCTCCTTGCCTTTGATCGGCTTGACGTAAATGAACCCGCTCGAGTCAGGCAGCCAGGTGGTTGGGACGCAGCCCGACAAAGCGAGGGCGAACGCCAGAGGGATGGTCAAGCGAGCGGACAATGTTGCAAACGTGCGCCGGCCGAGGGGGCCATGGCTTAGAGGAGAGCTCGACATGGTTCATTTCTTCCAAGAGTACTCGATATGGTCCCTTTTGTGACTCAACTCAGCGTCACCCGCAGTTGGGCGACAGCAAGATTGTTACTGTTGTTTGCCAAAGTCTTGGCAGTAGTAGGGTGTGCCGTTGGCGCTCTGGCGACGCCGACGCCAATTTCTGTGCGGTTCGGACTGAGCAAATTGTCCTTGTGCGGCTTGTCGTTCATCCAGGCATTGACAGCCGCGGCCGCGTCGGCCTGGCCGGCGCAGCAGTTTTCAGCGATATCCGCCCAGTTGTATCCGTACGCGGTGAACCGGTTGCCGAGCGTGCCGTCCAGGTTGTGGCTCAGCATGTCCTTCTGCGCCATGAGGGTCGCGTATTTGAGCGCCCCGGCCGTCAACTTGGCGTTGGGCCAAAGTTCCGGCACATTCGCTTTCCTACGCTCCACGTTTGTCAGCCGGATGATTTCGGACGCGACGGAAGGTACCGGCTCTTGCCCGGCCGGCGGCGCAATCTCTGTGACATAAACATCGGAATCGGAGCTCGCGAGAATCAGGAAGCCCCTCGCTTTGACAGTGAAAGGCGCGGCCAGGCGGCACTCAGCGATCGCAATTTTGGCCGCGTCTACGTAGGTGCCATCATTTTGGCCTGACCACCCGCACTTCTGATTGGCGCCGATCGCGAGGCAGCAGCTAGTGTTCTTGGTCCAGACAAACGCCTTGGCGTCGTCGCCTTTGCACCCGGCCAGCGCAGCTTTCTCGGCCTTCTCCCTGGAATCGACATTGCTGCCGACGCCGAAGGTCTCTGTTTTAAAGGAATAGGCGATAGCCACATACTTGTCGCCGGCGCGAGCGGCAGCCGGCGCCGCGAGCAGGCATGCCGTCGCGGAAATACAGACGACGGCCAGAACGAACCGGCGGACCCTTTGGATCGAGGACATATTGGACTCCCAGGATGCGTTACCTTGAAACGAGACGATTTCCATCCCTCCAGACACTCAATGCCCGTTTGCGCATCCTGTGACAAGAATTGCTCACGGGGCCGTGAAGGCTTTCTTGCCTTGTGCGTCATTAATGTCGCACGGGGTGCGATTCGGAACCGCGTGCGAAAATAAATCCACAAATCTCAATATTCTTGGCACAGCTTGCGCGCCAACGGGCATTAGCTGATGGGTGACTGAATTCACAAGCAAGAACATCTCGTGAGGGAGTTTCGCATGCGCGTTCGATCGTTCAGTCAAATTGCGGTCGCCGTTGCACTATTTCTCTCAGTCTCCCCCGGCCTGGTTCCGCGCAGAACAAGCAAGGAGTCGAAGAAGCTCTCAAGCAAATCCTCGTCGGAAGCAGAAGGAACTCTTAACGGGTTCGATCCGTTCTCCATAACGGTGGCCCCCAAATCTCAGATGACGGAACTCTGGGTGAATCAGAAGGAGAAAAGTCAACACGTTACTTTCTACAAGGTGAATAAACCATTCAAGAATGCCATTGCCGAGATCCCGCTGGGCGACGTCGCGATGGTCGATGGCATGGAAGAAAAGACCGGAGCGTTTCTGTTCTACATTTTCCATAAACTGTACAACATCAATGAAAAACCGGGCCCCGCTCTGGGGGGTAAGCCCCTCGCATTTCCGCTCAGCTATTCACGAATCTCCGACGACACGGGATCCGGCAATAGCCGAAACATCGTATACTGGCAGCCGAATCCACCGAAGGGCTATCGGCCTCGCGCGTGCTTCACGAACGGCGAAACCCCGAACATGCTAGACTACTTTTGCGTCAACGAAAACTATCTTATCAAGGGAGCTAAGAAAGCAGTTTGGAGCGACAAGGGTACGGGGTGGAAACATGACGGAGATTTAAGTGTAGTGACTTTTCCGGCCGACATGCCTGATCCCGGAGAAGGTTACATTTACATAGCGCCCACGATTTTTATCCCCGCGGAGTCAACTATCGAGCCTTGGCTTCTCAAGTGTAAGCAAGAATACCTCAACCCAACTGATAACAGTGAGGTAGCGGCCCAACACCCCAGGGAACATACGATCACAACCTCCACGGGCAAGGGGACACAACTTGAAAGAGGTTACAGAAGAAAGATCACGGTCGTTCCCTATACCGCGGTCGTCGGGGACAACATTCCAAACCAACCGCTCAATTCTCCTTTCTATTATTTTGTCAAGCAGACCGGCTGGGACTGCATGGGTGGACAATCGACCTTGGGGGGATCAAAACCTCGCTCAAGTTCCAGAAAGGATATGAGAGCAAAAAGGCACTGACATTCACGGAGGACACTTTGGATTGCCCGCCTCGAATAGCCATCGGGCAAGACCAGGCGGCGATGACCGAGTTCATGCGGAATTTGGGCCCGAATTACGTCAAGGGGATCGCCGACAAAGACGAAGAGTTGAAGAAGTTGCTGTTGGGCATGTTCAAGGCCGACTGGTCCAAGGCCAAGGAGTGTTTGCTATTCGATCGCTGGCCCATCCAGAATGCCAGGCACCCTGCGCACGACGCGGAATTGGCGCTTGATGGGGGAGCTGGTGAAGATGCGTTCCCGAGTGTGCCAAGGAGTCGCCAGGGATACGCAATCGAAACTCATGAACTATCTGCGAACACAGCCGGTTGCTTATGACCTCGTTCAGGAGAAAATGGGCGCTGCTTTTAATGCCGAACTGAATGAGGGCAGACCTGAGAAGCATTTCAACCCATTCACCCCGACCGGTGCGGAGAAGCTAACCTCGGACATCGATGTCGCCTCCGGGGGATTGAACACTGAGATTGGCGTGCGGCTGTTCAACCAGATCTTCCGCGAAAACCTTGGCGTCAACTGGGATCCGGCCACGGTGTTCGACTACAACGTTTACGCCGCGGACTGGATCTTTCCCAATAACTTTCTGCGAGTGAATCGAGGCGGCGTGACCGAGATCACGCCGGGGCCCGAGGATGTACTCGCGAGGGATGCGGGAGCCGACCCAAAGGACGACGAACGCCTCCAAGCCGAGCGCGCAAGACCTTCGAACAGGCCGCCTTGCTCCACATCCGCCGCAACTGCACAAGTCAAGAGTGGGGGAGGGACTGATGTCCAGGCAGCAGCGCAGGAGGAATAACAATTCGAAAGGCTAATGAAATCAGGAGCACCATCAAGCACCCGACAAGCCTCTGGGTCGACCGCTATTTCAAGGAGGCCGTCGAGACCCGCGCTCGCAACCAGATCTACCAGGACCGACTGCTCAAGGTGAAGGCCCTGCGACTGCATTACCAGGTACTGAAGAACAAGACCAACACGGTCGACCAGGATCCCGCGCAGATGTATACGCTGGCCAAGCAGATCACCGAGGCGCTCACGAACGCTGTCTTTTTTGCGAACGAGGTTTACGCCACCGAGGGAGCCACGCTGCACGCGACCCAGGGAATCCAGCAGGTCGTCAAGGCCAGGAAGGAAGGGAAAACGCTGCTGGTGCATCTGACGCAGGCTCAGTACCTGCAGTCGTTTCACGAGAACGTTGGAGACTCGTTGCACAGCCTAACCCATTACCGGAGCGATCCAGGCTATGCCGCGTTCCGCGCCGGCAAATATGTCGAGCGTATGCTGCTCGCCGGGGAGATGCTGTCGCCATTGACCAGGAACCATAAGTCCTACGCCTTTTTGAAAGCACTGGCCGACAAGGCCGCTCTCGTCAAGGCCGGGGCCGACGGCGATGACCCGGTGAAAATCGAGGAACATTTCAAAAACTACCAAACGGCGGCCGACCTGGAGCCGCTGCGTGTGGTTATCCTCACGTTCGGCGCAGATATCCCAGCTCAGGCTGGTCGTTGACTTGCTCGCGTTCTTTGAGGATCCCGCTGATGAGCGCCGTCTCTGAACTGGCCGCGCTGCTCCGCTCTGATGTCGCCGCATTCAACGCACACCTCGCCGGCATGCCTGCCGGGGATCGCGTTGACCTGAGAGGCGCCGACCTGCGCCGGCACCGACTTACGCGATGCGAACATCGAAGCGCCGATCTGACGGGGGCCGATCTGACCGGGTGCCGCGCCGAAGGCTCAACGCTCAGCCGTTGCCGGCTGCAGGGCGTCCGCTGGGGTGGTCTGGTGGTTGACGACTACTGGCGGGTGATCCTCGGTCAGATCGAGATTCTGTGGCGCGGCGCCAAGGCCTGGAACGCACATCGGCTTACCGCATCCAGCAATTCTGGCCGGAGCCGACCTCAGCGACGCCGAACTGGCCGGAGCAGACTTAACCGACTTGGTCCTGAACCAGGCCCGTCTCGACCGAGCCGATCTACGCACGAGTCGACTCAAGAGTGTCGCACTTGAAGGCGCCAGCGTGCAGGGAGCAAGGCTAAGCGGGGCCACGATCCTGTTCACGAACCTGGCCGGCGTGAACTCGTGGCGCGCTAACTTTGACGGCGCGGAGATGCGTTTCGTCGGTCTCGACGACGCCGACCTGAGCGGCGCCTCCTTCGCCGAAGCTCGGATCGAGGGTGGACAGTGGCTGCGGGCCGCCGGCGCCGAAGCCCGCTTCGATGGCGCCGATTTGAAGGGCGTCCTCTTCAACTACGCTCGCCTGGCCGGCAGCAGTTTCCGCCGCGCTCTGGCTCACCGAGTGCTCGTTCATCGAGACCGACCTGTCCGAGGTTAGCTTCGAGGGTGCGGAACTGGTCAACTGCGTCGATTTGACAACTTACGAGAATGGCATTCCGTTCGTTCCAAAGGCGTAAGCAGCCGGCGGTCGCGGTGTGCTTCTTCGCGAGGTGAAGGCTGGTGCTGCTGGCCAATCAGGGAATCGAAAGGCTGCGTTCGGGCGTCTTGGCGGCCCGGTCTGCCGGTGACAGCGAATCCCAGACTCGTACCGTTGTGTCGCCGGAGCCCGTGACGAGTCGGCTGCCGTCTGGGCTCCAGGCGACGGCGTGGACGTAGTCGGTGTGGCCGTGCAGCTCGGCGACTTGTTCGTGGCTGGCGACGTCGAGTAAGCGTACCGCGTTGTCGCCGCAACCAGCGGCGAGTCGCGTTCCATCGGGGTTGAACGCCACACTGTAGACAACACTCCCCAATTGAACGATCGCGGCAGGTTCGTAGGTTCGGGGGTCCCAGAGGACAATGGTCTTGTCGCTGGAGCACGAGGCCAACAGATTTCCGTCGGCGCTGAAGGCCACCCGCCAGACGCTGTCGGTGTGTCCGTGCAGCACCACGACCGGGGCGTGCGAGGCAACGTCCCAAAGGCGGACGGTCCGATCGAGCGCCCCAGTGCTGGCGAGCAAGCGCCCGCCGGGATGAAAAGCCACGTCAACAGAGGTGTTGATATGCCCCGGCAGTTGAGCAACCTCCTTGCCCGAGGCCACGTCCCAAAGTCGCACCGGCCCTGCAGAAGACCCCGAGGCCAGCAGTGTCCCCTGCGGATTTAAGGAGGCGCGGGTGAAAACTTCCGCCAGCAGGCACCTGCCAATTACGGATGGCCTTCTGGGATGCCACATCCCAGAGCGTGACGCCTCGGTGTCGCTCCCTCGTGGCCAGCCGGAGACCGTCATAGCTGTAGGCCACCGAGCCGACGATCTCCGTCTCGTGGTTCAATTTGCCCGTTTGCCTGCCGGTCGTGGCGTCCCAAGGCTCGCGGTGCCGTCCCATGCCGCGGATGCTACTTGTTCGCCATTCGGGTTAAAGGCAACGTCGTAGACGAAACTCTTGTGCCCGCGCAGAATGTTTCGTTCGATCTGGTTCAAATCCCAGACGCGCAGCGTGCCGTCACCGGAGGAGTTAGACACCAGTTTGGATCCGTCCGGCGTGAATACCGGCGGACAATTCCAGTCGACGCCAACGCCATGTTCGCAAAGCACCCCAATCGCTTCGCCGGTTTGGGCATCCCACAGGCGAATGGTGGCATCGTCCGATGCGGTAGCGACACGCGTCCCGTTCGGGCTAAAGAGTATGTGCTGAACCTGGCCCGTGTGCCCGGCCAGGACGGCTAGCAACTGCCCGGTGTAGCCGTCCCAGAGGCGCGCCGACTGGTCCACTGATCCCGTGGCCACTCGCTTGCCGTCCGGACTGAAGGCGACCGCCAGAATCTCGTTCCTGTGTCCGGAGAGAGTCGCCAGCAACCGGCCGGTAGCTGCGTCCCAAAGGTGCGCCTCATTCTCCGGGTATTTGCCGCTCGAAATCAGCCGCGATCCATCCGGGCTGAAGATGAACAAGGCGATTGCAGCCGTATGATCGCGCAAGACGCTGACGATTTTTCCGCTCTCACCATCCCAGAGTCGAAGGGTACCGTAGGTCTTGGACGCAATCCGCTTGCCGTCAGGGCTAAAAGCGACGCCTTCAACGCTATTTTCGTGAGGTCCAAGCACGGCTAACTGGCGCCCCGTGATGGTATCGAAAAGGTGAACGTATTCTCCGGAAGCGGCTGCAACCCGCTTGCCATCGGGGCTGAAGGAGATCGGACGGGCGCGCCTTCTGCACCTTTGCCAGGACGGCAATCTCCTTGCCGGTGGTTGCGTCCCACAACCGGCTGGCGCTGGCCGTTCCCCTCCATAGAGAAAAGGAGGCTATCCGGCTTCCGTCCGGACGATACACAATGGATAGGGCGTTAGTCGAGTGACCGCAAAGGACTGCATCGAGCCTGCCGGTGGCCAAGTCGAACAGATTTACCTGATTAGGGTGCGGCAGAAAAAGTAGACCTCACGCTCCGCGTGAGGAACGCCTCACGCGGAACTGCGGCCTTTGGAGCCATTATGCCGACCCCGCGCTTAGCCCGAACGCCTGCGTCCTCCACCCGAAGAGGGCAACACAAGGCGTGCGCCATCAAGCTGGCTGTGGAGATAATGCCACTCCCAGTTGCGGTGCTGCTTCGGAGCATCTTCGAGGCGCTGCTGCGGGCCACGCCGTTGTTCTGAAGCTGCAAGGCCGCAGATGCTGCAGCGATGTCCGAGCGGTAGCGGGCCCAGCGTTCGGCCTTCTGTTCGCGCCTGAGCCTCCTCGAGGGCGTGGTCGGTAGCCTGGCGCTGTTTCGCCTCTTCTTTCAGAGCGTCCTCCGCACGCCAATAGCTCCAGGAAACCAGCGCGAACGCCATGACAATGATGCCGGCGATGCCGCCCAGCGACGCCGCCAACCCCGGATTGCGACGGACCCACTTGCCGGCCCTTTCGGTTCGACCCACCGGCCTGCCAGGATTGGCTCGCCACGCAGGTACCGAACCAATTCGTCCGCCAGCTCCGCGGCCGACGCATAGCGTTTCTCCGGCTCTTTGCGCAGGCACTTCAGGCAGATAGTCTCCAAGTCCAGCGGTACGCTTGCCTGCCAGCGCAAGGCGGCGCCGGCTCCTGCGTCCGCACTTGATCGAGCGTCTCGACGACCGTCTTGCCCTGGAACGGCGGCCGACCGGCCAGGCAGTGGTAGAGGATCGCGCCCAGCGCGTACACGTCCGCCGCGGGTCCGGCCTCTGGGCATGTCCCGACGCCTGCTCCGGGGCCATATACGACGGCGTCCCCATCACCGCGCCGGCCTGCGTCTCGCCGCTGTCGCTGTCCAGCTGCCGGGCCAAGCCGAAATCGGTGATCTTGGGCGTCCCGTCGGCCGTCAGCAAGATATTGGCAGGTTCAAGATCGCGATGCGCGGCGTTGCAGGCCCGCGCCAGGCTCCGCCGCCTCACGGGCCGGCATCGGCTTGCCGTCGAGCTTGTCGGCAAGGGTGCCTCCCTCGACGAATTCCAAGGCGAAGTAAGGATGCCCGTCCGCCTCGCCGACCTCGTGGATCTGCACGATGTTCGGATGCTGCAACCGGGCCGCCGCCTCGGCCTCGATGCGAAAGCGAGCCAACTCGTCCGGCCCGGCATGGCCGCCGGCCAGCACCATCTTGAGCGCCACAGTGCGCTTCAGGGTCAGATGGCGAGCCTTGTAGACGACGCCCATGCCGCCGCGGCCAAGAACCTCCTCGATCTCGTACCCCGGCACCGAAACAGTCGCCGGTATGCTTTCCGTGCTGCGCCATCGCCGGGCAGATAGAGGCCGATCTTCTTGGGCGACGGGGTTTCTTGCCAGGCTTTGCGTATTTCCTCGAAGATTTGTTCGACGTCTTCGAGTCGATCGGGAAAACGGGCTTGAAATTCGGCTATTTGGGGCGGGAATCATTTTCAGCGCGCCACTCCAATTCGATCGCGAGAAGTTCTCGAAAAAGGGGGGTGACGGGGTCATCACTCGACACTACGAGGAGCCTCCAAAACTGGCTGTTTCAGGCCGAGCTTGAAGCAGCCGGGCGAGCTGAGCGATTAAAGTATACGGATTTCCTCCTGGGTTAGGGGCATTTTAGCAGGTAGCCGGTGTGCCTTGCGAGTTCTTTTTTCTGACGATTCCTGTCTGATTTATCGACAGAACTGCACGAATGGCAATAAATTGCGTTCCGGCGCGATTTGCGGCAGCTGACTTGGTTCAGACGAGGGCAACACCTAGGGCGGCCGGGGAACGAACCAATTCCGAACGCAAGTCACTGTGGCCAAGGCGGTTAATGGATTGCATTGGCTAGCTGCACACACGCTCCGGGCGGATGTCGCAGGGACTGGCCGCTTTTGAACCCGATCCGGAAGCTAGCAACTCAGATATTCGAAAAAGACGTCCCACAAGGGAAAATGTCAAACGAAGCATTACGCGATTTGACGTAAGTCTTTATGCCATAAGGCAGAAAGCAGGACTTGAATCTGCACGCACCAACCGAATGGTTTCGAGGGCTCCTATTGCCCCGCGAGGTGTGCTTGGCATACTGCGACCGTCACGGGTCGTGGGGCCATGACTAAGAAAGCCGGGAAGCCATCATGAAAACCTTGTTTTCCCTGACAAATTGTCTGATTCAGCTCCCGTTTATAACTCCTGGGAAATTCGGACTACATCTCGAACCAATTTCTTGCGTGGATCACAATGCCGACCTATACTTCTTGTGAACAGTTCGCGGGTTGTGGCAACTTGGGTAGCGGTGAGTCCAGCACCGGTTTTCTTGTTTGCCGGGTTTCGAGATAAGGCAGCTCTTTGGCGGTCTAGCCGCCAGGGCCTAGCGTTAATCTCCCACGTCCCTTTTTCTTGCCTTTCTCGGACCAATCATGTCGATAACGCCCAAGGCTGGCGGTTAGTCACCGTGCGGCATCGGGTTTGCGTGTTTTCCCGTTTGGCGGGCCTGTGTCTAAACCACGGCGGGCCCGGAATGAGGGCCTTGCGCCGGCACCAATGAATGAGATCTAAATCATGTCACACAATCAACATCTGACGGCCATTTCTGAGAATGTTCTCGATGCGATGGGAGTTTTTTGGTCACGCGTCCGTTCCAAGAAAAGTCATCGTTCTCCTGCAATTGCTAAAGAAAGCAGCCATCCGAACCGACGTCTTCTCGCCGAACCACTCGAAAACCGCGTTTTGCTCTCCGGTCGGCGGCGGCTTCAGCGGGGCCGGCCTTCTGGGCCAGTATTACAACAACACCACATTTTCAGGAACGCCCGCCTTCACGCGCACTGATGTGCGCATTGATTCTCAACTGGGGCGCCACCGATGCCCCCGGCGGCTCTACCTCTCCCGGCTTTTCGAGCATCGGCACCACCAACTATTCGGTTCTCTGGACCGGGCAGGTGATACCAAAATACTCACAAACCTACACGTTGACCGCGACCACCAACGGCGATGTCCAACTTTACATACAAGCCGCTGGCTCCTCAAGCTGGACTACGCTGGTCAACCAAACCGATGCTGAACAAAGTGCAAGCAACTATTCCGGCACTTACACCGTCACCGCCGGGGCGTCTTACAACATCAAAATGATGTTTACGTCGAAATCACTGGCTCGGCTACCGCCATCCTGCAATGGTCAAGTCCATCCACAGCTCAAGATATTATTGAACCGGTCGTCCGAAACGGGAGTCAACGGCGCTACGGCAGTAGATTACGACGCCGGCGTAATGTTTGCCGACGCCATGAAAATCGGCGCCATCGGTCAGCCTCTTAGCGGTGATCCCAACCCCATCCCCATTGATTCCCATGGTTGGCCAACCGGCGACGGCAGCTTCTACCTCTTCGCTGGCCAGCCCACCGATACCAGCGGCACTGACACCATGAGCTTTACCGGTCAGGCAACCGTCGGCTTCAGCCCTGGATCCGACTACAGTGGTCTCGGACGTTTACAGCAGCGCCACCAACACCACCACCATCATATTCAAAGATACCAGCGTTTTTGGGATAAATAGCGGCAAGGTGCGACATCACCCTAACAAATACCAAGTTAGTGGCTCCCTATCTATACCACCGACACCGGCATCACTAATATCAAGGTCATGCGCCCCGTTAGCCCCGGGGCGTCCACCAGCTATCCGCCTACCACGCTCTTCACTACTGCTTACAAAAAACCGCGCTCCGCAGTTCACCGTCATTCGCTTCATGGATTACCTGGCCACCAACATGCCCGAAGGCTATCCTGGCGGCAACGCCACCATTAACTGGAGCGACGCCCTTTTGCCGAGTTTTTCCACCCAGGCGGGCATTAATGGCGGCTACCAGGGGGTGGGCGGAGCAGTCGAATACGCCGTCGAATTTATGAAACGAAACCGATTGCGACCTCTGGTTCAACATCCCGCTCCAGGCCAGCGATCAATACGTCGCCGATAGAGCCGAGGGCCTCAAGTTTGGGTTCGACGCCAATGGCCATTCCTACACGGCTGCCACGGCCAATCCCGTCTACCCGCCTTTGAATCCCAACCTCAAGGCCTACCTGGAATTATCCAACGAAGTCTGGAACGGCACCTTCTATCAGAACGCGCCTGCCCAACAGCTGGCCGTTGCTGCCGTAACGAATAACACCGCCATCGGCCAGATCATCAACTATGACGGCATTGGCACCGGCAACCCGACCGTGCTGGCCGAACGATGGCAGATACTACGCACTCAACAAATCAGCAGTGATTTTCGCGCCGTGTGGGGCAATGCTTCGATGATGAGCACGATCCGACCTGTCTTTCAGTACCAGTACGGCAATGCCAACAATTCTGCGGCCGATCCGTTGCAGTTTCTCGACAACTATTTCAATAACACCGATGGCAACCACGTCGCCACGCCCGAACCCGTCAACTACTACCTTTATGCCGCCGGCGGCGGCTGGTACAACATGGTCAACAACTCCTCGGCTCTGGGCGGCGTGACCGTTCGCGAACTTCAGCTTCGAAGCTCCCACCTTGCAAGGTTCCAGCTACCAGGCCGACCCTGCCGGAGCAGCCTGGACCTTCGGCGGCACTGCCGGAATCGTCAGTAGACAACACCAACCTGACTGCGGCTTCAACCTCAGCCAAGTTGAAAAATCGAGCCTCCGGGAAGTACGGCAACCTCGAAGGGCGAAAAATTCACCGTGGGTTCTCAGAATATTTACCTCTACGAAATTGGCCGCTACGTCGCTCCGGGCAACAGCGGTACTCATCCCCCTGTCCCTTTTCGACGCCAACCATAATCAGATTGCTACCGGTAGCGTGAATCTAGCCGGTCAAGCGGCAGGACAGTACGCCTATGTCAGTGTCGGACCGATCGAGCTTTTGG
>CAVVHZ010000062.1:0-282443 GCA_963748025.1 uncultured Gemmataceae bacterium
GATCCCGGTAGGGACGACCGACAATAGCCCAGCGATTCATCGCTGGGGACCACGTCCGTTCACCGGGTTAGTCCGGGTAGGGACGGCCGCTAATAGCCCAACGATTCATCGCTGGGGACCGCGTCCGACGCCGTGTTAGTCCCGGTAGGGACGGCCGCTAATAGCCCAGCGATTTATCGCTGGGGACCGCGTCCGACGCCGGGTTAGTCCCGGTAGGGAAGGCAGAGGCCAGGGCGCCGTGCCCGCCGTGTCCCACAGGCCGTGGCACCGCGAGGCGGGGCGATTCTGCCGTCCCTACCGGGACTCAGTTTTTGCCCCTCGCTTTTCTCCCAGCGATGAATCGCTGGGCTATTGTCATTCGCCCCTACCGGGGCTAAATGCCCCTTGGTTTAGAGTGTCCCTTCTTCATCGACGGCCAACACACGTTGGATCTCGTCGCTCTTGAAACCCAGCGCCATCGGCCGCGTCACGCCCGGTAATGCCCCAACGTCGTACAGTTCCGACACATCCCCTTGCAGCCGCAGAAAATGCACGACCTCGCCGCTATTCAGATCGATCACCTGAAGGCCGCACTATGGTTCGGCGTTGCGGCGTTTGAGCTCTTCCGGGAGGGTGAGACCGCGAAAGGTAGCTTCGTGGCGCGGTCACTACCTGAGTCATGTGTTGTCTTCGTCAATGAACATTGCGAACAGGGAATCTGTCGTCGCCGTTGACGCCTGGCCTTCTTCGTCGGCCCAAGCTCCATCCAACAGGCCAACAGCCTCGCTCTCGAAGCGGAGGCTTTCGCTGGTTGCCGAAGCGAGCGGGGTCGGCTGGTATACGGACACCTGTCCCTCGGCCATGAGATCGGTCGAAGGTGTGCCGGGGCTTTGCGAAGACTCCCGCGCAGCATGATGAACACGGCGTCGCGACCGGCCAAGGGCGGAAGCCTGCAGCGATCGGCATTTCGCTGAAAGTAGTGGCGTCGAACGCCGAGACCGAGGACATGCTTGATGCGAGTAAAGAAGCGGCTGACGTCAGTTGCGAGTCCGGCGGCGGCGGGTCGGCGATGCCCTGCGGGTTTGTGTCGTAAGGGTTCAGGGCGAAGGTCGCCGCTGCATTCTGACTGCCGGAGGTGCGGCTGGCCGCGCCGATGTACTGGTAGACCTTGTCCGTGCTGTTGTCCACGATCCAGATGTCGCTGACGTTGGTCGGATCGATTGTGATACCGGTCGGATGCTTGTTCGTCGAGTCGATGACCCAGCTTCCGAGCGACGAGCCGGCGAGTGTGTACTTGAACACCTTAAGGGCGGTGCCATCCACGACCCAGAATGACGTGCCATCGGTCACGATATCCTGTGGATTGGAATTGCCGCTTTTGCCGCTGACGAGGATGAAACTGCTGGCCGCATTCTGGCTGCCGGAGAGCCGGCTGGCACCCCCGGTGTACTTGTAGACTTTGTCGGCGGAGCTATCCACCAGCCAGATGTCGGTGCCGTTGGTGGCGATACCGGTGAGCTGGGCGGAGGAACTCAGGCCGCCGGCCGACCAGGAGCCGAGCAGCACGCCGTGGTTGTCGTAGACGTAAACGTTCTTGTTGGCGTCCACGATCCAGACCGTGGTCCCTGCCGCGGTCGTCGCCACGCCGCGAGGGGCGGTGTCGGTGGTGAAGTTGGAGTTGCTGAAATATGGGGCGGTAATGTCTTCGGAAGTCCCCCCGCTGCCGTAGTGGTAGGTCTGGACGCTACTATCGACGACGAAGAACTTGGTCTGCCGGTTGAGGATGCTGCCGGTGGCCTGGCCGCGGCTGATCGTAGCACCGGACGCGCCCGACAGGTTGAGAGTGAATGTCTTGGTCGGCCCGCCGGTGGCAACGGTCGTGATCGGAACATAGACCGTCTGGGCTATGACGCCAGGCGCGAAGGTCAAAGTGCCGGCTGTCTGGGTGTAGTCAGTCCCGGCCGCCGCCGTGCCGTTGGCCGTGGCGTAGTTCACCGTTACCTGGGTGCGCTCGCGGAATTGAGCGTGACCTGGAACTGAGCCTGCACACTGGGCGCAAAACGCGCCACGTTGGCGGTGCCTCCATCACTCACGTACAGGTTTCCGGCGACGTCACGCGCCACACCGATCGCCGAGGGCAGCCCGCCCTGCCCTCCGGTGATATAGGTTTCGACGAAGGCCCCGGGACTTTGCCCAGCGGGCCCCTGGTAGCGGAGCACTTGGCCCGACTGCCCTGGCAGCAAACCATCCCCGATTTCATCCACGTACATATTCGCACCCGTGGCGTCGAAGGTGACCTCTCGGGGTTGGATGAGGCCGCCGCTGCCGAGTTGGACGAAAACGCCACTGCCAATGGGCGCACCCGTCGATCCGTTGTAGGAGTTGATTTGCCCGTAGGAGGAGGTGCCGTTTGGGTTGGTGCTGCTCGGCGTGTTGTTGACGAGGCTTACATAGAGATTTCCATCGGGCCCAAATGCCAGCTCCCATGGCGTGCTGCCGTTCGTAATATTGACGAACACCCCCATAGAAGCTCCTGGAGACTGGCCCGCCGGCCCCTGGTATTCGAGGATTTGGTTCGAGCTTGGCACGCCCTGGCCCGCATAATTCGGGCTGCACACGAAGAGGTTGCCGGCCGGCCCAAACCCGATGGCACGCGCATTGCTCAGTCCCCCGGAACCTGAGCTAACGAACACCGCGCCTGTCTGGCCGGGTGCGGGCAAAGGCGCGCCGGTCGAGCCGTCATAGCGGAAGATGATGTTCTGAGTCGAATCGCTGACGTAGACGTTGCCGTCTGGGCCGACGGCAATTCCGACAGGGTTACTCAGCCCGCCGCTGTTCGCGGCTACAAACGGCTTGTAGGTCTGAGAGGCCCAATCGAACCGAGCCACCGAGTGACTTGACGAGCTGGTAACGAACAAGTCGCCGTAGTGGGCATCGGTCGGGCCGTTGTCGAAAGTGATAGCGCGGATGCCGTCGATTCCCTCGCTGGCAGCGCCGGACGGATCGAGGATACCAGTTGAAGTCGGGCCTTCGCGCACCGAAACGTCGGCGACGGAAAAGGCCGACGGTACGTCGCGGCGTTCGAGAACTTCCAGACCAAGGCGGCGCTCGCCGCCTAGTTCGCTTGCCAGCAGGCGTGTGAATGCCGTGGATGTGCGTACTACGCAAGTACCGAGACAACGATGAGAGAAGAGGATTCATACTTTGCCCCTGTTCATGGTCTGCGGTACAGTGTTGAAGACCTTCCCCGCGCAGACCGAGCGCCGGGGTTTGTCGTGGCCGGTGAGGGGCTTGCTTGGCGGTAAGACCTCACCGGCCGGTTTTGTTCTGCTCACAAGTGCATCACTTCACTGCAGCGGGAGTCGCGCCCGGTGGCTTGGGTTTCAGCTTTTCTCGCCATGCGCGAGCCTTCTCCGGCTGCTTTGTCGCCTCGTAAAAGCGGATAATCCAACCACCTGTTTCCGGTACTAGACTTTTCGCCGCTGGGTTGGTCGCACGCTGCCTTAAGCCCTCGTGGCCCTGCAGCAACAAAGGCTCAGCCTCGGCGTATTTTTGCTGGCCGAGGAGTGATGCTCCCAACACGCTCTCCCAATAGAATCGCCAGGGGAGTTCAGGCGTGTATCGTGAATAAACGTCAAGAGCCTCTCGAGCATATGGTTCAGCCGCGGCATACTTCCCTTGCAACAGCAGATTCACGGCCAGCCAGCCCAGGCAATTGGCCGTCATTTGTTTTCCATTTTGAGAGTCTTCCCGCCTCTTGCACTGATCCAGTGATTCGCGGAGTAGACGGTCGGCCTTGTCGAATTTCCCAGCCCGCATACAGGCCTGAGCAAAAGTTCTTCGGACCCAGGAAGCCGTATCAGAGTCGGAACCCGTTGGGGCCTTGAGCCGTTCCAGAACCTTTTCGTCCAGGTCCATCGATTCTGTATACCTTTGGGCAAAAAAGTTGGTCCGGGCCAGTAAGTGCATTGCGTCCAGCGTTTCGGGGTGTGTTGGACCAAGAATGGCGAGGCGTTTCTCAAACAGATGTTCCGCTAGCTGCTTGCTGGCGTCCATCTGGCCTGCAAACAGATAAGCCCAAACCATTCTCCCTTCGTAATTCAGTGTGTCGCGATGGTCTGGGCCAAGCACCGCTTTACGATTCTCTAACATCTTCTCGCCGAGCGAAATTGCGTCGTCGTGCTGCCCCGCCCACTTATATGAATCAAATAGGTCGTTCATGCTTCGGAGGGTATCCGGAGCGTCCCGGCCAAGGATGGCCTTACGGAGAGAGACGGCCCGTTCCAGGTGCGGCACCGCACGAGGATAATCAGTCAGGCTGAGGTAGCCTTCACCGATGGTCGTCCGAATCGCCGCCTCGACCAACGGCTGCTCCCGGAAGCGCTGACCGATGCTTGCTGCGGCCCGGTCTAGCGCCTCCTTCACCGTCAAGTAAGGGTCTCCACCAAATTCCCGGGCGGGGAGCGGCGCGCTGGTCACTTGCCCGAGCAGGTCCTGTTGGAGGAAATCATTGACTGCGCTGGCGATGGCCGCGTCCGTGGCTGCCTGGCGCTCAGCGGTCTTCGCCCGGTCTCGATCCGCCTCGGCCTGGCGCTGGGCATCTTGGGCCCGTACTGCTTGCCATGAGCTCACGGCCGTGGCAGTTACCAGGGCAAGAGCCACTATCCCCGCCGGCAGCAGCGTTCGCCGATTTCGCCGCACGTATTTCCGTAGCCGGTAGCTAGCCGATGGCGGGCAAGCCGCCACCGCGTCGTCGTTCAGGTAGCGCTCAACATCAGTTGCAAATGCACTGGCCGACTCGTAGCGGCGGTTGCGGTCTTTCTCCAAGGCCTTGGTCACAATCCAGTCCAGCTCGCCTCGCAACATATGCTCGAGCCGACGCCCATCGACTCCCCGCCGCTGCGAGATCGTCGAGCAGGCCTGGACGCTCAGCGTGCTCAAGCGCCGGCTCGGGGTCGGTGGTTCGTCCTCGCGGATTATTCGCCGCATTTCGTCCAGCCCGACGTTCTTGAGCGTATCGCTCTCGAATGGCGTCGTGCCGGTCAACAGCTCATACAGCAGCACGCCCAACGCGTAGACATCGCTGCGCGTGTCCACATCCGTGGCACTGAGGGCCGCCTGCTCGGGCGACATGTAGATCGGCGTACCAACCATTTGAGCGAAGCCGGTGAACATCGTCTTTTCAGTCAATTGCTGGCCCGTCGCCTTGGCGATGCCGAAATCGATCACCTTGGGCACAGGTTCGCCGTCGTGGAGCGTCACCAATACATTGCCGGGTTTGAGGTCACGGTGGATGATGCCCTTCTGGTGGGCGTGCTGCACGGCCAGGCAAACCCGCTTGAAAAGCTCCAGGCGCTGGCGGGCGGTGAGCCGAGCCTGGTCGCAATACTCGGTGATCGGGATGCCCTTGACCAATTCCATCACGAAGTAGGGCCGGCCGGATTCCGTGGCCCCGGCGTCGATCACGCGGGCGATATTCGGATGATCCATGAGCGCCAGCGCCTGCCGCTCGGCCTCGAAGCGAGCTATTACTTGCTTGCTGTCCATTCCCGGCTTGATGACTTTCAAAGCCACCTTTCGGCGCAGGGGCTGCACTTGTTCGGCCATGAAGACCACGCCCATGCCGCCTTCGCCGATCTGCTCCAGCAGCTTATAGGGGCCGATCATGGCGCCGAGGCATTCATGCGGCGTTTCGTCGGTGTTGGCGGCAAGCGAGGGAGTGGGGAGCTCGAGGAAGTCTCCGAGTTGCTCGTGCATCTCGAGCAGTTCCTCGAGGTGATCGCGCAGTCCTTGCTTCCCGGCCGAGGCCTTGGCCAGGTACGCCGAGCGCTCGGCCGGATTTGCGATGGCCAGGGCGGCGTCGAAAATATCGCGTTCACGCATGGCGATGGTCCCTCCCAGCGAGTGGTCCAGGTCGTCACTCAACAATGCGGATTCCGTCCGGATTCTCCGCCAAAATTGTCCGAGAAATTCAGAAAGGCGTGCCCCTTGCCATACCGGCGTGCACAATGCTGCTACAGACCTGGGACACCCGCCGGAGTGCCGGAGTGAAAAAACTCAAGCGCATCCGTAGTGAGAATGCAATCTTGTGTCTATTCCACTCCGGCAAATGACTCCGGCAGCTTGCCGGAGTCAAATTGAAGGTGTGAGCACGAAGTCAAAAAAACCCCAATTTCAAATCATGCGCATCGGGTTAGTGATGCCGAGCCAGACAGGGCCAATTGGCTTATTCCTGCGCCGCCTTCAGTTGTTTCAACAGAAAAGCTCGCGCGTAAGCCCAGAGCCGGTCGGCGCGCTCCGGGGTGAGATTCCAAGTGCCTCCGCCGCTTGCTCGGACGCGAATCCGGCAAAAAAACGGAGCTTGACAAGCTGGGCCGCTTCGGAGTCGGTGGCTGCTAGCCGGTCCAATGCTTCATTCACTGCCAGAACGTCTTCATCCAGGCGTGGCGCCACCAGGCTTGCTTCATCGAGCGGGTGGCGCCGTTGGCCCTTACCATGTTTCAGGGTGTCCTTGCTTCTGGCCGAATCGACCAGGATGCGGCGCATGGCTTCAGCCGCGGCAGCGAAGAAGTGTCCCCGGCTATCCCAGCGCTGCACGTTGTCGGCGCCCACGAGCCGGATATAAGCGTCGTGGACCAGGGCCGTAGCTTGGAGCGTCTGACCGGGCATCTCCTGGGCCATCTTTTGCCGTTAGTTCGCAGCTCGTCATAGACAAGCGGCAAGAGCTGCTCGGCAGCTTGCGGGTTGCCTTGCTCGATGGCTGACAGGATGCGGGTCACTTCGCTCATGCATCGAAAGTAACCGCTGCGTGGAGCCGGGGCACGCATTATCCCCGAAAGTTCAATCTGTTACTGTCTCGACGCAGGGAGTAGTTTTGACCAAACGGATGGGCCGGTAACTACCGGAGACAGCGAGGACGCAGGGTGGTTGTGGGTTGCCGGACGCGGTTGAGATGCGACCACCGAAATTCGCTGACAGCGCCGACAGAGGGGGATATATAGCGAACTCCGTTGCATGGTCCGCGGTTCAGGGGAGCAATTTACCAGCGGCGCACAGACCGAGCGAAAGGCGATGTTGGGCCGGTGCGGTTCTGCTTGGCGATAAGACCTCACTGGCTGCCGGCGGACGGCGCCTCCCAGATCGACCATTATCTGTATGGCCACACGAAACGGCCGGAGTGATTTCCCATGCCGCCCCGGCTGCTGTTCGCCGACAGTTTCTATTGGGTAGCATTGCTCAACCCAGGCGCCGCTTCCGCTTGGCGGCGAAACGCAAGGGGCCACTTTCTCAAATCCGAAATCCCCAATCCGAATCTCGATGTCTCTGCCCTCTACGTTGTTAATTCCCCTGGTATAATTGCCTCGTCGACTGTCCGTTGTTCGGGGAGGAATTAGTCATGTCAATCACTGTCGAAGCCGTGTATGAAGGCGGCCTGCTCAAACCTTCGGAGCCCCTGCCGTTTAAGGAACACGAGCGAGTAAGCATCACGGTGGAGCCGCGCGGATTCCAATTTGGGAGAAGATAATTGCCTTGACGGCTGACGTCCCGCCCGAAGAGTTGGACAAGCTGCCGATCGATGGGGCTTCTCAACACGACCATTACATTTACGGAACGCCGAAGCGGCCGGAGTGAGTGGCCGATGCCGCCAACGTACTTCGCACACACTGTATATTGGATCGCGCTGATCTCGCCGCGCGACGCTTTCCACGCGGCCGTTGTGTCGTTCAGCCGGGCGCACGGTTCGGTTCGCCTGGTGACAACCGATGAGGTTCTCAGCGAACTCTTGACTCATTTTGCAGGGCTCGGCAAGTATTGGCGGGCGAAGGCAGCAGCACTCGTCCACAACGTCCGTAGCGACCCGAGTGTGGACGTCCTTCCTCAAACCCGTGCCGATTTCAACGCTGCTTTGGCACTTTATGAGGCTCGGCCCGATAAGGGATACAGTCTCACCGATTGCCGCTCGATGGTGGCGATGCAAGCTCTTGGCGTTTCCGAAGCATTGACTAACGATCATCATTTCACCCAAGAAGGGTTCACGATTCTGTTCCCCGGCCCCGGACCGAGGGCCAGGGCCTCTCGTGTCCGGTGCGGTTTCACCAGGAGGCGAAACGCAACGGAGTGTTTGTTTTTCCGTGTTAAGAAACGCCCCGAATGTCACCAAGCCTATTGGGGCTGCTATCACTTCTGCTCTTCAATGCCCCGTTTGGGTGGCAAATCTGCAATGCGGCGCATCGCCTCGGCTGCGGCCGCGAAGAAGTGTCCCCGACTATCCCAGCGCTTTACGTCGTCGACGCCCACGAGTCGGAGATAGGCGTCATGGACCAGCGCTGTCGCCTGGAGCGTCTGGCCCGGCTTTTCCTGCGCGAGCCGCTGGGCGGCCAGTTTGCGCAGCTCATCATAGACCAGCGGCAAGAGCTGCTCGGCGGCACGGGGATCGCCTTGTTCGATGGCTGACAGGATGCGGGTAACGTCACTCATGGGGCACGCCGCGGGTCGATAGACCGCTACAGATCTTCCCTTGGCTCCTCCCTCGAAGGCGCCGTCGGGTTCGTCTGGGCTCGGCAAATCGCGAGAGTCTGACTTGGGATTATCTACCGAAGTGAAGGAGGAAGATAGTCTCCAACCAGCTTTAAGATCCAGAATTCATGACCCATGCCGAAGCATTCGAATTGCCTTTACCTCCCGCACATGACTGCAGTTTTCGGCAAGGTCTCACTCCAATCTCACCGGATTATCCAGCACCCGCAGCACGCGCCTTGTCGGCGTCCAATTCGACGTAGCCGCCTTCCGGCAGGGTGGCGTTCCAGGGCGTGTGTCCGACCGGGAAGTTCATGATTACCGGCACTTTCATGGCCCCAAAGTATTCGTGCAAGACCCGGTCAAGCTCTTTGGCATCGCTCTTCTCTTTGCTGCTGAAGCTGCCCACGACTACACCGGCAACGGCGTCGAGAACGCCTGCCAGCCGAAGCTGTGACAACGACCTGTCAACTCGATAGGGCAGCCTCGTTGACATCCTCGACGAACAGGATGATCCCCTGTGGCTGGATCGCATAAGGTGTGCCCAGCGTCGAGCAGATTAGCGTGAGGTTGCCACCCAGGAGTCGGCCGCGGGCAGAACCGCCGACCAGTTTCACCGGTTTGCACTCCGCTGGCGTCGCGACCGTGTAACCCTGTTCGCCCTTCTTATATTGGTCCGCAAAAACCGCCCGCCGAAACGACTCGGCCTCGAAAGCAAACTCCGGCTTGTCGTGTTTCCAGAGGTCATACATCGGCATGGGAGAATGGAATGAGATCACGCGAGCTTTGCGGGCGATGGCCAGATGCAAGGCGGTCAGATCGGAGAAGCCCGTGATGATCTTCGGGTCGTGTTCGAGAGCGGCATAGTCGATGCGGTCGATGATCCGCGTCAGCCCATAGCCGCCGCGAACGGGGAAGATGGCGCGGACCTTGGGATTGTGGATCATGGCGTTTAGCTCGGCAGCCCGTTCCTCGTCGGTCCCGGCAAGGTAGGCACTCTTGCGGCGTTCGATCCCCTCCGGGAGGAGCACTTTGTAGCCACTCTGCTCCAGTTCCTTCTTGTATGCCAAGAGGGGAAGGATTTCTGCGTGCCCGGCTGGAGCGATGAGGGCGATGGTGTCTCCCGGCTTTAGCGCCGCCGGCTTGAGGAAGGGAGCCTTGTTGTCGCGGTCGTCCGCGAAAACGGTCGTAGGGAAAGGTGAAGCATGCAAGAACGATTGCATGAACCAAGAAATGTAAACTCCCACAAGCCGACGTGGCATGCATCGGTTTTGCTCCATTTCAGCCAATTTGGAAACGGAACTCGCCAGAATTCCGTTAGCATCTCGCCCTCGGGAAAGGTTGCGGGGCTGATCGGAAATCTGGCGACTTCCGCTACCAATCTGCTCGCCAGAGTTCCGTTAGCATCTCGCCTCGACAAAGGTTGCGGGGCCGATCGGAAGGCTGGCGGCTTCCGCTACACCCATGCTCGATTAACGTCAAAGTATGGTATTTCCCTGTAATTCAAGCCCTTGCAATCTCTGTTGCTCGGATCGCCTTGCCCGGACCAAGTTGTCAGCTCCTCACTTCCCACTACCCACTCTCCACTCACCACTACTGTTCAGATCGCCTTGCATGGCTCTCCAAGACCCACTACACTTGAGTATTGCGGAATCGCGTGCCGGGCGAAAACTGACACAAGGGCTTGCCAGATAATGAATTACGATCCGACCAATCCGTTCATCATACAGGGCGATCGGACGGTTTTGGTTGAAGTCGACAATCCCAAGTATGCCGAGGCCCGCGATGCTCTGGCTCCTTTTGCCGAGCTGGAAAAAAGCCCCGAACACGTCCACACCTATCGACTTACGCCGCTTTCGCTGTGGAATGCCGCTGCTGCCGGCTTGACCGCCGACGCCATGGTCGAGGTGCTGCGCACCTACAGCAAGTTTCCGCTGCCGACCAACCTATCGACCGACATCGCCGAATTGGTCGGCCGCTATGGGCGCGTGCGGCTCGAACGCGACGGCGACAACCTGCGGCTCGTCTGCAACGATCGGCCTCTACTGGAAGAGTTGATCCGCCAACCCAAGGTGCGCGAATACCTGAAAGAGCGGCTCGATGCGACGAGCTTCCTGGTGGAGCAGGCGCATCGCGGCGTGATGAAGCAGGCACTTATCGCCGTCGGCTATCCGGCCGAGGATCTGGCGGGCTACACCGAAGGCGCCGCCCTGCCGATTCAGCTGCGCGAACTGAACCGCAGCGGTCTGCCGTTCCGGGTCCGCGATTATCAGCGCGATGCCGCCGACATGTTTTATGCCGGCGGCGACGTGCGCGGCGGCAGCGGCGTCATCGTGCTGCCTTGCGGCGCCGGCAAGACCATCGTCGGCATCGCCGCCATGGCGCTGTTGCAGCGCAACACGCTGGTCTTGACCACCAGCATCACCGCCGTCAAGCAGTGGCACCGCGAGATTCTCGACAAGACCGATCTGGCCGAGGATCAGGTCGCCGAGTACACCGGCGAAACGAAAGACATTGCCCCGGTCACGCTGGCCACCTACCAGATTTTGACGCATCGCCCCGACAAGAAAGAGGAGTTCCCGCACTTCAAGCTCTTCGATCAGCAGGACTGGGGGCTGATCATCTACGACGAAGTGCACCTGTTGCCGGCGCCGGTGTTTCGCGTGACGGCCCAAATCCAGGCTCGGCGGCGCCTTGGGCTGACGGCCACGCTCGTGCGCGAAGATGGCCGCGAAGGGGATGTCTTCACGCCTGATCGGCCCGAAGAAGTACGACGTGCCCTGGCGCGAACTGGAAACGCGCGGCTGGATTGCCGAGGCGAACTGTGCCGAAGTCCGCATCGGCTTGCCCGAGGCGGATCGCATGGAATACGCCGTCGCGGAATGGCGCAACAAATATCGGCTGGCCAGCGAGAATCCGGCCAAGGAAGAAGTCGTCGGCCGCCTGCTCGAAAAATATCGCGATAGCCGGGTGCTAATCATCGGCCAATATCTGAAGCAGCTTCGTCAATTGAGCAAGCGGTTCAACATCCCGCTCATCATGGGCCAAACCGCCAATGTCGAGCGCGAGGATTTGTACGGCAAGTTCCGCCGAGGCGAGGTGCGTCATCTGATTCTGTCCAAGGTCGGCAATTTCGCGATCGATTTGCCCGATGCCAACGTGTTGATTCAGGTTTCGGGCACCTTCGGCTCCCGCCAGGAAGAGGCACAGCGCTCGGGAGAATTCTGCGGCCGAAGGCGACCGGAGAAATCGCCCATTTTTATTCGCTGGTCACGCGCGACACCCGGGAGCTGGATTTCGCTCACCATCGCCAACTCTTTCTCACCGAACAGGGCTACTCTTATACCATTCTGGATGGAGGCGAACTGCTGGCCCAACCGCGCCGAACCGGCTAGGAATAGTAGAACGGGGCTAACCGTGCGCCTTTTCGCGGTCCACAGGGAAGGAAGAGAAGCCATCGCAATGCAATCAAGCGCCGCCCGCATTTCCGTCAAAATGCACCGCCGCGTCTGTTTGATTCAAACGGAAGACGCCCTGCTGGCCGAAGAAGTGCTGGCGCGGAAGAAACTCAGCCAGGAGGTCGTCGGCCGGCTAAGTCCCACCGTGCTGCTCGTTCGCGCAGGCCGGGCAGAAGCAGTGGTTCAGGAGCTGCAGCGCATGGGCCATACGCCGCGGGTGCCAAGTTAAATGGTCGTGCTCAGTCTTGATCCGGAAACTTGGACCGAACGGGTTCGCCTGACGCTCGCGAGCTACGACGAGGAATTGCTGCGCCAGGTGGCCGCCAAGTTGGCCCGGCCGCGCAGCCAATGGCCCGCCGATGAGCTGATCGAGCGCTGCTTGCAAACCATCGCCAACCCGGTGGTGGTCGATCGACGGCTTGCAGAACTCGGCCCGCAACCGCGCCGCCTGCTCTCGTTCATGGCGCGGAGCCGGCGGCTGATCTGGCGGCTGGGAAGCTTGCTGGAATTCTTGGCCGCTTCGGGCGGCGCCGCCGACCCCAATGAAGTTCTTCCCCTTTTGGAGATGGGTTTTCTTTTCCCGGATATGGGAGGCGTGCCGCCACGGCTCAAGAGTTTCGAAGAGTGGCTCGTGCACGGCACCGGCGCCGATTATCGACTCTTCAGCCACCCCGCCATATTCACGCCGTGCGCTCGAAGGCGACTTGGCCCTGCCCAAAGTCCCGTCGGTTTCAGCGACGCCTTTAACGATTTACGAAGCCGATGGCCTGGAAATGCCGCTGCGCCTGGCAGGTCTCTGGCAACTGCTGCGCAGCGGCGCCTGCGCACCACCCAGGGCGGAGAATTCTTCAAACGCGATCTGGACCGGCTCTGCAGCGATCCGATTCTGGGCTCGCCTGCCGCCGAGAATTTCGTCGAGATTCCCGACCCTGCCATGCTGGTGGTCAGCCTCGGCGTGCAGCTCGGGGTGGTGGTGAACGCCAACGGCGAATCCTCTGCGGGGGAATTGAATGCAACTTGGGAGACTTCCCAAACGAAATGGTCTCTGCTCCTGTGGAATGCGTTTCTCGAGCAAATCAACTGGAACCCACGTCAAGGGAATGTTACCGAACCCACGGGCATGCCTCCGTTCGCGGCCGCTTACGTGCTCAGCTTGTTGCTTTTGGCCGAACTGCCTGAAGGAGAATGGGCGCGACCGGCCGATCTGGACACCTGGCTGCACGAATATCACCCCTTTTGGATGGTAGAAGACGTCCGGCCCTCGCAACGCCAGCCCTGGGTCGGCACCTTTCTGCTCGGGTTTGCCTATCCCCTGAAACTCGTGCAAGCCGCCAAAGATGCGGAGGGCAGTTGGCTCGTCCGCCTGACGCCAGCCGGCCGCTGGTTGCTCGGCTTCGCTCCGGAGCCGCCGCCGCCACCGGCCTTTCCCGCAAACCTTGTTAGTGCAGCCCAACCTGGAGATCATCGCCTTTCGCCAAGGAATGACGCCGTCGCTCATCGCCCGACTAACTCGATTCGCCAACTGGAAAACCTTAGGAGCGGCTTGCACCCTGCAACTGACTGCCGATTCGGTCTACCGCGGCTTGGAATCAGGGCTGACGTTCGAATCTTTGCTGCAAACGCTCGAAAAACACGGAACCAGGGCGTTGCCGACTTCTGTCGTGGAGTCGCTGCGCACCTGGGCGGATAAGCGCGAGCGCATCACGGTTTATCCGTCGGCAACGCTTTTGGAATTCGGTTCCCCCGAAGATTTGAACGAAGCTCTGTCTCGGGGCATCAACGGCATGCGCATGTCCGATCTGCTCCTGATCGTTCCGGGTGAGTTGCCGATCGAAATGCTCAAGCACTTTCGCGTGAGCGGCAACCGCGATTGGGCGGCGCCGCCGGAAAAATGCGTGGAGGTGGCTGAAGACGGCGTTACGCTCGCAGTCGACTTGGCGCGGTCGGATTTGCTGCTTGAGACGCAGATGCAGCGTTTTGCCGAGCCCGTCGATGGCGTTACGGTTCAGGGGCATCGGCGTTATCGCATGACTCCCGGTTCCTTGGAGCAGGCACGCAAGACCGGGCTCGACGTCAAGGACCTGGACGAATGGTTTGTGCAACGAACGGGATTATCGCTGTCACCGGCGGGACGATTGCTCTTACAGGGCTCGGCGTCATCTCAGGTCAAAATGCGCCAGCGACTGGTGTTGGACGTCGGGGCGGAAAAGATCGCCGATGGTCTCTTGCAATGGCCCCAAACGCGCGGTTTGATCGAGGAGCGTCTGGGCGCCACGACGCTTGCCGTAGCCCAGGATCAATGGGCGGCGCTGCGAAAGCATTCAAGGGCTGGGGATTCAGGTGGAGGAGGCTTGAGAACTTGGAGAGACTGGCAGTTAGCTCGTTTAACCCGGAGCCAACGGCGACGGCGGACAGGCCATCTGTCTGGTCGTCCGGTGTTAGCGAGGGCTGTTAAATGCAGCGTTCGGAGGCGTGAAGTCCGCCGTCGCCGCTGGCTCCGGGTTAAACGATAAACGAGCAACCCTGCGACATTAGGCCTGGTTGCCTGCTGACCGTGGCTCGGTCAGGAGACCGGCCACAACGACGGAGGAGACCGGCCACAACGACGTGAGGATGCCGACCGTAGGCATGTCCCTGACGGTAGAAACCGGCAGCAAGTTCGAGACCTTGATTCGTTTTCCTCACGGAAGAGACACGTCACCTACCAATCGAGCCACAACCCCACTACGGAGAGTAAAAGATGACCTTAAAACCTTTCTTACCTGCCTTGATTGCCGGATTTATGAGCCTGGGGGCCTTGGTCGGTATGCGCCGGATATGCCAGCGCTCAACAGCCGCCGCCGCCTCCGCCTATACCCGGCCCCCCCGCGAAGCAGCTCGCCTATTCCCGGCCAGCAGGACGGCGTTCAAGTGCTGGCACGCGGGCCGATTCACGAGGCCTTCGCCGAGCCGGTCGAAGGCGTTCCGCAGGCGGGGCCGGTGATCCCCAAGGCACCGCCGCCGGCCGTCGAGGAAATTCCGCCGGATCAGGCGCCGCAGGGGAACATGCAGTGGATCCCGGGCTATTGGTCGTGGGACGACGATCGCAAGGATTACATTTGGGTCAGCGGCATTTGGCGGCAGCCGCCGCCGGATCGCCATTGGATTCCCGGCCAGTGGATCCAGGCAGCCAACGGCTTTCAATGGACGCCGGGCATGTGGACTCCCCTCGCCCAGAAACAGATGGATTACTTGCCGCCGCCGCCACCCCCCCTGGAAGCCGCCGCATCGACCCCCGCGCCTACTCCGGTAAGCCAGTTCATTCCAGGAACCTGGTATTACATGCAAACGCGCTATGTGTGGCGGCCCGGCTATTGGCTTCAGCCGCAGGCGGGCTGGGTCTGGATTCCCGCGCATTTTGTCTGGACTCCTGCCGGCTTCGTGTTCCTCGAAGGCCATTGGGACCTCGACCTGACCCGGCGCGGCATGCTCTTTGCGCCTGTCTATTTCACGGCTCCCGTTTACCGCCGGCCCTCCTGGTTTTTCCGTCCAACGTTCGTAGTGCAGACGGACTTTTTGCTCGGAGCTCTCTTCATTCGCCCCGGGTTTTCGACCTACTATTTCGGCGATTATTTTGACGCCGCTTACCGGCGGCGGGGATTCGTTTCGTTCGTAGATTACCGCGTCGGCCGCGTGGGCTACGATCCGCTTTTCAACTACTATCGCTGGACGAACCGCGCGATACCGCACTGGGAAGCCGACTTCCGGAAAGGCTACGAGACGCGCTTCGTCAACGTTGCCGCTCGGCCTCCTCGCACACTCGTCCAACAAAACGTGGTCGTCAGGGGCGGCGCAGTGCGGGTGAGCGGTGTGGTTGCCCTCAACCAAATCAGAGTGCAGCCAGGTGTCCATCTGGAGGCTGTCTCGGCCCAGCGCGTGGAGGCTGAAAGAGCTCAGGCCAAGCATTTCCAGGCCACCGGCGGGCAACGCGTCAAGGCGGAGGAAGCCGTGGTGGTCAAAGGCAGAGCGCCGATTCGGGTCACCGACGCTCCTCACTCGCTGAAATTCGATTTACCTCCCGTTCATCCGGCCGTAGCGGCTCAAGCCAAGATAGTGAGGCCGGGCATTCCCCCGGGCAGCCGGCCGGTAGTGCATATCGAACCTAAACGACCGTGAAATGGGTGGAGCTTGGAGGGTGGAGGGTGGAGGGATAGAAAAACCCTCCCGAATTAACACGAAGTTTCCGGTGAGGCGACTGATTGTCGGCTCACCGGAAATGGCTCGTTTAGGAGACGCGTTTCATTCAGGCGGGCTTCTGCATTCATCTCGTCAGAACCGGGCAAACCTGATAAACTTCGCTGCTGGAACCATTCGCATGGTTGCGTCCGTCGACTGCATGGAGTGCGGTCTCTTCGGGCCTCGAAAGGGTGCGGCCGATGGCGGCGGTTGGATGTTCATCCATTCACCTTCCTCCATCCACCATTCACCCAGAAAGGTTGCGGCCGATGGGGCAGTCTTTGGATGCTCTGATCGAGTATCTCGATGGCCTCGAAGCAAGGGCCACGCTACCGAAATTAGTCGATATCCTCGCCGACACTTGCGTCACCGTGGACGACGTCAGGGAGTTTCTCTGTTTCTCGCCGACGCGTTACACGCGCAATCTGGTGAGTAGCGGGCATTGGTATAACCTGCTCGTTCTTTGTTGGCGAAATGGCCAACGCAGTCCGATTCACGATCACACCGGTTCGAGCTGCGGCATGCGCATCATGCAGGGCACCGCTGCCGAAACGGTGTTCGAACTGGCGCCGAATGGGCACGTTTGGGCCGTGGGGACCAAGTTTCACTCTGCCGGAACCGTCTTGGGCAGCCAGGATACCGATAAGCATCAGATCTCCAATCTGCAAGCGGGAAACGCCGACCTGGTGACGCTGCACATTTATTCGCCGCCGTTGCTCTGGATGGGCACCTACTCATTGACCGACGCGTTGCGGGGCCAAGAGGCGATGTTTCTGGAATTCACCGAAGCGGCTGGGATTTAGCTGGACGACGCGTGCAGCGTGAGCACGCAGTTCGAAAATTAGAGGAGAACTAATCGTGACCACGACGAAGGGTTTCCGCGGACGGATCTACGACGACATCACCCAATGCATCGGCAATACGCCGCTCATTCGTCTCCGCCGCGTCGTGGGCGATTGCAAGGCGACGGTGGTGGGCAAGCTGGAAAACTTCAATCCGCTCTGGTCGGTGAAGGACCGCATCGGCGTCGCCATGATCGACGCGGCGGAACGCGAAGGCAAAATCGACAAGACCACGACGATCATCGAGCCGACCAGCGGCAACACCGGCATCGGCCTGGCTTTTACCTGCGCGGCTCGCGGCTACAAGCTGATTGTCACCATGCCCGAGACCATGAGCCAAGAACGCCGCCGCTTGCTCAAGGCTTTTGGCGCCGAAGTCGTGCTGACGGCCGGCGATCGAGGGATGAACGGCGCCATTGCTCGGGCCGAAGAACTAATCAAGGCGACGCCCAATTCTTTCATGCCTCAGCAATTCAAGAACCCCGCCAATCCGGAGATTCATCGACAGACGACCGCTGAGGAAATCTGGAACGACACGGACGGCAAGGTCGATATTTTGGTTTCCGGCGTCGGCACGGGGGGAACGATCACTGGAGTGAGCGAGGTCATCAAGAAGCGCAAGCCGAGCTTCAAAGCCATCGCCGTCGAGCCGGTTAATAGTCCGGTCATCACGCAAAAGCGCAAGGGGGAAGAGCTGAAGCCCGGAAAACACCGCATCCAGGGAATCGGCGCTGGTTTCATCCCCGGCGTGCTCAACCTGGCTATCATCGATGAGGTGGTGCAAGTCAAAGATGAGGATGCCTTCGAAATGGCCCGCCGGTTGGCGAAAGAAGAAGGAATGCTCTGCGGGATCAGTTGCGGCGCCGCCGTGTGGGCGGCAGTGGAAGTCGCGAAGCGGCCGGACAGTGCCGGCAAACTGATCGTCGCGATTCTCCCGGATCTGGGCGAACGCTATTTGAGTACGCCTTTGTTTCCGGAATGATGCGAATAGCGTTTTCCCAAGCGAGCCTCCCACCTCAGCGAGCCTCCCACGTTAGTGGGGGGAGTCAGCCAAAAACTCCCCCCACTAACGTGGGAGGCTCGCTAGATTGCAACGTGGGAGGCTCGCTAGATTGTAACGTGGGAGGCTCGCTAAACCGACCCGGAGTTGAATCTTGGTTAATTCTTTTGCGGCCCCGGACCTTGCGGCTGCCCGGGCGGTTGGATTCGCACAACTTTAGGAACGGCTGGATTCTTGGCGTTGGGAACGCCAGTTTTTAGTGCGCCGGATTGGAGAGAGGCGAGTAACACGAAGCCGACCGTTATGTACAAGCCGCATCCCAAACAAGTGATCGTGTGTAAGCAGGTGCCGATGATCCCGCAAATCCAGCCGGCTTGGGTAACGTCCGCGCCGTTCTTATCCATCTGACCGGACTTTATTTTCAGCCGATCGTTTCGGCCCATGACGATGGCGATAATGCCTGGAATCCAGCCGATTATCGGCAGCACGATGCTTACGATGCCCAGCGTCAAAATGAGCGTGCCGCGGCTCGGTTCGGCGTCGCGACGAGCTCTCCTGCTGCTGGGGCTGTCCTGGGGACGCAGCCCTTCGTCGCCGTCTTCGGCTGCGACGGAACGGGCAGCCGGTTCGAGCGGCGTCTCCGCTGCCCCTGCGCCTGGGCTGCACATCTTTGTTTCCCTCAAGAGCCGCGGGCGGCGCCGCTTCGAACGTGGCGCCGCACTTGGGGCACTTCACGGCGTGACCGTAAAGTTCTTCCGGAACGCGCAGCTTTTGAGGGCACGACGGGCAGGAAATTATGATGTTGGCCATGTCGGAAGGATAACAAACCTTCTCCGCGCTGGGTATAGCTTGAAAAAAAGATAGCGCTCTTCGTTCACGAGCAAATTAGTGAAGGACGCGATGCAAGCCCGTGAAGCCGCAACAACTGCAGAATCCAATCAGGTGGAGGCAGGTGCCGATGACACCGCAGACATAACCTGCCTTAGTGGTTGCTTCCCCCATTGGGTCCATACGCCCCTGGCGCATGGCCTTCAAATCCCCCGTGCCCATGATCCAGGCAACGAGGCCCAAAATGATTCCCGGCCCAGTCAGGATTATGCTCAGGATGCCCAGCACCAATATGAGCGTGCCCCGATGAGGCTCGAAATCGCGACGCCGGCCTGGGGCGAATTGCCACGCCGGGGCGTCCTGATCTTTCTCGTTCTTATCTAAGGATTCGACTTCAGGCGGCGCCTGCGGCTGAGGCTGGACGGGTTGCACTTCCGGTGTCGGCTCGTGCTCGACATCCACTTTGAAGTTTTGGCCGCAGACCGGGCATTTGACTAATTCACCGACCAAATGGTCGGGAACATTGAGCTTTCGAGAACAGGCCGGGCAAACCACCGTCATGGCCATTGTCGATGTCACTCCAAGAAGTGCAGAAACCCCGTGGATGGTTATTCGTCTTATTGAAAGGGATATTGAGGGATGCCGATTAAAGAGGGCAACTTTGCTGCGGATTCGGGACCTGAACGACCAAGGAGTTTCTCATCCAAAATTCGCTCGGACACGCAAGGCATGCCGGAGGCGCAAAGGTAGGCCGAGCGTGGGATATCGATGGCGCCAAGCCGGCGCGTGTGTTCGTTGGCGACTTGAGTGTCGAAGAGCACAAAGCCTCGTTCGCGCAGGCGCTCGAAGGTAGCGATCAGGGCGACCTTCGAGGCATCGCTCCGGCTCGAGAACATCGATTCACCGGCGAAGAGTCCGCCTAGGGTGACGCCGTAAAGTCCTCCTGCTAGATTCGTCCCTTCCCAGACCTCGACGCTGTGGGCGTAGCCGAGTTCGTGAAGACGGTTGTAAGCGATGAACATGTCCTGCGTAATCCAGGTGCCTTCTTGGCGATCGGCGCAACCGAGCATCACTTTGGCGAAAGCTCGATTGATCGTCGTGTGAAATCTGCCGGAACGGATTGTCCGCAGCAAACGGCGTGGACAATGATAGCCGTCGAGCTCGAAGATCGCCCTAGGGTCGGGCGACCACCAGCAAACGGGGACTGAATCGTCGTACCAGGGAAATACCCCGGACCGATAGGCCTGGAGCAGCCGCCGCGGCTCCAGGTTGCCGCCGACAGCTACCAGGCCGCTCTCGTCCGCAAGCTCCGGATTGAAAAGCGGTGCATGAGCCATGGCACGAGATCTCAGGGAGTCATGTCTTTGAGTATTTGCCGCGCCTCTTCGGCGGCTTTGGTGTCCGGAAACTTCTCGACGATTTCCTGGAGGCGGCTCCTTGGCCCGATCTTTTCTGCCGTCTTTCAAAATGTCCTTGGCCAAGCGCAATTTGCGGTTCGCCTGCTGTTCCGGCGAGTCAGCGGAAGCATCGCCCGCGGTCGCATCTTTGCTCTTGGGAGGAGTGACGGCCTTCTTCGCAGTTTTAGTCGATGCGTCGGCCTTGCCTTTGGCTACGGTTTTAGATGGTTCTTCCCCGATGGGATAGCCGCGTTCTTTGCCTTGTTTGATGAAGAGGTTGCCATCGTAGGCATCGCCTTCTTTGGAAGTCACGATGAACCCGTAGCCGTTCTTTTGAAACATGCCGTCGAGCACGTCGGCCAGCGATTTCTGTGTTGCCTTATAGGTGATCTTGAGATTTGCGCGACACTCCCCCAGCCACGTCGATGCGGATGCCCAGGGCAGGCACCTTCTCCTTGAGCTCCTCGACGACGTCTCCCAAGCTCGTGTCTTTGAAGTCGACATCGATCTTGTTCTGAAGTTTCTTGCGAGTTTCGGCTGCTTTGGGCGTATCGTCGGCAGCCGCCAGACCGGCGCCGAGAACCAACGCTACGCCAACGAGCAGGATAACAGTTCTTCGTCCAAGCACGACTTGAACCCTCCCAAAAACCAAGGCGGTTAGCGAGCCCCAAACTTAAGGGCATTGTAACGGAAGGTTGCCGCAGGGGTGAAAGAAAACAGCACTATATCCCGATCTGGAGCGGTGCAGGATAGGCGGGTTTTCCTTATAATAAAGGTGTCAAGAGAACTCGATTACGATTCGACTCAAGCCGGAGGAATCCTGATTTGCCGGACGATTTGCAGCCCCCGGATGGGCCGACGGATGTTCTTAACGCCAGCAATGGCGATCGGTTCGACCCCCTAAGCATCGAAGATGAACTCAAAGACAGCTATTTGACGTACGCGATGAGCGTCATTATCAGCCGTGCGCTGCCCGACGTGCGCGACGGCCTGAAGCCATCGCAGCGTCGTATCCTCGTTGCAATGCACGATTTAGGGCTGGGGCCGACCAGCACGACGAGCAAATGCGCGGGCATCGTCGGCGAGACGATGAAACGCTATCATCCGCACGGCGAACAGACCATTTACCCGACACTGGTGCGCATGGCGCAGGACTGGCGCTGAGGCATCGGCTCATTCATCCCCAGGGTAATTTCGGCTCGATCGCCGGTCTGCCGCCCGCGGCCATGCGTTATACCGAAGCCAGGCTTTCGCCGGTAGCTGCGGAGCTTTTGCAGGATCTCGAGCGCGACACCGTCGACTTTATCGACAATTACGACGGGAAATATCGCGAACCGCTGGTCTTGCCGAGCCGCTTCCCCAATCTGCTGGTCAACGGCTCCGACGGTATCGCCGTCGGCATGGCAACCGAAATTCCGCCGCATAATCTGCGCGAAGTGTGCGACGGGCTCATCAAAGTCATCGACCAACCCGAAGTAACGGTCGATGAGTTGATCGAGATCATTCCCGGCCCCGATTTTCCGACCGGCGGCATCATTTGCGGTCGCCAGGGAATCTACGACGGCTACCGAACGGGCCGCGGCAAAATCACGCTTCGAGCCGCGCGGAAATCAACGAGGAAGGCAGCCGGAACCAGATCATCATCACGGAAGTTCCGTTTCAGCAAACGCGCATCCGCCTGGCCGAGGCCATCGGCGAACTGGTCAAGGACGAGCGCATCAAGGGCATCAGCGCCATGCGCAACGAGAGCAGCGCGCGCGGAGGCGAGCCGGTGCGGCTGGTCATCGATCTCAAGCGCGACGCCGAGCCGCAACTTGTCCTCAATCAGCTCTATCAGTTTTCACCGTTGCAGCGAACGGCCTCGATCATCCTTTTGGCCTTGGTGGACGGCCGCCCGCGGACGCTGACGCTCAAGCAGATGCTCGAGGAATTCCTGCGACATCGCGTTCGCGTCATTCGTCGCCGCACCGAGTACCTGCTCCGCGAAGCGAAACGGCGTGCCCACATTCTCGAAGGGCGGCTGATCGCCATCTCATCTTTGGATGAGGTGATTGCTATCTGCCGAGCGTCGCCAAGCCGCACGGAGGCCAAGGAGCTTGCAGAACCTCGAAGTTGCCGCCTCGTTGCTCGATCGAGCTTTGGGCCACGAGAACTTCGCCGCCCTACAAAGCGAGCTGGGCGTTTCCGCCAGTTATCGCATGACCGAGGCACAGGCTGAGGCCGTCGTTCGGCTCCAGCTGGGCCAACTTGCCGCGCTCGGAGCGCGACGAAATCGTCAAAGAGTACAACGATCTGCGCGGCCAGATCCGGCGCACGAGCAGTTGCTGTCCAGCGAGCGAAATATCTTCGACGTCGTTCGCGCCGACCTGGTCGAACTCCGGAACAAGTATGGCAACGACCGGAGAACGGAGATCATCGAAGTTCACGGCCGCATCAACTACGAAGATCTGATTGCCGAGGAACCCAACGCGGTCACGATCAGCCACAATGGCTACATCAAACGGCTGTCGCTTAACACCTATCGAAGTCAGCATCGCGGCGGCAAAGGCGTGTCCGGCGGCGGAGCGCGCGAGGACGATTTCATCGAACATTTCTTTGTTGCCTCGACGCATGCTTACCTTTTGTGCTTCACCAATCGGGGTCAGCTCTATTGGCTGAAAGTCTACGATATTCCGCAAATGAGCCGCACCAGTGTGGGGCGGGCCATTGCCAATGTGCTGTCGCTCAAACCGGAAGAGAAGATCAGCAGCGTCATCCCGGTTCGCCGCTTCACCGAAGATCGTTATCTACTCATGGCCACGCGCCGCGGCCTGGTGAAGAAAACCGCGTTGGAAGAATACAGCCGTCCCAAAAACGGCGGCATCATCGGCATCAACCTGGAAGAAGGCGACAGCTTGATTGGCGTGGTGCTCACTCAGGTCGGCGACGAAGTGGTTTTGAGCACCAAGCTAGGAATGGCCATTCGCTTCGATCAAGCCCAGGCTCGGGCCATGGGCAGGAACACGCGCGGCGTCAAAGGCATCACGCTCCGCGAAGGCGACGAAGTTATCGGCCTGGTAGTTGCTGATCCACAAGGCTATTTGCTCACCGTCTGCGAAAACGGCTACGGCAAACGCACGCCCTTTGGACTCAATGAAGACGGCGACACGGTAGCGGAAGTTGAGCCGGAAGCCGAAGGCGACGCTCCTGCCGAACCCCCCTTGGAAGAACCGGCCGAAGCGGGCGGCGACGAGGAAGCCGGCGATGCCCCCACCGATCGATCCGCCATGCGTTATCGCAAGCAAAAGCGCGGCGGCTACGGCGTTCGCGACATTCGAACGTCGGAACGCAACGGCAACGTCGTCGCTTCCACCGCGGTGCGCAACGGGGACGAGATCATGCTCATCACCCCGCAAGGAATGGTCAACCGCACGCGCGTGGAAGAGATTCGCGTCGTCGGCCGCAATACGCAGGGCGTTCGGATCATGAATCTGAACGAAGGCGATAAGATTGCCTCCGTGGCCAAGGTTGCTCAAGAAGATGTGGAGAGCAGCGCCCTCAAGGAAGAACAACTGCCTCCGGATCAACTGCCACCCGCTGCCGAACCTCCTTCGGAACCTGAACCGACAGAACCGCCAAGTGAGTTTGGTGAGCCTCCCACGTAAGCGAGCTTCCTGTTTAAGCGAGCCTCCTGCATAAGCGAGCCTCCTGCATAAGCGAGCCTCCCACGTTAGTGGGGGGAGTTCACCGTAACCTCCCCCCACTAACGTGGGAGGCTCGCTAAGGTATGGGAGGCTCGCTAAGGTATGGGAGGCTCGCCAAGGTCGGCGAGGCTCGCTCATCTGCGAAATCCTGGAGATCAACTGCGTGCACGTTCTACTAACCGGCGGCTATGGGTGCATCGGCAGCTGGATCGTTCGGCAATTGCTGGCACGCGGCGACCAGGTTTGGATTTACGATCTAAAGGCCGATGACCATCGCCTGCGGTTGTTGCTGGAAGAGATGAGCTGAGTAAGGCGGCGTTCATTCAAGGTGATGTCACCGACGTCGATGGGCTGAAACTGGCCTGGAACGTCACGCCATTACCCACGTAGTTCATTTAGCCGGATTGCAAGTGCCCGTTTGCCGCGCCGATCCGCTTTTGGGCGCCCGCGTAAACGTGTTGGGAACCCTGGCGGTGTTCGAGGCGGTTCGGCACTTGAAGGATCAAGTCAAACGCCTCGTCTATGCCAGCTCCGCCGCCGTTTTCGGTCCGCCGAGCAGCTATGGTGAGGGCTCGCAAACGGACGATGCGCCGCTGCGCCCCAGCACGCACTACGGCGTTTTCAAGTGCTGCAACGAGGGCAATGCTCGCATCTATTATCAAGATTTTGGTCTTTCGAGCGTTGGGCTCCGGCCTTGGACTATCTACGGCGTGGGCCGCGATTTCGGCATGACTAGCGAGCCCACCAAAGCCATCAAATCCCTGGCGCTGGGCCGACCTTATCGCATCAGTTACGGCGGCTCGCAAGACATGCAATGGGTCGACGACGTGGCCAGGATCTTCATCCGCTGCCTGGAAGGCCCTTACGAAGGAGCCCGTTCCTACAACATTCGCGGTTCGATTGTCGCCATGCCGGATTTTTGCCAAGCGTTGGTCGCCACTGATCCGAAGGCTGCCGAGCTGATTCAATACGGTACGCGGCAGCTCGATATCGCTTACGATCTGGATGATGGGGCACTTCAGGCCGATTTTGGCCCCCTGCCCTGCACTTCACTCGACCAGGGAGTTAGGCAAACCTACGATCACTTTCGTCGATTGCGCGATCTCGGCCGGCTCGACACTTCGGATCTGGATGCGTGAGATTGGGAACCCCGATCCCTTCCCGAGAAACGGCTGGGAATTTCATCTAGACATTTCTCAGGCAATTTGGCATAGCCCTGCCATCTCATTAGCACATAGGCGGCGGACCACAGTGCGGCCAGCGACGGCTCGCGCGACGCCAAATCGAATGGGGGAGACGACCATGCGCAAACGGATGGCGTGGGCTCTTGCGACAGGCTTGGCAATCGGAATGGCTGCAAGTTCCGTGCGAGCGGACGACGATCCGCCGCCGCCCCCGCCCAAACCGCAGCCCACTGGCGGCTGGGTCGGCCCCTTCAAGGATTGGAACAAGCCGGCTCCCAAGCCGGAAACCAAGAAAAAAGACCCTCCTGCGCCGCACAAACTGACGATTGCGGAGCAGGTTCAGGCTGCTCGTTTTCGCGAACAGGCGGATTTGCTGCGCCGCATGGCTGTCTGCGACAAACTCATGGAAATAGCAGTGCGCAACAACGACGCCGAATTGATTCATCGCGTGGAACAGCTCCAGGAACGTGCGAATAACGTTTACACGGAACATGCCGCCACACTCGCCCAGGCCGTCGCGGGGCCCAATGCGGGTTCGAGCATGGCGATGGCAGATCGCAACAAATTGCTCGAAAAGAAAGATGCGGCCACAGCAGTGGCTGCCAAGGGGGATGCGCCATGAAAGGACTTTGGATGGTGCCAGTGCTGGTTCTGGGCATGACCGGCTGCATTACGATGCCGCCGGCGGAAAAGAAGCCTGCCGCCAAGGTGACGGTCAACGCCGCCGTGACCAAGGAGACTGTCAATGTCGACCAGATCAACGACGCCAACGCGAAGGAAATGTCCCTAGCCTTGACCGCCGAACTGGATCAAGCACAGAACGGCTTGCTGATTACGCCCGAGCCACCACCGGCTAAGGCGAAGTAAGGTGACGTCAGTGGCCATCACGCTCCGCGTGACGAATTGCGATTCATCGCTCAGGTGGGCGAGGTATTTTGGAAGGTGACGAAAACATCACGCGGAGCGTGATGACCACTGAAGATCAGTGGTCATCACGCTCCGCGTGATGAATTAGGGACTTGTCGCTCAAGTGGACAAGGTATTTTCGCAGGCGATGAAAAAATCACGCTCCGCGTGATGAATTGGGGACTTGTCGCTCAAGTGGGCCAGCTACTTTCGCAGGTGACGAAAACATCACGCGGAGCGTGATGGCCACTAAAATAAATTCTCCAATTAGCGCTCACCCTCCGGCGAGCGCACCAACTGGTGGAAACGCTCGCGAAGCTGTTTGGTGATAGGGCCTGGTTTGCCAGAGCCGATCGAGCGCCCATCTACTTTGATCACCGAGATGATTTCTGCTCCCGTTCCGGACAGGAAACATTCATCGGCCCCATAAACGTCGAACCGCGTGAGCGCCGTTTCCTGGACCGTGATGCCGGCCTTTCGCGCCAGCTCCATAACCGCTTCGCGCGTGATTCCTTCCAGGATCCCGGCTTCCGGCGGAGGCGTTTTCAGCATTCCTTTTTTCACCAAAAAGATGTTGTCGGCTGAGCACTCGGCAACTTCGCCTTTGTGGTTGAGCATCAACGCTTCGACGCAACCTGCTTCGATAGATTCGATCTGGGCCAGGATGCTGCTCAAGTAATTGAGCGACTTGATGCGCGGGTTGAGCGAATTGGGGTGATTGCGAATGGTGGAGGCGGTCACGATCGCCAAACCGTTGTCGTAGTTCTCCTGCGGATACATGCTGATGTCGTCGACGATGATGATGACCTGCGGGTTGCTGGCTTTGCGCGGATCGAGCCCCAGCGTGCCAACGCCACGGGTCACCACCAAGCGAATGTAGCCGTTCTTTTTCTGGTTCACTTCCACGGTGCTGCGCACGGCATCCATCATCTGCTCGAGCGACATAGGGATCTCGAGCTTGATGGCTTTGGCGCTGTCGTAGAGTCGATCCAGATGCGCCTTAGGCGGAAAACCCGGCTCTCATAGATGCGCAGTCCCTCGAAAATGCCATCGCCATAGAGGAGGCCATGATCGAAAACGCTGATCTTGGCGTCGGCTTTGTCGAAGAACTTGCCGTTGATGTAGATCTTGGGTGTTGGATTCATGTTTCAGAGCCTGAGTGCAGGAATGGAGACGGCGCTCTCAACCTGGCCCGCTAGAAGCCGCACCACGCGATCGGTGTCGGCAACGAGATCGAGATTGTGAGTCACCATGACAATGGTGAGGCCGGAATTTTCGTTCAAATCGCGCAATAAGCCCATGATTTCGTGACCCGTATCGACGTCCAGATTGCCCGTGGGCTCGTCCGCGAGCACGATGCTGGGCCGATTGATTAGCGCCCGGGCAATGGCCGCGCGCTGCATCTCGCCGCCGGACAGTTCCCGCGGCTTGTGCTTGAGACGATGGCCCAGCCCCACGCGTTCGAGCAGCTCCTGAGCTCGTCGCCGCATCTGGTGCTTGTTTCGCAGCCAACCAACGAAACTATTGGTTATCATGGCCGGCATCAGCACGTTTTCAAGCGTGCTCAATTCCGGCAGCAAATGATAGAACTGGAAAACATAGCCGAAGGTCTGGTTGCGAAGCCGATCGCGGCGTTCGCTGGGCAAGTTGTCAATGCGCTCGCCGTCGAGCGTAATCTCGCCGCGGTCAGGCTGGTCGATGGTGCCCAACAGATGAAGCATGGTGCTCTTGCCCGACCCGGAGGCGCCGATCACGCAGAGAAATTCGCCACGGTAAACTTCGAGGTTGACGCCTTGCAACACCGGCACTTTCACCGCATCGCGTCGGTAGGTTTTGTAGAGTTGCACGGCGGTCATCATCGGTCCGTTGGGTTCATGCATGAACGTTCTTCCTTTCCTGTGTTCCCAAGCCGCCGCAATCTCGTTTAACCCGGAGCCAGCGGCGACGGTGGACAGGCTGTTCTCAGACCTATAGTTGATTCTGCGATCGCCACGACATTTCGACTCACCCGGGAACCTGTCCGCCGTCGCCGTTGGCTCCGGGTTAAACAATGTCATTCATAGCGCAACGCCCGCACCGGGTTGAGCAGGGCCGCCCGGAGGGCGGGGATCACGCTAAATACCACGGCAATGATTACAGCGCCGACATTCACCAGACACACAGTCCAAGTTTGAATGTCGGTCGGAATGGTGTCGAAGTAATAAACATGGCGATCGAACAATTCGTGACCGGTGATGAGAGTCAAGAAATGTTCGACTTCATTGATATTCCTCGTCAACAAAAGACCGACGATGGTTCCCAGGCAAGATCCGGACACGCCTAGAAGCAGGCCATACCCCAGGAAGATATTCATTACACCCACGTTCGAGGCGCCCAGCGCCTTCAAGATGCCGATGTCGCGGGTCTTTTCTACCACGATCATGGCAAATATCGACAGGATGCCAAATCCCGCCACGCCGACGATCATGAACAGCAAGACGTTCAAAATCCCTTTCTCGATCGAGATGGCGGCCAACAGCGGCCCTTGCTTTTCTTCCCAGGTCGACACTTGGTAGCCGGCCTCCGGCAGGAACTCGCTGCGCAACATTTTGACCACTTCTTCCGCTTTGCTGTAATCTCTCAGAGTAATTTGAATCGCGGTGCACCGATTGGGCGTGGCTCGCAACCGTTGCAACCATTCGAGGGGCACAAAAATATAGTTGGCGTCGTACTCGCTCATCTCCGACTTGAAGAAATCGGATACGATCACGCTGTTGTAAACAGGCGTCAAGCGCTGGCCGCTCACTGTGAAAAGAATGATCTCGTCGCCCTTTTGGACAATCGCCATGTCTTTATTCTCGGAACCAGCCGTTGCTCCTGGCTTGCGGATATTGCAGATCGACCAGCCGACGAATGCGCCCGACGTGGACGGCGTCTTGTCCAATTGTGGTTCCGGAAAACTGGGAAGCGGCGTCCCTCCTATCTGCGGAATCGACAAGAGCGAGGGAGTCTCGGGCAGGGGCGGATAGCGCTCGGCGTGTTTGGCGAGCACATCGGGGCGCGGCTCAAATTGAGGTTTTTCGCGATTGCGCTGGTCAGTCAGGTATTGGGCAAATCCACCGGTCTGCGTGCGCGTCTTGACATCTACGCCAATGATGCGGACGGCTCGCGGAGCCATCATCTCACCGTGATAGCTCATTTGCACCATGCCCAGGACTTCGATGATTGGCGACATGCCCACCACTTCCTTGCCGATGGGTAAATTGCGAATCCGCGCCATTTGCCTATCCGGATCGGCCATGCCGTCTTGGTGATAGGATTCCACACTTATGTCGGATAAGGTCTCATGAAGGCGCGATTTCAGCTTGGTGCTGAAACCTGCCATCACACTGTTGACGACGATGAGCGTGGCCACCCCCAGCATGACGCTGATGATGCAGGCCAAGGCCAGATAACGTGTGAGCAAATACCGCCAACAGAGCAAAAACTTATACATGTTACATCCTTGTCGCCGGTTTCATTTTTCGGGCGCAGGAGCGGGAACAAAATCACATCGCGAATCGTGGTGGTGTTGGTTAGAAGCATCGCGAGCCGGTCGATGCCGATCCCCAAGCCGCCCGCAGGAGGCATGCCGTGCCTTTGGGCGCGAATGAAGTCCGCATCCATGCGGGCCATCGAATCCTCTTCCTTCATGCCGGCAAGCTGCTGGCGGAAGGTCGCTTCCTGAGTGATCGGGTCGTTGAGCTCGGTATAGGCGTTGGCCAACTCCATGCGCTGTACGTAAAGCTCGAAGCGCTCCGCCACGGCCGGGTTCGAGCGCGAGCGCTTGGTGAGCGGGCACAGGGTAGCCGGGTAGTCGTAGACGAAAATCGGCCCGACCAAATGAGGCTCGACTTTCTCCTCGAACAGCAGATTCACCAGCACATCCGGATGCTTGCCGGCCGTGGCCACACCCATCGTTTCGGCCATGTTCTTTACGGCCTCAGCGTCATCCATGGCGACGCCGACATGCTCGCGGAACAGCTCACCGTAACTGGCACGCTTCCAGGGCGGCGTGTAGTCGACCGTCGCTTCGCCATAAGGCCGCTGCATGCCGCCGCCCAAGGCTTGTACGCAAGCGGAAATGACGCCTTCGGTCAGGTCCATCATGCTCTGATAGTCGCCATACGCTTGATACAACTCCAGCATGGTGAATTCGGGATTGTGCTTGGGGCTGATACCCTCGTTGCGGAAAACGCGGCCGATTTCGTAGACTCGCTCCATGCCGCCTACCAGCAGTCGCTTCAAGTGCAATTCGAGGGCTATGCGCAAATAGAGATCGATATCGAGCGTATTGTGATGCGTCGTAAATGGGCGGGCAGCAGCGCCACCGGCGATGGCATGCAGCGTCGGCGTTTCGACTTCGGAAAACCCGCGGCCATCCAGAAACTGGCGGATGGTGCGGACGATCAAGATGCGCTGGCGGGCCCTGCTCGAGCGTTTCCGGATTGTAAATGAGATCGAGATACCGATGGCGCAGGCGATACTCCATCTCCTGCATGCCGCTCCACTTGTCGGGATGCGGCAACAGCGACTTGCCCAGGAACTGGACGGCATCGGCAAAAACGGTCAACTCGCCCGTGCGCGTCTTTCCCAGGGTGCCGTCGATGCCAAGCAAGTCGCCCAGGTCCAGCTCTTGAGCCAGCAACCATCCCTTTTCGCCGATTTGCTTCTGACCCAGGTAAACCTGAATGCGCCCGGTCCAGTCCTTCAAGTCGAGAAAGAAGACCTTGCCCATACCGCGCCGCTGCACGATGCGGCCCGCGATGCGGACGCGAACGGGCGGATCGGCGTCGGGCTGCAACCCGCGAACGCTCTCGATCGCCTGATGGCCGTCGAAGCGGCTTCCCCAGGGATCGACTCCGAGCGCGCGACAATGCGCTCCAGCTTCTCGCTACGGCTCAATTCAATCGTATCGCTCGGACCTGGCACGCGTTAGGACCTTTGGTTGGAGACCTGAGGAGGTGCATCACGATCGCGCACAGATTTTAGTCGTAAGCCAGATACTGTCAATTGCAACGGGGTTCGCGCAAAGGGGCGGATGTCCGGAGTTTGGGCGGTTTTCAGCGTTTGGGTAGCGGAACTCGCCAGGACTTCCGCTACTCATCTAGACATCGAGCTCTTCCACAATCGCCAGGGCTGCGGAGTCCATGATCCAGCGATAGCGATGGGCCGGTTCCTTGCCGAGCAACTCGACGAAAGTCTGGTCGGCATCCAGATTCGATTCGATGCTCACTTTCAGAAGAGTGCGTTTCCGCGGATCGAGCGTGGTTGCTTTGAGAACGTCCGCGTCCATCTCCCCCAGGCCTTTGAACCGTGAGATCTCGGGTTTGGCATTGGCACGCAGGCCCGAAAGAATCTCCTCCTTATGGGCGTCGTCGCGGGCCCAGAAGGTTTCTTTGCCAACTTCGATTTTATAAAGCGGCGGCTGGGCTATGAAGACGTGGCCCTTGCGGATCAGCTCGATCATGTGCCGAAAAAAGAAGGCCAACATCAACGTCGTAATGTGATTGCCGTCGGCGTCGGCATCCATGAGGAGAATGATTTTGCCGTAGCGTAACCCGGCGATGTCGAACTTCTCCCCGGCCCCGGTGCCGATGGCGCAAACGAGATCGGCAAGCTCGGTATTGGCCAGCACGCGGTTCAGTGCCAGTCCCTCGGAATTGAGGACTTTGCCGCGCAAGGGCAAGACCGCTTGCGTGACATTGTTGCGTCCCTGTTTGGTGGAACCGCCTGCGGAAATTCCTTCGACGATGAACAGCTCCGCTTCATCGCGCCCGGTGACTTTGCAATCGGCCAGCTTGCCAGGCAGATTCAGACGTCGCGAGGTGGCCGATTTTCGCTTCACTTCCGACGCGGCCTCGCGCGACGCGAGGCGTGCCTTGGCGGCCAACACAATGCGGCCCACGATTTGGTCGGCCGCCACCATATTGCTGTTGAGCCAGGTTTCCAGGGCGGGTCGGACGATGTTGTCGATGGCGGCGGTCAATTCCGGGTTGTTGAGTTTCTCCTTGGTCTGGCCCTGGAACATCGGTTCACGAACGAACACCGAAAGCACGCCGACCATGCCCTCGCGAATGTCTTCCGCAGCGATCGTCAGGCCCTTGGTTTTGACCTCGTGCGTTTCCATGTAATTGCGGATGGCTTTGGCGATGGCGTTCTTGAAGCCCGTTTCATGGGTGCCGCCCGCCGAAGTGCGAATGCCGTTGACGTAACTCCGGATCACTTCCTCCGTCGATTCGGTCCACTGCAGCGCGGCCTCCATCTTCTCGTCTTGGGTACGATTGACATTGAAGGCGAGGTCGGTGACGGCCGTCTTTTGGCCATCGTTGATCAAGCGGCCGAGGAATTCGGGAATCCCGCCCGGGTGCGTCAGGTCGATGGTTTCTTTGGTGATGTCGTTCTTGAAAACGATCTTGAGGCCGCTGTGGATGTAGGACATGTCCTCCAAATGCCCGCGGATCAACTGCGGGTCGAACTGGGTCGTTTTGAAGATGATGTCATCGGGCTCGAAGTATATGGTGGTGCCGTGACCGCGGAAGGGTTCGAGTTTCTCCAACTCTGTCACCGGCTTGCCGCGGCGATAAGTTTGCCGCCATTCGAAGCCATCGCGGCGAATTGTCACCACCAGTTTTTTCGAGAGAGCGTTTACGACCGAAGAACCGACGCCGTGCAAGCCGCCGGAGTGGATATAGTTGCCCCCCTCGCCGAATTTGGCGCCGGAATGAAGCGTGGTGAAAATCAACTCGAGCGCCGGGCGTTTGTGCTTGGGGTGCAAGTCGACCGGAATGCCACGGCCGTTGTCGAAAATCGTGACCGCGTCGCCATCCTTATGCAACGTGACGATAACCGAATCGGCGAAGCCGTTCAGATATTCATCGACGGCGTTGTCGACGATTTCCCACACAAGGTGATGTAAGCCCTTGCCGTCGACGCCGCCGATATACATCGACGGCCGCTTGCGGACGGGCTCGAGCCCCTCGAGAACGGTGATATCCTTGGCTGTATAGGCGCCGGAACTCATGAGCGCATCCTTGAGACCGAGTGATCTATTCCGGTCAGAAATAATGAAAAGGGCGCGAGCCTTGAATTCTCCCCCCTTGGCAAGGGGGAGAAAGATGAGCTACCGCCGGGCCTTCGGAATCACGAGTCGCAAACCGCTGTGCGTCTCGGAGAACTTCAACACTTTGACGTCCACCAGTCCGGCAGCCAGCGCGGCTGCCCTAATATCGTCTTCTTTCAGTTCGGGTTTGCCCTTGGGCCAAATCACCCAGATGCCGCCGGCGCGGTCGAGCGCTGCCTCCAGCGAGGGCAGCTTTGCAAGGTCGCCCTTATTCTTCACACCCCAGATGATGCAATCACGATCGCTGCCCACCCTGCATTCGAACGAGCCGAGACGATCGCCGAGCTGATCTAGGAATTTGGGATCCTTGATGCCTAGGAGGGCGACGTTCATCCCAGCTTTGACGCCCAATTTATCGAGCACGCTTTTGGGATTGAGCAGCTTGTGCAGCCATTTTTCCGCGGTTGCTTTGCCCATAGCGAACACGGCAGTTCCCGCCGGCGTGGCGATCCGGAGAGCGTCTCCGTGTACGTCGGCCTTGGTGATGTCGCGGAAAGGAATGCGCAGGCGAAACTCGCCGCGAAAGATTATTTCCTCGGTTTCCAAGAGAGCTTTTCCCTCGGAAGAGCGGCCCTGATGATGAACCACACAGTTTGTTTCGGAACCCATTTGCGAGTCCTCAATCAATCACCTCAGTTAGTCCTAGCATCACTTGAGTCCGTCTCTATTTGGACTGCGGCGCTTTTCCGCCGCTTTGGTTTTTCATACGCCCGCAGTATAAGTCCGGAAGAAAAAAAAGCGGCGGAAAAGCGCCGCAGTCCAAATCGGCACTAATCGAATAGGGTCGGCTGCCCGTTGCTTTCCTTCGGTTTTTCCTCGCTCGGCTTTGTCTTGCCTTCGAGTTTGTCCCAATCGACAAGCTGAATGGGAGGCGGAATCACGCGGACAAAAGACGCACGCTTGACGGCTTCGAAGCCTTTGCCCCCTCGCGATGTCAGCTCGTATTTGCCGCGACGAAATTCCATCGTCTTGCCGCCGCTCGTTTCGACTTGCAGCATGTCGAAACGGCCGGAAATCAGGGCCCCGCCCAGGCAGACGTCATCTTGATTGAGCTTCATCCCCATGACGCCCTTGCCGATTCCCGACAGGATGTTGACTTCGTCGAGCTTGAAGTGAATGACGTGCCCGCCGGCCGAAGCGAGAAGCAAGCTTTCCTCATCGGCAATAATCACGGCCATGACCACGCGGTCGCCGTCGTTCAGGCGCACAAATTTCCTGCCAACTTTTGTCGAAGCTGTGCGGAAAGGCGCAAACGGCTCGCGGAGCACCTGTCCCTGGGCGGTGGTCACCAGAAGATAGGGGCCGGGGATTTCGCCATTAGCCGGGGGTTGTTGCAACGGCACGAAGCGTTCATCGGTCGTCCAGGCGCTAACGATTTTCACCTGATCGCCCAGACGAAAGAACTTGACGATCGGCTCGCCATAACCGGAACTCGCTGGCACTTCATTCATACGCATGGTAAAGGCCGTGCCGTCGTCGGCAAAGAAGACCACGTAATCGAGCGTGTTGCCGGGGACGACGGCGATCACCTCATCGCCCTCGCGCACGCGGGTCCCTTCGACCGAAGCCAGCCTACCGATGCGCTTGATCCAGCCATCGCGAGTGATGACGATGTTGGTGTTTTCCTTGACGATATAGGCTTCGGGATCGAACTCAGGAGCGTCTTCCGACGAGCCCATACGCGTGCGGCGGCGGTCGCCGAAGGTTTCACCTAGCTCAGTCAGTTCTTGTTTGACGATATTCCAGAGCTTTTTCTCCGAGGCCAAAATGGCTTCAATGCGCTCAGCCTCCTTGGTCTTTTCTCGAAGCTCGTCGAGGATCTTCTGGATTTCCATCTGGGCGATTTTGTAGAGTTGGGCGTCGAGAATCGCCTCGGTTTGCACATCGCTCAGTGCGAAGGCTTCGATCAGTTTTTGAGCGGCATCCGCCTTTCCCTGGCTCTCGCGAATGAGCTTGATGGCCTTGTCGAGCGCATTGAAGATAATCTGAAAGCCTTCGAGGATGTGGATGCGCTTGGGCAGCTGTTCGAGTTCGTACTCAAACCGTTTGCGAACCGTTTGCAAACGGAAATCCAGGAAGTAGCGAAGCATGCTCTTGAGGCCGATGCGCTCGGGGCGCATTTTGCCGTCGGTCCCCGGCACCAGAACCGTGAGATTGACGGGGAAATTCTCCTGCAGCGTCGTGTGCTTGTAGAGATAGGCCATAATCAGGTTCGGATCGGAACCAGGCTTCATCTCCAACACGATGCGAATGACGTTCGGTCGATTCATTGACGATATTGGTGAGTTGGGGCAACTTGCGTTCGGCGATGATATCGCCGATGGACGACTCGAGATTGCTCTTGTTCACCCCGATAGGGAATCGAAGTGACGATGATTTGCTCGTTTTTCCCGACGGTTTCGAGCTTCCATTCCCCTGAACCCGGATGCTTCCCGTACCTTCTTCATAGACTTTGCGCAGCGCGGCCCGATCGGTCACAATTTTGCCGCCCAGCGGGAAATCGGGGCCCTTGATCCGCTCCACGAGCTGCGCCGTGGTTGCTTCCGGATTCTCAATAAGGAACACCGACGCCCTGATTACTTCCCCCAGGTTGTGCGGCGGAATGTTCGTGGCCATGCCCACTGCAATCCCGGCCGAGCCATTGACGAGCAGGTTGGGAAACTGGGCAGGCAAGACGACCGGCTCTTGCAGCGAACCTTCGTAATTGGGCCGCATTTCGACGGTGCGTTGCCGCAATTCGGTCATGAGGCGTTCGGCGATCGGCGAAAGCTTGGCCTCGGTATAACGCTGGGCAGCCGGTGGATCGCCGTCAACCGAGCCGAAATTACCCTGACCTGTGACCAGAGGCTGCTCGCATGACGAAGTCTTGGGCGAGTCGCGCTAGGGCCTCGTAAGCGGTGACATTGTCGTGCGGATGGTATTTACCAATGACTTCGCCGGCGATGCGGGCGCACTTGGCGGGTCGGCCGTCGGCATCGAGGTGCAAGTCGTGATACATCGTGTACAAGATGCGCCGCTGCACGGGCTTCAGACCATCGCGGACATCGGGAAGGGCTCGCGAAGTGATAACCGAAAGGGCATAGTTTAGATAGCGCCGGCGGGTTTCCTGACTTAGAGAAATCTCCAGAATATCGTCCGCCATTGGCCCGCGTCTCCTCCGTCGAATTTGCCTCGCCGAATGAGAATTGTAGCAAGGTTTGATGAATAGTGGCGAGTGACGAGTGGTTAGTGGCGAGCAATTTGGCGGAATCAAGTAGGTCCGGCGAGCTGAGCCGGATTGCGGGGACTTTACCTATCCGCAGTAAGCTTTAACCTTGAGCCAACCACGACAAAGACACAGCCGATGGCGATCCTTCCGGATCCCATCGGCTGCGGGGCAGACTTGCAGATAACTTCTTGGTGTCGTTTATTTATTTTCCAAACGACGGGGGCGGATAGTTCTTGATGATTTCCACCAGCGTCGCTTCGTAATCGTCCGGCACCGCCTCGAAGGCGGTCAGCTTCCAGAGCGTCAACATCTGTCTGCCCAGGATGCTCGAGCTGGCCCCGACCAGGCCCTCGCGGAACTTGGTCAACGTCGCTTCGTCGACGACTCCCGGACGGTAAGCGATGACGGCCGTGGGAAAAATGTCCGAGGTCAGAACGACGCGCAGTTTCGACGCCCGCCCTGGCTTGCGGCGTTTGAAGCTATCGAAGGCCACCCCGTCCACGATGGCCGCGGCTGCGTCTTTGTCGACCACGTCGTCCAAGGCTTCTTCCGAATTGGGCGGTGTCGTCATTTTGCTGAAGAATTGACAGGCTGCTTTGTGGCTGGCATTGCAGCACTTGTCCGCAAACAAGTGGCAGTGGAGCTTGCTCTGCTGTGGCATAGCCAAGATCTGATCGTGCAATTGCAGGGCATCGATGGCCGGACTGTCGGTGCGGACGACGAGCAGGGCGAACGTGTCGATCCTGGTTGACGGCGATGGCCAAAGGGCGAAGATCGGGATGTTTGATGCGTGCCCAGGCGAATTCGATGCCGTGAAAAACGCCCAGTTGAATCTTGTCGGCGGCCATCTGGTCCGCGAGAACGTTCACGTCCCCTCCGGGCACCAGTTCCCCGCGGACGCCCGTCTGTGCCTGCATCACAGCGCGAAAGGGCGTCATCATGGCTGCCAAAGTCGATTCGGGCACATCCCGGAACAAGCTATTCACCATGCCAATGCGGACGCCGCTCGGATTATTGTCGTCCGCTCGGGCCGAGTCCGCCGGCATCAAGCCGCCGAATCCTGCCGCGACCAAGATAACGGTCGCAAACACTCGACTTTGGAAACCGGGTCTCGACATCGTGCCCCCTGACTCGCCGACTGGTTACGGCGCTGGTGCGTTCTCAATGGTGCGGAGAAAGGCGAGGTTAGTTGCTTCCGGCGATCAAAACCGGCGTAAAGCCGCCGCCGGTCACGCGCTGCAAGCCGGCCAGCGAGATGATTAGGTTGTAGATCGTTTCGTTCGCTGTCGCTTTGGCTTGCGCCGCCAGCCCTTCGCTGGTAAGAATGTCGTCGATCGTGGCCTTGGAATTGGCTGTGAAATCATCGCGAGTAGTTTTCGAGAGGCGGGCGCGGCGGTGCTGGCTTCGGTAACCAAAGGCAGCTTCCGAACCGCTTCCTCGTATTTGAAGAAAGCGTCCTCGGCTTCCAGCGTGATCAGGTTGCGTGTTTTGTCGACAACGGCCACCGCCCGAACTCCCAGGTCCCGAGCTCGTTCCACCCGGTACGAGCGCGGCCCGGCAAACATCACCGGCATTTCCAGGCTGGTGGTGCCCGGACGGTATTCGCCGTTCATGAATCCTTGAGGGACCGGCCGTGAATGCACGTCGGCGCCGGCGGCAAAGGTGTGCGTGGTCGGCCGGAAGAGGAGTTTGTCTTGAGCGGCGGCTTCCAAGTCGACCACTTCACGAGCCGTGGTTGCCTGCACCAATTCGCCGCGGCGGGCCAGCGCCAGCATCACGATCTGGTCGCGGGTGACCTCGGTTTTGGGATTGGGCAAGGTGGTTTCGGCGAGGACGATAGGCGTTTGCGGATCCAAGCCCATGGCCTCGTTCAAAGCAGCGGTGGCACGATCGATGCCGCGGGCAGCTTCGGCCTGACGGGCTTCGGCCAACTTTAAGTAGAGCGTGATTTTATCTAGCGTGTTGGTTGTATAGAGACGGTTTGTGCCGTTCTTCACCAGCTCCCGGACATTGTCCTGATAAAACTTCAGGCTCTTGCTCAGGTCTTCCGCAACCTTGAGTTGTTCGCGAGCATAGATTACGCCGTAATACGTTCGCGTAATCGCATAGATGGTGTCGTATTCCGCCTGTTGAAGACCAGCTTCGGCGATGGTGATGCCCAGGCAGGCCTGCTGGCGACGGATGGGCAGATCGCGAGCGATCAGCCTAGGAACGTGCAGGTTATTCAAAGATGCTGAAGCCGTTTGAGCGGCGGCGAGGCTGGCTCGCTGAGCCACCAGGCCCGGTTGTTGATCGCGTCCAACGCGAATGCAATCGCCCAAGGTGTAGGCGGTGGTGGGATTTGGTGCTGCGGGGGTCACGGCCACGACTGCTGCCGGCAGTTGGCTAGGAGCGGCATCATCGGCTCGCACTGCGCCACTGGCCAACATGGCTGGCAAGGCCATACCCGCAAGGGTTTTTTGCATCCAGCGCCGCCCAGAAGGAGCATTCTTGCCCATGGGTAGAGTCCGACTTGTTTAGGATGGTTCGTTCGTTTGTGCCTCTCCAGCGAATGAGCTGTCCGAATCAGCTCTCACGCGAGATCATCTTTTGCTCTAAAATCGGTTTCACGAGAAAAGGATCTCAACTCAGAGACTGCGAAAGCTGAGGAGGAACCGAGTCGGACGATGGGTGGTCGTGGCTATAGCGAAAAAACCCGACAGATAAGATGGGTGGCCTGGATAAGTTTCAGCAATCTCTTGAATTGACGAATTGAATGCAAATGGCAAAAAAATGTACGGCAAAATGATAATTCGAATCATCTTTTTGCCGTATATTTTTTTGCCAGCGATAGCCAGCGACTAGACTGTTTGCTAGGTAGGCGATCGAATTTTGCCGAAGATAGTTGAGAGAAATGAAACAACTGCTGCCCCGATCGTCGGGACGCTGCCAACAACCCTAGTACCGGGAGCAGCAGTTGATGCTCGGAGACAAAGGAAGAGTCGCGATTCGACAGCTCGATTACAGCCGCGATGTCCGCCCACAACGCAATTGACATACCAATTTGACCTAGTGAGTGAGCAATCCTGTTCGCAAGTCTGAAGTCACTTTTGGCTTTGGACTTAGCGATGGAAGGGACAATTGAGAGAATCTTCATGCAGAATTAAACCGGACATGGCCAATAATCAGTCTGGTCACGACCGGGCCAGCCTGGTCGCATTGGGACCAGTCCCCGGCTTGCCGGTGACTTGGGAATCATCCCAAAACTATCGGGGGCGGAGCGCCCGGTTGGAGGCTGAATCTTGATCTTGCCGGAACTTTCTCCTGCCGTTGAGCGTGCCTTGCAGGCGGCTCAACGTCTCGCCACTCTCGAACGGGCGGCAGACACTCAAGTTGCGCATCTTTTTGCCGCCCTGATCCAAGAGGAAGAAGGACGCGCGGCAATTCTCTTGGACAAAGCAGGGGCAAATCGCCAAGAAGTTGTGAGGTTTTTTCTTTTCTCGAGTCGCCTTGGAAGCCTCCGCGCTCACCGGGGAACCCGCTGCAATCAGCGCCCAACTGCATGCGGTGCTTGTGAACGCTCGTTCGTGGGCCGTCGACCTTGGCGGTGAACGAGTTGTCGCCAGCGAACATGTACTTCTGGCACTTCTGGAAGCGGATAAAGCCTTGAAAAAAAGGCTGCAGGAAATGGGCCTCGACTATACCAGGCTCGAGGAATCGATCAAAGGCGAAGATGATCTGCCTCTGCCCATGCCTGATCTGGAGATTCTCGAGCCCACCGATTGGATCGACTCCGTGCGCGTTCTCGATGCCAGCGCCAACCGGGCTCGCGAAGGCCTACGCGTAGTCGAAGATTACTGCCGATTCGCGCTGGACGACCGTTTCTTGGTTGAGGAAACGAAGCAGATCCGGCACGCCCTGAGCGCCGGCCTCGGGCCTTGCCCATCCACGCGCGAAACGCAGCGCGACGTCGGCACTTCAGTCAAAACCCCGGAAGAAGGCCAGCGCTCGAACCCTCGGCACGTGGTGTGCGCGAATCTGAAACGCGTTCAAGAAGCTTTCCGCAGCCTGGAAGAATATTCCAAGTTTGCCTTGCCGCAATCGGCGCGAGTCTTCGAGCAGTTGCGTTACCGGACCTACACGCTCGAACGCATGCTTTTGGTTCACGACGAAGCCAAGGCTCGGCTCGTTCGGGCCAATCTTTATGTCCTTCTTACGCGGCTTGGCAGCCGCTTCCTTGGAATGGACCATTCAAGAAGCAGCAGCGGGCGGGGCAGCCATTTTCCAACTTCGCGAAAAAGATTACCACGACCGCGAGCTCTTGGAAGTCGCCCGCGACGTGAAGCGCTGGACGCATGCGACCAACACTCTGTTCATCGTGAACGATCGCCCCGATCTTGCCAGGTTAGTGGAGGCCGATGGCGTCCATCTGGGCCAAGACGATATGTCGGTCAAAGACGCCCGAAGAATTCTGGGACCTGATGCCATCATTGGCGTCAGCACGCACACCCTCGAGGAGATCCGGCAAGCCTTGTTGGATGGAGCGAGCTATCTGGGCGTTGGCCCCACGTTTTCTTCGGGAACGAAAGAATTTGGCAGCTTGGCTGGCCTGGAGTTCGTTCGCGAAGCGGCCTCCCTCACGACGCTGCCCTGGTTTGCCATTGGCGGGATTCGAGGCAGCAATGTCGATGATGTTAGAGATGCGGGAGCCAGCCGGGTTGCGGTCAGCCAGGCGGTGATTGCGGCGGCGGAGCCGCGGCTTGCGGCAGCTCATCTGCTAATGAGCTTAAAAAGATGAGTAAGACCATCGCGATAACTCTAGCGAGCCTCCCGCGTAATCCAGCGAGCCTCCCACGTAATCCAGCGAGCCTCCCACGTTACTAGCGAGCCTCCCACGTTAGTGGGGGGAGTTTTCCGCTGACTCCCCCCACTAACGTGGGAGGCTCACTAACGAAGTTTGACGCTCACTAATGTCATCCTAAGAACAAAACATCGCCCGGTCGCCTCCCATAGCCTCCAACGTCGCAGCGGCGGCCGGTTGGGGACAGGACCAAACCAGAAAGAACATTGCCTGCCGAGCCAAGCCTGAGCCGGGTGGGGGTGTACGAATCCCGCTCCCTTGGTCATCGTGAGCGCGGCTTGCGTTGCCCGTAAGACCAACGTGTTGGCTTTCGCTCGAAGGTCCATCGCCGCCTCGGCCGAGCAGGAAGTGCCTGCCATTCCATGCATTTCGCTGCGGAGCCGCTGGTATGCCTTCCCCAAGCGCTCGCACATCTCGAGCAAGGCAGGCCGATTCTTGGCCTCTTCAAGGAGCAGGTCGATAGCGGCTCGCGCTACCCCAATAGCCAGACAGCTGGTTTCAAGTCCGCCGGCGCCGCCTTTGCCGGTCTGCAACACCTTTTCGACGGGGCCGGCCAGGATCCACTCGTATTCCAGGAGAACGTCTGCGGCAAGTCACCCAAGCTGTCAAGGAGCCGCAGAGCCATCAATTCGAGCGGCGGGCCGACGGTCAGTCCCGCCGATTCGCGAGCGACCACGCCAATTAATTGGCGGCCATCGTCAAGGCTCGCGCCGAAGATCAGAAAATCCGCCTGTTCCGCGCCGGTAACCCAGGGAGCGACGCCTGTGAGAGAATAACCGCACTCGCAAGCCCTGGCGACCAGCGCAGGGCCGCCGTGCTGCCGGGAAGTGGTGAGCTGCGACACCCCTACCGTTGCCAAGGCGCTCCCAGTCGCCAGCTTGGCCAGCAATTCGTGGGGATTGCCCGATGAGCCGCGCTCACGCAACCGGCGGCAGGCAGCGTCGCGTTGGCTCAGTATGAAGCAGGTGGTAAGACAGGCGCTGGCGAGCAGCTCATAACCCTCGAGCAGGCTGAAGCGGATCGAGACCGCGGCCGCCGTTGGTTTCAGGGATGCACCATTTCAAAACCCCAGCGTTCTGAATCGCTTGCCATGAGGCCTCGGGCCAGACCGGCTCGTCGTCGGCGCGGTCGGCATTTTCCCGAAGGATTCTCAAGGTGTCGGAGAGCACAACGCTCAGTTCGCTCATATCAACTCCGGAACCATTACAAGTATTCTGGGGAGCGTACGGGAACAATGATCCAATTCCGTCACCGCCGGGCTTGCCCCGGTGGGACGATGACTATTCAGCTAGAATTCCTCACCGCGATCCGTCACCGCCGGGCTTGCCCCGGTGGGACGATGACTTTCCGGCTTCCTTCGCGGAATACTAACCGATAGCGTATGGCGATTAGCCCCATAGTCGGCGCATCCACCGGGACAAGCCCGGTGGAGGCGGAGAGCTTATTATCCCTGGCCTAGCTGGCCAGTCATTGCCCCACTGGGACAAGCCCAGTGGTGGCACCGGAATCACTGTCTTTTTCTGGGACGCCAGTCTTGGCTCATTTCTTCCGCGCTCGTAGGGATCTGCGGCCTTCCCGGATCTCTTCCCCGGTTTCCGTCAACTGCCTCTTTGGACGCCGACCGCCTCCTTGATAAGATAGGCGAAACAGGTAGATCGGTGGATCGAATAGGATGCAGGATGAGCTGCTGAGACGCGGCCGCCGGGGTCCGCAACAGGATGTAGGAATGGATCGGCTGCGAGAATTGCTCGTTGAACTCAAGCGCGACAACTATGCTCAAGGGAACTTTCTGGGACTCCTGAATGTCCTCATCGGTTGTTCCATCGAAGCGTCGGATGGGGAAATCGTTTCGACCGGCGCTACCTGGCGATCACTCGCGGAATTGCTTAAGAAAGTTCGCTGGACCAAACAAGCCGCCACCGACCTGGGCCTGGAATTGGGGACATTCGCCCCGCGCGATCGCCAGCGCTTCTGGTACCAAGTCATCTCCCATGCCGGCGTCGATTCGCCCAAAGCCCGCGAAGCAGGCGCTCGCATGATCGAACAGCTTAGGCAATTGGGTTACCAAGTTAAAGGACCTGGAACCCAGCTCAAATGAGCTGCAGATGACGCCCTAGTTTGCGAATTGCCTTGTATTTTTCATCGCTGATCCGGGCGGCTGGCGTCTCCAGCTTGTCGGCAATTTGCTGAACGGTCCAACCCGCCAGACTCAATTCCAGGATGCGGCCCTGTCGATGAGTCAGCAGTCTTGCCGCTGCATTGCGCACGCCCTCCAGCTCTTCGCGCGTAGGTGATTCGGCGGATGAGGGAGCTGCTACGTCTGGCGGCAAAGGCGCGTGGCGGCGCGTTCGTTGCGTACGTTTCTTGACCGCGTCGATCGCTCGGAGAAACTCGCGCCGCTCGTCCCCTCCTGGGCAAGCATCTGTCTCCAGTCGGCATCGGGTACGGTACTCAAGAGGCGGCAGAACACTTCTTGCGTGCAATCAGCCCAAGAATCGGGATGGAGCCTGGCATTGCGCCAGCAGACGGTGCAATAACGGCTCAGGTCCTGAATGGCGCCCGGGTCAGCCTGCGCAGGGGCCTGCCATGTTCGCCAAGCTGGCGCCCAGGAAAACGGCAGCAGCGACATAACCGGCTTTGCCTGTGCGTAGACTCGAAGATGCGGCTTTTTCCATGGCATTCTCCGCGGCATGACCCTGAAAACGGTTTCTCTAAATTATACGGACGCCCGCCAGCGCACTTCTCGTTCCGCTACAGTTTTTTCGAACCAGGCAGATAATGCCTCTGAAGGTCGCGTTTCGCTATCATAAGTCCGGCTTTCCTTAATCGAAGTTCTGCTTGCCCAGCTATACCCACTAGGAGCCCGACATGACGCAAGAGACCAAACGCCACAGCCGGCTGACCACCGAGGGCATTGGCCGCGCCCAATCGTGCCATGCTTCGCGCCGTCGGGTTCTTGGATGAGGATTTCAGCCGGCCGATGGTCGGCGTCGCCTCCTGTTCAGCGACATCACGCCTTGCAACGCCCACCTCGATCGGCTGGCCCGCAAGGCCTACGAAGGCATGCGAGCCGGCGGCGGCGTGCCGCAAATCTTCGGCGCTCCCACCGCGTCCGACGGCATCATGATGGGCCACCAGGGCATGCGCTACAGTCTGGTGTCTCGCGAAGTGATCGCCGATTGCATCGAGGTCGTCGCCGGCGGCATGAATCACGACGGCGTTTTGGCCGTCGGCGGCTGCGACAAGAACATGCCCGGCTGCGTCATGGCCATGGCCCGGCTCAACGTCCCGAGCATCTTCGTCTACGGCGGCAGCATCCTGCCCGGCATCGGGAGGGGAGGCAACGATATCGACATCGTCTCCATTTTCGAAGCCGTCGGCCAATTTCAAGCCGGCAAGCTCGACGAAGAAGGGCGTCCACAAGATCGAGTGCGAAGCCTGCCCCGGCGCCGGCTCGTGCGGCGGCATGTACACCGCCAACACCATGAGCTCCGCCATCGAGGCAATGGGCATGTCGCTCCCCTACGACGCCAGCTATCCCGCCGTCTCCGCCGCGAAGGAGCGTGAGAGCTTTCTTGGCCGGCAAAATGTCTTATCACGCTGATCGAGAAAGACATCAAGCCGCGCGACATCATCACGCGCAAATCGCTGGAAAACGCCTACACGCTGGTGCTGGCCCTGGGCGGCTCGACCAACGCGGTCTTGCATCTGATGGCGATTGCCCGCGAAGCGGAGTGCCGATGGACCCTGGCCGACTTCGATCGGCTCGGCGACAAGGTGCCGGATCTGGCGGATCTGAAGCCTGCGGGCAAGTTACGTGATGTCGATCTGCACAAGGTGGGCGGCACCCCCGCGGTGATGAAGGCGCTGCTCGAGGCCGGCTTTCTGCACGGCGATTGCCTGACCGTCACCGGCGAGACCATCGCCGAAAACCTGAAAGACGTGCCAAGCATTTATCAGCCGCAAGCAAAACGTGATCAGGCCGCTGATCGGCCCGATGCACCCGACCGGGCACATCATCATTCTCCAAGGGAACCTGGCGCCGGAAGGGGCCGTCGCCAAGGTCGCCGGCGTGAAGACACGCAAGATCACCGGGCCCGCGAAAGTCTTCGACGGCGAGGAAGCGTGCTTCGCGGCCATCCAGAACGCCAAATCAAGCCGGGCGACATCGTCGTCATCCGCGGCGAAGGCCCCGTCGGCGGCCCCGGCATGCGCGAAATGCTCTCGGTGACCGGCGGCGCTATCGGGTCAGGGACTTGGCGAGCAGATCGGCCTGATCACCGATGGCCGTTTTTCCGGCGGCACGCGCGGCATGGTCGTCGGCCACGTCGCCCCGGAAGCGTGGGTCGGCGGCCCGCTGGCGTTCTTGAAAAACGGCGATCGTGGTCACGATCGATGCCGACAAGAAAGAAGTGTCGGCCTGCGACTTGAGCGAGCGGAATTCGCCAAGCGCAAGCAGAAGTGGACCAAACCGGAACCGCGAGTGTCGCGCGGCGTGCTGGCAAAGTATGCCCGCACGGTCCTTTCGGCTTCACGCGGCGCCGTGACAGGGTGAGCCGTGTTCAAACGCCGACCCAACTTCCGCAAGCCGATGCGCCGGAGCACGCCTGCGGGCCAGCATCGCCCGGTTCTTCTGCAGGAAGTTCTGGAGACGTTGCGGCCCACTCCAGGTGATTTGGTCGTTGACGGCACGTTGGGCTGGGCCGGTCATGCCAGCGAATTCCTGAAGCTGGTGACGCCGGGCGGCCGGCTCATCGGTTGCGATCTTGATCCCGAGAATCTGCCTCGGGCGCGAGAGCGGCTCGAAGCGATCGGCGGAACGTTCCAGCTCCATCACTCTAACTTTGCCGGTCTGGCCACGATTGTGGCTGAAGCAAGACCCGCTGGAGCCAAAGTTGTGCTCGCCGATCTCGGCATGTCCAGTATGCAGGTGGACGATCCGGAACGCGGCTTTTCTTATTCGCGCGAAGGACCGCTCGACATGAGAATGGACCGAACGCGCGGCCGTACGGCCGCCCAAGTGCTGGCGAATATTTCAGTCGAAGAGTTGAGCAAGGCTCTTCGCGATTTTAGCGACGAACCGGAAGCGGATCGATTAGCTCAGGCGATTGTGGACGCCCGGGCCTCGGAACCGCTGGCGACCACCACCGACCTGGCTCGACTCTTGCAACGCGTCAGCGGCCAGGAGAATTGGCGACTGCATCCCACGCCCGGCAAGTGGAACCTCCATCCCGCGGCACGAACTTTTCAGGCGTTGCGCATTTTGGTGAATCGCGAGCTGGCCAATCTCGAACATTTGTTGCGGCATTCTGCCGACGATTCTGGCGCCTGTGGCCGCGCAGGCATCATCAGTTTTCACAGCGGCGAGGATCGGCTGGTGAAAGCCGCATTTCAGCAGGGCCATCGTCAGGGTGTGCTATCGAGAGATCGCCCAGGAGCCGATTCGGCCGGGCCGCTCGGAAGCCCTGGACAATCCCCAGCCGCGGTCCGCCAAGCTACGCTGGGCTTTGCGGGCATAAAGGGTGAAGAGTGGCGAAGCCCTCCCCTTTTCGGGAGAAGCCTTTTTTGCTATCAATCTCTATTCTGGTTTTCACGTAAGCAGTTTGCCCTCTCAGGGACATCGACACATGGGTGCACGGCGCATTCGCAGAGAACAACGACGGGTCGACATGGCGCTGTCACGGCGTGTGAACGGACCTCTCAAGACCAAAGAGCGTGCCCGCAGGCACTTGCGGATGATCGAGCTTATCAAGAAGGGCAAGTTGCCCTACGCGCCAGCCGTAATGAGCTGGTTAAGCACCGAGCTCGACAAACCTTCCCAGGCTGATCACGCCCGAAGACGTTCAAAAGGCTGTCAGCTAGCTATCCCTTGCCCTAGGTTGATGATCGTCGCAAAAGCGCAAGTATCGCGGCCAAAACGGCACCCTGCCAAATACATGATGCCAGCCCCAACCTTCGGAAGTGGCTGGCTTGAAACAGAAGCTGCAGCGAGCGGCTACACCGTCCGTCCACATGAGCACCGTTTTGCCCCGAGCGTTTGCGTGCTCTTCGATGTCCCAAGCCGTATAGCCCCGCTCCTCTAGCTCGGCGTCGATTATTTCCAAAGCCGCCGGTTCCATGCCAAGGCGATAAACCATGGCGCGATCGAGTAGATCTTCGGTGGTCGCATTTCGAACATTTTGCTTGCCGCGCAATCCAAATCTAATCGCATTCCCAATATCTCCTGAATTCCTTCACGCTGTTGCAGACTATTCCTACCCCGAAGGGGGAAAGGTTCCAAAGTGGAAAACCGGCAAGTTCTTCAGCCCCGGTAGGGGCGAAAGTCAATAGCCAGGGGCGTAAGCCCCTGGACTCAGTGCTAAAGTGAATTTAGCCCCGGTAGGGGCGACAGAGCTCTGCCGCCCCTACCGGGGCTCGACTCTCGGAGGATCTCTCCCAGGGGCTGACGCCCTGGCTATTGACTGCCGCCCTTCCAGGGCCCAAATGCAACCTTGGAAGCCTTGCCTCCTCGGGGTAAGGGAATGCTTCAACCCCTCAAGTAGTCCAGCGCAGTTTACTCTGTACTCGCCTCCAGTTGCGGATAGATTCGGCGATTCGTCGCGGCCATCACGGAAAGTCGTTGACAAGTTTTTTCGACAACCTTTACCATAGAGGAAGTAATCCGCCAACGATTACGCCTCGGAACAGGTTTTCTCAGCGTATCGTTCACTTCTGGCAAGGGGCCTGAATTTCATGCTTGGTTACCCTGCGCTGCATCGTGCCCTCCTTTTGCTCGTTTGCACTCTCGCTCTGGCCGTGGCGCACAACGCTCAGGCCCAGCCCAAAAGCAAATCCGGCGTTGCCGTCAAGGATCGCGACGACAAAAGAGTGGAAGGCACGCACCTGACGGGCGAGGATGCCGAGAAGGTCCATTTGATCAACGAGCGCCTGTCGAGCAAGTGGAAGGAAAACAAGATCAAGCCCAGTTTCAGAGCTTCGGATTACGAGTTCATCCGCCGGGCGTCGCTCGACATCATCGGCAGAGTGGCCAAGCCGCAAGAAATTGAGCGATTTCTCAAAGATCCCGAGCACAGCCGGCGTTTTCTGCTTATCGAACGCTTATTGAAGAGCGATGAATACCCCAAGAACCAAGCAAACCTCTGGACCGTTTGGCTGATGACCCGAGCGGGAGCGAACGAAACGGGCGGCAGCATTTACCACGAGCAAATGCACAAATGGCTCGAAGATCAATTCAAAAAAGAAGGCATGTCCTTCAAGGAAATGGTCCGCGAGCTGATCACCGCCACCGGCAAAACCAACGAAAACGGCGCGGTCAACTATATCCTGTCTCATCTGGGCGAGCCGGTGCCCAAGGACAAGCAACGTGGCGAGGATGGCGAAGGCAAATTCACGATGGTCCCGGTGACATCGCGGACCACCAAGCTCTTCTTGGGAGTGCAAATTCAGTGCACCCAATGTCACAAGCATCCCTTTAACGAGGAATGGAACCAGGATCATTTCTGGGGCATCAACGCCTTCTTCCGGCAGGTCGATCGCAAGGGCGCACCGATGGCTAACCGGGAAGTGGTGCTCGAACTAGTCGATAACCCGAATCTCGATCCTAGCGGGGCCGTTTATTACGAACAGCGTAACGGCGTCTTGAAACAAGCCAAGTCGGTCTTTCTGGATGGCACGCACCTGGACGCAGCTTCCTCCAATCGGCGCATAGAACTGGCCCGGTTCGTGACCTCCAGCAAGCTGTTTCCCAAGGCCTACGTAAATCGCATGTGGGCCCATTTTTTCGGGCGTGGCTTCACCAATCCGATAGACGATTTCGGCTCGCAAAATGAGCCATCGCATCCGGAACTGCTCGAAGATCTTGCCTCAGCCTTCGATAGTTACGGCTCCGACCCGCGCCGGCTCATCCGCTGGATTTGCAATAGCGAAGCCTATGGCCTCACTTCGGTATCGAACAAGAGCAACGAAAAAACCGATGCCGAGCCTTTCTTTAGCCGCATGCTTTTGAAGACGATGACGCCCGAGCAGCTTTTCGAATCGCTGATTGTCGCGACTCAGGCGGAAATGTTCGAGTCGCGTGAGAATCGCCAGAAATTGCGGCGCGAGTGGATGTCAGCAATCTAACGACCAATTTCGGGGACGACGAAGGCAACGAGGTGACGTTCAACGGCACCGTGGTGCAAGCCCTAATGCTCATGAACGGCAACGACATCAACAGTGCCCTGACCAGCAAGACCAAGGGCACCGTTCCCTGGGCCATCGTTTACAAGAAAACGCCCAGAGGGATTATGGATCATCTCTATCTGGCGGCGCTCAATCGGCCGCCTTCAGGCCGAGAATCCAGTCGCGTCCTGGAGATTCTCCGCAAGGCGCTTCGAAAGCGAACGACTCACTTAGCCTTTGGCAAGACCTTTTCTGGGCGTTGCTCAACAGCAATGAGTTCATCCTTAATCACTGAACCGGGGAAACCGTCAGCACTTCCATGTAGTACTGCTTGACAAGTTTGTGGTAGTAGAAGTTTCCGTAGATTTGAACGTGTTTTTCTACATAGTCGTCCAAGTTTACGCCGGGCTGGTTCGTGCAGTACATCCAATCGGCCTTGGGATCGTCCGGCAGCAATTTATAAAAATGTTTTCCCTCGACCACGACCGCCGATCTGACTAGCCTGCCCCGAGATGACCACGTTTTTTGCCCAGTGCTATGAGGCGTCTCGGCGGCCATGAGCGGCCTGCTTAGATTCGCTGCGGGCTTCGCCGTTTCCCGATTGGACATTGCCGGGAATGAGGCTGCAGCATAATTCACACTCGTTCCCTCCGGCAGATATTTCGGAGTTGCCGGGTAAATGTCCGTTTGTGCACTTCTAATGGGACGCGGTTGCGTTACCACGTTGGCTTGGCTGGTGGTGTTCGGGTAGACGTTTGTGGTAGCAGTATCAGGGTAGCCGGCTCCCGTATAGTTGGTCTTGGCGCTTCGGGACACGCCACTCGGTTGCAATACTCCGGCGCTGAATGGCATTGCGCAAGTACTGAGCTCGATTCATGGCCCGGATCGCCAAATTGGGGTCTTTGATGCCATTCGATTGTCCCACGATGTCATAAAGACGAATGGCCAGGTCGATATCGCCTAATCTTTCCAGCCTTTCCGCTTCGTGCCATTGGGGATCGTACGAGCCCGTTGCCGGCATTTGGTTGCTTCGACTCATTGTTGGAGCGGAGTTCGAGTAGGCTGGCACGACCGGAGTGCCCGAATCTCCTGCCGATCGGAGATCATAACTGGGATTCGGGTTTGGCGCGATAAGCTCGGACTGCCGGTTATCTTGTTGCCGCGAAAGGGAATACTTGGGGTTGCCTCCTATGCCGCCGCCGGAATTCTGGTCTTGCGCAACGGGCTGATCGAAAGCCGCCGGTATGATCGGCCCTTGCTGGCCAAAACTTGAATTCATGCCGGGTGCTGTAGGTTGCTGTCCGTCTGCAGGAACGGGGTTTGGCGGAAGGAATTGCTGACCATATGTGGAAGCCGCACCGGATTGCCTATTCTCTTGTCCATATGCAAGAGGTTGGCCACTTTGGGCGAATTGCTGATTGGGCCCTGAGGGCGCCGGGTCGAGAATGTTTTCTACCATCGCCAGGAGTCGATCCCGTTTGTGTGTTCTGTTGGCCTGCGAGAGCCTCCCAACTTGCCGGAGCTGGTTGTTGCCCAAGAGCTGGGACAACGCTGGGCTGAGAACTCGAAGGGCCCGAAGGCGGGAGCCGGGGTTGACTGTGAATTGTCCAGGCCGAACGAACCAGGCGCCGTAGGCTGATTAGCCGCGGTCGACTGTTGCTGAGCGCCGGTCCACTCCACAATGGCTTCGGCGGGGATATAGCGGACGTCGTCAATAGGCGGGCGAACCTTGATGAGAGTTTCCCTGCCCACGACCATAGAGGCCCCGGGCACGACGCTGAGTTGCGTGCCGGGAACCACATTTCTAAGAGCCGTGTCAACGAAACGGGTGGGATCGATGGCACTGCCGACGCGCAATTCACTCGTTCGCACGACGCTTGCCATCGTATCGCGCACATCGAGATCGGCGACGTTCACCCAATCGAACGAACCATCCGGCGGCTTGATTGCCAGAAAACCGTTCTTGAGATCGAGAACGGTTACGAGATCGCCCTTGTGCAAGACGGTCGTCGGATAATACTGGGCGCTCGGTCCGCTCCGGACTTCGACCTTGGGTTGAGTGATCGTCTTGATCTGGGGGTCGGCGGCAAGAGCGGGACCGACAACTAGGGCGAGTGCGAATCCGCTGAGCCAGCGCACTGATTTCATAGCCTGTTCCTCGTGTCTGGCCCGAAGCATTTTTTCGGGTCAGATGCTTATAGCCATTTGCCCCAGCCACGCAAGTCCACTCCGCATTCCGCCTGATCGACGAGGAAAAATCGGTAGGCTTCGGCTGCGGGGGCAGAAAAAGCAGATGGGGAAGATAGAAAGAACCAGGTTACCGCACTGCTGAGATTCCCGGAATCAAAATGCTCTTCTCGAGGATTTTCCCATGGCTGGACCGAGTCTGCATGAACTGGCCAAAATGATCGATCACTCGCTCTTGCAGCCCATTTGACCGACGACGACATGGCCAAAGGCTGCCGGTTGGCCCTCGATTACGATGTGGCTTCGGTTTGCATCAAGCCGTACGCGGTGCCCATGGCTAAGAAACTGCTGGCGGGTTCCACCGTCGTGGTGAGCACCGTCATCGGTTTCCCGCATGGCGGCAACGTCACCGCTATCAAGGTTGCCGAAGCCGAGCGCGCCATGGATGACGGGGCCACGGAGCTAGATATGGTCATCAACATCGGCAAAGCGTTGAGCAACGACTGGAGCTATGTAAAGGACGACATTCGAGCGGTGGTTGAGGCTGCGCACCGCCGCCAGGCCAAAGTGAAGGTGATCTTCGAGAACTGCTTTCTGCAAAACGAGCACAAGGAGCAGCTCTGCAAAATCTGCGGCGAACTGCGTGCGGACTGGGTCAAGACGTCGACGGGATATGGCTCTACAGGCGCAACCATCGAGGACCTGAAACTGATGCGTCGCTGCGCGCCGCCTCATGTGCAAGTGAAGGCAGCCGGTGGCGTCCGCTCCTACGAAACGCTGTTGGCGGTGCGCGAAATCGGCGTGACGCGCGTCGGGGCAACAGCAACCAAAGCGATTCTGGACGAGTGCAAGGCGCGAATGGGCGCAAGGTTAGCCGCGACGCGCAGGCGGAGCGTTGCCATGCCGGCTGAAGTCGCGTCAATAGTCACTACGACTTATTGCCCAGCAAATGCAACCTCGCCAGATTGAGCGCCAAGCTTGGCCGCCCGGCTCTGAACTTCAGTGCGGGTGCCGACCCAGCTGAAATTCTGCGTGCGGGTACCGCCCTCCCAAGAAAGGCCGGCGAACACGAGGCCGACCGGTTTTTCGGCACTCCCCCCGTCGGGGCCGGCAATCCCTACCGTGCTCAGGCCCAGGTCCGCTCCCAGGCGGATTCGGCAAGCCGTCGCCATCGCCTCGGCCACGGCCGCACTGACGAGCCCATGCTGTTCAATGAGGGCGGGCGGGAGCGCGAGTTGACGAATCTTGGTGTCAGTCTGATAGGCGACCACTCCTCCTTTGAACCAGCCGCTGGCGCCGGGAACACTCACTAACTTTCGGGCAACCTGGCCGCCGGTGACTCCTTCGGCGGTTGCCAGCGTCCGATGCCCGGCCTGGAGCAGCTTAGCAACGGCATGCTCTAACTCTTCTTGTTCGACGCCAAAAACCCAATCGCCCAGGCGTTCGCGGATCAAGCTTTCAACAGGCTCGATTTGCGCTTGCGCTTCTGCCAGGGTTGGGCTCTGGCCAAAATGCGCAACGAGATGGTGGCATCGCTCACGGTGATCCCGACTTCAGGCACATGGCCGCGCTTGGTGAGATCGAGCAGCTTTGCCTCAACCGCCGATTCCCCGGCACCGAAGCAGTTGATTTTCCGCTGGACCTGCACGCCGCCGCCCACCCCCAGCTCCAACAGGCGAGGCTGCACCCAATCGCGATACATGGCGAACATTTCCGAGGGAACACCGGGCATGGCGGCGATGAGCGTTTCGCCATGTTGCAGCCAAACCCCCGGGGCCGTGCCGCGGGCATTAGGAATGGGCGTGGCATTGGCGGGAAACATGGCTTGCACGCGATTGCGTTCGGGCATGACGCGCCGGCGGCTCGAGAACATCTGCTGGATGCGTTCGAGCGATTCCTGGTGCAAAATCAACTCGACGCCCGCCAGCCGGGCAAGCACCTCGCGAGTCAGATCGTCTTGCGTCGGCGCCAGCCGCCAGTGATGAGCACCAGCCCCGCTCGGCTGGCTGCGATGCGAAACGCCTCGACGTTGTCGTCAAAATCATCGGCGATGGTTGTGTGCCAGCCCACGGCGATGCCGATCTCTGCCAAACGCTGGCTTAACCATTGGGCGTTGGTGTCCAGGTTCTGGCCGCTGGTCAACTCGCTGCCGATTGAGATGATTTCCGCTTTCATGTCGCCAGTGGCCTCGGGTATGAAAAAGTAATTTGCAAAAGGGGGTCGGGAAGGTCGAGAGTAAATGGCATTGACTTAAACATTATTCGGTGAATACCGGTAGAAAACTGATTTTAGCCCCAAGGGGGCGATCTATGATAGCCCAGGGCGATTTAGCCCTGGGCACTGCTTCAGGGATTCATCGAGCCCCAACGGGGCGATCTAGGCCGCCCCCTTGGGGCTAAATTAGTATCTTGGTTTATCCCCAGGGCTCATCGCCCTGGGCTACCATAGGCCGCCCCCTTGGGGCTAAAACGGGAACGAAGTCCGTTGGCGTTTCTCTGGGACGCGTCCCGTTAAGTTAATTCGATTCGACTCCCGACCCCTTGTTACTCACGGTGACTGCCTGGACGCAATTGGCTTCAGCCGTCCAGAAACCGCTTGGTCATGCCGTCATAGGCATCGATGCGGCGGTCGCGGAGGAAAGGCCAGTTTGCCGAACCTCTTCCGCCTGGCGGAAGTCGCATTCGACGATCAGGTTCTCTTCGCGATCGTGGAGGCCTTGCTGCAAAATTTCGCCGAAGGGACCGGCCACGAATGAGCCGCCCCAGAACTCGAGTCCGCTCTCATCGGCTCCCTCGTGGCCGACGCGATTGACCGCGGCAACGTGTATTCCATTGGCAATGGCGTGAGCGCGCTGCATGATCTGCCAGGCTTGATATTGTTTCACGCCAAATTCGGCCTTCTCCCTGGGGTGCCAGCCAATGGCCGTCGGGTAAAAGAGGATTTGAGCGCCGTGCAAGGCTGTAAGTCGGGCGCCTTCGGGAAACCATTGGTCCCAACAGACCAGCACGCCGATGCGGCCAAAGCCGCGTGTCGAATGCCTTGAAACCCAGATCTCCCGGCGTGAAATAATACTTCTCGAAATAGAGCGGATCTTCGGGAATATGCATCTTACGGTAGATGCCCAGTAAGGTTCCGTCGGCGTCCAAGACAGCGGCCGTATTGTGATAAATGCCTGCAGTTCGGCGCTCGAAAAGCGAGGCAATTACCACGACGCCGAGCCGTTTGGCGATCTTCGCCAAGTGTTCCGTCGTCGGTCCGGGAATTTCTTCCGCCAAATCGAAAAGTCCCGTTTCCTCGCGCTGGCAAAAATAGGGAGTGAGGAACAACTCCTGCAAGCAGACGATTTGGCCTCCGGCGGCGGCGGCTTCCTCGATGCGGCGGACCGCGACATCCAAGTTGGCTTCTCGCTCGGGCACGCAGCGCATCTGGATCAAACCAACGGTTGCCCGGTCGACGCGCTTGCTCGTCATGCTTCAAGTCCCAATCGTGTGACGCTGCCCCCGAACGATGGTATTGTAAGCGGAGAGTCCCGCGAAGACTGTACTTGGGCCAAGGCGAATTTCTTAGGCCGAGACGTTTGCAGGAGAATCGCAATCGATGGCTGACCCCGAGCCCCACAGTTGGGATGAACTAAGACATCTGGCACGAGGGCACCTCGAAAGCTTGTGCGCTGCCGGCGTCGAGTGGCTGCCTGCTGCCCCACCGCTCGCTGATTCTCCCCGGCTACCGCGACCCCGGCCGGTTGCCATCCCCGAACCAGCCGTGGCGGCCGCTTCAATCCAAATGCCTATTCCCACAAACGGCGAGTTATTCAAAAGGCGGCGCCCGAAACTGCGAGGATAGAAATCCCAGCCGAAGAACGCCGCCAGCAATTGACGCTCATCGACGCCAAAGTCAAAGGGTGTACACGCTGCCCGGAGCTGGCCTCCACCGCGCCACGCAAACGGTCTTCGGCGTCGGCCCCATACAGGCGGAACTCTGTTTAATTGGCGAAGCCCCAGGAGCGGACGAAGATCGCGCTGGGGAGCCGTTCGTCGGCCCAGCAGGGCAGCTCCTGAACAAGATTTTGGTTGCCTGTGGGCTCAAGCGCGAAGAGGTTTACATTTGCAATATTCTCAAGTGCCGGCCGCCTGGAAACCGCACTCCCCTGCCCCACGAAGCCGGTAATTGCCGCGAATATCTCGATGCCCAACTGGACCTGGTCCGGCCCCGTTACATTTGCGCCCTCGGAGCCTGTGCCGCTCAGAATCTGCTCGGCACCACGCTCGCAATCGGCCGCATGCGCGGCAAGTTTTATGAATATAAGGGCATCCCTGTGTTCTGCACCTATCACCCTTCCTACCTGTTGCGTTCGCCCGATAAGAAGCGGGATGTGTGGGCAGATATGCAAGTGCTTATGCGCGAAATGGGCCGGACTATTCCGTCGAACAAAGGCTTGTGAACCGATCTGGAGAATGCGATTGGCTAGTCTTCGTCGGCGTCTAACGGCGGCATCAACGTCGTCAGTGCATGCGTAACTTTTTTCATGGAAAGAGGCCGCACCAGGGCAACGCGATTCGGTGCCGGCTGCATCTGTTCGGCCCAGCGCGTCTGATCTTCGTTGACGATGAGGATGCCCGCGCAGGTAAGGCTTTTCCGCTTCGCCTCATGCATGATGCCGTCGAAGGTAAAGCGCCCTCTTCGCCCGTGGCGCCGGCGTCCATCACAATCATGTCGAAAGGCTGAGTCATGAAGCGTTCGAGCGCGCGGCCGGGATCGCCCGAGATCAGCACGCGAAAGCCCAACTCCTTGATCTTTTGACGCAGCGCATCCTGGAGCCGCGGATCGCGCTCGACCACAAAAATGGTGCGGGTCTGGGCTTGCTTGGCCTTTTTCACCGAGCCGGGATTCTCTACTTCCAGCCGTGCCTCTTTGACTGCTTCCAGAAGCTGCAAGGGCGTTTGATAGCGCACTTTGGGGTCGAGCGACATCATCCGCTCCACGAGCTGAAACAGCAGCGGTGGGCCTTGGACCTCCTCGTGCGACATCGGCGTGACGCTGCTGAACCGTTGCTGGCTGGAGCGTGCGCGTGTATCGCGCGTCAATTGCAAGGGCGACCGGCCCGTCAACATCTCGTAGAGAATGCAGCCCAAGAAATAGATGTCGCTGCGCACGTCCCCCGGCTTCACCCCGGTGGCTTTTTCGAGCCCGGCATAGTCGACGGTGCGATCGATTTTCTCCTGCCCCTCGAGTTCGAGCCCTTTGCGCGTGAAAATGCCGGCCAGTCCGAAGTCCACCAATTTGACCTGGCCCTGGCTCGAAATGAGCACGTTGGTCAACTTGATGTCGCGATGGGTCACGCCCTTTGAGAACGCGTGGGCCAGCCCCGCAACGGCATCCTCCATGATCTTCAAGGCTTCTTTGGGGTCGAGGCCCTTGAAGGCGGATTCCTTGTCGCGGTCGCGGGAAGTCCGAGGCTCCAAACTGACGCCAGCTTCGGCGTTCGCATGGCGTTCGCGAATCTGCAGAATGTTGCGCAGGTTGCCGCCCTCGATGAACTCCATCACGATGTAATACTGCTTGGAAACGATATCCTGGCTGACCTTCAAAACCTCGACGATATTTGGATGCTTGAGCTCCAGACCGAGTTTGCCCTCGTGCTCGAACAGGTCGATGATGTGATCGTCTTCGCTGTGCCGTCTGCGCAAGATCTTGATGGCGACCACTTCGCCGGTGTGCGGATCCTCGGTGCGATAGACGCGTCCGAAGCTTCCCGAAGCGATCTTGTAGACGAGCCGATATCCACCCACCGAAGAGGCGGTGAATTCGCTTTTCCGAACTTTGGACGATTGCAAAGGCGTGAGGTAGCCCTTGCGTTCGAGCGTTTGCAAGAGAACTTCGGCGTCGTTGGTTCGGTAGCCGATGTCTTCCCACGCTTCCTGAATTTGCGGTTCGGAGACAAGCCCTGTCTTCAGCAGCATGTTGGTGAGGAAGCTGGAGTCGTAATTGATCATGGTTGCTCGTCAGGACAGAGCCAAGGTGAGCTCACTTTGGCCATGAACCGGAAAACGACCTCATTTTACGCTATCTCGCCAGTCTGCCAAGCGGTTTGGGCTGCTCCGGGATCAAATGGCCTTGCGTGTTGTAACGCTTTTTCCTATAGGCCCTTTTTCTCTGTCCAGGGAGCGGCGCCTGCGGCACGCGGGCTTGCTCAAATAGAAGAGAATCGCAGCCGCCGGAGCCCGTTCGCGCCACGGGTAAGGGAGGATAGTGGTGGAAGCTAGGCAGATCATCTCCTCCAGAACAGCAGGCTGGCGGATCAGCGCGGCGGCCGGACCGATGCTCGCGGTTCTGAGCATTACCGGGCTTCGCCGGCTTCTGGGACGACGTCACCAGCCGCGATTTCAAAGTCAAAAGCCTGTTCGTTCAACCCGATCCTTTGCTGGTCCTTCAGACCACTACCGACGGCGATGTCCGGGCCAAAGCTTTGGCGGGTGCGCTTAAAGAACCAATTTCCATGGCGGCACCCAGGCCGACCAGGATGAGGTCATGAAGCTGGTAACCGCGGCGGCTGTCTCCGACAAGCAGCCGATCTGCCGGTTGGCGGCCATGCAGACCTTGGGCCGCTTCAAAGACCCGCGCTGCGCGGCGACGGCGCCGGTCCATTCATTCTATCTCGAGCCAACAATTTCTCCGCCGACACCACAAGCATGCTGCGTTGTCATGCTTTGAAATGTCTGGGCGAAACCGGCAATGCCTCCGCCGTGAAAGTGCCGGTGGTCGCGCTGCTACGTGAGCCTGCGCAGCGACGGCACCGAAACCGATGACCGCCAAAACGCGATGGACGTGCGGCTAGCTGCCGCTCTGCGCCTTGGGACGTTACAACGATCCGCAGGCCGAAAGCCGCCTTGTTCACGGTTATGCGCACCGAAAAGGATATCGGCCTGCGGATGTGCGCTTACGAAGCGTGGCGTACCACGACCGGCAAGAAAATGCCGCTCGAGTCCAAAGAATGGGATAATATGCCTCAGCTAGCCTCGGTTTCGCTGCCGCCGAAGAACCCGGCCACGTCGCCGTTCGCGGGAGACGCGAAACCTAACGCAACGCCGACGCCCTCCCTGCTAAGACCAGTCGTGAACCAACCGGCAATGACCGTGCCATCGAACATCCAGCCCGCCAGTATTCAACCGGCGACCACACCAGCCCCCGCCGGGTTGCCGCCTACGCCAGTCATCATTCCTTCGAGCATGTCCAGCAAGCCATAACGGCTTGCCTTTAGGCGAGCGGCAGAAAAAAGTAGACCTCACGCTCCGCGTGAGGCGTTCCTCACGCGGAGCGTGAGGTCTACTTTGGGGAAGCCAATTCATGCCGATCGCCTTAGCAAGGTTGCCTCTACGTGTGGCGTCCGCCACCTGCAACGGCGCCGATCATGGGAAATCTCAGTGCCGAAGAATTCGACGAATTCAGCCTCGTAGAAGCCCTGTTTTTCTCGCAAGGAGTTATGCTCGAATTGCGAGCCTGTAAGGCTCATTCTTATAGCCCTGGCCGAAGGCCAGGGAATTGTCGCGGATATTTCTCGAGCCTGTAAGGCTCGTTCGCCACACCTTCTTGATGCGTCCGCACTCCTGGAACAACTTGGAAACCTGACAACGATAGTTGAATGGCCCTTACAGGGCCGGCGTCTATGGGTCGATGGTCCCTAGCCCTTCGGGCTAGGCTATAAGAACGAGCCTTTCAGGCTCAACAATTTAAACCTTTGCTACCAAAGATCTTGAACGCCGGACGATTTCTTGTTGGGAGTTGGTAGTGTGAGGGAGACTCGGTGGCAGAATCCCATCAGGGCGCCTGTCATTTCTTCCGAACGCCTTTAGCCATCGCCGCGGCCGTTGCGAAGAACTCATCGGAGGCAACAAATTCCTGACCTATGGTCAGGAAGGGCAAGCCTTGCTGCAAATCCACCACCCAGAAATTCAATCCACTTGGATCGGCCTGCCGTTGCAAAAAGACCGCGTAGTAGCCCTCCACAAGCCGGTCGAGCGATTCCGTCGAGTAGAGGAAATCCGTAACCACTTGAGCATGCGTGAGCGATGGCGTTTGGATCGGATTGCCCGCGGCATTGTCGCCCAATTGGGAGAGCCAGAAGGCTTCGCCGTTTGCGTCAAAGGCGCGACCAAGCAAGGATTCGTACATGGCGTCGACAAAGTGCTTGTCGCCCATACTTGAGGTACTCGGGCGAATTCAAGAAAGCAGCGGCAATCTGCTCCTCAGGCAAGCCGTTTTCGAGCTGGCCTACCCAGTAAGCCTGCCCAACGGCGTCGGCCGATCGACTCAACAAGGTCTGGTAAAACGCATCGACTTCCTGGGTGAAGTGTTCCGGGGAATTGCGGATCCCTTGCACCACTTCAAGGTGCGAGAACGTTCCGTTGTTCAGTACCCCGACCCAGAAAGTCAAACCGCCTGGATCGGCATTGCGGTCGAGGACGGCGCGGTAGATGGCTTCCACATAATCGGCATTGGCACTCCCCTGGGCCGGGAATGCGCTTGAGGGAGGCAACGTCAAGGGCACGCCGATGCTGGTGGGGACATCGCCGAAATTCTGGTTCGTGAAGTTGGTCTGGCTTCCTAGGGTGAGCGAATAACCGCCGCTCGCCGGCGTGTCCAGGAGGACGCCGCCCAACAGAATTTGGCGGACGACGTAAGTTCCGGGCATCAAGCCCGTGTAACTGATGCTGTAGGCGCCATTGGCAGCGGTGGTTGCCGTCGGATCTCCCAAAGCGAAGACCCCGGTGTTGTTCAGATCCAAATACACGGTTTGCCCGGCCAGCCCTGGCTCGCCGCCGTCTTGTTTGCTATTGAGATTGTTGTCGCCGAACACGGTGCCGCTGATCTGACCGGAGAGCAATTGCACTGTTTGGCCGCTCGCCAGAGCAGCGCTGCTGCCGTTGAAGTTGGTATCGCCGCTGTAAGTGGCCGTGATGGTGTGGATGCCCGCGTAGTGCCCGCTTCAGTGGTAATTGCCTGACCGCCCGTCAAAGAAACCGGAGCCCCGAAGTTTGTGCCGTCAATGACGAACTGTACCGTGCCGCCGTTGTCGAAAGTACCCGAGCCCGCCGTTACTGTCGCCGTGAAGGTTATCGCTTGTCCGAAGAGCGACGGGTTAGCCGAGGAAACCACGAATGAGTTGCTGGTTGCCGGATTCACCGTCAGTGTGCCATTTACATAGTTGATGGTGTAGTTGTCCAAACCGCTGCCTGTCGCGTGCTGGCCACGATGGGATATGTGCTCACCGTGCCGATGCGGCTGCCCCGGTGCTCGTCTCGGTCACGCCGGTGATGGTATCGCCGTTCGCAGTCGCCAGGCCGGTTTCGGTGAAGGCTGTGGTACCAAACGTCTTGACAATGCCGTAGGTCTTACTGTCGTCGTTGGCGATGATGGTCAAGGTGGCTGGCGCGATAGTGTCGGTAATCGTCGTGCTGGCGATATCGTTGTAGTTGCCCGCGCCGGTGAAGCTCCACGAATCGGTGGAGTAGGTGCCGGCATTGGTGTGTGTGGTGTTCAGGGTGACGGCGCCTACAGCGGCCCCTATCTCGCCATTGACGCCGGTAATCGACGTGATCGTGGCAGTGTGTGGAAGGCCGTCATAGGTCACGGTGTAAGGGGCGACCACGATCGTCGCAATTGCTGGGGTAATGGTGTCAGTGATGGTCGTGCTGGCAATGTTGCTGTAGTTACCGGTGCCGGTGAAGCTCCAGGAGTCGCCGGAATAGGTGGCGGCGTTGGTATGTGTGGTGTTAAGGGTGACGGTGCCGACAGCGGCCCCTGTCTCGCCATTGACACCAGTGATCGACGTGATAGTGGCGGTCTGTGGCGTGCCGTCGTAGGTCACACTGTAGGGCGTAATCACGACTGTTGCGGTCGCGGGGGTGACCGTCAAAGTCGTGCTCGAGTCGGTGGCGGTGGTAAAGGTCGCGTTCCCCGCGAAGACATAGGCGACTGAATAAGGACTACCCGTCACGCCCAGGCTTGTCGTGGTGAATGTAGTGGAAAAGTTGCCGCTACCATCGATCAGTGCCATCTGGGTGACCGAGTCGAGCGTGATCGATACGTTGGATCCCGTGGGATAAGCTGTGCCGGAGCCGATTTGTCCAGACAACGTCGTTGTGGACGTGCCGTAGACGATGGTCGGCGAGTTGAAATCGCTGAAACTTGACATCCACAGGTTGGTCAGACTGAAGCTGGCGGGCGTCGTGATGCCACTGGCCGTGGCTGAAACCGTATAGCTCCCGACGATGCTGTTGGCTGTGGCCGTGACGCTCGCCATACCGGTGTCATCGATCGTCGCCGGGCTACCACTGATGGCCGCCGATGTTCCGCTTGCCGGCGGGGTGAAGGCGATCAGGCCTCCTGCCACGGGCTCACTCACGTTGTTGGCGGTTACCGTCACGACCAGCGGGGCGGAGAAGGCAGTCGATAAGACTGCCGCCTGATCGCTTCCGAAGTAACGGCAATGGTGAACCCGCTCGACTCGAAGGCGCCGATATCCACCGTGCCGTTGACGATGCGGGGCAGGCCGCGCTGATCCGTGGTTACGCCAGAGGGAATGAGGGCGTTATTGCCAGCGTCGATGGCTGGGCTGCCGGGCAGCAGGGCCATGGTCTGAGTCGGCCCGCCGTAATTGCCCAGCGGCGCTAGTAAGGGGTCGAGGGGTTGGGCGCTGGTGCCCGTCAGGTCGGAGCTGACCCAGCCGCTGCTGCCGTCGGTGGCGCCGATCAGGTTGTTGCCCAGGGAAGTGATGACGCCAGACACGTCAGGGCTCGTGGGGGACGTGTTCGCAGCAATGATCGTGTTGGCTAGTGTTGGCGCGCTGTGCCCGGGTAATTGTCCAGGCCGCCGCCCTGGCTGGCTAAGTTGCCGCTCACGGTGCAGTTGGTCAGCGCGGCTATGGCCTGATGATTACAAATGCCACCACCGACGTGTCCGGCCGTGTTGCCGCTCACGGTGCAATTGGTCAGCGTAACCGTTGAATTGTTGTAGTTATTCAGGCCACCGCCTTCGTACACTGCATTGTTGTCGCTGATGGTGCAATTGGTCAGCGTTGTCGTGTAGCCACTTCCAAAGTTGTCATCCACGCCACCACCAGACTTAGCAGTGTTGCCACTGATAGTACAGTCGGTAAGTGTGGTCGTGCCCGAGCTGTACACGCCGCCGCCTTGGTGGAATGCATTGTTTTCGCTGACGGTGCAGTTGGTCAGCGTGGCCGTGCCCGCAGTGTTGCTGATGCCCCCTCCGCCCAATCCCCCTTGGTTGTCGCTTATGGTGCAGTTGGACAACCCAAGCGTTTCCGAAAAATGTTACCCACGCCACCACCGAATGCATTTGAGACGGTGTTGCCGCTGACGATGCAGTCGGTAAACGTGGCCATGGCATTCCTATAACCGAAGTTGTAAACGCCGCCACCACTGGCTGCAGAGTTTCCGCTGACGGTACAGTTGTCCATCACAAGCGTGGCAAACTGTGTGCTATAAAAGCCCCCGTAGTTAAACACACCGCCGCCATTGGTGCCGGTGCCTGGGGCGGTGTTGCCGCTGACAGTGCATTGGGTCATCTCAAGGGAGCTTTTGTTGTACAAGCCGCCACCGCCCAGGCTGGAGTTGCCGCTGACGGTGTTGCCGCTGACGGTGCAATTGGCCAGCGTAAGCGAGCCGTAGTTGTTCACGCCCCCTCCGTTGGCGCTGCCGGCATCGCCCCCGGTGATCGTCAATCCCGAAATGGACGCGGTGACATTCGCGTCAACCTGGAACACCCGACTCAAGCCGCCGGCGTTCACCGTCACGTCCGCCGTCGGGCCGGCGATTGTCTCCGTCCCGGAAGTGTTGCTCGCCTCGAGCTGGTCGCCGGCCAAGGTGATCGTCTGGGGCATGGCGAAAACGGTCGGGTCGAAGGTGATCGTGTTGTCCCCTGTGGTCGCATTCGCCGAGGCGATCGCCTGGCGCAGGTCGGTCTCGCCAGCAACGGGAGAGTCGGTAGAGTTGTTCACGACGAACGTGGACGGCAGCCAGCGGTCCTCCAGCAGTTCCAGGGTTGGGCAGAGCCGGTGCGGCACCTTGAGATTCGGGCGGATGATGGGGCGGGCGAACAGATTGCGGATCCAGAAACGCATCGTCATGGGAGGCTCCAACTATGAATAGAAAACCCCTACTCGTTCCCACGCTCTGCGTGGTAACGCACGCCTGGCCGCTCTGCGGCACGCTTTACACGGTACTGAACACCACATCAGTCACGCGCCGCGGAGCGGCTGAATGTGCAAGCCAGCATTAACGAGCGGCGGGCTTCATGCCCGCCGTGCGTCCCACGCGGGATCCTGCACGCAGCACTAGCCCGTGTTGCCTTGAAATCCGGCGGGCATAAAGCCCGCCGCTCGTGAAATACAAGGCCAATTCCGGCACGTTCCCACGCTCTGCGTCGTAACGCACGCCTAGCCGCTCTGCGGCACCTTACACTCCCTACTAAGTGCTTCATCCGGAACGCGCCGCGGAGCGGCTGAACGTACATTCCCACGCAGAGCGTGGGAACGAGATTCTGTCTGTCCGCGTGGTAACGCAGGCCTGAGCCGGGTAACGTAGCCGCGTTCGCCAGAACGCGGGCCTGAGCCGTGTCCACTGTGAAACCCGCGTTCTGGCGAACGCGGCTACTTTCTTGCCTCGCGTCAATCCGGAGGCGCGAGCCATTATTTCTCCCCCCTTGGCAAGGGGGGGTTGGGGGGGCTTCAGCACCTCGACCCCAGAGCGGGCAATCACGCTTATTCGGAAGATTGCGGCGGGTGCAATTCTTCCGGGGAAGGGCCTATCGCCTCAGACCCCCCCGCCCCCCCTTGCCAAGGGGGGGAGGAAAACGGACCCCTTTCCAAGGGGCGGAAAAAAACGGTGTCACGCCGGTCTGGAGTTACGGACCGGCGCCGCGACATCACCGAGACACTCGGTGGGGACGACGAAGGAACTTTCAAGCAACTTGTCGTCGTCGTTGATCAGATCGGGAAACTGCCGCGGCAGCACCGCGACGGCGAAAACTTCCTGCACGCCGCTCTCGAACTTCAGCAACCCGATTGTCTCTCCGCGGCGCAGGTCCACGACGCAGACGCCGCAGGTCCGCTGCTCGGTCGCGAGCCGTTCGGTGATCGGGATGCCGCTGAAGACGGCCGACTCGCGGACTTGAGACAACCCGACGAAGGCGAGATCGCCCGCGAAGTCGAGCCCCCGCGTAAACCCCGGCACGGCGGCAACTGCCTCATAGCGCCCGGTATTCAGGTCCACGGTGCCGAGCGTTCCCGAGCCCGATTCGCAGACCCATAGCCTGCCGCCGTACCAGCGCGGCGAATGAGGCATCGACAGGCCCCGGCAGAGAATCTCGCCCGAATCCACGTCCATTACCAGGCCGCCCTTGCCCTTGTTCGGCCGCCAGCCGGCCTGGGTGTTGGTTTCGCCCAGCGCGGTGACGTACTTCGGCTTGCCCTCTACCATCGCCAAGCCATTGAGGTGGCAGCGGTCCGAAGGCTCCAGTTCGGTGACGAACGGCGGCCGCCAACGCGGCGTGAAGCTCGACTCGGGATCGATAGTGGCCAGGCATGAGAAGCGCGTGTTGACGAACCAGAGTTCAGGAGTCAGGAGACAGGAATCAGGAGTCAGAACTTCTGACGCTTGATTCCTGACCGCTATCTCCTTACTGCTGACCCCTGACCCCTGACTCCTGACTCCTAACCCATAGGCCATCTCATGTATCAGGACATTGCCGGTGACGTGGCTCGAGGCGTGGCAGGTAGCAACCGTCGTGAGTGCCGGCGGGCTCCAGGCGGCGGGCAACGTCGGGAACATCGCGGAAATCCCAGACCTGCAAAGTAGTACCGATGGCGAGCTTGGCGCCGCCGTCGGCCAGGGCCAAACCCATGGGGGCCTTGAACGTGCGGTAATGGGTGTTGAGGTGGTCGCCCTCGGCGCGGACCATCACGAGCTTGCCGGCCTGATAGGTGGTGACCAGCAGCGACGCGCCCAGTTGTCGCAAGAGCGCGGGGAAGTTCGGCGTATGGCCGGCGCGGAGAGGGCCGGGGTCTTCGGTTTTAGGAAGGGCCGGGGCCGGCGTCAGGTTGTCGGGGGCAGTTTGCAGGGGCATACTTTTCTCCACGGTGGCCGGTCCCTTGTCCCTAGCCCCGGTAGGGGCGACAGCCAATAGCCAGGGGCGTCAGCCTACCCCTTTCAAGGTGGCTAATCATGCCTTCTTCTCCGCCAGGAGCCGGGCCGTGGAGCGGTGGGCGCCTCGGCAGGTTCTCTCTACCGGCGTCGGGTTTTTGGGACCGCGTGGGCTTTTGCGATAGCGCCAAAGCTGTGCTTTTGCTGCTACCATCGTCAACCAGGCAGCGAATTCCTTCAAGGGCATACACACCAATGGTTGCCAACTCTCTTCAGGCAGGGCAATCAGCATGCCTTCTGTTGCTGCTGCGACTTCATTCGCCAAGTAATAGCTCGAAAGTGCCACCTCAACCTGCTCGGCTTCGCTCGGGGTGGTCGCATTAGCACTGGCAATTGCGGCACGCGTGACGACTAGGATGTTGTAGGCCGCCATGGTTAGAGCAAAGGCAAATAACGCTGCTTTGGGATAACCCAAGGTATTGATCTCGCAACGCAAGTTTACGGTCAATTCCTGGAAAGCGGATTCGATCCGCCAACGCGTTTCGTACAGTTTCAACACGCGTTTGGCTCTCAAGCGTTCGGCCGGTACGTTCGTCAGAACGCGCAGTTCCGTCGAACCGTCGCGCAAGGGTTCCTTCAACCGGACGATGATGCAACGACATTCAAGCCAACCGACGCGTACGCGTTGCTCATAAATCTTCCCGCTCGCGTTGGAGCTGCAGGCCTGCTCCTTTCCCAACGGTTGCAGTTTGGTCCCGGCATGATGTCGGATCAAGAAAAACGCCTTCTTCTCGGCAATACCCCCCATGTAGTCGATGGTGCAAAAATTGCGATCCGCCAGCCAAAGATCGTCGGGCATCACCAGCGCCAGCACGTCCGGGTATAATGCCCGTTCACTTGTGTAAGCATCTTCGCAAGGAATGATATCGGTCAGCAGGCCGGTGTTGCCATCACGCACCACGAGCGACATTCCGGGCAGGGCTGCGGCCCCATAACCGCTTAAACTATCCAACCGATGATCCGTGCCCGCCAAAAAGTTGCCGTCCAGGGTTCGTAAGCGCATCCCGGTCACCTGGGACTTAGGACGGTTTGCAAAGGTCTCCATGATGACCTTCAGCCCCGCGCCGGTGTCGTGGACCAATCCCCGAGAAATCCCTACTTCAAGGCCGTTGACCTTGTTGTAAATTGATGCCAGTGAAACCGATAGCGGCGGTCCGTGCCGAACGGCGGCATGCAAGGAGCGATACTTCCGCGTCACGACCTCCACCATGAGTTTGGTCACGGTGCTGAAACTCAGTTCACGCAAATACTGCGATTGGGCGTGCCGCTCGAATAAAGCATCCAGTACCGTGTCAGAAAAAACACGCCGCATGGTCGCCTGTACCATCACGGCCACGGGAGATGCCGCAACGAACCGACTAAATATTTCGTCCATGAGTAGCTCCTCGCCATCCTTGAGATAAGATTCCCAAGCATAGCAAGGACTTACAGCTGTCACTAGGCACCTTGAAAGGGGTAGGCTTACGCCCCTGGCTAATAACCTCCGCCCCATCCGGGGCTCAAATACAATGCTGGAAAGCTATGCCTGCGGTGATAGATCGACCGTTTCCATTTGGTAATCAAGCTGCCTTATGGCAGAAACTAGAGTCATCCCGACAAAGCTCGTTCCCACACCTCTTGCGGCATTCCTTTGGAGTGCGGCGCTTTTCCGCCGCTTTGGTTTTTTGGCAGCCAGGACCGAAAGAAACCAAAGCGCCCTATTCCATATCGAAACCAAAGCCGCGGAAAAGCGCCGCACTCCAAAGTAAGGAACCAGGGCTTCAATCCGGCACCTTCGGTCACTTCTTCCCCTGTTGCTTCGGTGCGGCAACCTGATATTTCGCCCGCTCCAATCGCCACTTTGCCGCCTCGTCCTTCTTGCCCGTCGCCTCGTAAAGTTGTACCAAGCGATTGATTCCTTCGGGGATGCGACTCTGGCGATTCGGTGGAATCGTCTTCTCCCGCTTTTTCATCCCTTCGTAACCGGTCAATAGCAGTCGTTCTAGGCCTGCGTACTTCTTTTCGCCCAGCAGTGCACCGCCTAGCATTGACTTTGTTTCAAACGTACGCCAATTGTTCGGCTGCTTCTTTTCGCCGAGAGTCAGGCATTCGCGGAGGATCGGTTCGGCTTCCGCCCATTTTTGTTGTTCCAAGAGAACCGCCCCGATCTGGGCGAGCAAGCCGAACCGGGTCGGGTTCTCCTTGGAAAGCGTTCGAGCCTCAGACATCACTATCGGGAGGAAGTTGGCGAATTTGGCATTGTCACCATGCTTCGCATAGACTTCTAGCAATGTTCCTCCCGTCGGGATCAGCATTGGGTATTTCTTCCCGGCACGATGTACTTCCTCCAGCAGCGGTAGCGCTTCGATGAGCCGGCCGGCGTCTTTGTAGGCAGATCCCAGGGTGGCCAAGGTGACCAGCGTGTCTGGATTGTCCCTCCCGAATTTCATTTCTTGATGTACCAAGGTCTCTTCCAAGATTTGGATAGAGTTGGACAGTTGCCCTTTTTTTGAATAAAGGGTGCCCAGTTTATTCATGGTGATCAAGGTAAGACGATCATTGAGGCCAAGAATCAATTTCTCGCGATTCAACGTCTCCAGGAACAGCGGCAGGCCCTGGTCCAGCTCACCGGCGTTCATATAGTGCAAGCAAGATTGTGCATGCAGACGAGCGTTTCTGGATTGTCAAGGCCGCGCTTGACTTTCGAGAGTTTGAGCACTTCATCCATAAGTGGTAGTGCTCGGTCCCACATCATGGCCTTACTATATGCCACGGAGAGATCGTTCATTGCCAGAAGGGTCAGGGGGTGGTCAAAGCCGAGCTTTGCTTTCGAGATCTTGAGTAACTCCTCGTTGAAATGCAAGGCCCTGTCCAAATTATCGATATCGTAATAGGCATGAGCGAGGTTAGCCAAGGTATATAGGGTGTTGATGTGGTCGGGCCCGTTCATGGCTTTCATGAGCTTGTACGTTTTTTCCAAGAGCGGCACAGCCAGGTCCAGCCTACCGGTGCGGATGTACGCAAAGCCGAGGTTACCCATGGAGGTGAGAACGGATGGATGATCGGGGCTTAATTTTGCATTCTTGAGTTCAAGGCTTTCTTTAAGGAGCTCCACGGCAACATCATACTTTCCCGCAGAAAGGTACGCCTTGCCAAGAGCGTCCATGATGGGGATTGTTTCAGAATTTCCAGAACCGGCCTTGGTTTTCATAAGCTTAAATGCTTCTTCGAGAAGAGGCAGAGCCAAGTCCACCCTCCCGGCAGCTTCATAAGCCGCCCCTAGGTTGCACATGCTGAGGAGCGTATTAGGATGATTGGGGCCTGCGCAGCTTCAGTGAGTTTCAAGCTTTCCTGAAATAGAGGCAGTGCCAAATCCAGCTTATCGCACCACAGGTAGGCCAAAGCCGTGTCGTTAATGTGGCCGAGAGTGACGGGATCAGAGGGACTTCGGACTTGCCGGTCTAGTGATAGGGAACGTTGAATAAATGCAATCCCTCGTTCGTACTCTCCGATGTTAACATAGGTATTGCCGACTGTTCCAAGAATCTCGGCCTGGACTAGGGGTTGCTTCGGAAAGTTCGCCTCGATCTTATCCGGTGCTAGTTCCTTGGCGGCACGATCGAGAAGCTCACGAATAGTCGGATTCTCTCTTGCCTCTTTCACTAGCCCACCGGCCCCTAAGAGGGAGTCGGCCTGGAATTGCACGTCCGCCTGGAGGAGCAATTTCTTTTGCAGAAAGTCCTGTACCGCCCGAGCAACATGGAGGCTCTCCTCCGCTCTCTTCTTCTCGGAATTAACCTGCACCAACCGCTCACCGGCCAACTTCTCTGCTGCCTGCGCCTCCACTCTTGCGACACGTTCCCCCTCGGCCCGGTCGGCCTCAGCCTGCCGGGCCTGTTCCGCTCGATCGCGCGGGTGCGTGCCTCCACCAGGCCCAAGGATGTGCCGGCAATGCCGGCCAGCAACGCTAGCAGGACGAGCGATACGGCGATCACCTGCGGTCGGTGTCGCCGCACGAACTTCCGCAATCGATAGGTGGCTGAGGGCGGCCCTGCTTCAACCGGTTCATTCGCGAGATAGCGCTGGATCTCCATCGATAATCCGTTGGCGGTTTCGTAACGCCGGCTTCGGTCCTTCTCCAGGCACTTCATCACGATCCAGTCCAGCTCGCCCCGCACCAGCGCCATCAGCTTCTCGGCTCCGTGGCCGGCACGCGGCGACGCTCGGCAGCGTTCCCGACCTGGAGAGCTGCGTGCTCGGCTTGGGCGGCTCGACTTCCTTGATGATCCGCAGCATCTCGGCGAAGCCCGCCGCCTCATTTCCTCGCGGCTGAACGGCACGCTGCCTGTGAGCAGCTCGTAAGGATCACGCCCAGGGCGTAGACGTCGAGCGGGTGTCGATGTCGAGGTTGTTCAGCTCGGCTTGCTCCGGCGACATGTATTCCAGCGTGCCGATCGATGGTGCCGACTTCGGTGTAGATGCTCTGTTCGGTGAGCTGCGGGCCAGTGGCCTTGGCGATGCCGAAATCGATCACCTTCGGCACCGGCCGGCCGTCGTAGAGGCCGACCAGGATGTTCGACGGTTTCAAGTCGCGGTGGATGATCGCCCTTCTGGTGGGCGTGCTGCACCGCCTGGCAGACCGGCACGAACAGCTCCAGCCGCTCGCGCGGCGACAGCTTGGCATCGTCGCAATATTCGTGATGCGGCACGCCCTTGATCAGCTCCATCACAAAATAGGGGCGGCCGTCGTCGCTGACGCCGGCATCGAAAACCTTGGCGATGTTGGGATGGTCCATCAGGGCCAACGCTTGCCGCTCTTGCTCGAAGCGGGCCAGCATACGTCGGAGTCGAGGCCGGGGCGGATGACCTTGACGGCGATGCGGCGTTGCACCGGCGCGGTCTGGTCGGCGACCCAGACCTCGCCCATGCCCCCTTCGCCGAGCTTCTGGCGCAGCTTGATAGCGGCCGGCGAAAACGCAGCCCGGTTGGAGAGCCGCCGGGGGGGTCTCCAGGGCAGGCTTGTGCTCGAAGGGGATGGTGCTTACCACTTCACCGCCAGCCGGCAATTCGCCGGAATCGTCGTGAGCGCGAATCAGCATTTCGACGCGGCGGCGCAATTCCGCATCGCCCGCACAGAGCCGATCCAGGACTGCGGCGCGTTCCTCGGGCTTGGCCGCGATGGCTTCCAGAAAGGCGGCTTGAATCTGTTTGGGGTCGATCGCCATGGCTATCTCCGCTTCGGGGCTTCTCAAGAACATGCGTAATCGGCGCGGCAAGCTGTCGAAAAAAATGCAGAAAAGTTTTGGGCGTTCGGAAAGAATGAAAGGTTCCCTTAATGTTAGGTTGGTAACCTCCCGCCCCTTCCCTCTCCTGCCAGGGGATCGTCCTGCTTTCTAGAGCCTTTCCCGCAAGGAGATAGGCTCGATTTGCGAGCCTGCAAGGCTCATTCTTACAGCCCTGGCTGAAGGCCAGGGAATTGTCGAGCATGTTTCTTGAGCCTGTAAGGCTCGTTCGTGCTACCTGCTTGATGCCTCCGCACTCCTTGAAAAATCCCGAAACCTGGCATCGATCGTTGAACGGCCCTTACAGGGCCGGCGTCTATGGGTCGATGGTCCCTAGCCCTTCGGGCTAGGCTATAAGGACGAGCCCTTCAGGCTCGACAATCAAAAACCCCTGCTACCAACAAGGTTGAAAACTGGACGATCTCCAAGGAGAGAACACGGTGTTTGTTCGCTCCCTCTCCTGATGGGCAAGGACGGGGGAGGTTGACTAGATCGCAGAATCTCCACAGTTCCCCGGTCATTTCTTCCCAGACACTCTTAGAATTCTTCCACGGACGCTTTGAGCCAGGCCCGGGCGTAGGCCCATTTCTGGCGCACGTCATAAACGGTGGTGTCGAGAGCCAAGGCAACCTGATCGTGCGATAGCCCCGCGAAATGGTGCAGTTCGACGACGCGGGCTGCCTGCGGATCGTGGCCCTCGAGTTGGGTGAGGGCCTCATCCAGAGCCAGCAACTGCTCGTCCGCATCGGGCGCAACCACGTCGGAAAGAGGCACGCGCTGAGCAGACCCGCCGCACTTGGCGCTCAACTTGTGCCGGGCATGATCGACGAGGACGCGGCGCATGGCCTCACCGGCCGCGGCAAAGAAATGCCGGCGATTTTCGAAGCTCTGGTCCCCGGCTAACCGCATATAGGCTTCGTGCACCAGGCCCGTGGCGTCGAATGTCAGCCCCGGCTTTTCCCACGCCAGCTTCGCGGCCGCGAGTTTCCGCAATTCGTCGTAAACCAGGGGCAGCAACTCCGCGGCGGCCTTGCGGTCGCCGGACGCGGCTAAGTCGAGGAGGCGGGTGATGTCGGACATGCGGGAGAGTTTAACTCAGCGCGAAGCCAAGTGGGTAATTCTTTTGCCGCGACTTCGTCAATCTTGGCCCTGATTGAGCCCGACGTGCAAGCGAGGTCGGGTACTTCACCAATCCCGATTAGGCCCGAAATCCACCAAAGGGCATGGTGCCGACCTCGCTTGCGCGTCGGGCTCAATCGGTGACATATGGATGTCATTGACAAAGTTATTCTTGCCCGCGGCCTTAGACTTTTTCCTCAAGCCGGCAGCCGCCCAAAGGCCACGAGTGTGATATCGTCGCTTTGGCTGCGGCCCGAAGCATGCTGCTTCACGAGATGGACAATGCGCTCTCCCAGCGATTTGACGCCGCGCTTTCCCTCCTGCGCGGCCATCTCGAAGGCCTTCTCTTTGAGAAGGTTATCCTGCTTGTCCATGGCTTCGGTCACCCCGTCGCTGTAGATGATTATCGCATCGCCCGGTTCGAGCTGCACCTCACGAGACGTGTACGAACCGCCTTCAATCACCCCCAACGGCAAACCAGTACACTCGCGGTTGGTGACTCTTTCCAGCGCCCCACTTTTGTGTAGGAGAAGCAATGGCGAGGGATGGCCCGCATTGACGAAGGTGACGGTGTGTTTTTGGGTGTCGAGAAGTGCGGCGGCAAAGGTTACGAAACTATCCATTTGGCTGGTGTATTGGTAAAGGAGATCATTCAAAACGGAAATGGCTCCCCCCGGATCCGCTGGGCTCTCGATGCTGAAATGCGCGTCGGAAGACAGTTTGGCCATCAAAAGTGCCGCTTGCACACCTTTGCCCGCCACATCGCCCAACACCAAAGCCAGCGTGTGGGATCCACGAATGGGAATGAAGTCATAGTAATCGCCGCCGACTTCTTGCGCCGGCTCGTAATAGGCGTAAAAGTGGTAGCCGGGGACATCGGGCAGTCTTCGCGGCAAAAAGCACCGCTGCCATTGATTAGCGAGTTTCAAGTCGCGCCTCTAGGCGCTCCTGATCTATCAACTGTTCGTGGAGGGCACGTTTTCCATGGCGACCGACGCTTGCTTGGCGACCGCCATGAACAAGCCCAAATCATCTTGGGTGAATTTCTTGCCATTATCGGGCGTATCGAGCTGGATGACGCCGAAAGCCTTGTTGTCCTTCATCCATAAGGGCGCGCACATGAGCGAACGGTTCGCAGATCGGCAATGCTCTGGCTCTGGTTCAATCCGGGCTGGTGGGCAGCGTCGCAAATCAACAAGGCTTGCACGGTCTTCAAGCATTGTCGCACGATCGAGCTGCTGTATCTGGTGTCCGATTTATTTTCCGAGCGTCGCGTCTTGAAAACTTTGAGGATCAGCCCTTCGACCGGCTTGTCGCGATCGATAGTTTCTTCGCGCAGAATGACGAAGCCGCGATCTGCTTGCTTGAAGAGCCGAAACAAGCTTTCCACGACTTTGGGAAGGAAGGAATCGAGCTCTAACGTGTTGCTCAGATTGTTGGTGATCTCAATGAGCTCGAGCACTTTGTCTGCGGGCTGAGCTTCCAGGGCGGTCTTACTGCCGCTGCTCGAAATCGAGGCCTCGACCACGATCGGTTCGATTTTCCTGGGAGTTTCGGGATCGTGAAAAGTATACAGATAGTCGCAGATGCGGATCTCGTCTCGATCCTGTAGCTCGACCCGCTCCTGAATCGGGGCATCGTTTACGAAGGTGTGATTGCGACTGCGCAGGTCCTCGATGAAAAACTTGTTTTCTGAGCGCACGATGCAAGCATGTTCGCGACTGACGGCGAAGTTCTTGGCGGACAAAACGATATCGCAAGTGGTGTTGCGACCCAACACCACGCGCTCTTTGTCGAGGTTATGAGTTAGTTTGGCGTCTGGGCCTCTGAGGACTTTGAGAAAGGCCACTGTCTTCACCTCTCCGCTGGTTCCCTCTCCAGATCCCTCAGACGGTCTTCGAGAAGTTTGAGCTTTGCACATTGTTTTCCAACCGGCGATTATTTTGAATGATCAATAAGAAGACACCTTTTCCCTGGGGATGGTCACTGGGCATCCGGTTCCGGCATTACGCCGGTTTCAATAGCCTCGCGGTAGACCTCAGGACAGGCCTCCCAGGTTGCTTGATAGGTCGATTCAAGGGGCACCGGCACATGCCAACTGTTCGCCAAGAAAAGAGGCATGTCCGGTAGGATGTCGCCGACGCCGATCGCTTCGACGTAATAGGCTCGCACCCCCCCGGTTTCATACGAGGCCAATATCCGATCCTTACCCTCGGGCAGCGTGAAGTCCTTTTCCTCGATTTCGTCCCAAATGACCTTGTGTATACCAAAGGGATCACGCGGAGTAGGCGGAAACAGATCGATTATGAGGACATGAATGCCGGCGCAGAAAGTCGACAGTCTTCTCGACAAAATCGCGCATGGCGGCACGGCTATCTTTATTCCCCGGCGAAACGATCTCGATCACGGCAATGGTACGGCCCAACCGGTGCTTGATGACGATGCGGTTCGCACGGGCGGCGTAGAATTCGTTCGTTGTCCGGCTCACAAATCGAGCGACCGGCGGCTCCGTGGTGGCCACGCCGCCATCGCTGCCGAATCCCGAACGCAGCGGCTTGCCGCGGCTCTCTAAGGCGAGAACGTCCGATTCCCGAGGCCCACTCCGCTGTTCGACTAAAGCGGAGATGCCTTTAGGCAAGATTCCAGCATTCGCGCATATCTTGATCTGGATCGACCAAGTTTGGTGGAAATCGTGAAAGAGGCCAGATGGTATTCGAGACCAATCGTGGATCGGCATGAAAGTCCCTCCTTTTTGGTCATTATAACTACACTTGTTTCCGGTTGCTGTAACTTCTTTGCAGCTTCCTTCCGTGTTCCCTGCTCATTCGGACACTTAGCTGTCACGTCTTCTTGCCTAGCGCGCCGTAAAGTCGCACCTGGCGCTCCAGGTATTCTTTCTCGGGCACACCACGCTAATTGGAGGTCGGCGCCGCGGAGCATTGCCGCTCCCCCTTCGCGGGGGTAAAAGTGGAAGAAGAAGCTGAATCGTTCAGGCTTCGTCGCGAACCGCGCGGCCCCGCATCGGAGATGCAACCATGACACTCGACGCGCCTTCGTCTCGGCCTCATCGGCGCCGGGAAAAACATGCGGGCTCGGCACATCCCCGGTTTCCGCAATCTGGAACAAGTAGAGATCGTCGCCGTGTGCAATCGCCGGCCGGCGTCGACCGCTGCCGCAGCGCGCGAGTTCGGTATCGCCAAAACCTACGAGCATTGGGAAGATCTGATTGCCGACCCGGACATCGACGCCGTCGTCATCGGCACCTGGCCCTACCTCCACTGCCCTATTGCCTTGCGCGCCTTTGAGTGCGGCAAGCACGTTTTGAGCGAGGCTCGCATGAGCCTCAATGCGGCCGAAGCCCACCGGATGAGAAGCGCGGCTCGCGAGCAATCGCACCTGGTGGCTCAACTCGTACCCAGTCCTTTTGGACTGCCTGGCAACGAGGTCATGCTCGAATTGATCGATGCCGGCTTCATTGGCGACCTCCGCGAAGTGGAGGTAGTTCATCAGACCGATACGTTAGGGAACCCCGATTCACCACTCGCCTGGCGACAAGATGCCGCACTCTCGGGTTTCAACATGTTGACGCTGGGAATCCTTCACGAAACGTTGCTGCGCTGGGTTCCCCCACCCGTGCGCGTAGCGGCGCAAGTCCATGCTTTCATCGGTTCGCGCGTCGATCCGGAGAGTGGCGTCGAACGACCTGTCGGCACTCCCGATAGCGTGCAGGTTTTGGCGGTGCTGGAAAACGGCGCTCGCGCTACCTACCGCGTCAGCGGCATCCATCCGTTCGACATGGGGGCTTCGATTCGTCTCGTGGGTACGCAAGGCGTGTTGCATTACGACCTGAATCGCGATCAACTGACCGGCGCCAGTCGCACGGTGCACGCCTCAGACAGCGGCGATCTCGCCAAAATCCCCATTCCGCCTGAAAAAGAGCGGCGCTGGACCGTGGAAGCCGATTTCGTCGAATCGATCCGCACCGGCAAAGGCGTACGCTTCACCGACTTCGACAGCGGCGTGAGTTACATGGAGTTCACCGAAGCCGTAGCCCGCAGCGCCTCGACGGGGTATGCGGTGGATTTGCCTCTGGTGGTGCAGGAGGCGCGGGGGCCGTAAAAAGGGGACGCAGCTCAACGGCATTAACTTAAGCGTCATTTGGTGAAAGCTGGCAGAGAATTGATTTCAGCCCTAAAGGGGCGATTTATGGTAGCCCAGGGCGCTTTAGCCCTGGGCCGTGCTTCAGGGATTCCTCAAGCCCCAAAGGGGCGGTCTAGGCCGCCCCTTTGGGGCTGAATTAGCAGCCGGACTCATTCCCAGGGCTAACCCAACTTCCCCAGCCCAAGGCTGGAAATCATTTTTTTCAAAATAATTTACTGCGGTTTTTGACGTAAGTCTTGTCGCGTCGGTCCGAGGCTGGCCGATATTGGCCGATCGCGGTCGGCAACGCTTTGTAGTGACAACAAGTCGTCTTGGCGAGGTTGTTGAGCCCGGTACGATTCGGGTATGTTCATTCGTCAATGCAGCCGACTCATCAAGGGGAAGCGTCAGTCCTACTGGGCCCTCGTCGAGTCGTACCGCACAGCCCGTGGACCGCGCGAACGCGTGGTTGCCTGGCTCGGGAAACTGGACGCAGCGGGACGACTCGGCGTGCTCCAGGCGGCCGAGTCCTCCGATGGGGACTCGTCGCCTCAGAACGGCTCGGCAAGCGGTAGACAAAGGAACTTGTTCGACGAAGCGGAGTCCACACCCGAGCCACGCTGGGTTGAAGTCAACGCCGCGGGAGTTCGCGTGGAGAACTGCCGGCAGTTCGGCGGACCGTGGTTGGCGCTGGAACTGATCCGCCGCTTGCAACTGGATGCCTTTCTGCAACGCGAAATCGCCTCGGGCCAAGAACACGTTCCCTGGTCGTTGAGCGCCTGATCCTCGTGATTGCCCGACTCCTGGAGCCGTCCAGCGAACTGCATACCGCGGAACAGTGGTATCCCAAGACAGCGCTGCCGGAACTATTGGGCGTGCCGGTCGAGCGTGTCGACGACAATCGGTTGTACCGCACACTGGATGAGTTGTTAGCACTCAAGGAGACTTTGCAGGTTCATCTCAAGCAGCGGATGGGGAGCCTGTTCGCACTGGATTACGACATCTTGTTGTATGACGTCACCAGCACGTTCTTCGAAGGCTCGGCCGATTTTCCGATGGCCCAGCGGGGTTACTCGCGCGATCAGCGCAGCGATTGCAAGCAAGTGTGCATTGGATTGGTGGTGTCGCGTTGTGGGATGCCGCTGGGCTACGAAGTGTTTCCGGGAAACACGGCTGACGTCAGTACCGTCGAAAAAATCGTGGAACTCATGGAAAAACGCTACGGGAAATCCAACCGCATCTGGGTCATGGACCGGGGCATGGTCAGCGAGAAGAACCTGACCTTCTTGCGTCAGGCGCGACGGCGATACCTGGTGGGCACGCCCAAAGGCCTGCTCAAAAAGTACCAACAGGAATTGCTGGCCGACGACTGGCACAAAATCCGCGAAGGGATCGAGGTCAAGCTGCTGAAGGTGCCACGCGAGGAGGAGGAACCCGCGACAGAAGGGGCCATCCATGAAACGACCGCTTCGGACCAAGAAATTTTTATTCTCTGCCGCAGTCAGGATCGCGTGCAAAAAGATGCCGCGATCGTGCGTCGCTTCGAACAGAAAATCGAAGAGCGTCTGGCGCCATGGCGACACGGTGCCAGAACCAGCGACGCGATGTTCAAAAAGTGGAACGGGAAGTCGGTCGGATGCTCGGGCAAAACACGCGCGCTGCGCGACTCTTCGAAGTAAAGGTGGACCGGCGTGAAGATGGCGGCGCCGTGTTGCAGTGGCACAAGATCGAAGCGGTGCGCGACTGGGCCACTCTGAGCGCGGGTTGCTACTTGCTGCGAACCAACGTTCTCGACTGGACGGACGAAGAACTGTGGAAAACGTACATGCAATTGACCGAGGCGGAAGCGGCCTTCCGGATTCACAAAACCGATCTGAGCATCCGCCCGATCTGGCATCAGAAAGAGGAACGCGTGCTGGCGCACATCCTGATCTGCTTCCTGGCCTATGTCCTGTGGAAGACTCTCGGGCAGGTCTGCCGCCAGGCGGGACTGGGCGATGAGCCGCGACGGGTATTGGATGAGATCGCCGAGATCCGCTTGGTGGATGTCGTCCTACCCACGCGGGACGGAACCGAAATCCGTCAACGCTGCATCTCCCGTCCGACGGAACATCAGCAGATCTTGCTCGAGCGCTTGCAACTGCGGTTACCCTTCCGGCTACAACCGTGGGGGCCAACAAAATAATCAAAAAGCCGATGTAGTGGAAAAATCGGCGGTCCGGCCTTTGTGGGCCAACGACTTACGTCAAAGGTTGGGGAAGTTGGGCTAATCGCCCTGGGCTTTCATAGGCCGCCCCCTTGGGGCTAAGAGGGGCAGGAGTCCGCCGGCGATTGTCAGGCACTGCTTCTGGTAAGTTAATGCCATTCAGCCGCGTCCCCTTTTTTACTCGCTGAGGCCACTCGCCACAGCAGCGTTCCCACAATGACCGCGGCCAACAACAGCAGACAATGAGCGGCCAGATCGTTACTCAAGCCATAGTGCATGAGCGTAAAAACTTCATGAGCGAAAGTAATCGAGCCGGGAGTTTCCAGAATTTTACTCGCTCCCAACTCCCCCAGCGCCAAAATGGCGACGCCCAAAACGGCTTGCCGGAAGGCGCCGCGCGCGGCAGGGACAATCACCCAGATAAGTTCCTGCCACGGTTTGCTCCCCTCCACCAAAGCCGATTCGCGCAATTCGCGAGGCATTTGCCGCACGGTGGGCCAAAGGAGCGCCACTGCGTAAGGGAAAAGACGAAGCACGTGCGCCCACAAAGTAGGCAACGGCGACGGCCCGTAATAGAGGGCCGTTTGGAACGGCCGCCATTCCACCCAATCGATCAGCCAGGCGATCATTTGCTCGAGGCCCAGCCCCAAAATCGGCCCGGGCAGCGCCCACAGCAGCGCGGCGAACAAACGCAAAGTGCCGCGAAAAACCGGCGCATCCAGAGAAAGCCAACAAGCGACCAACGCCAAGCCCGCTGCGCAGAGCCCGGCAGCAAACGACCATAGAACGCTTTCGGCGACCAGGCCCGAGCGAACCTTGCAGGCCAGCCACATGTGCTCCCCCGCCAGCGCGAGCGACCAGCTATGCTCGGCGCGCACTTCACCCACTTTCCAGAGAAGGCTGCCGATGGGGGCGGCCAAGAAGAACAAAATCCCGAAAATCGCGCAGAAGAGCATGATTTTGGCACTGGCAGGCAGAGTCAGCCGTCGTGCATTCGCCGATGCCCGATTGAACAGGCGGCATGGCCCTTTCCCACCAACCCATCAAGAACCAGATGCCGAGACATATAGCGGCGGCCGGCGGCAAGGCCGTGGCGACGGCACGGGCCAAGTCGTCGTCATTGCCCATTACCTTTTGCGTGTAGACCTCTTCGGCATAAGTTCGCACCAAAGTCACATCTGACACGGTGATTTCCGTAAAAGTGAGTAATCCTACCCACACGGCCGAGGCCACCAGCCAGGGCGCCAATCGCGGCAGGGTGAAGTGCACGAGCACGCCCCGGGGACCGGTGAGCAAGGCGGCGTCTTCTTCCAGTTCCGGCTCAACCGAGTGCAGGCCCAAGCCGACCAGCACAACCACCCAGGGCCAGGCGGCGGAGGCATGGATGAGGATGGCCGGCAAGAGCCCCGAGGACCATGGCCGAGCCGAACGCAGGGAGGCAAAATCGCCGGGAGCTCGCGGCGGCAAGAGAACTTGGCTGAACGCGCCGCTGGCGGAAAAGACCCCCTGCCAAGCCGAGGCATAAAGCGGCAAGGGAATGAACAAGCCCAGCAGAATCGTGAAGCGAAAAAAGCCCTTCATGGGCGCGCGTGCGTTCCAGGAGCAGAGCGCAGAGCACGCCGAAAGGCACCGCCAAGGCGATGGCGCCCAAGGCCAAACTGGAGGATTCGGCAGCTAAGGAAAGCAACCGATCGTATTCGCTCCAGGCGAGCCAGGCTTTGGGGTGAAGGCAAAGCTGCACCAGGGGCAACAGTGCGGGGATTCCCAAGAGAATGAAGAGAATGGCCCCGCAGGCAAGCCGCCAGCGCCCCATGAATTCTGGTCGCTCCTAACGCACGTCGTTCAGCGGATCGAGGCAGCTCAAAAATCTATGTCCTCGTCGATGATATGCTTTTTGCCCGGTGGCGGCGGTGGCGGCGGCTTTTTCATCACCACCGGTTTGGAGTGTCTTCGGTCGTGGACGGAAATGACCAAGCCATCGTTGCTGGCCAGGTAGACCCGATCCGTGAACTCATTGGCGATGGGGATCACGAAATTCCGAGCTTCTTCCAGCTTACCCAGTTGATTGCCTGTTTCCCGGTCGAGCACCAGCAGCCGACCGAGACGGTCGCTCGCATAGACGAGCCTCTTATCCGAAGCCAAGAACCGTTCCGCGAAGCCTTGCCGCCAAAGAGTCTCGCCATGTTCCCGGCCAATGCGGTAGAGGCCCACTCCTTCGGGCGTGATATAAACATTTTCGTCGTCGACCGCGGGCTTGGCGACGATGGGGCCGCCTCCGGCGAAACGCCACAACGTGCGCCCGGGCACGATGTCCATGGCATAAACCGTGTAATCCTGAGAAGCGACATAGGCGAGAAGATCGTACTGTCCCAATTGTGCCGTGAGCGGGGGGCCAGCGGCGAAACGGTAGAGGGCCTGGCCGTCAAACTTGTTGAGGGCATAAAGAGTGCCCGTGTAGCCGCCCAAGAAAACCAGCGCCGGAGTAAGGAGCGGCGTCATTTCAATGCGCGATTCGGCGCTATATTCCCAGAGCTTCTGCGTGGTAATTTTCCCGCCTCGGCCGCCGAAGGGCGAGCCCACGCGCATGAAGGGGCTGCCGAAAATCAGGCGGCGCAGCTCACCCGATCCCATGCCGGCATTCGGGTAAGGGCGATCCGGCAGCAAAGGTTTGCTCGGGTCGATCAGCGGGCCCTCAGTCTTAACTCCGGCGCAGGCGCCAATACGACGGTTGAAGGGCTGGGCGGCCTGGGAAGCAAGTAAGTTGCCATTTTTCCCGAGCCGAGCGTGAGATAAATCCGCTCGTTGTCCGCGACTGGGGCAGCGGAGGATCCGCCCGGCATCATGACTTCCCATTCCAGCACTCCGGTGCTGCGATTGAAAGCCGACAGATTGGCGCCGGTTACGGCAAAGACGTATTTGGCGTTATAACCCAAGGGCAGCGCAGTGGAATAGTTGTTGGGCAAGTGCGCATCGCCACTGAATGGCTCCGGTCTCCGCGTCCACCGCGAAGATAGCGCCGCTACGCGCTTGAATCAGGATTTGTTTGCCCTCGGGCTCAGTGACTTGAACGGTGTACATCCCATCATGCCGGCCGTCCAGCGGCAAATAGGTGCGCCAGCCGAGCACCAAATCCAACTTGGCGAGCGTTTCGCTCCGTGGAACGGCTGGCTCGGTGTAAACCCGAAAAGACTGCGCCCCACGCAGTGGTTCCGCTCAAGAGCAAGAGAAGGCCAGTACCGACAATATCTGTTCATAACAGCCCGCCCGTGAAGTGAGCCGACGAGAAATCGATGGGACAAACGATCATGGATAGCTTAGCACAACAGTTCAATTCGCACTCGAACCCTTAAGCCAAAAGCCTGTCATTCCTTCTGGTATAGCTCGCGAGGCCGAGCCATTCCCGCAAATTCGGCGCTTTCGGCCCCGTGAGGCCAGACATGGAGACACGGAGACACGGAGACAACAGCATCCGCCCTCTTCGCTCCTTGTCTCCCCTTCTCCTTGTCTGCGTGTCTGTACTCCCTGGACCGCGGGCCTACTTAACTTGGCGTTTGCGAACGAAAAAACTACTAAGGATGGCCGCGCAGGCGTCGGCCATCACGCCGCCGACAACTTGCGAGCGATGGTTCAGGCGCGGGTCGGCCGTAATGCGATAAAGCGTCTCGCAGGCCCCAGCTTTGGGGTCGGCCGTGCCGTAAACGATCATGGGCAGCCGCGCTTGCACGATGGCGCCGGCGCACATCGGACAGGGCTCGAGCGTTACGTAGAGAATGCAGTGTTCCAGCCGCCAGAGCGCCAGCGATTGGGCGGCTTGCGTAATGGCAATCATCTCTGCATGCGCTGTGGGATCGAGCAGCCGTTCGCGCTGATTATGGCCGACGCCAATGACGCCTCGGCGCAGCGACACCACCACGGCGCCCACCGGTACCTCATCTTCATCCGCGGCCACCGCTGCTTCTTGCAGCGCCATCTCCATGTGGGCAACATGAAAGGGATGGCGCGGATCGCTCCAGGGAAGCGATGCGAGGTCTTCATCGTCGTTGAATTCGAATGCGTTCACATTTTGCCTGCTTTAGCCGAATAGCAATGAAGTGTATCGTAGGGGCCGGACAAAAAATGGCGTTGCCCCCTTCCGCGAGAGCGAAAAAATGAATCCATCGCAAGATCGCTTGCAATACTTGTTGCAGGCCTTCGACCCGAGCCTGCCCCTGGAACGCGCCCGGACCATTCCCAGCTCTTGGTACACCGATCCGGCCCTGTATGCGGCTGAGCGAATGAACGTCTTTAGCGGCGGCTGGGTCGCGGTTGGCCGTGTCGATCAAGTAGCCGAGCCCGGCATGTTTTTCACGGCCGAGGCTCGCCATGGAGCCGATCCTGGTCGTGCGCGATCAGACCGGCGTCTTGCGGGCCTTTTTTAATCTCTGCCGGCATCGGGCGGCCAGAGTCGCCACCGAGGCTCAAGGAAAATGCGGGCATTTCCGTTGCCGCTATCACGGCTGGACCTACGATCTAACCGGCCGGCTGCTCGGCACGCCGGAATTTGGCGGAGTCGAAGATTTTCGCAAGGAAGATCAGGGATTGGCAACATTGGCCGTGGATGTTTGGGCCCGCTGGTGTTTGTGCACGCCGGCGCTCCGCGGCAATCTTTGCGCAAATTCCTTGGTCCCCTGCCCGACCAGGCGGCAACTCTCGGGCTCGACCGTCTGCAGTCGCGGCCCGCCGCGAGTATCAGCTTGCCTGTAACTGGAAGATATTCGTCGACAATTACTTGGACGGCGGCTACCACATCAACACCATTCACCCCGGCCTGGCCGGCCTCATCGACTACTCGCAATATCATACGACGCCCGCCGGCAACACCTGCGTCCAGAGCGGAACCGTTACAATCCGATCCCAGCGACAAAAGTGGCGAGAAAACCCGTACGGGCACCGCTTATCATCGGTGGGTGTTTCCTAATCTCATGCTCAATGTCTACGCGGAAACAATGGACGTGAACCTGGTTCTACCCGGACGCCGCCGACCGCTGCCGCGTAGTCTTCGACTTCTACTTTTTGCGAACGAACGGGCCGAAGGCGGAACGCTGGATCGCCGAGAGCATGGCTGTCGCGGATCAGATCCAGGCCGAAGATATGAGCATCTGCGAAGACGTGCAGCGCGGCCTGCAGAGCGGCGCCTACAGCGCCGGCCGCTTCTGCGTCAAACGCGAAGCGGGCGGGTATCACTTCACCAGTTGCTGGCGGCGCGGCTGAAACCTGCACGATGAGAACCAGCTTTTTTGTCTTCGCGGCGGCCGCCAGGCACACCGAGCCCCTGGGGCACACGCCGGAGTGCCGGAGTGAAAAATCGTCGCCCTATCAGTAATCGGATTGAATCTTACTGCAATTCGACTCCGGCAAATGACTCCGGCAGTTGGCCGGAGTCAATTCGTCTTGGTGAGCACGTCTGCAGAAAAGGGCAACATCAAAACGCGCCCGGACCGGATCGGCCAAGCTCTATCGTTTGGGTTTTTCAAGGTCCGTTGTCGGCAATTGCGCTTGTTTGTGATAGTCCTGAAAAGATTGCTCTGAGAAGTACCCAGATCAACCAACCGAATACTCCCAACATACCAAGAGTATCCAGGAGGTCCTCAGGTGATGGGATGCCAAACAATCTTTGGAATCCGCTAATCGAGCTATCCCGAATCTGCTTCCAAACAAGGGGAGCGAGATAGTGAGCCACAACCACCAACGGCAGTAATCCATAGCGAATGAAAAGAAGGTCGAATTTCGTTGGCGACAGGGAGCGTCGGCTAAGGCAAAGGAATACACCAACCCATTGCCCAATCATCGCACTCAGGAATAACTTATGCTCCCGAAACTTGTCTAACATGATCGCTGTTATAATGAAGAAAATGGCCTGAAACCGTCAAGCAGGTCTTCAAGGCTTGCTTATATTGCGGCGACCTATCTCCGAAAGATGAAACGAGCGATAAATGGTCACGATTGGTCTCTCTGCCACCAAACACTTGGTCATTTCCTCCCTTCACGGTTCATCGCGCAACAACAAATCCCCCGCTCGACTTGCGAACCAGGGTGGACCAGAACCGTTCGGATCTGCCGGGCCGATCGGCATAAACGGTGGTTTCCATTTTCATCGCTTGCAAGTGTGAATAGCTTCTGGCCGGCCACCACTTCCGCGCCGGGCTCGAGCCGTAACGGTGACGATGAGGCCGGCATCAAGGCGCCGATTTCCAGGGGATTGTCGCTTCGGCTTTGGCGGCTTTTTCACTTCGCTCGCGCAGCGAATTATTGCAAGACCAGGACTTCGCGAGGCTGCCCATTCAGCTCGAAGAAGACAAGACGACTGCCATCCGGATGGGATCGCCCACGGTTAAGAACTTAATGATGAAGCGTTTGCCTTCCTCAATGTCGACACTCAGTTCTTCGCCCGGCGCTGACCCATAGAAGAAGACCGGACGTGGGCAAGACGCTGACATCCGAATAGTGCCGCTCGTGAGCGAGAGAGTCGCTGTAGACACGCGGATAGAGCAGATGTGTTACCTTATCGCGGCCCGCTGGGCTCGCTCCATTTTGCCTTCGAGCTCCTTGCCGGCCGCATCGAAATCGGCCGGCGCAGGCTGCGCGGGACGTCCGGTGATCGCCGGGCGGCCGCGGAGGATGCGCTTCTGCAACGCCTCGGGAAAACCGCCCACGGGTTGCCCCAGCCGGCCTTCGAAGAATTCGACGACCGATACCGGAAAAGCCAAGTCGCGGTTGCTGGCCAGCACGTCGGCAGGGCTCAAGTTGTTGGCGACCATGAACAGCGCCATGTCGCCCACCACTTTGGAGGTCGGCGTCACCTTGACGATATCGCCGAAAAGTTGATTCACCTGCGTATACATCAGACAGATTTCAGCCAGCGGCGCAGCCAAGCCAACTGCCGCTGCCTGTTGATAGAGATTGGTGTATTGCCCGCCCGGCATTTCGTGCCGTAGACGCTGGCGCTTGAGGTGGGAGCAAAGGGACCGCTCGCTGTCACATCGAACGCGCGGTAGTAGCTGCGACACTTTCCCAATAATCGGCGGTGGCCTGTAAGCGATCGAATGACAGCCCGTGTCACGGGCGTGAAACGAATGGCTTCCACGAGCGAATTGAGGTTCGCCTGGCTGGTCATTCCGGAAAAGGAGCCATGGCGGCATCGACGATGTCGATGCCTTCTTCAGCGGCCAAGACCAGCGACGCCATCTGGCCGCCGGCCGAATCGTGCGTGTGCAAATGGATCGGCAAGCTCACTTCCTGACGCAGCGTGCGGATCAGCAAGCGAGCCGCATGCGGCTTCAGAAGTCCCGCCATATCCTTGATGGCCAGCAGATTGGTGCCCAGCTTCTCAAGTTCCTTGGCCATCTCGACGTAATACTTGAGATCGTATTTGGTGCGCTTTGGATCAAGGATATCGCCTGTATAACAAATGGCTGCTTCACAGAGCATCCCCGTCTTCGCGAACCGCCTCGATGGCGGGACGCATGTTGGGCAGCCAATTGAGCGCGTCGAAGATTCGGAACACATCAATGCCGGCCTGCGCCGATTCTTGCACGAACGCCTTCACCACATTGTCGGGATAGTTGGTGTAACCGACGGCATTGGCGGCACGAAGCAGCATCTGAAAAAGGATGTTGGGCGTGCGTTCGCGTAATTCCGTCAGACGATCCCACGGTGATTCCTTGAGGAAGCGCATCGAGACATCGAACGTGGCGCCTCCCCACATCTCCAGCGAAAACAGGCCCGGGTGCTGCGCGGCATAGAACGGGGCGATGCGCAGCATGTCATAAGTGCGCATCCGCGTCGCCAGCAGCGACTGGTGGGCATCGCGAAAAGTAGTGTCGGTCACCAACAGGCGTTTCTGCTCGCGCACCCATTGGGCAAACTTCTCCGATCCCAGTTGATGGAACTTGTCGCGCGTCCCTCGGGCGGCTTGCCAACCTCCACCTCGGGAAGCGGCGCCGCCACGCGAACGCCAACAACCGAGGCGGGCCGATTCTTGGCGGCCTTGATCTCCGGATGGCCGTTGACGATGATCTCGGCGATATAAGTCAACAGCTTGGTGGCTCGATCTTGACGAGTAGGAAATTGAAATAGTTCCGGCGTTTCATCCAGGAATCGTGTGGTGAAGCCGCCTTCCAGAAAAGCGGGGTGCATCACCAAGTTCGTCAAGAAAGGGATGTTGGTTTTGACGCCGCGCACGCGAAAGTCTTGCAGGGATCGCTCCATCCTGCGAGCGGCATCCACAAAGCGCATCCGCTAGCCGTCACCTTTACGAGCAACGAATCGTAAAATGGGGTGATGACCGCCCCTGAAAAGGCTGAGCCGGCGTCCAAACGGATGCCCACGCCGCTCGCCGAACGGTAGGCCGAGAGGCGGCCGTAATCGGGGACGAAGCTATTGCGTGGATCTTCCGTGGTGACTCGGCACTGTAAGGCGAAGCCTTTGGTGACGATGGCAGACTGATCCGCCATGCCGATTTCCGGATCGGCCAGCGGCGACCCCTGGGCGATGAGAATCTGGCTTTTGACGATGTCGTAACCGGTCACCACTTCGGTAACCGTGTGCTCCACCTGAATCCGCGGGTTGACTTCGATGAAGAAGAACTCGCCCGTATCCTTGTCGACGAGGAATTCGACGGTGCCGGCATTGTCGAGACGCACCGCCCTGCCCACGGCCAACGCGGCTCCGAGAATGCGGTCGCGTACGGCAGGATCTAGGTTGTGAGCCGGGGCAATCTCCACGATTTTTTGGTGGCGGCGCTGCAGGGAACAATCACGTTCGAAGAGATGGACCAGGGCGCCGTGCTGATCGCCCAGAAGCTGCACTTCGATATGCCGGGCGCACCGAATGAAACGTTCCAGAAAGATGTCCGGCGGCTCCGAAAGCGGCCCCTGCTTCGCGCGCGCCTGGTCCAAAGCTTCGTCGAGATGAGCCGGCTCCTGGGCAACGCGCATGCCGCCCGCCGCCGCCCATCGATGCCTTGACAATAACCGGGTAACCCAGTTTGTCTGCCAAATCCTTGGCCTCGGCATTGTTCTTGATCGGCTCATTGCTTCCCGGCAGGACTGGCACTTTGGCCTTTTCGGCAATATGGCGGGCGGCTACCTTGTCACCCAGGTTTTCGAGAATATCGACGCGCGGCCCGATGAAAATGATGCCCGCTTCCTGGCAAGCTCGCGCGAATTGCGGGTTCTCGGACAAGAAACCGTAACCGGGATGGATGGCATCGATCTCATGGGCGATCGCTAGCTTGACGATGGCCTCGATATCGAGATAGGAACGCAGCGGTTCGCCGGGTTTACCGACGCCATAGGCTTCATCAGCCTTGAAGCGGTGCAACGCGAAGCGATCTTCGTGGGAGTAGATCGCCACGGTGCGTATGTCTAGCTCGTGAGCGGACCGGAATACGCGAATGGCGATTTCGCTGCGGTTGGCAACCAGCAGCCTGCGAATGGGTTTCGGAGTAGCCCTAGACATGAATACTTTCCCATGGCGCAACTGAAGTCGCGCTTGTGCTTCTATCAATCCGATAAAACCCTGGTATCCTAGAAAAACCAGGTGAACTTTCCCAAGCGCTCGCGGTGATAGAATGGGTTCGCCGGTCCCATGCGAGCCCTTGCATCGTCTCTAACGCCTAGTTCGCGGAGCATCCCTTGAAAGCGGTTCGGCTTCTGATCGTCGTGCTCTTGGCCGCCAGTGCTGCCGGCGCGTCGTATTATTTCTGGCCCTTCGGGCGTGAAGGCGGCCCCCGTTCGTTTCCCGGCATCGTCGAAATCCAGGAGATTCGTCTCGGCTCCAAGGTAGGCGGCCGCGTCGAATCCGTTTTGGTCCTCGAGGGTGAGATTGCCGAAAAGGATCAGATGCTGGTGACATTCGAGCGCGCCAAGCTCAAGACCCAACGACAACAAGCCAAGGCGCGCTTGGATTTGGCCGTGGCCGATTACGAAAAAGCCAAGGCTGGGCCGCGAACGGAAGAAAAGGCCGCCGCCCGCGAGGCTTTGGACGCCGCCAAGGCTCACCACAAAATGCTTCTGGTCGGCTCGCGTGAAGAGGAGAAAAGAGAAGCCGCGCAGCATGTTGCAGGCTGCCGAAGCGGACTTCACGCTGGCTCGTGAAGAGTTCGATCGGGAGCAACGTTTACTTGGCCAAGCCTCATCGCGCACTAATTACGACACCTCCAAGGCCAACCGCCTGCGCTCGCAGCGCCAGTTTAAGCGCGCCAAAGCTCATCTCGATATGGTGTTGGCGGGAACGCGAGTCGAAGAAATCGAGCAGTCCGAGGCGGATGTCTCGCCGGTTGCAAGCAGGATACGATTTGATCTTGGCCGGCACGCGCGTCGAGGACCTGGCGATGGCGGCTGCTCGAGCAGCCGAGGCCCGCGGCAAGCTGGAAGAATATGACGCCATGCTAGCGGAAACCGTGGTCCGCTGCCCGGAGAAAGTTCAGGTCGAAGTTGTCAGCGTTCGCAAAGGCGATTTGGTGCCGCCCAATCAGCCGATCTTGCGCGTGCTGCTTGCCAGAGATATGTGGGTACGGCTCTATGTGCCCGAAACCGACATTTGGCGGATCAAGAAGGGCGCCAAGGTTCAAGTCACGGTCGATGGTTCGCCAAAGATGTTCGAAGGCTCGGTGATGCAAATCGCCTCGATCAGCGAGTTCACGCCCCGCAACGTTCAGAGCGCCGACGAGCGACGCCATCAGGTGTTTGGCGTGAAAATCCTGGTTCCCAATCCGCAAGGCGTCTTCAAAGCAGGCATGGCGGCAACGGTGATTTTCGATCGTCCCTTGGAAGCGAGCGACCCACCCGCGAGCGGCAAGACGCTTCCATGACCCCAACCACCACCGCCAGTAGTCAGCCGGAGAGCATTGAACCGACCGAGTCGCCTTCGACCGGTTTGGTCATCGACGCGCGCGGCGTGACTATTCGCTTCGGCTCCTTCACGGCCGTCGATCGAGCCGACCTGCAAGTGGGCCCCGGCGAGATTTTCGGCTTGCTCGGGCCTAACGGTTCCGGCAAGACGACACTCATTCGGGCTCTCTGCGGCTTGCTCCCATTGGCCGAAGGCCAGGCCGACGTGCTGGGCTTCGACGTGCAAATCGACCCTGAGCGAATCCGCCACAACATCGGCTACATGTCCCAGAAATTCTCGCTCTATGCGGACCTGACTGCTGCCGAGAACATGGATTTCTACGCCGGCATCTACGGCTTGCGCAAGGCGGAGGCGCGGCTGCGCAAGGCAGATCTGATCGAGCTAACCGGTCTGGGGCCTTACCTGAGCCGCCGTGCCGAAAGGCTTTCGGGCGGGTGGAAACAACGACTGGCTCTGGTGTGTGCGCTATTGCATCAGCCGCGTCTGGTGTTTCTCGACGAACCGACCGCCGGCATCGATCCCGTCGCCCGGCGCGATTTGTGGGACCTGTTGTTCCGCCTGGCCGCCGATGGCATTACGCTCTTCGTCACCACGCATTACATGGACGAAGCCGAACGCTGCGCCCGCGTGGGTTACCTGTATCTCTCAAAGCTGTTGGCCGTAGGCACGCCCCTGGAACTCAAACAGCTTCCAGGTGTGACTCCGCCCGGCACCAAACGCTTGGAGATTCTCACACCCGACTCGGCGCCCATTCTGAAACAGCTTCGCACTCAGCCCGGCGTTCGCCACGCTACGGTGTTTGGCCAGGCCGTTTATGCTCTAGTGGACGAAGCATGCTCATTAGGCGATCTAGGGTTGGAAGGTCTGGAAGTCCACCCCGCGGCGGCGACGCTCGAAGATGTGTTCGTAACGCTTTCCCGCCCTGAAGGCATCAAGAAAGGCTGAGAGGTTGTGAAAAAAGCGGGACAGGCACCGGCCGGTACATCACATTTTCAAGGTTTCGCCAGCGTCGGCCTGAGCCAGTCCCGATTTTTTCACAACTGAGATGGCGATTTACCCGACACCATGGCGCTAATTCATGTTCTCTGCTTCTCTGCTGCGTTTCTATTCCGTGGCGCGTAAGGAATTCCTCCATATCCTGCGCGATCCGATGACGCTGTTTTTTACGCTCTTCATCCCCATCTGCGAAATGTTCATGCTGGGCTACGCCATCGACACGAACGTCCGATTCGTGAGAACAGCAGTGTTGGACCTGGCCCACACGCAGGAGAGCCAACGGCTGTTGCGCCAGTTCGAAAACAGCAAAGATTTTCTCATCACTATGCACGTGCAGTCGGATGAAGAATTGCAAGAAGCCATCGTGGCTGGGCAAGCGCGCATCGGCATCAAGATTCCGGAGGATTATTCACGACGATTGGTCGGCGGGCAGACGGCCCAGGTTCTGGTTTTGGTGGATGGTTCTGAATCATCTATCGCGGCTGAAGCGGTCAACGTCGGCAACGCCATCGCCTTGCGCGAATCGCTGTTGACCATTCTTCAGGATCGGCCTCTGCCCGTGGAAGCCCGACCCCGAGTGCTCTTCAATCCCGACACGCGCTCGGCGAACTTCTTCATCCCCGGATTGCTGGTGGTCATGTGCCAGATGATGGCGGTCATGCTGTCGGCTACTTCGATCGTTCGCGAGAAAGAGAACGGCACGCTCGAACAGCTCTTCATGACGCCCGTGCGCGCCACCGAACTCATTTTGGGAAAACTTTGTCCTTATCTGGCGCTGACATTTGTGGAGTTCTTCAGCATCTCTTTTCTCATGCGGACCGTATTCCAGGTGCCCATTCATGGTGTCTATCTCACGCTCATAACGATCATGTTTCCCTTCGTGCTGGCCATGCTCGGCTTGGGCTTGTGGGTTTCCACAAAAGCCTCGACGCGCGATGCAGCCATGCAGATCTCCATGGGAACCGTTATCCCGTCGATTTTCTTGTCGGGCTACGTGTTCCCGCTCGATTCGATGCCCTTGTTCTTCTGGTACCTGGCTCAGTTGATACCCACCACCTGGATGATCGACGCTGCTCGCGGGGTCATCCTGCGCGGGGCAGGCTTCTTCGAGTTGCGGGTGCATCTGATGGTGCTGTGGGGTATGGCGGTGGTCTTTCTCACGTTTAGCACGCTTCGCTTTCACAAGCGGTTGGCATAGCCGATCGGTTATAATACGTGCCGATATGCGCACGCCCTGTAGGAGACTTTGTCGATGAGCTCGGCCACATCGAAGTTGAAACATGGCTCCTTCGCCATTGACCAATATCTGAAAATCGAGCGTTCATCGGAGGACCGCCATTATTTTCTCGATGGCGAGATTTATGGCATGGCTGGCGAAAGTCCGGTTCACGGCGACATCACCACAAACATCGTCATTATCTTGGGAACCCAACTCAAAGGCAGGCCATGCCGGGTGCGCAGCAAGGATACCAAGGTGCGCAGCGGCCCGGTTCTGTCGGCGGGTGAAACCACACGCGGACTGTTCTCCTATCCCGATGTCCTCGTCATCTGCGGCGAACCGGAATACCACGACGCAGCCAAGGACGTCGTTCTCAATCCCCAGGTAATCGTTGAGGTTTTGTCACCAAGCACGGAAGCGTTCGATCGTGGGGAGAAATTCAACCGCTTGCAAACGTGGAACCCAACGCTATCGGACTACCTCCTCGTTTCCCAGGATCGCCCCCAAATCGAACATTTCGTTCGCCAGCCGGAAGGCCAATGGACTTATTGCCGGACCATGGGTCTCGACGCCAGCGTCGTAATCGCCTCGATTCAATGCAGGATGAACTTGGCAGACGTGTATGACCGAATCGTTTTTGCTGAGGTTAAGTGACAATCAATTCAGGCATGAGAAGCCAACGCATGAGCACCCTCGCACCCAAACGTGTAGTCACTCCCGCTGACTTGCTGGCTATGCCAGATGCAGTTCGATTTGAGCTCGTCGACGGAGAACTTGTGGAGCGGAACGTGGGCGTACTTTCCGGTAGAGTCGAAATCATTGTGCTCAGTCTGTTGAACGATTATTGCCTGGCAACGAATGCAGGAGAAGTCTCGGGGAGGAACGACTGGATGCCGGTTCTACCGAGATGCCCCCGACAAGATTCGCAGGCCCGACGCGACTTTCGTTCGTCGCGAAAGGTTTTCTCCTGAGCACTACAGAGAAGGCTTTCTCACGATTCGGCCCGATTTAGTTGTCGAAGTGATCTCGCCCAATGATATCGCCACTGAGGTCGACGAGAAGATCGAGGAGTATCTAGCTGCGGGTGTCCCCCTTGTTTGGGAGGTTAATCCAGATCTGCGCATGGTGAAGGTGCACCGCAAGGATGGAACGGTGAGCAAGCTGCATGCGTCGGACGAAATCACCGGCGAGGATGTGTTGCCGGGCTTTCGTCATCGCGTTGTAGAGTTTTTTCCTGCCGAGAAGCGTGGGAACGAGTGAACCAGAGTGTCTGTCCGCGCTTGCGAACCGATCGCGGCTCAACCCGGTCAAACGAAAAAGCCCGGAAGGCATTGCGCCTTCCGGGCCATCTTCGAATAACCCGTTAGCAACTCGACTCAGCGAACCGTTCCGTGGGCGAGAACTTCGATCTGTTTCAAGTCGCTCGAGTCGGTTACCACGATCAGCTTGCGATCGAAGGCCCCGGCTTTGCTCGGCTTGAAAGTGATCGTCACCTCCTGCTCGGCTTTCGCTTCGTCGCTTGTCTTGGCTGTTACTTCGCCATCCGTTCCTTCAACTTTGGTGACATGGAAAGGCTTAGCGCCCTTTACACTGATCTTGCGTTCGGCCGATTGCCCGGCCTTAATTTCTCCAAAGGTGACCGTTCGCGGCGGAGACGACGCCGATTCGATATCCACGGTAAGCGGGATACGGACCTTGGGCAGTCCGCCTTGATTAGTTCTCAGCCAAACGTCCGTAAACCATTTCCCGGCGGGCGTGTCTTTACGAAGCTTGGCGGTCACCTCGTAAACAGCGCTCGAGGCATCTCGCCGGATCTCCTTCACGGAAGCTTCCACGTAGCCGCTATCCGGTTCAGCTCCCAGCACTTGCCATTGGCTGCCGACGAACTGAACGGTCACTTTAGCGGTTGCGGGTGTGCCCACTTTGATTTTTGCCGGGAACGGGAATTCAGCCGGCGAGACCGAAAGGTCATCGCTGCCGTAGGCGCGAACAAAGAGCTGAACCTCGTTCCATTGCGGCTGATCGAAGGTTACGAAAATGGTAACTTGCTTATGGCCCGAAAAGCGACGGGTATCCATAAGGGCCTGAATGGCTGTCGATTGGCCTGGGGCCAAAGACGTCTCCAGAGCCGTGGCCTGCGTGCAGCCACACGACACGCGGCACACCGGCGATGTGAACCGCCTTGTCGGTCTTGTTGGAGACCAGAAAATAGTGAGTCAGCGTTGGACCTCGAGGCACAAGCCCGAAATCCTTGCCCTGTTCGTTGAACAGCCCGTCAGCCCATGTGGCGGCGGAGACTGGCGCGACCGCCATCAACCCCGCGGCCAAAACGACATTGAAACGCAACATGATGAAATGACCTTTCCCTGCAACCCCGGGCCCCGGCCGTCGGACATGGACCACCAGCGTGAATACGGGTGGTTGACGACCAATGCGGCCCACTACATCTTTGCCCCAAGTCCGTCGATGTCAAACGACCTGAAACGAAAATTGCTCAGTTTTGCGAACCAATTCTCTCAGCCCTAGCACCTCCCAGAGTTTCGTTACATTTTGCCCACGTCCACCCCTGGCTCTGCTTTCTGAATCAAACCGTCCGATGAGCCAGCACACCGACTCTGACCTCCGCCACCCCTGCCTTGCGCAACGTCCCGGCAGCTTCGCTGGCCGTCGAGTTCGTTGTCATCACGTCATCCATCAAGAGCACTCTTCTGCCCTGCAGTGAGCCGGCCCGCCGAACGGAAAAGGCGCCCGAAACGTTCGCTCGACGTTCAGCAGCCGAAAGCCCGACTTGCTGCGGAGTGTAGCGCAATCGCACGAGGCAGTTTGACAAAAACGGAACCCGCAATTTGTGTGCCAACGAGCGAGCAAGTACTTCCGATTGGTTGTAACCCCGAGCCGTGCGCTTTCGCCAATGCAGGGGAATCGCCACTACCCCGTCGAGCTTCGCATCCGCCATTGCCGGCCCAAGCCGGTTCGCGAAAATCGCACCCATTGCCGATGCCAGACTTTCGCCGGCCTGCGACTTCATGCGCAAGACAACTTCCCGGAGCAATCCTTCATAAGGCCCCAAGCGATAAACCCGGTTGAAATGAAAAGAAGCCTTGCGGCAGCGAGCGCAACCTTCGGCGACTTCTTCGTGCGGCCCCACGGTGGAGCCACAACGCCAACAGGACAGAAAAGGATCGATTTCAAGCGCAGGACTGGCACTGGGCGCAGAAGCGTTGGTTGGTAGAACTCAGGGGATCGAGACAGATATGGCACACCGCCGGATAGACCAGTTGGAGCAGGCCTTCACCCAGCGTTCGGAGAACCGGCAGCGTCGCTCGCAAGGCATCCATGACTCCACCTCGGGGAAAAAAACCCGAAAGGAGACCACTGGCCAATTTGCATTGTATCCAGTGACTCCCCTATGACAGTCAAAAAACTGGGAAAAATCCGGAATCGCGTTGTCTCTGATTGAAGAAGTCGCGGTACAGCGGCCAGGGCAGGCGGTATACTCATAACGAACGACGAACGAGGGGCCGTCTAGCCCTTTCTTTTGGAGGCGTATCATGGCAAGCCCCTTTCCCGGAATGGACCCCTATCTTGAAACCCCATCGCTCTGGTCCGACTTCGGCGCCAGTTTCATCACTTATTGGCGAGATGCCTTGATGGATTGTTTGCCCGAAAACTACGAGGCGCGGATCGATGAAAAAGTCAGTCTCGTGGAAGTGAGTCCGCCAAGGAAGAAACTCATCGAGCCGGACGTTGCCATAACCCAACGAGCTCCCTCTCGAATACAGGGTCAGGCCCCGGCAGGCCTGGCGACGCTCGAGCCTGTCACCCTATCGCTCGTCATCGAAGAAGAGACCCACGAACGGCACATCGAGATTCTCCATCGACCCGATCGCACCCTTGTTGCGGCACTGGAACTATTGTCACCGGCAAACAAGGAAGAGCCAGGCCGAACCCTCTACTTGGCTAAGCGCAACGCGAGCTCTTCTACCATCCCGTCCATGTGGTGGAATTGGATCTGCTCATCAAGGGGCAGCGTGTGCCGCTCGAACAAGAGTTGCCTTCCGGAGATTACTATACCTTCGTGTCGCGTTGGAACCAGCGTCCAAAGTGCCAGGTCTACCACTGGACAGTGCGCCAATCGTTACCGGCCATCCCCATCCCCCTGCTTGCGCCCGACCCTGATGTCTGGATCGACTTGGGCGCTGTCTTCAGGACTACCTACGAACGAGGCAGATATGGTCGTTCGATCGATTACACCGAGTCGCCTCCGATCCCTCTGGACCCGGCTCGACAGGAGTGGGTGACCGAGCGCGCAAAAAGTAAAGTCTCGAAGTGAAGAATTGTCGGTAGCTCATCATCGGTGGTGAGGCGAGAAGGAATCCAATGGCATGTAAACCCGTTACAGATTAAGATCTTACCTGTTGCAGGCCGATGCCCGATAGGCGTGCCTCTTTTCCTCCGAGGGTTCATGGCCATGTCGACCTTTCGCTCCCTTCTGGTCGTCGGGGCGGTGATTGCTTTGGCTGGCTCGTCGTTGCTGGGGGCGCACCAGCGAACAACCGCCAAATGCGCAGGCCACGAAAGCTATTCTGAACTTGGCGGACGCGCAGAAACTTGCTCGGCGCATCGATCAGTTCATCGTGGCTCGCGCCACCAGCGAAGGCGTGTCCGTCGGCGAGCGCTCCGATGACGCGGAGTTTTTGCGGCGCGTGTCGCTCGATCTATCCGGCCGCATTCCACGGACGCTCGAGGCACGCGATTTTCTTGCCGATACCAACCCACAAAAGCGGCAGTTGCTGATCGATCGCCTGCTCGACAGCCCCATGTATGTGAAGCATTGGACCAATGTCTGGCGTGCGGCACTGTTGCCTCAAGCGAACGTTCCCGAAGCACAGCAATTCTTGCCGGGGTTCGACCGCTGGCTGCACGACCGGCTTCGGGATAATACGCCTTACGATCAAATGGTTCAGCAGATCATTACGGCTCCGCTGGACAACGTCGGCATGCGCCGCCGGCAACAACAAATGGCGTATGATGAGCCCACGCCGGTCGCCTTCTATATGGCCAACGAGCTCAAACCTGAGAACCTTGCGTCCAGCGTTTCGCGACTCTTCCTGGGCATCAAGCTGGAATGCGCCCAGTGCCACGATCACCCCATGGATGTTTGGCGCAGGAAGCAGTTTTGGGAATTTGCCGCATTCTTTTCGGGCGTTCAACGCACCACACCGGCCGACAATCCCGTGCCGGGAGTGAAGGAAGATGCCAACCACGACAAGATCGCCATTCCCGGTACGAACGACACCGTCATGGTCCATTACCTTGACGGTTCGGCTCCAAAGACCAAAGTGAACGGCAGCTCACGAGCCACGCTCGCCGCCTGGATCACGTCGAGCAATAACCCCTATATGGCGAAGGCGCTGGTCAATCGGCTTTGGGCTTACTTCTTCGGCATCGGCTTGGTCGAGCCTTTCGACGAAATGAGCGAGCAGAATCCTGCCAGCCATGCCGACTTGCTGGCGGAGTTGGCCCGAGAATTTCAGCATCACTCTTACGATCTGAAGTTCATTATGCGCGCAATTGCGCTCAGCGAAACCTATCAGCGAGCCAGTCAGCGCGGCCGGGGCAGCGCCAGTCAGGAAGATAACCGCCTGTTCACGAACATGTCGGTGCGCGGGCTATCGGGCGATCAAATGCTGGATAGCCTCGTGCAGGCGACTGGCTTGCGGGATGCCGGCCCCGGCGGCATGGCCCCGGGGTTGGCCGACCCCAGAATCGCAGGCGGTTTGCGCGGTGAATTCTTGGCGCGTTTCACCAGCCAGGATAAGCCGACGGAATATCAAACGTCGATTCTCCAAGCCCTCATGCTCATGAACGGCCGGCTCATGGCCGAAACCACCGACCTCGACCGAAGCGAAACGCTGTCGGCCATTGCCGATTCTCCCTTCATGGATGCGCGAGAAAATTGAAGCTCTCTACTTAACGGCGCTCTGTCGCAAGCCCCGCGCCGAGGAACTGAGCAAGCTCGTGCCCTACGTCGAAAGCGGCGGGCCCCGCAAGGACCCGCGTATAGCTCTCTCCGATGTGCTCTGGGCGCTTTTGAACAGCGGCGAGTTCTTGCTCAATCATTAAAGGAGCAAAGTTGCCATGGCCCTCCTTTCCCGAAATCAAAACCTGGGACGATTATCTCGCCGCGAGTGGCTCACGCTGGCTGCGGCCGGGGTCAGCATGGGTTCGAGCAGCGGCTGGCTGCAAACGCTGGCAGCAGATGCAGCCCACAATCCGCAACGTAAGCGTGCATGCATTCTGCTCTGGATGAGCGGCGGCCCGAGCCAAATGGATACCTTTGACCTGAAACCAGGCCACGCCAATGGCGGCCCTATAAGCCGATCGCCACCGCCACTCCCGGCATCCAGATCAGCGAGCATTTGCCCCAAATTGCCAAGCACATGGACCACATGGTGCTGGTCCGGTCGATGAGCACGAAGGAAGGCGATCACGGCCGTGCCACTTTCTTGCTTCGCACCGGTTACTTGCCCCAAGGACCAATCACCTATCCGCCCTTGGGCGCGCTGGTGGCGCATCAACTGGCCGGCGAGGAACTCGACCTGCCCAGTTTTGTGAGCGTGTCGCCGGCGCGCTTCCTCAGTCCGGCTGCTTTTACATCTGGCTTCCTGGGGCCCCAATTTGCTCCGTTGGTGGTCGGCGAAGGCGGAATTCCGGGAGCGAACGCCAACACGAATTATTCCGAGGCGCTGAAGGTGCAGGATTTGGCCCCGCCCGCAGGCATAACGCACGAACAAGAAAATGCCCGGCTCGAGATTCTCCGCAATCTCGAAAGCGATTTTGTGCGCGAACGGCCCATTGGCCCGGCATTGGGACATCAAACCGCGTATGGGCGGGCGGTCCGCCTGATGCGCTCGCCCGCGGCTAAAGCCTTCAACCTGGAAGAAGAGCCCGATGCCCTGCGCGACGCCTACGGCCGATCGGGATTTGGCCAAGGTTGCATGCTAGCCCGCCGGTTGGTGGAGCGCGGTGTTCCCTTCGTGGAAGTGACGCTCAGCGGCGCCGATGGCGACGTTTTGGGTTGGGACACCCACGCAGGCAATTTCGATCGAGTCAAGCGGCTGTCCGGCGTCCTCGATCCCGCATTCGCGACGCTAATGACCGACCTCAAGCAGCGCGGGTTGCTCGATTCCACCACGATCGTCTGGATGGGAGAATTTGGCCGCACGCCCAAGATCAATGGCGCCAAGGGTCGAGATCATTTCCCCACCGCCTGGTCGACCGTCATTGCCGGCGGCGGCTTGAAGGGCGGGCAGGTGGTCGGCAAGACCAGCGCCGACGGCATGTCGGTGCTCGAACGGGCTGTATCGGTGCCCGATTTCCTGGCAACGGTTTGCCTGGCACTGGGCATCGATTTCAAGAAGCAGAATAACTCGAATGTCGGCCGGCCGATCCGGATTGTCGACAAGGCGGCGAAGCCCATTAGCGAGGTAATCGCCTAAGACTCTTGACCGATTCGAAGCGGACGCTATACCGAATGCGAGGCCAAGCGAAATGCACTGCGGGCGGGTTTCGCTCGCACTCAGATAAGGAGAATCGCATGTCAGATCATGGTCATGAGCCGAGTCCGAGTTCGGACGTATTGTTTTCGGAAGCGGAGATTCAGGCTTTTCACGAAGACGACGGCCGTTCGGCTGCCGGCGTCGTCTGCCTAATGTCGGGCATTTTCACGATTGGACTCTGTCTCTACATCGGAGTCTGCGTGTGGTGCATGCAGTAAGCAGAAGGGTCGTCCTAGTCAATTGGTTGTTCGGCCTGATGCATCCGCTTTCCGCTGCTTATCTCGTGCTCGCGAGTCTCATCGGGTTGTACATAAGCATCTAGTTTATCGCCACGGACAATCTGCTTGCACCCATGATCCCTCATGGGTTTAGGGCTTCATTGCCTTGCTCTGGATGATGCACCATCAGGGCAAGGGAAAGGCCGGAACACAGTGAATGGCCCATTCCCTGCCCTCCGGCGTTGGCGGGAAAAGCAGCGTTCAAAAGCCTCCTCAATACTGAACATTTGTAGATTTTAGGTTTGCCGCGTGAAGCAGTGGCAATACTCTTGCTTGTATTCTTGAGCACTCGTGGGTATAGCAGCGGCGAATCGATCAAAGCCTCGATGGGAAAAAGTCGACCAAGACGAGGTTCGCCCCGCTTAACCCTTTTTCCTCAATGAGCCAAATTCACGGGGGCTGAGATTCTTCATGCAACCGAGCCCAGTCAAGACGAGCAGCATGCAAGCGCGTGCCATTGTCTTGACCACACTCCTGTGGTTCGGCGGCATGGCCTGCTCAGCGCTGGGCCAGAATCTTGCTCCACCGTCCCCGTTGCCAGACCCAGTGAGATCAGGCATGGGAGAGCAATCTGGAGTTCGCTCAGGAGGATCAGCGCTCCCCGGCGACCTAGCCAAGGCGCCCATTCTAATCCCTCCAGCGCATCACCAGCCTCCAGCTCTACCCTCTGGCCAAACGAGCAGGGCATCATGCCTATCGACCTGGCGACTGCCCTCCGCATGGCAGGCACCAACAATCTGGATATCGCCCGCGCTCGCGAAGTGGTTACTCAATCTCAGGTCCAACTGCAGCGAGCCCGCTTGCTGATGCTGCCCAGTCTTAATATGGGGAGCACCTACGCCAATCATGAGGGTCAGATTCAGAAGACTGAAGGAAACATCATTGACGCGAACAAGGACTCCTTGTTTGTGGGAGGCGGCCCCTCTATCTCCGTTGGATTCGCCGATGCCATATTTGCTCCGCTGGTGGCCCGGCAAACAACCGTTGCTACACAGGCCGGCGTCCGCCGCATTCACAATGATACGCTCCTGGCGGTTGCCGATGCCTACTTCGCCATGATGCGGGCTCGGGCGAGCTGGCCCGGGTCGACGTTGTCCTCGAGTTTCTCACCTCCAACCAGCCTTCGCCCGTGCGGCTCAGGCTCCAGAGGCCTCCTGATTGTCGTGGAGGCGATCCAGAAAGCGGGAGCCGCCGAGGCCTTGAAGGCCGAGGTGGATCGCGTGCTCATCGAAATCCTGCGCCGTCAGGAGGATGCGCAACGCGGCCATCCAGGAATTCCGAGTTGCCGCGGCCGAACTGGCCAGGGTTTTGCGAATCGATCCGGAGATTCCCCTGTGGCCGCTCGAGGACTTTCGATTTCCCATGGCGCTGGACGACCCCTGGTACCAGCTTCCCGTCGCCGACCTGGTACAGATTGCCCTGGACAATCGGCCGGAACTGGCGGAAAATCGGGCCGAGGTCCAGGCTGCCGTCGAGCGGGTCCGGGCGGCCCGTTATCGGCCCCTGCTGCCCAATCTGGTGCTCAACTACAGTTGGGGCGACTTTGGCGGGGCCAGATCCCAATCCGCCCGTATTGAGTGGCGGCAAGCTTGTCAGTCCCGGCGGATTTGGTCCATCAGGCCGAATTTTGCACATGGACACGCGTTCCGATTTTGACGTCGGGCTCGTCTGGCGTTTGCAGAATATGGGTTTTGGCAACCGTGCCGAGATCCGCGAGCAGCAATCCGTGGTCCGCCAGGTCGGGCTGCGCAGACTTCAGCTCCAGGATCAAATTATTGCCCAGCTCGTTCAAACCGTGGATCAGATTCAGGGCTGGCAGTCCCGGGTGGCGACCACGCGCCTTGGCCCTGTTCGACGAGAACGGCAAGCCGAATGGGCCCGTGTTCGAGGCGATTCGACTGAACTTTCAGCGGATCCGCGAAGTGGAAAAAACACGCCCGCTGGATGTGCTTGATGCCATACGCAGCCTGTCGGATCTTCTCGAATCCTACAGTCAAGCCATCACCGACTACGAGCGGGTTCGCTTTCGGCTCCTGGTCGTGCTGGGTGTGCCGCCGGAGGAGATCATCGCCCGGGTCGCGGCTGCCCCCTCAAGGCTCCCGTCCAAGAGATAATAATCCTGCCTTTTTCCCGACCAGGCCCGGGCCAATCGAGCCGAGATGGACGCCGCCATCAGGCTCAAGTACAGTGAAGCTTGGTTGCGCCCCCTGAAGGGGGGATCACCTCTCCAGATTTCTCCCGCTGGAAAACTCGAGAACGCGAGGAAGCTTGCATGTGGCTTGTCAATCTGGCGCTGCGCCACCCGTACACGATTTACGTGGCCATGCTGCTGACGGTAGTGCTGGGAATCGTCGGCTATCGAAGGACTCCAACCGACATCCTGCCCAAAATCAAGGTGCCGGTAGTCGTGGTGTTCGCTTCCTATCGCGGGATGCCGGCGCCCGACATGGAGAAGAGCGTGTCCTCCGTTCTGGAGCGCGCCTTGACTGCGCTGCGATCACCTGGCGCATCTCGAATCCAAATCCTTGCTGGGCATTGCCATCATCAAGGTATTCTTCCGGGAACAGGTGGATCCCGACGTAGCTGCCAGCCAGGTTCTCTCACTGGTCAGCAGCGAAATGCAGAACATGCCGCCGGGCATGTTGCCGCCAACCATTCTGAAATTTGATGCCAGCTCGGTACCGGTGGGGAACTTGATCATCACCAGCGCCAGCCTCAACGATAAGGAATTGTTGGATATTGCCGACTACCAGATGCGTGAAGCCCTGGCGGGTATCGAAGGCCTGGCATCGGCGCCGGTCTTTGGGGGCGTGTTTCGCCAGGTGCAAATCTACGTCCATCCGCCGTCGCTGGAAGCCTTGAAGCTTTCGCCCATGGACGTCGCCCGCATCGTTAACACGCAGAGCCAGGTCATACCCACCGGGGAGATTCGGATCGGCGACCAGAACTATTACGTCATCTCCAACAGCATGGTGGGGACGCCAAAGGAATTCGAGAAGATCCCGCTATACAGCGATGGACGCAAAGTCGTCTATCTGGGAGACGTTGCCGACGTCGTGGACGGAATCGCGCTGGCGGACCAACACGGTACATGTCGACGGTAAACGGGCGGTGTACATGCCGCTGTTGCGTCAAGCAGGCGCGAGTGCCATTTCGGTGGTCGACAACGTCAAGGCCTTCCTGCCGGAGCTCCATTCCCGCGGAACGATCCCCGACGACGTTCAGGTCGAAGTTTCCTTCGATCAATCCCAGTATGTACGCGACTCGATCGACAATCTTCGCCTCGAAGGAGTCCTAGGCGCCGTTCTGGCTTCCCTGGTCGTGCTGCTCTTTCTGGGAAGCTTGCGGAGCACCTGGGTGGTGATGTTGTCGATTCCGCTCTCCGTGCTGCTGGCTTTCACGGGTCTCTATTTCACCGGCCACACCTTGAACATCATGACCCTGGGCGGGCTGCGCTGATCCTCGGGCGGGTAGTCGACGATTGCATCGTGGACGTCGAGAACACCATGCGGCATCTCGACATGGGCAAATTGCCTCGGCAGGCGGTGCTGGACAGCTCGAAGGAAATTTCCCTTCCCGTGCTCATTGCCACCATCACCACGGTGGTGGTCTTCTTTCCCCTGACCTTCATGACGGGCATCGGCAAGTATCTGTTCACGCCACTGGCGGTAAGCGCCAGCATGGCCATGGGCGCTTCTTATCTGGTCGCACGCACGGTTTCGCCGCTCTACAATTCCCACTTTTTGCGAACCCACCACAGCCGCGAACGTTTTCCTCGCTGGCTTCTGCGCGGGGCATTTTTGCTTGCCCTGGTCGGCCTGGGACTGCCTGCGGCGGCCCACTGGGGCGCCGATCTGCTCGACAAGTTCTTTACGGCCAAGGTCGGCGACGTCGTTTCCTGGCCCTACCGGATCTTGCCGGAAACGCTGCGCCGCTTGGTCGTCGGCGCGGTGTCGCGGGGGCGGGAGTGCTGGTCCTGGCTGGCCTGTCGCGGATCGGCCCGCTCTTTCATCGAGTTTTTGAGCGCTTCACCGGCTCCTACGAACGAGCCCTGCGCGTCTGCCTCAAGCGCCGCCTTGCGGTACTGGGGCTGGTCGGCATCACCGTGGCCTTCGCGATCTGGTGTTTTCCGCGCATTGGCCAGGAGCTGTTCCCGGAGGTTGATTCCAGCGAACTCACCATCCATTTGCGCGGCGCCGGCGGGCCCCGCGTGGAAGCGACCGAAGAGAAAACACGCGGGATCGATGAAGTCGTTCGCGCGGTCGTGCCAGCCGAGGATTTGAAACTGACCCTCGCCAACATCGGTATTTCGTCGCGCTGGTCAGCCATCTACACCCCCAACAACGGACCGCACGCGGCGTTCCTGCGCGTCCAGCTCCGGAGCGGTTTCGATGGGCGGACGACGCCGACGCGCGTGTACGTCGAAAAGATCCGCCAGAAGCTGGCCGAGCAATTCCCCAGCGACGATTTTTTCATCGAAACGGGCGGCATGATCCGCCAAATCCTGAACGGCGGCCTGGCCCCCATCGAAGTCCAGATCCACGGGCGACGTGACCAATCGCCGGCAAGTTGCCAAGACCCTCGGCTGGCGCATCGGCCGCATCCCGCAGGTCAAGGAGACTTACCTGCCCCAGGGCATGGACCTGCCCCAGCTCAGCATCGAAGTCGACCGGGTGGCCGCCGCCCGTTTGAAACTGACGCAAACCGACATCGTGCGCAATGTCATCACCGCTCTCATGTCGAGTGCGCAGCTCGCGCCAAACTTTTGGATCGATCCTACGACCGGGAACCCCTACATCATTGGCGTGCAGTATCCCGAGTACCTGGTTGACAACGTCCAGACCCTGGAAAATGTGCCCCTGTCGGCAGAGCGCAATCGGGGCACGAAGCGTACGCCCCTCCTCCGGGACGTCGCCACCATTCACCGGAATCAGGGGCCCGTTGAAGTCTTTCATTACGAGGCCGACCGCGTCAGCCAGCTTCTGGTTTCGGTTGGCGACAACGACCTGGCCCGCGTGGCCAACGAAATTGACCGCGTTGTCGCCCAGCTCCCTTTGACTTATGCCTTGACCAATCTGCCGCTCGAAGCACTGCTAGCCCATGCCATCAAAGTCTTCCCCAGAGAGCATGGGGACCCGGCGGTGAACCTGGATCTCCAGCACTTGCTGACGTCTTATTTTCGCGACGAGGATCCCGAGGTCGCCCTGGAGCTACGCGAGGAATATGGAGTCGATGTGAACACCCTAAACCTGGCCAAGGACGAGCATTTCCGGGAACGCCTCGACCATTACATGAACTTGACCAAGGGACAAATACCCGCTCGCGTCGCGATGCAACAAGAATTTGGCGTCGATCCCGAACCGCTGCGATCCCCCGCGGAATCCGCGTCACGGTTCGAGGCGAAGTCGCCAGCATGCGCGAGTCGTTCGGCGAAATGGGCTTCAATCTGCTCTTGGCCGTCTTGCTGGTCTATCTGGTGATGGCCGCCCAATTCTCGTCGTGGCTCGACCCCTTGATCATGATCGTGGCGGCGCCGCTGGGGCTGGTGGGCGTGGCGGTCATGCTCTGGGCGACGAGCACCTCGCTCAACATCCAGTCTTGCATGGGCATCCTTTTGATGGTCGGCATCTCGGTGTCCAACTCCGTGCTCCTGGTCGAATTCGCCAATCGCCGGCGCAGCGAAGGTAGCAATACCTTCGAGGCAGTGGTGGAGGCTGCGCGCACCCGGCTCCGCCCCATCTTGATGACCACTCTCGCCACGATTGTCGGCCTGTTGCCCATGGCGATCCACTTGCATCCGGGCGATGAAATGAATCTACCGTTGGCCCGAGCAGTCATCGGCGGCCTAGCTGGATCCACGCTGCTCACTCTCTTTGTCGTTCCGGTGCTGTACCTGTTACTGAAGCCGACCGGGGGAGCGACTCCTGCGGCCGCTCCGAATTGAAAAGGCGACGCGGGCGTCAGGAAAACGAACGATTTCAACTGTGAACGAGTTGTCATGATGAAAGCAATAGCGGCGGCCATTGCCCTGTTCTTATCGAGCATTCTGGTCGTGGGATGTGGGAAGGGCAGGGCCGAGAAACCTCACATGGGCGAGGTGGAACGCCTGCCTCGCCTCGAAACGGTTGTGATGGGGAATCCCAGGCGACTGGAGGTGGTGCACAGCTACACGGCGACCCTTGAAGCGTACGAAAGGGCCGACCTGTGTGCCATGGTGAGGGGCTACCTCAAATCCGTGCCGCCCGACCTTGATATTGGCAGGCCGGTGAAGAAGAACGAAGCGCTGCTGGCGCTGTCGGTCCCGGACCTTCTGGCCGAACGCGACAACAAGCGGGCGCTGGTCGAACTGGCCAAGAACACCCAAGCGCTCGCCCAGGTGGCGGTGCACGTTGCCGAGGCGGAGGTGAAGGAAATGCAGGCCATGTTGCAGCGCGCTACGAGTCAGACCTGACCTATCGCAAACTCCAGCATGCCCGAATCAGCCGGCTTGCCCAGGCGGAAACGCTGAGTCCGCAGCAGGTCGAAGAAGCCAAGGGCAGCTCGATGCGACCTATGGCGCCCTGGCCCGCCGCTCAGGCCGCGGTGCTGACCAGGAACAACAAGTTACAAGCCGCCTTGCAGGAACAGCAAGTTGCCGCGGCCCGGGTTCAGGTAGCAAATACGGAATTCGAGCGCGCCCAGGTGCAGGTTCAGTTTGCCGAGGTCCGGGCGCCCTTTGATGGCATCATCACCAGACGCTGGGTCGATTCAGGTGCAACAGTGAAAGATGCCGGCGTGCCGCTACTGACGATCGCGAGAACGGACAAGGTGCGCGTCATTCTCGACGTTCCTGAGCGCGATGTCCAATACTTCCAAGCCGGCCCTCAGGGCAATCCCGTCGAGCTGTTCATCCCCGCTCTGGCGGACGTTACCGGCGGCGAAAAAATCCACGGCCGAATTACGCTTACGTCATCGGTGCTCGATCCGGTGACGCGAACGATGCGAGCTGAAATGTTGCTGGAGAACCAGATTGGCAATCGCCGGGGAATTCTTCTGCCGCAAATGACGGGTACTGCCTACGTCACCTTGACCTCCCGCGAAGCCCGGACCCTGCCGGCTTCGGCGCTAGTGCGAACCAAGGACAAGCTGGAAATCTACCTTGTCGCTGATCCGACGGGCGATCCTCCCCGCGGCACAGTCAAGCGAATGGAAGTTCAAATCGGCGTCGACGACGGCCGCCGCGTCGAGATACGCAACAAGAACTTGACAGGTCGCGAGCTGGTCATCGTCAAAGGAGCGGGCATCCTGCGGCCTGGCGATCAGGTAATCTCGATCCTTTCCAAATCGGCGGAGTGAGGGGGCCGGACAAGAGCGCAGCGCACCTCCGAAACGACGCGGTGGTCCACAGGATGAAGGCCGGCCGTTTGGTTTTCGTGACTAGCTAACTAGCGACTGGCCAGCCGCAGGAATTCGTTCATGTCATTGGTTTGTACTTGGATGGCGCGAGAGAAGACCGGCTTGCCCTGAGCATCTTCCACGTAGACCAGCCAGCCGCCGGGCGATAACTGCGCCTGGAAACGACCGAAGCCGTCGGTGGCGACTTCCTTGCGTGCTTCTTTGCGATCGGCATTGATGAAGACTAGGCGAGTAGAGACGCCTGGTTGCCAGTTGGCCTGCACGACTTGGCCGTTGATCTGGCCCCGCGGCGAGGACACAAAGCGGTCGAGATGCACCGCCGGCACGGGAGCTGCGACTGGCGCCCTCAGCACCGGCTGTCCCGGCGTCTGACTTTGCCGATTCGGCTGATACGAACTGCCCGATGCGCGGGGCATGCTGTCGTTAGGTGGATATGAACGATCGTAGGGCAACGCGCCTGGCGAACGTTGGCCCTCACTGACTCCGGCTGGCGGAGCTTGCCACCTGGTATCCGTCGGCGGATAGTAGCTGGGTTGAGGCGTCACGGGCCCGGAGGAGGTGCGGCCGTGTTCGTGCATGAACTGCAAGTTGGGGCCGGCGCCGGTGGCAGGCTGGAGCAAGTGGTCACTGGATCGTAGTAATAGGCCATTTTATAGGTGGTTACGGGCACTTTTTGGCAGCGCGCACCCAGTTCTGAACGGGACAGGATTGGGCCCGCAGTTGGTAACTGACCGTTGGCTGAGCAACCTGTTGATAGCTGCACGAACTGGCATCGTAAAAGGAGCTATAGGAATAGCTCGTTACGGGCGCATAATAGTAGCTCGTGCTGTAGGAGGTGACGGGTTCGTAATAGCTTTGCGTTTGATATTCGGTGACCGGCTGATAGTAGCTTCGCTGCACATAATTCGTTTGGCAAGTCTGGCAAGGCGTGCAGCTTGGGGCACAGGCTTGCGGGCAGCTTGCCGCGGGAGCCGCGTAGTAGCTGACGGTCGGTGCGACATAATAGCTCGTCACGGGCGCAACATAATAGCTAGTCGTGGTGGCGCCACATAGTAGGCTACGGAAGCCGGCGGCGCATAATAATTGGAGGTTGTGTTCCGGTGCCAGCAGACCTCGAAGGCATTGCACCAAGAAGCATTGGCCGTTGCTCCGGACAATCCGACAACCACCAAGGCGGTCGCCCAAACAGCTCCTCGCCAGGTCTTCATGTTCAATCTCCTCTTATTTCTCATTCGCCGGTTCGGGACGCTGACCGCCTCCAGCAACAACTTGATAATCGTGCCGGATTTTGGTCCCAGGTCATCACCCGCAAGCTTTACGCGCGCGCGGCACTGGCCTCCTTTTCAACTTAATTGGAGTACAGACCCATACAAGCGGGTACTGATGATTTTCTGCAAGAAAACCACTCTTCAGCTGTCAAAGTTATCAGGTCAGGCAAAATCGACAGGCGTGGCACAACCGGCAGACTGCCGGAAATGGGGGTGCAAAAACAAGAACCCACGACCTCGAGGTCGCGGGTTCGTTTCTGGATTACTTCAGGTCAATTGCGACAAGTCGATATGCAATAAAGCCTTGCGTCATTGTTCAGCCAGCGGCCGCTTTCAGGGCTGCGACAGCTGCGTCATAATTCGGATGTTGCGGCACGTCCATGACATATTCCACATGGGTAAGCTTGCCTTGCCCGTTGACGACGAAAATCGCTCTCGAGAGCAACGGCAGCGACAGCCCTTCGATCAGCACGCCATAGTTTTGGCCAAAAGAGTGATCGTGCGTGTCGGAGAGCGTTTGCATGTTGGCAACGCCCTCAGCCGCGCAGAATCGCTTCTGGGCGAAGGGCAGATCCAGACTGATGGTATAAGTGCTGACTCTATCCTTCATGCCGGCCAAGGTTTCTTCGAACTTCTTGGTCTGCAGGCTGCAGACGGGCGTATCGAGCGATGGCACCACACTGAAAAGACGTGCTTTCGCAGGTGTTTGCTTCAAGCCGACAACCTCGAGGCTGGCTGACACGCAGGCGAAATCAGGCGCTGATCTCCAGCTTTAAGCTGTGGTCCCACAAGGGTATAGGGCTTTCCTTTGAACGTTACGGCGTTGGGTCGCTTCTGCATCGCTGGTCATCTCCTGTTGAAGGGCATTCCATTCGTTCTTGCCGAGAATTTATGGGAATGGAGGGGCAAAGTCAAAAGGCGGCTTGGTCGTGAATCGTTGATCGTGGTGCGATCAATCCAGCGAGCCTCCCACGTTAGTGGGGGGAGGTAGGGGCAAACTCCCCCCACTAAGGCACTGTAAAGAAATAAGTGCTCCATTGGGGTGATCACATTTGTGGATGAATCACATAGTTCCATTCCCCGTGAAATTTCGCGGGCTTGATATTCAGGCGTTTTAGTTCTGCATCCTTTATCTTTCGACCTTTTTCGTACTTCGATCCGTCCAGTTTCGCATGCACGCGTAAGCCAGTTGTAGTGGTTGTGGCATCAGGAGTTCGATAACTACTTCATAGTTTTCCAACGGCCGTCCTTGCCAGTTCCTTGTCACGTGACAGAAAAGTCGGTGCTCGACCTTGTTCCATTTGCTTGTGCCTGGTGGAAAATGGCAAACCTCGATCTGCAAGTCCAACTCATTGCTCAGCTTTTGCAATTCCACTTTCCACAACCGATTACGATTGCCATTGCTGCCGCCACAGTCGGCCGTTATCAACAACCGCTTGGCTTTCGCGTAACTGCGATTCCCCAAACGACGCCACCAGCGGCGAATCGATTCCACAGCAAACTCCGCCGTGTCGCTACTGATGCCGAGGCTCACCCAGGCTTCATTGCGATCCAGGTCGTACACTCCGTAAGGAACGGCCTTGCCTTGACTGGATCGGGAAAGTCATGCGTGTCTACCTCTATCGGCTGTCGCTTGCGACGCCAGGTGCGTCCTGGATTCTTCTTCTTTCCCAGCGTTTCCTTCTTCTTGGTGTCGACCGAGATCGCTGGTTGTCCAACCCTTTGCTGTTCTTGAATTCGCCGGTTGATATGCCGAAACTGAGCGTCGCGATCTGGATGACTGAGCCCTTCACGCGTCTTGCGATTGGCCTGCAAACTATAGCCGGCTTCGTTGAGAAGTTGACCGACCAAGGTCGAACTAACCGGATGACCTTGCTTCGTAAATTGACGGGCCAGGAGGCGTGTACTCTTGCACGTCCACCGCAATGGCGATTCCGGATCTCCTCGGCTTTCTGGATCAACCAAACGCTCCAACGCAAGGCAGAGTTCGGTATCTATCTCTTCGGCTCGCTTGCGCCCACCACCAGATCGCCGTTGCTGCCCTTCCGGCAATGTCTGCTCGCCACTCAAGTCTCGCAGACCACGCCGAATGGTCGAACGGGCAATGCCGGTGGCCTCGGAAACTGTACTCACACCACCGTGCCCCAACGAAGCTGCTTCGACGGCTGCCCAGCATCGTCGCGAGCGTTCCGACAATTCTCCCGAAAGAGACCGAAACTTATTCCGAATCCATTCCACTATGCGATGTTCCGTCATATATATGACGGTGCACGATGCTGCAGCTGCTTGCCAAGAACAAAATGGAGCACTTATTTCTTTACAGTGCCTAACGTGGGAGGCTCGCTTTATTAGTGGAGGCTCGCTTTATAACTAGGAGGCTCGCAGGCTTCAATGCCCTGGTTTTACAAACTCGGCCGGATCGGGCCAACTCGCAGGTGGCGGATCGAGAACAATCGATGGCAACTGGTCGTTCGTGAGTTCCGGCACGGGCTGCCCTTCCGCATGGGCCAGTAGAGGGCCGAAGCAAGCGTCCATTCCCCGCCAGAATCCAGTTAGATCCATTCCTTGAAAAGGCGAAGGCAAGCCTTCCATATAGCCTTGGCTTGTGCGGTATAACTTGACCGCTCCGCGAAGGTTGCCGTTGGCAAAATGGCAGCAGCCCAACTGCCGCCTGGATCAATCCTTGGTAGAAGCGGCGCGGATATTTCCATGGCTCTCCGCCCACAAGTCTTCCCAGACTTCGTGGGCTTCGAAGAATTCCTGCTCGTTGAAAAGCAGTACGCCGGCCAGATATCGCGGGTCGTCGCTCAAACGTCTACCTCCTTCAACGGTTCATTGTAGAAGACGAAACTATGCCTCGAATTCTAGGGCCCTGGCGCTCAACTACTTGCCATTTGCGGCAATCCGCATCAATTAGGCTCTGGCGTTTTGCAGCCGGCCAGGTTAGATGCAGGAACTTCGCAGTTTCTCCCAGGCAGGTTACGCGCAGGCTCAATCCACGAGGTGCACACGATGAATTCGATTCGCAAGCGGCGTTTGACTGTTCTGGTTTTTGGTGCGTTTGCCGCCCTATTTGTATGCGCGGCTGGGCGGACTTGCCCCGGCAAGGGCCGACGACAACTCCAAGGGGCAGGCGAACCAGCTCACCGCGGCAGAGAAGGCTGCCGGCTGGAAGCTGCTTTTCGACGGCAAGACCACGAAAGGCTGGCACACTTTCAAGCGCGAAGACGTTCGTCCCGGTTGGCAAGTGAAGGACGGCACTTTAGCTTGCGTCGATCCCCATAATGCCGGCGACCTGGTGACTGCCGACAAATACGATTGGTTCGAACTCTCTCTCGAGTACAACATTTCCGAGGGCGGCAACAGCGGCATCCTCTTCCATGTCACTAATGATGGCGGCGCCACCTGGGCAACCGGCCCCGAGGTCCAACTCGAAGACAACGTGAAGGCCAAGGATTCCCGGCGCTGCGGCTGGCTTTACGGGCTATACAAACCCAAGGTCGATCCGAAGACGGACAAACCGCTCGACGCCACCAAGCCGGCGGGCGAATGGAATGTCATTAAGGTGACCATCGCTCCCTCGCCCGCCAAGTCGGAAGTCAGCGTCAACGGCGTCAAGTATTTCGATTTCGTTTATGGCAGCGACGATTTCAAGGCCCGTGTCGCCAAGAGCAAATTCCGCACCATGAAGGGCTTTGCCAAGTCCGACAGCGGGTTCATTGCCTTGCAGGGGGATCACGGCTCGGTTGCTTTCCGCAACATCAAGCTTCGTCCCGTTCCGGCCCGTTCGTCCGCTGTGGAAAAATGATTCATTTATGGCGCATGATTCGGCTGTTATGATGCAAACAAGCTTGCCGCGTTCCGCTTGCACCGTTATCGATCGGGAGGAGTTGCCGCTATGGAACTTACCACGCGCGTGCGTTTAACCAGCCTGATCGAGCTGTGCCGGGTCATGCGCCATAATTTGTCCGCTGGGCTGACGCTGAGACATGTCTTCAATCAGCAAGCAACGCGCGGTCCGGTCGGCGTGAGGCCGATCGCCGACCGGATCAGCCAGAAACTGCAAGAAGGCGAAAGTCTCCAGGATGCCCTCGAAGAAGAGAAAGCCCATTTCCCGCCGCTATTTACCTCGCTCGTTACCGTCGGAGAAAAGAGCGGTGCGTTGCCGGAAGTTTTCGAGGAGCTGGAGAGATACTTCGCTCTCCAGCTTCGGTTGAAACGCCAGTTCCTTCAGCAGATTACCTGGCCGGTGATTCAGTTCTTCCTTGCTCCCTTCGTCATCGCCGGAATGATCTTGGTGCTCAGCATTTTAGGGTCCAATTTCGATCCGCTGGGGTTCGGGTTAACCGGGGCCAGCGGCGCCATAAAGTTCCTTACCGGCTGGTTCGGAACAATCGGACTTTTGGTCGCGGGCTATTTCGTGCTGACACGCACGCTCAGGCAGCAAGTCGTTGTGGACGAGTTTTTGCTACGCGTCCCCGTCGTCGGACCTTGCTTGCGCGCCATGGCCATGACGCGGTTCTGTATGGCCTTGCGGCTAACCATGGAAACGGGCATGTCCATCGCTAAGGCGATGAAGCTTACGCTACGAGCAACGGCAAATTCGGCTTTCGAAGCTCGGATTGACCAAGTAGTCGATGCCGTTAAAGGCGGCGAAGATCTCACCGAGGCGTTGAAACATACCGGCATTTTCAGCGGAGATTTTCTCGACATTATGGCGAATGCCGAAGAAAGCGGCCGTGTGGTGGAAGTGATGGAGCGGCAGGCCAAATTCTACGAAGAAGAGTCCACACGCCGGATGACGATTTTGACGCACGTCGCCAGCAAGGGTGTCTACCTCATCATTGCCGGCATCTTGATCTTCTTGATCTTCCGCATCTTTTCGATCTATGTGGGCCTTTACGATCCCAAGAAATATGGGCTCTAATTCATGTGGGTTTTTGGGGCCATCGGCAGCGTCCTCTTCATTTTTTTGATTCTGGTGGACGCGTTCGAGGCGATGGTTCAGCCGCGGCGCGTCATGCGCCGCTTTCGCCTAGCAAAGTTTTTCTATCGAACCCACTGGACGCTCTGGCGGCTCGCAGCTCTCTACATGCGGCCAGGAAAACACCGAGAATCGTATCTGAGCCTGTTCGGCCCGCTGTCGATGTTGGCGCTGTTCGTGGTCTGGATGCTCGGCCTCATTCTCGGTTTCGCCTGGTTGCATTACTCACTTGACACGACGCTACACACTCCGGAAACGCAGATCGATTTTCTCACCTATGTCTATTTGAGCGGCGTCACCTTCTCGACGCTGGGCTTTGGCGACGTCGTCGCGGTTGCTCCATTAGGCCGCATGCTTACGGTCGCGGAAGCGTCGCTCGGTTTTGGGTTTCTCGCTTGCGTCATCGGTTATTTGCCGGCGATCTTTCAGGCATTTTCGCGGCGTGAAGTGACCATTTCGCTCCTCGATGCCCGAGCCGGGTCGCCGCCGTGTCGCTTCCCAGTTATTGCTGTGCGCCGCCAGGGCGCGCAATTCTCTGGCAGTCATTCCTTTTTTGGCCGAATGGGAACGCTGGGCCGCGGAACTTCTGGAGAGCCACCTCTCTTTTCCCGTATTGAGTTACTACCGGTCCCAGCATGACAATCAATCGTGGCTCGCCGCCCTGACGACCATTCTCGATACCTTCGCCCTGATTATTGCCGGCGTCCAGGATATCGATCCCTACCAGGCCAGGCTGACTTTTGCGATGGCTCGGCATGCTGCCGTGGACTTGGCCCTGGTTTTCAGAACGCCGCCGCATTCGCCTCTTGTCGACCGGCTGCCTGATGAACGCTTGGCCGCGCTCCGGGAAGCCTTCAATAAAACGGGCTTAACCATGGATGCCGGACTGGCGAGCGACGCCAAGCTGAAAGAGCTCCGGGCTATGTACGAGCCCTTTGTCAACGCGCTGTCGGAGTTTCTCCTCTTCAACCTGCCGCCCGTGTTCGTTGAAAAGCCAACCGTGGATAACTGGCAAACCAGTGCCTGGACTAAGCGAACGCCGGGATTCGGCCATTTGAGTGTCGGGACGTCGGAGGAGGAGCATTTTAGCTGATGCTTTACCACTCAATCTTCCGCCCCACCCCTATCGCCAAAGCCTTTTCGTATACCTTACCGGCGACCGCGACATCCTCGATGGCGATGCCTAGCGATTTGAAGAGCGTGATGTCTTGTGGATGCGCCCGGCCCGGATAACGGCCGACGATCACCTGGCCCAGTTCGTAGACGCTGGACCATTGCAACGACCCGTCTTCTAGCGCCTGCGAAAAATCGCCGGCTTCGATGCGGCGCTTGATCCTTGCTATCGACGACTACAGTCTTGCAACGGCGGATCGCAACGGCGTCGAGTTCGGCTTTGCCTAAGAAATTGGAGCCGATGGCGTTGATGTGCGTGCCTTCGGCCAGCCACTGACCGTTGAAGACGGGCTCCCGACTGGTGGTAGCGGTAATGACGATATCTTTATCTTCCACCGCCTGTTCGGGCCGTGCGACGGCGATCACTTCCGTGCGACAGACTTCGCTCATGATCTCGGCAAATCGCCGGCGGCGTTCTTCGTTGGGGCTGTAAACCGAGATTTGGCGGATTCGCCGCACCTTGCAAATCGCTTCTAGTTGGGTTCGCGCTTGCTTGCCGCTACCGATCAGGCCGATTTCCGTGGCATCGGGGCGAGCCATGAGTTTGGTGGCCACGGCACTGGCTGCGCCGGTGCGCACCTGGCCGAGATAATCGGCCTGCATGAGCGCCAACAGTGAGCCAGTTTTGCCGTCGAACAGGCCGACGTGAAAATGGGCGCCCTTGCGGCTAGAGGCGTAGGCCTTGTAGCCCATGTAGCCCAGTGTTTTCGCCGATGCCGACATCACGTGCTGCATGGCGTGATCGGTCTGCGTTCGGGCGCGCGGAATGTTCTGGCCTTCGTCGAGGGCCAGCTTGCGCAAGCCATTCTCGACGGCGTCCAAGGCCATCTCCATAGTGAGGACTTGGCGAACCTCGTCTTCATTCAGCAAAAGCACAGACATGATTCCAAGGCCCTGCTAGGAAACGCCAGGGAGAAAGGCCGACACACTTACGCACTGCGTAACCATTTTTCGAGGCTGTCCAAACCGCCGTTGAGTTGTTCGCGACTGGTCGCGAACGATAGTCGAGCATAGCCTTCCGTACCGAACGCCGACCCGGCAACCAGGCAAACGTGAGCGCTTTCGAGAGCAGCCCGGCAGAAACTGGCCGAATCGGTGATTCTGTGGCCGCCGATGGTTTTCCCGAAATAGGCGGACACATCGAAAAACGCATAGAAAGCGCCGTCAGGTCGGGGACAGACAATTCCTGGCACGTTCGAGAGCCGTTTGCAAACCAAATCGCGGCGGGCCTCGAACTCCCGGCGCATCTTCTCGACGCTCTCCTGGTCGCCTTCCAGAGCCGCCAAGGTCGCATATTGGCTGATGCTCGACGGATTGCTGGTTTGCTGACTTTGCAAGTTGGTCATGGCCTTGGCCACGTTCAGCGGGGCGATGGCCCAGCCCATGCGCCATCCCGTCATGGCGTAGCTCTTGCTCACGCCGCTAATCGTTATGGTCTGTTCGGCCAGCTTAGGCCGCAAGGTGGCGAAGCAGGTTGCCCGGGCGTTGCCGAAGACCAGCCGCTCGTAAATCTCGTCGCTGAGGACGATAATGCCGGCTTCAATCGCGATATCGGCCAGGGCTTCTTGTTCCGCCCGAGTGTAGACTGAACCCGAAGGATTGCCCGGTGAATTGAGCATCATCAGCCGCGTGCGCGGCGTGATGGCGGCGCGGAACTGAGCAGGAGTCATCTTGAAGCCGCTGGCCGCAGTGGTTTCGACGAGAACGAATGTCGCGCCGGCGATTTCCACCAAGTCGCCGTAGCTGACCCAATAAGGCGACGGGATGATGACCTCGTCACCGGGGCCGCAGACGGTCGTCAGTGCATTGCTGAGCGAATGTTTGGCGCCGTTGGAAACGACGATTTGTTCGGGACTGCACTCGAGGCCATAGATTCTCTGATACATCTTGGCGATGGCTTTGCGCAGCTCCGGGATGCCGTTTGCCGGTGTGTAGTGCGTGTGCCCATCTTGCATGGCCTTGAAAGCGGCCTTGCAAATATGCTCGGGCGTCGGAAAATCGGGTTCGCCCAGGCTGAAATCGAAGACCTTGATCCCCTCGGCTTTCATTTGCCGTGCCAGCGCGGCAGCAGCGATCGTTGCTGATGGCTTAATGTTGGTCACCAGCTTGGAAATGGCGATCGGCTTCGTACCTTCGGACATTGGCGACCCGTTTCCTTGAACAAAGAGTAATTCGAAAAAGCCGGCCCTCGACACCTAGCCTGCGATGTATTGTAGCGACCCTGATTCCGCCATGCGAGAGAGTAGCCTGTATCATCTTGCTGCCGATTCATGCACAGTAGCCTAATTCGAGAAGCCGCATGCGCGCCGCTCATTACGTTCAACGCTATCCCCCTGCTCTGGGCGGCTCCGAGGCCTATTTTGCGCGTTTGAGCCGGTTTCTTGCATCCAAGAACGATAAAGTCACGGTATTCACTTCCAGCGCTAGATCTCGAAGCTTTTTGGTCGCTCCGCGCTCGGACTTTGCCGGCAGGCCACATGGACCAAGACGGCATCGACATCGAGCGCTATCCCCTGCTCCGTTTTCCCGGACGCCGTTATCTCCTCAAGGCGCTCTCTCTTTTTCCCAACCGGGAATGGCGTTGCCTCATGCTGCCCTGCAATCCCATCTCCCTGAAGATGTGGAACGACGCCAAAGGGGACAACCGAGCCTTCGACGTGGTTCACGCCACCGCCCTGCCCTACGCCTGGCCGATCGTCTTGCGCCTGAAGCGGGCCCGCCGGCTGCGTGTTCCCTTTTTTATAACGCCTTTTTTGCACCTGGGAGATCCGGAAAATCCGCGGGATAAAACCCGGCGTGCCTATCTCTCGCCGGCACTGCTCTATTTGCTGCAAGAAGCCGATGGCGTGTTCGTGCAGACTCGGCTCGAGCAGCAGGCTCTGGTTGCCGCCGGTTTGACGCTTGAAAAGACGCACCTTCAAGGAATGGGAGTTGAGCCATCTGAATGCACGGGAGGCGATCGCGACCAGCGCGCGACTTGCCTGGCATGCAACGGAAGATGAGGTAATCGTCGGGCATTTGGCGAATCAGAGTTACGAAAAAGGAACTATCGACCTGTTGCAAGCAGCCCAGCACGCCTGGCAAGCCGGCCAACGATTTCGGGTAGTCCTGGCTGGACCGGCCATGCCAAACTTTCTCGCCTTTTGGCAAACCTTCGAATGGAAACAAGCCGTGATTTCACTCGGCGTTCTCGACGAGGAGCAAAAACGCGACTTTTTTGCCGGCATCGATATTTTCGCTCTCCCAAGCCGTTCGGATTCTTTCGGATTGGTCCTGCTGGAAGCGTGGGCGAATGGCTGTCCAAATTTGGCCTATCGAGCTGGAGGAATTGCCGAGATCATCCACCACGAATCGGACGGCTTATTGGCGGCTTGCGGCAACATCGATCAACTATCCACCGGACTCATGAGGCTCGTTAGTGATGCCAGTTTGCGCCAACGGCTCGGCACCCAGGGGAAGACTCGCGTACTCACAGAATTCGACTGGCCGAGCAAGCTCGAGCTCGTCCGCCGCGTTTACGAGGAGGCCATCGAAAAAACGAAGAGCCGGGAATGATTCCCGGCTCTTCTCGTCCAACGTCGGACCTGGAGGAGGACTACTACTTATCTGCGGTTTCGCCCTTCAGCGCGAACCGGGCTTTGCCGCCGTCACTCGTCAAGACCTGCACGAGAATGCCCTTATCGAGGGAACCCTTCTGCAGCATCTCGCGAGCCTGGGCCGGCGAAGTTACAGCCTTATCGCCGATCTTCGTGATGATCATCCCTTTGCGGAGGCCCTGGTCAAAAGCCAGACCGCTGGGATCCACTCGCGTGATCAGCGCGCTGTTCTTGCTGTTGGCAGATGCCTCGGCATTCGGATCGCCCAACTCGATGCCGAGCTTGTCGATGGACAGCTCTTCCACTTCAGCTTTCTTGGGTGAGCCGGTCAGAATCGTCCGCTCCTCACCGTAGTTTTCCGGCGACTGCAGAATAGTCACCGACAGGCTTTGGGCCTTGCCGTCGCGGTACAACTTCACCGGATAAGCCTTGTTCAAAGCCAGCGAGCTTACCAAGTGTTGCAATTCCCTGGGTTCTTTGACATTGTGGCCTGCAACCGAGGTGACGATGTCGCCCGCCTGCAAACCGCCCTTGGCGGCCGGCGATCCTTCAACCACTTTGACCAGCTCGAGGCCGTGCGTATCCTTCAATCCCATCAGAGAAGCAACTTCAGGTGACAGGGCTCGGACTTCGATGCCGAGGTAGCCGCGATGAACGACGCCATTCTTCATGAGTTGGCTGACGACGTTCTTGGCCAGGTTGCTGGAGATGGCCAAACCGACTCCCTGGAAGCCACCACTGCGGCTCTTGATGGCGGTGTCGATGCCGATCACGCGACCTTCCAGGTTGACCAACGGCCCGCCGCTGTTGCCTGGATTGATGGCGGCATCCGTCTGGATATAGTCTTCCTCGACGCTGCGGTTGCTGCTCAAACCGCCGCGTCCCTTGGCGCTAACGATTCCTTGAGAAACGGAGCCCGCAAGGCCGAAGGGGGCGCCCATGGCGAGAACGCGGTCGCCGATTTCCATGGCGTCGCTATCGCCGAACTCCATGAAGGGAACCGTCCCCTTGGGATCGAACTTGACGATGGCAAGGTCGTTCTTGCGATCGGGAATGATCTGCTTCGAAACGTAATGGCGTCCATCGGTAAGGGTAATGTCCACGCTGGAGGCGCCGTCAACGACATGGAAATTCGTCACGATCACTCCCTTGGGATCGACGATAAATCCCGATCCGGCGCTGCGTTGCGGCGGCATCTGCATCTCGCCACCGTCCTCCATGCCTTCAAAAAAGCGACGGAACTCTTCGGGTACTCCTGGGGGCAACATATCAGCACGCGGCCGACGTTGCGGAGAGTCGGCTTTGGCCGTCTTGCGGACAACCGGGGCGACTCTGGTTTCAAGACTGACCACGGCAGGCAGCGCCCGTTTCACGACTTCCCGATAGGACGACATTTCCTTCGGATAAACTGCCGGCGGCGGAGTCTGGCCTTGCAAGGCAGTTGTTCCAAAGTAGGTCCCGACGCTGCCTGCGACCATGAGACCCGCTGTAACCAACATCCAGCGTGACATTAGAAAAGTCCTCCATTCCCAGAGCGGACAGGGGCCACCCGGCACGCTGCCCAACTCGCGTTAGATAATGAACTTAAGGTGAGGTTCGGCTCGCAACCCCCATATAGTTACATTCCAACAATTCGAGACGGTCTTTCACCCTTATTTTACTTACGCTCGAATTCTGCAAAAGATCTTTTCCTTTAACCCGGAGCCAGCGGCGACAGCGGACTTCACGCCTCGCACTACGGCCTGGACGAGGCAACCGCCAAATGTTCGGCTCACACGAGGTGCCTGACAGCCGTCGCCGCTGGCTCCGGGTTAAACGGAATGACTGCGCTGTTCTCGTGATCGAGAGAACTGGCCGGAACAATTGACAGGGACGTGTCGGGGTGGTAATTTCCTGGAGACCCAACAAGCTGAACCAAAGTGACATGCCGAGGAATTCACCACGACCCGTGAAGCCGAAATCCTGGACGAATGCCAGGAAGTCGTCGGCTATCGCTTTCGCAACATCAAGCTCTTGCGCCTGCCCTGACGCACGCTTCAGGGGCTGACACGCGACTTTCGTCCAACGAGCGCCTCGAGTTCTTGGGCGATTCGGTCTTGGGCCTGGTCATCTGCGAAATCCTGTTCGAACGTTTTCCCGATTCCGATGAAGGCGATCTGACCAAGCTGAAATCGGCCGTGGTTAGCCGGCGAGCCTGCCCCGCATAAGCCGCCAGCTCCAGCTCGGCGATTTCCTTTTCTTGGGCAAGGGCATGCACGTGCATGCCGCCATCCCTGCGAACCTATTGGCGGACGTGTTCAAATCGCTGGTAGCGGCCATTTATCTCGATGGGGGCCTGGAAGCGGCACGAGAATTCATTCTCCGCTACATGTTGCCCGAGATCGAACTCGAAGCCGCCGGAGCGATGGGCAGCAATCATAAAAGCGTGTTGCAGCAGGTGGCCCAGCGCGAGTTCGGCGAAACGCCGCGCTACGATCTGCTCGATGAGCAAGGCCCCGATCACCACAAGTGCTTCAAAGTTGCCGCTATCATTGGCAAACGGCCCTTCGCAGCCGCCTGGGGCCGCACCAAGAAGGAAGCCGAGCAAAAGGCGGCCATGAATGCCCTGGCTCAAGTGAATGGGGAACCTATTCCCAACGAAGCGGATTAGAGAAGAAAGAGATCACGGTCCGAATTGGATAGGGCCTCCAAGATTGGAATTTGAGCCCCGGATGGGGCGGAAGTTAATAGCCAGGGGCGTGAGCCCCTGGAAAAGATCACAAACAACAACAAGCCGCGGAGCGGCGAAAGTACTTTCGCCCCTACCGGGGCTTGACCGGCTTGTGGGCGAGTCCAGGGGCTGACGCCCCTGGCTATTGACTGCCGCCCCTACCGGGGCTAAAGCGAAGTACTTGCCTTCCAGCTTGGAAGTCCTGCCTTCAAATGTAGATGTTGCAATCGTTTCTTCGGTTCGTTGGCGGATGCCATGCCGATGCCCCCCTACCCCATCTATTGCTACCAAAAAGGTTGCGGCAAGCCGGCCGAATTTAAGATCGCTGCGCTCTGGAGCGACGGCGTCACGCATGAGCTCAAAACCTACGCGCTCACTTGCGGCGAATGCCTCCCCGAGTTTTTTCGCCAAAGTCGAACCAAGAACGCCGACTACCGCCGTGCCCCTGGCGAAACTTTGGGATGCCCGGCATCTATGCGTTGCAGCGCGGCGTTCGCGACGTCGAGATTTCCAGACGGCCGGAAGTCGAGCAGCAACTGATCGCCAAAGATCAGCCAGCCTAGGAGACCCAGCACCCGTGAAAAGCGTTGCCATTTTCTGGCCGGGGGATTATCGCCGGCTGCCCAATGAATGGGCCAAACCGCAAATTACCGAAGCAACCGACCAGATCCAACGGGCGTTACGCAAGCTGGGGCGCACGCCCAAGCTTATCAAGGGATTTCTCAGTAAACCCGACGAAGCGATCAGCAAACTCGGCCCGATCGACGACCCCACGATCGGCCTGTTCGTCCACTGGGTCTATGGCCCCCACACCTGCGATGGGGTGGTTGGCACGAATCATCCGCTGCTGTTGGCCAGCAATTTTTCCGGGACGTGGCCGGGCCTGGTTGGGTTGCTGAACACGGGCGCCTGCCTGGCCAGTCTTAATCGCCCCTTTTCGCGCATCTGGACGCCGGCGGCCGACTGGACCAAGGATCGCCAATTCATGACCCGCCTCGATGAATGGTGTTCCAGCGGCATGATCCGCTACCCGGAAAATGAACTAAAGCTCAGCGCCGCCGTTTCGCCCAAAGCCCAAGAGTCGCCGAAGCCGTGGTCGCCGCCATTCGCGCTCGTCGCATCTTGGCTCTGCATGCTCGGCGATACCAGCATGGGCATGATCAATGGCTATTTCGGCCCGCGCCTGCTCGCCAAGCATGGCTTCGCCGAACATAAGGTCGATCAAGCCTGGCTGCCGGTGCGCATGCGCGACGTGCACGACGATCGCGTCGATAAAGCCTTGCAGTTCGTCAAAGCCAAGGGCGTCAAGTTCCACTGGCAAGAACCTGACGCCCTCGATTTCACAGAAGAATCAACACGAACGCAACTGCGGATGTACCTGGCCGTGCTCGATCTGATCGACGAATTCAAAGCCGATTGCGTCGGCTGGCAATACCAGCTGGGCCTGCTGCCAGTGTTGCCGCCCAGCGATTTTTGCGAGGGCCTGCTCAATTCGGTCTGCCGGCCCGAGAGCAATGGCGATCTCGTCATCACCAGCACCGAGGCCGACCAGGGCAACCTGATCCCTATGGAGATGATGAAACGCTTGCTCAAGCACAAGGGCTTGCACCAAGCCGTCATGTTTCACGACATTCGCTGGGGCAACGTGCACGAGGGCCGTTTTCTCTGGGTGCTTCTCAATTCAGGCAGTTGCGGCGCCTATGCCTTCAACCACGACCCACGAACCTTGGCGGGCGTGCACAGCTATCGCCAGCCCGCCGGCTACTTCCCCATCCCGGGCGGCACGTTCGCCGGCGAGAGCTTGCCCGGAGCGATTACCTGGGGCGCGGTCTTATATCAAGAACGACGAAGTTTGGATGGACGTCGGTCGTGGCGAAGTGGTCAAGCTGCCGCCCAAGGTTCGCGATTCCTGGTGGGAGGGCACAACTCGCCAATGGCCATTCATGGCGGCCGACCTGGGCTGCTCCATGGAAACCGTGATGGCTCATTATTTGAGCAACCATATTGCCGTCGCATACGGCGACATCTTCGGCGAAATGATCGCGCTTTCCCAACTGCTAGGCATCAAGGTTCGCGTGATGGCGACGTGATTCTGTACACGCATGAGTGAGCCTGCATCGATGAATGAGCGAGCCTTCCTTGATGAATGAGCGAGCCTTCCTTGATGAATGAGCGAGCCTCCCACGTTAGTGGGGGGAGGTTACGGCGAACTCCCCCCACTAACGTGGGAGGCTCACTTAAATCAGTGGGAGGCTAACCTAAGTCAGTGGAGGCTCACTTAAATCGTCGGAGGCTCACCAAGAATCAAATGGAGAATCGCATCATGACGCCAGGCCAACGATTGCGAGCCGCCTGGGCCGCCGGCCCCTTCGCCTTGCCGGGGGTGTTCAATGCCCTGGTGGCGAAGATGGCCGAACAGCTCGGCTTTCGCGGCGTCTATCTATCCGGTGGCGCCCTGTCCGCAAGTCATGGTGTTCCGGATGTCGGTTTGCTGAGCCTGAATGATTTCGTCGATCAGGCGCGGAGCATCACGCAGGCGACCAACTTGCCGCTCTTGTGTGACGCCGACACTGGTTTCGGCGAAGGCGCTGAACGTCGAACGCACGGTCCATCTCATGGAAGCTGCCGGCGTCGCCGGCATTCATCTCGAAGATCAACAGATGCCCAAGCGCTGTGGCCATCTCTCGGGAAAAGCTTTGGTTGAGCCAGCGGTGATGGCCGCGAAACTCCGCGCCGCCGTTGCCGCCCGACAGGACCCCAACTTCGTCATCATTGCCCGCACCGATGCCCGCGGCGTGCTCGGCTTTGACGATGCCGTTCGCCGCGCCCAGCTTTATTTGCAAGCCGGCGCCGATGCCATCTTTCCCGAAGCGTTAGAGTCGGTTGAAGAATTCGCCGCCTTCGCCAAGGCGGTGCCGGCCCCGTTGTTGGCCAATATGACCGAGTTCGGCCGCAGCCCTAATCTCGACGTGGCCACGCTTGGCGAACTGGGCTATCGGATCGTGCTTTTCCCTCTGAGCCCCTTTCGTTCCGCCATGGCGGCTGCCCGTTCGACGCTTCAATCCATCGCCAAACTGGGCCACCAGCGCGACGCCGTGCCGGGCATGCTGACCCGAGCCGATCTTTACGAATTGCTCGGCTACAAGGGCTATGAAGAGCGCGATCGCGGGTATTTTGGTTGATTCGTCTGGCACTTCAGCTACAAACGCAGAGACCATCTGGAAAGTCATCCGCGCATGGTCGCCGGACGGCGTTCATTCAGGGCAAAGGCGAGTTCGAATCGGAGCGATGCATGGCTGGCAGTGAAGTTTATTCTCCCGGGTTGGAAGGCGTCATTGCGGGCGAAACCGCGACCTCGACGGTGGAAGGCGGCCTTCGCTACCGCGGCTACCCGGTGTCGCAGCTTGCCGAACACTGCAGCTTCGAGGAAGTTGCCTATCTGCTCGTTTTTGGTGAGTTGCCCACCAAAGCGCAATTAGCAACCTTTTGTGCCGAGTTGGTAGCCGCCCGCAATTTGCCTGATCCGCTAGTCACGCTGCAAAAGAGCCTGCCCGCCGGCGTCTCGCCAATGGATGAAGTGCGGACCGCCGTGAGCATCCTGGCCCATTTCGATCCCGAATGCGAAGACGAATCCCCGGCCGCGGCCCGCCGGATGACCACGCGTCTTTTGGGTCGCGTTCCGTTGGCGGTGGCTTCGCAGTTTCATGCAACGCGCAAGCAACCGATGCCGGCTCCGCGCAGCGACCTGGGTCATGCCGCCCATTTCCTCTACTTGATCCATGGCCGCGAAGCCTCTCCGGAAGATGTCAAGGCATTCGACGTTTCATTGATCCTCTATGCAGAGCACGAGTTCAACGCCTCCACCTTCGCCGCCCGGGTGGTGACCTCCACGGAAGCCGATCTTTACTCAGCTATTGTCGCCGCGATCGGCGCTCTCAAGGGAAAGCTACACGGCGGCGCCAACGAGCGCGTCATGGATGTGTTGCGCGCGGCAGGCGGCCCGGACACCGCCGAAAAGTGGTTGCGTGCTGCCCTGGCGCGCAAAGAGCGGATCATGGGGTTCGGCCACCGCGTCTACAAAACCGGCGACGTTCGGGCAGGAATCCTGAAAACCTATGCTGCCGCAACAGCCAAACGCGCCAACTTGATGCAATGGGAACAAACAGCGGAGATTTTCGAGCGCATCATCGGCACCGAGAAAAACCTCTACCCGAACCTCGACTGGCCCGCCGGTCGTCTCTACAACGCTCTTGGGTTGGAGGTGCCGGTCTACACCCCCATCTTCGTCATGTCGCGCATCACCGGCTGGGCCGCCCACATCATCGAACAGCGGAGCGGCAACCGGCTCATCCGGCCTCGGGGCCTATATACGGGGCCTGGGGAACGGGCTGTCAAGGCTTTGGCGCAGCGGGGCTGAGTGCGCCTGCTGTCATCCGTTGGTCCAGCGACAGGGCCTACCTTCGCCAAAGTATCGTGCAGGGCCAACAACGCACTCCCAATTCCTTGCCGATTCGCATAACTACGGCGAGTCCCGATGCGTTTTGCCGGAGTTGGATCGACGCAGGTCACAACGCGGCAACACCTTCGGCTCGAAAAACCCCAACTCCGGCAGTCCGGCGGGGCTGTCAGGCGAAGCGCAAAAACTGCTTCCACGCTTCGTTCGGCGCGCTCGCGGCTAACCTGGGGCGCCATGCCGGCCTGGGGTAAAATGGATCTCTGGGCGCGGCGAAACTCCTCTTTCGCGGTTTATCCTCTAGCGATTCGCATCTCGTTTATTAGACCTGTCCCGTTAAGATGCGCCAATATGCCTCGGCACGCACGTATCGCGGAGCGAGTCTCGGGACGAATTTCCGACGCCGGTGAAGAAATCCTCGCTTCGGTTCTCGGATCGTTGATTTGCGAGGAGGAGGCGGATCGCGATAATCTAACGGTCAAGGCCGCTGCGGCCTTGGTCGACCACGGCGAGGCGCCTGAAACGGCCTTCTTGAGGGTAGATGAATTGCGGAAGCTCTTCGGAGAATTGTTATGATGGGCAACAAGAAACTGGCAACGATCCGCCAGGAGTTGAAAAACGCTCTGGCGAAAGAAGGCCAGGACCCGATCCGCTGGCTGGAAGAACGCATTGCTGCCGGCCGGCGCGAAGGCTCCGAAACCGAGGTTCTGGAGTCGGTCAAACGCGTGCTCGAAGGGGGCAAAAACGCTAAACCAGGCAAGCGGCAAGCGAAGGTGAAACGATAGACCGGACGCGGACTCGACACTTCAACCTCGTGGGCCGGCTTCCCTTCCACCGTTTACTGTAGTCGAGCAGCTTTCAGCTCCCGAAACCGCAACGTGCGAACGCCGAACCGGGGGATGCGTAGCTGGACTGTTCTCTCTCCTGCCGCGTTGATGGCGGGCTTCAATTGTTCGATTACTCGGCCGTCCAGCTCGACGAGCTCGACCGTGCCCGCCTCGAACCCGAGGCCGAGATCGTGGGCCAAGTCATCGCCAGTGGCGTTGAAAAGCCGCACAAACACGGCGCCATCCCGCTCGAACATGGCCGGCACCGTCCATCCGGATTGGCCTGGATTAATGAGCGAGCGCTTGGGTGATTGGCCGCCTCGCGAGGAAACGCCTAGAGGAGGCTGCTGCCATGCTGCGGCAATCTCTGGGATGCGGGCGCTGTCCCAGCGGCCGGCGTGTGGTATCAGCGCGTAACGGACCTCGGTGGGGCCATCGACGCGGTAGTCGCGCCCCCACAACCCCTTGCCGGCGTATTGGAGCGTGAGCCCGAGGGGATGCGCAGGCCCATGTGTGTAGCTCGTCGTATGGTCGGTGAGAAGTGCCAGACCGTGTCCGCCACCGCCGTCGGTCACGTCAACCCAATCGAGGATGACGTTGTTCTTGATCCGTTCCCACGAATTATAAAACGTGTCGGTGAGCGTGCTTTCACACACGTCGAAGGGTGCGCCCTTGGCCACTTTCTGGCGATCGAGCTTCGCGGGAAACAGGACGAGCAGCTTGAACCGGTCGTCGTAAGCCGCCCGCCGGCGGTTCCTATATCCGTCCCTGTCATCGAACTCGCCGATGCGGGGGTTGCCTTGCCAGTCGATGCGTACCAGGCAGTCAATGACCGGCGAACCCTGCATGATCGACACGCGTTGCACGAACGGGTGACCGGCAACTGTGCCGGCAACTTCCAGGGTCGCGCGGAGTGGTCCGTCCTCGACAATTCGGACCTTGGCCGGCTGATCGGCACTCGAGCAAAACTTTCCCAGGTCAAAGAAGTGTCCGCGGAGTTCGTTGAAACGCCGCTCAGATGCAGCGTCGACAAACTCGCGCTGGTTCAGCCGCTTGGCCACCAGGCTTTTGATCGTGCCACCTTTCTGCAGATCGAACTCGATGCGGTAATGGTCGCTCTCCAGCACCGCTGACATGCCGGAGGCTTTGGCGGTTGCGCCCGGTTCGGCTACCTTGCCTTCGTTGCGGAGCTCCACCGTCGTATATCCCATGGGCGGCAGAGCGGCCCGCACCAGGAGCATGCTCTGGCCCCGTTTTTCGGAGGCCGCAACCTGAGTGGCAAACGCTCGACCCTCGGCATCGACACTCAATAGCCGCGATGGCCCGGCCATGGCGGGCACAGGCACGGACACAATAGCGTCGAGCGCAGCGGCGGTCGGATTGAACAGGCGGACAAACCGGCCGCGCCGGCCCGCCGCGCCCTCGGCCAGAGCGCCGACCGAGCGGTCGATCGCCAGGTCGCTTACTGCGTTTCCGATATTGGTCCAGTGGCGAACTTCGTCCGCCCAGGTGCTGCCCAGCCGGCCGTTATAGGGGACGATCCAGCAGTCGTGATGTTGGGTGAGGAGCACGTTTCGCCAGGCCACGTCGAACGCATCGGTCGCCGGCGGCCGGCCTGCAATGATGAGAGCCATGGTCGCGAGCTTTTCGGCCGTGAGCAGGCGGCACTCGGCTTCCCGGCTCTGTTGCGCTATCCGCTGCAGGACCTGTGCGCCCCACATCAGTCCGGGCTTCACATCTTCCTGGGTAAACTTCCAGTCGTCGTCGCTCTTCGAGGGGGTGACGTTGTGAATGTAGTCGCGCCACGTGACGTAATAGGAACGGGCATGCTGGCCCTTCTCGGGCGTGCGCCCGATCCACGGTCCGCCCCGCCAGCCGGCATCCTGGATGCACATCCCAACCGGGTGGGCAATCCCCTGCTTGCGACACGCCTCGAGGTATGCCGCCGAGTTGCGGAAGGCGATGGTCTGCCAGCAGGAGGACGGCGCAGGGCCTCGCACGCGTAGCGGGGCACGCACAAAATCCGCGTCCCGTCCGGCCCGAGCCAGTTTAGCAGCTCGCCGCCGTGGCGCGGTGGTATAGCCTCCCCAGCACGTATCGGGGTTTTTGAGGACAGCGAACTCATAGCCAAATGATTTGAGCAGCGGCGGCAGGCAGCTCGTAAAACAAGGTTCCTCGGAAGAATAAGTAGTGAGGCGGATGTTCGGGAAGTGGTCGCGGAGCTTGCGAATGCCAAAGTCGAACTGCCGGACTACGCTTTCGCCGGAACTGTGGAAAAGATAGCTCTGGGCAAAGGTGGGGTTCACCACCTCGATCCGACCGTGGTCGGACTGGTCCTTCATGAACTCTTGAAAAGCCCGGTAGGCCTCAGGCTCCGACGCGCGAACGAAGTCCCACGTTTCGGGTTCGATCTCCAGGTTTATTTTCCAGTTCGGGTTGGCCTTGAGCTGTTGAATGAGGAAGGCGGTGTAGCCGGGCGGATAATGGCCGTACACGCCGCCGTGGTAGCCATCGACGAAATACGCAGTCGGCGGCTCGTCGGCCAATGCCGGCGCCCCGACGCCCGGCAGAGCAGCAAGAAGGATGAGTAGGAGTCTCATTGCGATCAAGGGTGGGTTTTGGAACGTCATGAACCACGGACTCCCGTCCTAGCATGCAGAGGCGGCCCGTTCAGATGCGCCGTTTGCCCAAGTAGTTATTGTTTATCGGGCTGGCGGGTTCATCATAGTTTCGAACTCCCGCTCTTACTACTCTCAACTTTCTGAGGCCAGAAGTGTTCTTGTTCGCTGGGAAATGTTGGGGCACTTCGCGTGCCAATCAGGTCGGTTGAGAGCAAGATCGCCGTAAGTGCTTTCGTTGCAGTTTCAATTGACTTTCGGCCTGCTCGGACTTTTCCAGACAAAATGAAGCTGCACGTGCGGCGTCGGCAACTATTGTTGGAGGGGCCGGATGCTTTGTGTCGAATAAACAGGATACGCGCCTTGACGACCCGCAAGCACTTGCAGGGGGCACCCGCCCATGAGTATTCGCGAGAATCTCCGGCAATTCTGCGCCCGTCGCAATGCCGTTGTGAACCAATTCGCGGAGCAGTTCAGCGATCTCATTTGGCGGATCTTCCGCAAAGTCGACAGATATTTTTCCAGAACGGATGACCCGAGGCGCCAGCAGCAGCCGCGTAGCTGGATTCTGGCGCCGACGCTGCTTTTTTATTTCCTGCTATTCGGGCCCTGTCCACGATGGGAAGATGCATCGTGGTGGCGGCGGTTTCTCATGTTGCTGGCGTTGGCGGTCTTTTTTGGCTGCGGCTACCTGCTGGACCACTGGAAATTTCCCAAACAGATCGGTCAGAATGGAGGCCAACGCCGGTCGCGTTTGCTTTTCTTCTGTCAGTTTGGCGGAGTCGCCTGCTTTTTCCTCTTCTCACTCATTTTGGTAATTGTGCAGGACCTCCAGGGAAACGTCAGGGAAGCGGACCAGTGGACCTATCCACACATTTGGCATCCGCTTGCCTTGCTGGTCTTCTTCGCCGGGCTCGTCTCACCCTGGATCGCCGATGCTTTGCTCAATGGCGTACAGCATCGCTTCGACAAATCCAAAATTGATATACGAGCCTTGCTCATGAAGGCGGATCATCCCGAATCGGGCGGGTCTCGGCTGTTCGATCATCACGAAGTGGCGCCCTGGCATTTTTCAGCAGGGCTGGTGAATCTGATCAGCTCGCCCCTGGAATTCCTGCTTCCGGCTTCCCTCTGGATCGTCTTTTCCGACGGGTCGTGGCTGACCCTTTTCATCAGCATGCAGTTTTATCGGTGGCTGTATCAGATTATCCTCGTGCTGATTCTGGTGACGTCGGGATCGATCTTGGTGTTTGCGGAAACCAGGCCCCGGCAGGCGGCCGTCGTCGACGCCATCCGGCGGACATTTCATCAAGGCGGTCTCTGGATCACTTCGCTCCTGGTCATTATCTTTGCGTTTTGTTGGCTCAGCGGGTTCAGCTACATAACGACCCTGATGGAAGGCGATCGCTGGTTCGTGATTTGGTATCTACTGGCGCTCTACACCCTTTTCTGGTGTTATCAATACTGGGTAAATCGCTTTGTGAGCGAGAAAATTCTGGGCTTGTTCCATCCCGTCCAACCAAACTGCGCAGGCACAACAGCTTCCCTCGATCGACGCTGCGAGCGCGAACTTGCGCTCCGAAAGGCATGGCGAAGCCCAGGTTAAACTGAGGAACATCGATGAGTCCATTGAGTATGACGTAACCATCCATGGATCTTCCCAGTTAGCCGTTTCACGGAAAGGTCGAGATCAGGAAGAAAACTATGGGGTGTTCGAGCGTTCCGATTTATTGCGCCGTTTGATGGAGTGCCTCCCAGCGGCCGATCAGCCCGAGGGCCAGAAACTCTTGCACGAATTGCGCTCGAAAACCAAGGCTTATTTTCATCTGTTGAACTTTGGAATGGCGGTATTGTTTGCCTGGTTTTTTGCGCTTTCGATCAATCACTACAACTGGTCATGGCTCCCCTGGGGCGATCGCGAGCCGATCGTAACAGCCTCGCGTTACGGAGATCTTGATGACGCCCACAAAGCTCAGCTAAAAAGCCTGGAAACGCTCTTGTTCGACCAGGTGAAGGCAAGTGGCAGCGATAGTCGGCCTCATGTCATACTCATCGCGGCCTCGGGCGGAGGAACACGCGCCGCGCTCTATACCTCTTCACTCCTGAACGGGCTTCGTCGACTCGATCGCCTGCAGAACGTCCAGTTGGTGAGCGGCGTTTCGGGTGGCGGCGCCGCACTAGCCTACTTCGCTTCGCATCGGCAAAGGCTGCTGACGGAAAAGCCCGACTTGGACGTGCTCCAACCCGAAGCGAACAAAGCTTGGGCCAGATTCCACGAATGCATGGCCTTCGCTTACATCACGGACGTTCTACGGGGCAGTTGTGAGCCAAGAATTGTGTTGAGAACATCGATTGGCAGATTGCTGGCAGAAAGCTTTGACCGCCAATTCTGGACCGATCCTGAAGAGCCCGTGGCCAGGTCCATGGGAGAGCTGCCGATCGGGCTCATATTGAACACCACGCTCGCCGGCTCAGCTCCGCCGGATTTTGCTTATCCGAAGGACGCCAATTTCATATTGTCCAATACTCGATTTGCCAGCGGCCTTCATGCGGGCAGCCGATTAATCCTGACCAACTTGAAAGATGCCGACGCTTTTCCCCCCGTCCAATCAAAAGAACCGATTTGTGAGTATCTGAAATATCAGGTAGTCCAAGATCCCAGGATAAGAGTCGTCGATGCGGCCGCGCTCAACGCCAATTTTCCGCCCATTTTTCCCAACGAACCCGTTGACATTGTGGACGGCAACCAGATCTTGGGCCGCTACTGGGTGACCGACGGCGGCCCAAGAAAACCGTGGCGAAATCTCGTTGCTATTTGCCGTCCGCCGCGTTCTGGAGGAACTGAAGCAGGAAAACAAGCACCTGGTCTTGCCGCACCTTCACGTGGTAATCGCGGAGGCATCCGGCGGATCGGTCAAGTACAACAGCGACCAGGGGATTTCTGCAGCCACCGGCGCGAGCGCAGAGTTAGCGAATCGTCTCGCCTACGAGCTGGAAACACAAATCGGCAAGCTTTATGAAGACCTCGGCAAGAGTTCGCCGTCCGAGCAATCGTTCAAGGACGATGGCCCCAGTCAGAAACCGGCGCTGTTTCGGGTCCATTATTTGCCCATGCCTTCGATTTTTCGCATCGACGGCGGCATCGGGACTCATTGGATGATGCCCAACGCGGTAATCCTGGGAAAAACCGGCGTCGCAAGTTATTTCTCGGGACAAAGCGAACCTCCCATCGTCCTTTCGAAAGATGAGGCTATGCAGCTCATTCTGGAGTTGCATAGCGATCAGCACAGCTTGCCCACCGACAAAAGTGCACGCGAAAAGATACTCAAAGTTTGGGATTGGATCCGCAACGATCCGTTGACTAAACATCACGTGCAATGGGACCAATTGAAGAAGGCCCTGCGAGATTGACCGCGGCTTCAGGTTTGGTAGCGAAGCAAATTACGGAAATGGGGTTTCAACACGTCCAAACTGATTGGCAAATGCTCAGCCAACGGTAGGCCCCAAGCCCATCGAACCGCACGGCTTGAGCATTCGTAAATCTTCCCATTGCGGTGCGTCAGCGACTTGGCTATGGAGGCCGTTTGCCAGACTTGACTCCCCGCGACAAGTTCCCGAACGATGGCGCCATCCGTCGTCGGCACTACGTCCACCATTGCAAACGGCGTCGGGCGCAGAAGCTCGGTATGGCATTAGTTGCTACGAATGGCCGTCAGTGTCATTCTCGGAGAGCACCGATGTTTATGGCACGCAAGGGAATCCTGGTGATCTGCGGCTTCTGCGTGGCGATGGTGACCGGTTGTGTCTCGGGACCTTATCAATTCGGCCATGGCTGGCAGATGGTGCCTGAGGCGGCTGTTACTCCTTCCACTTCTAGTGTGGCGCCGCAAATCTGCGAAGGTCAGCCAAACAAAGTGATCGACGCCGCCGGCTGGGTTCTGGGTATTCCCGGTAAGATTCTCCTCTTCGATTCCCGAGTCGACAACCACGCGGTTTCAGTCGACACGACGCTGGCCATTGCCGACTATCTTGCGCAAAATCAATTACCGGACGTCTGCGTTCGCGTGAATGAATACGCGCCGGGAGAGGAATGGCGACGGCTAGGCGAAAATCAGCATGTGGGGGCCGGCTGGCGTTATACGATTGGGACGTTGAGCCTCATTGGTTATACGTTGATCCCGGGACGACTCGTGGGAGGCGACCACTATAATCCTTACACGAACAGCGTATACGTCTATTCTGATGTACCTTCGTTGGCGATCAAGGCCGCGGCATACGCCAAAGACGTCCATCAACGCGAGCTTCCGGGCACCTACGCTGCCGCCAACGGACTGCCGGTTCTGTCACTTTGGCATGAGACCGTAAACACCTTGGACGCTCTTGGCTACGTTCGGGAAGTCGGGGACGATGCCCAGCAAGCCGAGGCTCGGAGAATCTTATATCCGTCTTACGCAATGTCCGTCGGCGGAGCGTTTGGCGGTTTTATCGGCGTCGAACCTATTGTGATCGCAGGAAGTGCCGTGGTCGGCCACGTATCGGGTCGCTTGCCAACACCAAGTGCATCGCCTCCAGCAGAAACCAGTGCAGCCCCCACGAAGACGTCGTGCAAACTTCCGCCAAGAAAGTTGAGTAATGCGGATTCCTGCGGGAAGCTTTCGTCACCTGCCGCAGATCTCTCCCTCACTTGCCGTTTGGCCAGGCGACTACTGGCAGCCTGGTTTCCAACTCGATGGCCAGCAGACGATTATATTTTGCCAACCGCTCGGAATGCGCCACCGACCCGACCTTGATCTGGTCTGCGCCCCAACCAACGGCCAGATCGGCCAGCCAATCGTCCTCCGTCTCCCCGCTGCGGGCGGTCACCGTGATCTGCCAGTTTGCCTTCCGCGCCGCCCGGTAGGCTTCGGCCGCCTCGGTTAGCGTGCCCACTTGGTTCACTTTCAGGAGCAGGCCGTTTGCCGTCTTGGCCGCAGCCGCCCGGCGGACCCGAGCCGTGTTCGTACAGAGCAGATCGTCGCCGACCACTAAGACTCCGGAGCCAAGCACCTCTCGTAGGCGGGGCCAGTTGTCCCAGTCATCCTCCGCCAATCCGTCTTCGAGGCTTACGATCGGATAGCATCGCACCAGCCGGCGACCACGTCGATCATCGCCCTGCTATCCAACAACCTGCCGTCCAGATGGTAGAGCCCCTCCGAGAAGAAGTGTGTCGCCGCCACGTCAACCGCCAGGCAGACATCCCGGCCCGGCTGCAGTCCGGCAGCAGCGATCGCCTCGACGGCGTCGGCCAGCATCACCTCGGAAGAAGGGAACGGCGGCGCCAACCCGCCTTCGTCTGCCGTCAAGGCCCGAGCCTGGTATTTCCGACGGATCAAACCAACCGCAGCCCGGTAGACCGCACATGCGGCGGCCAGGCCATTGTCGATCGTCTCAGCAGTCGGAACGATGAGAACGTCCTGGATGCACACCTGCCCGCCCGCATGTTTGCCTCCGCTGAACAGGTTGATGGTCAGCCGCGGCAGTGTTTGGACTGGCACACCAAATTCTTCGCCAAGGTGTCGATAAAGGGGCAGCTCGCGCTCGGCAGCCTGGGCTCGCGCGAAAGCCAGGGACACTGCCAGTATTGCGTTCGCTCCGAGCCGCGATTTGTTCGGGGTTCCGTCCAATTCTATCAGCGCGGAATCCAGATTGGCTTGGGTCTCGAACATTCGGCCGCACACCTGTTCCGCTATCGGGCCCAACGATATTCGCGACGGCCCGGCGGCAGCCGAGCCCGGCATACCTGGCGGGATCGCCATCGCGAAATTCCACCGCCTCGGCGGCGCCGGTCAACACCCGAGGGAACTGAAGCAGGCGCCGAACGCCCCACCTTGCAGCTCACAGGTAGCTGCGACCGTCGGCCGGCCGCGGCTGTCGAGGACCTCCCTGGCGGTCAGGCGGCGAATCACGGACATGAGGCCTCCAAGCGTGCAAGGAACTCGTCGACCAAGTCATCCACTCTGAGATGGCGGGTTCGAGATCAAGTCGAGTACAGCGTTGCGTTGTCGTTCACGCTCGGTGCGATCGAGGTATTCCAACGGTGAGCGCCCTTCGGCCCGGGCAATCAGGCAGCCCAGAGTGTGCCTCACAGCATGTGGCTCCAGATCTTCCACCCATGGCAAGTGGCCAAGCGTTTCGAGGTACACACGGAAGAAGGTCTTTGCCGCCTGGCCGAAATCGGCCCTGCGATCGCAAATGTGGTGCGCCTTGCTGAGTAGATGGGTGAGGGCGAACCCCAGGTCGAAAGCCGGATCTCCCCAATGGATGACTTCATAATCGATGACCATCAATCGGCCCGCGTGGACGAGGACATTCTTCGGGCTAAAGTCGCCGTGGACCAGGGCCAGCCGGCGAGCCAGTGTGGCATCGACCAGATCACCCAGAAACGCTGCCGCCGCCGGCACCCTGTTGGCAGTGTATTGGTAGTAGGGCTCGACCCGCAGGTTAAGAAAAAAGGTTCGATCGTCGAACACGTGGCCAATTCGTCGCGTTGCAACCACGACTGGCGATGGATCGTCCCAAGCCAACGGCCAAACTGGCACACTTGATCGTCGTGGATCAGCCCGGTCAAGAGCATGGACTTCCAATTTTCTTGCGGCCTGGGCACAGCCTCCATTGCAAGGATATGTTCCTGAGCATCCTCGAACACCAGAGAGGGGACCAACCCAGCCGGCGCCAGCTTCGACGCCCAACGCAACCCGAGAGCTTCGCGGTGAATCCGCGCCGGGTCGCTGAACCAGTCGACTGCGACACGTAGCTTTGCCAGCGACTGCTTGAACACCAGACTCCGCCCGCCGGGCAACTCGACGAGGACAGTCCGAGCAGAGACGCCTCCCGGTAATGCGACCATCAAGATCGGTTCGTCGTTGGCGATGAAGCCGGCGGCGGCCAAATATCGGCGCAGGGCCGTCGGGTCCTCGATGTCGAGCGGACGGCCGCCTGGATCATCCGTTGCAGAGGCCACGCTAGCCAGTTCCTCAAAAAAAGCCGATCATTTCCTTGAGGGAACAACTTCCGAGTGCCAGGGAAACTTCACCTTCGATCGTCAATATTTGAATTTAGTATGCGTCAGAATTGGCGATGTCGGCATAGCGTAGAGTCTTGAATAGCTGGGCCAACCAAACTGGCCCTAAACCAGAGGTCGAGTTTCATAAACTCGACCTGTTCCAATTGATCGTCGGCCTTTCGTCTGCCATCCGCACGCCGCTTCCTGCACCTTGGCAGTCACACCAGTCCCATGAGCGTGCCGGTGGCGTCGGCGAACTTGTAGTTTCCACTCCCGTTTTCTGAATCAGCGACAGCAGCACGTTGGACTGTGGTGGGTGCTTATCGACGTTGTGGGCAATGTGATGCCCGAGCTTCACGCCAAGTTTCCGACCGCCGGCGACAAGCAGCGGCAGGTTCTTCGGCGAGTGCTCGCCGCCGGCGCCGGAGTTCATCCCGGAGCCGTAAACGACTATCGTGCGGTCGAGCATGGAGCCGTCCCCTTCGCCGGTCGATTTGAGCATGCCGATGAGCACCGAACTTCGCAAGATGGAAGCGGTCAATTTCCGCCAGCTTGGAAAGCATCTTGGCGTCGCCGCCGTGGTAGAGCTCGTGGTGGTTCTCGCCGCCGCCGCCGTAGCCGCTCGCTTCGCGGCTCCATTCGAAGGTGATCACCCGAGTCATATCGGTGATGAACGCCAGGTACAGAGTCCAACATCACGTCAAGCCACATCGGGCGGTCGTGGGCGTTCATCGGCTGGCTTGCCAGTTGCAGGCAGGCGTCCTCCACTTTCGGCCTCGGCACATTCACCCAGCTATGCATCCGTTCGACCTGCTTCTCTGTCTCGCGGACGCTGCTGAGGTACTCGTCGAGCTTTCCCTGATCCGCGGGGCCAAGCGTCTTGTTCGCGCCCGGGCCTCGCCGGCAATGTCGTCGAGAATGGACCGCCCTTCGGCGTACCGCTTCAGCGTGGCGTTGCGGTCGCCGAGCGTTTCCGGTACGAAGAGCCGCTCGAAGAGGCGGCGCGGCGAGTCTCCGGCAGGCAATGGCGTGCCGTTGACGTCGAACGAAAGCGTGTGGCTGTGCCCCGCGCTGCCGGTTTCGCTCATGTCCGAAAGCTGCAGCGAGGGGAATCGCGTCTTTTTCCCGTGCACAGAGGCCGCGAGTTGATCGACCGAGACGGTGTTCGTGTAATCCTGGCCGGGCTTGGCTTTTAGGTTCGCCGCGGTGAGCCAGGTGTCCGCCCCGCTGTGCCCACCCTGCGACTGCGGGTGTCCGAGGCCTGTCAGCACCGTGAAATCCTCGCGATGCTCCTTAATCGCTTTGAGAGTCGGGGAAAGTTGGTAACCCCTGCCGGCTTCCTTCGGCACCCATTCAAGAATGTTGACGCCGTTCGGAATGTAGCAGCAGATGATCCGCGGGGCCGCCTCGACCGCCGATTTCGCCCACGGCTTGAAGGTACGACGGCGCGGCCGTCAACCGCGGCAACATCGCATCGAGAAACGGCAACGCCACGGAAGCCCCAATCGCCCGGAGAACGGCTCGACGCGAAAGAGGCTGATGATTGATGGCCATCGTGAAATCCTTGAATGTCATTTGGTTCAACGAAGGGCTCGTGGCGATCGAACACGGATCAGCGATTTCAGCGTCCGTCCGTTCTTCTTTATGTGAGCGACGGCGTCCTTCACCATCGGCTGATCGGCCAGGCCCAGTTCGCGGCCGAGGGCGTAAGTGTACAGGCTAGCCGCCAGCGATTTAAGAAAGAGATCCTCGCGCTCCAGAATCGCCTTCTGCAAGCCATCGACGCCGACTATCTTCTTGCCGTCCGTCATCACGGCGCTGGCGTCGATCTTCGGGTCGTTCCGTTCGATGCGGCCTTTATAGCCAAAGCCTTCCTGCTCGCCATTCCCCGGCCGCGTTGTAGTTTTCGAGGGCAAAGCCGAGCGGGTCGATTTTATTGTGGCAGCGGGCGCAACTGTTCGAGCGAGCGGTGGATTTCCAGTCGCTTCCGCACCGTGGCCTTGTCGATGCCGGGGACCTTCGGCGCGATTTCGCCGACGTTGGCGATCGGCAGGCCGGGGTCGGTGCCGAGGAGCGTCTTGAGATCCAGGTTCCCGCGCTTCACGGGTGAAGTGCGCGTGCCGTTGGAGGTGATCGTGAGGATCGAAGCCTGCGTGGGAATGCCGCCGCGGTGGACGCCTTTCGGCACCGGCACGCTTCTGAAATGATCCCCCTTCACGCCGTCGATGCCGTAGAAGCGGGCGAGCCGTTCGTTGATGACGACGAAATCCGACTGCACGAAGATTGTACATGTTGAGGTTGCGATTCAGCACTTCGCGGAAGAACGCCTCGCTCTCGGCGACGATCGACGTTTCGAAGTGGCGGTCGTACTTCGGGTACAGATCCGGAGCCGGCGGATTGTTGCCGACATCGCGGGTGCCGAGCCATTGGCTGACGAAGTTCCGAACGAAGGCTTCGTTCTTCGGACTCCGCCAGCATCCGCTCGATCTGGCGGAGCCGTTCGGCTTTGTCCTTGAGCTTGCCGTCGTCGGCAAGTTTCGCCAGTTCGGCGTCCGGCGTGCTGCTCCAGAGAAAGTACGAAAGCCTTGCCGCCAGTTCGTGGTCGGTCAGAGTACGCGGTTCGTTCGCGACTTCACCGGCCGGCTCGGCAAGGAACAGGAAATTCGGCGAGACCAGCACCGCGATCAAAGGCCGCTTGACCGCATCGAGGAACGCCGCACCTTCGGCCTTCGCCTGGTCGAAGAGCTTCATCTTCGCCGCCAACTCGACGTCGCTCGCCGGGCGACGGTAGGCTTTCCGCATGAACCGGGACAGTACCTCGGAGGCGTATTGGCGTTCGTCGGTCTCACGTAGCGGGCTCTCGAACAAAATGCTGGTGTGCGTGCCCGGTGGCCAGGCGTCGTAGACCGGGCCTTCAATCTCGAACCATTCAATTCGCACCTCGGGGTCGCGCAAATCGTCGCGCCCCTGCATCCAGAAGTTTTCGAGAACGGAGGGAATGTTGTAGGCGTACTCGAAGCTGACGCCCGCGGACTCCGTGGTGAACCGGGCGGTGAACTCGTGGACTTTGGGCTTCTCCTCGGTGCCATCCGCGTCAAATTCAGCGAGCGTTCGCGGTTGCGGGCCAAGCTGCTGAACCAACTTGATCCGAGGCGGGCCGTACGAATAGATGCGATCCGTGCGGAAGTGCTCCAAATCTTTGGCGAAGGCTTCGTCGTGATACTTGGCCCCTTTGGGATTCTTCTGCATCTGCTCATTGCGCCACGCGGCCAGGATCGCCTCGGCGGATTTCACCACCTCGGCCCGGTCCGGCACTCGCCCGGCAGCTTTGACTCGAATGATGTAATTCCCCGCCACCGGCACACGAAAATCTCTGGCCCCGACCTGCTTGTCCCAGGAATTGCGGTGGATCACCACCCAGTGCCGTCCTGTTTGTTGTTGCCGCCGTTGACGATGGCGTTGTTTTTCAAGTCGAGCCGCTTGCGGGTGCGGTCCAAGTAGCCGACCTTCGGTTCGAATCGCCATTGAATCTTCTTCGGCTGCTCGCCGTCCACCAAGGCCTGATCGAGGATTTGCCGCGCCGCCGATGTACATTTCGAGTTGCAGTGGGGACATCGTAAGCGCGCCGCCGTTGTTATCGAAACCTCCTGCGAGGGGATCCTGCGGGAAGCCTGAGATGTCGAAATCGAGGCCGATGATGTCGCGAATGGTGTTGTGGTATTCGTCGCGGTTGAGTCGCCGGAGAATGACAGTCCGGTCGCGTCGGGCCAGTTCCGCCCGCACCGTCTGTTCGGTGATCCAGTCCAGCACGGCGGCCCGCTCCTTCGCCGCCGGCTGCTTCTCCTTCTTCGGCGGCATCGCGGAGGATTCGGCGCAACCGCAATTTCCTTCCAGCGGGCCTTCGTGGCGGGAGCGAGAAATCGTTCGGTAGATTTTTCGAACTGAGAGAGAACTCCCCCTTCGGCTTCTCCCCGGTGTGACACCTGTTGCAATAAGTTGCGAAAAACGGGACCACGGCCTTCGCATACTCGTCCGAATCGAGAGGAACCTTAGGCGGATCCGCAGCGGATAGCATTACGGTTGCGAGTACTGCCACGAAAAAGGATAGTCGCACTGCGATCATAAACTACTCTTCGCACGGGGATGACGCAGCATCGCAAAAGATTCTGTTGCTGCGGAGTCCGCAAAAAAGCAACACAAGGAGATTATTCAAGTCTCCCGTTGATTTCAGATAAATCATCATTCTGCGATATTACCAGGTAATTGCAATTTGTTTCCAAACCGGAGGATCGATTACTTCGGTGACCATTGTCTCGGCCTGGTGCGCAAGACGGGGGTGTCAAACCTGGAGTCTTGGCTGGGTGCCGGTTAGCGTGTAGACTTGTTCATAGCGAATGCTCCTCGAACGCATTCGCTCAGGCTCTGGCACGTTGCTAGCGTCGCCAGGGCAATTCATGACGCTCAAGCAGATTACCGGGTGTCAAAACGGGTGTCAGGCAAGAATATAAGGCGAATCAAGAAAGTCGTAAGCCATTAAATTGGGGTGATTTGCCCCCGTAGCTCAGGGGATAGAGCATCGGTTTCCTAAACCGAGGGTCGGAGGTTCGAATCCTCCCGGGGGTAGTTTCGCAAGACATTTGCCAAGCGCAACAGGCATTGCCCTGATGCAGCATTCGGGGAAGTGACGGGGCACCGGCAATGAACATACCCAACAAGCAGGCACGTCCAGAGCGGGCCGCCCTCCCCATCTTGGAGAACGGCGACCATATGTCGCAGGCCGAGTTCCACCGTCGCTACGAGGCTTACCCGGAGGACACTAAGTTCGAGTTGATCGGCGGGGTTGTTTATATGGCTTCGCCACAAAGGATCGATCATGGTGAAATCCAGGGCACCTTTTCGATGGTTCTCAGATCTACGAGCTCCAGACCCCCGGAGTGCATATGCTGGGCGGCTCCACGACGATATTAAGCGAAGAAAGCGAACCCCAGCCCGACTTGACGCTGCGCATCCGATCGAATTTCGGCGGCCAGTCGCGCGAAACAGAGGGCCGGTACGTCCAAGGCGCGCCGGAGTTGATAGCGGAAATCTCCCACAATACCCACGCCATCGACCTGCACGACAAGCGTAAGGTCTACCAAGCCGCCGGAGTGCAAGAGTACATCGTGCTCAACCTGGAAGACGTTGAACTCGTTTGGTTCGACTTCGCAGCCCAAGGGTTGATCGTGCCCGACAAAAAGGGCATCGCACGCTCGCGCGTTTTCCCCGGCCTCTGGATCAACGTTCCGGCGCTGTTGGCCGACGACGGCCAGAAACTGATTGCGACCTTGAACCGAGGGTTGAAAAGCCCGGCGCATGCGGCTTTCGTGAAGAAACTGAAAGGCGCCCAAACTTCTCGGAGATGATACTTTTCAAGCGCAGGATTGCCTCAGTTTTCCTTGCTCGAATGCTCCACCTGCCCCAGCACTTCCTCATAACCGCCGCGGCAGATAGTTTGGTTGGCCGCCAGTTCCTGAAGCTTCTGGCGCACTTCGCCATCCAAGGGATCGGCCTTGGCCATCGATTCCCATAGAGCGATCGCTTTATTGAAATCTTCTCGATCCTCATAAAGTCGCGCCAGTTGACGTAACACCGGGGCCGAACGCGGATATTGCCTCCGCAGCCTCTCCAGCATCCAAATGGCCGAGTTCAGCAGGCCCATTTCTTTTGCCGCCAGCGCTGCTTCGAATTGGGCACAAAAATCGTGCGGTTCATGCATAAGAATTTGCTCGCTGAGTTCGAGCACCTTGCCATAGGCGTGGGTGCTCTTGGCCGCCTTCAGGCGCGCTTTCAAGATCCAGTCGTATACCGCGGTCCCCATCCTTAGAGCTGGGTGTCGTTCCAGGTTGGATTCTTCGGCTCGCCGCAACATTTGCCGATAGCGCAAATTCGCCGGATCGAGAGTGCAGCAACTGAGCAGGAGCGAGATACCATAATCGTAGTTGCCTTTGGCGATCGCCTCGCCGCTCTTTTCGAATTGACCCATGGCAATCCGATGCTGTTTCGGAGTCGGGTTCGGCACCAGCGCCGTATCGCGATCGATGCTCGTTTGTTCGTCAGTTCCCCTTCTTTGCGTCAGCTCCGTCTGGGCCGCGCCGAATGATCTCCTGCAGAGCCTGCACGGGCTCCGGGGCATCGGCCGGCATCGCCGAAGTTGGGATTTTGACAGGCTGCGGCAATTGCCCCACGCGACGCAAGTCGCCAAGCAACTCCGAGGGCGTTTGATAGCGATCGCCCGGCTGCTTCGCCAACATCTTGCGTACAATCGCGGCCAGATCGGCAGGAACGCCCGGTTGAAGCGTGCAGATATCGGCGGGCGTTTCTTCGGCGTGCTTATAGACAAGCTCCGTCAGCGAGCCATGGAATGGCGGCTGGCCCGAGAGCATCTCGAAAAGTGTGCATCCCAAGGAATAAATGTCGCTACGAATGTCCGCCGTGCTGCTGTCGCGAGCCTGCTCCGGAGCCAGGTAATCGATCGTGCCCACAATCGTGCCGGCGCCGGTCATGCGCGAGCCATCCCCCTCGACCTCATGGGCGATGCCCAAGTCGGTCAGTTTGACCAGAACTTCTCCGTGCCGTCTACTAATGAGCAGGTTCGATGGTTTGATGTCGCGATGAATGATCCCCTGCTCGAACGAATGCTCCAACGCCGATGCCGCTTGTAGGGTGATGGAACGCGCCTCGTCCACATCGAGATGTCCTTTCTGACCGATATATTGGAGGAGATCGACGCCATCGACATACTCGAGGGCAAGGTACTGCAAGTCTTTGAACTCGCCGAATTCGTATATCGTAACGATGTTTTCGTGATGGAGGCGCACGGCATGACGGGCTTCGCGCCGAAAGCGTTCGACGCGTTCCTGATTGTTCGCCAAGGCGCGTGCCAATATTTTGAGAGCTACCAATCGGCCCAGCTCTTCATCCCGCGCCTTGTAAACCACACCCATGCCGCCGGAGGCGATATGGGATATCACCCGATATTTTCCTACCATAGCATCGGTGATCGAGCCATGCATGCCGGCACTTCTTTCTGTCCCTGGAGAGCGTGAACGGTCGTGCGTGGTCAGCCGAAGTAAATGGGCGCCAGAGCCGCCTCCGGAGCAGATTCGCTGTTATAGATATGTGCGCGTAGCAACGTCTTGCCGACGCGGAGCTCGTCGCCGTCGAGCATCGCGCCGTCCGTGGCGGCTTCCGATGGAATCGCTTCGGCCGGCGAACCGAGCGATGGCGGACTGATCGGCTCACCATTCACCAGAGTCCCCAGCCGGCTGCCAAGGTCCCGGACGTGGATCAGCGGTGGATCGACGTCAAGAATGCAGTGATAACGAGACACCTCAGCATCTTCGGGGCCTTCGGGGAGTTGAATGTCGCACCCATAAGCCCGTCCAATCAGGATGCGCATGGGATTGTCGAAATAATACTGATTGCCTTGCAGATCGCCTTCGACTACTTCCAGAACGACTTGCGTGCTGTTCATCGATGTTCCTCCTCTTCAAGAAATGAAGGTGCGATAGACATCTGGAGCCCATAGGCTGTCATTCGTGTGCTAATGGGAAACGAGCAACCATCACCGTCAGATCTTCGGGCCACCAGCTGTGGTGTATAGTCGCTCAGGACAAGTCGACTCGTTCGACGCAGATGGGGAGGCGATGTCGTTGACGTGTTATTCATGGAGGTGATGCTCCTCATATGAGATAGTGCATCCCCATCCATTGGGAGCAGCATTCGAGGCTTGCCGATGAGCACAAGCCAGCTTTGGTTTCTTAAATTTGGTTATCCCAAAAAATTCAGGCGATTTGTTTTTGCAAGAGCGATTTGTCGTTTCGCTATGACAAGCGATAAGGACCAAGACCGCGATTATAGATGGGAGCACCAAAGCCGCATTGCCAACGGCGGGCATTTCCCGGTCTTCGTCCACGATAGGAGCAAGTCGTATGCTCCCTATTTTTCCATTTTAAGGCGCCCTAGAAGATTCAGTCAAGGACCCGATCGTTTTTTTCGCAAGCGACGATTGGACTTCATTTGCCGGGGGAAGCGAGATGAACAGTTGTTGTCTCGGCGTTCACTTTTCCTCGCGCAGGCCCCAAAGCAAAACACAATTCTGGCGGATGGCGCCTAGATTTCTTGTTTCCCTTTATGGAGGAGGTTTTATTTCAGCGATTTGCTTGAGGCGCTGAAACGAGACTGCTCCTTCTCTTGCAAGGCGAAACATTTCCCCGTTGGCATAGTCTTTGCGAGCACGTTCTTTGGCGAAAAGCTGGAGCAATCAAGCTTCTTCCGATTCGATCGATCGCCATAAACTCACTTCGCTCATGGCCGGGCGTCAGCTCGGGGTTCCTGGAACAGGGTCACAATCGCCCCCCTGAACCGATACGTGTTCAGTGCCCCTTTCCGCGAGAGAGGCGGTGCACATGCATGCGTCAATCCCGGGCATTCCCGCCCCGCTGGAACCTAGGCCTTTGCGCATCCTCATTGCCGACGACGAGCCTGACTTCCGTCAATCGCTCCAAATGATTCTCATTCAGTGGGGATACGAAGTCCAAACGGTGTCTGACGGAAAGCATGCTCTGCAAATCCTCAAAGACAATTCGACGGACGTCGCGCTCCTCGATTGGATGATGCCCCAGTTGAGCGGCCTGGAAATTTGTCACGCGCTCCGTGCTTTACCCAGATCGCAGTACCCTTATGTGATTCTCCTTTCCGCTCGGACGCGGACGGAGGATGTCGTGGCCGGGCTGGGCGCCGGAGCGGACGATTACGTCACCAAGCCGGTCGACTTCCTGGAGCTCCGGGCCCGCCTACAAGTTGGCTTCCGCATGGTGAACCTGCAAAGAGAGCTCACGCACCGCGCCAGCGAGTTGGAAAAATCGCTCGCCGAAGTCCACGATTTGCAGGCCGTGGCCGAGGAATCGCGCGCAACGCGAGCATTTCCTGGCGTTCCACGATTCGCTCACTTGCCTACCCAACCGGCAGCTGTTTTTCGACCGCTTGCATCAGGCCATCAGCCAGGCCAATCGCTCCGGTCAGCTGGTGGCCGTCATGCTCGTCGATCTCGACGGGTTCAAGATCATCAACGACGGCATTGGTCATTCGGGCGGCGACCAGGTGCTTCAGATAACCGGTCAGCGTCTCCAGGCTTGCTTGCGCGACAGCGACACCGTCGCGCGCCTGGGTGGAGATGAGTTCGCGATCTTGGCCTCCGGTGCGACCAAGGTTTCGGATATCGTGGCCATCGCCGAAAAGGTTCTGCTGAAGCTGGCGGAAGTGTTCGTGGTGGAAAACCAACAATGCCAGATAGGCGCCAGCATCGGCATCAGCCTGTATCCCTCGGACGGACACGACGTGGAAACGTTAGTGCGCCGCGCCGACCTGGCCATGTATCGCGCCAAACGCCTTGGCAAGAACCGGCTGGTGCTCTACGACCTGGCGATGGACGCCAGGCTGCACGGCCACACCACGCTCGAAAATGATTTGCGGACGGCACTGGGCCGAAGCGATTTCATCATGCACTATCAGCCCCAAGTGAACATGGCCACCGGCGCGTTCACGGGGGTGGAAGCCTTGTTGCGCTGGCAACATCAGTCGACCGGCATGATCCCTCCGGAAGATTTCATCCCTCTGGCCGAGGAAACCGGGCTCATCATCCCGATCGGCGCCTGGGCCTTGCGGACCGCCTGCCGGCATCACGCTGCCTGGCAGAAAGCCAAAGGCCCCCACCTGCGCATGGGAGTCAATCTCTCGGCGCGGCAATTTCGCGGAGTCCACCTGGTGGAAACGGTGGCTGAGATCTTGCAAGAGACGCGCTTCGATCCACAGTGCCTCGAGCTGGAAATCACCGAAACGGTGGCGATGCAGAACCTGGATCACAGCATCGCCACCATGATCCGGCTCAAGGATATGGGCGTACGCCTGGCCGTAGACGATTTCGGCACCGGCTACTCCTCCTTGAGTTACCTCAAGCGATTTCCCATCGATCTCCTGAAAATCGATCGTTCGTTCGTGAAGGGAATTCCTTTGGACCAGGACGATGCCGCGATCACGGAGGCGATCATTTCTCTGGCTCACAGCCTGAAACTCGGCGTCATCGCCGAGGGCGTGGAAACCCCCGAGCAATGGGAATTTCTTCGCAAGCTGGATTGCGACGAGGCGCAGGGTTTCCTACTCAGCCCGCCCATGACTTCAGAACTGTTGAGCGGCTTGCTGGATTCGGGCAGCCTCTCTCCCAACTCTCGCAAGACCGCCGTCCGTGCTGTGGATTGATGTTTCACGGCGCCGCCGGGCGGACCGGTCCGCGCTCCAGAAAACATTGGCAGCTAACGCGTTCCACATTTCTACTGCTCGCTGTCTTCAGCCAACAGCCCACCCTCTTTCAACCGGGAAATCGCGCAAACTAGTGAAGCAGTTCTCATGGATTCCGCAAAGGGGACGCTGGATCGATGAAAACTCATTAAACCATGACTATATTTTTGTGAAAGACGTCTATAATGACTGAGGTATCCTTACGCAGATACCGATTCGATCCACCGGGAGGAATTGAGGCAATTTGCTGATGCCCCGCAAGGCATTAAGAAAGGAAAACTCCCAGATACCTGAACAGATTGACACTCCCTCCCGGGGCACTGTCGCATAGTTGCGACCAGCTCAGCTTGAAGGAGTGCGCACACCGTGAACGATAAGCGAACCAAAGTAGAAGACAAACTAGTTGAAACGCTCTATTCGGAGATTGATGAACACTACGAAACTGCCAACAAACTTCGCTTAGAGGCGACGAAACATTCCGTTAAGGCCGCCTTGCTCTTGGAAAAGGCCAAAGAGTTTCTCGACGACGACGAATGGAGCAAATGGATGAGTCAGTTCATGAAGAACTGAATATACTACTATAGACATCTGCGATATCCTGCCAAAACGAACCACGCACTTTCTCGCTCATTTTCCAGCCTCTAAATGCTAGTTACCCGATGGTTTATCTAGTCTGAACAGGCAGTTCGTCGCCGCACCCCTGGCAAAAAGAAAACTGACAGCGCTGGCAGCGCAGCAGGCCGCCTTGCTCGCTCAGCTGTGAGCCGCAGCATGGGCAAGCAAGCGAACTGGATGTTCCGGGTTCGCGCTGTCTCATTTCCGCATGACCTAACAGGGTAGGCTCCATCGGCAGGATTCCTTTAAGATGAAGATCAGCGTGTAGCAGCACAGGGATAAATGATCTTTTGTACAGTATAATCCTTCATCGTCGAACTGCAAGGCGATCGGCATGAATTGGCTTCCCCAAAGTAGACCTCACGCTCCGCGTGAGGAACGCCTCACGCGGAGCGTGAGGTCTACTTTTTTCTGCCGCTCGCCCAACTGGAAATCGACAGAGGGGTTAACTACGGTGCGGGCGCATGGGCAGTCGAACCATAGCCATCGGTGATATTCACGGATGTCTTCAGGCGTTTGAGGCCCTTTTGGAGGCCATTGCGCCTCAAACGGAAGATCGTTTGATCCTTTTGGGCGATTTTGTCGATCGCGGGCCCGAAAGCTGGGGAGTGATCGAACGCATCCTGCAGTTGCAAAACGAATGTTCGCTGGTTAGTTTGCTCGGCAATCACGAACAAATGTTGCTGGATGCCATCGACGATCCCGCCTCGCTGCGCCTATGGCTCGGATTTGGCGGCGACGCCACCGTGGAATCCTATCGTCTGGCACGCGAAGGCTTGCCGCCTTTAACGAACGCCGACGTGCCTTTTCGCAAATGGCTCTGGATGTTGGAGGAAAGCCGCAAAGAACTGCGCCGCTTCCCGGTTCCCCACCTGGAGTTTCTTCGGGCTTGCCTTTCTTACCACGAAACGCGGGCCCATCTGTTCGTGCACGCCAACTGCCGGCCTGAAATGAGTCCGATGGAAGAATCCGACCAGTTTCTGCGCTGGGAGGTTGTGGATCCACGCTGGGCAAAGCCACACAAGTCAGGAAAGGTTCTGGTCGTCGGCCACACGGCTCAGAAAAATGGCCAGGTCCTGAACCTCGGCCACCTCATTTGCATCGACACCTACTGCCACGGCGGAGGTTGGCTCACGGCCCTCGACGTCGACACCGGGCATTTATGGCAGGCCAACCTCGAAGGCCGGATTGCCCAATCGCCGCACGTGTGAGCCGGTCTCGCCCGCCCGCCAACGCTTTTCCTCTCTCAAATCCGCTCTCAGATGAAAAACAACCCCAGGAACGTATCCTTTTTTGCCGATTCGCTTGGCGCGTGCTAGGGTTTCATGGAGCGTAAGCTCGCGCTTCCTCATACCCGGAAAAAGGACCGCTCTTTTGGGATTGAGGGACAGTTCCCTTTTCGGATTGGTTTCCAGCAGAAAGCAGGCGGCGACGATGGCTCAGATCCCCTTCGATTTGAATCTGGCTCGATGGGAGCTTTGGAGCGTGCCCGTTGCCGGCTTCCTCTGCACCGGCTTGGTACTGATTGGCGGTCGCTGGCTGCTGGCCCGCAGGCAAACCGCGGCAGCGGCCCCGGCTGCACCCAACCCTTACGCCTCGCTTGCTTCGCCGAAACGTCGTCAAACGCCGCGCGGTCGCGGCGCTCCAAGCCGGATTTTGATTCTCGACAAGAATGGCCCCAACGAACCCTTTTCTGGATGGGTGATCAATCGCTCGATTGGCGGGCTTTGCGTTTCGCTTGTGCAACCGCTGGAAGAGGGGTCTATTCTAAGCGTTCGCCCCGCCAAAGATCCGCTGGACGATACTTGGTACGAGGTGCTCGTCAAGTACTGCCGGGCTACGGACACCGGTTGGGAAATGGGCTGTGAGTTTCAGGGACGCGGCGGCAGCCACACTATGTTGAAGTTCAGCTGAACTTGACGCCCGCAAATTCTTCCTGCCTGCTCTACAGGTCGTGAACGTCGTTTCCTTACGCCTGCTTTCGCCTTCATTCCCGGCACATCCCTACCGTTAATGCTCAAATCTTTATGCGGGCGCATCGGCCCGTGTTGAATCGGTCGGGACACCGCGCATACTTTTGCGTCCTCGCAGGCTGCAACAATCCCGTTTGAGCGTCTTCGGGAGAACTGCCGCGGCTTTGCAGGGAAGGCTGCCTGCGCCCCCTGGATACCAAGAGACAAAGGAGCTGTCGCCATGGTTTCCCGTCGCTTACTGATTACCGGCGTTTTGCTGATTGCCTCGATGTCCCAAGTCGGTTGCTGGTGCTGCCACAAGAGAAATGCCTTTCGCGTACAAAACTCTTGTTGCACGCCGGCGCCCAAATCGTGTGGCTGCGGCCCCATAACCAGCTACCGGCGACCCAACGGCATGTTGGATCCCATGGTGGAACCGCCCATGAGCGTGCCTCCCGGCATCATGCAGCAGGCGCGATGAGGGCGGCAGAGTTTTGAGCCCTGGGAGGGCGGCTGTCGATAGCCATTGGCGAAAGTGCCCGGGCCGTCTCACGTCCTCCAGTCGCTAACGCTCCTGGCTCGCCAGGGCAGTGCATTGTAAGCTGTTCAGCACTGCCCTCAGGGCTTCTTCTTGAACCCGAATAGGGTCTGCTTCGAGCCTTCGCCAGCCTTGAATTCCTTGGGGCGTTCGGTTTCGCCCGGATCGCTGAAGCAGAATTTCAGCGAGGTGCCATCCAGCTCATAAATACCGACCTGCTTCTTGCCCTTGGATCTGCCCGTGAGGATGTCGAGATCGATGGTTGCCGGTTTCTTGCCGGCATCGATCTTTAACGTGCCTTCTTCGTCGTTTTCCTTTTTCTGCATTTTGAACACATATTTGTTGCCCTTGATAGTCATGGTTCCGTTGACCAGATCTTCGTCCGAAAGCTTTCGGCCATCGAACTCAAGGCTGACGAGCGTCCAGGTCCCTTCGAGAGCAGTCTCAGCTTTTTGGCCCTTGGAGTCATCTGCAGGGGCCTTGCCGGCTGGGATGATGCAACAAACCAATAGACCAAGGCAGAGGTAACGCGACATGGAAAGATTCCTCGAAAACTGAAACGAACTGCATTTCCAAATCATGTTCATGGCCGGCAGGGAAGCTGCCGGCCGGCCGGCTTCTGATCACACATTGAACACGAATGCCGCCAAGGACATGACTAAAGCATTGTTGAGTCCGTGCGCGATCATGCAAGAAATCAGGCTGCCGCGCCATTCGCGCATGATCGTGAAACCGATCGCCAAGGACATAAGCGCCGGAACGGCCACCAGCCCTTGCGGATGAATGACGGCGAAGACAAAGCTTACGACCAAAGCGCTCGTGGCAAAACTGAGAAGTAATGGCCAGCGGCAAGTCGATTCGCGCATGTGTCGGTAAAGAACGCCACGGAACATCGTCTCTTCGACGATGGGCGCGCGACCACGCTGCCGAGGAACAGCACCTGAAAGATGCCCCACCAGCCGGAGCCTGCCAACATCTCGATGATGGGGTGAGCCGGAAATACGGCGGGGCTGAATTCGTCGGCCGGCATCACCGTGCCCCACATGGAGCCCATAGCTCCTTGCAAAGAAATCAGGAAGAGCGTGATGACGACTCCCACAGCGAGTAACGGCAGGGACATCGCATAACCGGCTGGGCCGAGCAACGGCTCAAGAAGCGGCCGGCGTCCTGCAACGAGGCCGATGTCCTGCCGGACTTGCCGCCAAGGAATCCCACCTCGATAAACAGGCCACAACAAGACGATGAGACTCGCAAGAATGCCGCCGCCCGTCACTAACATTTCGGCACTGGCACCGGAATAAAATATGGCGCCGAGCTGAATAGCAGAAAAACCACCATCCAAAGAGCAAACGTTTCGGCATAGATGCCCCCTTGCCCACCACCGGTCACCACTCCACGTTTGAGGTTGCCTGCCAATTGAAAGCCGACGAGCGTAAACAAGCCGATCAAACCCGCTAAACCGACCAGGCAACCGATTACCAGCACGACCATAAAGACCACAAAAACCGCCTGGGTCGAGTTAATCAAAGCCTGGCGGACTTCTAGGTTGGGGCCTCCGCGGCGCCAATGCCAGGTCGGCAAACCATCCCAGCGTGGCGTGCAGGTTAACGCGGTCCTCCGCGCCTACGGAGAGGGCCCACTGAGCATTCCCGTGGCGTAATCGCCATAAAGCCGCTCGAGAGAATCTTCCGCTCGGAGCACGTTTTTATCTTGGATATGATCGGAACTGGCAATTTTCGCATCGAGCTCTTTGAGCTTTAGCAAGGCTTCCTGGGGATCTGCCAGTTCTCCAGCCAATACGACATAGCAGAGACGATTGACAACCGGCCCGACGTTGAGGGTGTCAGCCTGGGCGAGCAACATTTTCCCTGAAGAAGGGTCGCTCGCCCGAGCAAACTGGTTGTAACCCACGAAAAACTTGGCCTGCATTGTGAGCACGAGCAACGCGAGCCGATCAGAGGTGCTCGGTTGCTGATTCTCCGACGGCGCCGGGACACCGGGAGGCACCGCAACGTTGGGAGCTCTGGACTCGTGCACGGATGAGCGTGCCGACCTGAGGAACGGGATGATCAGGACAAACGCACCTATAACTAGCCAAGCCAAGAGGGGATGGCCCCGTCTAATCGGCAATACATCGACGACCGGTTCTAATGTGAGCGTTCCCGGCTCAGCCAATTCGAGAGGCACAGGCGCAACTGGCTCCGCCGGCCAGTTTTGGGGCTCGCCGTTCTCTACGGGATCGCTCATCGGGCATCTCCCCTCGCGTTCAAGGCGTGGAAGCCGGCAAGGTCAAGGTGACGCTTTCAGGCCGGCCGCCGCGTAACAAATTGTAGGTCAGCTTCTGACCCGGCTGATATTCGAGGCGGATATAGACATCGAATTGCCCAGCCGTCATTTCCAGCCGCTTATCATCCACTCCGATAATAATATCACCTTGCCGCAATCCTGCCTGGCGCACGACCGTCGGCAAGAACGGACCGAGTGCCATAGCCAATCGCTTAGGTTCCAAGCCGAGCCGCTGTTTTTCCTCCACAGAAAGATCGTGGCCGTGAATGGAGGGGGCAGGCCCCAGCTTCTTGGTTGAGGCCCGCCAAGACAGATCGGTAACGCGCCAACCGGTCGGCGGCCGCAAAGTTCCCGTGTGCTTGCTCCCGTCGCGTTCCCAGCTAAACGCTATCCCTGCCACAGCGTCCGCGCGGTGCAGCGCGTATTGCACATCGGCAAAGCTGGCGGTCCGCTGGCCGTTCACCGCACGCAGAATATCGCCGGCTTTCAACCCCAGCTTCTCGGCCGCGGAATGAGCATCGATCTGTTCAATCCGATTGCCCTGACGCGGATTCAGGCGCAAACCGAGGTTCTCCGGCAAGGGATAAACCCACGCCATTTCCTTCTGCCATTTGCCCGCGTGTTGCAATGCTTCACGACGAAAGTCATAAGCTTGGTGGCAATGAATGCAGGCGTCCGCCTTGATGCGCTCGATGGCCTTATAGTTTTCCACGGTGTCCGGCAAACCTTTCCGCGGCCTCTTGGCGCTGGCGGCCGGTCGCGGCGCCTTCAAGGCTTCTTCAAGTGCATAGCGCAGTCCCGGAAACGTGCGATAACGGTTTGGGTCGGTTCCATCGCGGCCCCCAAAACGGCCGATCACCTGTTCATCGGGAGTAACGATCAATGCCGCCCAATCGAGATCAAAATCGAAATCGAACACGCGCAAATCGACTCCGCATATTGAGCACGCGGACGCGGATGAATTCACGCGCCACCCCGGCAATGGATTGTTCGAGACGAACCAACTGGCCGTCAAACCCATTGGGGTCCGGTCAGTATTCTCACCGGAAAACGACAAAAGCAGCCGACCGCGTTGCTTGGCCTCGGCCAACGCCTGGCCGTAGTCGGTGTACCAACCGTGCTTCTTGGCCTCGTCCTCCGCTTGCAGACCAGGAGGAGTCGTCAGGCCCATTGTCAAGGCAAGCAAAAGGCCGGTCATCAAATCATCCCCCTCTTCATGAAATCCGAAGGAAATCTGAACCGCGAAATCAGAAGCAGTTGGTCTGCGAAAGCAGGTTGTCTAAACGCAAACCGCAAAGGTGCGAGCAGAAATAAATTTGTCATTCCTCTGCCCGGATTTGAGCCCGATGGGCAAGTTTTGAAGTTGCGTTTTTTTCATTCCTTTCCCCGAAGGGGATAAATTTCACCCCATTCGGGGTGAAAAATGCCCATATTCTCTTTCGCATTTCGCCATTCGGATTTCGGATTTATTCCCGCCCGTCATTCGAGCTGCACTTCGACGAACGTGCCGCACGATGTGCCCGTCTTTGGCCTGGCAGAGAAAGTAGCCCTTCTTCTTGTCGCCGTCGTGGTTGGCGTGGCTATGCGAACAGCAACGATCGGTGGTCAACACTGCGCCGTGAACGTGGCGTTCCGTGAAGCCATGGAAGTGGCCGCTGAAGCACGCTTGCAGGTTGAATTCCTTGAAGCGTTCCAACACTTCCTTGGCATTCTTCGGGCGGCCAGGAACCAGAGGCCCCAGAGGGAAATGCGTGAAAATCACCAGAGGCTTCTTTTTGTCCAGTTTCGGCAATTCAGCGTCGAGCCATTGGAGCGTCGGTTTTTGGATCGACGTATTGCGCGAGTCTTGACCCGAACTGGTGTCCAGACCCACGAACTGCCAGTCGCCGTACTCGAATGCGTAATTGAGCCGCCGGGTGACTAGCGATTCATAGGGGGTGCGGTCGGTCTGCGTGACATAATCGTGGTTGCCGATGACGTAGTAGACGCGTTTATCCAGTCCTTTGAAAATCTGAACGAGCGCGTCGATCTGACCAGTGCGGCCATGCTCGCCCAAGTCGCCGAGCATCAGACAGAAATCGATCGGCTCGTTATGCGCTTTCATCTGGCGCACGGCTTTTTCGAGCCATGGTCCGCAACGCCGGTCGAGATAATGGGTATCGTTGACGACGAGAAATGAGAAAGCCTCGCCCGGCTTGCGATCGCGCGCGGCGAGCGCTCCGGGCCAAACACCTGCGGCCAATAGCGCGGAGGCCCCGGTCCGCAATAACTCCCGACGATTCATGCGCATGGTGATCTCTCGTTGTTCGATCGGCGTTGGCGACAGCCGGCTTCTTTCCCAATTGCGCCTCTTCTATCCTACGCTGGTCAACCCGGAGGAGGTAGACGCAACGCTGGCTCACAATCATAATGTGGCGAAAGCGAACTCAACCTTTCAGAAAATCGGAAATCTCATGGCAAATTGGTTTATCACGGTCCTGGCCTGCTCCCTTCTTCAACCAGGCCAAATCACCACTTTTGCGGGCACCGGCCAGACCGGCTACAGCGGAGACGGCGGACCGGCAACGCAGGCCCGCTTCAGTCAGCCATTCTCCTGCGCCACCGACGCTCGTAGCGGCTTGTTCGTGGCTGACGCCCTCAATCACTGCATTCGCTACATCGACGGCAAAACCGGCATCTGCACTACCGTGGTGGGAACGGGACAAAAGGGCTACGCCGGCGATGGCGGGCCGGCCACAAAAGCCACGCTGAACGAGCCGTATGCCGTGGTTCTCGATGAACGGCAGAATTTGTACATCGTGGATCGTTTGAATGCCGTCGTTCGCCGGGTGGAGGCCCGAACGGGAATCATCACTACTCTGGCGGGCACCGGCGTTAAAGGTTTTGCCGGCGACGGCGGACCGGCGACGCATGCTCAGTTTCGCGAACCCAACGATTGCATCCTCGATGGCCAAGGCGGCCTGTTGGTTGCCGACGTCGCCGATTGGCGCATTCGCCGGATCGATTTAGGCACAGGAATCATTTCGACATTTGCCGGCATCGGCAAGCCGGCCGATCGGAAATTGGCCCGGTCGAGCGGAGACGGTGGACCAGCACTAAAAGCTGTCCTAGCGGGCGCCCGGGCAGTCTGCGTGGATGGCAAAGGCAACGTCTATATTTGCGAGCGCGAAGGCAACACGATTCGCAAGGTCGATTCAAGCGGAATCATCACGACCGTCGCGGGCACCGGCGCCAAGGGATATTCGGGCGATGGCGGCGCGCCGCTGCAAGCGACTTTGAATGGCCCCAAAGGGTTGCGCTGCGACCTCAGCGGCAATTTGCTCATCGCCGATTGCGAGAATCACGCCATTCGCAAAGTGGATTTCGCTAAGAACCAGATCGCCACCATCGTGGGCGGTCGTCGGGGGGCGGGCGGCGACAACGGACCGGCCGTCGATGCGCAATTGAACCGCCCTCACGGCTGCATTATGGCCAAAGACGGCACGCTGTTCATTTGCGATTCGGAGAATTTTCGGGTGCGACAAGTCGCGCCGCATGATTCGAAGTGGAAATCGTCAGGTTCTGCAAAGCAAAAGACCGGAAGTCTGGCGACTTCCGCTACTTCGCATCAGACAAGCCAACATAAGTCGACTGCTTTCGGATTTAATTGCGTCTCCGGCTTGGCCGGGCACTGCAAAAACTCGACACGGTTACGGCCGCAACGCTTGGCGTGATAGAGCGCTGCATCGGCTTCGTGAAGCAGGGCCGAGGCCAAGGTCGGATACGTGCCCTCCCTAGCAGTCGCGCCAATTGACACTGTCACGGCCAAGTTCTTGCCGAATTTCAAGCTCGCGACTTCTTCGCGCAGACGCTCGGCGAGTCCCATCGTTGAATCGGCGTCGCAGCCCGGCAACACGAACAGAAACTCTTCGCCGCCGTAACGTCCCACGGCATCGTAAGGTCTTACCAGGTTTTTGAACGCGTGGGCAACACACCGTATGACCTCGTCGCCCGTCGCATGCCCGTGAGCATCGTTGATTTGTTTGAAGAGATCGAGATCGGCCATCAAAACTCCCAACGCAAGGTGCTGGCGCTGCGCGCGGGAAACCTCCTGTTCCAACTTGTCGAGAATGGCGGCATGGTTCCAAAGGCTTGTGAGGCTATCGCGTGCGGCTTGCAAACGCAGCTCTTCGCAAACGGTCAGATAACGGCTTTGAAGCTCCAGAATGCGTTTGCCGACTGTCAGGCGGGCCGCAATTCATGCGGATCGAACGGCTTGACAAGATAGTCATCGGCGCCAGCTTCGAGAGCTTCGACGACGTCTTGCTTTTGCCCCCTTGCTGTCAGCATCAGGATGTAGGCATAAGGCTGCGCACAACTGGCCCGCAAAGCCCGGCAAACATCGAGCCCATCCATGCCGGGCATCATCCAATCGAGAATAGCTAGGCGAGGCCCGTCCGCTTGCTGAAGAGCCTGCCAGGCTGCTTGGCCATTGACCACCACGGCAACTTCATAGCCGGCCTTGCGCAGTATCGTTTCCAGAACGCATCGGGCGATGACATCGTCCTCGGCGATGAGAATCTTCATGGCGGACAAAATCGATCTCCTATCCGAAAGGGGGATCTGTCCTGCTATCCCTCAAAGGTCTTTTCCCCTTTCGGCGACACGGACTATCCACTTTAAAAAGCTTAGTTCACGAATTCGCGTCAGGCATGAACAGCGTGGTGGGTGAAGCGCGGCGGGTGGAGGGTTAGAGCGGGATGCTCGGGGGCGAACTTTCGATCCTCGACTGGTCGAGGGGGTTCGTAGTCGCGGCTTCGCCACGTCCCATCACCCTCCACCCGCCACGCTCCACCCTTCAACGTCCCTCACCCTCAATACGCATCCGGCCCGATTACTTCGCCGCCGTTGCGGGTTGCGAGCGCTTTCCAAGTCGCAAGGTCGGCGGTAGGTTTGATCGAGCGCACCGATCCATCGGCAAAGGCAACCGCGTTGGCAGGGCCAAACGAACGGACTGCGGAAAGGCCCCCGAATCCGCCGCAGTCGACATCTGGTTTGGCGTCATTCGCCGTGCGCGTCGCTGTGAAGGTGCCTTGCAAGAAACGCCCGTCCATCCAACTCCAGCAGCGATTGGCTGCGATGTTCTTATCGTTTTGAAAATCGGCGACGCCCGATTCCTCCTTCAGGTTGCCCAGCTCGTCGGCTCCCAGAAGAACATGTTGCCGAGCCACCACAATGGCCTTCTTGACCCCATCGCCACGTAGAGTTTCGATGCAGGCGATGGTATTGCTTGTGCCGTCGGTGATGTCTACCAGCCTGAGTCTTCGATTCAGCATAAAAAATCCCGTCGTTCTCTTTGAGCGGCGGCTTGGAACCCGCCACGTAAAGGTAGCTGGTTGGACCGAAACCGTCGGCATCCATCGCCACAAAATCTCGGGGACTTTCGAACACTTTCAGTCTCGTTGCTCGAATATTCTTCGACTGTTCGTCGACTGGCTTTTTCATGTCGATGGCCATGAAGACGTTGTTCTGCTCCACGTATGGCAGAATGTAGACCGCGGCGGAGAAATGGTTGGCGTCCACGCCGGGCGGAAGCTTGCCATAGGTGGATTCATAGTTCATGCAGCCAAGGATGATCTGTTTGAGATTGTTCTGCGACTGCATGCGACTTGCCGCTTCGCGCACTTTCTGGACTGCCGGCAGCAGTAGCCCAAGGAGGATTGCGAAAATGGCGATCACGACCAGCAGCTGAATGAGCGTAAAGCCTTGACGACGCTTTCGAGACATGGCGATGTACCTCCTAAAAGGAATCGGGCAATCCTGTCGCGTTCTGGATTCTCGCCTCAGGGCCAGGCGATTGCAAGCCGTCGTTAACTTCTATAGTGTCAAGGACGGTGATCTGGCAAAAACCCATCGTGAAGAGCATATCGGAGCGGTTGGATCTTTATCGAAGGAGTCAACAAAATCATGCGCAAAGCACGAGTTCCGGGATTGGCGATCGTTGGCTTGCTGATCTTGTCAAACGTTGCGAAAGCGGACGAAAGCCCCAAGGACCTAATCGAGCGAGCGTTGAAAGCTGCCGGCGGGGCTGAATTGATGGCCAAATTCAAGGCCTCGGTAGTGAAAGGCACGGGAACCATTTACTTGCCTATCGCCACGGTTTCCTTTACTTCGGAAAGTGCGGCTCAGCTGCCCAAGAAGTACAAGAGCACCCTCCACCTGGAAATAAATGGCATGAAGATTACCCAGGTGCAGATGCTGGACGGGGACAAGGCCACCATGCTGCTTAATGGCAAACCGCAAGAACTTGACGAGAATATGACCAAAGAATTCAAGGAACAGGTTCATGTCGAATACGTCACCAGCCTGCTGCCGCTGCGTGGGACGGGCTTCAAGCTGACATCGCTGGGCGAGAGCCAAGTCGATGGCAAGCCTGCTCTGGGCATCGAGGTAGCTTCCAAAGGGTATCGCGACGTGAGCCTTTATTTCGACAAGAAAACCGCCCTTCTCGTCAAAGTGGGTTGCAAGGCCTACGACCCTTTGACGATGAAGGAAGTGGACCAGGAGCAGTCCTATCGAGATTTTAAGACGAAGGATGGCCTGAAATACCCAACGAAATCGCAGGTAACCCAGGACGGCAAGAAATTCATGGACCTAGAGGTGACCGAGAACAAAAACCTCAAAAAGCTTGAGGACTCGGTGTTCCAGCCGTGAGGAAAACTTTCGAGGGACGGATGGCCGCTCCGGAGCCGGCATTTCGCATCTGTTATGTCGACGATTCGATCGTGGTCGTCGACAAGCCGCCGGGCCTCACGACCATGCGCCACGCGGAAGAAGCCGCCGAGTTTGGCTCGCGCGGCCGTCGCTTTCTGCCAACTACTTTGGCAGATCTCCTGCCAGCCGCCCTCGCCAAGCGCGAAGGCCGGCCTGCGGGCCGCGTGCGGCCCGTGCATCGGCTGGACAAGGAAACGAGCGGGCTCGTCGTTTTCGCACGCGATCGCGCCGCCGAGGGCCATCTGGGCAAACAGTTTCGGCTGCACACGGTCGAGCGCACCTACCTGGCATTAGTGCGAGGCAGCCTTGCCGACCAACGGATCGAATCGTGGCTGGTCGATGATAGAGGCGATCACCGCCGCGGCTCCGGTCCCCGCACGCCCGCCAGCAAGCGGGCTGTAACACACGTCCTCGTGTTGGAGTCCATTTCGGGTTATTCGTTGGTGGAATGCCGGCTCGAAACGGGTCGCACGCACCAGGTTCGAATTCACCTCGGGGAGGCCGGCGCCCCTTTGTGCGGCGAACGCGTCTATGATCGGCCGGTACACGGCCGGCCGCCTCCGGATAAAAGCGGCTCCCCGCGCATCGCATTGCACGCCGCCACGCTGGGCCTTGTACATCCCGTGACGGAGCAAGTGATGCGCTGGCGATCGCCTCTGCCGGCCGATTTGGCCGGGCTTTGGAAGGAACTCAGGCGCTATGCCCGATGAAGAAACGCTTGCCCTACAGGGGTAGCTTGCGTTACTCTTCTACCTGGGAGATCCAACAACCTGCCGCCTCTCCCCTTGCCTGCCTGCCTCATTCATCCCGCCTTGCAGGAGTTAGCGAAATGCGATCAGCCAGATCACGACGGCTTCTAGCTGTCGCTGCCGCAATTACGTCTGCTTGGGTTTTGCTCGATGCGTTCGCCATCGCCCGGGGCGAAGTCCCGGCAGATCCAGCAGCCCGCGAACGTATTGTGGGAAACCCCGTTGCGCTGACTGTGACGCCCTCATCGATTACCCTGCTCGACGAACGCGATTGGGCTCAGCTGGTAGTGACCGGTAACTATGCGGATGGCACGGTCCGCGATTTAACGCCCTTTTGCGACCTGGCATGTGCGCCGGCGGATCTGGTGACCATCGATGCGGGCTGCCTGATTCCCGCAAGACTGGCTCCGGACGATTGCTGGTTGCGCAGGGAGGCCGCGAATTGACGATTCCTTTGGCGGTCCGCAAGGAACAGCGGCCGACCAGCTTCCGCCACGAATTGATCGCCGCCCTCAATGTGGGTGGCTGCAATCAAGGCGCCTGCCATGGCTCGCCCAGCGGCAAGAATGGCTTCAAGCTCAGCTTGCGCGGTTCGGATCCGACGCTCGATTTTCAATATCTCACGCGCGACGTGCTGGCTCGGCGCACCGACCGCGAATCGGCGGACGATAGCCTGATCTGGCAGAAAGCTCTTGGGAGAACGCCTCACGATGGCGGCAACCGCTTCGCCCGCTCCAGCCAGCCAGCCTTCCTTTTGCACAGCTGGCTGACCGAAGGCCTGCCCGACGATCCCAAGAACCTGGCTGCCCTCGAAAGCCTCGAGGTGGCCCCTGGCCCGCGCACGCTCCAGGCCCCGGCGCGCTGGCAGCAGTTGGCGGTGCATGCCCGCTTCGCCGATGGCAAGGTGCGCGATGTCACCCGGCTAACCGTCTTCAGCAGCAGCGACACCGCTATCGCCGGCGTGAGCCAAACCGGCCTGGTTGAGTTTACGGCCAAAGGGGAAGCAGCGGTGCTATGCCGCTATTTGGGTGAAATGCGGGCGATTCGCCTGGCTTATCTGGAGCCTCGCCCCGATTTTCGCTGGTCGAACCCGCCCGAAAACAACTTCATCGACGTCCACGTCGATGCCAAGCTTCGCCATCTGCAGATCATGCCTTCCGGCCTCTGCCGCGACGACGAATTTTTGCGCCGGGCCTCGTTAGACGTCTGCGGCATCCTTCCCACCATGGCCGAAGTGCCGCAGCTTTCCTGGACGATACGGCCCCCGACAAGCGAGCCCGGCTTATCGACCGATTGCTCGAGCGTCCCGAATATGCGGATCTGTGGACCCTGAAATGGTTGGACCTGCTGCGCAGCAATCGCCGGGCAATCCAAACCAAAGGCGTTTACGTTTTTCAAGAGTGGCTGCACGACAAGATCGCCACCAATGTGCCATTCGACCAGATCGTGCGCGATATGTCTGACCAGCCAGCGGAGACACTTTCGCTCAGCCCGCGGCCAATTATTATCGCGTGGCACGCGATCCGATGAGTTTGGCGGAAACCACCGCTCAACTCTTTTTCGGCATTCGCTTGCAATGCGCCAAATGCCACAACCACCCGTTCGAGCGCTGGACGCAGGACGATTATTACAGCCTGTCCGCCTTCTTTGCCCGCGTCCGCCAAAAGACGGAACCGAGCGAACGCGGGCGCCGTCGCCGAGGTGATATACGAAGATCGCGCCGGCGAGGTCACCAATCCGCGGACCGGGCAAGTCGTGCCTCCGACGGCCTTTGGGCGGCAAGCCCGCAACCGCCGGCATACAGAACCGCAGGCAGGTTCTCGCAGATTGGATTACGCGCCCCGATAACGCTTTCTTCCCTCGGAGCATGGTCAATCGCGTCTGGTTTCATGTGATGGGACGCGGCATCGTCGATCCGGTCGACGATTTCCGCGATTCCAACCCCTCGGCCAACGACGAGCTTTTGGATGCCCTGGCCAAGGATTTTGTCGTCCACAAGTTCGATGTGCGTCATCTGCTGAGCACCATTCTGAATTCCCGCACCTATCAGCTTTCTTCACGCACCAACGATTCGAATCAAGACGACAACCGCTATTTCTCGCATGCGACCACTCGACTCTTCGACGCCGAACAGCTGCTCGATGCCATTTGCCTGGCCACGCAAGACGCCCGAGAAATACGCTGGCATGCCTTTAGGAACCCGAGCGACGCAACTCCCCGATGGAGAAATCCAGAACGTGTTCTTGAAAACGTTTGGCCAGCCTGCCCGAGAGCTGGCCTGCGAATGCGAACGCGAAAACGAGAGCAGCCTACGCGCCAGGCGCTCCAGCTCGTGAATGGGGCAACCATCAACGAGAAAGTGCGCAAGACCGACAATCATCTGCATCGTTTGCTCGGCGCAAGCGCCCGATCGAGAGATCGTGACGGAACTCTATCTGGCCACGCTATCGCGCCGGCCCAACGATGGCGAAATCCAAACCGCCTTGGCTCACGTGGCCAAAGGTAAGGACCGCGCCAAAGCCTGGGAGGATGTGCAATGGGCGCTGCTCAATTCCAGCGAATTCCTGTTCCGGCATTAAGAGCAAATTGTCGGGGAATTGCGATCGGCAAGGCGGAATCAAGTAGGTCCGGCGTGCTGAGCCGGACTTCGGGCACTTCACGTTTCACCGAACAGCTTACGCCTTGCGGTTAAAAGCCCTCGGCGACTGCGTGATGAGTCCGCAGTCCCGCTCGGCAAGCGGGCCTACTGACACCGGCAACCAACGCAATGCATCGTCGCAACGCCCTTTTGACTCCTCCTCTATAATGAAAATCGTGTCGTTCGATTCGGCGCCGGGAGCGGCTCGATGCGATTACGGGTTTGTCTTTTTCTTATGGCGGCCCTGCTGGCTGGTTGCGGCCGATCGGGTCAAGGGGAGCAGGTTTTCATTGGGCATCTCGCGCCCTCACAAGTCGGCGACAAGACCAGGTTCGAACACACCCGCCAGGGCATGGCGCTGGCCATCGAGGAATTGAACCAGCAGCACGGGACAACCCCCGCCCGCCAATTCGTCGTTTTGCACGTCAATGCCGAAGAAGATTTGGAGCAATTGCAGGCTAGTGCCGTTCGCCTTCTCACGGTCAACCGGGCCATTGCCCTGATCGGCGGCCAGAATGCCGTGCAAGTGGAACGGCTCACGCGAGCGGTGCAGCCCTACGAGGCTCCACTCATCACCCCATCGATGACCTGTCCCTCCCTGGCGTCGGATTCTTTGTTCTCGTTGGAGGCAGCGCCGGCTCGCGTAGCGAAAGCGGCCGCACGCTGGCTCAATGAAACCATTAAGGGGGATGCGCTGGCGTTCGTTTTCGATAATCGATCGCCGGTGGCCGCGGCCCTGGCAACCTCGCTCCGTGCTGAGTTGCAGCAAAGCAATTCAGCCAGGCTCGTCGAAATTGCATTCGGGCCGCAGCCCAAGTTCAAAGAAACGTGCGACGCGATGCTTCAAAGTAAGGCAAAGGCCTGGGTGTTCTTCGGTAAATCCGAGGATTGGGTTGAGCTGCGCAAGGCACTACGCGAAGGCAGTTCCAAGATTAGCTGCCTGGTGTTGGACAGCGTGGGGCCGCTCGAATCACTTCCTTCGATTACTGAAACGGAAGGCAACCTCTATCAAATCACTTCTTATTATTCTCAGGAGCAAGACAAAGCCGGGGCGACTTTTCAGGCGAATTACGCAAAGCGATTTCATACGGACGCCGATCTCTATGCCGCTCAAGGCTACGACGCCGTCAGGCTTATCGCCGATGCCTCCACTAGCGGCAAAACCAACACGGCCAGCCGATTGACAGTCGATTTGACTCCCTATTTCAAGAACCCCTACACCAGCTGCACGGGCCCCCTCACCTTCGACGCAACTGAGCACTCGGCGAATCGCCCGCTCTTCCTCCTCCAAAAAACGGACAAAGAGCCACGCCTCCTCCTGAAAATCGAGCCCTGACGTGGAAACAGTCCAATGATCTCGGCGAGCATCGCTGCGTCACTACCCACTGCCTGGTTAAATCCACGCGAAGTCTCTGGCACCGGACTCGTCGGGCTGATGCCTCGACGCTCGCCTTTCCTGTTGTCCTTTAGCCGCCGGTGCTTTACCCTCAGAAGAGCGTAAAGTTGCAGCCGACTTTCGGCCGGCGCAGGTTTTTAGCTCCACGACGGAGTGCGCGATGATTGCACCACCGCTGTTGCCGCCGCAAACTGGCCTGGAAGATGACGATAGCCTCGGACGTGTGCGTCTACGCCTTTGGCAGGTTGGTTGGAGCAGCGTGGTAATTCTCGTCACCGTTTGGATGATGACGCTGGGCTATATTCCAGGAATCGTCGCGATTCTGACCGCGAAACACATTTTGGTCGCAATTTTGGTGATGGGCCTCGGTGTCAACGGCCCCTCCGGCAAAGCGTGAATCGTTGTTCATGACTTAGCGCGGCGAAGCCGCGATCCAAAGCCTCTTATACCGTTAATCGATTCACGATTCACGACCAACGATTCACGAATCTGACGCCCCTAACTCAATAAGCCGCCTATTGTTGGAAATCCTGACAGCAATTTTGCAATATTTTTTCAGTATTCTCACTTGCCTCTGCAGAGAACTCTGCTAAATTCAAAGTGTCTCGCTGAGCGGCGGCTCCGGTGACTGGGCGACGCCGAAGTGGCCATCAGCGGGACATTTTTTTCCCTCCACTTCATTTCTGAATCTGTTAACTTCCCAGTCTTTCAGCATCAGCCAGAGATAGATGCCGCCAAGCACCCACTCTAACGTGCTAATCCACAAGTACATTCGATGACGACTGCGAAAGCGTACACGATCCGTGATCGTATGCGCATCGACGTCGATGAGAGCATCCAAGGTTGGATGCGCGACAATCAGAGCCAACAGTACCGTTGCCATGCAGGCCCAGATTCCCCAACGCAGTCTAAGTTGCAGCTGACGTGGACAGCCGGATGCACGCAGTTCCAAAGCGAGGAATGCCATGGCGACGGCGCCAGCGATATTGAGATACCAAGTGACCTCGCGCGTGATGAAGCCTTGTTCCAGGTGTGAGCCCAGCACCCGTTGGCCTACGGGCACTACGACCGCCGCATAGAAAGTGAAACCGCCTTGCCAGAACATCAGAACGACAACGGCCAAAAAGCGTCGAAGAATGGTGAGCATGAGTTCAAGAGTTTTCCGGACTCAGCTTATTACGCCAGACTCCACGGTTCCCGATAGGCGTACGTCAACAGCCGGTTGGCGTCGTCGTCGTTGACGATCCGTTCTGAGGCGGCATCCCACTGCAGATAGCGGCCACGAGCCAAAGCGATCTTGCCTAGCAGAGTAGCCGACGTCGAGCGATGTCCCGTTTCGATGGGGCAGTGCGCCGGCGTCCGCGATTTCACGGCGTCCAGGAAATTCCGCGCATGATCCGTCGTGTCCGCCTTGCCTTTTACCACGCGCGGCGCCATGGCGTACTTGACCATCTTGTTGCGATCGGCATCCTCCTTGCGATGAATGGGACTCAAAGCCGGCATTTCCGCCGTGCGCACTTTTTCTGGAATGATCTCCCAGCTGCCGTTGTCAAAAAGCATCGTGCCGTTTGTTCCGCGGAATTCAACCTCGGCACTGCGCACGTTGGAACCGGCATTATTGGCGTTGAATTGGGAAAACGTGACCAACACGCCGCCGTAGTCCCAAACGACTTCCATGGTGTCGGGAATGTCGCGGTTGTCCGCGACCGCGTACTTGCCGCCCACGGCGAATACGCCTTTGGGAGCGTCTTTCTGTAACGCCCATTGAATCACGTCGAGATAATGCGTGCCGAAGTTGGTGAGCTGCCCGCCGCTATAGTCCTTGAACCAGCGGAATTTATAGAAGCAGCGGTTCGGATTGTAGGCGACCTTGGGCGCCGGCCCGAGCCACATGTCCCAATCGAAACCGGCCGGCGGCGCACAGTCGGCCGGGTTGCCGATGCCCATGGGCGACTCATTGCGGATATGGAAGCAACGAACCACCGTCACCTTGCCGATCGCGCCGGCATGCAACAATTCGATCGCTTCGTGCAGGCTCTTGGACGATCGGCGATGCAGGCCAACCTGCGTGATGCGGCCGGTTTCCTTGGCGACTTGCACCATCTTCCGACCTTCGGCGATGGTGAGGCTGAGCGGCTTTTCGACATAGACATCCTTGCCCGCCCGGCAAGCCGCCACGCAGTGCAGCGCATGCCAGTGGTCGGGCGTGGCGATGACGACGGCGTCGATATCCTTGTTCTCGAGGAGCTTGCGATAGTCGGTATAAAGCGTGGCTTTGCCTCCTACCTTCTTTTGAGCCGCCTCCCGGTAAGGCTCGTAGAGATCGCAGAGCGCAATGATCTGAGCGTCCGCATGCGGCAAGAATGCGTCGAGCAGCTGATCGCCCCTATTTCCTAGACCGATAACGCCTAGCCTGATCCGATCATTGCTGCCCAGAACAGCCTGGGCAGGCAGGGTGCAAGCCGCGGCGACTCCCGCGGCAACGGCGGTTTGCTGAAACTGACGGCGGTTAAGTAGATGATTCATGGTTGAACTCCTGGAGGAATTTGTTCCCTAGAGGGACGCTGGTCGATTCCAACATCTCCGATTGTCGCCTCGCTCCACTCCCTTGCATCGGCTTCGCGGGAATTATCCCAGGCCATCTTTTCGTAAGCGACCTCAAGTTCTTGTTCGTTAAAGGTTAGCTGAATAGTGCGCACGATACAGTATCCTTTTCGACTTCTCCAGCGAGCCTCCCACGTTAGTGGGGGGAGTTTGCGGAGGACTCCCCCCACTAACGTGGGAGGCTCGCTTTAACGTGGGAGGCTCGCTATTGTGTAACCTATTTCCCAATCCCCACCTGGCTCATCAGCCAAGCGTACTCGAAGGCGATTTCCTTCAAGCGATCGTAGCGGCCGGCCGAGCCGCCGTGGCCTGCTCCCATGTTGCACTTCAGCAGGAGCGGGTTGGCGTCCGTCTTCAGCGTGCGCAGTTTGGCCACATATTTCGTCGGCTCCCAATACATTACCTGGCTGTCGTTGAAACTCGTCGTCACCAAAATCGCCGGGTAAGGCTTGTGCCGAGATTGTCGTACGGGCTGTACGAGCGCATGTATGCGTAGGCCCCCGGTTCGTTGGGATTGCCCCATTCCAGATATTCTCCCACCGTCAACGGCAGGCTCGGATCCATCATGGTGTTCATGACATCCACAAATGGCACGCCGGCGTGAACCGCGCGGAACAAGTCAGGCCGCAAGTTCGTGACCGCCCCCATCAGCAAGCCGCCCGCACTCGCTCCCTCGATGACCAGACCGTCCTTTTTCGTCCAGCCATTGGCGATCAACCATTCGGCACAGTCCACGAAGTCGAAGAAGGTGTTCTTTTTCTTCATGAGCATGCCGTCGTCGTGCCACGTCTCCCCCATTTCATTGCCGCCGCGAATGTGCGCGATGACGTAGGCCATTCCTCGATCGAGCAAAGCCAGGCGGTTGCTGCTGAACGAGGCCGGCATACCTGCGCCGTAGGAACCGTAAGCGTACAGGAAGAGCGGCGCTTTGCCGTTTTTCTGGAAGCCCTTGCGATAGACGATCGACAGCGGCACTTTGATTCCATCGCGCGCGACAGCCCATTGGCGTTCCGTCGCATATTTCGTCGGATCGTAGCCCGGGACTTCTTCCCGCTTCAAAAGCGTCCGCTTTCCGGTCGCCATGTCGTAATCGAAGACGCTCGCCGGCGTCACCATGCTCTGATAATTGAAGCGAAACCGAGGGGAATTGAATTCCGGAGTAAGGCTGATGCTTGCACTGTAGACGCTTTCCGGGAAGCCGACGTCGTGCCAATGTTTTTCGCGGAAATCGTAGGCCCGGAAATGATCGAGGGCCCGGATCGTTCGGCGACAACGAGATAGTCCTTGAACAGTTCCACGCTCTGCAGCAGAACCTGATCGCGCCCCGGCAAGAATCTCCTTCCAATTCTGAGGCGACGGGTCCGCCATCGGCGCCGAGACCAGGCGGAAGTTCTTCGCGCCCTTGTTGGTGCGAATATAGAAGACTCCCCCTCGAACTCCGACATTGTATTTGTGGCCCTTCTCTCGGGGCAGGATTACCTTAAAGCTGCCGTCCGGGTGGTTGCTTGCCAAGTAACGGGTTTCCCAAGTGTCGGTGCTTGAAGATCGCAGGAAAAGCGTGGACAAATCCTTGCTCCGGCTCAACCCTACTCTGAAGAGCCGATCGCGTTCCTGGTACACCACCTCGGATTCGTCGCCCAGCGTGTGGCGCCAAACGATGTGCGTGCGCTTGGTGATCCGATCTTCCGTGGTATAGAAAAAGGTCTTGTTATCCGCGCACCATTGGACAGAAGTGACGCGCTCGGCGGTATCGGGGAACAATGCCCCGGTACGAAGGTGCTTGACGTTCAAGCTGTATTGTCGGAAGCCGGTCTTGTCCGTCGTATACGCCAACAGCCTGCCATCATCGCTGACTTCAACGGCGCCCACTGAAAGGAATTTCAATCCTTTGGCCAATTCATTTTGATCGAGGATGACTTCTTCGACAGCATTCTGATCGAAGGTCCCGTCGGCCGCCGCCTTCTTGCGGCAGCGGATGGGATACTGTTTGCCTTCTTGAACGCGCGAATAGTAGTAAAACGACCCGCGCCGGATGGGAACGCCTAGGTCAGTCTGCTTGATGTGCCCAAGCATTTCCTTGTAGAGCGTGTCCACAAAAGGCCTGAGGCTTGCCGTCATCGCTTCGGTATAGGCATTCTCGGCGTCGAGATACTTGCGAACCTCAGGGTTGTTCTTCTCCCGAAGCCAAAAGAAAGCATCGTTGACCTTGGCGTTATGCCAAAGAGAAATGTGCTCCTTTTCCTGAACCTTCGGCACGGCGAGTGGGGGCTGGCCCAAAGCAGCCGGAGCAGCCAGCCCCGTCAAGAACACGATGATACAAGCGCTCACCCGGTTTAGACATTCCGACATCTCCGCACGGCGTTGTAGTGCCATTATCGAATCCTCATCTCTACTTCCTACCCTTGCCGATTTCTGCTTCCTACTGTCTACTGTATTCTGTCTCATGTCCACTTCGCCGTAAACGGAAGAGGCAGTTGAACGAGAGAATTCACGAAAGCGTGGCATGTGCTGTTTGTGGCTGCGTTTGCGACGATTTGCGCATTACCGTCAAACACAATCGGATCAGCGAATGTGCGGGCGCTTGCCGGCTTGCCGAACCGTGGTTTCTCGGTCAAGAAAGTCGCCGGCCGCCCGTTGCCGTGATCGAAGGTCAGCCGGCCTCGCTCGATGCGGCTGTGGCCCGCGCGGCAGAACTCCTCAGAACCACCGCTGCTCCCCTGATCTATGGCTTGTCGCGCAGCAGCACTCAAGGGCAACGTGCGGCCATTGCGCTTGGCGAGCGGGTTGGCGCCACTCTTGATACCACGGCTTCGCTCTGCCATGCGCCATTGGTCATGGCACTTCAAGAGGTAGGCGAATCCACCTGTACTTTGGGCGAGGTTAAAAATCGGGCCGATCTGGTGATTTTCTGGGGATCGAACCCGGTCGAAAGTCATCCCCGTCACCTGGAGGCACTATTCCCTCTTGCCGCATGGCCGCTTCATTCCCGGCGGACGTGCCGGCCGCACCCTTGTCGTGGCCGATGTGAAGCCGACCGCCACAACCGAATTGGCGGACCTGTACTTGCCCATCGAACCGGGAAAAGATTTTGAAGCACTGACCACGCTGCGCAACCTGGTCCGCGGTCTGCCAGTGAATGCGAACGGTTCCTACGGAGCGCCCTTGCCCTTGTTGGAAGACCTTGCCAAGCGCATGAAAGCATGCCGCTACGGCGTCGTCTTCTTCGGCCTCGGATTGAGCATGACGGGCTCGGGTCAGCACAACGTCGAGGCGCTGCTGTTGCTCGTTCGCGACCTGAATCGTTTCACCCGCTTCTGTGCCCGCAAAATGCGCGTGCCTGGCGACGTGACCGGCGCGGACACGGTCTTGATCTGGCAAACCGGCTATCCGTTCAGCGTAAACCTTTCGCGGGGCTATCCGCGGTACAATCCCGGCGAGTTCTCCGCTCAGGAAATGCTGGAGCGCGGAGACGTCGATGCGTGCCTGCTGGTGGGCAACGAAGGCGTAAGCCGCTTTTCCGAACGGGCGATTGCAAACTTGCGCAAGATACCCACCATCGTGTTGGACTACCCCACCGTTGAATCCCTGATCGTCCCGACGATACGCTTCACCACAGCGGTCTACGGCATTCACCGGCCCGGCACCGCCTACCGCATGGACGGCATCCCGATCCCGCTTCGACCTGTGCTCTCGACCGACTATCCGAGTGATGATGAGGTATTGAGGATGATTGAAGTCGCGCCTTGGTGAGCCGCGACGCGAAGCGATCGCCAAACGCTCCGCTGCGCGTCGCGGCTAACCGGAGTGCTATGGACGCACCGGCCGAATTTCGCTCGGCTTGTTGGCGTCTTTCTCGCCTTTGCCGTCATATTTCTGCATGGCCCGCCGATACGCTTGCTTTTGCGCCTGATTGGGAGCTGCCTCCACAGCTTTCGCTCCCCACTCCTTGGCCTTCGCCACGTCTCCCGTGGCAAAATACGTTTGCGCCAGTTGGAACATGGTCCCTGAACTCGGCTTCGCGCCTTCGGCGGCCACGGCTGCTTCTGCAGCAGCCAGGGCCTTGCGAGCGTATTCCTTGGCTTGGGCGGCGTCTCCGGCGGCGGCGTGCGTCTCCGAAGCGATGAGCAGCGAAGCTGGATTCTGATCGCCATCGATGCACCAATGCATCGACCGCCTTAACCGCCAGACCTACCAACGCTTTCTCGCCCAAAGCTGCCGGAACTCGCAGCGCCATGCTGGCCTGCCGCAACACCACCGGATCCTCTTGCTCGCACGCCTTGGTGATTGCCTTACCGGCTGCCGCCCGCGCTTCCTCGAATTTCTTCGCGCGGATCGAACAAGCTGATCCGCGGCACGCTCAAGTAAACGGAATCGGCCAGCGCCGGCCGCTTTTCCTCAAGCTCGATGAGTGCTTTCAATCCCTTTACCACATCGGGCCGAGAACCGCCGCGTAAGCCTTATCGAAATCGGCATCCGCGCGGGCGACCTCGGCTGCGCACTTCTTTCGGGTCCAAGTGCCCGCCAGCACCCGCGGCAACACATAGTCGAGAAATGCCGGGTGGCCGATGAACGCCAGCTTGCCGTCCTTGCCGATGACATAGGAACACGGAATGCCGTTCTGCTTGGCGGCTTTCATGTAGGCGTCGTAGGTATCTCGATTGTCCGCGAACGCGAACGTGTAGCCGAGCTTCGGCCCCCGCTTCTTGATGAATCCAGCAACCTTGTCGGCCGTGTTGCTGGGATCGGCCGCGGAGAAACCAATCACGGTCACGCCTTTGTCGCGATACTCTTTCTGAAGATCGGCAACGTGCGACATGATGGCAACGCAAGGGCCGCACCAGGTGGCCCAGAATTCGACCACATACACCCTGCCCTTCTCGAAGTTCACGACGGGGTCGCCTTGCAGCCACTTGGTCGGTTTCAAGATCGGCGGAACGTCGCCAATGGCGAGCTTCGCCTCTCGGGCGGGCTCGTCGGACGCTGCGGGGCCTGAGGGCTGCTGGCGTTCGCCGGGATTACGAGTCCGGCGAGCAATGCGGTCGCAATCAGTAGTTGGCGCATGGGGGCTCCGCCTGTGCAAGGGGTCGGGATGGATGTGAAACAACAGCGAGTATTCTAGCCGGCGCCGGCTGGTACGGGAATGTGCAGCAGGTTCGGCTCGGGAGTCCACATTGAATCGGCAGATCCATAGGAGCCAAGATCAAAATCGGAAAATCAAAGCGGGGTCGCTGCATTACCTTTCACAATTCCTGCTGGACAGTGGCAAGATTCCTGTACCCACGTCACAAGTTGAAAATACTCTTCTGACCCCACGAGCACAGATAAGAAAAATGCATCACTGGCGCCTGCTGCCAACGCATTCGTGAAGCTTACCACTCCACCGAGATCACCCGCGCGTCTCAAAAACGAAGAGTAGCCATATTCCACGACATCGAACCGGTATTCCGGGGAGGAGAAAATTGCTGCTGCGATTTGTGCAGCCGTGCCTCCTAGGCCAAAGAATTGGTCCCAATACAAGCGGGTAGCCGAATCGACCGAGCGGTTCAGTGCACTTTGATAAAGCGCATCGAGGAAACCATCGTTAGTTCCGTTGCCTGGCTCGGCACGGAACTCCGGCGAACTAACGAGCCGGGTAGCGATACTTTCGGCGCTGGCTCCGGATTCTAGATAGGAAACCCAGGCGGCTAAGCCTTGCGGATCGGGCTGGCGATGCAAGTAAGTCGAGTACAAAGACCGGACCAAATCCGTGGCGAATTCCGGACTTGCTTCGATGAACTGCGCAACGAGCTGGCGCGGAATACCTTGATCGAGCAGGCTACTCCACCCGGACAAGGCGGCGGCTTTCCGCCGGCCGCGTGAGCAGATCCAAGTAGACCTGGGCAACGAGGCGGCTGGTTAGCAGTTGGTAAGGGAGCGTCGGTAGTGTATGCGCACTGCCGCTAAGGCGCGCCGTTCACATAAGCAGCAGCCACAACCGAACCATCGGCCTGAACCGCGAGATCCAACGCAGAAGTACCTCCAGGAACCCCGTGAGCGATTCCAGCAACTGCGATTCCATTGTTGCCAAAGCTAACATCCTTGCTGCCATCGGGGTTCAAGCGGGCGATTAGTATATTTGTGGCCTCCGCTTCGCTGGCAGACTCCCCGCCAACCAGGATTCGGCCCGAGGAATCGAGAGACAGCGAACTGCCATCGGCGACTGCTTGAACCAGGGCAATACCATTCTCGCCAAATGCTGCATCGAGCGAACCATTGCTGGTAAAACCTAAGACCACCAGATTTCCATCGTTACCCGGATTGGGTTGTGTCCCGGCAACCACGATTCTCCCACTGGGATATAGCGCCAGGCCGTTTGCGGTCAGGTTCGGCACGGTTTCCATACCACCAGCGCCGAAGCTGGGGTCCAACGCGCCGTTAGGATAATAGCGAGTCAACATGGCAACGCCCACTTCGGTGGCGCCAACGATGATGCGACCATCGGGTTGCAGGCCGAGTCCAATTACCCCCGCCTGGCGCTGCCATTCAAGGTCGTGTCTGCCACTCCGCCATTGCCAAAGGAACTATCCAGTGAGCCGTCCGGATTTAACCTGGCCAGGACCAAGGCATTGACCTTGGCAACGTTACTGGCTGTGGCGCTTGCGATAAGAATCTTGCCATCCGATTGCAATGCCAAGCGGCCATCAGTCAAGTTCGGAAGCGTCACGGTTCCGTTCGTTCCAAACGAAGTGTCGACGCTGCCGTTTGGCAGAAACCGCATTATCGTGTTTCCAAAATCATCGAAGGAAAATGCGTCCAATGGAGCGGCGACCAAAAGCTTGCCGTCGCCTTGCAGGGCTAGTGAAATACCGCCCGTATCGTCCGAAATCGCGGTCACCATGCCGTCCGTTCCAAAGGTCGTATCAGGCTCTCCATTGGAAAGAAGCCGTTCGACCACGAGCGATTCCGTAGCGGGGAACAAACCGATCGAAATGAGGCCACCCAGGACCACTTTGCCGTCCGGTTGAACCAGGTCGGTCGCCGTTATCAGCGAACCGCTCAAAGAAAGAGTTGCCACCCCACCAGTTCCAAAGCTTGCGTCCAAGGCACCCGCGTTCAGAAGCAATCGGCCTTCCAGAAACTCCAGTTCGGGCCTTGTGCGGAGAGCGAATCGGTTCATGAGATTTCCTTGAATTGGTCTTTCCCGAATGGCCTGCCTCCAAAGCCTTGGCGACGACGGCCAGGAACGAGCATAACACCCCAAATGAAGCGTCGGACAGGTCCCAATCGAAAATATCGACGTCTTCTCTTCCTTTTGTACGAAACCGAACGACCCCGCCACCTTCCGTGCCTTCTAACCTACCATAATCCCACATCGGTTTGGGACGATAGAGAGGCGGAGTAGCCCCATTTTCTCTATTGCGGGAGGTTGCCATGCCTCGGCGTCCTGAGCTCGCTGCTCACCTACGTCGGCAACGATTTCGCCCGGGTAGCAGCTCCCCATCATGACCGAAGCCCGCACCAACGACCTGGCCAAGCAACTGCTCAAAGGCTGCCCAGGAGCGAGAGACATGAATACAGGGGCAAGGGACAAGGAAAAACGAGAAGTGACCGAGCCGTTAGCAAACGGCGAATTGAGTCAAGATCCTGTTGATCCCTCCACGCTCCACGCTTCACCCGCCACTCCTCCGTTCGATCCCTGGGACGTCGACGCAGCGATTGCGGCATCACAGGCACAACCTGAAGCAAGTCAAGTGGATGAGATTAAAAAAGGGAAACAGGAGAACAGAATCGCGCCGATAGCAAACGGTAAATCGAGCACTCCCAAACGTTCCAAGTTCAACGCTTCACGCTCCAAGACGAAACAGCCAGCCACCATTCACCACCCTCGATCCACGACGAACGACCCGTTAGCAAACGGAAAAAATGGCAAGGCGCCGAAAGTGAAAAACAATCACAAAAAAGCCAAGCTAACGTGGTTGCAGCCGCTGGCCAAGCAGTTGAATGGTAACTGACGATCGAAGTAGTGCAGGGGTCTGGTTCGTAGTTCTACAGCAACACTTTGAAACTCGTGTTTCCATGGCGCTCTCGCCAGGTTTTTTCATGCGAGCGTCGGGCTGTCCGGTTGCGGCGAAGATGATACTCGACGATTTCCATGGCATCCTCCAAGGCCAGATTTTTCTTGGGCAAGGCTTCACATAACAGCCGCATAGCCATGTCCAACGTCAATTCGCTCTCCTGTTTCTTGAGGTGGCTGCCGCGACAGCGTGACATAGAGATGCGCCAGGGCCACCATGCTCATGTGATGATGCCAACTTGCCCAGCCGCGGGCTTCGTACTGCGCCATACCCAGGTAGCTCTTAGCTTCCTCCAGATACTCTTCGACACGAAAGCGACAGCCGCTGACCAACGCGAATTTCTCGAGTAGCGTGTCCTCGGGCGCGTTGGAAACATAATACTTGGTCTCCGGTTTGGGGCCCAATGACTTGCCTTATGACCAGCCAAATTTTGGGGCCGCGTTTGCGGTGGCGTACGGCTTCAACCCGCACTGCGGCGAACTGAAATACCAGCGGGCCATGGCTCCCTTCACGAATTTGAAGATTGTGCCATGCTTGGATGGGCAAGCTCTAAGCCACCGCGGCCACCGTCTTCACGGCATTGCGACGCGAACGGCGCGGCCGCCGCCCACGCCCGCAGTATTCCGGCACGTCGCCACTCGTCCAGACCGTGGTATTGCACGGGACATCCAACAAATACTGTTGCTTCAGTTCTTCCAAGGCATCCAGAAAATCCCCGTAACGCCCAAAGCCATCGTCGGCAACCACCCAATCGAAGCGGACCACACCCGCTTTCTTAGTACGTCGTAGCAATTCGGCGGCAATCTGCGGTTGATTCTGAAAGCAAATCTCCTTGGGCACGCGGACTTTTTCTCGCCGTACCGCATCCTCGGCCCATTCTTCTGGCAAATAGAGTTGGTGGTCGAGCACGCGCGGTGCCCGCTGGCGTCAAACCGATCAAAAACACGCCGGTCTGGCAGTTTTCGATCTTGCCAAGACGGCCACAGTATTGACGCTTGACGCCGACACTCTCGGTGCCCTTTTTGACGAAGGTCGAGCTATCGAGAATCCCGACGAGGCCCAGTGAACTAGCCTGCGCAAGAGGGGACCAATTCTTCCACAAAGACATTCTGGATTTCATCCTGGATATCGTGGTAGTCCCAGGGAGAAGAACTGAGAAAGCGTTGCAAGCCTATTACTTGGTTCTGGCTGCGACCTTCGGCACCGGGCGTGCCGAAAACCAAGGCAATGGGCTCGGCACTCTTGCGTTCTTCTCCCAAAAGCAAGCCGTTGAGGTAGACACGCGAATGGGCCTGTGTTTCCTTGCGGCCAAACAGCGGAGCGAAACGATCATGCAAAGTGACCAGTTCCTTCGCCGCGGTGCGCACCTCGGACGTATTCATGGAGGTGTTCTCCTGAAAGAAGAAGAATCCTCCCCAATCTGGCCAGTGGGGTTGCGAAAAACGATATTCTCATCGCAGCTGAAACTGCCTAGCAATTCAAGAGCAAACTGCAGCTGGTAGAACTACCCCAGAAATCATGAGCGGTTGGAACTTGGAACTGCGAGGGGAACTCCCCCCACTGGCGTGGGAGGCTCGCTAGTGACGTGGGAGGCTCGCTTCCGTTGGACGCTTCACGCTCCACGCTACACGACTTTCCGTCCAACGTGATTGACTGATTCGCGTTATAGAAGCAAAAGCGAGCCTCCCACGTTAGTGGGGGGAGGTTACCGAAAACTCCCCCACTAACGTGGGAGGCTCGCTAAAGGTAGTTAAGGAATCACGATGCGTCACTCATCACACTCCACACTTCACCCTCCACCCTCCACGAGCCCGAAGCGCTCATGGCTCAGGCGCATCCTCCTGTGGGGTGCGGGCGCCGTCTTTCTCTTTCTTGGCATCGGGCTCGTCACCTACGTTTATTTGGAAAGAACGGTTCGCGTCCACCTGGAAGAGATAATCGCCCAGCTCGATCGCACCGATCCTCATTGGCGCTTGAACGACCTCGACAAAGACGTTCCGCGCCTCCCCGATACGCGCGAATAACGTTCTGATCATTCAACAAATCATCAAAGAGAAGCCGACAAATTGGCCGGCCGCGACGGCGCAGAAAAGCTAGGCAGCATTGCTCCACAAATGCAGTTCGATTCTGCCCAAACTCTGCTGCTGAAAAAAGAGATGGAGCGGTCGCCTTCGACAATGGCCCTCGTTCGCAAACTTGCCGATATGACACGGGGTCAAGTAAAGATCAATTGGACTCCCGACGTCATCGGCACATCGTTTCCCATGCTGATGGAAACGCGAGAAGTCGCCGAGATTGCCCGGTGGGACGCTCTTCTCCGGATCCAGGAACAAAACTACGACGGCGCACTCGAGTCGTGTAGGGCGATGCTCAGCGCCGGCCGAGGCAACGACCGCAGCTTTGCGCGCTCCTTCAGATGTTCGTGCGTCAGGCGATCCAAAGCGCCTGCATCGACACCGTGGAGCGAACGCTGGCTCAAGGCGAACCGTCCGAAGCGGCCCTGAGCGCGATGCAAAATCTGCTGGAAGACGAACTTGCTCAACCGTTGCTCGCGACAGCATTGCGAGGGGAACGCGCCGCCTCCTACGGTGCAATTTATTTCTTTGCCAGGAACAAGGGCCTGCCGCTCCGAGCCAGCATAAGGATCGCCTGGGAAACCGAAACGGATCCGTTCAGAAGAATCTCCGCGGTCGTGCACGCCCCATTCAACAATACGGCTGAAGCGAATCAAGCGATGGTCCTCAAATGTTTGACCGATCTCATCGAAGCCCTGCACCAACCAGAACCGGAACAATCGCTCGCATTCAGCCGGGTAGATGCTCTGGCGAAGGACGTGCGGCAGCCACCTATTTTCCGCCTATTGTTGCCGGCTCTCTCGAAGATGCGTGAGGCAAGTTTGCGGTGCCAGGCCCGCCTGCTTTCCGCTGTCGCCGCCATCGCCGCCGAGCGCTATCGCCGCCAACATGACGCCTGGCCCGAAAAGCTCGATACGCTTGTGCCGGCCGAAATGAAGCAAGTGGGCATTGATCCTTTCAACGGCGAGTCCCTCATCCTGCGCCGACTGCCTGATGGCTTGGTAATCTACAGCGTCGGACAAAACCGAATCGACGATGGCGGTCAGATTTTGGCGATTAAGAACGGCTCGCCCCCGGACATCGGCTTCCGGCTCTGGGATGTAAGCCAGCGCCGAATGAAGCCAGCCGATACGCCTGGAAAAAATGCGGAGAAATGATCGGGAAAGATCGAGCGGTCCTCCAATTTTATGAGCGATCCTCCCACGCCGGGGCCAGCGAGCCTCCAACGTTGAAGCCAGCGAGCCTCCCACGTTGGCGCCAGCAAGCCTCCCACGTTTAGGCCAGCGAGCCTCCCACGTTAGTGGGGGGAGGAAGCGGCAAACTCCCCCCACTAACGTGGGAGGCTCGCTACAGTTGTAAGGAAAAATGATGCGTCAGTTTCCACCGCCTACCCATCGAAAACTTTCTCTTATCAAGCGCCTGCTGATTAGTGGGGCGTTGGGAGCGTTGCTTTTAATCGGCATCTTGCTGATTAGTTCCGTTTACCTGACCAGGAACGGGCGCACTCAGTTGGAGCAGGTGATCGCCAAACTTGACCACACCGATCCGCATTGGCGAATGGAAGATCTCGAAAAAGACGTGCCTCCCCTGCCCGATAGCGCCAACAACGCCCTCATTATTCAGCAAATTTTGAAGGAAAAGCCCGCCGACTGGCTGTCCAATGCCGTGCAGCAACAAGTCGGCACTCTGGACCCTCAAAGGCAACTCAGGTCCGGCCAAGCCTCGCTGCTTAAACGAGAGATGGAGCGCTCGCCCTCGACCATTGCACTGATTCGCAAACTTGCCGGCGTTCCCAAGGGCCATCAGATAATCAACTGGACTCCGGATGGAATCAGCACCTTGCTTCCGTTCGTTCAGCAATCCCGAACCATCGCGCAAATCGCCAAATTTGACGCCATCCTACGGTGTCAGGAACAAGACTACGATGGCGCGCTCGAGTCGTGCCGGGCAATACTGATTGCGGGCCGAAGCAACGATCCGAGCTTTACTCTCATCCAAGGCCTCGTACGCTTTGCGATCCAGGCGGTTTGTCTTGGCGAAGTGGAGCGAACGCTCGCCCAAGGCGAGCCTTCCGAAGCTGCGTTGGCAACGCTGCAAAATTTGCTTGAAGACGAATTGGCTCAGCCTATCCTCCGTGAAGGATTTCGCGGCGAACGCGCCATGACTTTTCGGGCGATTGACTACGCGTTCAAGAGCAGCAAGGGCCAGGCAAACTTTACCGGCCTGGCCATTCCCTTCGTATCGCAGGCCGGACCGTTTGGCAGAATTCTCGCTTTCGCTCTGACGCCTTTCATGGGCTCGGCCGAATCCAATCAGATCATGTGCCTCGAGACGCTGACGGAGCTTATCGAAGTGACCAAGCTGCCGGAAACAGAACAGGACCCCACGTTCGCCCGCATTGATGCCATGGCCAAGGACTGGCGGCAGCCGATGCTGTTCCGCATGCTCCTGCCGGCAGTCACGAAGGTGCGCGAAGCCGATTTGCGGAGCAAAGCTCGGATGCGTTCGGCCGTCGCCAGCATCGCCGCCGAACGCTATCGGCGTAAACACGGCGCGTGGCCCGAAAAACTCGAATCGCTGGTGCCGGCCGAATTGAGGGAAGTGGGAATTGACCCCTATAACGGCAAGCCTTTGATTCTAAAGCGGCTTGCCGACGGCCTGGTAATTTACAGCGTTGGTTCGAATCGGCTCGACGACGACGGCCTGTTGGGAGGAGCAGACATCGGCTTTCGGCTCTGGGATGTGAAGCAGCGCCGGCTCAAACCGGATTCGGGAAGTCTAAAAGAGCGGGAAAAATGAGGGCGTGCAGAGATCGGCAGGTTAGCCGCGACGCGCAGCGGAGCGTTCGCCACGCGCTCCGCTGCGCGTCGCGGCTAACCTGTTCGCTTATTTTGCCGGTCCCGGCTTGAAAATCATCACGATATTCACGAGGAGGCTCAGCACGAACAAAACGCTCACGACGATCAAGCCTATCTTGATATGCTTGGCCTGCCGCCGGCTGACCTCGGGATTCTCTTCGTCCTCTTCGTCGCCGCCGGCGAGCCCCTCGAGGGCCCCAGCATCGATGCGGTCGTGAGCAAGCTTGGGCGGCTGGCCGCGGGCCAGGCATTCGAGATCTATCAGAAGATCCTCCGCGCTGCGGTAACGCTGGGTGCGATCCTTGGCCATCATGTATTCGACGACTTCGCCCAGCCCCGACGAGAGAGCCGTGTTGAGATGATCGGGCGGGACCAGCTCGCTATACAAGTGAGCTTCCAAAACCGGCTCGATTTTGCTGCCCGGAAAAGGCGGCTGCCCCGTGACCATGTGATAGAGCGTTGCCCCTAACGAATAAATGTCGGCGCGGCCGTCGATGTCGATGCGCCCGCGGATCTGTTCGGGCGAGATGTAGAAAGGCGTACCGATGGTCATGCCGCGCTCGGCCTTGGCCATCTCGACGTTTTCCGTTTCGCGAGCCATGCCCAGGTCCGCCAGCTTTGGCACGCGGTCGTTCGTCAGAATGATGTTAGCTGGTTTGACGTCGCGGTGAATCAGTTCGCGCTTTATGGGCATGCTGAAGGGCTTGCGCCACCGGGATGATGATCTCGAGCGCCTCGGCTTCGTTGAATTTCCACCCCTTTTCGAGCAGATCGCGAATCGACGTGCCTTCGACATACTCCATCGCGAAATAGTGCAAATTGCCGGCCGAGCCGACATCGATGGCTTGAACGATATTGTTGTGGCTGAGCTTGGCGGCAGCGTGCGCTTCGCGCACCAAACGCTGCAGCAAGTCCGATTTGGCCGCCAGGCGCGGGTGCAGCATTTTGACGGCCACGAGCCGATTCAGGCTGATTTGCCTGGCTTTGTACACCGTGCCCATGGAGCCTTGGCCAAGTTTTTCGAGCAGTTGGTAACCGGGAATATCTTGATGGAGCAGCGAGGCTAGTTCCTTGGCGACCCGGCGCGCCTGATTGGGAGTGAGGCTGCCCGCCTTTACGAGTCGCTTGAGAAACTCCTCGGGTTTGCCCGTGGAGTCGGGCCCTGATCTGCAGGAATCCGCCTCGTCGCCGACAATCAGCCCGCGGCCGATGAGCGCCTGTGCCAGCCTGTCTTCGTCTGTTTGAGGTTTGTTGGCGCTTGCGTCCGGTTTGCCAGAAGGAGGATGGGAGGCGCCCTCAGTAGTGCTCAACGCGAACTTCCTTCGAAAAGAATGATCCTGCAGCATACTCAGATGTACGCCCGGCCGGGCAGAATCGCCACACAATTCCGTGCGTGCAGATTTCGTGAAGGCCACGGTTTCTGCATGGGGGATTCTTGCGAAAGCCTCACCCTGCCTGGTAGTATAACTCCAGCACCGAACTTGTCGCCGTCCGGAGGCCTCTATACCAGGAACGCGAGCGGGTTTCTCTTTCGCAATCAGAAGTCCACCCGCTCACGCAGCAGAAAGGGAGCTTCATGAGTGCAGTCTCGCCTTCGGCTCTGGATGCCAGCGTGCTGGTTTTGAACCGGCTTTTCATGGCCGTCCACATCGTTCCGGTCCGCCGGGCTTTTTGCCTGCTCTGCAAAGACCTGGCCGAAGTGGTCAGCCTGCAAGACGGTCAATATGCCACCTACGACTTCACCACCTGGCGCGAAGTCAGTGAATACCGTGCCAAGTTCTTCCGCGAAGAAGACGACGATTGGCTGCGCACCGTGAATTGCGAAATTCAGGTGCCGCGCGTCATCCGTTTGATCGGCTACGAAAAGCTGCCGCGGCAAACGGTCAAGTTCAACCGGCGGAACATCTTTGCACGCGACAACAACCAGTGCCAGTATTGCGGCAAGAAGTTCCCGATTTCCGAACTGAGCCTCGATCACGTGGTGCCGCGCAGCCAGGCTGGGGCCAGCACGTGGGAGAACATCGTCTGCGCCTGTTTGGGTTGCAACGTTCGCAAGGGCGGGCGCACGCCCCGTCAGGCACACATGACGCTGATCCGCAAACCGGAAAAGCCGAAGCGGAGCCCGATGCTGAACCTCAAGCTCTCGCACCGGAAATATCAGTCGTGGCGGACCTTTTTGGACAACGCCTACTGGTCGGTCGAATTGAAGTAAGCGCAGGAGCGAGCCTCCCACGTTAGTGGGAGGAGGTTGCGGAAACCTCCCCCCACTAACGTGGGAGGCTCGCCTTATTTCTTCGTTCGCGCTATCAGCGCCGCTTCGAGCCGCGGGTTGGAAAGCAGGGTCGCCAGCGCAATCTCGGCGGTATTGCGAATGACATCCAGCGGCCCCACGTTCTTGACGAGCACCTGAATCTTTTTTTCGAGGGCCGGCCGTTCGCGCTCGAACGCTTTGGCGTCGAGGGAGCGAGCCTGGATCAGGATCTGGACAGCTTCGTCGCCGACTTGAGCGCCCTTGTCGCCATCTAATCCGGCCACCTGATCGCCGATGCTCTGCCCGATCACGCGGCGCAATACCTTCCATTGATCCTCGGGCAGCTCGCGGACTCTCCCAAGGGTCGCCTTCATGTCTTCGACGGGATCGGGAAACTGATCGCCGTAGCCAGCCAAAAAACTTGTCAATTGACGAGCGCTCAGGCTGCGCAGCATTTCGGGAGCTTTTTCTTTTGCCGTCTCGGTGATTTCGACCGAATCGTCCAGATCGGGATCTTCTTTTTCCTGGATCTTTGAGTATTCGGCAAGCGCGTCGCTGATGCGATCGTCGTCCTCGGGATCGGTCAACGCATCATGGAGCTCCTGCAATGCCTTTTCGAATTCACGGCTCACGCGAACGCGCGTGCGGGGACGCTCGTCCTCCCGCGTGTCGGGAGCCAGCTTGGCCAACGATTTGAGTTGCCCTGCGGTGAAGCGGAAATCGTACAGCGATTGCAGGGCGGCAACTTCCAAGCTCAGCTCGTGAATCGAAGCACGCCGTTGCGCTGCGCCCAATTCGTGTGCTCCGCACGCCCCGACACCGATCGCGATCAACAAGGCGGCCAAGCCGAGACGTACTTCCATGACGAATCACCTTTCGGGCAGCGTATCCACCCACTTGCGGCCTACTGTCGGTCTAAGGCATCGATCCAGCGAATGAGTTCGTCGAGCGTGGACGAATCGATGTATTGATTGTCCAATTCAGCCTGTTCTCGATAGACAACCGGGAATTTCAATTCTTCCAGGCGTTTGCAACTTTGTTCGATGGCCTCCTTGAGGGCATCCTTGATTCCGGTAATGACGAAGAACGAGAGGCGCTGTTGGTCCAGCTCTTCCCGCGGCTGACTGTTGAGGGCAGCGCCGGCGACAGCCACGCCTCGAATCCAATCGCGAGCATTGAACCCAAGGTAGAAAGCGAATTGTCCCCCGACACCGATGCCGTGCGCCACCACGCGTTGCCGATCGATGGTGAACTCATCGGCAACCGTCTTCAGGGTCGCAACGAGGAAATCGGTCTCGCTGGCCACCCAGCCGGTTTCGCTCTCGGCTTTCGGACAGAGCAAGATAATATGGCGATCCTCGCAGTAGTCTTCCCAAGCCGAAATAACTTGTTCGATTTCGCGTTCCTTGTCGCGAGCCCGGCCGGCAGGATGCAGCCAGACGACCAAGGCATGTGCGATATTGGGATCGTAGTTCTTGGGAACGTAAAGCCAATACTGGTGATCTCCAGCCGGCGTAGCCCTTTTGATCGTTCCCGTCTCCGGTTTTCTTGGCCCCGGGCTTGGTATCCTTGGCGGCTGCTTTCGTCTCTTTGCCGGCTGGCTCGGTCCTTCTTCCACGGGGCATTCCAGGCCAGCCCGCCCATGGGAGGCCTGGCAACCTTGCGCGGCGTGAGGGCTTTGTGCAAGCGAAGCCGGTTCCAGCAAAATGTCGGGGATTTCGTTCGTCATGGTGCCGAGGGTCAGTTCGAGCTTTTCGGTTTTCTTGGTCGCTCTGGCGCTTCACTTCGAGCTGCATCATGGTGCCGATCGGCAGGCGATCGAGGATGGCAGTTAGCTGATCGCGCCCGGAGAACGGCAAGAGCGGCCCCTTGGCGATGCCCCACTTCATGATGCGGTCGCCCGGCTTCACGCCAGCAGTGTCGGCGGGGCTCTTGGCGAAAACCTGGCGGACTTCTTCGCCCAACTCCGGGTCGTCGCGCACCGGCAAGACCCCCAGGAAGGGCTGGAGAAACGCTCCGAGCGAAGCGGCCAACGTCAGCTTCGGGAACGTCAGGACTTCCTTGCCGCGACGGACCTTCAACGAGATCTGGTCGTTCTCGTATTTGCCGCCGAGCAGGTGCATCATGTGGGCCTGGCGGAGTACAGGCTTCCCATTGATTTCGATGATGACATCGCCGGCTTTGATGCCGGCACGAAGGGCCGTGGAGTCGGGAGCTACCAGCGCGACCACCGGCGGCCCGCCAATAAGATCTTCGCTCTCCAAGCTGACACCCAGGAGGCCGCGTTTGAGGTCTTTGCCCTGGCGAAGCTTGGGCAACACTGCGTTGATATCGTCAAGAGGTACCGCGAAGCCGATGCCCGCGTCGTACCATTCCACGCCGGCGGTTTCGTCTTGGCCGCGCGGCGAGGCCGGCACCAGCACGCCGACCACCCTGCCTTCAAGGTCGATGAGCGGTCCGCCGTAGTTAACCGGCGAGACTTTGGCGTCCGTCTGGACCGCCTTGCCCCAGATGCGATCGAGAGCGCTGACGATGCCGACGCTCATCGAAGGCGATGTCTCCACGCCGCTCCAGGTGCGCCCGAGCGCTAGAACGGTCTGCCCCACCCGAAGCTGCTTCTTGGGGGCCGGCGTCGGCACGGGTAAACCTGTCGCATCCACTTTGAGCAGCGTGAGCATGCGCGTCTGATCGGTCGCAATCAGCTTGGCGACAAGTCTTTCTTTTCGCCCCGGAACGGCCACGAAAATGGCGGAGGGCTTATTGGCGAAGTTAAAAGCGCTCGAGATGACGTAGCCATCCGCGGCCACGACCAGCCCGGTGGTCGGACCCGCGCCTTTGCGGATTTGCGGGCCGCGCGGCCCGGTGCCGATCAAATCCGCTCCGCCTGAGGTCTCGATTTGCACGACGGATGGCGCCACCCGCGCCACCGCCGCTTTCATGGCGCGTTCTTGCAAGGCATCTAGGTCGTCGCCCGCAGGCGGCTGCGCCCCGTGAGCCGAGCCGACGCCGAGAGCAACAAGAGCAACCATGGAAAGCAAGTGGCGCATATTGAAAAGTCCTTACGACGCTACGGGAGGTTGACGTCAAACTAGGTCGCTCAGGGTTTACGGCGCGGCGGCAACGGCTCGAGTTTGATATCGACGTTCATGAGCCGATCGCCTCGGCGGATTTCCAGCTTGACCACGGTCCCGGGTTGAGCGTGATCGATCAGGTCGTGGAATTCCTTGATGCTGGTGATCTTTTCGCCGTCCACGTAAACGATCAAATCATCGGCCTGGAGCCCGGCTTTGGCCGCGGGAGAATTTTGAACCACATCCTCGACGAACGGCGGCGTGCGTTCGACGACATTGGGCACCAGAATCATGCCGTGGAAAGCGCCCGGTCCGGTAGTGGGTCGCGTCCGCACGATCGGCTTGTATTCTCCCTTGACGCCCTTGGCGACCAAGTCCGCCAGCGATTGAATCGGCACCGCGTAATTGATCCAGGTGTCGCTTAGGCTGTTTTGCAGCTCTTTGCCGATGATACCGAGCAGTTCACCGTGGCGCATGGTCAGGCGCCCGCCGCGCCGCCGGGATTATTGGTGATCGCATCGACGATGTAGACGTCTCCCTGATAGGGAGCCTCAAAGATGCCGCGTTTGCCGTGCAGCTTCGCATAGGAAGAAACGACTCCACGTTGCACGGTCATGGCTTCTTCACGCGTGGCAATTTGGAACTGATTGGTAAACCCGAGTATCGGCTCACCCGGCTGCGCCAGCGGCCGCTTGGCGGCGGCGGCGACGTCGAAATGAGGCAAATCGTCGACCATGTCGATTTTGAGCAGAGCGGCGTCCAGTTCGGGTTCGGTCACCACTACCTTGGCAAGTAGGCGGCGACCGTCGTAAAGGTGCACGCGCAGCTCCGCGGTATCGAGCATGGGGCTGGCCGCTGTCAGCACGAAGCCATTCGCGGAAACCAGAATCCCCGTGCCGTAGGAATTGAGCCCACGAAATCCGCCCGAGCCATAAATCTTGACCATCTGACGATTGACGCGCTGCACCACCTCACCCAAGGCGTGAGCGGCCGGCGGTTGTGCCCTCGCACCCGGTAGCGTAAAGAGAGCCAGAGAACCAAGAATGATAACGACCCTAACCATGAAACGACTCCAGACCTCATCTGGGCCAGAGACTTCCAGTGTGGAAGCTGAAAAACGGCCCCCAAGCCCCGGTTAGGGGCGACAGTCAATAGCCAGGGGCGTCAGCCCCTGGTTTCGCAACCAAACGTATTCAGCCCCGGTAGGGGCGAAAGTACTTTCGCCGTTCCGCGGCTTGGGCGTTGTGGTCGATCCCTCACCAGGGGCTTGCGCCCCTGGCAATTAACTTCCGCCGCTCCGGGGCTCAAATACATCACGTTGACGCAAACCGATATTTCCGAATGGTCAGGATTCCGAAGCGACCGTTGCCGTAACGAATCTCGATGCGATGGGGCAGAAGCCGCCCGTCAACCGGTTTGAAATCGTGGAAATAGAGTTCGCAGGGATCTTCGTCATGGACTGGAGCCACCTCGGCTCCCAACAGACGATAATCCTTTTTGTCGAAAAACCACTTGGCGGTCGCCGCGGCATGTTCGGTGTTCAAAACTTCGGTATCGACGCGCAGGCTGCCTAGCGACTTCGGCGCCGGCCCGGTCAACGGTCGAGGATAGAAAGGCTCATTGCCGCCGTGGCTCATCTGTCCCTCGAATCCCTTGGGACCGACGACGAGCAAGCGGCGGAATTGGTAAAGGGCCATCAACAAACCGCCGCTATCTTTGGGAACGGTTAGCTGCTCAGGATCCTGGGAAGTTGCCAGCGGATCGAGGTTGAAGATCACCCCGCCCAGGGTCAGCTTCACGAGGCTGCGAACGATTTTGCCGGCGGCATCCTTTTCGTCGCCGATCACCAACGTAGCCGGGGCCGACTTCTGATTGATCTCGAATTCGGCGTCGAGGGTCCAGGTTCCTTTAAGGCTGCTGAAATCGCCGTGCTTGTGAAAAGCAGCAAGCAGGCGCTCGCGTTCGAGACGATTGAAGTAATAATTGGCAAACCCCGCTTTCGCTTCGTAATATTTGAGCGCGGCCGATTCTTTCGCTGCCGGCTTGACCTTGCGTGGCGCCGGAGGCGGAGTTTGGGCGGGCTTGGGCCGACCATCGTCGATCTCCTGTCGCTGGGCGCCCATTAGGCGGACGAGGATCTCTTTCTTGTTGTTGTCGCGACGGAAGGTCAAAGGCACACGCCAGCCTTTGGGATAAAGCCCGAGCACATTCTGGTAATGATTGCGGTTCGAAACGGGACGCCCGGCAAAAGAGATGAGCTCATCGCCTACGTCGAGCCCGCGCCGATAGGCGTCGCAATTCTCGATGATGCTGGTAACGACTATCGCGTTCTCGGCGCCGTCCTCCGAGCGATTGCCGATGAACGCTCCCAGGGTGGCATGGTCGGCTTCGAGCCCAGCGCGAAGGTGCCCCATGAAGTTTTTGATCTGGTTGATGGAAATGGCATAGCCGACGCCCGAGTTGACCCGGCCGCGTTTCTCCAGCGAGATGCGGCCATTGATGCCGATCAATTCGCCGTCGAGGTTGAAAAGCGGCCCGCCGCTGTTGCCCGGGTTGATCGACGTATCGACCTGAATGCAATCTGTATATTCCAGCAACCCGCGCGACGATTCCGGATATTGATAGCGATGCACGCCGCTGACGAGGCCGAACGTCACTGTGGGGGTGAAGTCGGTGGCCAGCAAGAAAGGGATTGCCCATGGCCAGCGACCAGTCGCCAGCCCTTACCGTGTCGCTGTCGCCAAGCTTGGCATAGGGAAACGACTGACCTTCTTTGGCAGGCAACAGTTTGATGAGGGCGACGTCGCCCACCTTATCCACTCCCACCAAAACCGCGTCGTAAAGGACGCCGTCGGCAAGTCCGCATTGCATGACCGGCCCAACGCCCTGGACCACATGGAAATTGGTAAGAGCATATCCGTCCGGACTAATGAGCACGCCGGAGCCGCCCCCCTGCCCTCCCGGAGCGAAGACAGCAACAACGCAGGGCTTCAGCTTATCGATTACGGCGATGCGATGCGATTCGACTTGTTCGAGCCGCGGATCGAGTTGAGCCTGCGCAAACCGTGGCGCCATAATCGCGGAGAACGCCAGCGCTAGTCAGCGCTGATAGGATGGGGTTTACTCCACGCGTGTGGACTAAAGTCCACACTACCGAAGTTGGACGAAGCACGAGGAGCGCCCTTCCAGTTCTAAGAGACATTCTCGGTCCTTCCCAGCTATGCGTTGCTTGCCCCAGGTCTCTCGCCCCTCGCCACTATTTACTCAGCTTGGCATTGGCCAAATCGACATGGGCCTCGAAACCAAAGGGCTTGGCGCTACTGACGATGACCCGAAGCTGACGCACGCCATGGACGTCGAGGTCGAGGTTGCGGCGCTCATCCCGGCGGCTGATGGTTTGACCGAACAATTCGCGGCCGTCGCCCTCGATGCGAACGCGGGGCTGGCCGTCGCCGCCAACCACATCATCCATACCAAGGACCGCTTCGAGTTTCTTGTACTTGCCGTCGAGGTTGTAGGTCAGCTCGGTGTACGCGTGGATGGCCAGACCTTTGGTAAAAACCTCGCCCTTCACTTGGAGCGGCCCCTTGCCATCCAAGTTCGTATCCATGCGGGGCGGATCGTTGCGGCCGGTCGCCGAACGGTAGATCAAGGAGGCGGGTGTCATGTCGGAGAGGTAGGCAATCTTGTCATTGGTGAAGTCGAGACGGACCAAGGACGAGCGTGGCAGCTCCAGGACAGCCCCAGCAACTGTGCTCGCCTTCAAGTTGTCGCCTTTGATCTCTACTTTGGCGGCAATGATTGAGTTTTGGTTGAGGTCCACAACCTTGCACAAAGGCGAAGCTGCATTGACCGGGGGAGAGCGCAAGAAGACCAGGCCTTGGACGGCATCGAGATCGAAACCGCGCGTTTTGCGCTGTCCGCCGATCTCTATCGAGAACTCAATCTGCCCGACATCATTAGCGTCGCCAAGCGTCCCTTGCAGCGCGTTGAGAGCGCCGTCGCGGCGAATCACGACCCGATCCTGATTGCTGCGTTTGTTGAGAATTTTCTCCTGCCATTCCTGCCGGACGGCAGCATCTTGGGCACATTCAGAATGTTGGAAATGGACTGAAGGGGAACATGCTGAACGGCATCGGATCCCAGCAGGTTCAATTGCGCGTCTTTGCCTTTACACGCTACCTTCTTGCAATGCAAAAGCGTCCCGTCCGTGAGCTCCACGTCGATGCAAGTGCCGCCAGTTGCAGATTCGCCGGCCTTCTGAAAGTCGATTTGCAGGATTTCCGCGAAGGGCACCGAAGTGCGTTTACCGTCCTTGGCGAGGATCACCTCTTTGTCGGTAATTGCAACCAATTCCCCTTCGACGTTCTTCCCGGCCAATGTCCGCAGATCGGGGGCAGCGATAGCCGGAAGAGCAATACTCATGAGGAGCAGAAAGCAAAAGAACCCAAATGGGCCAATGAAATCTGGGCCCGTTTTCCAACTGGCAGTGGCTCGGTCAGGAGACTGCCCACAATTGCGGTGAGCCAAGAAGCGGCGCATAGTAGAGGGTCCCGTCAGAACCGATACGATCAGGGGCCGTAGCCGCACCCGCGTGCGGCCACGGCCCCTTCTTGCAAGCGGAGTAAGCACAGCCGCGTCAGTTATGACTGGCGTCGCTGGCTGCCAGCTTGCGGAAATAAGACTCGATGATTTCGCGGTACTTGGCAGGCATATCGCGGGTCAGCTCTTGCATGGCCTGGGCCGTTCCTTTTCGGGAAGCTTGCCCCACTGCTTGGCAAGTCCGTCGAGCTTCTTTTGGTCGACATTGCCCGGGCCTCCATTCTTGCCGCCCATGCTGTCCCGCTGCGGGCTGTTCGGAATTCCGCCGGGATCGCCGGGTTGACCGCCGTTGGGGCAGCTGCCGCCATTGCCGTCACCCTTGGCCTGATTCTCCATTTGTTTGATGATTTCATCGAGCCGGGAAACAACTTCCTTCTGAATCTTTTGCGTTTTGGGGCCGCCGCGGGCCAACTCGAGCCGGCGCTCGATGTTGTCCATCTTGCGAGCGATATCGGACAGGTCTTTTTCGCCCAGGCTTGCATGTCGAATGCCATGAGCACGGCCACGGTTTTGTAGCGTTCGGGCACTTCGGTCGCATCGTCCAAAAGCCGAATGATGGAGCGAGTGGCGTCATCCTTCAGCGTCATCGAATGCTCCGCCACGGCACGATGGAAGAGATAGGCGGCCGGGTCGACGACATTTTCCGGCTTAACCAACTTCAAAGTCTCCAGGGCCTCTTCGAAAACGCGCCTGTGCGAAAGAGCGACGGCATACGCCAGCCCCAAATTGGAACGAAAGTAGACAGACTGTTTTGGGTCCTTGAGCAGGGCGGGCGTTTCTTGTGGGGCGGGCGTGGCAGCGTCCCGAGCTGTGGTCAAAAGCTTGGCTGCCGCGGGCTCGCCGAGGCTTAGAGTATCGGCAACGCGATCGAGAACCGGGCGGTGGCTCTGAGCCCAAATGGCGTCGAACGCTTTTTGACTGGCGGCGTCGGTCTTGCCGACGCTCTTCAGCCAAGTCAGGGCTTGCGTGCGGGCAACGTCCGCTAGGGTCGGGCGCAGCGCACGAATGTGGGCGTTTCTTTATTAGGTTTCACGTCGCCTGCCAAGGCAGGGCCGGAACCTCCCAGTAAGCAGATCAGCCCGAAGGTCGCGATCGCGTTACGAAGTTTCACCGGTTTTTTCCCCTTGCGATGGAGTTCGTGACGTCAAAAATCTTTTTCTGGCATCGGCCAGATTTTCCAGCTCGTGTTGGATATCAGGATTCGCGGCCTGCTCCCCGGTGTATTGCCGCCCGTAAATCGTTGTGCGGCTGTTCACACGGATCTGCATCGACCGAATCATTTTAAGTTCTGCGAGGATATCGATCAAGTTCTGGTTGCCTTGTTGTTGACTGCTGCCGGGCGGTTGCTGCTTTTTATTCTGCATATCCTGCTGAGCTTTTTTCAGCGCTTCGACCATCTCTTTGAGCGTGGCAATGATGTCCTGCTCAATCGTCTGCGTAACCATGGCGACATCTGCTTTGCCCAACCTGCGCGTCACGTGCTGCGAATCGTCGCGAACCTGGAGAAAGGCTTCCACGAACGCAACCGCCGAGCCTTCCGCTTCCAGCAGCTGAAGCGCGCTGGCAGATTGGCGGGTAATTTCCTGTTCGCGATCCGAAAGCTGGAGCGACCGCTGTTCTTCGGTCCGGCTCGCCTTTTTATCCGGATTCTGCTGGATGGCTTTTTCGACCCGCGCGGTGCTTTCGTAGACCTCGATCTGGATGGCTAACATGCGCTCGCAACGCACTTGCAGGGCCGCTAGAAGCCGCTCCATTTCCTCCTCGCGAAGCTGGCGGAGCAGCTCTTCCCAACGTTTGCGAACCTCTTCCATCTTTTTGATGGCCTGGTCCTGATTCTGCGAGGCTTCGTCTCGTTTCTCTTTCTCAATGTTCTTGCGAGCTTCATCCTGCCGATCCTGAGCTTCTTGAAGCTGCTGTTTGCCCGGCAAGGCGTCCGGCGGTTGTTGTTCGCCAGGCTTCTGGTCGTCCTTTTTGTCGCCGCTCTTCGGCTGTCCATCCTTTGGCTGGCCGTCTTTGGGCTGGCCGCTCTTCGGCGATCCGTCCTTAGGCTGGCCGTCTTTGGATTGGCCCAGCTTGGGGTCGCCGTTCTTGGGCTCGCCTGCCTTGGGATTCATGGACTTGGCCACTTCCTTGGTGGCTTCTTTGGCCTTATCTTGCGCTTTGCCGAGAGACTTCGGATCCGCCTGACCGTTCTCATTTTGAGCCCTAGCGACCTTCTGCACCTGAATGGCTTTATCCAGCATTTTGATAAGTCGCTGGAGCCGATCCTTCTCCGCTTTGAGCTGGGCATCGCGGTTGTCGCTCATGAGGATGGCGAGCAGCGTGCGGATATCTTCCGCCACCATCTTGCTGCGATCCATGGCTTCTTTGGCGTCGTTCAGGCTGATCGCTTTGTTGGTCTTGAGCAGATCGATGAGCGTCGTGAATTTGTTGGGCGTCCCGAGATCCTGCGTTTTCTTGATGGCTTCTTTGAGCAGAACGGCTCGTTCCCGGTCTTCCGGCTTCGGACTCCGTTCGAGGCGTTGAGCCATTTGCAGAAGGTTCGACTGGAAAGCGTTGAATTGACTGGCCAGCCGTTCTTCGAGGATGGTCAGATCTTCCTTATTGTTGGCAGGCGACTTCTGTCGATCCTGCTGACCGGCCAATGCCAGGCATGTCATGGAACTGAGCAGGGTCAGCAGAAGGAAAGACTGTCGCACCATCGCCCATCTCCCTACCACCCGGAAATCAACAGCTGGGGTTGCGCAAAACCGTCGCAATAAACCCTATTATGAAAGACGAGTAACGCCCCTGCTTTTGACATGTTACCAGGAAATGATTGCCTTAGCGCGAGCAGAGTTTTAACTTCCGTATGCTAATTTCCTTTGCGAAAGCCGCAGCCTGTCTCAATGCTTAAACGGGAAAGGATGGATCCACAATCCGGCAAATGGACAAAACTCCACCTAATGGGAGCGCCAAAATAGGTCAGATGATGGACGCGCCGTTCTTCTCGGCGCACAGCACTGAGGTAGGGACGGGGAGAAACAGACTACTCCAGAGGTGTCTATTCATGGCAACAGAACGCTCCAACGGCCTAATGGCCTCTATACATCGGTTGGCACAACGAGGCTGCAAGGGCAATCCGACGGACGGCGAACTGCTCCACCGCTTCATTGCTCATCGAGACGAACTGGCCGTAAGCACTTTGGTGCAGCGATACGGGCCTCTTGTTTTGGGTGTTTGCCCGGCACAATCCATCGCAATCGCAGAGGATGCTGAAGATGCTTTCCAGGCGACGTTTCTGGTGCTTTTCCACAAAGCACGTTCCATAGCGGATCCAGAACTGCTGGCCAATTGGTTGTATGGCGTCGCTTATTACACCGCCAAGAATGCCAAGATCGGGGCGACGCGGCGCACGGCCCGCGAAAGGGAGGTGGCCCAGATGTCGCAAGGGGAGCCTGTCGCCAGGGACAAGGATTCTTGGGAACTGAAGTCAATCCTGGATGAAGAGCTGAGCCGGTTCCGAGCAATACCGCTTCACCATCGTTTTGTGCGACTCAAGGCATCAGCAGGAAGGATGTCGCACGCCGACTTGGCTGTCTCGAAGGAACGCTCTCCAGCCGGTTGGCCCGTGGCCGCGAGAGGCTGCGTGTCAGCCTTGCGAAACGAGGCTTATCCTTGTCTGCCTGTGCTGTGGCCTTGGCTTTATCGCACAAGATTGCTACCGGCGAGGTGGCAGCTCCACTGCTGACAGCCACGGTAAAGTTGGGGCTGATGTGGGAGCAACCTCCGGAATAACGACCGCTCCTGTTTCTGCCAAAGTAGTAGCTCTGACGGATGGCGTATTGAAGACGATGTTCTTGACCAAGCTCAAAGTCGGCACGGCGGTGCTTTTCGGGATCGTTCTTTTCGCTGCGGGCGGCACGTTGACCCATCAGGCTTTGAGTGCCCGCCAAACGGAGACGATCGCACGGGCACCGACAAAGAAAGCCCCGCAGGTTCCCAAGAATCGGCCCGAACCAGAAAAGCCCAAGGATACTCAAGAGACCGTCGTTTACAGCGGGCGAGTGCTTGGACCTGAGAGAGCGTCTGTCCCGGCGCAAAACTTCTACATGACGCTAGCCTTGGGGATATCCGCACCGGCCGTCTCCTTCGCCCGAATATGCCACCACAGGGGCCGATGGCCGATTCACCTTCCGAGTTTCGAAATCGGAATTTGGCGACGAGAGCACCGTGGTTGCGGCTGCCGCAGCACATTACGGCATCGAATGGGTGAATGTTGGGCGCATGAGAAAACAAAGGAACACACGATCCGGCTGATGAAGAATGACGTGCCGATTACCGGCGCCAACCTAGATCTGGAAGGGAAACCGGTTGTGGGGCGGCATACTTCGCCTCCTCCAGGTTCAGACGGCAGCCGGGGATGACCTGGCCCCTTAGATAGAGGCTTCCAAGGCGAAGAAAGGGACAGGCTACCAACTCGAGCAAAGATTCCTCACTCGATATACCATTGCCGTTCCCATTCAGGCCGCCACGGATGCCACGGGTCATTTCCGGCTCAAGGGGATCGGCCCTGATCGCCTGGTCCGACTGCAACTCGACGGGCCAACCATCGCCAGCCAGCACCTCTGCATTCTGACGCGACCGGGAGAGGTGTTCGAAGTGTTGAATTATGAAGGTCAGCCGGAACTAAAGATTCCGCGGAACAGTACCACCTATTACGGCAACGATTTTCGGCTCGCGGCCGCGCGACGAAGCCAATCGTCGGCGTCGTCCGTGACCGAGACACCAAGAAGCCGCTGGTGGGAGTCACGATCCGGAGTGGATCCATCGGCATTGTCGGCTTTGACCTGGTGCAGACTACGACCGATGCCGAAGGGCGCTACCGGCTTGCCGGCATGCCCAAAGCCGAGGGCTGCTCGATCAGAGCTATCCCGAAAGGCGATCAGCCGTATGGGGTGGACGGAAAACAAGTGCCGGTTAGTCCCGGTTTGGAAGCGGTCACGGTCAATTTTGAACTGAAGCGAGGCATTTGGATCGAGGGGAAGATTACGGACAAGGTAACGGGCAAACCGTTGCAGGCAGGCGTGGTTTATTCACCACTGGAAAGCAACCCAAACTTGGCAACTTTCCCGAATTCCAAGCCGGGTTTTCCGGGGATGAACGGGCCAGCAGCGGAAAAGAAATCGAATCCGTACCGGGTCCTAGGCATACCTGGACCAGGACTGATTGCTGTGGACGCCCCAACCGACCACTACTTCCGAGCCTCGGAGCGTGAGGATGAGTTTGGAACTAAGGGGCTCAAGGAGCCTTTGGTGGGCGGAGGACCCCCGGCTTCTGATCAGCCGATGAGCAGGTTCTGCGCCGCGCTCGGGTAGATCCCGCCAAAGATGCTAACTCGGTGAAGCGTGATATAACGCTCGATCCTGGCTGGAGGTTCACGGGCACGGTACTCGATCCGAACGGCAAACCATTGGCTGGCACGTCGAGTCTCTATTGCAACGATGGGTTTAGAAGCTTTTGCACAGAGCTGATGAAAAAGGCGGAATTTACGGGTTGGTTCAACCCGAAACGGCCACGCGAAATTCTCTTTCAACATCTGGAAAAAGGGCTCGTTGGCAGTGCGCGACGACACCCAACGTGAACGGCGGCTTTGTCGCTGTACACATGGAACCTGGCGCGGCGGTCATGGGTCGCTTGGTGGATGCTAACGGAAAAGCACGGACAGACGTCAAACTGCAGCTATTCATGCACTGTCGAAATGAAAAGCACGAATTTCCTTATCCACCCTATGGACGCGTAACGGACGCACAAGGCCGGTTCAAAATAGTGCCCTGCTTTCAGGTTACGAATTCAGCCTCTATGACGATAAAGATAACGAGATCCTTATAAACGGTTTGCGGCCTGGTGAGACGAAGGACTTGGGTGATGTGCGGCCAAAAAACGATTGAGTGAGACTTGCAAGTTCGTTTAGCTGCGAGCGCAGGCCTTTGTGCTATCCGTGACCTCTACGATTGAGGTTGCTGCGGATCGCATGACGAGACGCACAGCGGCCGGACCGCGCTCTCAAAAGATTCGCGGCTATACGGTTCCGGATTTCTACTGACTACCGACCACTGTCCGGTTGTGAAAAAAACGGGACAGGCACCGGCCGGCATGTCACATTTTCAGGGATTCGCCAGGGATGGCCGGAGCCAGTCCCCATTTTTTCACAACCTCTGACTCCTGACTCCTGACCCCTGATTCCTGACCCCTGCCTACTGCTTCGGCTTCTCCGGCTTAGGCTTGTCGAACACCGAATCGAAGAGGTCTTGTTGTAGTTTCTCGTTGAGGTCCTTGAAGCGGTCGGTCACGCCTTGCTGTCCCTTGATGAGTAGGGTCAGTTGTTCGATCAACTTGTTGATCGTCATCAGGTCGCCCATGGCGTCAAGCACGCGACCCAATTTGTCGATCAGGCGATCCAGCTCCTGGCGCGATCCAGCGCCGTGGGCGGGATCGGCTTTCTTGTCTTCGAGCTGTTTGTGGAACTCCTTGAAGGCTTCGTCGGTGCGCACGAATTCTTGGTTGAGCACCGATTCCAAAGGCTGACAAATGCTTTGATCCACCTTGGTGATGATCTTGACTTGGACGCGATTGACGTTAAGTTCTTTGAGAATTCGGCGATAGTCTTTGTACACTTCCTGCGTAATATCCCAGGTCCGCACGACCGTTTCTTCAAGCTCCTCCGAACGGCGCGTCATCGGGCTGAACTCGTCTCCTTTAAGAGTCGGCAATTCCTGTAGCACTCGCTCGAGCTTGGTGCGGGCCTCCTTGAGCTTATTCAACGCGTCTTCCAGCTTGACGTGCAGACTCTCTTCTTCCTTGGCGATTTCGCTGAGCAGCTCGTTTTCAGAAACCAACTGAATGGTGAATTTTTCCTTGTTCGTGCCCGTTCCGGGCCCGGTTTCCACGTTGCCATCCACGGCGGCGATTTCCAGGCTCAAGCGATAATGCGGTTGCACTTGCGAATCGTCCGAAACCTTCAACCCCAGCGGCAGAAGATCGAGGAATTCATCGTCGGGATCGAGCGTCAGCTCGCGGAGCATCTTGTGTTCGTGAACACTACTCAGTCGCTTGTCCAGATCGGCGAGCGACACGGCATCCGCTCCGGTCTCGCGCAGACGTCGCGTGAATGTCGTCAGGGGAACCACCGTGGGCGGCCGGGTAGATTCGTCGCTAAGTGAACGGGTAAGGGCCACGATATAGCTTAGGTAAGCCGGGGCCAATAAATCGAGGCCGCCGCGCGGAGTGAACTGCAGCAGACTAGCCACCGGCCCGACTGCAGCAGCTTGCAAATCGAGCGAGGAAAGATGGTAGCGATATTCCACCTGTGCCAGGCCATGATCGTCGCGGATCTTGCCGCTGATGGGGATCTTGGCGGCCGGACTGGCCAGGTAACCCTGGTTTGTCTTCCGCAACACTTCGACGATCACATCGACGTCAGGCGGAGCGTCGTCCGTGGGCTTGATGACGACGTGTCGCATGCCGGTGACGTTGTCGGTGTCGACCAGCTGTAAATCGAAATCGAGAGGCGTCGCGATGTTGTCGAAGCGAACCGAGAAATCTTTGTCGCCCCGTTGTGCGATTACGGGCTTCAGCGGCCCCGAGCCTTCGCGGGCATGCACCCGGACGCCGGGACCGGGAGCGAGTTTTGTTCCGGCCACAGGCGTCAATGGCTTGTCCGATTCGCCTTTGAGAACTACCGTGGTGCCCAAAGGAACGTCGATGCGACGAGGTTCCGCCTGAAAGCGAAACGGCAATGTCGCGGAACAACTGCTTCTTGCCGCGTAGGCCCTCGGCTTTCTCGTTGCTCTGAAGGCGATAGTAGAGATAAGCGGGTTGCTCTTCGTCGCGGGTCAGTTTGCTCAGGCTGGGCGGCGGCACGATGGTGATGCTCCGATAGGGCGTGGAGTAATCCTTGCCCCGAGCCGTGAAGCGCACCGATTCTTTCAGGTCCGACAACACACCCGTATATTCCTGTTCGTTATGCCGCTGAAATGTCTGCTCGCTGCGGACCGTGTCGCCCCGGTAGTAGACGATGATTTCGGTTGGCACCGTGAGTTTTCGCAGCCGCCGAGCCATTTGCGGCTGACCCGCCAACTCATCGAGTCGCGCAATCACTGTGCGCAAGCCCAAGTGCGCGTCGGCAGACAATGCCGGATCTTGATGGTCCAGGGCAATTTCGATGCGATCCATCGTCCAGGTTTGCCAAGCGGCGGGGATCTTGGGAATCGCAACTTCGCTGCCGAGCAAACTGGGTCTTACATCGTGCCAGATAAGCGGTGCCAACCTTCAAACGCCCGGTGATCGGCGACCAGCCAATGCGTCGTGGCGCATGCGCAACGTGGGCGGCGGAGCGTCACGGCCAATACGAAGCTCGCCCGTCTCAGGAAAACCAACGATTTCCAAATGGGCCTGACGCGGCCAAATCGTATTCCAAAGCAAGATATTGCGCTCATACCAAATGGCGGCGATGTTTTGGAAGCGGAGCAGATACTCTCTCAGGCCCATCTTGTTGATTTCGCAATAACCGCCGGCGACTGCGACAAAAACGCCTACCGAAGCAAGCAGAGCGAAGGCCACGCGGTACCCCAGCCTTCGCCAATCGAATACCTGTTTGAGCGGAAGTCGGTCGACCCGTTCGGCGGCCTCGCGCAACGTTTGTTCGAGCATCGGCCGGGAATAGCCAAAACGCTCGGCGCCTGCTGGATCGGCAAGCTCTACGGCAGTGATAAGCCGATCGCCAAGCTGTTCGGGAAAACGCTGTTCCAGCACCAGGGCGAGCGCATTGTTCCGAAAGCGACGTACCAGAGTCACAAAGCCCCGCGCCAAAAAATAGAAGAGCAAAGCGACGACGACGATGCGTACCGCCTGACGAAACCAGATGGGCAGTTCTTGAACCCAATCGACCCCGAACGCTTTGAACAAGCCGTAATCGAATGCCAAGCCGAGCCAGAAACAAGCCGACAGGAAGAGGACGAGAAGGGCCAAACTCTCGATGCCAACGTAAGTCCGGATCGCCCGGCGCAAACGGTCGAGCGGGTGCCTGATGCTCTCGGCGGGAGCAGCGCTGCCGGCAGGTCGCGTCGGTTTTTCGACAGTCGTCATGAAATCCTCTTCAGCACCTGGGCGTCTCAATTACTCGATCGGCGCGTTCTACGTTGCAGATGGTCGACCCCTGCCGGCTCGTCCGGCAGGTGAAGGAGTTCGCCCGCTAGAATACTTGGCCATGAAAAGTCGACCCCTGCCGGCTCGTCCGGCAGGTGAAGGAGTTCGTTGGCTGGAGTCCCCATGGCTAGCTGCTGAACTGCTTCACCTGCCGGGCAAGCCGGCAGGGGTCGTCGTCAGCTTTTTTCTCCATCTTAGCTGTTGAACTGCTTCACCTGCCGGGCAAGCCGGCAGGGGTCGTCATTTCGCCCACTCGGCCTCAAGCCAGCCGGAGCAGCTTGCGCGTCAGCCATTCCAGCGACAATAGGCCCACCACCGCCACCAAAACCCAGGCCATGCGAATGGAGGGATCTTGGACAATCGTGAATCCTTCATCCCAAATGTCCCGGACGGGGCCACGGTTCCGATTGATGTTCGTTCGGGTGACCATGCACTTGGGCAGAAGCTTCGCGGACACCAGGTCAAAAAACAGGCGTCCTTTCTCCTTATCCTTGTTTTCGTTGGCGCTTTTCTTTGCCGGCATTGGCCGGAGCGACAGCTTTGGAAGAGCTGACCTGGTCGGCATCGTCGACTTTCTGCAATAGGCGGGCCGCAGTGGATTCCAAGCTTTTGCGCAGCTCTTCTTTGCCGGCGGGATCTAAAGGCGGCGTTCCCTCCGTCAATTCGCTGGACAACGCATACAATTGCGTGAAATCGGGCCGCGTGTCATCCAATTCAGGGTTCGCTTCTTTTACGGTGAAACGGCCCGGCAAGATGTCGCCTGTCTCCGGGATTTGCAAGTCGAGCCGATATTCCCCGGCAGCCAGCACGCGAAAACGCGTTTGAAACCAACCGTTCCACTCGCTGCCCTGGGTAGGCTTGGGACGCATCTCGTAGTCGGTCGGCATGGTCACCCCCGAGGGCGGCTTGAGCTGCACCTTGGGCACTAGATTTTGGGGAAGCGGACGCAAATCGCGCCCGAAGAGCTGGGCCTCCACGTTGACGAATTGGCCAGCGGAAAACTGCTGGCCCATGACCAGCACGCCGCGACGGCTGAGGCGCGTTAGGTTTCCCGAACCGGCATAGCCGCCAGCTTCAGCCAAAAGCGCTCGAAAACAGCTCGCGGTAACCGCAGAGCGCCACGTTTCTCCCGCGCCGAGATAGATCACCTTGCCGCTGCCATAAGGCATGGAAACCAAGAAGGGTTGCTCCTTGTCGCTGCCGCGGAGTTTGGCGCGGGGGTCGGCAAAGGTCGCAATCACCGTGGCGCTCGGCTTGACGCTTTCGACAGGATAATAGCCAAAGAAGCCTCGCATCACCGGATCGGCCGGCTTGACGTCCGCGCGATTTGCCCGTGAAAAACTCCTCCCAACCGGGCAGCGCTTCCTTGGTTTCCTCGTCCAAGTTGAGGAATTCCATGTCGGCGGTGGCGCCGGGAAAATGCAGCCGCCAGGGATCGGTGCTCGAGCGTTCGTTGCTCAGGCTCTGCAAACGACTGTCCTGAAGAACCACGGGCAGAATATCCAAAATCGGCTTGAGTTTATCGCGATTGGCCGGCCGGGCGAGGTTGAACGTGTTCACGGGGCCCGCGACGAGAATCAAACCGCCCGCTTGCATGTTGACCCATTTTTCCAGAGCAGCCGACTGGTCGGATTGAAGCTGGCTCCAATCGGGATCGAAGGCGATGACCAGGTCGTACTCAGCCAAATTGGCGTACCGATCCGTGGCGCCCTCCCGGCCAGGTTCTTCGCTCATCCTGGACGGAAACGCTTTGAGAAGCCGGTCGGCCGAGACATCTTGGACGACGCCTTCGCGCAAGCCTTGCAAGCAAATGCTGACCTCGGCTTTGCGCTGGTCGGCTTCGCGATTCAGCAAATTACGCACGAACTGGTAATCGCGGGTGGCGGCGCCGGCAAAAAGCAAAACCCGCAGGGGTTTCTTGACGACCTGAACGATCTGTTTGCCGCTCTGGTGCTCTTTCTCGAAGAAGATTTCCCGCTTGTCTTTGGGGATGCGAGCGACGAGCGACCAGGCCCCTTCTTCCAATTCCGGTTTGGCGGCCCCGGCCGGCGTCGCACCTAACTTGGCGGCGTCGATGTCGAACTCCACCTGAGCGTGCGGCGGCCCGCCGGCGCCCGCGCTGAAGGTGAAGGCTTTATTCAACGTTTGCTTCGCCCCCGAGGGGCTGGTCACGTCCAGGTAGACGATCATTTCTTTGTTGGCCAGGCCGTCGCCCTCGACTTCGATGCGCACCGGAAAGCGATCGTCGGGGCGGGCTTGCCCCGGCGCCTGCAAGCCGGCAACGCGGATGCTGATGGGCCGGCGATAGTCGCCGACGGCGACGGTGAGCAGGGGCATGTCGGCCAGGCGCGCGCCCGCGTCCGCAGATCCGTAAATGCTTGAGCGGAATACTGCGTGCTGCGGCCATCGCTGATTACGATGAGGCCCTGAACCTTGTTATTGGCTTCGCGATTGACGATCTCGAGCAGGGAATCACCCAGATTCGTGCCATTGGTCAATTGCTGCATCAGATCCTGCTGCTTGAGAAAGGCAGCTTTGTCCGTATCCGACAAGTTTTCGGGCACGGGTAGCTTGGGATTCGGATGCAGCCAAGCCGACCACTCTTCCGCAGTCCAGGGCTTATTCTTGTCCAACAACTGAAACTGTTCGTCGACTCGCGAACCGAATCGATAGAGATAAACCGGATTCTTGGCCTGCAGCTCTTTGATGAACGTGCCTTGCCCGGCCAGCAAGAACTCCTGGATCTTATCCAATCGCGTGGGCAGCTTCTCCACCGGCATGGACTCGGTCGGCACATCGTCGCGACTGCGCATGCTGTCGGAAACGTCGACGGCAATGATGACTTTCGAATGCGTTTCGGTCTTTTCCCAGGTTTGCCAGGCCGGCAAAAGGAAGACTGCGCCCAAAATCAGGTAGACCGTGCACGCATGAAACCGAGAAGCGTAGCCCAGGCGATCCCGACCGAACGGCTATCGCGCCGGTACATGGCAATGACGTAAGCGAAACCGACCAGCAGAATCAGGCCTAGCACGAATGCCCAGAACCAGCGCGTCTTCCACCTGCTTGCCGAAGATGCGGAGCCTCTTCGAGCCTGCGGAGGACAAACTGCGTTTCCGAAACGGTGTTGCTCTCGTTTCCCATTACCGCCTTCTCTCAAGCCGCCGACGCGGGCGACCGCGCTGGGGCAGACCGCGTTTCGTCCTTGCCGTGCAGGTGATAACTGAGACGCACCGCCAGGGCCTGTTCGGCGATGAGCAGCAGCAAGAAAACCAAGAAGAACCAGGGCGATTCCGATAGATCGTTCTGGCGGTTGGCTAATTCCGCCGCCCAGCCCGAATCCGGATTACGCAAATGAACGGCAGTCCCCAAGTGCTCGAGCTCTTCGCGGCGCCCGCCGGAGATCGCTCTCCCGCGGATCGACGTTGAACACGTAGGCGCGCTGTTCGGTGCGACCGGGAGCGCCTGCGCCAGATCCTCGCCGCGCCGCTCAAGCTCGAATAAATAGAGGCCTGGTTTGCGGGCCTCGTTGAACAGGAAAGAAACCTTGCTGCCGTTGACGACGCCAAGCTGCTCTTTCAAATCGACCAGTCCACTGGTTTTTTCACCCTGCTGGGGAGCGTTGGGCGGGTTGTTCTCGCCTTCGTGCAATTCAGTTATGAAGGAGCGTTTCATCTTGGAATCGTAGCGGCCGCTATCGAGTTGAAGCTCCACCGGAGGCCGACCAAATAAGCGGCATCGCTGTTGCTGGCGGTCAGATATTTCTGCAGCTCGAGTAAGATCACGGGATAGGTGGGCGAGGCCAGACTGCCGCCCGCCCAGTCGTTCCAGGCTCTTCCCGCGGTGGTCAGGAAGACCACCACGCGGCCTTTACCAAACTGTGAGGATACGACCAACGGATCTCCTAACCGAACGGTTTCCTGAAACTTGATGAGACGAGCCCGGAGCCGTTGGTTCTCGGACAATCCCCAGAATTCCGCGAGCCCGGTTTTGGTCGGATCGCTGGGGTCGCCCTTATCTTTCTGGCAGGCTTCCAGGGCGTTCGCCAACTCGTAGAGCGGTTTATCGCCGAACAGCGTGTCGTGAATGGCTCGTTTGTGCCGTTCCAGCGCCGGCCGATATTTGTTCATGTTCGGATCGTTGCCCGCCTGATCGAGCGCGTCCACAAGCTCCTGAGCCTGCGACGCGTAATCGCGCATCGAACGTTCGTTGGGCAGCGTCACCAACTCTTCAACCTGACCGGGCTCGGGATTCCAAATGCGGCGATTGACTGGGAAATAGCGCTTGATCGGCAGAAAGTTGAAGATCGTGCGCACGTGCGGATCCCAAACGTCGGCAAAAATAGGATTGGCGTCGTCACGCACGTAGAGCTTCGTCTGACCATCGAACAGGTTGGGCTCCAATTCAGGCTCATTCGACGCCGGCCGAAATCGGTCGGCCAGCGGAACGGGAAAGAGCCCTTTGCCGCCGGCCCAGAGCGATTTGTTGTAGGCTTCGGCGTTGACGCGCTCGCCCATGAAAAAGGCGACGCTGCCGCCGTCTCTCAAATAGGCTTCCAAGTTGCGCCGAGCCTTGTCGGATAAATCGCGGACATTGGCGATATAGATGCTGGCGTATTGACTGAGATTGGGCTGTTCCAGCTCCGTGACGCCACGGGGCGAAGTTTGATAGCCGCGGGCAGCCGCAAAGGCAGCCTGCAAATGGTAGGTGTCGCCGCCCGGTTTGAGCCCGCTCCCTGGATCGCCATCGACGATCAGAATCGGCACTTGCTTGCGCACTTCGACGACGGCGTAACGCGTGTTGTCGCCTTGCAAGCCGGCTTCTTCATCTTCCAGGTTGGCGCTTACGAGGTTGAAACCCAAATCGCCGAGGCTGACCTGGAAACTATCGGTTTTCACGCCGCCCGCGGGCACCGTCATGGTGACCGAGCCTTCGAGCCGTTCTCCGCCCTTCACCTTGACCGTGACGCGAACATCCTTGCGTTCGGTAGCGCCGAAATTGGCGAGCGTCACTCGAAAAGGAACCGGAGTATCCTTGGCGGCTATGCGCGTTTCAGGCCGCAGGTCCACTACCGCCAATTGTCGTGGTGCAGCGGGTTTTTCTGCAGATCTGTGCGGAAGGGATGAGCCGCGTCGATCAGGTTGACCTGCACGCCTGCCCGGGTGACGGTATCCAGAGCGCGGGTCAAACTGGCGGCGTCCGGCTCGCTCCAATCGCGTTCTCGAAAATCGCTGACGATGTGCAAGAAGCGGCGATCCTGCGGGTTCTTGTCGAAAATGGACTTGGCAGCCTCCACGGCCTGATCCAAGTCGACGTGCACGTAGGTGCAACTCAAGGCGTCGAGCGATTTTTGCAAATCTTGGACCGTCTGATCGTTCAGACGTTGATCGAAACGTAGCGTGGCCGGCTCGGAGGCAGTGAGGACAACGACGCGCTGGGCAGTTCGCGCCTGGACCGCATTCTTGGCGATTTCGCGGGAGATCAAATCGCGCGCTTCCCGAAACGTGTCCCGGGTTCGGCCGTCCTGGCGCCAGTGATCGGACATGCTCAAGGTGTCGTCCACGATCACCACGTGCAGCGTATTTTGCGGCTCCAAGAACGCGAACGAAAATCCCAGGTAGCGGGAAGCGAGGAGCACCGCCATGAGGACCAAGAAGCAGCGCATCAATAGCAGGAGCAATTGTTCGATGATGAGCCGCCGACGATTGCGCTTCTGCGATTTCAGCAGAAACTCCATGGCGGCCCAGCGGACGCGCCGATAGCGCATGCGGTTGATGAGGTGAATCGCGATCGGCAGGCTGACCAGAGCGGCGCCGGCCGCAACGTAGCCCGGATTCAAAAACGTATCAAACATTCGACGGCGCCTTGACGGTAGACTTAATCGCGGCCCGGTGATGTAGGAACTTAGTCAGCACGGCATCCAGATGATCGCTGGTGCGGACTAACGCATAATCGATGCCTTGCCGGGCAACCGCGCCGAACCTCGACGAGGTATTCTTCCAGCGCCTTGATATAACCGGCGCGGAGAGCTCGCGGGTCGCAAAGCAAGTCGGGCAACTCTTCCATGCCTTCGAACGCGCGTGGTTCCCGCGAAGGGGAACTCCAGCTCGTCATCATCCAAGACGTGGAAGACAAGAACGTCGTGCCGGCGATGGCAGCATTTCCAGGCCTTTGAAGAAATCTTCCCGGTCGGCCAGCAAGTCGGAAATCAGCACGATCAGGCCCCGGCTCGAGACCGTTTCGGCCACGCGCTTGAGAATTTTCGTCAGGTTGGTTTTGGCTTGCGGCTTGCTTATATGCAGCGCCTGCACAATGGCGTCGATATGCGTTTGTTGGCTGCGTGCCGGCACGATTTGCCGAAGCTGATCGTCGAACGTCATGAGCCCGACGGAATCTTGTTGCCGCAACAACAAATAGCCCAAGCAAGCGGCAATTGTGCAGGCGTAAGAATACTTGTTGAGCGGCCCGCGGCCGTAGTGCATCGACTCGCTCACGTCGACCACCAGCGTAGCCCGCAGATTGGTCTCTTCTTCATATTGCTTGATGTAAAAGCGATCGGTCTTGGACCAGACCTTCCAATCGAGATGGCGGAATCGTCGCCGTGCGTGTATTCGCGATGCTGCACGAACTCGACGCTATGGCCAAAAAAACGGGCTGCGATGCATGCCGGAGATGAAGCCCTCCACAACCTGGCGGGCGCAGGTCAAGTCGGGTAGTGCGAGCGATCGTCTCCGGATGCAAAAAGCGACGTGGTTCGTCCTCTTTACTCGCCATAATGATGCAGTTCCTGGATGGGGTGAACCGGCGGGGCCGTCGCTAGCAAAAGGATCAGGCCGCGAAGATCTTCTTGAAGCGCGGATCGCGGGGTGAGCTCGCCTTCGCGACTAGGCGTTTCTTGATTAGCTTCTCGATCACCTTATCGCTGGTGATCCCTTCCGAGGCTGCCGAGAAATTCGTCAGCATGCGATGCCGCAGCGTCGGGAGCGCCAGCGCCTGGATATCCTCACACTGAACGTGCGTGCGGCCATTGAGCAAGCGCGAGCCTTGGCGCCCAGAATCAAATATTGCACGGCACGCGGGCCTGCGCCCCAGCTGAGCCAGTCGCGCACGAAATCCGGGACGCCCGGTTCGCCCACGTGCGTCTGCCGCACCAGGGCCAGGGCATAATGAATCACATGATCGGTCACGGGAACGCGGCGAACCAAGCGCTGCAAACCCAGAATTTGCTCGCCGCTGAGCACGGGCAGAATCTCTTCGACGGCCAAGGCAGTGGTGCGGCGGGCGATTTCGAATTCTTCCTGAAAACTCGGATAGTGCACGAAGACCTTGAACATGAAGCGATCTTGCTGCGCTTCGGGCAGCGGATAGGTTCCTTCCTGCTCGATCGGATTCTGCGTCGCCAGCACGAAGAACGGGTCGCTTAAACGATGACGCACCCGGCCAACCGTGACCTGCCTTTCCTGCATGGCTTCGAGAAGGGCCGCCTGCGTTTTGGGCGGCGTGCGGTTGATTTCGTCGGCCAGAATCACGTTGGCGAACAGCGGGCCTTGCAGGAATTTGAACTCGCGGCCGCCGGTGGTCTTGTTCTCGGCGATCACTTCGGTGCCGGTGATGTCGGCGGGCATCAAGTCGGGAGTGAACTGGATGCGGCTGAAATCGAGCGACAGGCAATTGGACAGCGTGCTGATCATCAACGTCTTGGCCAGCCCGGGAACGCCTTCGAGGATGCAGTGGCCGCGGCTGAAAAGCGCGATCAGCAATTCCTCGATGACGCGATCCTGGCCGACAATGACGCGAGCTAGCTGCTGCCTGATCTTGTCGTAGGCGGCGCGGAGGCGGCGCACCGCTTCGAGATCGTCTTCTGCCAATACCGCCGTATCTTCGGTTTGTGCCATTTCGTTGCTCGTTTCCAGTGTTACCAGTTCGATGCCTCAGAGCGTTCGGAAACAATGGTCAAGTTCCGTCACCGCCGGGCTTGCCCCGGTGGAACGATGACTGATCAGCTAGAAATCCTGCCCGCAATCCGTCACCGCCGGGCTTGCCCCGGTGGGACGATGACTTCCCACCTAACTTCGCGGAATGCCAACGCTTTGGGTATGGCGATTAGCCTCAAAGTCGGCGCTTCCACCGGGACAAGCCCGGCGGAGGCGAAGAAATATCTCTGCTTGGACTAGCTGACCAGTCATTGCTCCACTGGGACAAGCCCAGTGGTGGCATCGAAAGGACACTGCCTTCATATGGTCGCCAATCTTGCTTCCTTTGTTCCGAATCCTTTCAGCGTTGATAAATGGGCAACGTGCCGTTGTCCAGTTGCAAAATGGTCAAATAGGCGGCCGTGGCATAAACGGGACCGACGTAGCCGCCGTTCCAGCTGCCATCGGCCGATTGCAATTTCAACAGATGCTCGAACATGATTTTGCGATATTTGCTCCAGCCGAGCCGCTCGCTCTGCGGCGACTGGGGAAACAATTTACCGTAGCCCTCGTCTCCCAGCATGTAGAGGCATTGAGCATAGTAATAGTGGGTGTACTCGTCATGGCCGAAACGCTGAATGTTAGCAAGCGGGATGTGCACCTGGCAAAATTTCAACCAGCGCTTGGTCAAAGGGGCCGAATATTCACCTGCGCTCTGGCCGCATGCCAGTGCCGCTGCCGTGAGCACCGGCTGACCGCCGCCCACCGCCCGGCCGCCCGCTTGGGCGAGGCTGTAGATGACGCCGCCGCTTTCCGTGGTGGAATTTTCCAGATACTTGATCGCTTTGTCGATGATCGACTTGGGAACCACGATGCCGGCATTCTTGGCCGCACGCAAAGCCTGCACTTGGGTCACCGTGACCGATCCTTCGTCCATGTCGTGGCCATCGGCAGCCGAGGTATAGTACCAACCGCCCCGCGAGGACTGAGCATTGCCGATGAAGGTGACGGCCCGAGTCAGCACGTCTTCGAGCTTGCGGCGACGGTCGCCGTCTTCCTCTTCTCCGTAGACCTGGGCAAGGAAGAGCAGCCCGAAACCGTGGCCGTACATGTAACGGCCTGCTTCGCTGGCATTGTTCGGATTGGCCAGCAACCCGTTGCGTTGACTGCGATCCATAAGCCAATCGACGGCGCGGCGGAGCCTTTCGGAATAGCGGCCCTCGCGCAAGGTGCTGCCATCCATGAGCAGGGCCATGCCTGAAAGCCCAGTCATTGCGGAAGGATATTGCCCGCCTTGTGCCTCCCAGTGGCCGTCGCGAATTTGCTGGGCGGCCAGCCAATCGAGGCCCTTGCGAATGGCGGCGCGATATTGCTGGGGGATTTCGTCGGCGCTGAGGCGAGCCCCAGAGAGCGAACCCAGCAACAGACAAGCGAGCGGCAAGAAGCGCCAAGGCATTTCCGCAGACTCCGTCCAAATCATCCGGGGCCGTAAAGACACTATACCAAGAAGATGACGATTCTCTTGCCGGAATCTAACGGAGCGTGCGGTTCGTTCAGACCAAGGCAACAAATGGCGAGCAGGGAGCGTCAGCGAACAACTGGCGAGCCGGGAGCGTCAGCGACCGGAGTACCTAGTTGTTTGCGTGGGCCAGGTTCTCCGGTCGCTGACGTTCCCGGCTCGCCCATGCCGGGCAAGCAAAGCCAATTTGGCAGGTAAACCATGTCCTTGACGAGTTTTGGGCTCAATTCCCCAAGTCCAGTCGTTCTCCAAAACAACCGATTGGTAACGGTGGTCCACTTCCAGAAATAACCGATTGGTAACGGCAGTCGTCTTCCGAAAATAACCGATTGGTAACGGTGCACTTCACGGTGATCGCTATCCGAAATAACCGATTGATAACGGTCGCCGGCGTTCCAGTAGCCGAATTCGTGAGAGTTCGGATTCTCGACGTCTCACCATATCGGCTACCCTAAAAACGCCCGTTACGTATCCTTGGATCGTGGCTGCGCGCACAGCGCACGCCTTTTGGCAAGATCCCATCGCTCCATTTTACCTCGAGGCGATGGACCTGGTTAGGTTAGTTGCCCATTTTGCGTGCCTGGGAGCATTCAAAGAAACGGCCTGCCAAAGACGGATGGCAAAAAAATGTACGGCAAAAAAATTGGAAAACAAACCAAAGACAGAGGACAAAAAAATCTGGGACAAAAGATGAGAAAACGAGCCAAAGTGTGATGATTCACAAGATGAAGATTCGAACCGCAGTGAATTCGTTTTTTCGATCCACCATTCACGCCCCGCTGAGTACGGGTAATGTGCGATTCATGGTTCACGTGTGAAGGCCGGCCGGCGACCGACCTCCCCATTGCCGCCTAACGGTACTCAGCACAATTGTTCCACCAAGATCAGGACCAGAGCTGATAGCCCTCCGACGAGCCGAAGATGGCAGCGAGCACTTCCTGATCGGTCGCCCCAGCATTCAGGGCATCGACAAAAGTCGCGAGCCCACCCGAATCGGCCGGCCGCAGCAGGAAGGTCATATAGTCGGCCTGGACTAAGTCTGTACGGTATTCTTGAGACGAATTAACAGCAAACTCCGCCGTGTCGCTACTGATGCCGAGGCTCACCCAGGCTTCATTGCGATCAGGTCGTACACTCCGTAAGGAACGGCCTTGCCCTTGACTGGATCGGGAAAGTCATGCGTGTCTACCTCTATCGGCTGTCGCTTGCGACGCCAGGTGCGTCCTGGATTCTTCTTCTTTCCCAGCGTTTCCTTCTTCTTGGTGTCGACCGAGATCGCTGGTTGTCCAACCCTTTGCTGTTCTTGAATTCGCCGGTTGATATGCCGAAACTGAGCGTCGCGATCTGGATGACTGAGCCCTGCACGCGTCTTGCGATTGGCCTGCAAACTATAGCCGGCTTCGTTGAGAAGTTGACCGACCAAGGTCGAACTAACCGGATGACCTTGCTTGGTCAATTGACGGGCCAGGAGGCGTGTACTCTTGCACGTCCACCGCAATGGCGATTCCGGATCTCCGCGGCTTTCTGGATCAACCAAACGCTCCAACGCAAGGCAGAGTTCGGTATCTATCTCTTCAGCTAACTTGCACCCGCCACCAGATCGCCGTTGCTGCCCTTCCGGCAATGTCTGCTCGCCACTCAAGTCTCGAAGACCACGCCGAATGGTCGAACGGGCAATGCCGGTGGCCTCGGAAACTGTACTCACACCACCGTGCCCCAACGAAGCTGCTTCGACGGTTGCCCAGCATCGTCGCGAGCGTTCCGACAATTCTTTAGAAACGTCAAGGACACATCAAAACGTGACTCACCGTTGTCAAGTGCTGTCTCCCAGCCAGCGATCTCGGCAGAGCTCGGCGTGCGATTCAGCACTTCTTGATAAAGTCCCATGATGAAGCCTTGATTCGTGCCGCCTTCCAGAACGAAGTACTCCTGCGACGAAGTAAGCCCCGCTGCAACTTCTTCGAACGTGCCGCCCGCCTGCAAGAAGCTCACCCAGTACTGGGCGCAGAGGGTCCGCCGGGCGCTGGAGGTATAGCTGATACATGGCGTTGACCTGATCGTTCAGGTACTCGGTGCTGGCTTCCACGCCCAGCACCACGCTCGCCGGCAATGCGCCATTGTTGAGGTCAGTGACCCAAACGGAAGAACTTGGGTCAGGAATTCGGCTCAGGAGAAGCTGGTAGACATTGGCAACGTATGCTTGGTTGGCGTGCTAATGCCAATTGAATTGGAAAAGATCGAGGTATTACCGTGTAATTGATGGTTCGCCCTCTAGAACTGGTCGTGGCCGTCACTGTGAATGTTGTGCCATCGCCAGCCGGCACCGGACAGATTTCTAAGGTAAACGTGCCGATATCCATTGTGCGTCCGTTTTCACTTCCATGGTGCCCAACAAGAGCTGCCCTTGTCCCGCCGGTACGCCGCTCAAGGTGGCGAAAACCTGAATCGTGACAATGTGTCTCGCCACCCTGAGCAGAGACATTCAGAACGCCGCCAATCTGTACCTGAGCAGATCCAGATTCAGAGCCTGACGATTCAACAGCATAGCTGAGCTGCGGTGCCGGCATATTTGGAGTGCTGTCATTCAGCAGGGCGATGCCTTGGGCGCCGTTGTTGAAAATGGAATTGCTGAGAATCTGAGGTTTGCGTGTTGGGTAGCATCACGACGCCGGATTGGCTATTGAAGGCGATAGTGTTGCCATCGCCGGGGTCCGTGCCGCCGATATCGTTGACTGCTCAATCGGGTCGGTGGATGGGACGGTAGAATCCATTATGCCATGCCCTTGATTGCCTGCGGCCAACAGGCCCGTGGGATCAGTGCCGATGTAGTTGCCGATGATAGTGGCCTAACCACCCAGTTCATCTGGATGCCGTTTCCGCCATTGCCGCTGATGACGTTGCGATCGGCGGCGGCGGTCCCGCCGATCGTGCACGCCGTGGTATTGTCGAAAACCAAACCGGCACCGGTGTTGGCGTCTACCGATCCATCCAGAGCCGAGGCCGATATAGTTGCCATAGACAGTGATGCCGGTATTCGCAAGTGTCACGCCAGGGCCGCTAGCGTTCACAATGCTTAGGGAATTAATGAGAGTGAGCTGGAAGCATCGCTTAATGTAAGGCCAGCAAAGCCATTGTTATCGATTTCGACAACCGGAGCGTTGGCGAACCCGGGGCTGTCGTTCCGTCGATCATCACTCGATTGGTGATGGCTGGCAAGGCGCCGAGGTTAACTGAATGACGCCCGCAACCGAGAAATCGATCACGTTCGCCTGGTATCGCTGTTGACGCTGGTAATTGCGGCACGAAGCGATCCGAGCCCGAATCGGCCAAGCTGGAGACGGTGTAGGTAGTGGGCGTCAGCCTGGTTTCCAGGCGATTCCAGAACTGGGTGAAAGGTAGAGGCGCTAGGGATTTGGGTGCAAGGATGAGTGCTTCTTCATGGGATGAGTTCCATGGCCAGCAAGTTAGAAAGGCGGGCAACTCGCTGGATGGCGATGGAGGATGGACCCTATGGCAGCATGGGTTATTCTACTGCAATGGTGAGGTCGGGGTAGAGGAGCCTGGTTGTCTGCCGAAGGGATATGGATCAAATTGGGAGGAGCCTGCGGCTGAATCCCTCGCTTCGCGCTTCGGGCTCATCCGTGATGCCGATATTGTGGCCTGCGATAGGGCGGCTTGTTCCTGATCCTATCTGCGGCGCAATGTGCCGTGCAAAGGATGGTCGAGCCCAAACCAATGGCGAGCCGGGAGCGTCAGTCAGCGACCGGAGTACCTAAGCGATTGCGAGGGCCAAGTTCTCCGGTCACTGACCCGTTTCGAGTGCCTGAAGTGCGGGACTTTTCCGACGCTTTGGTTTCTGGAACCGCCGTTCTGGAGACATCAAGACAGTCCTCCGCCGTAAATCCACGATTTCGTGCCGTCGGGGCTGAACGCTACCCACTTACCTTCGTACTTGGCCAACTCATCGAGCGGAAACGATTCCCGATTCTTGTTGAATTGTGCGGTTGGCATGGCTGTCTCCTTGGAAAGAACAGGCGACTTTTGCCAGTATACCCGCGTGCATCCTTTTCTCGCGTGCTGCCCCAGCGGGCTGCCCTTGACGAAAAAGTAAGCCGAGGATAATAAGCAGCACCGGTCAGGGGCCAGCTACTTTCTTGCCGTTATTCGGAGGGAACCACGATGCCCCCAAGCATGGCCCAGGCTTTTGGCGCGACCATGCCCAAGTCCATAAAGCGCATCCTGCGACCGATCATCGGAAAACAGAGCCGATTGTACAGCGCGATCAAAGTCCTTCGTGGCGGCGCAGAACCACTGCGCCGGCCGCCGAGGCAAACGAGCGCCAAACCTGCGTATCACCTCCGTCACGCCTCAGGTTCGGGCTTGCTATCCGGACATCGTCGAAGAGAAGTTCTGGGCGATCGCCGACAAGTGTCTGCCTTGCACCCTGACCGAAATCGCGCGCCTTTACAGCCTCTACAAGGCGACCGAGTACGTTCAGGTTCACAAGATTCCCGGCGCCATTATTGAATGCGGCGTTTGGCTGGGCGGCAGCGTTATGGCCGCGGCCGAGACGCTGTACCATCTTGGCTGCACCGACCGCGAGTTCTATCTGTTTGATACGTTCACGGGCATGACCGCTGCGACGAAATTCGACGTTGACCTGACTGGCGTTGAGCAATCGACGCTTCCACAGACAATGCTCAATTGGCCCAGTTGCATCGAGCAGACCAAGGCCAATCTGCGCAAAACTCATTACCCATTCGACAGATTCCATTTCCTTCAGGGCCCGTGGAGGAGACGATTCCCGGCGGCGTCCTGGCCGCATCGCGCTGCTTCGCCTCGACACGGATTGGTATGAATCGACCCGCCATGAATTGGAGCACCTCTATCCCCGACTTGTGTCCGGCGGCGTCTTGATCATCGACGACTACGGGCATTTTCGTGGAGCGCGGAAAGCGGTCGACGAATATTTTGCCCGAAACAAGGAAAAGATCCTGTTCCAGCGCGTCGACTATACGGCCCGCGTGGCGATCAAGCCGTAAGGCGAGCGGCAGAAAAAAGTAGACCTCACGCTCCGCGTGAGGAACGCCTCACGCGGAGCGTGAGGTCTACTTTGGGGAAGCCAATTCAGGCCGATCGCCTTACCGCGCTGATAGATCGGCAGAGCCGCCTTATCGAGCTGCAGGATGGTAAGGTGGCAAGCGGTGGTGAACGGGGCGCCGATGTAACCTTGCGTCCAACTGCCGTCGGCGGCTTGGCGGGATGCCAGGTAGTCGAAAATAACCGAACGATATTTACTCCAAGTTAGCCGATCCGACGGTTTGCTGTCGGGAAACAGTTTGGCGTAACCGTCGTCGCCGAGAGCATAAATTGCCTGGGCATAGTAGTAGTGCGTGTATTCCCAATGCCCGAAGCTATCCCGGCCGGTGTTGTCTATGGGAATCGCGGTTTGGCAGAAGCGTATCCACCTCTTGGCAGGCCCCGGTGTATTCGCCGGAACTGAACGAGCAGGCCACCGCCGCCGCAGTTAGAGGCGGCCTTTCGGCGCCGTTGAAGGCGCCGCCATGAGCGAGGCTATAGATCACGCCGCCGCGTTCCGTCGTGCAATTCTTGAGATATTCACTGGCCTTATCGATGATTGACTTGGGAACGACGATGCCCGCATTCTTGGCGGCGCACAGCGCTTGCACCTGCGTGATGGTGACGGAGCCTTCATCGAAACCACCGCCGTCGGCGCTGGTGACATAGCCCCAACCGCCGCGCGGGGTCTGAGCTTTGCCGCAAAAATCGACGGCCCGGGTGAGGATCTGTTCGAGCTTCTTGCGGCGATCGCCATCCTCTTCGTCACCATAGATTTGGGCGAGAAACAGCATGCCGTAGCCGTGGCCGTACATGTAGCGCATCGACTCCGTAGCGTTATTCGGGTTTCCGATCAAGCCGTTGCGCTGGCATCGGTCCATGAGCCAGTCGACCGCTTTACGAATGCGCTCGGCATATTTCCCTTCGCGAATCGTGCTGCCTTCCATGAGCATGGTCATGCCGCACATAGCCGTAATGGTGGTCGGGTATTGCCCGCCGTTGCCTTCCCAGTGCCCGTCACGTGCCTGATTCTTGGCCAGGTAATCGAGTCCTTTGTTCACCACCGCGGATGCGCGGCGGCAAATCTTCGGCGCTACCCATGCCGGCCCATCCTAGAACGGCCCCAGTGGCGAAAAGCAGCGGGAAAAGAGATCGCATAACTGGCACCTTCATGGCTTTGTCCAGCAAGTTCTTGTGAGCCTCCCACGTTAGTGGGGGGAGTTTTCCGCATCCTCCCCCCACTAACGTGGGAGGCTCACTGCGGAAACGTGGGAGGCTCACCGCAGAAACGTGGGAGGCTCACTACGGAAACGCGGGAGGCTCACTACGGAAACGCGGGAGGCTCACTACGGAAACGTGAGAGGCTCGCTTGGTCTCTAACGTGGCGCTGCTATGGTCCTGCGCGTGTCGATAATATCTTCATCCGCGGTATTCGTGCGTCTCCGGCCGGCCGTTTGTTGGTCCCATCATCGATAACGTGACGCAACCGATAATTGGCAGCGACCAAATCAATGGTACCCGATTTAGCGTCGATCCGTAAAGCGTAGAAGGCTCCACGTGCAAAAGGCGGCTGCGTGCTTTCGCCGTGGCTATCCCAAAGTCGTTTGCCCGTGCGCTTGTCGATGCTGAGCGTAGCGACCACATTGGCCACGCTGCCGGGACCGCCGGCTGGGACTCGGCAATTTGCCGAAAACAGCAGCATGGGAAGCTGTTGGAATTGCTCGAGGAGTATCATCTGCGTGGAAACTTGCACGTACCAATCCATGCGGCCGGTCGGTTTATCGAACGCGTAGACCATGCCATTGACGGGCGCAGAACGCATGGTGACAAAATTCGAAGCAGGCGGGCTGCCCTCGTTCGGTTTGTTCAAAACGACGAAATATTGGCCGGCGTCCTCGAGCAAAAGGCCGCTATGCACTTTATTGAGATGCGACTCCGCAACGTTTGCTTGAAAGACCTCTCGGCCCAGTCGCAAATCGACGATGGTGACCACGCCTTTGGGATCGACGTACGCCAGCAACTCGGGCTCTTCGGCCTTGAGGACGATAGTTTGGGGCGGCATCGATTTCTTCCAAAGATCCTTGCCGGTGGGCACATCGTAGAGTCTGAGCACCAAAGCGCCGGTTGGATCGTATTCCGAAATCACCAGCCGATGTCCCAGCACGCGCGGCCGTTGTTGGAAGACGCTGCTGAAGGGGGGAACTTGCACGGAAGCTCCATCGCAGCCCCGGATGGCTCGGGAAGCGCCGGTCTCGGCATCGCTACGCGTGTCCACCAAATAAATGGTGCGTTCATCGCCGAAAATTTGTGTGCGGTTGGAAAGATCGCTCCGGGCCCAAAGCACATTCCCCGAAACCGGATCGAGAGCCAACAGGGCGTCCTCGGTGCGCAAGCAAACGAAGGACGACGTCACCGCCCCGATTTGACCCAGCCGATCGTTGGTGCCTCGCGTGTTGCTCACCTGGAGATGCCGGTTTGGGAAAGCGACAACATGGGCTGCATTTGAGGTTCGAGCGGATGTTTCTCCGGATTGAAAAGATCGTATTCCCAAAGTTTCTTGCGTTCGGCCAGGTCCAAGCCATAAACGGTGTGCCCCAGATAAACCACCGCCAAGTGCCCGATCATATAGCAAGGCCACGTGACGCCACGATCGTTGCCTTGGAAGTAACTCACGCGCGTGGGCGGCGCCGACATGCTCCAGAGCTCTTCATTGGTATCGCGATCGAAAAGCATGAGATGATAAGCAGTCATGCCGTTATTGAAGGGTGGGGCGCGCCACGCGAGACGGTATTTGCGCATGAAAGGCGTCGTCGGGCCTTTGAATTCCAAAGGCCAGGAACTCTGTAACGACTGATTGGCTCCCGGGAGCTCGAGCACTCTCAGGCTAACGCCCCGGAACGGGGAATGCCCGTCATCCAAATAAGGCCAAAACCGTTTATCGGTCGACAGTTCTTTGAGAAAATCGGCGCCGGTTTTGCCGTCGCGCACCAGCACCTGCGCGAATTCCGTGCCCAACAGCCGATAATAATAAACGGCTTCGTCCAAATGGCCTCGGTCCGTCATCATGCGGGCGAGCGTTTCGACGGCCCGGGCAGCCATGGTCGGGTCGTCTTGCTGGCTGCGAAGCTGCAGGAGGTGGAGCTCGGCCTCGAGCAAGGAATGCTCTTTGATCAACCTTTCCGCCAGGAAGAGTCGGCGCTTCGCGACCCACGGCGAACAAGGAACCGAAGGCGCTACGAAGTGGCGCAAATCGTCGAGGTTCTTGCTCGACTTTACTGCCAACCAACGCTTGCCGATTTCCGTTTCCAGCGGCAAGCGTTGAGCAGGAGTGGCCTTGGCGACCAGCTCGGTGATTCTGCCCTGGGCCAAACATCGGGCTGGACCATGACGGTCGGCTCGTTGATGACGCTGATGCGTTCCTTACTTTCGGCCAGCGAACCGAAATCGAGATAAGCCTGGAAAGCCTCGATAAGCCTGCCCTGCTGTTCGCGTCCGCGCGCCAGCAAACAAAGGAACCCGGCTTGGCGACGGCGTCGCTCGAGCTCGATTTTCTGCTTCTCTTCGGGAGTTGCATCCTTAGGAATCGGCACGGCGGCAAAGCTGCTTGTATTCGTCCAGGTATTGCTCGGCGGTGGCGAAGTCTTGCCCCAAGAGCTCCGTCAAAGCCGCATAGAGCTTGGCCCGGGTTTTCATGAGGACCGTCGGCGGTGGGTTATGGGCCAGCGCCACGCGCAGATCGGAAACGGCGCCGGCCAGATCGCCCTTATAGAGGCGCAATTCGCCGCGTTCGGTCAAAGCCGACGGATCCTTGGCGTTCTTGGCCAGGGTAGCGTTGATTTGAGCCACTTTCTGTTCGACTTGGGGATAGTCCGTAATGGTCGTTTCGTTTTGCGAAACGACGTCGCCCTGATAGAAGAGCAAGTTGCCCGGCACTTCGTTCTTGGGTGAAGGACTGTGGGCCGCCACCACGCCATGCTCCATGTCGATCTTGCAGACTTCGCCTTTGTGCAGCGGCAGGTAATAGAAGTTGCCGCTGGCGACCCCCTGCCCCGAAGGCACGCCGGTCTCCACTTCCCAAAGCTTGGTTTTGCCATCGGCCAGGCTGAGGGCCCGGCAAGTGTTCTTGCCCACGAGCACAACCTTGCCCTGAAAAATGCCGGCAAGATAAAGGTCGTCTTTGCGATCGGCTTGCCAGAGGAAATTCCCGTCTTTCAGGCTGATGCAGTGGATCGCTCCGCCGTCGGGCACTGTGAAAACAATTTTGCCGTCGCGAATGAGCGGAGCGGACATTTTCCATTCGCCGCTCAGTTGTTGGAGAGGCGTCCCTTCGAAGCCGGGGAAACCGGCGGGAACCCGGCGACCGCGGCCGAAAGGTCCAATCGGCTGGTTTGCGGTTTCCGGGGCCGCTTTTTCGCGATAAGGGTAGGCCCAAACGAGGCTATTGGAGAAGATGTCGAACCCTAGCAAAGCCCCGGCATTGGTCGGGATGACGATGATCCCCTCGGAATAAGCGAGATGGACCGCATGGATGCGGCGACCGACGTCGCTCGTCAAGCGGTCGCGAGCCGTGGCCAGGGTTTGCGCCCAAACCAGATCGCCTTTGGTGGCGTCCAAGCACACAAGACGAAGCTCGGAGTTTTTTTCCGTAAGCAGATACAACAAACCAGCTAACGGGAGTGGCGGTCCCAGGAAAAAGCTGCCGGCCAGCGGAGAAGTGTCGTATTCTTCATCGCCGCGCTCCCAGGCAATTTTGCCGGTGTCCAGCTCGAGAGCGACCAAGCGGTTATGCTGCGTCAAGTTGAGCAGCTTGCCCGTAAGGGGCGTGCCGTTGCCCCACTGTTGCATTCCCGCGGCGCCCGGATGCGGTGGAATTCCCAAATCGTCGATGGCATAAACGCGAACGTTATCGGTGCTCAACGTGCCGATCGTCGAGTTCTCGAAAATGATGCCGCCGTTGTTGCCGCTGGTGAAAAGCTGGTTCCACTCATCGACAGTCCCTTTCATATTGGGATCGCGAAGCAACTGATCGAGGCTGGCCTGGTTATCTGCCGAATGCCATAAGAGCTCGCCCGTCTTGATGTCGACGGCGTTCACCCCTCGATAGGTTCGATAGATCAGTTTTCCCCCCGTGGCTATCGGAAAGAACGCAGGCAACGCCGCTTCCGTGCGCGTGTGCTGCAGCCGCAAAGTGGCCTCAACCATAGTGCGCGTGCGCAGATCGACGCGCTCTAAAATATTGGAGTGACGCCAGTTGGCTTCCAGGAAAGGAGCGCTGCCGGTACCGCTGGCGGTTCGCGTGGCATCGCCGCGAAATAAGGTCCATTCCAAGGGGCTTAGCGTTTCCAGGGCAACAGTGCGCTGCAGCTCGGTTTGCAACTGGTCCAGCGCATAGGTTTCGCCGTCGAGACGCAATCCCTCGCGGCCAATTTTGGCCGCCAGCTTGTTCCAGACCTGCTCGGCAAGAGCTAAATAGCTCGGATCGCCGACGCGACGAAAAGCTAGAGCCGCCTTGAACAGGGTGAAGGCCGGCAACGGTTCTGCCGCATCCTTGGTGCGTTCGAGCAAGCGCTTGAAGCATAGAGCTGCATCGTGCGGGCGGCCGCGGTCCAAATAATAGGTGCCCAAGCCTGCCGTGGCTTCGATGCCCGCGGCCGTATAGTAAAAGCGGCGGGCGACGTCCTTCAAGCCTTGATAGCCGCCGTCTTTCTTGGCTTTATCGAGCAACGCCTTCGCTTGAGCTCCGAAGCGCAATTCGTAAAATTCCCGTCCCTTGGGAGGCATCGATTCGAGTAAGCGATTGGCTTCGGCGCGTGCGCTAACTTGATGCGTCTTTTCGATGCCATCGGCCGAACGACGCTTTACCGGGAATGAAGACGTCTTCTTTTACATCCAGCACTTGCTGAAGCAAGCCAGCCGCCTCGCCCCACGAGTCATTCTTGGCCGCTTCCTCCAAAAGTTCCTGGGCCGCTTCCAAGAGCTTCTTGATATTTCGATCCGTCGACAGCGTGATGCCTTCGGAGTATTCATTGTCGCTGGCGCCCGGCGTTTGCACCGGAGGCTGACCGAGTCGCATTTGAAGGCCAGCCCCGCCAACCCTCGGCGCTACACCCTTCAATTGCACGGGAGCTGCCACTTTGCCCTGGACTTGAACCGGCGCAGCCCGCGGAGCGGACTTCTCCGCCTTTTCTTGCTTGGCGGGCGCCTTTTCGGCTTTCTTGTCGTCCTTTTTATCGTCCTTCTTGTCGTCCGCAGAGCCGGAGGCCGCGACAAACAGCAAAGCAGCCAGCATGCCGGCATAGCCGAACGCGCTTCGCAAGGGAGCAAAAGGAATCTTCACCGTTCATCCTCGATGAAAAGAATCGCTGCGCAGAGCCCGTGCAGTTGCTTCATCTTCTCACAGCCCGTCGAATCGTTACAAGGAGAAAGACCATTCGCGGCTTGTCCTATAATCGAGAACGACCTTCACGCTTGAATATAACAAACCTGCTGTCGCTTATGGCCCGCCTGCATAATTCGACGCTTCAACTGCTCGCGGAGTTTGCCATGGCGCCGCCTGATTCTGGACTTTCAACGCCGCGGGGGGGCGGCCGTCCGGTGGCTCGGCGGACTCGCACCTTTAGGCCAAACTACCTTTCTTTCGCCGGGACCTACCAGTGCAATCTGAGCTGCGCCCATTGCTGCGTCCCCATCGAATGGCCTGATCGGCTCGATATTCCCACGGCGCTGCGTTTCCTGGAAGACGCTCATTCCTATGGAATAAATATCCTGGGCTTCACGGGCGGCGAGCCGTTTCTGTATCCGGAGTTTTTGCACAAATTGTGCCGCCGCGGCGCCGAATTGGGATTCCGCTTCGACAAAATCATGACCAACGGCGTTTGGTTCAAGGACGCCAGGGAATTGGAAACGGAATTGACGACGCTGGCTGGGACGGGCTTCTCGGGCAAACTTGGCTTGAGCGTCGACAAGTTTCACGGCATGGGCATGGAGCAGTTGGCGCTCTTTTGCCGGACTGCCAGCCGGATATTCGAGCGCGACAATGTAGTGTCCCTCTCCTACGCCAGTCGCTCGCCTGACCAGGGATTGGAGCCGATCGAACGATTGGCCAAAGAACTCGAAGCGGTTATCGATTGGTCGCCCGTATTGGGCCGGCATCTCTTGGTCAGCCGTGAGCTGACCATGGTTCTCAACTGGAACCATCTGGCGGCAGTGGAGCGAGCCGAGAGCTTCCGCGGCAGTTGGGACGGCGTCTGGTTCGAGGAAGATTACTGCGAAGGCCCGGGACAGGCATTGATCGTTACGCCCCGTGGCGAGGTCAAACCCTGCTGCGGCTTCGCTTCCGATCTCGATCAACTGACGATCGGCAACATCTATCGCGACAGCGTCGCCGACGTGGTCCGCAACGGCCGAAGGCATCCCTATGTGGGAAAGGTCTTCCGCAAAGGGCTCACCGCCATCCGCGACGAAATCCTGGCCCGCGATCCCGATGCCTTGCCCGCTGCCACCAGCAATCACTGCTTCTTCTGCTGGTATGTCCTGTCCAAAGCTCTATTCCCTATGCCGTTTTCCTGCGCTAAGTCGCCAAAAACCGGCAAACTGAGTTTGCCGGTGATTGGGCAGGCGTGGGCGCCGCCGGAGTGATCGCGATTCGTTCTAAAACGGTTTCGGGCCAATGCCGACTGAGGTATGATGATGGAGTCCGTTTATCTTGAAACAACGTTCATCAGCTATTTGGTGGCTCGGCCAAGTCGGGATTTGCTGATCGCTGGACACCAGCAAATAACCCAAGACTGGTGGGCGAATAGACGCCTTGCGTTTGATTGCTTTGTTTCCCCGGTTGTTTTCCAGGAGGCATCGGCAGGCGAGGCAAGCGAGATTCAGAAAAGACTGGCAATAATAAACACTCTGATGAATCTTGAAGTTACAGATGACGCAGAGTCGCTAACGGAAGCTATCATCTCCAGTGGCGTCCTTCCCGGCAGCGCTGCGCGATGGGGCTCATATTGCCTTGGCCTCGGTTCACGAGATCGATTACCTACTGACCTGGAATTGCAAGCACTTGGCGAATGGCCAAATCATGCGAAGAATAGCATTAATCTGTCAACGATTGGGTCACCGGATGCCGACCATCTGTACGCCTGAAGAACTGATGGGAGTATAAAACCATGTGGGAAGATTCTATCGTCGCGGAAGTTCGCCGCACAAAAGAAGAACTCGCGGCCCGATTCAACTACGATGTGAAAGCGATCTTTGCGGATCTTCGGAAGTGCCAAGCATCAATGGGTATGAGGGTTGTCTCTCCCAAGAAGCAAGCCGCTTCAGCACCCGCAGTTAACCAAGAGGGAAAGTCAATCAAGATGGGAAATCCGGAATCGGTCCCAACAGGACTCGTTGACCAAATGTGAGCTAAGGCCGCTTGTCGGGTCACGATCTTGAGCACAGGTTCAAAATCGTTGAAAACAGTCATCGAATCGAGTAAATTACTGCAAACTAGGCGTCAAGTGTCGCGAGACTAATCGATCACAAAGCGATACCGAATAAAAGCTTAGATTCCTTCTTGTCCCAGTAGCTCAATTGGATAGAGCGTCGGCCTCCGAAGCCGAAGGTTACAGGTTCGACTCCTGTCTGGGATATTTGCCAACACGTTAGCCGTCCGCAAGCTGTATACTTCCGCCGATTGCCCCAATCAGTATCGCACTTATGAGCGAGCCGGATGCGCCTGCCAACCCGCCGACCAATCCCGCCAGGGCCCAGCGGTAGTTGCGGCTGGCAACGTCAAAACAAACTGCGGCTGAAATTGTCGTGGCGGTATGGACTTAAGTCCACACTCCAGGCTCGCCCGCCGGTACGTGGAATGAACAGCATCCAGGTAGTGTGGACTTTAGTCCACACGGCGAAACACGACGGGGCAGCTTGTCTTCCTGGGCACGATTCGTCCTGGTGCCCGACTCGTCGGGCTAACGCCTCGACGCTCGCCCTTCCCTTGTCATTTGCAGACACCCATGCCGATCGAAGTTATGCTTGGCTGCGCGAGCGAGCAACCGCCGTTCATGAGACCCTAGCTCGGTCCACGAGGAATCGCGATGAACCCGAAGCGCCGGTACGATCTGACCCACGATCTCTTCTTGCCGACCCTGTTGTTCATGGCTCTGGGCGGGATGACTTGGGCGGTGCGCGGGTGTTCCGGATTTGGGGCAGCGCCAGGGTGCATTTTTGCGGGAGTCATGTGGGGAGCGGCCTGGTGGTATCTGGCTTACGAACCCACGGGGGAACCATCGCGCCGTTATTCGTCGGCGTGGATAGTGCTCGCCATGACGTTGGCCTTCGGGTTTTCGGGTACCCGGGGCTGGATGCAGTGGCCCAGTTTCTTCGAAGGGCGCATGGACACGAATGTGAAAGAGGGGGAGTGGATCCCCATTTCTCGGGGCTACGGGTTTCTCTGGCTGTTTATCGCGGGTGTGCCCTGGGCTGGGCTTGGCGCTTGTGCCTTGGCGTGGTGCGGCTCGGCGAAAGAAACGCGCGTTTGGCACTGGATTTTGCGGATCGCCTTCGGGATGGGCGGGGCTTATCTGGCGCGCTACTTGTACGACAAATACCCGGCATTTTTTCTCCCCATGTATGAGCAGTTCGAGAGCCGCTACAAGGACCTCGAGACCAATCCCAACTTGGGTCGATTGATTGGCGACTGCGGCTCGGCGCTGACGCACATGGGGTATTACATCGGTTTCTTGCTGTTCGAGATCATCCGCCGAGATGGGAAGAATGTCGTCCTGATCGTGACGGTAGGAGGGCTGAACGGCGCCGGCTGGGCAGCTTGCCAAAATTGGAAATGGGCCAAGAACGTCTGGCCGTCGGCCAATTTCAATTTTTGGCGCTGTTGGGAATCGTCGGGTGGCCTGAGCATCGGCTTGGCCTTGGGAATTGCCTATTTTCTCGTAAATCGGCGTATGACAGACAAGGAACGCGAGGTGGTTTCCCAACAGCGTGAGCTCCTCGGGCCTAACTTTGAGTGGTTTCTCGTCTTTTGTGGACTGATCGCCTATCTCAGCACCTTCTTGAGCGCCATAACGGCAAGATGGAGTCCCCACTACCTGACGGTGCTTTACCTGTTCGCGGCCGCGTATTATCTCGGGTACCGCAAGTCACCTACGGAGGGGCGAAAAGGGGCTGGAATCCTCGGGTGGACGACGGTCCTGTGGTCATTGTTGTTTGTTGCGGGAAGCTATGTGCCTTGGCTTACCAGAACCTTGCAAAAGCCTTATGGAGCATTTCAGTCCAGAATCAGTGAGATTTCAGAGCAGCATTTTCCAGAGCTCGGGCGGCTCTTGGTTCGCTACGGCCTCTATTACAATTTGGCCATATTTACACTGGTTTTGGCCTGGTTTCTCCTTTGCCGGAAGCGATTCGACGCCGAGAAGGCAGCCGGCACGCCAAGAGACGGCGATCCCAATCTGGAGCGTTTGGGCCTCTATCTGGGACTTCTCGCTGGATTGGGATTGTCGATCCGCAACGGCGCCAAGGGGTGGTTCAATCTCTATCGCGGCAACGAAGGCTATTGGAATGTTCAGCTCTGGAAATATGCCGGGCCCACGTTCCTGGTTTGCCTCGTGCTGATTTCAGGATGCATCCTGTTGCGGCCGCGCCGACAATCTGGCGCGGGCACGCGCTTTCCGCACGCCTATGGCGCGTTTTGGCTTGTGCTAATCGTGCAAAACGCCATTGCTCAGCTGGTGACCGGGCCGTGGACGGAATGGAACGAAGTGGCATTCAGCATCTACTACATGTTGTTGTTTTTCATTCCCGCGGTAATTGCGGTTCATTATTGCATGCTGAAGTCGATTTCGAGTCCGCGGGACACCATCGAGCAATAGCTTTTCGAACCGGAGGTTGCGAGTTTAAGCACGGTCGGCGATACTGAATGCATATCTACTGGGCCAACCGTATCACGTGCTCGCTTTCGAAAGGGCTCCATGGAAAGTGCCCTCCATTACGTTTCCAGTCCCGATCGCTGCGGGTATTTGCCCGATCGCGATTGGCGGTTCGAAAACGTCTATGTCCTCGAGATGACGCCTGCGGAATATGGCTCTTATCTCGAAAAAGGCTGGCGTCGGTTTGGACGAACGCTTTTTCGGCCGCGCTGCGAAAACTGCACTGCTTGCCAATCGCTGCGCGTCCCGGTGGCACAATTCCAGCCGAATCGCAGCCAGAAACGCAACGCCGCCCTGAATGCTTCCGATATAGTCCTGAAGATTGCGACGCCGCGTTTAACGACTCGAAAATTGGCTCTGTTCGACCGTTACCATGCCCATCAATCCGCCCACAAAGGCTGGCCCGAACATGCCGGCAAGGAAGCCGACGAATATCGGGCTCATTTTCTCGACAATCCCATTCCCACGGAAGAGTGGCGCTATTTCTTGGGCCAAAGTCTTGTGGGCGTTGGCTATGTCGACGTCATGCCCGATGCGCTTTCCGCCATCTATTTCTTCTACGAGCCGGAAGAACGCGCGCGTGGCTTGGGCATCTGGAACGTCTTGTGCCTGATCGAACAAGCACGCTTGCGCGGCTTGCCCTACCTTTACCTCGGCTATTTCGTCCCCGGCTGTACAACCATGCAGTATAAAAGCGGATTTCTTCCCAACGAGAGGCGGCAACCCAACGGAGTCTGGCGCGGGTTCCCCGACAAAGGCTGAAGAGAGACGCCGTGACTGCTTCCGGTTCGTACAATCTCTCTGTGCGCCTTTCCTACGCTAGCGCAGCCGTTTCCGCTCCTTGGAGTGAACGCTGTTGCGTCTGATTGCGTAGAAGCAGGAGGGCGCGGAAATCGATCCCGGGAGTGAGTTGCGAACTCGAGCATCCCGCTTGGGTGACAGGTCAAATCATTGAGGCATCAGCAAACGAGCGAGGCAGCCGGTTATGGCGCACGATGTGATTGTCGAGACGCGAAGATTGACCAAGGTGTATCGGGACTTTTGGGGCCGGCAGAAGAAACGTGCATTGAACGCCCTCGACTTGACGATCGAACGGGGCGAGATATTCGGCTTGCTGGGCCCGAACGGCTCCGGCAAGACCACGACCATTAAACTGCTTTTGGGGCTCCTGTTCCCCACCGAAGGCGATGCCCTGGTGTTCGGCCAACCGGCTGCGCAGGTTTCCAAGAACGAGCGCATCGGCTATCTGCCGGAAGAATCGTACCTCTACAAGTTCTTGAACGCCGAAGAAACGCTCGATTTCTACGGCCGCCTATTCAACATGAACCCGGCCACACGGCGTGAAGCGCGCTCAGAAGCTCATTGCCATGGTGGGCCTGGAACACGACAAGAAACGGATTCTGAAAGAGTATTCGAAGGGGATGCGGCAGCGCATCGGTCTGGCCCAAGCCCTCATCAATGATCCGCAACTGGTGATTTTGGATGAGCCGACCTCCGGCCTGGATCCTTTGGGAACCCGCTGGATGAAGGACTTGATTTTGAACCTGCGGAAAGAAGGCAAGACGGTAATCATGTGCAGCCATCGCCTGGACGACGTACAGGACGTCTGCGATCGGATTGCGATCCTCTACGATGGCGAGCTGCAGGAGTTGGGCAAGGTCGATGAATTGTTGGAGGTTGCCAATCGGGTGCAAGTGCAGGCGACGGGAGTTGCAGCTCAGCCCCGACTTGAAGCGCGATTTGGCCGCGGTGATCGAACGGCATGGCGGCCACATGGAAATGTTCGGGCATCCCACGACGACGCTGGAAGATTTGTTCCTCAATATCGTGCAGGAAAGCAAGACGCATCCCGGACGCCGATTTCGCCCGAGCGGGGATAAGTAGACCGGAACGCCGGCCGGGCTCATCCCGCTGCCGGTTAGGGGCGCCGTATCTGGCTTTCATTCCATCCTTAAGCGACTGCAAGCGACATGATTTTCGCAACATTCGTCCTCGAGCGCGATCCTCTTCGTTGGGCCGACATGGGTCAAAGCGCCGCCAATTGGGCTCAGGACGCAGGGGGCTTCGCGCTTTGCGGGCTCATCGGTTATGGCATCGTTCGACTCTTTTCGGGCCGCTCCAAGACGGGCGTTCCCGCATCGACGGCTCAAAAAGGCCTAACCCTCCTCGGGCTGGTCGGCGTTTTGGTTGGCTACGTTGGTTACGTTGGATTGCAAATGCCGGTCCTGCTGGCCAACCTTGCCTCCCTATTCTCTTCAGCGCCTTCGCGAACTGCCCCTTGGGCCAGCGCTGCCACTCTGGACCTGTTGCACACGTTGGGCGGAGCTTCCGCACTTTTCGTGGTATCCTTGCCGCCGCTTTTCGAAGCCATGCGCTGGCGGCTGCGGCGCATCTGGGCCATTGCCCGCCTTAGCTTCTTGGAAGCCATTCGGCGCCGGGTCGTGTGGGGCTTCACCGCCTTGATTCTGGTTTTCTTGTTCGCTAGCTGGTTCATTCAATCCAAACCGGTCGACCAGCTGCGCACCTACGTCAACATTCTTTATTGGTCGATGACCCCGCTGTTGCTGGGCACCGGCGGCCTGCTGGCGGCGTTCAGCATCCCCACCGACATGAAGAATCAGACGATTCACACCATTGTCACGAAACCCGTGGAGCGTTTCGAAATCGTGATTGGCCGTTTCATTGGCTTCATGATGTTGATGACCGTCGTTCTCGCCGTGATGAGCGGGGTCAGCCTTCTCTATGTGTTCCGCGAGATCGATCCCGACGCCAAGATCGAGAGCATGCGCGCCCGCGATCCCATCTACGGCAAGATGCGCTTCACCGACTCGCGCAATGCGAACTATGAAGGCGAGAGCGTCGGCCGCGAGTGGGCCTATCGCAAATACATCGCAGGCGGCGCCGGCAGCACCAATCGCGTAGTCTGGGGCTATGCCGAACTGCCCGCCTACCTTGCTGCCACGCCTAGCGATTGGGTCACTTGCGAATTCTCTTTCGATATTTTCCGAACGCTAAAGGGCGAGGAAGGTAAAGGCGTCTTTTGCAGCTTCTTTTTCCAGACCTGGCGCTGGGACCCGCGAACGAGGCGCTACGATCAGGCTCGTGAAAAAGCCCGACGCATTGGGGAAACCGGCGATGCCCGCTCGCAAATCGACAAGATCACGCAGGAAGTGCTCGGCCGCAAACCGACCGAGGTGGAAATCGCCGCGTTCGAGCACGATAAATCGGTTGGCGCCGTGGAGTCGCTGATCGATTCCGTATTGGCCGAAAAGTATGGCTACTATGAGGTCATCAGCAAAGAAATTGCCGACTATACGATTCAAGATGTGCGGATTCCGTGCGGCTTGTTCAAGAACGCGTTTGCGGAACCGCGCAAACCGTCGTCCCCCGGCGGAGAAGAGCCGGAGTTGATGACCGTCACGGTCAAGTGCGAAAGCGGCGGCCAATACCTTGGCTTCGCCAAATACGATTTCTACATCCTTGCCTCGGAGGGGCATTTTGCCCTCAATTTCTTGAAAGGCACCATCGGACTCTGGCTGCGGTTGGTCCTCGTGGTCGGACTGGGAGTCGTTCTCAGCACCTATCTGAGCGGCGTCATCAGTTTCATTCTCACCATGGCCATTTACATGGGCGGCTTCTTCCAGGACTTCATTCGCGAATTGGCTTCCGAAAAGATCGTGGGCGGAGGCCCGATGGAATCGCTCGTTCGCATGGTCAATCGCGAAGCCATGACGACCCCCCTGCAGGCAACGCCCGGCGTCAGAATGGCGTTGGGAGGCGATAAAGTGTATGGATGGATCATGCGGCGCGTGCTCGACATCATTCCCGATACCGACCGCCTCGACTGGACCACCTACGTAGCCGAAGGATTCAATATCGGCGTTCCGGACTTGATCTCCCTCAATGCCTTGATGGTTGCCGCCTATCTCCTGCCTTGCGCTTTGGTGGGATATTACCTCATTAAATGGCGGGAGATTGCTTCTTCGTAGCCTTCTGTGCGGAAGCGCTGCTGCTTCCGCATTTCACTTCGTGAGTGAGTTTTTCCGACTGCGGGCCGCGGCCAACGCCAAGCGCCCTAACGAGGAGACCGATACGTGGCTAGTCCTTATCAACAACAAGCCCAAATTCGCAAGATTGTCTACATCGCCATCATCCTGGCGCTTGCCTTTGGGACCTACTTGCTTCGTGAAATGCACGGCGGCATCCGCGAGCGAGCCGAGGCGCTGGGCGTGCAAGAAGAGAGCCTAGGCGAGGTCAAGCTCACCGATTCCATGGTGCGGCTGACGCTTACCGGCTCGCGCGGCTTTGCGGTCTGTTGCCTATGGCTGGCTGCTCAAAAGAAGCAGATGAAACACGAATGGAACGAACTGGAAGTTCTGGTCGATACACTCATCAAATTGCAGCCCCATTTCGTGACGCCTTGGCTCTTCCAAAGTTGGAATTTGGCTTATAACGTGTCCGTCGAGTCGGATCGCGTAAAGGACAAGTACTTTTACATTGCGCGCGGCATCAACCTCATTGCTGAAGGCTGCCGCATCAATCGGTCCAGCCCAGACATGCGCTATACGGTCGGGTTCTACACCCAGCATAAGATCGGTCTGGCGGACGAATTGAACGTCTTACGCAGTCTCTATCAGATGAGCGTCATCGATCCCAAGGAGCGCGATCCCAGAAACTTGCGCGACGTCGGCGACAAAGTCAACATGGCCAAGTTCGAGCAATTCTGCATTCAGCACCCTATGCTCGTGCGGCGATTGCGAGAGACGCTGGGCAAGACCTCGCCGTCCGACGTCGTCGATTTCCTGGGGGACAATCAGAAGATACCTTCTCTTTACGAAGACGCGCCGTCGATTCTGAACAACAACGACACCATTTCTCCCCTAAAACCAGTCGGCGAACGGTTTCCGACGATGGCTCCGCTCACCGAAGGAGAACGAGCGGACACAGGCGCCATTGATTTCGACAACTACACGGTGTCGCGCGATTGGTATACCTATGCCGTCCAGCTGATGCCGCCGGCCGATAAACACCTCTCTCAATTCGAGCCAGCGTACGATCTGACCAAGTATCGCATGCCGCGTTACATGGCTCCGATCATCTTCCGCGGTTATCCAGCGCGAGCGGAAACTTATGTAGCCGAGAACTTGGAAAAAGAGGGATGGTTCGACCGGGACGGCTGGAAGATCACGGGAGATTGGTTCCCCGACGACAAATTCTCCAATGGCAAGGATGCCATCGTCGGCGACGGCACCAATTGGCCTGCGTCATGGGGCAGTGCCTATCAGATGTGGAAGACGCACGGCGAAAAGACCGGTCTTTATCTAGAGCCGGAAGAACTCAAATCGCTCGACGCCGAGGCAGCGCCTTACCGTGCCTTTGCCAATCAGGGGCCCTTCGACAAATCCGTGCCGATCCCTGAAGAGAAACAAACTCCCGAATTAGTGAAAGGGCAGATTGCCCAGGATACGCTGTACTGGCTTTCGCACTATCAACGCATGACCAATTTCCTGCACTTTTATTACAGCACGCAAGTCGAGCAAGATCCCAAGTGCATCGAGCTGCGCAAGGCCTTCTTCCAAGCGAATCAGTACCGGGACGCCGGAGAGCGCGAATCGGCACTGGAGATTTACCGGGCCACTCTTCCCAGGTGGCGTGACTTGCTGCTGGCGCATAAGGAGTTTCGTCAAGACGACGACGTTCAAGAAAACACTTATGAAATGGAGTGGGCTTATCTCAACCTCACGCAGGCGCTTTACGGGAACCGCAACAAACAGTTAGCGGTGCTGGTAGATTGGATCGCTCAACTGGCGCAGTGCCCGCCCTTGGGAACCATGTGGCTGCCTCCACCAGTGCTTGCCCGCGACCTAACGGTTTCGATCGATGCCCCGATTGGAAAGGACGCCGACGGTGTCGAGATCATCCCGCCCGAAATCGTCGATCGGGTGCTCGAGGCGCAAGCGCGTGCCCGTCAACCGCAAGCCCCCGTCACCCCCACCAGCGACCCCGCCCATGGCTCGCCCCGTTCGGTGAGCTATGGCCAGCGTGGCGCTTGCTCTGTTGGCCCACCCGGACGACGCGGAGTTTCTTTGCGCGGGGACGCTGGCGCGTTTGGTTCAGGAGCATAATTGGCACGTCCACATTGCCGCCATGACGCCTGGCGACTGCGGTTCCGTGGACTTGTCGCCTGAAGAGATCAGTCGGATTCGGCGAGTGGAGGGTGCGCGTGCCGCTGACCTTATCGGCGCCACCTTTCACTGCCTGGAAGAACGCGATTTGGTGGTGTTCTATCACGAGAGCGCGTTGGAAAAGGCCGTACGCTTGCTCCGAGAAGTCCGCCCGGACGCCCTATTCACGCACAGCCCGGCGGACTACCTTCTCGACCATGAAATGACCAGCGTGATCGCCCGTGCGGCGGCCTTCGGCGCTCCCACTCCGAACCTCTTTCGCGACCGGGGTCATGGCCTTCCACTCGAGACGGTACCGCACCTCTACTATTGTGACCCGATTGAAGGCAAAGATGCTTTGGGCAGACCGGTGCCTCCCGGTTTTTGCATCGACATTTCCAATACGGTGGATACCAAAACCAAAATGCTGGCGCTGCATGCCAGCCAGCGCGATTGGCTACTGAAGCACCACGGCATGGATCAATATCTGCAGGCCATGCGCAGTTGGGCAAGCCAGCGGGGCCAGTTGGCAGGCGTCCCCTTCGCTGAAGGTTTCCGTCAGCACCTGGGCCACAGTTACCCTCAGGAGAATATGGTGGGGGAACTGCTGGGGCCCTGCCCGGCGCTCCTGTCTCGTAAACAAATCTGGAATCACTGTGATATTATCTTGCGCCCCTGCCGGACCAGTTGGTGAAGATCGCCGCTGTTCAATATTCCGCTACAGCCATCGAACAACTGGATAATAACTTATCAACGAAACGTAATCGAGCTGCAGCAAAAGAAGTCTAGCCGTTCGACGACAAAGTCCTGGAGGCGATCGATGCTGAGTGTTCGCGATCTGGTCAAAGTCTACCCGGGCCCTGTGGCCGCTTTGCAGGGCATCGATTTGGACTTGCCCAACGGCATGTTCGGCTTGTTGGGGCCCAACGGCGCCGGCAAAACCACCTTCATGCGCATCCTGGCAGGGCTGCTCGAGCCGACGTCGGGAAAAGTCACTCTGGACGGGCAAGATGTTTTGACGGATCCCCAGAAGATCTGGTCGCGCCTCGGTTATTTGCCTCAGGATTTCGGCTTCTATCCACATCTTACCGGCGAGGCGATGCTGGCCTATCTGCTCAAACTAAAAGGGGTAATGGCCCCTGGCGGCTTAAAGAAGCTGTGCCGGGAACTCCTCAGCCGCGTTAATCTTGATTTTGCCGCCCGCCGCAAGGTGAAGACCTACTCGGGCGGCATGAAGCAACGCCTCGGTCTTGCCCAAGCGATTGCCGGCAACCCACGCATCATCATCGTCGACGAACCCACTGCCGGGCTCGATCCCGAAGAACGCCTGCGCTTTTATTACTTGCTCGCCGAGTTGGCCGAGAATCGGCTCGTGATCATGTCTACCCACATCGTCGAAGACGTGGCCGTGCTCTGTTCTCGCTTCGCGGTCATCCGGCATGGCCGACTCGTAGCCGAGACTACGCCCCGGGAAGCTCGCGAGGCTTTGGCGGGCAAGATATTCGAAGGCACCACCGATGCCGGCCAACTGGAATCTCTCCGGAAAACCCACTGGGTCACCCAGGCCATTCTCTCCGAAGGCAAGAACCGCGTCCGCGTTTACGAAACGAGCGGCGCGCTGCGCCACCCGGCTTCGCGCCCGTTCAGACAACCCTGGAAGACGCCTATTTGGTGATGATGCGGTGCCGATCAGTGGAAGCCTACAAAGTCGCCTGAGCGCTTATAGCATGAGCGAGCCTCCCACGTTAGTGGGGGGAGTTTTCCGCACCTCCCCCCACTAACGTGGGAGGCTCGCTAAAGATTGAATCTTTCAATGAGGAGCAGGCTTGCATGTCCTTGAAACGGCTCGCCTTGGTGTTTCGCACAGAACTGGGCCAGAACTTTCGCAGGCCCCTCTTCTGGGTCCTCATCCTCATCGTTGGGCTCTCCATCTACGGATTTTCGCAAGGAAACGTGCGCCTGGCTACAGGCGACGGCACCGTCGGCGGACAAAAACCGTGGATCACTTCGGAGTTCGCCAACGCTCAGATGCTTTCTGTGGTCTTCTTTTTGATCTACACGTTTTTTGTTGCCGTAGCGGCCGGGATGGACGTAATCCACGACGACGAGCTGAAGGTTGGCGAGCTGCTTCATGTCACCTCGTTACGACCCTCCGAATACATTTGGGGAAAATTCCTTGCTGTCTTTTTCTGCTTCGGTGCGATTCTAGGGTTCCACCTGCTCACGATGATGTTTTTCAATCAAGTGTTCCCAAACAGCAAAGCCGATGAGATTCGCGGGCCGTTCGTTTTGATGAACTACGTTCGCCCCGCCATCTTCTTCTGCCTACCGACCTTGGTGTTCTTGGCGGGAACCTCATTTGCTATTGGAGAATGGACGCGCCGGCCGATCCTCGTCTTTGTGTTTCCGGTCACCATATTCATAACCTGCGGCTTCTTTCTGTGGGAGTGGCAACCAACATGGCTAGATCCGCGCATCGATCAATTCCTGATGATGATCGATCCAGCCGGATTTCGCTGGCTCAACCATACCTGGCTGAAAGTCGACCGTGGCGTCAACTTTTACAATCACGCCACGATCGAATTCGACACTCCGTTTCTGCTGAGCCGGCTCGCCCTGGTGGTAATCGGCTTGTCGTCTGTCTGGCTCAGCCAACTGCATCTGGCGCGGAATATCGCGGCTCGAGACATGCGGCATCTGGTCTATGGGCTCGATTACTGGGTCGGCAACTGTCTCCACTAGCAGGCAAGACCATTGAAATCGCCACAGAGCTGCATCAACCGCTGTCGATATTGGAAATGGAGGCAAAACCGCCCGGATTGTTACGCGGAATCCTTCACGTCGCGCAAATCGAGCTCCGCGAATTGCGTCTCAGCCAGGCCTCTACATCTTCGTACCGCTGATTCTATTGCAAACTATTGGCACCAACATTCTCGCGGTAGGGGCTTTTCAAACGCCCCTGCTCTTGACGTCGGGAACAATTGCGGTGAGGTCGATGAATACTCTCACCCTTTTGGTGTGCCTGTTATTGCTCTTCTACACCGTCGAATCGCTGCTCCGTGAGCAACATACTCGGCTCGCGAGCATCCACTCCGCTACTCCCGTGCGTTCCACCGCGATGCTTTTTGGCAAATGCCTGGCCAACAGCGTGGTGGCCATAGTCATTATGATTACCGCATTGCTCGGTTGTGCAATCGTGCTCCTTGTCCAAGGACAAGTGCCCCTAAGTCTACGACCCTTCTTGCTAATTTGGGGATTGCTCCTGACTGTGACATTCTTGGGTTGGACATCCTTCATCGCCGCCATTCTTTCGATCACCCGCAATCGCTACACCACCTACGCTCTGGCCTGCGGCGCACTCAGCTTCAGTGGCTATCGCCAGTTCACAAATCAAATGAATTGGGTCGGCAACTGGGATATGTGGGCCGCGGTGCGGTGGAGCGACATGGCACTGTTCGAGCTCGATGGCACAGCTATTCTCCTCAATCGCCTCTTCGTGCTGGGCCTCACCGTTTTCTTTACGGCGCTTGCGGTACGGTTCTTCCCGCGACGGGAGTTCGACGGCGTGCGGATTCTGGACAGAATTCGACCATTCGCGCTCTTCAAAAGCAGCTTGCGAATGCTGCCCTATGCCATTGTGCCCCTGGCACTGGGAAGTGTCCTTTATTTTCAGGTCGATAGAGGATTTCAAGGGGAGGCGGAAAAGAAGCGTCACAAAGATTATTGGCGTCACAATATCGCGACTTGGAGAGACACTCCGCTGCCGGCCATCACGGCGGTCGACGTTGACGTCGAATTGGAGCCGGCCAAACGTTGGTTCCGGGTCAAGGGTTCCTTCGAATTGAAGAATCATCACACTTTCGCCCTCCGAGATATTCCCATGACCGGCGGCGATCACTGGGAGAAGGTGCACTGGACTATCAACGGGGCGGATTACACGCCTGTAGACAGTTCGTGGCTCTATGTCTTTACGCCGTCAAAGCCATTGGCCCCTCAAGAGCAGCTGAGGATCGGCTTCAGCTATGAGGGACGCTTTCCCCATGGCATCACCAAGAACGGGGGCGGCAACATGGAATTCATCGTGCCCAGCGCCGTGGTCTTGACGAGCTTTACGCCCAGCTTTGTGCCGGTGCTCGGCTATCTCGAATCGGTGGGCGTCGATGACGAAAACCGCTATGAATCGCGAATCTATCCCGACAATTTCTACGAAGGAATTACCGAAGCGGGGTTTGGCAGTTCCACGGCGTTCACCACCAAAGTGCGCATTACGGCGCTGAGGAATTCACCCTCAATTCCATCGGCACACTAGAAGAAGAAACGGTGACCGATCATCGTCGCACCGTGTTATGGAAAAGTGATTATCCGGTTCGTTTCTTCAATATCGTCGCCGGCAAGTGGGCAGTTCATCATGGGAAAGATACAACCATCTACTATCACCCACAGCACGTTTATAACATCGCCGAAATGTCTGAGACTCTGGACGCCGCCCGCAAGTATTATTCCGAGTGGTTTTACCCCTATCCTTGGCGCGAGCTAAAGCTCAGCGAGTTCCCCAATCTGGCGGATTACGCGCAAGGATTTGCCACCGACATCACCTTTTCCGAAAGTATCGGTTTCCTGACCAAGAACGATCCCAAAGCGAACGCGCCCTTCCTGGTGACGGCGCACGAATCGGCACATCAATGGTGGGGCAACCTGGTGACGCCGGGCAAAGGACCTGGCGCCAATATCCTTTCCGAAGGCATGGCCCATTTCTCTACGATCCTGCTCTTCGAACAAGTCAAGGGGTTGGGGCAGCGCATCGAGTTCTGCAAGCGCATCGAGGAATCTTACAATCAGGCTCGCCGCAAGGATTCGGAGAAGCCGCTCGTCAAGACCGACGGTAGCCGGCCAGAAGATACCACCGTCATGTACGACAAGGGCGGCTGGGTCTTCTGGATGCTCCTGCAGCACATGGGTCGCGACAACGCACTCAAAGGCATCAAGGCATTTATCGAGCAATATCGGCTCAACGCAGATCACCCCGTGCTTCAAGACTTCATCGCCAGCATGCGGCCTTTCGCTCCCGATGCAGCCGCCTATGACGCCTTCGTCAAACAATGGTTTTTCGAAGTGACGGTTCCCGAGTATCACCTAAGCGATGCCCACCTGACCGAAGTGTCGGGATCCTCCCAAGGTTCACCTACGTGGGAAGTGACGCTTCACGTGGAGAATGCCGGCACGGGAAAAATGCCTATTGACGTCGCACCAGTTCTTGGCGAAAGATTTACAGAGGGCGGTGATCCAGCGCCTGATTATCGCGAAGCCCGGCAACGCATCGTGCTAGGGCCTGGCGAAGCGAAAGATGTGACGATCCGTTGCTCATTCAAACCCGATCGCGTGATCGTCGATCCGGATGCTCTGGTGTTGCAACTGCAACGCAAACTGGCGATCGTGCGATTTTAGGTTAGCCGCGATGCGCAGCGGAGCGTCTGGCGATCGCTTCGCTTCGCTTCGCTTCGCTTCGCTGCGCGTTGCGGCTAACCATTTGCGTAGATGTGCATTTGCAGCAATTCTTTACCGGCTGCCGGCGACCCGGGTTGCACCGACTTGTTCGCCGGCCATGTAGGTTGCCCAGCGGTCTTCCAGCTCGCTGTAAGAGCCAATGTTGAAATGGCGCCTTAGTGCTTTTTCATAGCCATAACGCATGCTGTCTTGAAGGAAGAGCATGAAAGTTTGCGATCCGCGGAGCGAGGCCAGAAAATCGACAAGCGAAACGCTTTCCGCGTAAAAAGTGCTGATCTGTCTAGGGTTCTGCGGGTAATTCGGCATCTCCATCAATTCGCGCAGCGAAAATAACTGGTTGTCTTGCTTGGCCTTGGCCAGATTCGACAGGTGCCGATCCACTTTTTGCGCGGCTCCGTGAGAACCGCACACCCTTCGTCGGCCCAGCGGGGCAATCGCTCCACTTGCTGTTCGCCCAATTCGCTGGCCAGAACGATATGGGTCGTTTCGTGCGGCAGAATCGCAGTCAGCATATTTGCGTCGTCGCAGTGCAGATCGATACGGCGGACGATGAAGTGCCCATTTTCGATGCGAATCGATGAATGCCCGGGCGAGTTGTACTGTCCCGTCGCACGCGAGTAGTCGTCTGCCGTCGGATGTAAGTAGATTTCACATTTTGGCGTCCACTCTCGGCAAGGGCCGCCGAACCACTTTTGTTGCATGTTAACGCGAACTGTTTCGGCGGTCTGAGCTGCTTGTGTGGCGAACTCTGGGGATTCTTTGTGGTAGATGATGAAGCCGGCTGTTTCGCAGGCCAGCCAACCCTCGGCATTACGTTCCCGCTGACGGACGACAACTTGGCTCCCTGCTCGTCCAAGGCTCCCCTTGGCCGGGTTGCGTCGCTGCTCGATCTCGGCGAGCACTTTCTTTCCAAAATCCAGCCGGGGGGCCAAGCTAAGGGCAATGCGGGCCTCTTTTTCCAATTCCATGAGCTGTGGCTTGGCAGCAGGCTTGTTTAGCTCTTCAACCACGTGATAGAGCTTGCAGTAGGCCAGGCGCTCTCGTGATCCGCTTGCCCCCTTCGGGTCTAGGGCGTTGGCTTGTTCGTAAAGCTGCTTGGCCTGTTCGAACCGCTTCTGAGTGAATTCCCGGTCCGCCCTGGTTAGCAGATCGGCCAGGTCCGGAGGGCTTTTGCGTACGCCCACTATTCCATTGGCCTCACGCGAATCTTCATCGCGCTGAAGCCGGATGGTTGGATTCCTTTTATTTTCCAGGCTTGGAATAGGGCCGGGCCGTGCCATGTGAGCCACCCCAGGCCGGCCCATCAAGCCCGTTTCACTCGCAGCGTCGCGATCGATGATGGTCAGACGATAAAAATAGACTTGAGCATCGGCATCGCGATTCGCCAGCCGTAGTTCCCGGATGTAGCCCTTATAGGCCTTTTTCAGTTCCTGGAGATAGGGGGTGCTGCCGTTGATATAGGCAATTTGGCTCTCAAGCGCCGTGACGGCGGCTTGGTAATTGCCTTCGCGCAGACACTCGCGACCCCGTTGCAGCGCGGTTTGCACCTTCAGCGTGGAGGCCACTGCATTGTTCTGCGATTCGGTCGCGGAGAGAGAATCGGGCTTATCCGGGCCGCCGGCCATGACGGCGCCGCGCAAACCAAAGCCAATAGGCTATCCAGCCCCATGTGTGCATCCTTGCCCATGGTTGGGGAATAAAACGGCGTGCGAGCGCCGTCAAGGAGGAGATGCTGCGATCCGGGGTGCGCAACGAGGGCTCGGCGTGATAGCAGACGAGGCCCCTCCTTGGTTCTGTCCCGAAGAAGAACGCGGAATTGGGCCCGCGTTCTCCGAACCTTTCACCTGCCTTGGCAAAAGGCGTTCCCAAGGAACCGGCACACCCTAGATTTCTCGAGCAGAAAAAACAAGACGAAGTGTGCAGGTTTTCTTAAGTCGAAGTGCCAAATGTCGATTTCAAATACTCGCGCAATCGGGCCCGATCGAGGCTTACCGCGACATCGGCGTTGGCGTCGGTCTTGGCCCCGGCGCACATCGACAACCGACATGCCGCGGGTCAACTCACCTGCAATTTCCACATCCACGTGCAGCGGCCGGGTTTCGAAGAGGTTGGGCATCGTTAGCGCCGCCACTCCCAGCACGTCCTTGAGATGAAAGCCTTCGATGCCGTAGAGATTGCTCGTCATGTGAATGCCGAACGGGGTAATCTGCTTCAAAAAGCGGCAACAGCGGGTGTCTGCGACGGTCATTTCCATGAGTTCGCCAGGGGAAAACAGTGCTTTGCGGGTAACGTCGAGCGGCAACAGCGTCAAAGGTATCCGGCTCTGCAATACCTTGCGCGCCGAGTGTGGATCGCAATAGAAATGAAACTCGGCAACGGCAGAGGCGTTACCGGGCTCGTGCCAGGCGCCGCCTACGCAAATCACGCGCTGGATCAGGCCGGGCAAGTCCGGCTCGCGATCGAATGCCCGGGCCAGCACCGTTGTCGGCGCAGGCAGATCACTGCCACTTCGCCGGGCTGCTCGCGAATCAAATCGACGAGCAGCCTATCGCTCGCGTAAGTCTGGTGCAGACGAACGTTGGGCACCGAAATGGGCCCAATCCTTCGGGACCATGGAGCCGTGAACCGTTGATGCCGTAATCGACCTCGGGGGCCGCGCCAATGCGAGGCCAACGAGGCGGGTCGAACTCTTCAAGCAGAATGAGCAAGTTTCGCGTCGCCTGGTCGGCCGGGACATTGCCTGCGGTGGCTGCCAATCCCAGGACCTCGAGTGTCGGATCCAAGAGGGCAACCGCAATGGCAAATGCCCCGTCGATTCCCGGGTCCGCAACGATGATTGCTTTGCACTTCACGGCGACCAGTTCCTTCACAAGTGTTGCTGGTTCCCTTGGCCCGCGCTTCCAGCATTATAAGGCAGCTAACCGCTAACTAGGCTGAAATTCGGCGAAACGTCCAGCCATCGCTAAGTGGTTCTCAGTTTCTCGAGCACTCTTCCAGCCTGGCCTGAGCGAATCGATTGGCGTGCTAGCCCGACACCTTCGGGCAGGTCCCGAGCTCGTCCAACGACCAAAAGTGCCGCGGCGGCGTTGGCCAAAACGATGTTGGAACACGGCCCCTCGGCGCCCTCGAGCACGCTACGTATGATCGCAGCGCTTTCATCGGGACCGCCTGCCGCGAGATCTTCGAGCTTGCACTTGGGCAGGCCAAAATCCTGAGGATCCAAGGTGAGCTCCGAAACGCGGCCCTGTCTAACCTGGCGAACGAGCGTGGTTCCGGTGAGCGTTACTTCGTCGAGGCCATCCTCGCCTATCACTACCCAGGCATGCTCGATCCACAAACGTGCCAGCGCCCCGCTCATCGGCTCCAGTAATTCGCATGCACCACCCCCACCACCTGGTAAGCAGCCCCAGCTGGATTGGCCAATGGGCCCAGGCAATTGAAGATCGTGCGCACGCCCAAGCGTTTTCTCAAAGGCCCGACACGCCCAGAGCCGGATGAAACTCCGGTGCGTAACAAAAGGCCAGTCCAGCGTTTTCGAGCGTACGGCGTGCCCAAAGGGGCCCGGTTGGAGCCTGACGCCCAACGCGGCAAGCGCATCGCTGGCTCCGCTACGGCTCGTGACCGCCCGATTTCCATGTTTTGCGACCGGCACGCCAACCCCCGCAACCACCAGGGCCGTTGCTGTGCTGATATTGAAGGTGCCAGTTCCATCGCCGCCCGTGCCGCAGGTGTCGATCAGGTTTTCTAGATTTGACTCCAAACGAATCATCGATTCGGCAAGAACGCTTGCGGCGGCCGCAAGCTCGCTCGCAGTTTCTCCTTTGGCCCGCCAAGCCGTCAGCAAGGCCGCTGCTTCGATGTCGCCAAGCTGGCCCGTGATGAGGGCGCCTAGGATGGAGTTTACGCGTTCTCTAGGCAACTCCTTGCGGTTCAGAAGGTGCGCGCAGGTAGCAGGTATATTGAGCAAGCCAATAATTGGACGTTTCAGAATCTGCCATCTTGCTTCGTCTCGAAAGCCATCGCCGAGAATCGCAAATCATTTCGCGATTGGTATTTATTTGTGTACGGCCGTCCAATATACTAAGGTACACATTGACGGGTGTCGAGTGATCCCGTCGGAGGGCAATGACCTGCAATCGCAGCGACGGCCACATTGCCCGAGTCGAGTTTATGCATACTCGGAGGATCGATCATGCCGGATTTTAGCAGTCTTACGGACAAGCAAAAGCAGATTTACGAGTTCATCCGCGACAAGATCGAAAGCCGGGGGTATGGGCCAACCGTCCGTGAAATCGGGCTCGCCTTCGAAATCAAGTCGCCCAATGGGGTCATGTGTCATCTGAAAGCGCTCGAGAAAAAGAATTGCATCATCCGCGAAGGTTTTTCGGCTCGTGCTATTCAATTGATCGATCCGCGCACGCGGCCATCGGGAGCCAGCTTACCCTTCCTCGGCAAAGTGGCGGCCGGCCAACCGACCTTGGCGATCGAGCAAAACGATCGGCTGGAACTGGGCGATCTTTTCTCCGGGCCCAACAACTTCGTTCTGGAAGTGCGTGGCCAATCGATGATCGAAGATCATATCCAAGATGGCGACTATGTGGTCATTCGCAAGGCCGCCGATGCTCGCGACGGCGAGCGTGTAGTCGCCATGATTAACGACGAAGTGACTCTCAAACGCTTTTACCGAGCCCCGGACCACATTCGGCTCGAGCCCGCCAACAAGGAAATGTCGCCAATAATCGTTCATCCCACGGATGAAGCCAGCATTCTCGGCGTGCTGGTGGGTGTGATGCGCAAATGCTGAACGGGAGTAGAAGGTTGCTGGACGAGATGCGCGGACCGTCTATACTGAAGGGACGCGTCTAACCCGTTGTTCTTCGGCGCCAGGAGCAAAATGACATGTCGGCCGAGGCGCGCGGAACTCCAGCAAAGGGCTGCCGGTAGTCGTTCCGCCTTCAGGGAAATTCATCGTTCAACTGTTCTTGGTTCCGTTTCTGATCGTCACTCTCGTGGTCTGCTTTCTGATCACGATCAACTGGCTGGTCGGCGGCGCAGGTCGCCCAAAGACTTTCTGGACAAGCTGGATAGCGCCAACCCGGAAGTGCGTTGGCGTGGCGCCGAGGAGCTGGCCCAATACCTCCAGCGCGAAGAATCGCTTGCCGCCAATCCTGTTTTTGCTTTGGAGCTGTGCGAACGCCTGCAATCTGCGACCAAGGAATTGGCGTCGCAGGAAAAGGAGCTGGCGGAGTTCAAGAAACAGCAGCCCGACACAGCCAGCCTGGAACGAAGAACCAAAGCATTTCAACAAACGGAGAATTATGTCCTCTATCTTAGCTCTTGCGTAGCTAGCTCGATCATTCCGGTCGGTGCGCCGCTGCTTGGCGAAATGGCAGCCAATTCTGGTGGCGCCGATGCTCAGGCAACCGCTCAGCGACGACGCTGGGCCATGTGGAACTTGGGGAAACTGGGCGATAACGTGAGCCGCTTCGACACGCTCAAGCCCGAACAGCAAGAAGCGATCATCACTGCCCTGACGGAGCAAGCGGCCAACCCAAGCAGTTCCCGTGCTCCGCTGGCTGAGAAAGCGGGAATTACGAACGCGGCCCGCAAGCCCACACACTTCAAGCACTCGGCCTGGAAAAAGATTTCGCGCAGGCGGCCGCCGATCCCGATGCCTTCTTACGCCAACTGACGGCTCTGGCATTGTCCTTTTGGGAAGGCAGCCCGCAAGAAAACGAACGGATCGAAGAGATTCTCCTACGACTGACCCACGATAACGGTCACGGGGAAGACCTTATCCCGCGGGTCGAGGAGTCTTCCAAAGAAAAAACGCTTACCAAAACGCCGGGCCTGCAAATCCGTTTCAACGCCGCCTTGGCGCTGGCCCATCGAGGCAGCCCCAAGGTTCGCTTGGGCATTCTTCAAGATATGCTGGACGAATCCGCATTGCGGACCAATTTTTTGATCGAGCAACCGGGTGGTGTGCAAATGCCTGACGAACAGGTGATTTCCCAGATTATGGAATTTGCCTTGAAGGCGCTCGTCCAATTGCACAAACGGCAACCCAAAATGGACCTGAGCAGTTTCACACCCACACTTGACACACTGGCCAAGAACGGGAACATTGCCATTCGCGCCGAAGCAACGCTCGCTCAAGAAGCGTTGAAGAATCCCGGTTGAGACAATCATGTCGAATCGAGGCAAGGAAGCCTGGGAAATCGTTGGCGCCGGCGGCATTGGCTGTCGCTGTTGGCTATGCCCTGGCGCGGGGTGGTAGCCGCGTTACCTTTGTTGACACCGATGCGGCAAAGCTCGCTTGGGGCAAGGAATTCGGCGTTAAGGTGACAGGGTTGCCTCCGTTGCCGGCGCAATTCGTACACTTCCGCGATTGGTCACCCGGTTCTGATGGACGGATTTTGCTTTGCCTCAAGTGCTATGACAACCAGCGGGTGCTCGAACGCGTGCCCGCCAGCCGCGCGCGTACTTTCGATTCAGAATGGTTTCGAAGCCGATCTGGAAAAGCGTGACGAACCTGTCGAAGCGATTGCTTCCTTCGTCTCGGAATGCCTTCCAGGCCGAGCGGAAACCAGGCTTACGCGCTTCGGCTCGCTGCACATTGGTTGCCGGGGAAGGCAAACCACGGAAGGCAATTCCCAGGCAAATGAATTGGCTTCGGCTCTCAGAAGCGAGGGACTTTTCAAGGTCCGCGTGGTTGAGGATATCCTGCCCTACAAATATGCCAAGCTGATGTACAACGCGGCCATCAGTCCGTTGGCAGCGGCGGGGGGCCTGGATAACGGCGATTTGCTGCGCGTCCCACCGGCACGCCGGCTTTTTTTTGCTTTGCTGCAGGAAAATTATCGCATCCTGCGCCACGCTAAGAAACCGCTCGGGAAGATCGGCCCTTTTTCGCCGGATGTCGTGCAGCAAATTCTTGCTTGGCCCTGGGCGGCGCGGTTTGGGTTGGGCCTTTTATCCGACGCTCAAGGGCCGTTATTGTTCGATGCGTCTCGATCTGCCCGCCGGCAAAACCGAGATCGACCATTATAATGGCTACTTGCTCGAGGAAGCCGGCGATTATCCCGCTCTGCTGAATCGGCTGAACTACAAAATGATCAAACGCATGGAATTGGCGAAGACAAGTCCCGCAATCGATCACTTGGTCCAGCTAGAGCGCGATTATCTCGAAGCAATGGCCAGAATCCGCGCCAAGGCAGCGTAGCGCTCGCCGCGGCCGATCAGTTGCACGCGCCGTTGCTGCTCTCCGCGAGGCTCCAAATTCACATCTAGGCGCTCCTGCGGAAGACATTGCGGGAACTTATCCGCCCATTCGACCAGGCAGACCCCCTGCCCTTCCAGGTATTCGGCCGCGCCCAAATCAAGAAAGTCATTTCCAGCCTTTAGGCGATAAAGATCGAAATGGTAGATGGGCAGCCGCCCTTGATATTCCTGAATCAGCACGAAAGTCGGACTCGTCACCATCCGCTCATTAGCCACTCCCAGGCCCAGGGCAGTCGCACGCACCAGAAAGGTTTTGCCTGCGCCAGCGGGCCGCTCAAGGCAACGACGGCGCCGGGAAAGAGATTCTCTCCCAAGCGCCGGCCTAATTGCTCGGTATCTGACGGGGTGGAGAGTTCAAGAATGCGCTGCTCGATGTCCATGGCATTGCTGCGAACCGCGCCTCTCCATCTCGTGCGAGGTTGTGAAAAAAAAACGGGGCAGGCACCGGCCGGGACGTCACATTTTCAGGGATTCGCGAGGGGGTGGCCGGAGCCAGTCCCAATTTTTTCACAACCTCCGACTCCGACTCCTGACCCCTCTTACTTCCCCTTCTGGCTATCGCGTTTGGCCTTGTGGCGCAAAAAGGCTTCGATGAACTGATCCAGGTCGCCGTCCAAAACCTGGTGAACTTGCGACGTTTCTACCCCCGTGCGTAAATCCTTCGACAGGGTGTATGGCTGCAGGACATAATTGCGAATTTGGTAGCCCCAGGCGACTTCACCCTTTTCGTCGTAAAGCTTATCCACCTCGGCGCGCCGCTTCTGTTCTTCGATCTTGTAGAGCTTCGCTTTGAGTAGCGACATGGCCTGTTGGTCGTTTTTGTGCTGGCTCCGTTCGGTGCGGCTCTCGCAAGCGAGCCCGGTGGGAAGGTGCGTATAGCGGACGCCGCTTTCCGTTTTGTTTTGATGCTGGCCACCGGGACCGCCGCTACGAAACGTGTCGCGTTTCAGCTCGTCGGGCTTGATCTCGATCTCGATCGTGCCTTCGATTTCGGGCATGACGTCGACAGCCGCAAACGAAGTCTGCCGTCGGGCGTTGGAGTCGAAAGGGCTGATGCGCACGAGCCGGTGCACGCCGGCTTCGCTCTGGAGCCGGCCGTAGGCAAAATCGCCTTTGACGTGCAAGGTCGCGCTGCGGATGCCCGCTTCGTCGTTCCGCAATTCGTCGATAATCTCAGCTTGGTATTTGTGCCGCTCCGCCCAACGCCCATACATGCGCAACAAGCATTTGCGCCCAATCGCAGGCTTCGGTGCCGCCGGTGCCGGCTTGGATGCGGAGGTAGGCGTTGCTGGCGTCTTGCGACCCGCTGAGCATCGACTGCATCTCGAAATCGCCCAGCGATTTCTCCATGCGCGCAACTCGGCATCGAGCTCGCCATCGAGCGATGCGTCTTCTCCAGCCAACTCGGCGAGCGCTTGCAAATCGCCGATGTTCGCTTGCAGCTCTTCGTATGGCTTGAGCAATCCATTCAAGGGCTTGATTTTGTGGATCGTCTCCTGGGCCTTTTCGGGATTATCCCAGAAGCCGGGCTCACCCATCTTGGCGGTGAATGCGTCGCGCTGTTTTTCTTTGTTCGCAAGGTCAAAGACTGTCTCGGAGCTGGGCCAAACGGCTGACCAATTCGTCGGAACGGCGGCGCAACTCGGGATTCATGACCTGATCTCGAAAAAGGAAAAGGGGAGCTCTCGTGGGCATCGCTCATTCTCATTAGCATAGCAGAATAAAGTTTCCCGACTCGGAGAACCAATCTTCATGAACGCGCTTACGAATCAAGTCTGCCTGGTCACGGGCGGCGGCAGCGGCATTGGACTGGCAACGGCGCAGCGCTTGCTGCACCAGGGCGCAAGGGTGGCCATCGCCGGTGCTCTACTGAGAAACTGGCTCAGGCAGCCAAGCAACTTGCGAGCGATCAGGTAGCTACTTATAGAGTGGACGTCGCGGATGCCCGGCAGGTTCAGGAGATGGTTGACGCCGTTGTCGCGCGTTGGGACCGGCTAGATTTGCTGGTGAACAATGCCGGGCTCAACATCAAGAAACGAACGCTCCGCGAATTGACCCCGGAAGCTTGGAACCAGCTCATCCGCACGAACCTAGATGGGGCCTTTTATTGCATCCACGCAGTTTTGCCGGTGATGCGCCGCCAGCAAAGGGGCCTGGTCATCAACATCAGTTCTGTGGCGGGCAAGCGAGCCGGTCCGCTGGGCGGAGCCGCCTATGCGGCCTCGAAGTTCGGCATGTCGGCTCTGGGAATCTGCCTGGGAGCGGAAGAGAAGGACGCCGGCATTCGCGTCTGCAACATTTATCCTGGCGAGGTGGACACGCCGATCCTGGAGAACCGGCCGCAACCGGTTACACCCGAACACCGCCAGAGCATCCTGCAACCCGAGGACGTCGCTATGGCGGTCGAGTTCGTGGCGTCGCTACCCGCAAGGGTTTCCGTGCCGGAGCTGGTCATTAAACCGACGTCGCAGGTTTATATTTAGAGTTCGCGGAACAATAGCTTAGGCTTTGACATATAGACTTCCCAGCATGGGCCCGCGCGCAAGTTTTGAAGTTCCGCTTGTTTTGCCTGGATAAACGAGTTCGGACCGAAGGTCTATGTTTACGCCCCGGATGGGGGTGTCGGAATGTAGCCACGGGTGGAGCAGGCGCGGCGGCAACGCCGCCGCCGCGCAACTCGCGGTACCCTTCTCGGATTCTTCCTCGCCCCGCGAGGGGCGACGGAGAATTAAACGCTACGGGAGGCGTGGGGGAGAATTGACACTATGGCAAGGTGGGATGTTTCCGCCGCCCCATCCGGGGCGGAATTATCATTCGGTTCGCCACGGGTTTCGCTTCGCTCCACCCGTGGCTACATTCCGTGGCCCCATTCGGGGCCAAAGACGAATCGTTGTTCGTTGAATACCAAAAAAGGCGAACTTAAAAACTGGCGTCGGGCTCAATCCCGTAGGAGAGAATTGGCGGGATTTCTTCTGTCTCTCGATGGCGGGGCAGGCGGATCGAGCTGCGAAAGAAAACCATAGCGAATCATGGCGCCATCGGCCGGGAGAGGTCGCGAACGACGCCGGAGCGGCAAATCGGTTCAGGTTCCTCGCTGGCACGGCCGAGGTGGAAGTCGACATTGCCGATCCGCCTAATCACGCGCATGAACAATGCCTTGTCATCGCTATCGCTGTCAACCACCAGTTCTTCGTGAATCGCGACGAATTTGCCGGGCGCCGTCTGGAGCAATTGGGGCAGCAGCCGGCGAAAGGCGCGGTATTCCCGCTCCCATTTGGTCAGCGGCGGGACTGGGATCTCCGGCGGCGCAAACGTAACGGTCTGGTTTTCCTCAGCCATCGCTGCACCTCGTCCCTAGCTGACATGAATCAAAATGCACGAAACGTTATCCCGCGAGCCCATTTCGAGGGCGAGTTGGCCTAGGCCGTCGGCGCACTTCTGGACGTCGGGATTCTCCTTGATGAACGAGGCGATCTTTTCGTCCGGCACCACGCCCGTCAAACCGTCGGTCGCCAGTAGAAGGTAGTCGCCCGCCTGCAAGTGGACGACTTTGACTTCGGGTCCTTCCCCCACTTCCTTGCTGCCCAGGTATTTCCAGAGCACATTGCGGTAGCGATGATTGCGCGCCTCGGCGGCGGAAATGGTCTTGGCTTCGACCAGAGCCTGGGCGATCGAATGATCCGTCGTGAGTTGCTCGATGTTTCCTGCGCGGATCAGATAGGCCCGGCTATCCCCGAGATTGGTGATGAAAATCTCGTCCATGCCCTTACGCCAAACCGCCGTCACCACGGTGGTGCCCATGTTGGCCAGGTCGCGATCCAGGGCGGCCATTTCCATGATTACGGAATTGGCCTGAATCACGGCTTTGCGAATGACGGTTTTGGAAGCATCCACGTCGGCAGTCGGCCGTCAGGTTCTTGCGAACCTCGCGCGGCACGACCTCGATGGCCTGCTTGCTGGCAATTTCGCCGGCCGCCTGCCCGCCCATGCCGTCAGCCACCACGGCGATGGCCAGGTCCGGGAAAAGCTTGATGTCGATGGAGTCTTCGTTGTTCTCTCGGTAGTTTCCGAGCAACGTGCATTTGCCGAAATTAAGAGCCAAGGCCATCTAGCCACCTCGTTTTCGATCCCGTCGATGCTGGCCGCCGAATCAACTCTGTTCCAGCAATCCATTTGCATCATACATGCCGGCATCGACAATACCAGTTTCGGCAGCGGCATTTTTCCCGAGAGAACTGCTGCCAAGCTCGTTACGCACCGATCATTTGGGGCGCATCCCCCCGAATTCTTGATTCTCTTTTGCCGGCAGTCTTATAATCACACTGGTGCATGGCGGCAGACGAGTTACGGTTATTTCTCGTCATGACCCGGTGCTCCTGGTTCTCTTGCTTGCTGGGAAAGTGAGGCGCTCGTGCCGGTGCAGATGGAGTTGAAGCGGATCATCATCTGTGAAACCATCGATCATCAGACGATTCTGCTGAAGGAAGTCGATGGCGACCGCGTATTTCCCATCATCATCGGCATTTTCGAGGCGACCAGCATCGATCGCCGAGTCAAGAAACTGGCGTCCCCACGCCCATTGACGCACGACTTGATCGCCACCATCATCGACAGCCTGGGTGGCGAATTGCAAGACGTTTACATCAACGAGCTGAAAGAGCACACCTATCATGCTCGCTTGCGCATCCGCCAAGCTGGTGAACTTATCGAGATCGACAGCCGGCCCTCGGACGCCATTGCCCTGGCCGTCACCGCCAGTTTGCCCATCTACGTTTCGGAAGACGTCATCGGCGAAGCCTGCGGCGACTGATGCGGCGAGCGTCGAGGCGTAGGCGGCGAGTCTTCCCTTGCTACTTTGCATCGTCATTGGTGAGGACTCGTCGGGCTTACGCCTCGACGCTCGCCAAGCGCGTTTTCAACCCTTCGAGACCTACGATCGGCTCCCGGCAAGCATAGTTTTCGCAAATATAGGTCGTAACGGTGCCCAGCGCTTCTTCCCTCCCAAAAGTGGCAAACCGGTTGCTGCACGCCGCCGCTTCATCAGTTGACCAGGCCACCACTTTGTTCGGCAAGAATGAGCGGTGAATCGCGGCAAGCGCCCCCTGAACTTCCGGTGCGTCTTCTCCGGCCGATGACCGCGAACTCTTGCACAGGTCCCTGCACGAAATCCAGACAAAGGAGCATCTGAGCCGCAGCCATCGGCGACTGCGACATCAAGCCGCCAAACAGCTGCAGTGTGGCGGATGCTTTCTCCAGAAAATCGCCGCGGCCGGTCAATTTGCCCAGCCGCAGCAGCGCCATGACGGCGACAGAATTGCCCGAAGGCGTCGAACTGTCATGCGGATCTTTGGTTCGGCTGATCAAGGATTCGTGGCTTTTGCCGGTGAAGAAGAAGCCCGCTTCCGCGGGGTCCCAGAATTCGTCGATCATGATCTCCGCCAGTCGGGTTGCTGCCTCTGGAGCCAGCGCGGTCGAAATCCATCTCGTAAACGGAGACCAAGGCATTGGCGAGAAAGGCGTAATCTTCCAGGTAGGCGTTCAGCTTGGCGGCGGCGCCGGTTTTATAAGTTCGCAAAAGACGGCCATCGGCCGCCCGCATCCGCTCCAACAAAAACCCAGCCGCTTTTTGTGCCGCGGCGGCATAACGAGGCTCACTCAGCGACGGCGGCGGCTTTAGCCAATGGAGTTCAGCATCAGGCCGTTCCAGGCGGTCAGAATCTTTTCGTCCCGCCCCGGCCAGACGCGCTCGGCTGCGAACCTCTAGAAGTTGCCGTCGAGCCTCGGCCAGCATACGCGATAGCTCGTTTGCATCCATGCCCAGCAGTGTCGCGATCCTTGTTCGAGCGTTTTCGGCACGATGGAGAATGTTGTTTTCTTCCCAGTTTCCTTCGGGATTGATGTCGTAAACGTAGCTGAAGATCTTGCATCTCTCCGGTCCCAGAACGCTTCGATTTCCTCGTGAGCGACCAGACGAAGAACTTGCCTTCCTCGCCCTCGCTGTCGGCGTCTTGCGTGCTGTAGAACGGTCCTTCGGGGCTGGTCATCTCGCGCAGAACGTAGTCGAGCGTTTCCTCGACGATCTCGCGAAAACCGGCTGCCTGTCGCCTGAAACGCTTCCAGATAGGCGGGCGACAAGCAGGGCGTTGTCGTAGAGCATTTTCTCGAAATGCGGGACCAGCCAACGCTCGTCGGTGCTGTAGCGATGGAAGCCGCCGCCGAGATGATCGTAGATGCCGCCCCTCGCCATGTGATCGAGCGTGATGCGCGGCCATCTGCAGAGCCTCGTCATCGCCGAATCGCCGCCAGAGCCGCAGCAGCAACTCGCAGCTCCATCGCGTGCGGGAACTTGGGCGCCGAGCCGAAGCCGCCATGAACTGTGGTCGAAGGCTCGGCCAGCGCCGCGACCGCCTGTCCAGCAGATCTGGGCATCGAGCGTCGCCTCGCTCCGCTGTCGCAAGCCGCCGCCAAGATCGCAAATGTTCGGTGATATTGCGCGGCCGCTCGTCGACCTCGTCGCGGCGAGTTTGCCAGGCATCCGCGAGTGCCGAGCAGACGCTTGGAAGCCCGGCCGGCCATAGCGATCGTCGCGGCGGGAAATAGGTGCCGCCGTAAAAGGGTTTGCAGGTCGGGCGTCAGAAACACCGACATCGGCCAGCCGCCCTGCTTGGTCAGCAGTTGCACCGCCGTCATGTAGATCTGATCGAGGTCCGGCCGCTCTTCGCGATCGACCTTGATGCTGATGAAGTGGTCGTTGAGAATATGCGCGACCACGGCCGGGTCTTCGAAGCTCTCCTGCTCCATGACGTGGCACCAGTGGCAGGCCGAGTAACCGATACTCAGAAAGATGGGCCGATCGAGCTGCACGCGCCCGCTCGAGCGCTTCGGGGCCCCACGGATACCAGTCGACAGGATTATGGGCGTGCTGGCGCAGATAGGGACTGGTTTCGTGGCTGAGACGATTGGTAAAGGCATGTTCGCTCATGGCTGGCTCCTCTGGTCAGCAGTAGGTGCGACCTACCGTCATGATAGAGAGCCAGCCCAACGACAAATCCGAAACTCGAAATACGAAACCCGAAGGAAATACGAAAGCACAAAATCCGGAGGAAGACCCGATAGTTCACGCCCCGCTTGGAATTCGCGTTTTATGATTTCGATATTCCGATTTCCTTCGGATTTCGATATTCGGATTTCGGATTTTTTAATTTAAATTTTATATTTATTTTTTTTTGAATTTCGGATTTCGATATTCGGATTTCGTGCTTTATTTCAGGGCCTACCGCCCCTTCGACCTTGATGCTCACGGCGTTCTCGGACCCGAGATCGGTTTTGATCTGGATCTTGCGGCTGACATCGCCGGTCTTTCCAGCCTGGTAATGGAATACCACGGTCTGGATCATCGAAGGCACCGTGGGCAGCTCATAGGTAATCCCTTCGCCTGCCCCTTCGATGCCGATGATCCGGAACGGACGGCCGCCACGCACCATCACGCGTTGCAGCTTTTCTTCGCCAAGCTTCATGTTGCCAAGTTCGAGCGTGTTGGGCACTGCGCTCAGGCTCGCTTGCACCGAACCTTCGACGGGAATCGGCAACAGCGGCCCAGCGGGATCGTTGGTCCGGAGGAAGAGTTCTTGCCTGAAGCCACCCGGAGAAGCCCCCTCTTTGAGTTCCGCAGTCACCCGGTAACCGACGTTATTTACCAGGCCGGGGCGGCGATAGAGTTCCCGGAACGAGAGTTTGACCGGCGCGTTGTTTTCCACGACATCGGCAATCCGGAAGTCGACGGCGCCGGCGTACTCGACATCGAGATATTGCGGGGCAGCCGGCTGGCCGCTCTTCATGGTGCCCAAGTTGATGTGACCGGGATTGAGGACCAAGTCCGCTCGGATCTGGGCCATGACGAGCAATTTCATCGGCAGGGGCTGGGTATACGGAGGCGGCCCGGTGAAAACTTCGATGTGGACTCTTTTGTCGCCCATGAAGCGGGCCGTGTCCATGGTGATGTTCAGGTCGGCCCCCTGCTTCGATTGAATCACCAAGGATTTGGGCGACACCGTCACGCAGCTGCACTCGACTCTCGTGTCGATTGTCAGGGCGACTTTGTAGGGATTATAGAGTTTGAAGGTGTGCAAGAGCTGGCCGCCGCGAGCCACGGTGCCAAAATCCTTCGTCAAAACGCTGGGGCCTTTTTCCGCATAGCCCACAACCAGCTTTTCCACCCAATGGTTGGGGTCCTGCTCCTGGCGCGTGCGGCGCCAGTAACCAAGGTCATGCTCAGGAGGGTCAGCACCACTTTCCTCATGTCTTACGTTCCTTCCAAAGACCTCCGTGAATCCAGTCAAGCCTGGCAGATTCTAACGATAAGCGGGCCGGCTCGCCAAGGCGGGATTCGAGACGGCAGGTGCACGGTAATGAGAATGCTCTGGCCTGGCGGGATTTAGGGGCACATGGCTACTGATCGTCCACCTCCAAAGATTCAGTCACCCTATCCACTCCGGTCGTCGATTCGGCCAACTCAACTGCACGTTTTTTTTGTGCGACGTCGGTAACTTTTCCCTTAAGCTCAATTCCACCGTCACTTGCGATAACTTGAATCGAAGTGTCCTCCAACGACTTTTCCCAACGCAGCCGCGCAGTCACACGCGCAACGATATCCGGCTCGGCGGCGGGCACTGCCGCCACTGCAGGCGCCGGCGCAGACGGTTGACCGCCACGAAGGCGCTGCAACCAATCGGCATCCACGTTGCCAACTAGCGGTTCGGCTCGCGTGGCGACCTTTCGAGCAACATTCGCCAGATGATCGGGATCTTCTTTCTCGCAACCGGCGGGCAGCATGCAGCACAGGGCCAAGAGGCCCGCTGGCCAGTAGCTTTTCATGATGGACTTCCTCGGAACAAACAGCGAGGCCGTTCGTCCGGAAGTATGCCTTGCGGAATTGATCGGAGGCAAGAGCAGTCCGGAAAAGGGAGGCTGACAGCATGCGTTTTGTTGAAATGACCGCGCCGGAGATTCGCAGGATCGATCGGCAACATACCGTGGTGGTTTGCCCTATAGCCGCTTGCGAACAGCACGGGCACCATTTGCCGACTTTCACCGATACCATTTTGGCGAGTGCCGTTGCCGAAGGGGTCGAGCAGTGCGACCCTGCTCTGATCCTTTTGCTGCCGACTCTTTGGCTGGGGGCGAGCCACCATCATTTGCGTTTCGGCGCCACGCTCTCGGCCGAGGCCACGCGCATGCACAAATGCTCGTCGACATGCTTACTCCGCTCTTTGGAGGACGGATTCAGGCGGATTCTGATTTTGAACGGCCACGGCGGGAATATCGACACGCTTCACGTCGCACTTCGGCTACTTCAGCCTCGCTTCCGCGATCGCATCTTTGTGGGGCGTCTTATTGGGAATTGGCGGCCCAAGAGTTTGCCGCAATCGCCCAGGGCCCGCGAAAAGAGATGGGACATGCCTGTGAGTTCGAGACTTCCATGATGCTGCATTTACGCCCTGACCTGGTTCGCAAAGAGGAAGTGCAGAACGATGGCGAAGCTGCGGACGCATCGCTTCGCGGATTGTATTTGGCCGACGATATGTCCCAATTGACTAAGCGCGGCTGTGTTGGTTACCCGGAACAGGCTAGCGCTGAAAAAGGCCGGATGTTGCTCCAAGCCGCCGTTAGTCGCACTCACGATGTGATCAAGGCCCTGCTCCGGCGCAATCTACCCAAGTAGCACGATTCGGCCAAGAATGTTAAAATGGGTAAATCTTTCTTTTGACAGAATCGTTGAAAAAGTTAAACTAGCTAAAGATGGTTACCCAGCAAACTTGGCCATCCCTTAACGGTTCTTCGGAATCAAGCAGAAATTCCGGCAAACCTCGGTCAACGGAGACATTGAGAATGTTGCGAAATTCCTGGATTCTTGGCCTGTCGCGGGCTTTGGTTTGTTTGCCCAAGCCCATGCGGCGCAGGCAGATGAGCTGTTTGGCGGCCCGGCGACACCATGACGCTCGGCTTCAACGGCAATGCCGACACCATGCCCGTGCATTGGGGCCTGTTCGGGCGCGGCTGCTCGACTTGCGGCACGGGCTACTACGCCCCCTACAGCTATTACGGATCTTATGGCTATGGCTACGCGCCCAGCTATTGGGGAACTGGATGGTACGGTTATGGTTATCCCGCTCCGTCCGGTTACTGGGGCGCCACTGCAGCCCCGGCCGGCTATTGGGGCGGTTATGCCTCGTCGTACCGCTACGGCTGGGGCTATCCCGCCAGCTACGGCTATCCCGCTGGCTATGGCTATGGGGTAGGTTATCCAGGCTCTTACGGAACAGGCTGCTGCCAACCTTATGCCGCGAGCTATTACGTTGCCCCAAGCTATTACTACGCACCCATCGCGTATTACTACCAGCCTGTCGCCGCTGTGGCTGTGCCCTACACGTATGCGGCTGCTCCAGTCGCCAACGTCTACACGACCACTTCTCGAGTGACCGTGGCTTATCCGCCCGCGGCGCCGCTTCAAGTGGCTCCTCAAGTCGCACCGGCCGTGCCGTCGTATCCGCCCGTCGGTCCGCCGGCTCAAGGTTTCGAGTATAACGGCGGCCCGTCTCGCTTGGTTCCCATGCCGCGCACGGATCTGCAACCTGCTCCGGCAGCCAACCCGATGCTCTACAACATCCGCTTGACCGATGATGCCAAAGCCTCATCTTCCAAGTATGCATTCAAGGCTTATGGCGAGAAGTCAGCGGATTCTTCGACAACCAGCACCGGCGATACGGTTCTGGTCAAGGGCACTCGCTAACACGCGGCGAGCGTCGAGGCATTAGCCCGACGAGTCGTCGAAAAGAAGCTCGCGTTGTGCATCGTCAATGGCTCTGGGGTGTGGACTTTAGTCCACACCGGGCGAGGAGTTAGCTGAGCAGGGCCTCATTTCTGGCGACGACTCGTCGGGCTTACGCATCGACGCTCGCCGGAATGCAATTCCAACAGCAACTTACTGCTGCTGCATCATATAGCCTCGCCAATGATTCGCATGGTTCTGCTGCCAACGCAGGACCAACTCGCGCTCGGAAGCTTGGGAATTTGTTTCCTGCGCACATCGAATCCGTTTTCGGCTGAGCATTGCCGATCCAGCCGGCGTGCAAAAACTTGGCGCCCAGAATCATAACCGTCAAGGCGGCTAACACAATTCCATACGTCTTCATTGGGAACCTCCTGTTCCAGTCCGGCACGTTGCGGGAAACGTGCCGGTGGCAGCTTGCCGTGACATGACCAAGCGGTGCGGGTCGGCCACGCTTGGGAGCATTGTTGAACGAAGAATCGATAAAGCAATTCCGATGCCAGCCGGTTTGCATCGCTCAAGGCGGCCTACGCCGGTTCTTCATAATTCCTGAACAGAATCACGTTTATTGAAAAAAGCCTCAACAAAACGCTGGCTGAAGTGGCGGTCGTTCACCGCGATTGAAGAGAAGTTTTTACATTCCGAAGCGTAAAATCAAACCGTCCATAAGGGATCGCATTCACGTTCGCTTGCCCAGATCTCCAGGTCGCCAAACGTGCTCCTGATCGATTCAGCAAGTTCCACGACGGCAAATCGCTCCGTCGCGTAATGACCCGCCAAGACCAGCACTATCCCGTTGGCCTGCGCAGACAAACAGTCGTGGAAACGTGCTTCACCAGTCAGGAACACGTCCGCGCGAGCCTTAACAGCATCCTTCTGAAATTCAGCGGCGGCCCCGCAGGCCAAAGCAATTCTTAGCACCGCTCGATCCTCAGGGCCGCTGATTTGCACCAACGTTGGTCCAAGCTTTTCGCCACCAAACTTGCGAAATGGCGCAAAGAAAGGGGGGCTGGCAAAATTCCCAAACGGCCCTCCCCCTCGTTGCTCTTTTTAGCCTGCAAGGGATAGACATCGTACGCCGGCTCCTCATAAGAATGCGACTTGCGCATGGCGGCCACCACCGCATCGACGCACTCTTCCGGGCAGATCACTTCGAGCCGATATTCGGCCACCTCCTCGAGGCGTCCTTTCTGCCCAACTCGCGGATTGGCGGCTTCCGAACCAAAAAAGGTGCCGATTCCTTCTTGGCGAAAACTGCAGTCGCGATAATTCCCGATGTGACCCGCCCCCGCAGCAAAAAGGGCATCGGCCACCGCACTCAGGTTCTGCATCGGCACGAACACCACCAGCTTGCACTGAGCGGCCGCTCGATTAGCGCACAACGGCCTGACATCTTGAAGTCCCAGCAGCTCGGCCAGGCGCACATTGATTCCAAGCGTGGCATTATCGAAGGCGGTATGCGGTGAATAAACGGCGACACCGGCTCGTGCGAGCCGCCAAAGCATTGCCCCCTCCACCGTGTCCGAAGTCAGCCGTTGGACGGGCCGAAAGATAATGGGATGATGCGTCACGATCAGGGACGCCTGCCGATCGATCGCTTCGGCTGCCGATTCGGGGGTGACTGTCAAGCAAGTCATGACGCGAAGGCAGGCGGCGGATTTATCGCCCAACAAAAGCCCGACGTTGTCCCAATCTACCGCCAATCGTGGAGGAGCAAAAGCTTCCAAGAACGCGCACAGATCGGCAATGGTCGGCATAGTGAAAATCGGCCAACTAGCGTTTTCGGCTAGGCATGCAAAGAATGAGCATGATCAGCAAGGACGATAAGCAGGCAACCACATAGGCAAAGGCAGGACTTTTGCCCGGACCTTCAGAGGCCGTCGATTGGGCAAAGGCTTGAGCCGGGCCAGCCAACATCCACAAAACGGGCATGATCAGAAGAAAGACGGCGCATGACGATCCATGGATTGAAGTTTAGCGGCGGCCTCTACCGGTCAACCAGCACGACGATAAGGCCGGGCTCGTCGGCCGTTACTTCCGTAGCCTCGGCCAAAAGGGGCGGTCCAGCCTCGCGGACGCCCGTCGTATTCGTAGCGCTTCCTCCGATCGACCATGTACTGCACGAGGAGGCCGGCAAAGGCAATAACGCCGCAGGCAACGTTCAGCAGCGGCCCTTGATTTTCAGCCAAGGCCACGACATCAAGGTTACCAAAATGTTGTAACAGGCACAGGCCGCTATATGCCATCAAAAAAGTTCCGCCCGCGCTAGTTAAAACCATTGTCCAGAGTCGGAAGAGAATGAGTGCTATCGATCCGCCCACCAGAAATACAACCAAACGCTCTTGATAGCCCGGCGCAAATTTCGGCCCACGAGTATGATCGCCGCGATACCCCCGGCAGCAAAGGCGACGACCCGCACCAGCGCCAGCGCCAGCATTCCTGCTGCCAAGGCTAGCAGCGTGGCCGCCAGCCAGGGCTGTGTGCCGTAGCGTGGGCCTGCATAGAGGCCAAAGATGCCGCCGCCAATGGTGACGATGAGAACGATCCAGAAGCGGTGGCCGGTCCAGCCGAAGGCCCAGAGCATGATGCCGATAGCCAAGGCGGTTGCGTGAATGGGCGTGGAAAGCTTGCACGCTTCTTCGAGAATGTCGGGAGCAAGAAGCTGCATGAATGATGCGTCCTTCTGTCGGCGCCGGTGGCGAAAGCCGAGCCTCGCAGGCTGCCCAGAATACGTCCCTTCGCTGCGCGGCGTCAAGCCGAACCTGGGGTCATCGGTCGCCGACCAGGTCTTCGTGCAACACCATGGGGCCGCCGCAACAATCGCAAATCTTTTTCTCGAACCGCTTGATCGAGCAAATGTCGCACCAGTAGTAGAGATCGTGAAGTTTGCCGTCTTTCATGCTGTGCACCTCCAGCACTTGGAGCAGCGTGCTCTTGGGCAGCAGCCTTCCCGTTAGCCGCATGGGCCGCTTCAATAAAGTCGCATCCTTGAAAAACATGCGGCTGCCTTCATCCTTGATCAGCGGATAGATGTCGCCCTGAGGCGTCACCAAGGCTAACCAGCGCTGGGCTCCGCGTCGGCATCGAGTTTGGAACCGATCTTTTCGACCAAGTCCTTGAGCGGCACAACCTGCCCATTAAAGAAGCTGGGCTTCTTGACTGGTTCATCAGGTCGAGCCGATGCCAGCATCAGGACCGCAAGCGTGCCCGTAACTGCGATCAAGCTGAGGAAACGAAAGCGTTGCGAAATGCAGGTGGAGCATGGAATCCTCCATGGGAAGAAGTCGACCGCCCGGATCGACAGGCTTCGTCAAAGGTCCCGCCACAGCCCTGCATCAGGTCGGCCCTCGCGCCTACCTTTCTCTTTTTCGCCGGCGCTTGCGGGATTTAGTTTTAACGGGGGAAGTTGGCCCAGATGATCTCTTTTTATTTCCCGGCCCCTTAACGCCGGCGGGCCCTTTTGCATTTGGCGGCCCGGTTGTCGGCTACGCAAGCCCCGCGTTCTTCGCCTCGGGATTTGCGGATTTTCCTTTGGCGGCGGAAACCGGAGCTCCCTTTCTTTTCTTGCCGCGCGGTGGCGTCGCGGTCGGCCGCTGGCTTAGCCGTAGCCCGGTCCCCACGCGGACCCCCGTCGTGCGATCTGCGGGAATTCGCTTCCTCGGCGAATTCAGGCTCGTCGGAGGCCTGCCTGCTGCGCCCGATCTTACGCTCTGGTGCGTGATCTTCGGTTTCCAGAACTCCCGGCGGCGCGTCTCCCCGCGATTTGCGCCGGATGTAGAGCTTGATGGCGATTTCCGAAAACTGGAAATGATCGCGAAGCTTTGATCAGGTAACGCCGATAGGAGTGGTCGAACAACTCGGGGCCATTGGTGAACAGCACGATGGTGGGCGGATTGGTTGCCACTTGCGTGGCGTAATTGACCTTGGGCCGGCGGTTTGCGCATGGGCGGCGGATTCGCCGTCCAGGGCTTCGCGAAGCACCCGATTCAGATCGCCGGTGCCGATGCGCGTGCAGGCCTGCTTGTGCAGCGTTCTGGGCCAGGTTGAGCACATTGCGGACGTTCTTCCTTCCTTCGCTGTGATGAATGCGATCGGCACATAGTCCAGACTTGGGAAAGTTTTGCGCAGATAATCGCCATATTTACTGGTCGGCATCGGCGCCAACAAGTCCCACTTATTGACGACAAAAATGGCGGGCTTGTACTCTTGGAGAATATACTCGGCCAGTTTCTTGTCGACTTTGCTGATCTTGAGTCGTGCGTCGAGAAAGAGCAGCACGACGTCGGCCCGGCGAATCGAGCGCTCGGCCCGGGCCAGACTGTAAAATTCGACGTCCGATTTCAGGCTCTTCTTGCGTCGGACGCCGGCCGTGTCGATGGCCATGAAGCGCAGGCCGTCGCTCTCGAAATGAACATCGACGCTGTCGCGGGTCGTGCCGGCGCACTTCGCTGACGATCATCCGCTCGGACTGGGCCAGGCTATTGATAAAGGTGCTTTTGCCGGTATTGCGCCGGCCGACGATGGCCAGCTTCATGCCGAACTTCTGCCGGCGGCGGTTCGATCGAGAGATCGGGAAGCTTATCGCGAATCGGCGTCGAACAACTCATCGTGGCCCCGGCGATGTTGGGCGCTGACGCACATGGGAGTGCCCCAGCCCAGGCTATAAAACTCGGCTGCTTGAGGTTCCACCGCGGCCGAATCGCATTTATTGGCGACCAGATCACCGGCTTATTCACGGCTCGCAGCTTTTCCGACACGTGTTCATCGAGCCCAGTCACGCCTGCCCGAATATCGACCACGAAAAGGATGACAGCCGCTTGCTCGAATGGCGACATCGATTTGCCGTTCGATTTCGTCGGTCAGGTTGTCGGGGTCTTCGTTGCCGATGCCGCCGGTGTCGAAGAGTTCGAAGAAGCCCTCCTCCAACTCGATGGGCGCGGAAACGCGATCGCGGCGTGACGCCGGCGGTGGGATCGACGATGGCGATCCGCCGGCCCGCGAGGCATTGAACAACGAAGATTTGCCGACGTTAGGCCGCCCAACGATGGCTACCACGGGAAGCGCCGCGGCGCCATCTCCAAAGGAAGGAAGGATACTCGATGGTTTATTCTAGGGGAAAGCCCCGGCGTGGAACTGGATCCAGTCGTTTAACCCGGAGCCAGCGGCGACGGCGGTCAGGTTCCCGGTGAGGATGCCAAGTTTTGGCGAGAGTAGCATCAATCCAGACATGTAGGGCGTGATGTCAGCCGTCGCCGCTGGCTCCGGGTTAAACAAATAGCGGCTAAATTGGCGCAAACGCAGGCTCGCGGCTGGTTATTGGACGGGCCATCGTCCTGGTTCGTATGTGTTTAACTCTTGGCGAAATATTCCGCCGACACGGCAAGCGCAGCAATCACGGCCTCGTCACGGCCGCCATCCTGCAATAATTGGACAAACGCGCTTAATCCGCCTGGATCCGCGGCTCGGTTCAAGAGCCGTTCATATAGATTGTTGACCTCGTCTTTCAAATACTCACTGCTGGCGAAGATCTGGTCGGCCACCTGTGTTCGACTGGCGCCGGCAGCCAGTTCGTTTTCGAAGGAAGCCAACGAGGCCGCATCGATGGCCGACCAAGCACGTCCTGAAACAAAGCGTCCAAAAATCCGGCATTCGTGTTACCATTGTCTGCGAGAAACTCTTGCGAGCCCAGCACTATCGCGGCCACCGATTCGTCGGTCGCGCCGGCAGCTATGGAAGCCGCAAGGCTTTGCAGTGCCTCTGGGTCCGCCGCTCGATGCAGGTAGGTTTGAAAGATATTCTGCACGACAGCCTCATCGTAGGCGGTGCTCGTCAGGATCGTTTGCACCACCTGCTGTCGGGTTTCTTGACCGGAATCAAGTAAGCCAGTGAGATCGGAGAGGGTAGCGCTGCTGGGCGCAGTATTCAGCAGGTCCGCGTAGAGGTGGCCAACATAGACTTGGTTGGCATCGCCGCCCGTGTTTTGAGCGTACTGGGCCGAGCCAATCAGCGTTGCCGAGATCTGTTCATTGGGCGTACCAGCCACCAGCAGATCGAGGTAGGCTGCCTGCTGAGTAACCGTGGGGCTGCTGTGCAAGAACTGTTGGAAGTCGGCCTGAACAATCCTCGTCAGCGATTCCGAGCTGTCCACCACGATGGTGGCGATGAGGGTTCGTGAAGTGCCATCTTCGAGCAATTGCGTGAAGCTGACTATGGGCCCCTGCATCGACGGCTCGCCCCAGAACGGCTTCATAGAGGGCCTTGAGGAAACCGGCATTCGTTCCGCCGCCCTCGTTCTCGAAATACTCTTGCGAGCCAAGAAGTTGGGTTTCCAAGGAAAGCTTCGTTCCGCCCGCATTCATGTAAGCAAGCCAACTGGTGAGCGCACCAGGGTCGGCAGGGCGATTCAGGATTTGCTCATAGAGATTCTGAATTTCATCGGTTCGGAATTCCGTCGATTGAATCAATTCTTGGGCCACTTGCGTGCGCGTCAACACCCCCTGATCCAACTGACTGCTCCAATAGCTCAAGGCGTCCTGATCGACCACGCGATCGAGAAGATCAAGGTAAATCTGTGCGACAAAACGCTGATCCAGGGAGGTTGCCGACGCAGGAATGCCCGACACGGTCAACGTGAAATTCTGAGAAGCAGCTTGGCCAATGCCGTTGCTGGCGGTGAAAGTGATCGGGAACACGCCGAAGGAGGTGGGAGTGCCGCTTAAAGCGCCGGTCATCGCATTGAAAGTGATTCCCGCGGGTAATGTTCCGTTCTCCTTGAAAGTGGGAGTCGGGGAACCCGTGGAGGTCACGGTAAATGAACTTGCCGATTCTACGACCATCGAAGTCGAATCGGCGCTGGTGATAGCCGGCGCAACTCCCACGCTCAACGTCGCTGCATTGGTGATAATACTGCCTGCGCTGTTGGTGAAAACCGCCTGATATTCGTCGCCGTTCGTCGCATCGGTCGCCGATACGGTCAGGCTTGTCGTCGTGGCCCCGGTGATGTTGGAGAACATAGCGCCGCCATCGCTGCTAACCTGCCATTGCACCGTAGGCGTCGGGGAGCCACTGGCTGCGGCGGTAAACGTGGCCGAGGCGCCGACAACGGCAGTCTGATTGACCGGCTGGGTCGTAACGACAGGCGGCGCCAACACCGTAAATGTGTAGGTTTCCGTGTTGTTGCTTTTGTTGCTCTCGTTTACCTGATTTAAATCGTCCGTCACTACCGTCAAAGTGTGGCTGCCCGGTGCCAGTTCGCCAATGTCATAGTTCTGGATAAAGAAATAAATGGTTGGTCCCAACGGTGGGCTGACTTGCCAAGTATGAACGACATTTCCGTCGAGAAGTAGTTCGGTCTGAAACGAGCTGGTGATTGTGGCATTGCCTTGGTTCGTGAACGCCCAGTCGACATAAACCGTATCGGTGCTGGTGATGGTATTAGCGGTGGTGGTGTTGCCCGCTTGGGTGGACGCCACGAGAGGCGCGCTCCAGCCCGGCGGCGTATAAGGCGCCAGGTCCGGCAGAGGCGGCTGCACGACGGTAAAGGTGTAGGTTTCCGTGTTGTTGTTTTTGTTGCTTTCGTTGACCTGATCCAAGTAATCGGTGATTACCGTCACCGTGTGGCTGCCGGCCGAAAGTTGCCCTAGATCGAAGCCGGTGATGTATGTGAAAAAATTGGGATTCAACGGAACATCGGCTGCCCAAGTGTGTATTTGCGTTCCATCCAGGAGAAGTTCCGTTTGGTAATTCGTTGTAATCGCAGAACTACCTTGATTGATGAACGCCCAGTCAATGTATACCGTATTGGCGGTGGTAACCGTTGCGGCGGTAACCGTGTTGCCCGAACGCGTAGTAACCACCAGGGGCGCGCTCCATCCGGTCGGCGTGTAGGGGGCCAGATCCGGCAACCCTGGCGGAGTGACGGTGAAAGTAAAAGTCTCGGTATTGTTGTCGAAATTGCTTTCGGTCACCTGGTTCAAGTAGTTGGCGATGACGGTAACGGTGTGGCTGCCCGCGGATAATTCACCCAAGCTGAAATCGGTAACGTAGGTGTAATAAGACTGGTATAAGGGAAGCGTGGCAGACCAGGTTTGGACCTGCGTACCGTCCAGAAGCAGCTCCGTTTCGAACTGACTGGTAATGTTGGCGCTGCCACGATTGATGAACGCCCAGTCGATATAAACCGTGTTCGACGTGGAAATGGCGGTGGCCGTGGTCGTATCCCCCGCCAGAGTGGAAACTACCAGCGGTCCACTCCAGCCCAAGGGCGTGAAGGGCGCTAAATCGGGCAGATCGGGCTGCGAAACGGTCAACGTAAAAGTTTCGGTGTTATTGGCCTTATCGCTCTCATTGACCTGGTTCAGGTAATCGGTGACTACGGTCACTGTGTGCGTGCCGGCCGCCAGCTCGCCCAGGTTGATGTCGGTCTCGGACTCAGTTCCATTGGCGCCCAAGCCACTGAAGGTCCACGTCTGGACTTCCGTGCCATCCAGCAGCAATTCCGTTGCGAAGCCGGTGGTAATCGCCGTAACGCTCTGGTTAGTGAAGGCCCAATTGACGTACACGCTGTCGGCAATAGTGACCGTGGTGGCCGTAGTCCTGACGCCGGACTGGGTGGAAACTACGAGCGGCCCACTCCAACCGGATGGCGTGATGGGCGCCAAGTCCGGCAACGGCGGCGGGATTACCGTGAAGGTAAAGGTCTCGGTGTTGTTGTTCTTGTTGCTTTCGGTCACCTGATCCAGGTAATCCGCGATCACGGTAACCGTGTACGTGCCAGCCGTTAGTTGGCCGAGGTTGATATTGATTTCAGATATGGATGCACTGAATTCAAGCCGTTGAATGACCAAGTTTGAACTTCTGTGCCATTCAGCAGAAGTTCGCTTGCAAAGCCGGTTGTGATCGGTGCGCCGCCTTGATTGAAGAACGCCCAATCGATGTAGACGGTATTGCTGGTAGTGATGGTGGCCGTCGTGGTAGTGCTGCCGGATTGTGTGGCGGCAACCAAGGGACCACTCCAGCCCGACGCCGTATAGGGCGCCAGTCGGGCAATCCCTCGTCGACGGTAATATGCACCGTGGCGGTGCTGGCAACGCCGGTGCCGGTATCGAGGATGGAATAAGTGAACGAATCGCTGCCGCTGAAACTGGTATTAGGTTGATAAGCAAATGATCCGTCCGCGCCAACCGTCACGGAGCCGTGCCGCGGGTTGGGTAAACGCGCTCACCGCCAGCGCTTCGCCCAGTGGATCAGTATCGGTAGCCAGCAGACCGTTGGCGGCCGAGACGGTCAAAGTGCTGTCGGCATTGACCGTGTACGAAGCGCTATTCGCCACCGGAGGCGCCTGGCCCCACAAATCGCCCACTATGCGGCTGGCGACGGGCGTGCCCAGTCCGGTGGCCAGATCGTAACCCTTTGCGGCGCTATAACCGTCGCTGCCCTGAGTGATGTCGTGATAGTCATTAGTGGAAAGTTGGTAAAGTTTGGGAAGCGTTTGGGTTGGGCCATCCAGGGAACTCTCGTTGTCGGCAGCCCGCGCTTCGTCGGCAATGGCGATCAGGGCGGCCCAGGCCGGGGTGGAAAAGCTGGTGCCGCCGACGGCGGTCCAACCGATCGGCTGACCGAATTGGTTGGTATCGTAGGAATCGTAGATTAGAACCGGACTGTTTTCCGGATCCGCGTCGAAAGCAACGTCGGGTGTGGTGCGGGCGTCGAAACTGCCGTTGGAATATGCCAAACCGGCGCTGACTTGATAAGTGGGTTCCGCCTCGACCGTGCTGATGCCCCCTCCGGAGCCGCCACCGGGAGTATCGTAACGGTCGTAACTGAGGTCGCCAACACCCCAAGCGGATTCTCCAACACCATTCGGAGTTGTCGCCACTCCCGGGTAAACGAAAGTGGTGTCGGTGGAGGGGAAAATCAACGTCGTGCCGCCGACGCCGACCACGTTGGGCGAACTAGCCGGATAATTGGGAGGCTCCGTCCCGCCGTCACGCGATTGAGGCCCTGCCCCGTCGTCGCCCGAAGAGGCCAGGAACGTGATCCCTACATGGTTAGCCGGCGTCGTGAAGATGCCGTCATACGTTGCCAGGAGATTCGCGGGCACATCGTTTTCGGGAAAACCGTAGCTCATCGACACGACCGAGACCTGCCCCAGTGGGCCGTTGTATTGAGTCGCGTCTTGAACGGCGGTCATGAAGTTGGCGAGCGACTGAGCGTTGGTGGATCCCGGGGCAGCCTCGAAAACGATGATGTTGGCGGCCGGCGCCAAAGCATGGGCCCACTCCACGTCGAGCAGGGTTTCGTCTTCGGAGCCGGCATCGGTCCCACCGCTAAGATCCACCTCCTGAACATTGGGAGGCGCAGGCAACGCAAAGTTCAGTCCATCTGCCGCATCGCCGGCATCGAAAGCGCTCAAAGAAGAGTTGATATACGATGGCGCGGTGTAACCAATTTCGATAATGGCGATGGTTTGCCCCTGGCCGTTCGCGGTGTAGCCGCCCGGTAGCTTGATCTGATCGAATCCGTAGGCATTGACGATTTCCGGCGGGGTTAGAGGCGCTTGCGAGGGGACGATTCGCGATTCGAGTTCGGTTAATTCGGGATACAATTTGGGCCGTCTGGAAAGCCGCCGGGCCTGCCCTGGACGGACTGAGCGTTCGACCGATCGCTGCCCCCATATACGGAACATGGGAATGCTCCTCCAAAAGCAAATGATGGCAGCGGAACATGGGTTTTCGAGGAATCCTGTCTAGAAATTTGGCCCCGTCCCAGGTGAATCTTATCTGAAGTTTATGCGTTCACAAGGGAGCAACCTGGTTCCTCAGTATTTAGACGACTGCCAGGGTTTCGGAGATTTTCTTTTTTCCAGGAAAGGGAACGGCAGACCTGAAATCCGTCATCCAACCAAGGCAGCAAGAATCGCCATGCTTGATTTTGGCCGAGGCCTCATCGCCTTCTTTCTGACTTGCCGTCATGGCAGTGAATAGCGAGTAAATCCGTCAGAGCTCCATCTACCGGAAGCTTTCTACGAGAACAGGTACATCGATCTCATGGGCGACTCGAACCAGTCTTTGATTTTCGATTCGCAGGTCCCCGGACACGTTTATGAGAACGTGAAACGGCGTTGCGGGACGGTTGAACCTTCCCTCATCCTCGATCGGTTGCGATCGCCGTTCGCCGCAAGAATGCAATGTTCTTAGAAGCGCCGCCACTTGATCTCGCGATTCGTCGGCAAAGACTTCTTCCGCCTTTCAACAACAAGCACATAAGCATGTGCAGGGAACCATTCATCGAGGCAGGTGAAGGATTCCTCCAAGGACGACCAGTTCTCGCTGAACCCACGACTGAGCTGCAACGCGGCGCCAAACTCATTCATCAACCTTTACAGGTTGCGTTTTGTGGCCGCGGAATTCCCGAACGCACACACTCATATTAGGGCGGCGACAAAAGTGGGTGGGAATCAAGTACGCGCCGTTCGGGTTCTCCATTGCCGATGTAAATCCAAGGAGGTTGCACCTGAAAGAGGAAATCCAAACTCGTGGTTTTCATTCCATTGATCTCAATCTGCATCCCTATCCTTATAGCCCGCTCAAGAATAATAATAAGCAACGGCGACGGTTCCTTTACCCCTTAGCAAAGAACTCTGCTGTCCCAAGGAACGATGTTTCGATCGCCATCACGCTGAGCCGCACAATCAACCGTTCGCAAAGAACTCTGCGGTGCCCAGAAAAACCTGCTCGATGGCCAGTACGTTAAGCCCCGAATTTACCCACCCAGTCACTTCTGTGGAGCTTGGTGCAGTCGGGCGAAGCAAAAGTGGATACAAGTCGCTGGCCACGGTTGTCGGCGGCGCCAGCGTGAAACCATAGAACTGATCGATCGCCGCTGTCCGGAATTCGGCTGATGACACGATATCATTGGCCACGCCCGCGTGGCCGATCGTCCCGATCGCGTTCAGCCAGTTTAGAAGCTCAGCGCTGCTTGCCGATCTGCCCAAAAGCTTTTGGTAAAGCGATTCCACGAATACGGTGTTAGAGCCGGTGTCGGCGGCATACTCGGAGGACGACGTCAAATCGACAATGACCTGTTCGAGCGTTCCCCCATTCTGGATGCTTGCCACCAGGTTGGCCTGCCCTTGGGCGTCGGCCGGTCGGTTGAGAAGATTCAGATAGAGCCCGTTCACGACGATATCGAGCGCCTCGGTCGACCCGGCAATGGCATGGGCCACTGCGGCCTGAGTCATCTTTCCTTGATTGAGAAGGTTGACCCAACTGCCGGCGTCATTGGGATTATTGGTGTCGCCGGCTCGGTGCAAGAAATCTCGGTAGAGGGTAGTGACGAAGGCGGCATTGGCTGAGATGGGAGTGCCGAGGACCAAGTTTTTGTTCGGGTCGGTAACCGCGGACGCCGCGGTTCCGCTAAATAGGTTGTTCTGGGCCCCAACAAGGCCCGATGAGGCGGAAAGGCCACTGAGACCGATGGCAGTGCCCGAGTAGATAACCCGAAAATCGTTTCCGCCCAGGCTTCCCAGACTGCCCTCGCCCAAATCGATGCTGCCGATAGGCCCAGTACTCTGCGAATCCTGGATTTCGACGCCGCCGTAGGTATCGCCGCGAAAATCGTTGCCCTGAACCTGAATCTTGGCCGTGGCGCCGGCCGGCATGTTGATACTGAGCCCAAAGCCATGAACGTCGATTTCATTACCCGAGATCGGCGCCATGAGCGCCACACCGGGTGTGAAAGAATACAAGACTATGCCATCGAGTCCCGGAAGATGGATGGAGTTTCCGATGATCTTGAGGTTCTGTGCACTATAACCAAGAGTGCTTATCGCTGCAGACTCAGTGTTGCTTGAGGCGATGGTGTTGCCTTGAAGCGTGAGTCCGTTCGAGCCAGCTTCCAACGCTATGAAGTCCGTTACGGTTACTCCCGCGATGGCGGTAAACGTGTTGTTGGCCACCAAATCTGTGTTAGTCGCGGTTGAACTAGTCCCACTGTACTTAAGTTGGATGATCACTTGACTGTCCGACACGACGGTGTTGCCAGTGATCACATTGCTGCTGCCCCCAGCAGGCACGGAAACTGTGATGATCGAACCGGGATTATTGCCGGGAGAATTCAAGATGATCGTCGTATTGGTCAGATTATCCGCTTTTCCCGCCAAAATTAGAACGGAGGTCTGACTGACATCCGCGTCCACGATGTTCGATTTCTCGACTGTTGCGTTCGTGTTGAAAGTCAAACTGCCGCTTCCGGAAAAGTCGACATTTACATCCTTCAACATAAGTCCCATCTCCGCCGAGCCGATGGTCCCTGCACTGTCAATCGTAAACGCCGGGATTGAGGAGAGTGGCTGCGCAGGCATGCCCTCAATGGCTAGGTTGGTAACCCCGGGACTAGCCAAGTCCGTACCGGGGAGTGTACCAGGGACCGAATAGGGCTCGATTGTGATCGTGTTCCCGCTGGTGAAACCCGATTTATTGGTCGTCAGGGCTGCCTGTAAGGACGTGAAGGTGGTGACGTTGTCCGCCCCCGCGCTCATGGGCACCACCATGCGGTTGTTGAGCAAGGTGCGTTCTTCCAGCGATTCCAGCGAGGGTTGGAAACAATGTCTAGGTCGTACTCTAGATAGGGGGCGGGAAACGGACCGACGCACCTGAAAAAGGGAACGCAAAATGGAGTGCATCGTGTTACTCCTAACCAGAGTTCGATTAGCGATTTTCGTTCGCCCTACCGGGAACGAACCGCGGCAAAACGACTATTAACCTGCCGCTGTCGCATGGTGGGTTTGCGAGAGGGCAATCCACCCCCAGTAAGGGGGGCGCAGGTGGGCCAGTCTGAAAAGTTATCGTTTGGATTCGAGCGGCCGGACAAAAAAAGTGTTTGGCCAAGAAGAATGGGCGAGTTGAACTAATCCTCCCAATTCAGTCCCATGCGCTCCAGTTCTGCCCGAAGTCCTTTCAGGTCCCACCATTGCAAGCCGTTCATGGCGGTGGCAACAGCCAAATGACTGCCGTCGGCATCAAAGCAGAGATTGGAGATGAGGTCCAGATTCGTCAGCGTGGCCAGTTCCTGGTAGGTAGCCCGGTCCAGGATTTGGACCTGCCCAGGTGTTCGCACCAACGCCAAGGAGCGCCCGTCGGGATGGTAAGCAAGCGGTCCCGGTCCCGACTCGATCCGGTCGCGCGGCAAGGTACGTTGAAGGCGCCATGTGCCGGTTTCCAGGAAACGATACTCTTGTTGGCCGCATGCGGCCAAAGTGCCGCCATCGGGGCTGAAGATGGCCCGCATGCTGGTGGCGCCCGGCCGGCTGCCTGCAATGTCCGTTATCCGTTTGCGCGAGCTCGCGTCCCAAATGCGCAGGCCCTCCCCCTGCCAGGCGCCGCTGGCAATCCAGCGGCCATCTGGACTGCGGGCGATCGAGGTGGCGTGCTCCAACGGACCGAAATCTTCCACGGTCGGGGTCCCGGTCAAATCGACCTTTCGCACTTTGCCCACTCGATAATCGCTGAATAAGAGGTAGGCCCCCCGGGGGCCCCAGCACAGATCCCCAACGGCGAACCGGTAGTTGATCGGCACCGGCAACGGTTCTCGTGGTCCAAGCTTGAACTCGCCTTGCGCGAGTTGGTACCTCCAGCGGAACAACCCTTCATCACCGATAGCCGCCAAATAGTGACCCGTGGGATCGAACCTAGCAATTACACATTCGTGCAGCGGGAGAAAACATGCCTCGCGCAAGGTCCTGGTGTTCCAGATGTGGACTCCGTCCTCGCTTGCGACCGCCAGAAGTGCGCCGGGAGCCGTATCTAACGACCTTGTGCTCAGTCGGCCGATGTGGGGCACTTCAGCGGCGGTGGATCTTGGACGCAGATCTCGGCGAATCTCGGGCGTTGCCTGTTCCCAGATGCTCAGGCGTTCGGCATCGCTGAGGGCCATGCGACGACCCCCTTCAGCGAGATAGACGTTCGAGCCCGGCGCAGAAAGCACCGTCTGCCGAGTTTCGAGGTCCCACCAACGACAAGTGCCGTCCCAACTTCCGGTCACAATTCCAGCATCCTCCTCATTGAATTTTGCCGCAATGATCGGGGCCCGATGTCCCGGCAGGGTGGCCTGCAAGCGGGCATGTGCGACATCCCAGACATACACGATCGTGTCGTCACAGCCCGTTGCCAGCCATTTGCCATTCGCAGACCAACCAATGCCGCGCACGCCCTCGGGATGCTCCAGCCGCTGCGTGCGCCGCCGGCTCTCCAAATCGTAAACCTCGGCCACTTTCTCCGAAACGCTCGATAACGCGAGCCTCGTGCCTTGCGCATCGAAAGCAATCTCATCGACGGCTGCAACAGGTTCCAAGCGCAGCCGTTCCCGGCCCGAGGGAATCTCATATACGGCGATGCTCTTTGATTGGATGGCCGTTGCCACCGCGTCGTCCTGGGGCGCAAAGGCAACCGCTGCACCAGTAGGTGCCGAAGGCAATCGCAGCAATTCCCGCCCGTTTGTCAGGTCCCATACGATCAGCTTCATCTCTCGATTCACTTCGCAAGTGCCTGCCAAATAACGGCCCTTGGGACTAAAGACCATTATCCCGGGCGGCGAACCGAGGGGGATCGAGTCGAGGCGCTGGAGTTCTCGATCGTCGAGTGCCGAACGAATGGTCACTGTGCCATCGCTGCCGCAATGGGCATAGCGCTCCAGTGGGCCGTCGAATGCCACCCCACAAAGGAGCGGGTTTCCCGCCCATTCCCGAACCGGGCGCCAGTCGGCTCTAGCAAGACAGGCGATCGTCTCGTTGCGCACATCGAGTCCCGGCATCATGCGGGCCGCTTCCGTCAAAAGCTCCAGACTACGCGAGCGCTGGCCCACCGACAGATTCAGGCGACCGAGCCGAGCTTGATCGAGATACGACTGCCGAAGCGATCGGAGCGCCGTTTCCTCCGATCGAAGCGCCAGGTCCCGTTCGCGATGAAGCCAGACGCTCGTGACTACTGCACCCACCGCCAGCGCGCTCATGAATACCACGACGGTGGCCAGCAGTGCAGCCAGCGCCGGCCGACGCCGGCACCAGCGCCAGCCTCGCTCCAGCTTACCCATGGGTCGGGCCAACACCGGCTCGTCGGCCTGGAAACGGCGCAGGTCCTCGGCAAGGTCCAAGGCGCTTCGATAGCGACGATCGGGCTCCTTGCGCAGACATTTCAGACAGATGGTATCAAGATCGCGGGGGACGCCGCTATGAAGCTGGCGCGGTGAATGCGGATCTTCGTGCAGCACCTGGTCGAGCGTCTCCAGCACGCTGGCCGCGCGAAAGGGCGTCACGCCCGTGAGCATCTCATAGAGAATGGTTCCCAAGGCGTGTACGTCCGTGGCTGGGCCAATCAGGCCCGCTTCGTGGCGAATTTGCTCGGGGCGCCATGTAATTCGGCGTGCCGACCACCATCCCGGAACGCGTCCGTTCTTTGTCTTCGTCGAGCAGCTTGGCTAAGCCGAAATCGGAGATCTTGGGCAGAAAGGATGAGGGATACAGGATGAAGGATGACTCGGCTGCACCGGGCTTCTTTTTTTCGTCCTTTAGCTTGCGGATTTCAGTCCTTTGCAGCAGCACATTGGTCGGCTTCAGGTCGCGATGGATGATCCCGCGGATGTGGGCGGCGTGAATGGCTCGAGCGAGGCATTCCACCATCTCGGCGGCAATCCTGGCAGGCCAATGCCGCTGCCGGAGGTATTGCGCCAAGCTCCCTCCATTGAGGTATTCCATGGAGAAGTAAGGGATTCCTGCCTGCTCGCCCACTTCATAAATCTGCACGATGTGAGGGTGGTGCAGTGCGGCTACCGCACGGGCTTCGGCAAGCAGGCGCTGCCGGGCCTCGATCGCGCCGCCTCCGAAATGGGCCGTCATCTTGAGGGCGACGATGCGATCGAGAGCGAGATGGCGGGCTTTGTAGACGACGCCCATGCCGCCGACGCCGAGCCGCTCGAGAATCTCATAACCAGGAATCTGCGTTGGTGGGGCCGACGAATCGGGCCCTCTTCGGCGGGCGTGACGGCGCCCAGGGCGGTATGCACTTCGAAGTGCATTCTCAAGTCGTTGGCGAGGTGCGGAAATCGCTTTACGTATTCTTCGAGCGTCGGCTCATCTCCGCGCTGCTCGCGGACAAGGATCTCGTGGTAGACCAAATCGAGCAACAGCTCGTTGGATTCGCCCCATTCGGGATGCTGCTCGAAATAGCTTTCGAGAAACACGCGTTCGCCGCGTTGCCATCGTTGGCGCTGATCGGCCATTAAGAATGCCAAAGGCAGGGCCGTGTCGGCGGGCTGGTGAAAGGTGCCGGAGGGAGTCGGGAGATCGTTCTTACTCATGGTCCTGCACGACAGGCGTCCTCGAGGCCGAGTTGTTTGACGACCATGTCGATGGCCCGGGCCAAGCGTTTGCGGAGGCCATCGGGAGTGCTGCCCAGGCGCTTGGCGATGGCGCCCCATTCCAGGCCTTGTTTGCGGAGCGCAACCAGCTCGCGCTCCTCGGCGGACAACAACAGCGGCGCTTTACGCATCAATTCCTCATTGAGGAGGGCATCGCCGGGAGATGAGCCGTCATGGGCGATTTGGTGATCGAGCGGCACGCGCAGCTCTTCCCGGTTTTCCAACGTGCGCCTTCGGTGTTTGTTGACCACCTTATTGCGCACCATGGTGGCGAGGAGCTTGAGCAAGTCTTCCTGAGAGCCGATGTCGTACTGGCCCAAAGCCATGCGCACGAAGAAGCTGCCGAACACCGACTGACAGATATCGTCGGCATCGATGAGCCTGCGGAGCCTGCCATCCGCCAGGCGCATGCTGACGATGCGGCGCAGAACCGGCTCGTAATCGCGAAGCAGCTCGCGGGCCGCTTGATTATCGCCTTGGCGGACACGTTCGATCATGCCCGCGAAGGCGCCGGGATCGGACAATCGCGTTCCCCTCAGTTTCTCGAGTTTCTTGGCAGCTCTGGAAGGCGGAGATTCCGGTTCGGTCCACTTTGGATGAAAACGGGAACAATTCACCGTTGAAGAATAGATGGAGCTGCCGCAGAATGCAACAATTTGGCGATGTCGTTTGCTTGGCAAGAATGGAATTTGTCCTTTCGCAGCGCGGACGACGATAAGCGATATGTTCCTCGCGCACGAAAGTAGCCGGGAGAGTTGAGCCCGTCACGACAACGCATTCCCATGCGAGAAGTGCAGAAAAAACGATGGCAAAAAAATAACAATTCCAATTTCTTCATTATGTTTTTGCCGTACATCTTTTTGCCATGAAAATCGGCGATTAACTAGATCCAGAATCGGCCAACCTGAACAAACGCTCCGCATTTCGAGTTGTCACTTGCGCCAAATGGAGCAGATCCAGTTCCAGCACGTCAGCCAGGCATTGGGCCGTGTGGACGACGAAGGCGGGTTCGTTACGTTTGCCGCGGTGAGGCATCGGCGCCAGGAAAGGACTGTCGGTTTCGACTAGAAGCCGGTCGACCGGCAATTTGGCGGCGACGGCACGTAAGGCTTCCGATTTCTTGTAGGTGAGCATGCCTGAGAACGAGATATAGAGACCCATCTCCAGGCACTCGGCGGCTGTGGCGGCGGAGCCGGCGAACGAATGCATCACGGCATTGATGGGTCCGTGCCGATCGAAATCGGCGCGAAGCATGCGCAGCATGTCCGGCTCACAATCGCGGCAATGTATCACCACGGGCAAACCCGTTTGCCGAGACAGGTCGAGATGCCTGGCGAAATAATCCTCTTGAACGGGGAACGGCGTGAAATCGTGGAAGCGATCGAGTCCGGTTTCGCCGAGAGCGCGAACGCGCTGATGTATGGAGTAGCCAACTATTAGGTCCCAATCGCCGGGGGCGGTCTGAGCCGCGTAATTGGGATGAATGCCCGCGCTGGCGAAGATCCCAGGAAACTGGCCGGCCAACTCTTGGGAAGCCTGACTGCTGGCGGCAGTGGTGGCGATGGTGAGAATGCGGCGAACGCCGGCGGCTGCAGCCCGAGCAATCACTTCTTCGCGATCGGCCGAGAAGCGCTCCTCGTCCAGGTGTGCGTGCGTATCGACGAGATCGGGCAGCACGTCAGTGACCAGCCCCGGCCAGCGCCGGCGTTTCTTGTTTGGTGAGCAGCGCCAAAGTCTTTTGCTTCTGAACCAGAATGGCCTGAACCAGCGCCTGTGGCTTCCGGATTACGCAGCTTGCCGAGCGCTACCGTAAGGCGGTCGATGGCGGCGCGGTGTTCTTTTTCCAATTGCGGAAGCAGAAAAGGAATAGAGATGAAATTGATTTGCATATACCAGGCAGGGTACGGGTCCATGGGCAATGGCTGTTTGCCCTGCCTAGACAGCCAAACCGCTGCTGCCCGTGCGGCCGTCAATTCCTGGTCGGCGTGCGCCTGCAGCAGAGCCAGTTCGCTTTTGTCGGCGGCATTGAAACGCGGGAATGCCTCGCAAGCGTATTGCAAAAGCGTTCGGCTTTCATCGTGCAGGATTTGTTGAATGATCTGGCAGGTTAGCGAATCGATCACTGCCGGTCCTCATTTATTTAATGGTGTTGCCGCTGTCCACCATGACGCGTTTCGCAGCAGGGGCAATCCGCGCGGCTTTTCGGCCTCGGTAAACCGTTGCATGCCTTTGCGCGGTGTAAACCGCCAGCGGATCCCAGAGGATGCCCAGCACAAAGACCGCCAGCGCCAGAATCGTCGCATACACGACCGAGCCAATGGGAAACGACCAGGAGATCGAAGCCGGCGCTTCCGAATCTTGCACCGGGCTGTCGATCACCATGATCTTCAGCACGCGCACATAGTAAATCAGGCTGATAACCGTATTGATCCCACCAATAATAAGCAACGCATACATCGTATTGCTCAGCATCTGCGATTTGGTGGCATAGATCTGGCCGGCATCGAACAGCACGCGAAAGATCTGAAACTTGGCGGCGAACCCCACGAGCGGCGGCAGTCCAAGTAAGCTGCAGATGAAAAGCCCGAACGTGACCGCCATGATGGGTGAACGCTGAATGAGACCGCGATAGGCCGAAAGCTCTTCCGATCCCGTCTTGTTGCGAATGAAGGCTACTACGGCAAAGGCGCCCAGGTTCATGACTAGATAGGCAACCAAGTAAAAGAGCACCGCCCCTACGCCTTCGGCCAGGAATGTTGCCACCCCCATCAGCATGAAGCCCGCATGAGCGATGGTTGAATAGGCCAAAAGTCGCTTAACATTCGTTTGGCGATAGGCAGCCAGGTTTCCAAAGGTTGCCGACAGGGCTGCGAAGAAACCGATCCCCGGCCCCAGATAAGTCGCGACTTTGAGCCAAGCCTCTTTATCCGGGTTGACTGCGTCAAGCCCGGCAAGGTCCAAGCCAATACGTCCCAGAAGAACCAGCGCCGCGCCTTTGGACGCCACGGAAAGAAACCCTGCGACTTCGGCAGGCGCACCTTCGAACACATCAGGACACCAAAAATGAAAGGGCACGGCGGACACCTTAAAGGCAATGCCGATGAGGGTGAAAATCAGACCGCCGACCACGATAGGCTCAACGGAGTTGCCATGCCGTTGCATTTCCAGCAACGCCAACCGGAGCGCATGGGTCATATCCGGCAAATACCCGGTGCCGAACTTACCTACCAGCCAACTGATGCCGAACAGCATGATGCCTGAGGCGCCGCCGCCGTAAACGACATACTTCAGGGCCGCCTCGCTGCTTTGGCGGCGCCCTTTCATGAAGCCTGCCATGGCATAGCTTGGCAAACTGGCCATTTCAATGCCGATGAAAACCATGAGCAGGTGATTGGCCGAGGCCATCACACACATGCCCACGGTGGCGCCCAAAAGCAGCGTGTAGAAATCGGTCGAATCCTCGCGGTCGGGAATGCCGGTCAAAAGTGATAGCCAGATGACTAGGCCGGTGCAGCCGATGAGGAAAATCCTGGCAAAAACCGCCAGGCTGTCGTAGGCCAGCATGCCGCCGAAAACGGTATCTCGAGTTGGCCAGCCCGAGGGTGAGCCGGCATCCAGGGGCGACCACTGGCGCAAAGCGGCGATGAAGGCCACCACTATGCCGGCGACCGCCAATGACCCCATATGTACGCGATCGAGCAGCCTGAAGAGCCGCAGGAACAACATGACCAGAATGGTGGCGCAGAGGATCAGTTCCGGGACGAAATAGACGAGATCGCCGCGCAAGAGGCTTTGCAAAGAATCGAGTGACTGCTTGAGGTCCATGTATCCAATCCCGGGGCGCCTGAATCAGCCAAGCGGCCGATGCCAAAAACGGATCGGGCAACCACCTTAAGGCTGAGCAGATAATCCAGTCATCAGTTTGATCAGGCCGGTGACGCTTGGCGACATCCAGCTAAGCAACAGGCTGGGGAACACGCCTAACAGGACTGAGAACACCACCAGCGGCGCGATGCACAATACCTCGCGTAGACTCATATCCGGATAATCTTTGTACGCCGGATTGACGCCGAAATAGACGCGCTGAATGGTCCACAAAATGTAAGCGGCGGTGATAACCACGGTGAGCGCGGCAAGAATCCCAAACACCGGATAGACGTAAAAAGTAGACAAAACGACCATTACTTCGCCAACGAATCCGCACATGCCGGGCAAGCCAAGTGCGGCAAAGAATATGATCGCACTGATGCCGCTATAAAGCGGCATGGGCTCGAACAATCCTCGGAAGTTATTCAGATCGCGATGGTGGGCCCGGTCGTAAATCACGCCGACCAAAAAGAACATGCCGGCGGATGTCACGCCGTGAGCAATCATCTGGAACATAGCGCCGTTCATGCCCCAGGCCCAATACTTGGTGTGGTCGCCAATCGACCAAACCGCGATGCCCAAGATCACGTACCCCATGTGGCTCACCGAACTGTAAGCCACCAGTTTTTTGAAGTCCGATCTGCGCCATGGCGGCAAAGGCGCCATAAACGATATTGATGATGCCCAGAAGAGCCAGCCACCAGGCGAGCATTTCCGCTGCCCAGGGACAAATCGGATAGGCAATGCGGATGATGCCGTAACCGCCAAGCTTGAGGAGGACCCCAGCAAGGATCATGCTTATGGGCGTGGGCGCTTCCACGTGGGCATCGGGGAGCCACGTGTGGAAGGGCCAGACCGGCACCTTGATGGCGAAGCCAACGAACAAGAGCAGGAACATGGTGTACTGGAAACCGCTGGTGAAGAAGGGTTGCTCCAGACGCTTCTTGGCTTCCTCCAGCCGAGCGCCGCCTTTTCGCACTTCTTCATTGCCGTATTTCTTGAGCACGCTCTCCGCGGATTCCCCCTTTAGATAAGCAGAAGCCGCAGAGCCGGCGTTTTGCAACACCACGATATCGAAAGAATTCACTGTTTCTGCGCCGCCGCCTTTGGGATGGAAGTCGCGCAAATCGGTGAAATAGAATCCCAACATGGCCACGAGAATGAACACGCTGCCCAACAATGTGTACAGGAAGAACTTCATGGCGGCGTATTCGCGGCGCGGGCCGCCCCAAACGCCAATCAGGAAGTACATGGGCAAGAGCATGACTTCCCAAAAGATGTAGAAGAGGAAGAAATCGAGCGCCAAAAAAGTGCCCAGCATGCCGGTTTCGAGAATCAAGAAGAGGATGCAGAAGCCGCGCACGAACTTGTCGATTTTCCATGCCGCCAGCATCGACAGAAAACTGAGCACCGTGGTCAAAAGCACCAAGGGCATGCTGATGCCGTCTACCCCCAGGTAATACTCGATGCCGAATTCCTTGATCCAGGGATAGCGCGCCACCCAATCCGAGCCGCTACGGCTCTTCGGAGAAGCATTGGCATTGAGGGCCGCATCCACCCGGGCGTTAAGCGTTACCTTGGAATGATCGGTGTTGGTGCTGTTGAAATCGATGACGTTGTTGTAAAAGTCGATGAACATCCAAATGCTCAGCACCATGGTGACGGCGGTGCCGAACAGCGTAATCATGCGCATCAATTCCGTTTGCGCCTTGGGCACGAACAGCAAGATGATGGCAAAGAGCGAGGGCACGAAAATCACAAGAGACATTAGCGCCAAATCGTACATGGAGGTCGCTCTAATCTAGTGAAGCAAAGTCGCCCTGTGTCAGCCGGCCTTCACCATGGAAAGCACCAACGTCAGCAGGAAAAACAAACAAACAGCCCCCAGGGCCAGAAAACAGAATGTAGCTTCGCAAGAAACCCGTCTGCACATTCTTGAGCCAGGAGCCAGTGGCATAGAAAACGCGGGCGGTTAGATTTGCCAGGCCATCGATGACCCCTTTGTCAAATGCGCCATTCCATCGCGAGACGGTCACGGTTGCCTTGGCGCTGCCGTGCAGAACCCAATCAATGCCTTTGAGGTCGAAGTTCTTGCACCAGTGAGCTACGGCCAAAGAGGGGTGCACCAGCAGGACGCTATAAAGTTCGTCAAAGTACCATTTTCTCAACAAGAACTCGATGCAGGCCAGGGAACTGAGCCACTGCGTCCGCGGGATCGAGCACTTTGTAATAGTAAACGCTCGCAGCGAAGAGGATCGACACGAGACCACCGCCAAAGCCAGATAACCTGCCGGCTGATGTTGCGTGATGGATGCCTCCAACTTCCGCTTTCAAATCGGCAAAAACCGAAGCCGGCTGCGCGTGATGAATATGGTGTTCGAGCAAGCTGGCTTCCGCATCCGTAGGGTTGTATCCCCAGGCCACAATCACGCTGGCAATACCGAGGAGTATCAAAGGCACCGTCATGAGAGGAGGCGACTCACGAGCATGTTCGTGAACATGATGGTCGCGGGCTGCGCCGGTGAAGGTCATGTACCACATGCGGAACATATAAAACGCCGTGATGCCCGCGGTTCCCAGCGGCAACAGAAAGAGCAGCAGATGACTCGGGTGTGTGTACACGAAGCCTAGAGCAGCCGCGCAGGATCGCATCCTTGCTATACCAGCCGCTAAACAAGGGGATGCCTGAGATCGCCAACACGCCGACCAGCATAGTGATGGCAGTGATCGGCATCTTTTTGAAGAGGCCGCCCATTTTGCCCATTTCTTGTTCGTGGTGGCAGCCATAGATAACGCTGCCGGAGCAGAGGAAGAGCAACGCTTTGAAAAAAGCGTGAGTAATCAAGTGAAACAGCCCGGCCGCCCATCCGCCTACGCCAAGGGCTAGAATCATGTAGCCGAGTTGGCTCACGGTCGAATAGGCTAGCACTTTCTTGATGTCGGTCATAACCAGAGCAACAGTCGCGGCCACAAACAGCGTTATTCCACCCGTGTAGGCGATTATCAGACGAGCTTCGGGCGTAAACAGCGGATAACAACGGCCGACGAGATAGACGCCTGCCGCCACCATCGTGGCCGCATGGATCAAGGCGCTGACGGGGGTCGGGCCTTCCATGGCGTCGGGCAGCCACACGTGCAAAGGGAACTGCGCCGATTTGCCCACGCAACCTAGGAAAATGCCAAGCCCGGCAACCACCAAAAGCCAATAAGGTATGTGGCTGAAGCCCTCTTCCCCAATGGCGGCGGAAGTCTCAACGATGCCTTTGAGTTTCGCAGCGTCAAAATGATCGGCAAAAAGAATGACTTCTTCACCTTTGTCGTCCAGTCGAAAGCTTCTGGCCGATCGTGGCTCGGCCTCTCCAACGGGCTTGGCGCGGACAATTCGGTCCAGCTGACGGGCCCTGGATCTGACGTTGAGCAGCCACCCCCGGCATTCTGATGGTCCGGAATATATCTTCGAAGTTGAACGTGCCCACATAGGTCCAAAGAATGAGCATGCCCAGGATGAAGCCCGGCGTCGCCAACTCGATTGGTGATGAACGCTTTGTTCGCCGCATTCGAATGCGCTTGACGCTCGTAGTAGAAGCCGACCAACAAGAACGAACAGATGCCCACCAGCTCCCAACTGATGAAGACCTGAAAGAGATTGTCGGCCAGCACCAAGTTGAACATGGAGAAGCAAAAGAGCGACAGAAACATGAAGAAACGGCCGAATCTGCCGCGCCGGTGCAAATGGCCGTGCTCGGTATGCACCTGGTGATCTTCGACGATCGGGCTTGAGCTCCTCCTCCATGTAACCCATGGAGAACACGTGGATGAGCGTGGCGATGAATGTAACCATCAAGAACATGATGGCCGAGAGGTGATCGATGCGGTAGCCGAGCGCCAGTTCGGTGCCGCGCCGAGCGTGGGAAAATCCATTTGCAGCCAGAGTCCAACTCTGCTGCCACTTACTGCCGACATCGTGGCCGGTTTCGGCATGGCCGCCTTCCACTGTTGCGTGAACCGCGCCGGGACCGGCCTCGGCCTGAGCATGATCCTGCTTCGAACAGGACGAATCCTGTCAAACAAAGCAAAAAGGACAGGGCGATTGCTCCGGTAGCGATGAACGAACCTAGACGGCTCGGCTTATCGCCTCCCATCAACCGAAAGATGGCGCCGCCCAGCTGGTTTTGGCGATAGGCTCGCGCCAGCTGCCCGCAACCACCGCCGAGCAGCAGGAGAACGAAAGGATGCGAGCGGCAAAAGCGTGGCCGCCACATAGAGATGGCCGGGATGTTCCATGTCTAGCCTTTGAGCTCCTCGGCGGTATCGACATCCACGGTCGTGTGATTGTTGTAGAAGTTGAGCACGATGGCCAGAGCGATGGCGGCTTCAGCGGCCGCCATCACGATGACGAACAGGGCGAAAACCTGTCCCTCAATCTCGAACACCGGGTTGTAGCGGGCAAAGGCCACAAAATTGATATTGGCCCCGTTCAGCACCAACTCGACGCCCATAAGGATGCCGATGGCGTTGCGTTTGATGGCCATGCAGACGACGCCGCAAACGAAAAGCAAGGCGCCGAGCATCAAGATAACCGTTCAAGAAGCTCGGCGTCGCTCATGAAACCACCTCGCGACGGCGCTTGGCCCGGGCCAGATAGGCAGCGCCGATCAGAACGACCAGCAAATGCACGGAGACGATTTCGAAGGGCAGCAGATAGCCGACTCGCGTCGACGCGGAAAGGCGAACCGCCGGTGATGCCGGTCACTGTAGCCCGGCGGCGCGACCTCGCCGATTCCCAGAGAACGCCTGCCCCATGGCGGCGCTGTCTGCGATCCGGCTGCATCCGTCATCGCAGCTGGGTATCGTTCATCGGCCAGGTAGTGACCAGGATCGAATGACACGAGAAGTCCCAACAGCAACAGCGCCGCACCAGTGCCGCCGATGGCCCAATCGGCGGCGCCGGTCTTCATGGTGATGAACGGCCCTGGGCGGTGAGCATGACGCCAAAGACCACCAGCACCAGCATGCCGCCGACATAGACGATCAACTGGGTGGCGCCGACGAAATCGGCGCCGAGCAGGAAGAAGATGCCGGCGACTCCGGCCAGGGTGAACAGCAGCCAGGCGGCCGAGCGCACGATGTTCTGCGCCACCACCACGGCAATAGCCGAGCACGCCGGTCAGACAAGCGAGAACTACGAAAAACGCGAGCTTGGGATCCATGAACGCCTCACACGCCCTGAGCCACATCCGGCACTGCGACCCCGCTTGCCATTGCCAAGGCCCGGGCATTAGCTGCGTCGGGTTCGCCGCCGACTGCGCTGGTGATCAGCTTGAACACGAAAGCGATCAGTGCCAAAAGACACACCGCCGCCAACACATAGCGGATGTTGTCGAGCCAACGGCGAGCTTGACCAGCGCCAGTTGCCAGCAGGACTGACGCCCAGCAGCAAAACGCAGCTGATCGGCAGCAGGTAGTTCAGGCACGTCATCATCACCTGATCGATGCGCAGCCGGGCAAGCGTCCAGCGCACCCACATCATCACGAACACCAGCACCCAGCCTTTGAGGATGAACACGACGACGTTGATCAGGTTGCCAAGGACCACACGCCAGCGTTGGCTACCGGCTCCCAGCGGCAGCAGACCCGTGTGCCAGCCGCCCAGGAACAGCAGCACGGCGATGCCGCTGACGGCGAACATGCTGCCATATTCGGCCATGAAGAAGAACAGCCAGCGAAAGCCGCTGTATTCGGTGTGGAAGCCGGCCACCAGTTCGCTTTCGGCCTCGGCCAGATCGAACGGGCGCGTTTGCAGCTGGCGGTGGCGCAGGTGAAGTAACGTCCAGAAAGCCAGGAAAGTGAACGGATCGTGGAAAACATACCAGTTCCAGAAGAGCCCTGTCTGGCTGACGGGCCGACGTACGTTAAGGTTCATCGAGCCCGCGACGATGACGGGCACCAGGACGCAGATGGGCCATCGGCACTTCATAGCTGACCATCTGGGCCGCCTCGCGCATGCCGCCGAACAGGGCCCATTTGCTGCCCGAAGCCGTAGCCGGCCAGGATGATGCCGAAAACTTCGGTGGACATGACCGCCAGCATGAAGAAGACGCGCGATATTCAGACGCAGGGCGACCACACCGTTGCCGAAGGGCAGGGCGATGAAAGCCAGGTAGGAGCCAGCACAAGCGCGATGTAAGGGCCCGAGGCGGAAGAGCACCTGGTCGGCACCGGCGGGGATGATATCTTCCTTGACGAGCAGCTTGACGCCGTCGGCCAGGGTTTGCAGCCAGCCGAACTTGCCGCCGACGCGCGTGGGCCCGAGGCGATCCTGAATGCGGGCCGAGACCTTGCGTTCCAGCCAGACAAAGAAGATGGCCGACAGCGAGCATGAAGACGATCAACGCCGTCGCGGCAATCATCGCCTCCACTGTGAGAGCCAGATCATTGCCGATCTTGTCCGAGAGGAATCTCACCACGGGCTCGCGTCCCCCGGGCCATCAACGGTTCAGCGCTAGGCAGTTGCAACAATGGGCGTTACTCTATGCGAGTGTGAAAGCGATGGCAAGCGTTGTGCCGCACGACGAGCCGCGAGCCGCAAGCAATCAAGCGAATGCAGTCATGATCCCAGCCAGTTCCAGCCTGCTTCTGTCGTTTCCTGATGCCCGCCGCTTGCCGCGCAATCACCCTGCGCCGGCCGGTCATGCCCTTTTCCTAACCGCGGGGAACGAAAACGCCGGTCGCGGCGAGCTCGCGCGCGATGCGCAGATGGCGGCCCTCGAGGCGATCCTCTTTCTTGCGGATGAGCCCCTGACGGTAAAGCGACTCGCCCAGGTGTTGCGTCTGGCCGACGGCGCCGAAGCGCGGCGCCAGGTTCGCCGCTTGCAGGCTCTCTATGAAAAGGAAAATGCCGCCTTCGAAATCGTCGAGGTGGCCGGCGGCTTTCAGCTCTTGACCAAGCCGATCTTCTACCGCTGGCTGTCCCGCATGCCCAAGCCGCCCAGCGAGCTGCGCTGAGCGGGGCAGCGCTGGAAACGCTCACCATCGTCGGCTACCGCCAGCCCATCATGCGCGCGGACGTGGAAGCCGTTCGCGGTGTGCAGTGCGGCGACATATTGCGTCAGCTCATGGAACGCGGCCTGGTGCGCATTGCAGGCCGGCACGACTCGCTGGGTCGGCCCGTGCTCTATGGCACCACGCGGAAGTTTCTGCAGATATTCGGGCTCAAGAGCTTACGCGATCTGCCGCCGATCGATTCGCGCCAGAGCGAACGCTAAGAGCCTTCGGAAGAAATGAGGCAAGACTGGCGTTCCAGAAGAGGAAAGTATGGTTCCGGTGCCACCACTGGGCTTGTCCCAGTGGGGCAATGACTGGCTAGCTAGTCTAATCAGAGTGATGCCCTCGTCTCCGCCGGGCTTGTCCCGGTGGAAGCGCCGACTATGAGGCTATTCGCCATACCGAAACCGTTAGCATTCCGCGAACTAAGCCAGAAAGTCATCGTCCCACCGGGACAAGCCCCGGCGGTGACGAATTGGCGGCGGATTTTTCTAGCTGAACAGTCATCATCCCACCGGGGCAAGCCCGGCGGTGACGGAATGCATCATTGTTTCCGAACGCCCTAAACAGCCGAGAGGAAACACGACTATCATGATCGTCTTTTAACTCCGGCGATTTGCCGCGGGTTTTGCCGGAGTTGGTCCGCAGCAACTTATTATTTGACTTAATGTTAACGCAAAAAACACTCAACTCCGGCACTCCGGCGGGGGTGTCGGGAAAACCATGATTTTGCCCGCCAAGCGAGCCCCATTCGCTGTCCGCTGCCTTGCTGCACTGCACTCCCGGATTCGAGAGAGCACCGATGAACGAAGTCACCCAGATCTTATCTGACCTGGCCCGGGGCGACGGGCATGCGGCCGGGCAGTTGCTGCCTTTGGTCTACGACGAGCTTCGCCGTCTCGCCTCCGCCCGTTTGGCCGCCGAGCCAGGTGGCAACACCCTCCAGCCGACCGCCCTGGTCCACGAAGCCTACCTCCGGCTGGTCGGCACGCCCGACGGCGACCGGTGGGACCATCGCGGCCACTTCTTTGCCGCCGCGGCCGAGGCCATGCGCCGCATCCTCGTCGAGGCCGCACGCCGCAAGAAGGCCGCCAAGCACGGCGGCGGGCTGCGCCGACACGACGCCAGCGAGCTGCCCATCGCCGCGCCACCCGTCGATGACGACCTCGTCGCCCTCGACGAGGCGCTCACCCGCTTCGCCCAGGTCGAGCCCCAGAAGGCCGAACTCGTGAAACTCCGCTATTTCGTGGGGTTGACCATCGAGGAAACCGCCGAAGCCCTCGGCATCTCCCCGGCGACGGCGAAGCGATACTGGGCGTACAGCAAGGCGTGGCTGTTTCAAGAGATGGGGGGCGGGGAAAAGAAATTTGAGAATCCGTGAGCTATTTGCGACCCGGTTTTCGCATTATGGGTACCTCAACCGTCACGGAGACACGCCATGA